>CAWBKI010000015.1:0-367968 GCA_963789315.1 uncultured Gemmatimonadaceae bacterium | reverse complement strand
CGATGCTGGACCGACTCGCCCGGCTTCTCCACGTCTCGACGACCGTCACCGCCATCATCCTGCTGCTCGCCGCCGTTCAACTCGCGACGCAGGTGTACGCGTTGGTGGACCTCGCGCGACGCGACGAAGTGTTCGGCGGCAGAAAGTGGGCGTGGGCGCTCATCATCGTCCTCGGCAATCTGCTGGGAGCGATCGGCTACCTCGTCGGCGGGCGGCTGCCGCCGGCGGTCGACATTTCGGGCTCCAGCGTCGGCACGGCGGGAGGCGTGGCGGCCCGGCGGGCCGTCGATTCGCTGTACGGTCCGCGCGATGGACGCTGAGCGCGCGGGCGACGTACCGGCGATCGAGCTTCGCGGCCTGACAAAGCGCTTCGGCGGCACGCTCGCCCTCGACAACGCCGATCTCGTCGTCCGCCCGGGCATGGTGTTCGGCTTCCTTGGCCGCAACGGCGCTGGAAAGACGACGACGCTGCGAATCCTTTCGGGACTCGCTCGTCCGACCGCGGGCACGGCTCACATCCTCGGTCATGATGTCACGAGCGCCAACGACGCGGTCCGCGCTCGGATCGGCTTCCTCCCCGACGTGCCGGGCTTCTATCCATGGATGACGGCGCGAGAATACCTCGAGTTTGCCGGACGGCTCTTCGGGATCGACGCCGCGACGCTCGACGAGCGCGCCGCCGCGCTGCTGGAGATGGCCGGGCTCTCCTCGGTGAGCACGCGCATCGGCGGCTTCTCACGCGGCATGAAGCAGCGACTCGGCATTGCGCAGGCGCTGATCAACGCGCCCAGCCTCCTCATGCTCGACGAGCCGACGAGCGCGCTCGACCCCATCGGCCGGCGCGAGGTGCTCGAGATGGTCGCGTCGCTTCGCGGGCGGACGACCGTGTTCTTCTCGACCCACATCCTCGCCGACGTCGAGCGCGTGTGCGACGCTGTGGCGATTCTCGAGGGCGGCCGAGTCGTGGCGAGCGCAGGAATCGCCGAGCTCACGGCGCGCATCGGAGGGGGCGCAAACCGGCTGGTGGTCGAATTGGAGAACGACGCTGACGCCGCCGCTGTCGCCGGCCTCCTGGCGGGACGAGCGTGGCTGCGGTCCTTGGAAACCGTCGAGCGAACGTTGCGCGTGACCGTCTCCGACATGCCGGCCGCACGCCGTGAGGTTCCCGCGGCGATCGCGGCTGCCGGCGTACCGTTGCGGCGGTTCGAGACCGCCGAGGCGAGCCTGGAGGACGTGTTCGTGGCGCTCGTCGGGGGGCCGCCCACATGACCGGGTTCAGCGCCTTTCTATGGAAGGAGTTCGTCGAGATCCGGCGAACGTGGCGAATCTGGGTGATTCCCGGGATGCTTGTGTTCTTCGGAGTGACAAGCCCGATCATCGCGGCGCTCACGCCGGCGTTGGTGCGGTCGATGGCGGCCTCGCAGCCGGGCATGGTGATCCACATTCCACCGCCAACCGCGCTCGACGGCTACGGGCAGCTCCTCAAAAACCTCAATCAGTTCGTGCTCATTGCCGTCATCATCGCCGGTGCGGCGGCCGTGTCGGGCGAGCGCTCGTCGGGAACGGCAGTCCTCGCGCTCACGAAACCGCTCTCGCGGCGTGCGTTCGTGCTGGCGAAGATCCTCTCGCAGGTCGTGCTCCTCGTTACGGCCACCGTGTTGGGCGCGGCCGCTTGCGTGGCTGTGACGGCCGCTGTGTTCGGCGCAACGCACCCCGCTCGCGCGGCGGCGGCGCTGGCGTTGTGGCTCCTGAACGCCACACTGCTGATCGTCGTGATGACCATCTTTTCAGCGGCGTTCCGATCGCGCGGCGCGGCGGCGGGTGCGGGCCTCGGATTCTACTTTCTCTCGCTCCTGCTCTCCGTCTGGGGGCCGGCGGCACGATACAGCTTTGTCGGTCTGATGTCGGCGATGCGCGACGCGCTGATGGGACAAGCGGTGTCGTCAGGCTGGCCGGTGGCGACGGCCGTCGCCGCGATTGTCGTGGGAGTGGCGGCGGCTCTCTGGACGTTCGAGCGCCAGGAGTTATAGACGTGGCGACTTTTCTTCGTGGTCTTCGCGGTACCCTGAGCCTCGCGGCTCTTTGGGCCGCAGTGTGGCTGCCGGCCGGCGGTATTCTCGGCTTCGTTTTGGACTGGGCCGAGCATTCGATTCGGCCGGACTTCTGGTACCTCGGCTTCACGGCGCTTGGCGCGTCCAGCGGGGCCAGCTTCGCGTTGCTGCTCGCACTCTTCGAGGGCCGCCGTTCCTTTCAGGAGTTGTCGACTCGCCGGCTCACCTTCTGGGGCGCGGCGGCGGGGGCCGTCCTCCCGATCGTGGGGACTCGCCTGCTCACAGCCCTCGTCCCCGATATTCGCCTCTCGTCCGACACGCCGATCATGTTTGCCGTCCTGGCCCTCCTCGGCGCTGGTTGCGCGTGGGCGACGCTCGCGATTGCGCGACGCGGCGCGACGATCGAACGCGTCGCGCCGCCAACCTAACGACCGTGAGGTGTCCGAATGCCGCGCGTGCGCGGCGGCTGTGCTCTACATAGTGCTGTTGATCGCCACTGTCGTGGTTGTTGACGTGCTTTTCTTCAGGAATCAGTTCTGGGGACGACTGACGGTGAACGTCGGAATCGTCTTGGTGTTCTCGGCCTTCTACTTCCGATTCCTAAAATGACCAGTTGAGTGGGCCGTGAGACGGCGGCAACGCCAGTTGAGGTGCACGTGAGAGGTGGTGAAGGACTTTCGCGCATCATGCGCCAACGACTCCCTCACATCTCACGACGAGGCACCTCATGCACGGCACACCCAAGAAACTGCGTAAACTTGCAATCGGAGCGGTTGTCGCGACCGCGGCGACAATCGCCGCCGCTTGCTCGGCCGATCCGCCGTCCCAACCGCTCGGGCACCCGTCCGCTGTCGCGTCGGCACTTGGGACGGTCGCCCTCTCGGCGGAGAAGGCCGGCGACGCATCGCAGAACCAACTGCTCGCGGGTATTCGCCAGGCGACGGCCCGTTACCACAGGGTCGACGCTGCCATCGCCGACGGGTATGTGTTCGGCAGCCCTTGCGAGTCGATGCCCGGTCAGGGGATCGGAATTCACTATCGCAAGGCGGCGCTGATCGATGGGGTCGTCGATCCCTCCCAGCCGGAGCTGCTCGTGTACGAGCCGCGCGATAACGGCGACATCGAGTTGGTCGCGGTCACCTTTGTTGTGCGCGCGTCGATGTGGGACCCGACGCACAGCAGTCCGCCCATGCTGGGCGATCAGGTCTTCGAGGACAAACGTGTTCCGGATTGGAGCAGCCCCCCGTTCCCGAACTACGAGTTGCACGTGTGGGTCTGGAAGCACAATCCCAATGGGATGTATGCGACGACGAACCCGACGGTGAGCTGCGACGCAGCGACCCCATAAAGAGCGTAGCGCCGTCGCGCCGGCCTTCTATAGAGTAGCCCGCCTTACCGCCAGATCGACGTTGTGGAGAGCGCGGCGCGCGCTCTCCACTTCTCGTCATCCACGCCGCGGATGAAGAGCCATGCGGTCGTCGCGATCACTCCGGCGATCGCGAAGAGCGCGACCCCGATGAACGCCCGGGAGCCGAGCGGCGGCCAGAGGTAGGTGAGCCAGCCGAGTCCGGAGATCATCGAGAGTACGCCGAGGAAGCGCGGGAGGAATCCGGACTTGAACACCAGCCAGCCCTGGATCAGCGTCTCGAACCCGAAGAAGATGAGCGCGATGGCCGCGCCCTGGCTGCCGATCTTGAGCGAGATGAGCGACAGCGCGTCCAGCTGCGCCGGCTGAAACGCCGAGAGATACGACGCTCCGCCGAGCAGGATCAGGGGCATGTAGTAGAACGTGCGGGCGAAGGTCTTGATGCCGGCGGCGGTGAATCCGATGATGGCGGAGACGCGGGCGGCGCTCCGGTTCACGGGTTTCAGCAGGTCGTAGAACATCGCGGTCACGGCGAGCTGCGCGACCATCTCGAGCATGAAGATCGTGAATCCGAGGCGGTAGAGGGACTTGTTGGCGAGGATGTTGGCCGCCGTCCTGGCGGCGTCGCCGCCGACGACGAGCCGGTCGCTGATGAAGCTCTGTGCCGTGATTCCGGCGACGATGACGAACAGATAGAGGGCCGCGAGGATTCGGCCTCGTGTGCTGGGGGAGGTTTCAGCGAGTGGGTTTGTCATATGGGTTACCCATACGAGGCCTATGGCGGCCCGGTTTCAGCCGGGGCGGCGGGGCAGGGCGGTGGCGGGATTCTTCGCGCCGGGGCGTGTACACCTCCTCCAGCGTCGCTCGGCGCGCGAACGGCGACGGCGCGCGCTATACTGCAAGAGTTTCGCAGTATAAGACTCTCATGTAGTTTCGAGCGTGAGGCACAAGTGTCGGTCTGGCGGTCACTTGTGGCATTCGGCGAACGTCCGCGCGAGATTATCCGACATCGGCTTCGCAGGATAACGTGATTTTTCGCAGGATAAGCTCGCTGTATAAACAGCGTTAGCCGGACCAACAGGCATCATCGCCATGCAGATCGTCGATCCACAAGTCAGTGTCCCGGGTACTCCGGAACCGGGACGTGAATGGGATAGGGGCGTGGGGACGATTGATACCGACTCGCCGGCGTTTCTTGCCCGAGGGCTTCGTGCGGCCGCTCGGTGTTGTATTCACGCCGGAACGCATCGAACCGCTTTTGTTGGGCGGCGCAGGTCCGCTGCACCGGTTTGATCGCGCCGCGTTTGAGCGTGCGATGCATGCGCTCGTGTGCGCCGTTCTCTTGCGGCTGCCCCGGATGGATACGCTGGTGGGCGATGCCCAGCCGCATCCACCAGACGTTCAGATGCGAGAGCCCGTGAATCGCCGACGTCGCGAAGGGCACGCCATTGTCGGTGCGGATCGCCCGCGGCACGCCGTACTCGCGAAACGCGCGCTCGAACACCGGGCGCGCGAGCGCCGTTTCAGTCGAGACGAGCCCAAAGCAGCTCAGGAGAAACCGGGTATGCTGATCGGCGATCGTGAGCGGATAGCAGTACACGCCATTCCCCGTACGGAACTGGCCTTTGAAGTCGGCCGTCCAGAGATCGTTCGGCGCGCGCGTCACGATCGGCACGACGCCCGGATGCTGATGGGGGCGCCGACGACGGCGGCGGCGCACGAGGCCGCGCCGCGCGAGAAGATCGGCGGTGGTGCTCGCCGCCGGCCAATCCTCGATCTCGGGATGCCGGCCGCGCAGGACCTTGAGCAGTTTGCGGGCGCCCCAATCCGGATGCAGGCGGCGAAACTCGCAGAGCAGTTCCGCGAGGCCCGAGCGCACCGCGGTCGGCGACGTGTGTGGGCGTCGGCTGCGGTCCGTGAGCCCGCGCGCCCCGTCCTCGGCGAAGCGCGCCAGCCACTTGTACCCGATGCGGCGACACACGCCATACCGCACGCAGAGCTCGGTCATGGTAAAGTGATTACTCAGCGCGTCGCGTACGAACTGCCGTCGTTGGTCCATGGCATCACTCTCCGTCCAGGGCATCACAGGCCTCGCGCATTCGAGTTCTGTGACGCAGGTTAGTCGAGTGTTACCTATGTCCTTGGACTACTTTGGTACCTATCTCTCCGGACTATACCTGCGCGGCACTAACGAACGCTGAAGCTGTCAAAGCGAGCTATTCGATTGTGCCTGCGGCGCGCATCTTGTCGTCCTGCAGCTGACTGAGCGTTAGGTATCTTCCACTTCCTAGACGTGCAGCGCGTCAACGTAACGCGTTGGGCGGCTCGCGCTCCGAAGTTCGTTCGGGATCGCCGATGACGCGGTGCATCGGACCGTCGCAGCAGCCGCGACCGGCCGCCAGACGGCGGTGGTCGTACGCTGGCGTCGCTCTCGGCGACGGGCTCCGGAGATCGATGCCGCCGTACGTCGCCGACGGTTGTGGCGACGGTCTACCCGATCGCGCCTTGCCGCGCTGGTTGCCCCCCAGCCATCGCGCTACGTTCGACCTCGGCAGTTCACGCCGAGGCGTCGATCCCGATCCTGAACAGCCGGAATCATCGGTAACAGAAGTCCGGAACATCGGTAAGCCCTTCGGTCGGCCGGTGATGATGATCTCGCGTTCGTCGAACGTCGACCAGTATGACAGTGTTGAAGTCGATCGCCCAGTCCCATCATCAGTTTCTTCCAATCCGATGTGTTGATTGACCATCGCATTGCGACTACAAGAGCCGTGCGAAGGCGCGAACGTCCCGCGGTCGTGATCTTCTTCACGAGAAAGTGCCGCGGATACTCGAGCGTCGGAAGCGCGATCGGGGTAGGGCCGCGGTGAGGCGACGTACTGCGAGGCCGGCGTCTCCTGCTCGAGATATTCGTGCGGCCGCTCGTCGTTGTACTCGTGCCGAAAGGCGTCGAAGTTCCGCTGCTGCGCGGCGCAGGTGCCGCGCACCGGTTTGATCGCTTCGCGTTTGAGCGTGCGGTGCATGCGTTCGTGCGCGCCGTTCTCCTGCGGGCACCCGGGCCGAATGCGCTGGTGAACAATCCCGAGTCGCATCCACCACACGTTGAGATACGACAGGCCGTGAATCGCCTGCGTCGCGAACGGCACGCCGTTGTCGGTGCGGATCGCGAGCGGCAGCCCGTACTCGCGAAACGCGCGCTCGAAGACGGGGCGTGCGGTCACGGTCTGCGTCGAGAGCAGGCCGCGACACGTGAGCAAGAAGCGCGTGTGCTGATCGGCGATGCGTGAGCGGATAGCAGTAGCGGTGATCGCCGGTGCGGAACTGGCCTTTGAAGTCGGCGGTCCAGAGATCGTTCGGCGCGGCGGTCGTGGGGCGCACCACGCCGGGGTGGATCGACGGCCGCCGGCGCCGACGCTTGTGCACGAACCCGCGCCGCGCGAGCAGATCAGCGACGGTGCTCGGCGCGGGCCACTCGCGAATCTCCGGGTGCCGCCCGCGCAGCACGCGGAGCAGCTTGCGCGCGCCCCACTGCGGATGGAGCTGTCGACGCTCGACGAGCAACGCGGTGATGCGGTCCGCCGTGCGATGCGGGCAGTGCTTCGGCGCGCGACTGCGATCGACCGAGCCCGCGCCGCCCGTCGGCCTCATAGCGCGCGAGCCACTTGTAGCCGACGCGCCGACTCACGCCGTAGCGCGCGCAGAGCTCGCTCATGTCGAAGCGATCGCTCAGCGCGTCGTGCACGAACCGTAAGCGTTCTTCCATAGCCACACTCTCCTTCCATGGCATCGACGGCCTCGCTCACTCGAGTCGTCGTGCAGGTTAGTCGAGTGTTACCTATGTTTCCGGACTACTGTGTTACCTATGTACCCGGTCTATACCGCCGGCCACCTAACGAACGCTGAAGCTGTCAAGCGATCTGCGGTTGTTGCGCGGCTGCGCCGCAAACTCTTATTGGACTCGCTTGCAGCTTAGCTAACGCGTTAGATAGCTACACATTCCCGTCGTGCTACTGGCTTGATTCCGATGAAGAGGCTTGTCCACCATATCACGCCGCCGCGTTTCGCGCTGACTGCCTTGGTCGCGCTTCTGTCGCGCGACCTGCCCGCGCAGACGCCCGCGTCAATAACCAGCACGGGATGCCAATTCAGCAGCCCGCCCAAGTCTAGTCTTTCCTGGGAAAGCGGGCTCGCTGCAGGGCAAGGTCCATCAACCGCGGTTCTACTCGATGCCATCGTCGGACGGGTCATCTCCGTGCGAAGCGGAGAGCCGGTGAGAGATGCGGTGGTTCGACTGGATCCCGGCGATCACCTCATCCACGCCGACAGTACCGGACGCTTTGCCTTTGGTCCGCTTCCCCAGGGACGCTATCGCGTAAACGTCATGTCGTGGACTACCGGCTCAGCCGCAGACTCGGTCACCCTCGGCTTCGATGGATTGCGGATTGTGGCGGCTCTCTCGGGACATACTGGCGATATTGTGTGCATCATGCCGGCGCGCAAGCCACCCAACGAACGTTGAAGCTGACAAGGGATTTGCCTGGGAGGGTTGTCATGGTTTTGCAACATCACCTCGACTCGTCGCCACTGGCCGATCAAACACTCGCGGCGCTCTGGCGGGCCCACGCCCGGCGCATCAGCGGACGCACCATCGCGCAATGCGTCGTGTTCGGGACGCTGGGCACGATCATACCAGTATCCTTGGGCCGCGGAACGTTCGTCGCGTTGATGAGCCTGATCGTGGCGGCATTCGGGGCCTACGCGGCCGCAGTCCAGCCGTCCTTCGGCGGGCGATGGCTTCAACCTCGTGGGCAACGCATTGCTGGCATTGCCGCAAGCGCCATCGCCGTTCTCGCCGCGCTGACGGCCGGCCTGCTCGTGCTCGGCGCGATCTTCGGCGGAAGCATCGAGGTCATGCGCCGCTGATTCGTCTCAGCTAACGCGTTATACGACGACGACTCACGAGGTTCTCACGGTGTCTTAACGCGGTCGTTATCTGAGCTCGTTATCGTAGAGCGTGCAACTCGGGCCCCGCGTCAGCCGCCTCCTCTTGATCCTCGTAGTTGCGTGTCGCGAGCCACCTCCTCCGCTCGCACCGCCGCACGATCGCGCCCGCGCTGCCGGCGGGTGCTATCGTCTACTCGGCGCTGCGAGCAGCGTGCAGGCCGGCGAATTGGCAAGCTTTCGGCTCGTGACGACGCCCGTCAGTCCTCGCCGCCCCGACTCCTATCAGGTATTGCCGCTCGCGAGCTCCGGGCGGCCGGCGTCGGGCGAATACTTCGTTTGGTCGATCGATTCCACAACCGATACCGTCCGCGTGCAGACTGGCGACGGCTTGACAGGCCAGTTCTTCATCGGCCTTAGACGTGACTCGGTCCTGGAGGGCGTTTCCGGCCGATTTGGCGACGCCGGGCCACCGTTTACGTTCGACGTTCGCCCAACTCGGGCGAGGCGCATCGCGTGTCCCTGGCCTAGATCGCGAACCCGCCGCACGACGAACGCTGAAGCTGGCAAGGAAGCTAATGATCGTTTGCGGCTGCGCCGCAGACTCTAATATTCCCTTGCAGCTTCGCTAACGCGCTAGACGGCTCCACTCTTCGCGTTTCTTACATTGCGTGACGCCTTTCGCGCCGGCGCCCCGTGCAACGCGCCATAGTCGGAAGCCAATCGCGACGCGGCGGCGGCGATCATGCGTGCCAACCCCTTCTCCGCAATTGCTTCCCATTGCCAGCTGACTTTCAGCCGAACCGGGGCGCTCACGCCGGCCGTCGTACAGACGAGGTGCACGTCGCTTCCTGGCGCTTCCTCAGTCTCCGGCCTACACTCCCAAACACGACCTTCTTCGTCCGTCACTCTGCGCGATGACATCGTCGACGTCTCCATGGGGTTGGACCGCGAACCGCTGCACGGTAGGTGGAGTGCGCGAACCGCACGGATGTAACGGACGATCAAGGTCCTGTGAGAGGAATTGCCGGCCCCCGGTGACCTTCGTCACGTGACGAACCTCGTAACAAGGAGAAGCCGATGCGGTCGATCAAAGCGGGGTTCGAGACCACGGACCCAATCACGCAGACCCGCATCGTCGTCGTGAAAGGCGTCGAGGAGACGTCGGGGCGCGGCTGGGTGACACGAGGCGTACTGTCCGCTGGGCTCGACACCGTTCCCGCCACACCTGCACCAGAAGTGGACGGAGACTTTCGAGATCCTGGAAGGTTCAGCGACCTGCCGACTCGGTGCGGAGGAGCACCGACTCACGCGCGGAGAGAGCATCGTCATGCCACCGGGCGTGCCGCATGTTCACCCGTGGAATACAGGGTCGGAACTAATGGTCTTTCGGCAAACCATCGATCTTGGCGCGACGACTCCGGAGGCCCTCACCGACGTGCTCGGCGCGTTCGCGACAATGTTCGGCCTCGCTCGGGAAGGTAAGGTCGGGAAGCGCGGATTGCCGAAGAACCCGTTGCAGTTGGCCGCGACTGCACGAACGCTCACCAAGCATCGCAGCTTCGACGCGGCGATTCCGATTCCGGTTCAACTGGTGGTGAGTGCTACGCTCGGCCGACTCGCCGAGGCGCTCGGCTATCGCGGCGTCTACGATCGGTACTTGAGCTGAAGGCCATTTCAAGTCGCCGCGACGCCGAGAAAGCAGCCGCGGCATAGCGCGGTCAGGTTCGCCGCGCGACGCGCAGGACGACCCTCCCCAACAGGTGTCCCTTCTCGACAAGACGGTGCGCTTGCGCCGCCTGGCCGAGTGGAAACTGTTTGGCGATTGGCACGATCAACGATGGCTTGTCGAGCGCACGATTCAGACGGGCGAATTCCTTCACACCCGGCTTGGCGTCGAACGCGACGAGTTTGATGCCGCGGCGCTTGCGCGGCGCCGGCTCGATCCCGTTCGGATATGCGACGCGTGCGCCGCGATGGAGTGCGGCGATGCATTTCGTGAGCACGTTGCCGCCGATCAGCCCGAGGACGGCATCGACGCCGTCGGGCGCGAAGTCGAACAGTTCATCCCCGACGTCGGCCCGTTTTCCATCGATCGCCACGTCGGCGCCGAGTCGTTCGGCGAGTTTGCAGCCGTCCCGGCCGGAAGCGATAGCGAGGACCGCCGCGCCGCGTTGCTTCGCGAACTGAACGGCAAAGACGCCCACGTTGCCGCTCGCGCCGACTATCACGACACTCTCATCGCGTTTGACCTGGAGGACGTCGTCGATGCCCTGGAGCGCAGTGAGCGCGAGGGCCGACAACGCGCCGGCATGGAGAAGGTCGAGTCGTCTCGGAATCCGCGCGACGTTCTGCTCGGGCACGGCGATGTACTCGGCGTAGAACCCTGATTTCGCGGGGTCGAACGAGACGCCGTAGACCTTGTCGCCGACGCGGAGCCGTCGCGCGCGAGCGCCGCGAGCCACGACAGTGCCCGATCCGTCCATGCCCAGTACGCGAGGGAAGCGCGCTCCCTTGCCACCCCACGCGCCGGTGCGCACTTCAGGATCCCACGTGCCGACTCCGGCGGTGTGCACGGCGATCAGAACGTCGCGAGCGCCGACGCTTGGGATGGGGAGCTCGTGAGTCTTCAGGACCGACGGAAGACCGAACCGGTCAATTGCCGCCGCGCGCATCGTCCTTGGAAGCGATCGGCCCACTAGCCGGGTGTGTTTCTTCGCGGTGCTCATGAAGCCCTGCCGTCCGCAACCTTTGCGCCGGAGGCGACGCCCACGGCGCGCTCATTGCCGGGAGAATCGGCCGGCCAAGTCACCGGGACACTCATGTCGAACGACGCGGAGCAAGATCGGCGGGGCTTTTTTCGGACAGCCGCCCTCACGGTTGCCACTGCCCGCTTGGGAATTGTCGGTGCGGCGAGCCTCCCGGCGGATCCCGCCCTCGATCGGTCGAGAGATCGGTCCGCGCCGAAAGCGCCGTTCGGTCCGGTGAAGCAGGTCGACGCCGGGCTGCTCAACGTCGGCTACGTCGAAGTGGGACCGCCCGACGGTCGCGCGGTCGTTCTCCTTCATGGTTGGCCGTATGACATCAATAGCTACGCCGAGGTGGCACCTCTGCTCGCCGCGAAGGGCTACCGCGTGATCGTGCCGTATCTGCGCGGGTACGGGACGACGCTCTTTCGCTCGAGTGACACGTTCCGTAACGGCCAACAGTCCGCTGTCGCTCTCGACATCAAAGCGACGATGGACGCGCTCGGGATCGACAAGGCGATCATCGGCGGATTCGATTGGGGCGCGCGAACGGCCGACATCATGGCGGCGCTTTGGCCGGAGCGCTGCAAAGCGATCGTCGCCGTGAGCGGATACCTGATCACGAACGTCGAGGCCCAGAAACAGCCGCTGCCGCCCGAGGCGGAGCATGGATGGTGGTACCAGTACTACTTCTCCACGGACCGCGGTGAGCACGGCTACGCCAAATACACACACGACTTCAACAAGCTCATTTGGAAGCTTGCGTCACCGAACTGGAAATTCGACGACGCGACCTACGATCGTTCGGCGCAGTCGTTCAACAACCCCGATCATGTCGCCATCGTGATTCACAACTACCGATGGCGACAGGGCCTGGCGAAGGGTGAGCCCCAGTATGACTCGCTGGAGCAGAAACTCTTTGCTACGCCGGTCATCACCGTACCGGCCATCACCATCTCGAGCGATTTCGACGGCCCCGCCGCCGGCGGCGACGCCTACGCGAAGCTCTACACGGGCCGGTACTCGCACAGGATTCTCAAGGGCATTGGCCACAACGTGCCGCAAGAGGCGCCGCAGGCGTTCGCGGCCGCGATCGTCGAAGTCGACGGCTATTGAAGGGGAAGACCGGCGCCATCCAACGGGTTCGACCGTTACTTCACGCTGCCCACCACGCCGGCGATCGGATTCGATCCGAAATGCCCGACCGCGGCTCCTCCGAACGTCAGCGTAACGTTCGAGAAAGCGACAAGGCTGCCTCCGGTGACATCGATCTGCAGCGTGGACGTCGGCGGAACTGTTTTTTCGAACGTCGGGGGCGCCCCGTTCCCCGTAATCGTCGTCTCATCCGCCTCGCTGGTGACGCGAAAGCCCCCGGGAATCGGCGTCACTGTCCCGACCACCGAGATGTGATGAGTATGAGGGTTGCGCGTCGCGAGATTGTTGGCACTCGCCATGGGGTTGATGCCGAAAAACAGATCGGATCGCTCCATCGTCAATTCCGCGGTGAACTCGGCCGCGTTCGGTCCTCCTGTCACGTCCAGGGACCAGTCGCCGTGGATCGTCCAGCTGCCAGCCATCGGCGTCGTGAAGTCGTGGATCGACCCGGTCAAATGGAGACCGTTGAAGTGTTCTTCCTTCTGAGCCTGAGCGGGGCGGCCGGCTGCGGCGACCACGAGAAGTCCGACGAGCGCGATCCAGCGGAACTGTTTGGCCATGACGTACCTTCCTGCCCGGGTAATGGGAGGCCGAACATAAGGCGGCGCCCCGCGCGAACCAGCGGCAAGGTCCGGTCTGACGTCGAATGCGGTCGATTGCGGTCGATTGCCGCGGCGTGAGGCGTGAGCTAGAATCGAGTCGGGGGGTTCACGCCGCTGGTCGAGCCGAGATTGCGCAATGAGCGAACTCCCATCAGATGCAGCGGCGCCCGTGGCGAGCCCGCGCGAGTCTCGGCTCGATTCCTGGAAGGAGATCGCCGCCTATCTCCGCCGCGACGTGAGCACCGTCCAGCGATGGGAAAAGCGCGAGGGGATGCCCGTCCATCGCCATCTTCACGACAAGCAGGGGTCCGTGTCCGCCCTCCGGACCGAGCTTGACGCGTGGTCGCAGAGCCGGAGGGTTCCGGTCGTCGCTAACGGCGCGAAGGAAGAACCGGCCTCGTGGCGGCGGGACGCGGACGCGTTCCGACGGAATCCAATCGAGAACGCGGAATTCGCGCCCGTCACGGACTTTGACGGGGCGCAACACGCGGCGACGATCTCGCGCGACGGAAAGTTCGTCGCGTTCCTCTCGAATCTCGACGGACGAACGGACGTCTGGATCACTCAAATCGGCGCGGGACGGTACCACAACCTGACCCGCGGCGCGGCCCCGCCGCTCGATCTCGTCAACCACGACATTCGCACGCTGTCGTTTTCACCCGATGGGGCGCTCGTCTTGTTTTGGGTGCGCACTTCGGCCGGATCGACCGCCGGCCGCGTCGGAATCTGGTCCGTCCCCACGCTCGGCGGAGAGCCGCGTCCGTACCTCGACGATGTGCCGGAGCTCGATTGGAGCGAGAGCGGGCGCCTCGTCTACCACACGGCGGCGCCCGGGGATCCGATGTTCGTCACCGGTCCCGAATCAACCGCCGCCCGGCGTTCGGATCTTCGCCGAGTCGCCGGGACGTCATGCGCACTTCCCTGTGTGGTCGCCCGATGAGGACTTCATCTACTTCGTCGGCGGAATCGTGCCGAACGAATTGGATCTCTGGCGGATCAAGCCCGCCGGCGGCGGGGGCCGCCGAACGCGTCACATTTCACGACTCGCGAGTGGCGTACCCGGTCTTTGTGAATCGCCGGACGCTGTTGTATCTCGCGACCGGCGCCGACGGCTCGGGACCGTGGCTGCATGCCCTGGACGTCGACCAGCGTGTTGCGCATCGGATCGGCTCCGGCATCGACCGTTACACGTCGCTTGCGGTGAGCGGCGACCGCCGGCGACTCGTGGCGACGAGATCGAATCCGAAACCACAGCTATGGCGCGCCGCGCTCTGCGACGCGCCGGCGTCGATCTCGAGCGCGACTCGCGTTCGTACGCCGACGGGCTCCGGGCGTTCACCGCGGTTTGGGCCCGGATATCTATTGTACGTCGCGTCGACTGGCAGGAGCGACAGCCTCTGGAAACTCGTGGACGGTGCAGCCGCTGAACTATGGAGTGCGCCGCCCGGTGCGCAGATCGTTGGCGGCCCCGCCGTCACGGCCGACGGAGGGCGTATCGCCATCTCGGTGAACGAGCGGGGGCAGTCGCGCCTGTACGTGATGAACGCGGACGGGACGGACTCGCGCATCGCCGCCGACTTGCTCGCGCTGCGTGGGGCACCCGTCTGGGCGCCGGACGGCCGATCGCTTCTGGTGACGGCGGCCGACGAGACAGGCACGCCGTGCGTGCACAGAGTGTCGCTGGACGGAAGCGCTCCGGCGCCGATCTTGTCCGAATATTCAGTCGATCCGGTCTGGGCGCCCGACGGTTCGTTCATCGTCTATTCGGGCCCGGACATCGGGACGACCTTTCAAGTGAGAGCCGCGACCGCCGAGGGCAGGCCGTACAGGTTTCTTAATCTCGTCCTCACGCGCGGAGCGCGCCATTTTGCGTTCCTGCCGGACCGCCTCGCGCTGATCGTCCTCAAGGGCGAGATGGGGCACAAGGATGTCTGGCTGATCGATCTGCAAACCGGGAACGAGCGGCCGTTGACGAATTTCGGACGCGAGATCGTCGTCCGCGACTTCGACGTTTCTCGCGACGGCCGAGAGCTCATCATCGAGCAGGTGCAGGAGCACTCGGACATCGTGCGGATCGATTTGACAACCCGATGAAGACCTCTCGCCTTTTCGCCGCGCTACTCGTCACCGCGACCGCCTCCTCGGCGCAGTCTTCCGGTCACTTCGACCTCGATGTCCGGAAGTCGGGCTTTCTTCACCCCGGCAAGAGCCACATCGATCCCGTGAGCGCGTGGGTGACGCACACGGACGAGTTCTTCGGCGGACGGACGATGGCCCTCAAAATTCAGATGTTCACTTCGCCCATCGACGCTGCGGCGCGACAGCGGCTGATGAAGAACGATGAGGACAACCGCGAGGTGAGCCGGGGCGGGTCGGCGACGTTCGTGTTGTTTCTGGATCGCCAGAATCGCATCACGCAGGTGAATCTCACGTACATCATCCCCGGCACGACCGTTGTGCGCAGTGTCGCGATTACGGCGGACGTGATCGCGAAATTGTTCGGCGACTACCACTACGCCGACGGGCGCCTCCGGCTCAAGAGCAAGGGCACGTACGCGACCGGTGCCGACTCGCCTGACGAAACCTTGTCGCTCGCGTGGGATGTGTCGCTGGACGCTCCCGTTGTGGAGCACCATCGGTAGTTCACCGCCATTGCGTATGTATCAGGCTCCGTCGCAGTGAAGGGCTCATGACGCTAACGTTGTGGCGCGGCGACCAACTGGTTGGCGAACTGCTTCCGCGTTCGTCAGCGCGCCAGATATCGAATCAGCGGCCAGGCAAGCCGCCGTCGCTCGCGGCGTTTCTCGTTCGCGCTGCCGATGCTCCGCCGTGCGAGGGTATCTGGCAGATCGCGCCGCCCGTTCCCGGCTTCGGCGTGCAGCAATTTCCCGTCGAACCGGACATTGTGGCGCAACGCTATCAACAGGCCGCGCGGCCCCAGCCGCATTCCAGCTCCGGTGCGCTTCACCCTGTGTCGCCTGACGAGGCGAAGGGGGTACCGGTCGAAAAGCAGCTGACGGTCCACGATGCGTCGGGCCGAGTCTATCTCCCGCTCCAAATCTCGCTCTTGGAGAGTCGTTACGAGCCGGAACACTATGCGGACGCGCTGCAGGAGGCGCCCCCGCACGTGCTCGTTGACGGGGTTGTGTGGACCGTTCTCGTTGTCTTTGCGTCTGAGATCGAAGCGCCAGCCATCTGACGAACGCTGAGACGCGTACATCGGCGCCCGCTAGCGCTTACCTCCGACGCACACGGGCGCTTCGAGCTCCGAGACCTTCGCCGCCGCGACCGGCTGAACGTTGTTCTTCGCGAGGAGCGCGTTGAGCGACGCAAGCTCGCTGCCGTTGAGCGATGCCCAGCCGGCGATGCGGCCTCGCAGGTCATTGCACGCAACGAGAAACGCCGCCTTCTGCGGGTCGTTCGGCGCCATGTCGCCCGAGTCCAACGTCTCGAGCTGGCGGACGAGCGTGCCGTTGAGCGTCGCGAACGCGGGTGGCTCGCGTTGCGGACCGGGATTGCCGGCGCCGGCACCGCGGCCTCGTCCGCCCTGTGTCGTGCCGCCCGCGACGAGCAGCTTCGCGTCGAAGTTGGCGACTGCCTGGGCGACGTCAGGCGGCGGCGGAGGCGTCGACTTCTGAATCGTCGCCAGCGCGGACCGGGCGGCCGAGACCTGCTCGTAGCCGGCGTACGCCGTCTTGATTCCCGCGTACACCTTCATCTGGAGGTCGTGCTGCGCGGCCAGATCGGCCGGCGTCGCGGGAGAGCGCGGGTCGTTCTTGACCGTCACTGTCTGCGAATAAGCCTTTCCATCGACCGTGAGCTTGAGGGTGTACGTGCCCGGAAGGGCCAGCGGCCCCTCCGGCGACGCCGGCGTCTCGCCCTCGTTGGCGTTGATCTCGTAGCTGTGACTGAACGCCGGCGGCGCGTCGTAGCGAATGTCCCAGTTGATCCGATTCGTGCCGGCCGTCGTCGGCATCGGCTTGGGAGTGGCGATCCAATGATCGGGAACGGGCAGCGGAGCCTCGCGAAGCGCCGGAATCGCCGCGCTCGAATAGTGCCGCACGACGCTGCCGGCCGCGTCGCGCACCTCGAGCGTGATGTCGCTCGACGGCTTGGCGTTCAGATAGTAGTAGACGAGCGCACCGGGCGGCGGGTTGAGCGCGTGCGGCACCTCGGGCGGGAAGGGCGTGTCGCCGTTCACGTTGCGGCGCACGCGGATCGCGTCGCCGGGCTTGAAGAAATGCGCCGGCTCGGACGCGATCGCCGCCGTCATCTGCCGGAGCGGCGAGTAGTCGTCGAGGATCCAGATGCTGCGGCCGTACGTGCCGACGACGAGATCGTTGTCCTTGATCACGATGTCGCGGTACGACGTGTTCGGCAGGTTGAGCTGAAGCGACTGCCAATTGTCGCCGTCGTCGAACGACACGTACATCGAGCTCTCGGTCCCGGCAAAGAGCAGCCCCGCCTTCTTCGTGTCGGCGCGAATCACACGCGCAAAGCTGCCGCTCGGCTGATCGGTGCGCATGCCGGTCACGATCTTGGTCCACGTCTTGCCGAAGTCGTGTGTTCGATAGAAGTACGGCGTGTAGTCGCCCGTCGTGTGATAGTCGACGGCGACGTACGCGGTCGCCGAGTCGATGTGCGACGCATCGATGGCCGAGATGTCGGCGCGCGTCGGGTTCGGGAGGTCGGGGATCGTGACGTCGTCCCACGTCACGCCGTGATCGCGCGTGAGCTTGATGAGGCCGTTGTTCGTGCCGACCCAGATGATTCCCGGCGACATCGACGACGGCGAGAACGATTCGATCGAACCGGCGGGCGGCACCGCCAATCCGCCGCCCCCGCCGCCGCGCCGGCGGCGCGGGCGGCGGCGGCGGCGCTCCGTCGTGCAGCCGCAGGTCCGGGCTCAGCTTCTTCCAGTGCATCCCGCCGTCGGTCGTCGACATCAAATACTGGAATCCGACGAGCAACTCGTGCGGGTTCGTCGGCGACCAGAGAATCGGCTGATTGCCGACTTTGCGCAGCGACGCGGCGGTGTCCACGTTCGGACTCACGTTGATCCACTGGCCGCTCGGATACGTGATCTTGACGATGCCGCCGCTGGGACCGCCGGCGTAGACGATCTTGGGATTGAGCGGATCGGCGACGATCGAACCGAACTCGTAGCCGGCGGTCGGATACCAGTCGAGCGGCGTTATCGCGCCGAGGTCGCCGCGGCTGCGCGTCGCGATCGAGCCGGCGTCCTGCTGCGTGGCGTAGACCCAGTACGGATACGAGTTGTCGGCCGAGATGTGATAGACCTGCTCGGTGGCCTGGTTGTACCACGAGCTCCAGGTGAGGCCGCCGTCGAGCGAGATCGTCGCGCCCTGATCGACGCCGAGGAGCATGCGCTTGCCGTTGGTGGGATCGATCCACATCTGCTGCGGATCGTCGCCGCCCGGCGCGCCCTTGAACCCGGTGAACGTGTTGCCGCCGTCGTGCGAGATGAAGCTCGACGTGTTGATCGTGTAGACGATGTCGGGATTCTGCGGGTCGACGTAGACGCCGCAGTTGTAGCCGTTCTGTCCATTTCGAATTCTGTTGTCGTTGGCGGCCATCTGGCGCCACGTCTCGCCGCCGTCGTCCGAGCGATAGAAGCCGAAGTTGCCGATGAGGAACATCCGCTGGCCGTTCGTATTCATCGCGACGGCGATGGAGGTGCGTCCGGTCATCGCCGCGGGGAGACCGTGCCCGCTGATCTCCTTCCAGGTCTGGCCTTCGTCAGTCGACTTGAACAAGTACGTGCCGGTGGGTCCTTGCGGTGCGCCTCCGCCCGCCGCCGCCACCACCGCCGCGGCCGGCGCCGGGCGCGTTGTAGTGGCGCACGGTCGTCGCGAGCATCACACTCGGATGGTCGAACGCCCAGGCGATCTCCTGCGCGCCGGTCGGTCGAGTCGACGTAGAGCGTCTTCTTCCAGTTGCGTCCGCCGTCGGTGCTGCGATACACGCCGCGCATGTGCGTGAACGTGTGGATGTTCCCCTGCGCCGCGAGCAGCACGAGGTTCGGGTCCTTGGGATCGACGAGGATCGACGGGATCTGCTTCGTGTCGTCGAGTCCCAGGTGCTTCCAGGTCTTGCCGGCGTCGGTCGACTTGTAGACGCCGTTGCCTTCGTTGATCCCGCCGCCGGTGATCAGGTCGCCCATGCCGACATAGATGATGTTCGGATCGGACGGGGCGACCTGAATCGCTGCCGACGGACGACGCCTCTTTGACGTCGTCCATGATCGGATACCACGTCGTGCCGGCGCTGGTGGTCTTCCAGACGCCGCCGAGCGGGAGGCCGATGTAGAAGGCGCCGGGCTGTCCGATGACGCCCGTGACGGCGGAGACGCGTCCGCCGCGGAACGGGCCGATGTTGCGCCAGACGAGGCCCGCGTAGAGGTCGGGGTTGATCGGCGGCCGCGCGCTGGCGGGCCAGAGGGTGGCGAGTGCGACGAGGGGGAGGAGGCGAGGGCGCATAGTATGGAAGGCGGTTGTCGTTGCGTGAAGAGCGCGGATCCGGCTTGGTTCCAACTAGGCAAGACGCATCGTAGAAGCATGAGCCTTTTAGCTCGGATGACAACGGGTCAATCGACGAACGATATCACGTTTTGCGGAACAACGGACTGGGGACGGTCGCTCTGCGAAGGCTGGCGTATGTCTCGTTCCTTTCTCTTGGACTGGCGATCGCCGCGCCAGGCCAGTCACGCTCGTCCATACCTCTCGTGGCGGTATCGGTGGTGCGCGTGCCACGGGCGCGGCAGGCCGACAGCAGCTCGAGCCTCACGGTTGTCGTGCGAAGCACCGCGATGCTTCAGATGCCGGAGGAGCCACTCCAAGACGCACGGATCCTGTTCGGACCTTCGGCAACCGATGTGCGCGGGAACCCCGAGGGGATTCTCGTGGCTGACGCCGAGGGTAAGGCCAGGGCGACGCACCTCGTCCACGACAGTTTGGATGTCGTGGTACTTCGAATCGGCTTCGGCGCCGTTCGATTCTCGATCGATTTGGCGAGGCGGTGCCAGCAGACGGTCGAGGTATTCATCGTTTCGGACGCTACGTATGATGTCGAAGTCGGCGCGCCGCCGCGCCCGCGGCCGCGCGTCGTTCTGACCACCTGCGCGCCCTGAGGTTAGCCGTGCTTCGAGGACTAGCGATCGTCGCCGCGGCGCTCAGTGCGTTCTTCACGTTCTACACGGTGCGGCTATTCGCCGTGACGAGCTTCTTGCAGCGCACACGCCCGGGGGGCGGGGGCGCATACGTGGGTGCTGTGGTCTTCCCGCTTCTCGCCATCGCGTTTGGATGGGCGTCGTATCGCGCCTGGAACATCCGGGCAGGCAACCGCTAGAACTCCCGGCCCGCCATGGCGGCTATCTCGCGAACCCTCATCAGCAACATCGGCGATTGGCCGAGTCCCTCTCACGAGGACATCATGTCGAAACGCTTTCGCTTGGAGCTTCTCGCCCTGCTCGCTGTGCCGAGCGTTCTCGTGGCGCAGGCCCGCTTCGAGATCACGGTTCCCGCAGCGGCGCACGCGGGCCCCATCACCGGACGCGCCTACGTCGCGCTCTCCAAGTCGAGCGACGGTCAAAGGACGCCGATTCAGCAGACCGGCGAGACGGGCGTTCCGTTGTTCGGAGTCGACATGAGCGAAGCGGCACCGGGACGCGCCATCGTCGTCGACGCGCAGGCGTTCGGGTTTCCGGTCAGAAGCCTTCGCGACGTTCCCGCCGGCGAGTACTGGGTGCAACCGTTCGTCAACGTCTACACAAAGTTCGCGCGCGCCGACGGCCATACCGTCTGGCTGCACATGGACCAGTGGGAGGGACAGCACTGGCAACGATCGCCCGGCAACATCTACGGCGAGCCCGTGAAGATGACGTTCGATCCCAAATCGCCGACGCCCATCAAACTCGTCGCGGACAAGGTGATTCCGCCGGTGCAAGTGCCCGCCGACAACGAGTCGGTGAAGCGGATCAAGATCCAGAGCGACATCCTCACCAAGTGGTGGGGCCAGCCGATCTACCTCGGCGCGACAGTGCTCCTGCCGAAGGATTACGACAAGCATCCCGACGTGAAGTATCCGATCGTGTACGACGAAGGGCATTTCTCGCTCGGGGCGCCGGGCGGATTCGGCGGAGGACGCGGCGGAGCGTGGAGCGTGGCGCGAGGCGGTGCGGCAGCAAAGCTTCACCGACTACTGGCAGGCCGACGGCACGCCGCGGATGCTGCTCGTCACGCTCCAGCATCCGTCGCCCTACTACGACGACTCGTACGGCGTCAACTCGGCGAACAACGGCCCGTACGGCGACGCGATCGTCGAAGGAGCTGATTCCCGCGGTCGAGTCGCGGTTCCGCGCGATCGGCCAACCGTACGCGCGACTTCTCACGGGCGGTTCGACCGGCGGTTGGATCTCACTCGCGCACCAGGTGTTCTATCCGGACTTTTATGGAGGAACCTGGTCGCTCTGTCCGGATGGAGTCGACTTCCGGTATCACCAGATCGTGAACGTCTATTCGGACACGAACGCGTATTTCATCGAGCATCCGTGGATGAAGGTCGAGCGGCCGACGCAGCGCCGTCCGGACGGCAACATCGTGGCGATGATGAAGGACGAGAACTGGTCGGAGCTCGCGCAGGGAGACCACTCTCGCTCGGGCGGCCAGTGGGACATCTGGGAGGCGACGTACGGGCCGGTCGGCGCCGACGGTTACCCGGAGCGCATCTGGGACAAGACCACGGGAGTGATCGACAAGAAAGTCGCGGCGTACTGGAAGGAGCACTACGACCTGCGCAACATCCTCGAGACCAACTGGGCGACGCTCGGGCCCAAGGTCGCGAACAAGATCAACGTCTACGTCGGAGACGCCGATTCGTACTATCTAAACATGGGCGTGCACATGCTGGACAACTTTCTCAGGGCGACCACGAATCCGAAGTGGTCGGGCGAGATCGTGTTTCAGCCGATGGCGCCGCACTGTTGGGGGCCGCCGCTCGCGGAGCTGATTCCGAAGATGGCGGGGCAGGTGGATCGGAACGCGCCGGCGGGGGCGGATACGAAGGGTTGGAAGTACTGACGCCGCCTGCGAGGAGTGCGGGGGCGCACCGCGACTCCTTGACTCGTCGGCCGTTGCGAGCGACTGTTTGACCTCCATTCACAATCATTGAAGCCCGCCCACCCCGGGGTTCCATGATCGACAGAAGGCCACCCCGCCGCCGGGTTGTCCGTTTTCTTTTCTCGTGCCTGGTCGCCGCGTGTAGCGGCGGCGGCACCGACGCGGGCGAGAACGGCAACGTGAGCGTGTCGGTCACCCCCACGACGCTCCTCGTGTTCCAGGGCGCCACGGCGACGGCCACCGTGAACGTGACGCGTGACAACTACACCGCCGCGTTGACGCTGACGGATTCCTTGACGCCGAGCGGCGTCACGGCGTCGTTCAACCCGCCGGTGCTGAGTGGGACCACGCTTTCGAGCACTCTAACGCTGACCGGCACGGCGACCGCGACGCCGGAGCAGGTGGTCATCGTCATTCACGTTGCGGGGCCGGGTGCCGAGGCGGCTCGCGCGGCGGTTGGACTCCCCATAACGGTCGTCCAACCGCAGGTGCAAGTGTTGCTGGCAGGGGCCGGGACGGGGACGGTCACGTCGAGCCCCGCGGGGATCAACTGTGGCAGCGCGTGCACCGCCAAATTCGCTCCGGGAACGAGCGTCACGTTGACGGCGGCGCCGGGGGCCGCGAGTACCTTCGCCGGATGGTCCGGGGGCGGGGGCGCGTGCACCGGCACGAGCACGACGTGCGCGCTCGTCGTCACGTCAGCGCCGATCATCACCGCGACGTTCAACAGCACCGCACAGAGCTTCTCGCTCTCGGCACCGACGACGGCGAGCGTGGCGCAGGGCGGCGGTGCAACGGCGACGGCGACGATCACGCGCGTGAACGGATACGCGGGCGCGGTCAGCATCACGGCCGCGGGGCTGCCGAGCGGCGTCACGATCACCGCGGTCCCGGCGAGCACCACGGACAACACCGCAACGCTGAACATCTCGGCGACGAGCGCCGTCGCCGCCGGGAACTATCCCGTGACGCTGTCGGCGACGGGGGCGGGAATCACCGGCACGCAAACGACCGCGTTCAACGTTCAAGTCATGCCGGCGCCGGGAGGCAACGGCAACGTCGTATTCAGCTTCGCGAACTGCGATCCGAGCGAAGTGCCGGTGTGGTTCGCCGTGCAGAGCGGAACGGGGGCATGGACGCGCGTCACGGCAGGCGCGAACAACACGTTCACGTTCTCGGTCGGGAGCGCCGGAGGGTTCGCGATGGTGCGGCCGGATGGGCCGAACTTCTCGACGAGCGTCTTCTATGGAAGTCAGGCGGACATCACGGCGCTCGCGCTCGGCAGTCCGTGTCGTGGAGTCAATCCCTCGGGCGGAACGAAGCGGCTCACGGGAACCGTCGGCAGCGGCGGGCCGGGTGCCCACGCGTTCGTTGCCATCGGCGGCGCGTCCGTACTCCACACCGCCCTTCAAGGGCCGGCGTTCACGCTGGACGGCGTGCCGGCGGGGCAGCGAGATCTCCTCGCCGCGGCCTTCAATAAGGACGTGAACGACATCACTTCGATCACGCGAATCATTCTGCGCCGCAATGTGAACTACGCGAGCGCGATCCCGCCTTTGCAATTCTTCGGCACCGAGGATTTCGCTTTCATCAACGCCCGCATTGGAACGAACAACACGGGGACGGATCAGACGTCGGTGCAGGTGTCGTTTGCTACGGCCAACGGCTCCTCCGCGCCATACTCGACAACCGTCGCCACCGCACCGACAAGGATTCCGTTCCCCGGACTGCCCGATGCGGTTCTACAGCCGGGCGATCTGCACATCATCGAGGTCACCGCGACGCCGACGACCGGATCGTCGGTCCGCGCGGCGATCCTGCTGCGGCACTCGGCGACATTCGACGTGGACACCGTGACGTTCGGTCCGACGCTCAACCAGCCGACCGTCACGAGCCTTGGTGCGAGTCCTTACCTCCGGCTACGCGCGCAGCTCGCGTCGCAGACCAGCTACAACACGGCCGCCGTGGCCGATTTTGGGCAGAGTGCGAACTCCGTGTCGGTGGCGGCGACCGCGAACTACGCGAACGGTACGCCGGCCAACTGGGTCCTCGACATTCCGGATCTCACGGCTGCCGGGTACGACCCGACGTGGGGGCTCAAGAGCGGGTCGCCGGTGGATTGGGAGGTGACGGCAGCGAGCGGCAGCGTCTTGCCGTTCTTTGGCGCGACCCCGGTCGACGGGATGGGCATCGTGATCGGGGCGGCGGGCAGCAGCTCGACGGCGTTCAACCGGCTCGTGCCGTTCAAACTTTGGTGAGGCGCAGGACAGCTTCCGTCATCGTACTCCGTGCATCGAGTACCAGGCGCGAACGCGTTCGAACATGAGCGGGTTTGATCGGGGCGCCAAGTGGCCGCCGTCGTAGACGTACAGTGCCGTCTCGACGCCGCGTTCATTGAGCACGCCCGCGAGACGTTGATCCCATGAGAGGGGAACCGTTTCGTCGGCTGAGCCGTGGTGCAGCTGATAGGGCACTTTGATCCGCGCCGCTTCGTCGACGGTCGGTGCGGGCACGATGCGGGATTGCGGAGGGCGAACGCCGCCGCCGGTGTGCGAAGCGACCTGCACGTCGCGCGGAAATTCGGCGAGCCAGGCGACTTGCAGGTAGGCGCCCAGACTGTGCCCATGGGCAGCGACGCGATTGTTGTCGACGTACGGAAGGCGCCGAAGCAGCTCGCGCGTCATGTGCGCACGAAGAACATTCGCGCGCGACGCCCCGGTTTCGGACGAGTTGCCCGGCGCGCCGCGTGGAACGTCGACCGCATGTGTGTAGTCGACCGCCATGCACACGAAACCCCACGTGACCATCGTCCGCCCGACCTCGTTCGCGATGAACCGCGCGTTCCCGCCGGAACCGTGGCTCAAGACCACAGCGGGAAAAGGACCGGGGCCGCTTGGAACGAGAAGGACTCCCGTCAACTCGTATCGAACGCCGTCGACGGAGCCGCGAAAGGACCATGGAGCGCCCGACGATTGGCGGGGGTCGCCGGAGATCGCGAACGCGCCCGAATCCTGGGGTGACGTGGCGGCGGCCGTCGGCGCCGCGGTCCCACCGTGCGACTGCCCGGCGCATCCCAGGACCGCGAGTGCGGCCGCGACGGCGAGCGAAAGTCTGAGCGCCAGCGGTCTTTCCAGTTCAGCCGCGCGGCCGGACGCCGAGTTCCGCGTCGAGCTCGCGCACGGCCGCGTCGTAGTACGGATCCCGGGCCGGCGCGGACACCTCACGAATCGGTGCTGGCGCTGCTTTGCGCGACGGCGCGAACACCGCGCGCGCGAGCCGGAACAGTCCGTACCCGATGGCGCCGACGATGGCCAGCTTGAGGGCGATGACGGCGAGGGCGATGAGAGTGCCGACGAGGCCGGCCGTCAGCGCCAGGGCCAGGAACCCGACCGGGATCGCGATCGCGAGACCGATGATGACCTTGAGCAGTGTCCATAGTACGCGCATCGAACGCCTCCGATAGGCACACTACGAGAGCAAGGTCCGCGAGGTTCCAGTCGCCCGGCAGGACACGTCTTGCGCCCGATCGCCACTGCCGTCAATCTGTTACGAATACCCGACTTCCAAGGGACGCGCATGAGCAAGTACACTCTCAGCGTCAACGGGCAATCCCGATCGGTCGACGTGGCGCCAGACACCCCGATGCTGTGGGTGCTCCGGGATTCGCTGGGCCTCGTGGGCACGAAGTACGGCTGCGGCATCGGCGAGTGCGGCGCCTGCACGATCCACGTGAACGGGTCGCCGAGGCATGCGTGCCAGACGCCCGTCTCGAGCGTGGGGCGCGCGGCGATCACGACGATCGAAGGCCTCGATCCCGCCGGCAAGCATCCGCTGCAACAAGCGTGGTGCGAGCTCGACGTCCCGCAATGCGGGTATTGTCAAGCCGGCCAGCTCATGACCGCGGCCGCGCTCCTCAAGCAGACTCCACACCCGACCGACGCCGACATCGACAAGATGATGGCCGGCAACCTCTGTCGGTGCGCGTCGTACACGCGCATGCGAGCGGGCGTCAAGCGTGCCGCCGAACTCGCCTCCATGAGTGCGTCTGAAAAAGGAGGCCGGTCATGAGATCGACGCGCGAGGCTTCGCCGCCGGTCGTCGATCGGCGCCACTTCATCAAGGTCGGCGCGCTCGCGGGCGGCGGCCTGTTCGTCGGCACGTACCTTCGCTTCGGAGAATCACTCGCCTACGCGGAGACCGCGTCCGCCGCCGCCGAGTCCTTTGCTCCGAACGCGTTCATCACGATCGCGCCCAGCGGAGCTGTGTCGATCATCGCGCCGAACTCCGAGATGGGGCAGGGCATCAAGACCGGGCTCCCGATGATCGTCGCCGAGGAGCTCGATGTCGCGTGGGAGAGCGTGACGATCGTGCAGGGCGACTTGAACCCGGCGTACGGCCGCCAGGCGTCGGTCGGCAGCGGTTCGACGGTCGGCAACTTCACGCCGCTTCGCATCGCCGGCGCCACGGCGCGCGCCGATGCTCGTCGCCGCCGCTGCCCAGACGTGGGGCGTGCCTGAGAGCGAATGCACGACCGAGCGAAGCTCGGTGATTCACGCCGCGTCGAAACGGCGCGCGACCTACGGCGAGCTTGTCGCGAAGGCGGCGACGCTCACGCCGCCGACGAATCCCCAGCTCAAGAATCCCGACGATTTCAAGCTGCTCGGCACGCGCGTGGCCGGCGTCGACAATCAGAAAATCGTCACGGGCGCGCCGCTATTCGGGATCGACGTCAAGCTGCCCGGAATGGTGTTCGCGACGTACACCAAGTGCCGCACGTTCGGCGGCAAGGTCAAGAGCGCCAACGTCGACGAGGTGAAGAAGCGGCTCGGCGTGCGCGACGCGTTCGTGCTCGACGGCATCGACGGACTGACGCCCGGCGTCGCGATCGTCGCCGACTCGACCTGGAACGCGTTCAGCGCGACCGACGCGCTGCGCGTCGAGTGGGACGAGGGTCCTGTCGCGAGCCAGAGCAGCGCGGAGATGGCGAGGCAGGCGGATCAGCTCGCGAAATCGACGCCGCCGGGACCGCTCCCGGAGGGCGCGAAGGCTGTCGACGCCGTCTACCACTATCCATTCCTCGCCCACGCGACGCTCGAACCGCAGAACTGCACCGCGGTCTTCAAGAACGGCGTCATGGAGATGTGGACGCCGACGCAGATCCCGGCAAGCGGACAGGGTCTCGTCACGCGCGGCCTCGGTCTCGCGCCCAAGGACGTCATCGTCCACATCACGCGGCTCGGCGGCGGGTTCGGCCGGCGGGGCAGCAACGAGTTTTCGATCGAGGCGGCGGCGATCGCGAAGCGGCTCGAAGGCACGCCGGTCAAGCTGATGTGGACGCGCGAGCACGACTTCGCGCACGACAACTATCGCTCGAACGGCTGGCACTATTTCACCGCGGGGCTCGACGGGTCGGGCAAGTTGGTTGCGCTGCACGACGCGTTCGTGAAGATGCAAGGCGGTCCGGGCGACATGAGCGCCGGCGGTTTTCCGTTCATCGCGATCCCGGGCTCGGAGGTGAAGTCGAGCAAGCTGCCGCCGGGCATTCCGACCGGGTATTGGCGCGCGCCCGGCGACAACGGGAACGTCTGGGCGACGCAGTGCGTTCGTCGACGAGCTCGCGCATGCCGCCGGCCGCGACCCGCTGGCGTTCACGCTCGACTTGCTGGCGGTCAGTTCCCGCTCCGACCGCCGGAGGCCGCGGGTTCGATCCGGCGAAGATGACGACCGTGCTGAAGCTCGCGACGGAGAAGGCGGGGTGGGGCGCATCGCGTCCGCGCGGCGAGGGCATGGGCCTCGCGATCACGCACACCAACAACGCCTACGTCGCGATCGTCGCCGACGTCGCCGTGAGCCGCGCAGGCGCGCTCACGCTCAAGAAGCTCACGGCCGCCGTCGACGCGGGGACGATCATCAACCTGAGCGCGGCGGAGGCTCAGATTCAGGGCGCGATGCTCGACGGCATCAGCGCCGCGTGGTTCCAGAAGATCACGATCGAGCACGGCGCGGCCGTGCAGACGAACTTCGATGAGTATCCGATGCTGCGCATGAACCACGCGCCGCTCGTGGAAGTCCATTTCATCAAGTCGGTCGCGCCCCCGACGGGCTTGGGCGAGCCCGGCCTGCCGGCCGCCGCGCCCGCCGTCTGCAACGCGATCTTCGCCGCGACGGGCAAGCGCGTGCGCACGCTGCCGATCATCGGTGAGGATTTGAAGTGGTCGTGACCGGCGGAATGTGAGCGTACGAGATCATGCGGGACTCCCACGGTGCTGAAGCTGACCGTTCACGAAGTCGATGCGAACCGCTGGCCAGATTTCGAGCGGCTGTTCGAAAGCCGCGGCGGGCCCAAAGCCTGCTGGTGCATGGTGTGGCGCGCGCGCGGCGCGGAAGCCAAGAACACGACGGGTGCCGCGCGGAAAGCCGCGATCAAAGCACGCGTTGACGACGGGGTTCCGATCGGGTTGCTCGGGTACGTCGACGGCGACCCGATCGCCTGGTGCTCGATCGCCCCGCGTTCAACCTATCGCCCGCTTGGCGGTGACGATGAACCGAGCGACAGAGCGGGTGAGGTATGGTCGGTGGTCTGTTTCTTCATTCGCCGAGAGTTCCGCGGCCAAGGCGTGACCGAGCAACTCATCGAGGCCGCCGCTGACTATGCGAAGCGCAACGGGGCAACGGTCCTCGAGGCATATCCGGTCGATCCTGGCTCGCCGAGTTATCGGTTCATGGGCTATGTGCCAACGTTCGACGCCGCGGGGTTTGAAGAAATTGGCCGCGCCGGTACGCGTCGGCACGTGATGCGCCGCTCGTTGCGAGAGTAGGATGTTGAGTGGAGATTGAATCCTGACGTCCCGCGCCGACGAATGGCTCATTGATTGGCGATGGCTGCGCCTCCGGTCGTCACCGCGTTCTCGCCCGCATTGCTACTGTCACTCACGACGCCTACCAGTTGTGCGCGACACGTACGAGCCTGTGCGCGAGATGCGCGGCAAGTCTCAGATCGCGTGGAGCGGGGACGGAGCGAAACGCGGAGCCTGACGCCCAGCACCGCATGGAAAGGAGCGCCAACGGAAACACAGCCGATTGCACGCCAGGGCGAAACGATAGATCTGCCGTGATCGACTGTCGGCTCCAGAGCGCGACGAGCGGAGTGAAGAGATCGACGCCGGCGTCGCGCGCCGCCGCGATCGATCCCCAGGGCCTGGGGTTCAACTCGAGAAAGTGATAGAGTCCGAGCTCGTCGCGAATGAAATCGGCGCTCGCCAGACCGGTGACGCGCGACGCCTCGAAGGCGCGCAAGGCGACACTGACGAACGCCGGGTCATCGGTCGAAACGAGCTCGGCGGCGGGACCGGTCCGTGCGGGAACCTGCACGCGCTTCGCACCGCAGTAGAGACGCAACGCGCGCCCGTTCTCGAACAGCCCTCCGGCGAGATGGGTCACGCCGCGGATGTGCGCTTGCGCGAACGGGTCCGCACCCAGGGCGCGAATGCGGCTGGCCGCACGGCGCGCCTCGCTCAACGAGCGAACGATGAACGTCGTCTTGCCGCCTCGACCGACCGACCCTTTGACGACGAGCGGTGTACCGAGCTCGCGTATCGCGTCGCGCAAATCGGTCTCGCTCGTCGCCGGAGTGCTCGTCCGGGACGGGAATCCCGACAGCGCGCATTTGCGCGCTCGTTTGTCTCTTGTCGCTGCGTGCACCGGAGAGGAGTTGCTGGAGGGGCTCTGTAGCGGAGTACACGACGTCATACCCGCGCTGTCGCGACAGCAGATCGAGCAATTCCGGATGACCGACGCGAGGTGCGAGACGCCAAGTTCCGGCGTCGGTGCGACACTCTCCGTCGCCGCCGGTGGCGGCGATGACGTCGACCGTACATCCGACGCGCTGCAAGCCGAGGGCCGTCAACGCGCCGCTGACGAAGCCTTCGTCGAGTAACAGAACTCTCACGAGACCTTGCCCTCGCTCGCGCGGCGACCCACGTTTACTTCTGGCCCTCGAGAAGGCACGGATGCGAATCTACCTGCGCCGCCGATTCTTCGCCGCTGTGTCGTTGACGACGCTCGTCATCGTCGCCTGCGTGATCTCGACGACAAACCGGCCCAACCCGTTGGAGGTCGCCGGCGCCGAGCGCTTCGTGAAGTCGCCGATCAAGGCGCACCTCGGCGACGGTTCCACGGTGCTCTTTCGCCGGGGTGCGACGGTCGGCAACCGGCAGATCGTCGGCGACGGCGTTCGCTTCAGCGCCACCCTCGACAGTTCGCCCGTCGGGCGCATTGCACTCGACAGCGTCATCGGCGTCGAGTCGTTCGAGCGCGACGTGAATCCGGGACGCACGCTGATCTACGCGCCGATATCCGGCTTCGTCTCTACCATCGTCGTCGCCGTGCTCGCCGTCGCCATCTTCGGCTCGTGCCCGACGATCTACGCCGACAGTGCGGGTGTTCCGACGCTCCAGGCCGAGTCGTTCTCGTACAGCATCGCGCCGCTCCTCGCCAAGCGCGACGTCGATCTGCTGAACGTGAAACCCGATGCGAACGGGGTCATCCGGCTCGAGGTGCGCAACGAGGCGCTGGAGACGCACTACATAGAGCAGATCGAGCTGCTCGAGACGCGTCACCGCGCCGACGAGATCGTGGCGCCGGTAGCGCGGGGCGGGTTCGTGGCGCTCAGCCGCGTCGCTACCCCGGCGTCGATCGTCGACTCTCGCGGACGGAACGTGCGGGAAGAGCTGAGCGTCGCCGATGGACGCGTGTTCAGCTCGGGCGACGCCGCGCTCGCCGCCGCCGCGAACGGTTCCGGTCCGAGCGAAGAGCACATCGACATCACCGTGCCGCGCGAGGCTGGACGCGACTCCCTCGCGCTGTTTCTCGACATGCGAAGCAGCCTGCTGTCGACGACGATCTTCTACGACGAGATGCTTGCCCGGCATGGCGCGCGGTCGCTGGACTGGGTGGGACACGATCTCTCGAAGATCACGACGGTCGCCCAGGTCGCGCGATGGTACACCGATCACTTCGGGCTGCGCGTCAGCGTGCGCGACGGCGACGACTGGAAGCCGGTCGTGCGAATGATGGACTTTGGACCGACCGCATGGCGGACCGTCGCGGCGGTGATCCCTCACGCGCGCCGCCTGCGCGGCGACAGCATCCGCCTGCGGTTGTCGTTCGTCACCGACGAATTTCGCATCGACCGCGTCGCGACGACGTGGGACGTCCGTCCGGTCGAGGCGCGGACGATTGCCGCGGCACGCGTCACCGAGAGCGGCGGTATGCGGCGCGACGACGTGCGCGATTTCATTCGCGCCGCCGACGACCGGCGCCTCGTGACGAGTCCGGGCGATCGCTTCTTCGTGGATTTCGACGTGGGGCGAGACGCGACACCGCGCACGTTCCTCGTCGCCGTCGACGGGTACTACGTCGAATGGGTACGTCCGGCCTGGATTCGCGCGGCCACGGATTCGCTTCCGTTCTCGCCGAAGACGACGACGCAGGAAGTGCTTCGCGCATGGGTCGCGTCGCGCGAATCGCTCGAGGGTCGCTTTTTCCGCGATCGGGTGCCCGTCCAGTGAGAAACAGGAGCTTCCCCGCGCTCGGAGTCCTGGCGCTCGCGGCGAGCGGCTGCATCTACACGGGCGGCTCACCCTCGAAAGCACCGCTCGCCAATTCGCCGGAGGGCGTGGCCGGAGTCGTCACGGTGGCCACGCGCGTGTACGAGGGTGAGCTGCTCACCGTCACGAAGGCCGATCTGACGATGCGGACGTCGGAGGCGATCGTCGTCATCCCGTATTCGCAAATCGAGAGCGGCGGCTTTTCGGCGATCGACGTCCACATTGTCGGGGCGCCGTCGCCGACGAACCTGGACCAACTCCGCTATGCAAGTCGGTTTCCGTACGGCATCCCGGACGCGGCCATGAAAGCGATTCTGTCCAAGATGGGCCGCTCCGGCGCCCGACACGGTGCGCACGCGATGAGACGCATCGCGGTTCTCCTCGCCGTCGGTGTGGTGCGACTCGCCAACGCGCAGAGCGCGGGAGGCGGACGCAACGGCCCGGATGCTCTCGGCCGCGCGTGAAGGAACCATGCGCTATCGCTCGATCGACTCGGCGATCGCCGACGGATTCAAGCGCGTCGGCGTCGAGTTCCCGGCCATGGGTGAGCACTGGGTGAATCTTGCCCGGGTGCTCGAGAATCACTTCGATCCGGCGAGACCATCGGTGCTCACGTACATCACCGACGGTGGCCGGCGACGACTGGCCGGCGTCGCCTACACGGCGCTGCTGGCCGAGGGTGAGCACCCACCGAACAGCGCGGCGCCGCAAGCGTATTGGCACGAGCACAACGGAAGCGTCGCCGAGGAGAGTCTGCCGTTGCATCACGCCGCCGGGATGGCGACGGATGCCGGTCCAGGCGCGCCTCGGCTCTCGATCTTGCACGCGTGGGTCTGGCTGCCCAATCCCGCCGGGTCATTCGTCACCGACAATTGGACGCTGCCACTCGCTCGCCTCGGGATCGACGCGTCGCACGCACACTGAGCCCCGACGCGATTCGCGGTGTGTCGCTCGCGAACGACGACGCGAGCTACTACGAGCAGACGATCGAAACGTCGCTTGCGCCGAGCGACACGGAAGCGAAGCTCATCCGGAGCATCGTGGCGCGACATCGCGCCGAAGCCCGGGCGGAAGCGCGGAAGGATCCGACGTTGCGCGACGCGAGTCGCGTCGCGACGGCATGGACTTCTCTATGGAATGATCTCGAGAAATCGCTGCCGCGTGACGGTACGGCGCTTCGGTCGCTGCGTGCTCGGCTTTAGACCGCGCATTGTATGACTCGATTGCAACTGTCCTAACGCCTCAGCGAACCACATATTGTGGTGAACGGAGAGATCATGCACACACAGTCGCTGGCACCTGTCGCTGAGCACACGCGTCGCGGCCTTCGATGGCAATTCGGAGGGCTCGTGCTGTCGCTGGCCACCGTGCTCCTTGCGACCGCATCCGCACGAACGAACCCCTACTCAGCACTCCTTGTGCTCGTATGTGGATTGGGTGTCGTCGTCGCGAGCCGTGGCTTTCGGGCTGCCGGCAGATTGCTGCAGATCGTCCAGCCGCCGTCGCCTCGCTGGGTGTCTCGCATCGCCACGGTCACTCTCGTGGGCGGACCGCTAATTGCCGCGTTCGGGGCATGGCTGCTCTTTCGCTACTGGCATCAGGCTCCCTGACCACCGCTGAAGCTGACGAAGGAGCTGTTGATGATGCCCGCTACGCGCAGCCCCATCATTCCATGATGATCGAAGACACGCCGCCACCCGTTCCGGCGCGCCGCAATACCGCCACGGAAGCGCTGGCGAGTGGCTTCGTCCCCGGCGTCGGCCAGTTGTTGCAAGGGCGCCGCCTGGCCGCGGCCATTCAATTCACCACCGTGGTCGCCTACGTCGTGATCGGGTCCGAGCTTGGGCTCCGTCAAGCGATGTTCTTCGCGCTCGCCTGGAACTGCTATTCCGTCATTGACGCCTATCGCTACCGCACCGATTAGCATCATTCGTTCACAGCCTTCGCTAACGCGGCGGGCGCAGGGCGGAGGAATTCGCCGGCACTTGCCCCGAATGTGGGAATCCGATCGATTGATGACGGCATCGCAATACCTGCACTCCTCGGAGGTCGTATGAAGCGAGTCACCGGCATCGGCGGCATCTTCTTCAAAGCCAAAGACGCCAAGGCACTACAGGCCTGGTACAAGCGGCACCTTGGAATCGATGTCCAAGATTGGGGTGGTGCGGCTTTCACCTGGGCCGACGGTGAGGGTAAGCCGGTCGCCGGAACAACCGCCTGGTCCATCGCTCCCGAGCAGAGTGGCCAGTTTGCGCCGAGCACCGCGACCTTCATGGTGAACTACCGGGTGGAGGATCTCCACGGTCTCGTCAAAGTCTTACGCGACGAGGGCTGCAACGTTCTCGAGAAGATCGACGATTCCGAGTACGGGAAGTTTGGCTGGGTCATTGATCCCGAAGGAAACAAGGTAGAACTCTGGCAGCCGCCTGCCGGCGAATGAGGGCACTCGGAATGCCGCCGATCCGTCTCGCTGTGTGTCTTGCCCTGCTCGTCGCCGCTCCGACACGGGCTCAAATGGTCGCTCAGCCTGTAGACCAGAGCGGCGGCTCGCTCGTGGATCGCTTCCGAACGGCCGTCGTCGCCGCGGAATCGAGCGGCGCGCGCATGGCGCAGGACCGCGATCATGGCCGAGATGCCGACCGGCGATGCGTCGACGCCACTGGCCAGCCTACCGCGGAGTCAGGGGAGTTCGTGGTCGGCCCGTTCGATATGTATCGTCGGAGCTGGGACAGCGGTTACGGGAAACTCTGGTTCCGCCCGCGCGTCGCACACGAAGGCGACACGCTCACCGTGCGGGCGGTCTTTCTCGAGACGACGCAGGACGTTCGAGTCTACAAACTGTGGTCGCTGGCCCGTCCGATCCCTGATGATGGTACGCGGTTCTACCCGTCAGGCACCCGATTGCCGCATGGAGGCGCGTGGTTGCTGGAGGTGTCGACAGGATCGAATTGGGGGTGCTTCCTGTTTTCGTTCTAGTTCCGAGCGCGGACAGCCGCGCGCTCAAGCCGACAAACCGCGTGGCAGAGAGGGTTCATGATCGATCGAGTCGCGCGCGACCGCGCCGCCTTGCTGCTCCGACGATTCGCGGCGGGACGCATCACCAACGATGAGTTCGCGAACGAATTTCCGTGATGACCGATCCGGCGTTGCGGGCGGTTGACAGCGCGCCTGGCTCCTCTACGACGATCTGAGGGAACATCGTCTCGACGGCGATCGGGCGCTCACGCCGGAAGGGCGGTGCGAGGTCGCTCGTTGGGTTCTCTTCCTCCGTTCGGACGTCGAGTACAGCTGGCCAACGTCGTATTCGTTCGTGCAGATCTACAACGATCCCATGAATCTGCTCACGCTGGGATGGTGGGAGCGCAGAAAGGACCGGGCGCTCGCAGCGTTTACGCGGGCGGGTGACTTCGCCGTTTGGCCGTTTCGCAAACATGTCGAGTACGAAGTCGCCCTCGGGCGGCCGCCCTTCTTCACAGGCCACTTCAACGATTGAGTGACGCCGCAGCCATACCTCAAATGGTGTGAGAGCGTGGGAACCTTGCGACACACCCGATATCAGGCCGCCATTGTTCGCGACGGGTCCATCCTTCTCCTCCGGTGCGAATTTCGGAACGGTCCCACCGTTTGGATTCTCCCAGGCGGCGGTCGCGAGGAGGAGGAGGACGAAGTGACCTGTGTCGCTCGTGAAGTGCTGGAGGAGACGGGTCTTTCCGTTCGCGTCGGTGAGCTGCTGGCGGATACTCCTGCGGAGCCGGCCGACGGCACCTACGTCCGTTGGCGCACCTATCTCTGTGAAGTGCTTGGCGGAAACGCGGTGCCAGGCGGTGGGGAAGGTCCCAACGCAGAACTCGTGGATGTAACGTGGTTACAATTACAGGATGATCGAAGTTGGCCCGATGAAATTCGTGGAGATCCGTTCTTGTTTCCGCAATTGCAGGCCATACTGCACCATGAGCACTCGCGTCCGGCTTTCCCGCCGCCCGCTGTCTAGCCACGCCGAAGCCGACAAGGTGAGCACGAGTCGCGCGCGCTCCGCTCTCCGCCTCGTCCTGTGCCTTACCGCGATCTTCGTCGTTTCGTGCGGAGACGTCGTGTGCGCGGGTGTCGGCCTGCCCGCTGTCGCCGTCACGATATTCGACGCGCAAACCGGCGCGCGGGCTGCCGCCGGCGCCTCGCTCATCCTGCGCAGTCCCGCCTGTACCGATACGGTCGTCGGCGTTGCTGACGATCAGGTTCTCGCTGGTTGTGACGACCGTGAGGGCACCTATACGGTCACCGTGAGCAAACCCGGATACCGGGACTGGACGCAAAGCACAGTAGAAGTCCGAGACACCTGTTCCTTGGAGACTCGGCGATTCGACGTTCGCCTGGAACCGCTCCCGTGACTTTCGGGAAATCGGGCCGTGCGGTTCTTACACGGAGAATGACAATAGTGTTGTCATATCCCTCCCGTTGAGCGGGGGCTCAGCGTAACCGACATGCAATTCCTCCGATCGCTCCGCGATCCCATTCGTCGAGGAGAGATCACGACCACCGTGCGCCTGTGGCAGCGGCCGCACGTCAGGGTGGGTGGCCGATACTCACTGCCTCCCGGCGAAATCGTCGTGACGAGGATCCTCGAAGTGCCCCTGGCCGACATCACGCCCGAACTGGCGCGGGCGTCGGGCTTTGCCGGCCTTGTGGATCTTCTCAAGGTGGCCAAACACGGGCCGGGGCGACGCGTGTTTGTGATCGACTTTCGCTACCAGGCAAAACGGAAAGCGCGCAAACTTCATTAGATCGCACAATTGTCCGAGTCGCCGATCTACGACGTCATCGGGCGAGGCTACGCTGAACAGCGCAGCCCCGATCCACGGCGCGAACTCCCAAAGAGCGGGGGCTCCGTGACCTCGAACACTTGATCGGGTACCGATGTTTCGAGAGCGAGCTTCACGTCTTACCACACAAGAGGGAGGGGCGGTGACCATGGCGAACGCGACCGAGCAGGCACTCTACTCGACAAAGAACGACCTCCCGGAAAGCACGCGGGGCGAGGTGGTTGGCCTGTTGAACCAGCGGCTGGCCGACTGCATCAATCTTCAATTGCAAACCAAACAGGCGCACTGGAACGTGAAGGGGCCTTCGTTCATCGCCCTTCACAAGTTGTTCGACGAGGTCAACGGAGCGGTGGGCGAGTACGCCGACCTGATCGCCGAGCGGATCGTGCAGCTTGGGGGGATCGCCGAGGGAACGGTGGGCGCCGTCTCAACGCGCAGCGGACTGTCGGACTATCCGATCGCCAAGCTCGATGGCGCCGAGCATGTGGCCGCGCTTTCGGACGGACTCTCCCAGTTCGGACGAACCGCTCGCATGGGAATCGAGGAGATGAACGAGCTGGAAGATGCCGACAGCGCCGACATTCTCACCGAGATCTCCCGCGGCATCGACAAGTGGCTGTGGTTCGTCGAGGCCCATCAACAATAGGAAGCGGCGCGACCACCGTGGCGCCGGCTCTGGCGTCGCTCCCCATCATGTAGGAGAATTGGCGAGCACTAATCGGAGTCGAACATGGGCGTGATTCCGCTCACCGACGTCACCCGGCGTCCCGGCCGAATGCCCCTCGTCACCGCCGGCATCGTCGCGGCGAACGTCGTGGTGTTTCTGCTCGAGCTGAGCGGCGGCGAGCCGTTCGTCAGGAGCTGGTCTCTGATTCCCGCGGAAATCGTCGCCGGGCATCACCTCGTCACGCTCCTCACCAGCATGTTCATGCACGGCAGCTGGTCGCACATACTCGGCAACATGGTATTTCTCTGGGCGTTCGGCCCCGAGATCGAAGACGCGATGGGGCGTGGGCGATACCTCGCGTTCTATCTCCTCGGCGGACTCGCCGCGACCGCGGCGCAAATCGTGGCCTCGCCCGGCTCGACGGTCCCCAATCTCGGGGCGAGCGGTGCGATCGCGGCAGTGATGGGAGCGTTTCTCGTCACGTATCCGCGAGACCGGATCCGCTCACTGTTGTTCTTCGTCATCTTTTTTCGGGTCACGTACATTCCGGCGGCCCTGCTGATCGGCGTCTGGTTCCTCTTGCAGTTCGTGAATCTGGGAGCCGTGGCGCAGCAGACGGGGGGCGTCGCCTACGCCGCGCACGTCGGTGGTTTTGTGTTCGGCGCCGTCGCGGCGCGGCTGTTCGAGCGCCACCAGTCGGTTCCGGAGTACGCGGGCAGGTTCTGAGCCGCACGGACCGGTATGGCTTCGACGCAACCAGGAGTGCAGGGAAAGCCCGTGAGCGCGTGGCGCCCGCTTCGCACCCCGCTTTTCCGCAACCTGCTGCTCGCCGACGTGGTGTCGGACGTCGGCACGTTCATGCAGACGGTCGGCGCCGCCTGGCTCATGGTGTCGCTGCGCGCCGGCCCGATGTACGTCGCACTCACGCAGACCGCGTCGGCTCTCGCGTTCTTCGTGTTCGCGCTTCCTGCCGGCGCCATCGGTGACATCGTCGATCGGCGCAAGCTGATTCTCTATACCGAGACGTGGATGGTGAGCGTGGCGATCGTGATCACCGTCGTCACCCTCGGCGGCGCGATGACGCCCTGGCTGCTTCTTTCCCTGACCTTCGCGCTCTCGGCCGGTGACGCCATCGAGTCGCCGACGTGGCGGGCGGTCCTTCCAGAGCTCGTGGGCAAGGAGGACCTCGCCGCGGCGTCGGCCCTCAACGGAATCGAATTCAACTTTGCCCGCGCGGTTGGCCCGGCTCTCGCGGGTGTCGTCATCGCCGTGGCGGGGGTTGGTGCGGCGTTCGCCATCAACGTGCTGTCGTTTGCCGGCGTGATCGCCGTTGTCGCGCGATGGAAGCGACCGGCAACTCGCCGCGCGACGCCGCCCGAGACACTCGCGGGCGCGATCGTCGCGGCGGTGCGGTACGTTCGATATTCGCCGGCGTTGCGCCGCGTGATGTTTCGCGCGGGTGCGACGATGTTCTTCGCGAGCGCGCTGCTCGCGTTGCTGCCGTCGGTTGCGCGCGGCGTGAGCGCGAGCCCGACCGGCTACGGAGTCCTATTGGGGTGCTTCGGCGCCGGGGCCGTCGTTGGCGCGGCGGTGATGCCAACCGTACGATCGCGCTGGTCGACGGAGGCGGTTGCTTCGGGCGGCGTCGCGGTCCTCGGCCTCGCGACTATCGCCGCCGGGTTGGTCCACGTCATGGTGATCCTCGCGGCGCTCATGCTCGTCGCGGGCGCCGCGTGGATCGTATTCATTTCGCTGGTCAACGCGTTGGTTCAGGTTCTCGCACCGGATTGGGTCCGGGCGCGCGTGCTTGCCGTGTTCCTGCTCGTCTTTCAAGGAGCCCTGGCCGCGGGCAGCGCGTTCTGGGGGACGGTTGCGACACATCGCGGCATCCTGTTCGCATTCGTTGGCGCCGGTCTCGGTACGATTGTGTCGGTCGCGTTGGTCCGCATCGCCCGACTGCCGGATACCACGGTCGATGCAAGTCCGTGGAACCACTGGCGAATGCCGGTCCCGCTGGCGGATGCCCAGCCGGCCCTCAACGACGGTCCGGTGTTGGTGACCGCCGAGTACACCGTACCCGAGGGACAGGTGGAAGAGTTTCTCGACGCGATGAACGCCTATGCCCGAGTGCGCCGGCGCGATGGCGCATATCGATGGGGCATATTCCGCGACATCGAGAAGGAAGACTTGTACGTCGAGACGTTTCTCGTGAGCTCCTGGGCGGAGCATCTCCGCCAGCATGACCGATCGACGGGCGCCGATCGAGCCATCGAAAGCCGCGTGTTTCGGCACGTCACCGGAACGAGCGTGGTTCGACACTTCGTCGCGGCGGAGACGGTGCTGCACACGCTGCAAGCACCCTGAGGCCGCGCTACCGTTGCCAACCGCCACCGAGGGCGGCGTAGAGCTGCACCAGAGTGAGTAGCTCGTTCAATCGGCCTCGCGCGAGCGCCAGCTCCGCATTGAAGGAATTGGTCTGGCTCGTCAACACTTCGAGATAGCTCGCCACCCCGCCGCGATAACGAATGTCGGAGAGATGCGCGGCGTCTTGGGTGGAGGTCACGAGCTCGGTCAACTGGCGTCGAAGCTCGCGTGTCTTCTGATAGCCCACGAGCGCATCGGACACTTCGCGGAACGCCTGCTGCACCGTTTGCCGATAGGTGTAGACGAACTCCAATTGCTGCGCTTCGGTCAACCTGACGCCGGCCTTGAGACGACCCGCATTAAAAATCTGTTGAACCAGGCCGCCGGAGACGCTCCAGAGCGCAGCCGGGCCGGAAAAGAGCGCGGAGAGCGCGTTGCTCTGGAAGCCGCCCGATCCCGTCAGCGTGATGTCCGGGAACAGCGCGGCCTGGGCGACACCAATGCGAGCCGTTGCCGCGATCAACGTCTGCTCGGCCTCACGGATGTCGGGCCGGCGCTCGATGAGGCTCGACGGCAGCCCGGCGGGAACCTCGGGAGGTTCCGGCTGATCGACCAGCGGACGGCCGCGCGGAATCGGCCCGGGATTTCGTCCGAGCAGAATGCTGAGCGCATTCTCCTGCTGCGTGATCAAACGCTCCGTGTCGGTGATCACCGACTCCGCGGTGTAGGCAAGCTGTTCGGCCTCACGCACGTCGAGCATCGACACGACGCCGCCGGCCTCCTGGACACGCGTGAGCCGCAGCGATTCCTCGCGCGCCGTGAGTGTACGCCGGGCGATCTCGAGCTCGAGGTCGAGCTCGCGCAGCGTGAAGTAGCCCTGCGCGACGAGGTCGACGACGCTGACGAGCACGGCGCGCGCCGCCCACTGTGTCCCGAGCAGGGTTGCCCGTTGCGCTTCCGTGGCGCTGCGGAACTTGCCCCAGAAATCGGTTTCCCAAATCACCGTCGCGTCGACGTGATAGACACCCTGATTCGACGCGGGAATCGCGAATCCGCCCTGCCGCGTGGCCGGTGTTCGCTCTCCGGTTGCACTGGCGTTCGCCGTCACGGTAGGAAATTGATCGGCGCGCGTGATCGTAAGCTGGGCGCGTGCCTGGAGGATGCGTGCGGCGGCGATGCGCACGTCGTAGTTCTCGGTCAATGCTTGGGCGATGAGCCGCTGCAACTCCTCGTCGCCGAATACGTTCCACCACTTCGCCTCGCCGAGCGACGCGGAGCGGGCGGAGTCTGCCGGCGCGCCACGAAAGGTCGCCGGGGCGTCGATCGGCGGCCTCACGTAGCGCGGTCCTACTCTGCACGCAGAACACAGTGCCGCGCACGTGCTCAGCGACAACACCGTTCGGCTAATGCGCATCGCCATCGCCGGACAGTTCTGGCACGACCGGCTGTTTCGCCGACCGTCGCCGCGCGCGGGCGCCGAGGTTTTCGACCAGCGCGAACATTGCCGGGATCAGGAAGATCGCCAGCATCGTTGCGGCCAACATGCCGCCGACCACCGTGGTGCCGAGGATGCGCCGTCCCGCACTGCCCGCGCCGGACGCGATCGCCAACGGAATCGACCCCATGATGAACGCAAACGAAGTCATGAGAATCGGCCGAAACCGCACTCGCGCGCCGTCGAGCGCCGCCTGGCCGACCGGCTTGCCGCCGTCGTAGTCTCGCTTTGCGAACTCGACGATCAGGATCGCGTTCTTGGCGGACAAACCGATGAGCATGATCAGACCGATCTGCACATAGACCGCGTTCTCCATGCCGCGGATCTTTATCGCGACGAACGCGCCGAGCACGGCGACCGGCAGCGTAAGCAGCACGCTGAAGGGCAGGGACCAGCTCTCGTACTGCGCGGCGAGGATGAGAAAGACGACGAGCAGTGAGAGGCCGAAGACGACCATCGGCGAAACGCCCTGCTCGGCCAGCTGCTCCTGAAACGACATGCCGAGGTACCCGTAGCCCATGTCGGGCGGCATCGTCTGGGCGAACGTTTCTTCGAGCGCTCGTCTGGCCTGCGAGGAGCTGTAGCCCGGCGCGGCGCTGGCGATGATCTGAGCCGAGCGGTAGCCGTTGTAGCGAATCGTGAACTCCGGACCCGTCGCGTCTTCGATGCGTGCGACGGCGGACAGCGGTACCCGCTGACCCGCCGCGTTCGCGACGTAGAACTGCCCGATATCCTCGGGGCGTGTTCGATACTCGCCGTCGGCCTGGACGTAGACCTGCCACTGGCGGCCGAACCGATTGAAGTAGTTCACGAACGCGCCGCCCATGAACGCCTGCATGGTTCGGTACACATCGGCCAGATTCACGCGCTGAGCGAGGACGCGCGCGCGGTCCACGTCCACGTAGACCTGCGGGATGTCGGCCAGAAGCGTGGTGTTCAGGCTCGTCAGCTCGGGGCGCCGCCGCGCCGCCGCCATGAACCGGTCCGTGTTGTCGGCGAGGAACTTGATGTCTCGGCTCACGCGGTCCTGCAGCACGAACGTGACGCCTCCAGACGTGCCGATGCCGGGGATCGCCGGGGGTGGAAACGAGAATGCCATGCCCTGCGGCGAGCGTGGAGAGCTCGCGATTCAAACGTTGCTTGAATCGCGTCCGCCGTCGGCCGCTCTCCCCACGGCTTGAGGGTGACGAAGAAGAAGCTGTTGTAGGTCGCCTGCACCTGGCTGAACAGGTTGAATCCGACCACGCTCATGTAGCCCTGCACTCCGGGCGTGTGCTTCATGATCTCTTCGATCTTGCGCGCCGCGGCGTCGGAGCGCTGCAAGGACGCGGCGTTGGGCAGCTGCAGCGCGACGTAACGCGTAGCCCTGATCCTCCTGCGGCAGAAACGTCGCGGGCACTCGACGCGCGACGAGGAACGCGCTTGCCGCGACGAGCGCGAGGAACAGCAGCATGAATCGCCGATCGCCGGATCAGCAGGCCGGAGATCCGGATGTAACCGTTCGTCGTTGCCGCGAAGACCCGGTTGAAGCCGCCGAACAGCGCGACCGATCAATCCCCGTCCCTCTTCTCGCGGGGCCGCAGCAACATGGCGGCGAGCGCCGGGCTCAGTGTCAGTGCGTTGAACGCCGACAGGACCACCGACAGAGCGATGGTCAAGCGCGAACTGTTGAAACAACCGCCCGCTGATGCCGGGAATGAACGCGGTCGGTATGAACACCGACGCGAGGATCAACGCGATCGCGATCACCGGCGTCGACACCTCGTCCATGGCCTTCAACGCCGCGTCGTGCGGCGTCATGCCTTCGTCGATGTGGCGCTGGACCGCCTCGACGACGACGATCGCGTCGTCGACCACGAGCCCGATAGCGAGCACGAGGCCGAAGAGCGACAGCGTGTTGATGGAAAAGCCGAGCAGGGGAAAGAACGCGAAGGTGCCGACCAGCGAGACCGGTACGGCGGCGAGCGGAATCAGCGTCGCGCGCACGTCCTGGAGGAAGACGAACACGACGATCGCCACGAGCCCGATGGCGATGAACAGCGTCGTGATGATGTCGCGGAGGCCTTCCCTCACCGCCTGCGTCGTGTCCAACGAGACTGTCGTGCGCGACGTCGGCGGGAAAGCGCTGCTTCAACTCCTCCATCTGTTTGCGGACTCCGTCGGCGGTCTGAACCGCGTTCGAGCCGGGCAACTGGTAGATCGCGATCACGGCCGCCGGGCTGCCGTTGTAGCGCGCGATCAAGCTGTATGTCTGCGCCGCCAGCTCGATGCGGGCGACGTCGCGCAGCCGCAGCACCGAGCCGTCGGGGTTGGCGCGCACGATGATCTCGCCGAATTCCTCCGGTGTCTCGAGGCGGCCTCGCGACCGCACCGTATACGTGAACTCCTGTCCTTGAGGCGCCGGTTCGCCGCCGATCTGCCCGGCGGGGTTCACCGCGTTCTGCGCCTAGATGGCATTGATGATCTCGGGAATGGTGATGCCGAGCCTGGCCAGTTGATCCGGCTTGATCCAGCAGCGGAGCGCGTACTGGCCGCCGAAGATCTGCACGCGGCCGACGCCGGGCACGCGCGTGAGCGGATCCATCAGATTGATGAACGCGTAGTTCGTTAGAAACGTCTCGTCGTACGTGCCCTTGGGCGAGTAGAGGCTGATCAGCATCAACGGCGAGGAATATGACTTCTGCACCGTGACGCCGAACTGGATGACGTCGGCGGGAAGAGTCGCGTTGGCCTGCGATGCCCGGGACTGGGCAAGGATCTGATCGGTGTTCGGCGTCCGTGCCGACGTCGAAGATGACGTGCAACTGCATCACGCCGTTGTTGGCGTTGACGGAGTACATGTAGCTCATGTTGTCGACGCCGCTCATCTGCTCCTCGAGCGGTGTCGCCACGGCCTGTTCGATGGTGAGCGCGTCGGCGCCGACGTAGTTGGCCTGCACGACGATCTCGGGCGGCACGATGTCGGGATACTGCGCCACCGGAAGTTGGAGGATCGACACCGTGCCCATGATCACCATCAGCATGGCGATCACCATGGCCACGATCGGGCGGTTGATGAAGAACTTCGACATGAGTCAGTAGCCGGCGGAGTGGCCGTACGGCTTGGGGACGACCTTGCCGCCCGCCTTTGCCTTTTGCGTGCCTTCCACCACCACGAGTTGGTGCGGTTGAAGCCCGCGGGTGATCACCCAGAGCGAATCGATGCGCGGACCGACCGTGACCGGTTGGATGCTCACCGTGCTGTCGGGCTTGAGTACCATGACCTGGTACGTGCCCTGGAGCTCCGTCACCGCGCGCTGCGGAACGAGCAGGGCACCGCGCAGGATCGTCGTCGCGGCGCGGATGCGGGCGAACTGTCCCGGCCGGAGCAGCCGCGTGGGGTTTGGAAACGACGCCGCGATGCGGAGCGTTCCGGTCAGTGAATCGAGTTGCCGGTTGGCGAAGAGAAACGAGCCGGCGTGAGGATATTCTGAACCGTCGGTCAGGGTGAGCTCGAACGAAGACGAAGGGACCGGTTGCCGCCGTCGGAGCTCGCGACCATCGCGCCATGGAGACGGTCGGCGACCTCGAGGTACTCCTGACTCGCTGATCGCGAACCACGCCTTGATCGGCTCGACTTGCGATACGGTGGTGAGAACGCTGGTCGGCGAGACGAGGTTGCCGATCTGCACCTCGGTGATGCCGACGAGCCCATCGATCAACGACCGCACGTGGGTGAAGCCGAGGTTCAGCTCGGCCTGACGTACGACGCCACGCGCCGCTTCGACGGCCGCTTCGGCCGCGCGGTGGAGCTGGACGTCGTTGTCGAGCTGGCTCTGCGGAATCGCCCGCGCCTCGGTGAGAGGGCGATCGCGCGCGACGTCGCGAGCCGTGCGACGCTCATCCGCGATGTGCGCCGTGAGATCGCCGTTCGCCTGATCGAGCGCGGCTTGGAACGGGCGAGGGTCGATCTCGAACAGCACTTCGCCCTTCCGGACGAACGAACCTTCGCGGATTCGCTGCGCGACGAGATACCCGTCGACGCTGGACCGGATCTGCGCGTTGAGGTATCCGTCGAGCGTGGCGACCCATTCGCGGTAGATGGGCACGTCGCGCTGCTGCACCCGCACCACGTCGACGACCGGCGGAGCCGACGGCGCCGGTGCCTTTGATTGCTTGCACGCCGACGCGAGCACGATGAAGACGCGGCCAACGTGTCCGAAGGAACGCCGGCGCACGTGCAGCACGCCTACGACTCGAATAGCGTCTTCGCACCCCAGAACCACAGCGCGCTTGGATTCAGCCGGTCGGGGTAGAGCTCGATCATCGCGTTGTAGAACTCGAGCGCCGTATGGCTGGCGCCGATCAGACGCTCGGCGTCCTCGAGGTATCGCCGCGTCTCGGCGATGATCTTCGGGTCGTCTTTTAAGTCCTTGTTCTTGTGGCCCGCGACGACAAAGCGAGGCTGCAGCGCGCCAACCCGGTCGACGGCGTTCATCCATGCTTGGAGACCGCCGTTTCGCGTCTCGGCGAGATATTGATGGTAGCCGTTGTAGATGACGTCACCCGCGACGACGAGCCCGATCGACGGGACGTGCAGCACGGTTGTCTTGTCGGTGTCGCTGTGTCCAACGTCGACGATGCGAAGCTCGTGTCCTTCGAGCTCGAAACGGCCTCCCGGAGGCGTGGTCGCGAGAACCGGGGTATCCGGGATCTGATTCGGGAAAGAGGTATCCCACACCTTGGCGCGGTACCCGGGCTCAGCGTGCATGCGCATCACTTCGATCGTGCCCTCGGCCGCGTAGGCCGAAGCTCCCTTGAAGCGTCGGAGGAGCGGAGCGGTGCCGAACCAATGGTCGCCGTGCCCGTGGGTGATGAAAATGTGCGCTAGCCGCTTGCCGCTGTCCTCGACCCATGTCGCGACGCGATCCGTCTGGGTGATGGTCATGGGCGGATCGACCAACACGGCATCCGCCGCGCCGACGATCAACGTCGATGAGATCGGCTGGAACATGCGGCGATCGCCGTTCGGTGCCCGGTCGGTGTCGCTGAACGGGATCGGCTCCGAGATAAAAACCTCGTACGAGAGATCACCGCGTGTCGCCATGGAATCGTTCGTCGCTTTGGAGAGGGCGCCTGTCGGTCGAGCGCGTCGATCGCGCGTGCAACATGTCGGCCCGTCGACGCGAAACGACGCGAAGCGCTCCGATGCGCTCGCGAACGGGTGGATGGACCAAGTGCCAATTCGCGATCGATGGTCCGTCACGATATTCACCGGTCGTTAAGAACGACACTTCATCTCCGCTCGTGCGCAGGCACGGCGGGGGCAACCCGTTCCTGAACGGACTCGAACCCTATGTCGAAGTCGCGATGGCTGCTTGCCGCCTTGACGTGCTCGCTCGTCGCGACGCCGGCGATCTCGAATGCGCAGGCATCGGATTCAACCAAAGGAGTAGCGGATTCAACCAAAGACGATGCAAAAGATTTCGTTCACGACGTGTTGCGGGGCCTACTCGGCCCGCATCGGAACGTGTTCGTCCAGGGTGGATTCACGAGGGGCGATCGGTTTGTCCTTCAGCAAGCCGCCAATACGATCGACGGCGAGCGGTCGCTGCAGGGTTCGACCGGATACAATGTCGGCCTCGGAGTAGGCGTGGACTTCCTTCTCCGCCAGGGACTTCGCGCAGCCTACACCTTCTCGTCGCGCAACTTGAATTTCAAGACGAACAATGGCAACGGCTCGGACGCGCTCGACATCGACGACGTCGGCACCCTGAAGTCGCATACGGTGACGGTCGAGGTGATGCGCTACATGCTGCCGGCGCGCGCGGCCTTCACTCCGTACGGCACGCTCGGGGTCCAGGGCACCTGGTGGGTGCTGGATGAAAAATCGCTGTTCGTCACGTCCAACGGCGCAGGCACGCCGTTCAGCGTCGGCCCGCTTTTTTCGTTCGGCGTTCAGTTCAAGGCGAGCCACCAGTGGAGTGGGCGGCTGGAAGCAACGTTGTCCTCGGAACACAATCCTTTTACCGGCAACAAGTCGTTTCGTGCGCTCTCGGGCCCGACGATCGACGAGCCCACCAGCGTCAATCGCACGAACTACCGTCTCGCTGTCGTCTATAATTTTGACAAACCAGGAATGCCGAAAGTCGCCTTGCCTGTGGCGCACAAATGACGGACTGAGGTTCGCCGTCTGATCGCACAGGAGGGGCGCCGCCGTCCGCGCCACGTCTACTTCGAACGTGCAAGCGGGCATGACCGCTAGCGGGGTCGACAAGGGTCACCCGATAGAGAACTATGGGGTGATCGGCGATATGCGCTCCATCGCGCTCGTCAGTGTCGACGGGTCGATCGATTTTCTTTGCTACCCCGATTTCGACTCGCCGACAATTTTCGCGGCGCTTCTCGACCGCGAGCGCGGCGGTTCGTTCGCACTGAACCCCGAGTGCGACGACATGCGCGTCAAGCAGCTCTATCTGCCGAACACGAACATTCTGCTCACGCGCCTGCTTTCGGAGCAGGGCGTCGCCGAAGTCGTCGACTTCATGCCCGTTGGGAATGGAAAGGACGGGCACAAGCAGCGGTTCACCAACCACATCATCCGCGTGCTGCGCGGGATCAAGGGTCAGGTGCGCTTCGCGATGTCCTGCGCGCCACGATTCGACTACGCCCGGTCGGGCCACCGCGCGGAGGCGGCTCAGGGCGCCGTCGTCTTCACGCCGGACTGCTCGACGTGTCCGACAGTGGCGCTGCGCGCGACCTTCCCGCTGCGGATCGTCGGTACGGACGCCCATGCCTCGTTCACCGTGAACGCCGGCGAAATGGCGATAATGGCGTTCGGAGAAACGGCGGACAACGACAAGACGCTAGGCGTGCCCCTCGATCCCACCGGCATCCGTGAGCTGTTCGACGAGACGTCGCGTTTCTGGCGCGATTGGATCAGTCAATCGACCTATCGCGGCCGTTGGCGCGAAATGGTCGATCGGTCGGCGCTGGTGCTCAAGCTGCTGTCGAGCGCCGAGCACGGTTCGGTGCTCGCCGCGGCGACGTTCGGCCTTCCGGAAAAGATTGGAGGCGAGCGGAACTGGGACTATCGGTATACCTGGCTGCGCGATTCGTCGTTCAGCATGTATGCCATGATGAGGCTTGGTTTCGTCGACGAAGCGCGCGCCTTCGCGCAATGGATTCGGAACCGTGCTCGCGACGACGAGCACGGACTGCTGCAGGTGATGTATCGCATCGACGGGCGGCAGGATCTGGACGAGATCATTCTTGATTCGCTCTCGGGCTATCGGGACTCACGGCCTGTTCGTATCGGCAACGCGGCGCACAGGCAGCTGCAGCTCGATATCTATGGCGAGCTGGCCGACGCCGTCTATCTGTCCAACAAATACGGCGACGGTATTGCCTACGACGGGTGGCACGGCCTGCAGCGCGTCCTCGACTGGCTATCGAAGAACTGGCAGCAGCCGGACGAGGGCATCTGGGAAGTTCGTGGCGGCCGGCGCGAATTTCTGCACTCGCGTCTGATGTGCTGGGTCGCATTCGACCGAATGATCCGACTGGCCGAGAAACGCTCGCTGGCCGGGCCAACGGGGCGGTGGCAAGAAGTCCGCGACGCGATTTACGAAGACATTCACACGAATTTCTGGAGCGAGAAGCGCCAGGCGTTCGTGCAATACAGGGGCGCGGATTCGCTCGATTCGTCGGTGCTGCTCATGCCGCTGATGCGTTTCATCAGCCCTGTCGACCCCCGATGGCTTTCGACCTTGGCTGCCATCGAGAAGGGCCTCACGGAGGACGCGCTGGTCTATCGGTACGACACCGCCGGTTCGTCGGTCGACGGCCTGAGCGGCTCCGAGGGCAGCTTCACCGCGTGCTCGTTCTGGTTCATCGAGTGCCTGGCTCGTTCACACCAGACGGACAAGGCTCGCCTGCTGTTCGACAAGATGCTCGGATACGCAAACCACCTGGGGCTCTACTCGGAGCAGCTCGGATCGAGCGGCGAACACCTCGGAAACTTCCCGCAGGCGTTCACGCATCTCGCGCTGATAAGCGCCGCAACGTTTCTCGATCGCGCGCTCTCGGGGACGGGGAACGCCACTTGGCGGTGATTCGCGACCGCGGGAGCCCGTTCCGCTATCGCGTTACGGCGACTTCGCCGTGCGTCACCGACTCGAGCGACAATGTGAGCGAGAAGCGCGAGAACTTCGTCTTCAAGAGGACGGGAAGCCGGCGCTCGTCGTTCGTGAACCACACCTGCGCCTCGCCGCTCTCCGAAAAAATGCCGCCGGTCTTGATCGTCGGCCGAACGACGGTCGTGACGAACGTTCCGGCGCCGACCGAAACCGTATCCTCACGCACGCCGGTCAACACCACTGGGTTGCGGTCCGGCATGAAGTAGCGATCGTCGCGCCGCGTTTCACCGACGCGGACGCCGGCCGCGCGAACGGCATATATGAACGAACCGTCGTCGAGCGGGTTCGCGACTGTCGGCTTCGGCGGCTCGTCGTTTTTCCTGTACTGGCCGCTCTCCGGCATGATCTCGTAGGTCGTCTTGCGCGAGTACCGGCCCTCGGAAATGTCTTGCCGGTGGCGGAGCGACGACAACGTCGCCACGTCGATCCAACTCTCGTAGCGATCGTGGACGCGGAAGAACGGAACGCCGCCGTCGACGGCAAACACCACGTGGTACGCGACGCGTCCACGCACCGTGTCGATTCCTTCCACGCGCATTCGCGCCGTGCCGGCCGGGATCACGCCGAACTTGGCGTGAAACACCAACTCCTCGCCCACGGCGAACGGGACCGGGGCCATCGACGGGCCCGACTCGGCCGTCGCGTTTTGCGCGGGAAGGGGCCCTGCTATGAAGAGCAATGCCGCGATGATCGCCGCGGCGCGCGTGAAAAAACTCTGATCAGGAAACATGGAGGAGCTGCTGTGAGAGGGGCAGGGAGGCGCCCGGCGTCGGACGCCCCCCTGTCGCTCAACCGTCCTTAGAAGCCGAACGTCAGTCCAGCCGCAAACTGGACATCGTTCCGCGATTTGCGGTCCTGGAGCTCACCGCTCAGGCCCTTGAACCACGTCACGTTGTCGCGGGCTTCCAGACGGAGGCCGACGCGCTTGCCGGACGGCGCGACGTCGAGGCCGATCGCGCCGAACGCCAGAGGATTGGTCTGGGCGCTCGAGCCCGGAACGTCGCGCAGATTGTACGTCCGCGCACCGCCGCCGAGCGCGGCGAACGGCCGGGTAGTGACCGACGAACCGGACGTCAGATCATCGAGCTTTCCCTCGATGCCGAGGTCGTACTGGTAGAGATCGACCTTGGGGCGCGGCGTGATCGTCTTCTCCTCGCTTGGCGACCAGGCGAAGGACCCGAGCACGGCAAAGTTCGAGTTGAGGTTGTAGGACGCCTGTCCGCCAACGACTACGGCGTTCTTGAGCAGATCGCGCTCGTCGCCGGTGGCGACCAAGGCGCCGACGATCGGCCGAACGGTGATCGCGGGCTGGACGGGGGTCTGCGCTTCGGCGCGCAGGGCAAACGCCGTGAGCGCCGCGAGAGCGACGAGCGCAAGGCTGGCGCGGAGCGTGGCGGGGCGAAGCGCGGCCGGCACACTCACGGCCGAGGAATCGGAATTGATGCTGCGAGACATCTGGTGGATCTCCTTCGACGGGAAACGTCGAGTCTGAACCTCGAGTGAATACAGCAGCGAACTGTCCTTCATTGGAGCGGATCGGGCCGGACCGAGCGCACTGGTGAAACCGCGCGCGACGTGTCTCATTTAGGTGAGCTCAGCGATCGACCGACTCTACTCGTAGAAGGAACAAAGGGTGGTACCGATCGGTAACATCGGTATGTTACCGACCAGTAACATCAGAGTCAAGCCACGCACCTTTGTGCCCACGAGACGATGCCCGTACAGCCACCGCGAGACCGGATCCTAGCCGCCGCCGACGATTTGTTTCGGCGCGTCGGCATTCGCGGCGTCGGCGTGGAAGCCATCGCGGCGGCGGCGGACACGAACAAGATGACGCTCTACCGCCACTTCGAGTCGAAGGACGCGTTGATCGCGGAGTGGGTGCGCGGCATCATCGCGGAGAAAGAGCAGTCGTGGAGCGAATTGGTGGCGGCGCATCCGGGCGACCCGTCGGCGCAACTCATTGACTGGAGCCGCAGAACGGCCGCGACGCTCGCCGAGTTGGAGGATCGCGGCTCGGCGCTGCACAATGCGCTGGCGGAGCTGCCCGAAGCCGATCATCCGGCGCGCCGCGTGATCGACGAGTACCGCCAGCGTGAGCATACGCGGCTTCTCGCGCTGTGTCGGGAGGCGGGGTTCGCTGAGCCGGAGCTCATGGCCGATCAGTTCTACTTCCTGCTCGAGGGCGCGCGGTCGTGCGTCGCGTGCATCGGGCTCAAGCGCGTCGGCCAGCACCTCATGCGGCTCGTCGACACGATGGTGGGGGGAGGGACGAAAGGCGCGGGTCTCGGCGCGAAGGCCGTGGTTCGGGCTCCGGGTCGAAAGCGATAGTAGCCTCCGGAGGCGACTAGTCTCGCCGCTCGACGACTCCCTGCTCGCGCAAGACGCGATGGACCAGCGCAACGGCGGCCGCGCCTTCGCCGACCGCCGACGCCACCCGTTTCATGCTCCCCGATCGCACGTCGCCCACGGCGAACACGCCGGGAAGGCTCGTCTCGAGCGAATGCGGCGATCTGGCGAGCGGCCAATGTCGCTCCGCGAGATCATCCGAGCCGAGGTCGCCGCCCGTCTTCACAAAACCGTTATCGTCCGTCGCGGCGCAGCCATGCAGCCAGTCCGTCGCCGGCAGCGCGCCGGTCATGATGAAGACGTGCCGGATGTCGCGTCGCTCGACCGCGCCGGTCGCCGCATTGCGCCAGCGTCACGTGCTCGAGGTGGCCGTTGCCTTCGAGCGTCACGAGCTCGGTCCGCGTCGCAATGAGATCGTCGGGTTGGCCTCCAGACGACGCACGAGATAGCGCGACATGCTGTCCGCGAGCCCGTCGCTGCGGACGAGAACGTGCACGTGCCGGCTGGTCGCGGCGAGGAACACGGCCGCCTGTCCCGCGGAGTTTCCACCGCCGATGATGACGACCTCCTCGCCCGCGCAGAGCTGTGCCTCCATCGCGGTGGCGCCGTAGTAGATCCCGGCGCCCTCGAACTCGGCCAGACGGGGGAGGTCAGGTTTGCGATACGTCGCGCCGGTCGCGATGATGACAGAGCGCGCCGCGATCCGCTGACCACCGTCGATCTCGATCGAATACGGACGCCGCTCGCACGCCAGCTTCGCGGCGCGTTTCGCGATGAGAAAGTCGGCGCCGAACTTCTGCGCTTGGGCGAAGGCGCGCGCCGCGAGCTCCTGACCCGTGATGCCGTTCGGAAAGCCGAGATAGTTCTCGATGCGCGAACTGGAAACGGCTTGGCCCCCGGCGGAGGCGGGTTCGATGACGAGCGCGTCGAGCCCTTCCGACGCGGCGTACACGGCGGCGGCGAGGCCGGCTGGCCCCGCGCCGACGATCACAACGTCGCGTATCGCCTCGAGATCGACGACGACGTTGAACCCGAGGCTGTCGGCGACCTCTTCATTCGTTGGATTGCGGAGTACGATCGTGCCGCCGGCTCAGGACGACCGGAATGTCAGCCGGCGTAACCCCGAGCGAGTCGAGCAAGGCCTGGACGTCCTGTTGCGTGTCCAGATCGATGTACACGAACGGATGTCCGTTCCGCGTCAGGAACTCGCGCAAGCGCAGCGTTCCGGCGCAGTGCGCCGAGCCAAGAAGCACGGCGTCGCCGTAGCCGCGAGCGATGAGCTCGGCGCGACGCAGGATGAACGCGCGCATGACGATCTGGCTGATCTCGCTCTCGAGTTGGAGTACGCGAAGCACCTGGTCGCGACCGAGCACGACGACTTCTCCGTCTTCGTCAGCGCGGATGCGCACGAATGCCGCCCGCCCGGTGAGCAGGTTGGCTTCTCCGGTGAACTGTCCGGCGTGAATGACCTGAATGACGGTTTCGCCGTCGGTCGCCGCGCGCAGGATCTCCACCGAGCCGCGCACGACAACGAAGCAGGAGGCGTGTCGATCGCCCGGTTCCATCAGGGTCTCGCCTTGACGCATCGGGCGGCGTGTCCCGTAGGTCGCGAGCCGTTCCAACTGTTCCGAAGTGAGCGTCGGGAACAGTCGCTCGGAGTAGAGGTCCGTCCTGTCGTCGCTCATTCAAGCAATGTAAGTCGAGCGGCCAGGTGTCGTCCTTGCGCGCGCGTCGAGATCGACGTCGTGAGCAAACGGTGACATCGGAGACTCTTCCCGTGAAAACACTGCCCGAGACGCAATCCCTGAAGCCATCGACGCTGCGTGCTCCAAGCTCCACGGACCTGCCGGACTACGCGCCGGTGCCTCGATCGGCGTTGGGTCCCGCGCTCAACGAGCAGGGGTTCTACGTCGGCCGCTACTTGTGAGCGGTCACGGCGGCCATACGCCGGACGTGCGGTCAGCTCAATGACTTTCGGGGGATGACGGTCGGGAGAGCATTCCGGCGGCGCTCGAGGGGACCGTTCTATGCGTCCGACGTCGGGCAGCGAGGTTCCCATGAACACCAACATCAGTCAGTCGCTCACGACGATCACCGCGGTCGTGTTCGTCGCCATCGTCGTTCTCGTTCTTTTGTCGCGGTGCATCAACATCCTGCGGCAGTACGAACGCGGCGTCGTGTTTCGGCTGGGTCGGGTGATGCAGAGCGAACGGGGGCCGGGCCTGGTCTTCATCTTCTGGCCGATCGACAAGCTCGTGAAGGTCTCGCTTCGCGTCGTCACCTGGGACGTCCCGCCACAGGACGTGATCACGCGCGACAACGTCTCGCTCAAAGTGAACGCGGTCGTCTACTATCTCGTCACCGACGCCAACAAGGCGATCATCGCGGTCGAGAACTTTCGGTATGCCGTGGAGCAAGCGGCGCAGACCGGACTCCGCTCCGTGCTCGGCGAAGTGGAGCTGGACGACCTTCTCGCCGAGCGCGCCAAGCTGAATGCCCGCCTTCAAGGGATCCTCGACGACCAGACCGAGGTGTGGGGCGTGAAGGTGGCGCAGGTCCAGGTCAAGCAGGTCGACCTGCCGCAGGAGATGCAGCGCGCCATCGCGGCCCAGGCGGAGGCGGAACGCACTCGCCGAGCCAAGGTCATCGCGGCGCAAGGGGAGTTTCAAGCCGCGACGAAGCTGGCCGAGGCGGCTGCCGTCCTGAACCGCGAGCCGATATCAGTCACGCTGCGGTATTTGCAAACGCTCATCGAAATCGGCAGCGAACAGAACACGACGATCGTCTTCCCGTTGCCGTTGGAGCTGCTTGGTCTGGCCCGGCACTCGCTCAACGGTTCTTCTGCTGCCGAGGTAGGTGTACGGTGAACTCGGTGCCGTCCTCGGCGGACGATCTGGCGTCGATGGTTCCACCGTGCGCCTTGACGATCTCGCTGGTGATGTAGAGACCCAGGCCGAGGTGGTCGCCGGCGGCGCGGTCCGTGTGGTCCTGACCAGTCATACCGAAGATGTTGTTCAGCTTTTCGGCGGGAATGACCGGGCCCTGGTTCCGTACGGAGAGCACGACTTCATTGGGCAGGCCACGCGCGGTGACGTCGATCGGCGTCTCGCTCGAGCCGTGCTGCATCGCGTTCGCCATGAGATTGGTGAGGGCCTGGGCCAGTCGAGTGGAATCCCAGTTCCCGTGCAACTCGCCACTCGCGTCGACGTGCACGCGGGCTTCCGGATGCGACGCCGAGACTTCGGCGGCGACGTCGTCGACCACCTTTCTCGCGTCCATCGTCTCACGCGTGATGGGAATGCCCTGGCCGAACTGGGCTCGCGCGAAATCGAGGAGATCGCCGACCATTTGATTCATTCGCGCGGCGCTCCGCACGATCATGTTGAGGCCGCTCGTGGTCGGTTCGCGAAGGTCGCCGGTTTCGAGGATGAAGCTGGCGGACATCGAGATGGCGTTCAGCGGGGTGCGCAGGTCGTGGCCGAGAATGGCGAGAAATCGATCCTTCGACCGGTTGAGCTCGCGGCTGTAACGCGTGATCGATTCGGCGATCGCCTGATCGATCGCTTCGTGGAACTTGGCGGTGTCGTCGAGATCCGCCTTGGCAATCTCGCCTTGCTGGTCGGTCCAGAGGCGGATGACCGTGGCGCGAAGCGCGCGGAACTCAGCCACCATTTCGCCGACGGTGAAGCCGCGTTCCGCGCGAGCGGCGCCGTGACCCTGTGCCGCGGTGGACGCGTCATCGCCGGCATCCGTTTTTCCCTTCGCCTCTTCGGCCTGCTCTGCCTGCGGCTTTGGTGTCTCGAGGTCACGCGCGACGCCCTCGAGCATGGCCGCCGCGTGGTCTCGGAGCGAGGCGATGTCCATCGAACCGCCTGAGGGGAGATTGCGCGCGAATGTCTCCCACTCCGCGAGGATGTGTTCGGTGTTGTCCCGAATGAAGACAGCGAGTCTCGACATCTGCCTCGGCGGCGCGCCGGCGACGGTATGGGGTTCAGCACCCGTCGCGCGTCTTTCGTGCCGAACCGACGTGCTCCCGCGAGGGTCGCCTGGCTCCCTCGCCGCGGTTGGTGACTGGCAATCGTGTAACGGGCAGCCGGGGTCGGTAGCTTGCGGCATGGCCCCTTCGCACCTACGACCCGCGGCCCACAGCAAATGCGGCAACCCGAATTGCCGCAGGACGCTACCGATCGCGGGACAGAACGTCGCCTATCCGGCCGACGCCCCCGCTGAGCGCATTCACCGGGTATGGGACCCGGCCACCGCGCCGTTGGTGTTGATGTGCGGCACGTGCGGGCACTACACCGTCCACGTTTTGCGAGAGACGTAGCGGCGAGTTCCGCGGGTGCGGTGGCGGTGTGCGGTGACGCAGCCGAGTCGCGATGCCCGCCGCGCGCCACCAACCACCCCTGCTCAGCCGTCGCGTCTTGGAACGAGGAACGCGACGGAGCGCGGAGTGGGGCGGCGTCTACGCGAGGAGGGACAACGTGCGCACCCGGACCGCGGCATTCAGTCGTACACCGGGGACGGCCAAATTCACACGGTGTACCGAATCGATCTCCGGAGCGAGGAGCCTGTTGATCGTTGAACGAAACTCATTGCGACTGACCGGGAAGGTGAGCCACGCAACGCGTTCCGGCAGAGCGAGACCCTGGAGCATAGTCGTCGTGCTTATTGCGCGACCACGCCATTAGCAACGGGACATGCCGCGCCGATGCCTCGCCGATCACTCCCGCGACGTTCGCCGCGGGTGCGTCCCAGTCGCAAATCACGAGCGAGGGATGCGTCCGCATTACCGACAGCCAGGCCGGCTCCGACGTGACCGGAACAATCGCCGCGAGCCCGCAGTCGGCGACCATGTTGCGAACGACGTCCATGAACAGAGTGCTGCCGGATGCCACGAGCACGGTCCCGCGGCTCACCGCGAATCCATCGTCGTACAGACTCATCGGGCTCTCCCAGAAACAAGGAGGACGCTGACCGAAACGGTCTCGAGAGTCCGGTGCGCGGCGGTGCCGCAAGAGACGCGGGAGGAGCGGTTGAGACACCGCTCACAGTTTTCTAAAACTAACCGGTCCAGCCTGGCGGCGCTTATTTTCCGGGTAAGTGTGCCGTTACCAAGGAGACGGGAATCGAACCTCGCACGACGCACGATCCGCACGCGATAAGTGTCACGGCCGCCGACGCGGCCGATCGGCGTCCGATGAAGGGAGCGTTGTTCGGCGCGGCGCGGCTCGCGTCGCACGCCCGGAAGTTGGCGCGCCGCCACGTCACGGTCCCATCGTCGCGACCGCGTTGGATCAACCGGCGCGATCGCGGCCCGTTGCTCTCGCGCCTCGACGCGACGGGCAAGGTCCTCATCGCCGCGCGCGATACGCTCGCCGAGGCCTCGGCCGCCGGCGCCGACGTGGGACCGGCCGGCGCCTGGCTCCTCGATAACTTCTTCATCGTGCTGGAGCAAATTCCCGAGATTCGGGCGACGCTTCCGGCCACATACTATAGAGAGCTACCGAAGCTCGCCGGCGACGGGCCGCGCGCGGGATTTCCACGCATTTACGACATTGTCGTCGAGTTGATCGCCCACACCGACGGCCGCCTCGACGAAGTCAGCGTCTCGCGCATGATCACCGAGTATCAGCGCGTCACGCCGCTCACGCTCGGCGAGCTCTGGGCGATTCCGGCCATGCTGCGCATGGGGTATCTCGAGAGCGTGCGCCGGATGGCGCTGCGCGCCGCGCGCGACGTGGCCGACCGCGCCTCGGCCGACGAGTGGGTCTCGCGCCTCCTCGCCGCCACGCTCTCGGGTGACGTCACGAGCGGGCTGGCGGCGTTCGTGCACCGCGGACCCGACCTGACGCCGGCGTTCCTCACGCGCTTCCTCCAGCAAATTCGCAGCCGGCGATCCGACTTCACTCCGCTGCTCTGGCTCGAGCAGTGGGTCGCCGAAGACGTGATGTCGGTGGAGGACGCGGCGCAGCGCTCGGTGCAGGAGTTGGCCCTCACGCAGTTGGTGATGGCGAACTCCATCGCCAGCTTGCGCCTCGTCACAAGCATCGACTGGATGGGGTTCGTCGAGGCGGCGAGTGTGACCGAGGCCGCGTTGCGCGAGGATCCTGCCGGAACGTACACCGCCATGACACGCGCGACGCGCGATCGGTACAGGCACGCGGTGGAACGGATCGCCAAGGGCACCAACCTCGACGAGCCGTCGGTCGCGCAAGCCGCTGTTCAAGCCTCGGGCGACGCCGCGGCGACCGACGAGAACCCGCGTGCACGCCACGTGGGATATTACCTCGTCGGCGACGGCCGGCACGCCTTCGAGCGCGCGTGCGGATTTCGCGCCGACGCCGCCACGCGCCTGCGCGAGAAAGTTCTTCAGCATCCCGCTCGCTCGTACTTCGGCGGCGTGGCGATCGCCGTCGGGATCGCGATTGCCGCGTTGGTCACGCCGCTGCGCTTCGCTCCGTCTGGCGAACGCAGCTTCGGTTGGCTCGTCGTGGCGGTGTTGCTCGTATTGCTCCCGGCGGCCGACGCCGCGGTGGCGATCGTTCACCAACTCGTGAACCTCTTCGTTCCCGCGTCACGACTTCCGCGGCTGGACTACGAGCGCGCCGTGCCCGAAGCCGATCGGACCGCTGTCGTCGTGCCCCTCCTCCTTGGAAGCGTCGACGCCGTCGCAGGGGCGATCAGCCATCTCGAAGTCCAGTACCTCGCCAATCGCGATCCGCAGATTCGATTCGCCTTGCTCAGCGATCTGCTCGATTCGCCGACGGAGCGGGCGGCGGGCGACGAAGCGATCGTCGAGGCGGCCGTCGTCGGGATTCGCGCGCTGAATGCCGCATACGGCAACGGCGCCACGCCAAACGATTCTCCATTCTATCTGCTGCACCGGCCACGCCGATGGAACGCGGCTGACGACGTGTGGATGGGCTGGGAACGAAAGCGCGGAAAGCTCGTCGAGTTCAACGAGTTCATTCGCGGGTCGGCCGATCAAGCGTTCGAGATCGCGGAAGGCGACCTGCCGTGGCTGCGCGACGTGCGCTACGTCATCACGCTCGACGCGGACACCGTGCTGCCGCGATCGGGTGCCGCCGCGCTGATCGGGACGATGGCCCATCCGCTCAACCGCGCCCAGTACGACTCGGCGGTCGGCCGCGTCGTGCGAGGGTATGGCATCCTGCAGCCGCGCGTGAGTGTGTCGCTCGCGAGCGCGAGCGAGTCGCGGTTCGCCGCCATCTACGCGGGACATCCGGGTCTGGATCCGTACACGACCGCCGTCTCGGACGTGTACCAGGACCTGTTCGGTGAAGGGACGTTCACGGGAAAGGGCATCTACGACGTCGACGTGTTTCGTCGAGCCACAGACGATCGCTTTCCCGACAACACTCTGTTGAGCCACGATCTGCTCGAGGGAACGTTCGCGCGCGCGGGCCTCGTGACCGACGTCGAAGTCTTCGACGACTACCCGACGCGGTACCTGACGTCGACGCGCCGGACGCACCGATGGATCCGCGGCGACTGGCAACTGCTCCGCTGGTTGACTGCGCGCGTGCCGGGCGCTCCGGGCTCCAACCGCGATCCGCTGTCGTCGCTTTCGAGATGGAAGATCGCGGACAACATGCGCCGCAGCGCGACGCCGCTGGCGCAGTTCTCCTGGCTCGTCGCCGGACTATTGTTTCTTCCCGGATCGCCGGCGGCATGGGTCGCCGTCGCACTCGCCGCGTTCGCCACGCCGTGGATCGCCCCGCTCGTTTTCGCCGCCATTCGTCCACCGCGCGAGGAAGCCTGGCGCCCGTACTACGGGGCACTGGCGCAAGACGCACGGCGCGCCCTCCAGCAGATGGGTCTCGCGGTCGTGCTCCTTCCGGATCAGACCCTGCTCGCGGCGGACGCCATCACTCGGACGATCGCCCGCGTGCTCGGGAGCGGCCGTCGGATGCTCGAATGGCAGACGGCATCGCACACGGAGCAGACGACGGCGAACAGCAGATCGTCCGTGTGGCGCCGCATGTGGCCGGCGGTGTTGCTCGGCGCGGCGACGTTGGCCCTCGTCGCCTGGCGCGGAGCGCTCGATCCGGTGAGAGGAGGGCTCTGGTGGACGTTCGCCGGTGTGTGGGCCGCGCTGGCGGTGGCGTGGCTGCTCGCGCCGGAGGTGGCGATCGCGCTCAGCGGCCCGTTGACTCGGCGCGACCTCGTTCTCGACGTCGACGAGCGCCTGGCGGCGCTGCGCTACGCGTCGCGCCACTGGCGTTACTTCGAGCGCTTCGTCACCGCGGACACACACTGGCTCGCACCGGACAACTTCCAGGAATCTCCCATCCCGGTCGTCGCGTCGCGCACGTCGCCGACGAACATCGGCTTGCAATTGCTCGCCACGGCGTCGGCGTGCGATCTGGGATTCCTCACGCGTGGAGAGATGGTCGAGCGCCTGGAGCGCGCGTTCGACTCGCTCGACCAGATGCCGCGCGTACAGGGACATTTCTTCAACTGGTACTCGCTCGATAATCTGCGCGTGCTCGATCCGCCGTACGTGTCGACCGTGGACTCCGGGAATCTCGCCGGCCATCTCGTCGCGCTCGCCGAGGGATGCACCGGCATTGCCGGCGCGCCGGTGGATGACGGACGCATTTGGGCGGCGATCGAAGCGGAAGGCGTGAGGCCCGGCGAGAGTGGGGGTGGAGGCGGAGGGCCGTGGGTGGGAGAGCGCCTTTTGGCGTACCAATCGGCGATCCTGGAGCTGCGCCGGCGCAATCAGGGGAGCGCGACCGACTCGTCGGCGACAGCGACGACGCTCTGGGCGCGGCAGCGCCTGGAGGCCGCGGCCGGCGAGCTCGGACAATTCGAGCTCGATCCGGAAGGAGATACGGCCGCCTCGCTCCGCACGGTGGCGGCGACGTCGACCGCGGCCGCGGCGCTTGTCGCCCGACTGGACGCACTCGCGCGGCGCGCGCGAGAGATGGCGGCGGCTATGGACTTCCGGCTCGTGTACGACGCACAGCGGACGACTCTTCGCCATTGGGTACAACCCGCGGACCGGGACGCTCGACGACTCGCTCTACGATCTTCTCGCGTCGGAGTCGAGGCTGGCGAGCTTCATCGCCATCTCGAAGGGCGACGCCGACGTGGAGCATTGGTTCCGACTCGGCCGATCGCTCACCGTGGCCGATGGAGCGGCGGCGCTCGTGTCATGGAGCGGCACGATGTTCGAGTACCTCATGCCGTTGCTCGTCATGCCGCCGAGGCCGTTCTCGCTGCTCGATCAGACGTGCCATTCGGCGGTGACCCGTCAGATGGCGTACGCACAGACACGCGGCGTACCGTGGGGAATCTCCGAGTCGGCCTACAACGTTCGCGACCGGCACGACACGTATCAGTACCGCGCGTTCGGCGTGCCGGATCTCGCGCTCAAGCGCGGTCTGGCGTCCGATCTCGTTGTCGCGCCGTACGCCACCGCGCTGGCGCTGGCTGTCGAGGCCCACGAAGCCTTGCGAAACCTGGCCGAGCTCGAGCGGCGCGGCGCGCTTGGCACGTACGGGTTCTACGACGCGCTGGATTACACGCGCGTCGATCCCGACGAGCGGGTGGCCACCGTCCGCACGTTCATGGCGCATCACGTCGGGATGAGTCTCGTCGCGCTCGACAACGCGCTGAGCGTCGGCGAAGCGGAAGCCGAAGGCATATGGCAGCGGCGATTCATGGCCGACGCATCGGTTCGCGCCACGGCGTTGCTGCTCGATGAACGCGTGCCGCGTCTCTACGTGCCGCGGCCCCCGCAGGCCGACACGCCCGCCTCCGCTCTCGAGTCCGCGGCGCCGGTGCGCATCGCGGTCCACGAAGTCGATACCCCGCATACAAAAGAGCCGCACGTGGCGCTGCTCGGCGGACCGAGCTACGGTGTCTTGCTCACGAACTCGGGCAGCGGTCATAGCCACGCGAAGGGGATCGACGTGTTGCGGTGGCGGGCCGACGCCACGCAGGACGACACCGGCCAGTGGATCTACATCAAAGATCTCACAGCGGGGTCGATGTGGTCGGCCGCGTATCAACCGGTCCGCGCCGAACCGTCTCGCTACCGCGCGACGTTCTCGGCCGATCGAGTGATCTTCGCGCGGCGCGATGGGCCGGTGGAGACGCAAACCGAAGTCGTCGTCGTCGCCAGCGAGCAAGCGGAGGTTCGCCGCGTCACGCTGACCAACCGATCGCCGGTCGTCCGCGAGCTCGAGCTGACGAGTTATGGGGAAGTCGCGTTGTGTCCCCCCGGCGCGGACCGCGCCCACCCCGCGTTTCAGAAGCTGTTCGTCGAAACGGAGTGGATTCCGTCGGCGGCGCTTCTGGCAAGCCGTCGCCCCCGCGCCGCGGGAGAGACGTGGCCATGGTGCGTGCACGTGGTGGCATCGGGAGGAGGAGCGGAACGAATCGGTGACGTCACGTGCGAGACCGATCGCGCGCGCTTCCTCGGCCGAGGCCGAACCGTTCACGCGCCGCACGCCCTCGACGACGGCATAGAACTGTCCGGTAGTGTCGGCGCGGTACTCGACCCGATCGTCGCTCTGCGCGTTCGGCTTCGCATCGAGCCGGGCCGTTCGGCGACCGTCGCTTTCACCACGGCGGTGGCGGCCACGCGCGAAGCGGCGCTGCACGTCGCCGATCGCTATCGCGACGTCGCCGCTTCAGAGCGGGCGTCGAGCCTCGCGCGGACCGAGGCCGAAGTAGAGGTGCGTGACCTCGACATCGAGCCGGCCGACCTCGCGCTCTACCAAGAGTTGGCGGGCGCGCTCGTCTACCCGCACGAAGCGCTTCGCGCTCCGGCCAGCGAACGAGCCGCGGTCAAGCTCGGACAGCAGGCGCTGTGGGCTCAAGGGATCTCCGGCGATTGGCCGATCGTGTTGGCGACGATTCGCGCGGTGGCCGGTGTGGCCAGCGTCCGGCAACTGCTCGCGGCGCACCGTTACTGGAGGACGAAGGGCATCCGATCGGATCTCGTGATCCTGAACGCGAAACCGCATTCGTACGCGCAGGAGCTTCACGACCAGTTGATGACGATCGCCATGTCGGGCGAGGGAGGCGTCCTCGACAAGCCGGGCGGCGTGTTCGTGCGACGCGCCGACTCGTTGTCCGCCGAAGAGACCGCGCTCCTCCGAGCGACGGCGCGTATCAACGTGCTCTGTGACGGGGTCGGCCTGGGCGAAATCATCGCCACGAACATTGTGAGCTACGAAACGATCGCCCCTTCGTCGCCGGTCGCTGTCCACCATGCCGGCGTCGCCGCGCCGGTGTTCGACGAGACCGACGCGTCGCCGGAGCCGGCGAACGGATACGGCGGGCTGACGGACGCGGGCAACTTCGAGGTCGACGTCGCGGGCGAGCGAGTGCCGCCGGCACCGTGGGCGAACATCGTCGCGAATCCGTCGATCGGATTCTGCGTGACGGAGCGAGGCGGAGGTTTCGCGTGGGCGGAGAACAGCTATTTCTTTCGACTCACGCCGTGGTTCAACGATCCGGTCGCCGACCCGTGCGGCGAGGTGATCTATCTCCGGGACGCGGACAGCGGCGTCGTGTGGACGCCGACACCGGGGCCCGCCGCTGCTGTCGGCGACGTGCACCATTCGCCGCGATATAGGGTCGAACATGCCCCCGGTGTAACGCGCTTCTCGCACGCGCGCGGTGGCATCGTCACCGAGCTCTCCATGGGCGTTCCGGTGAGCGACGCGGTCAAGATCACCACTCTCCGAATCACGAATCGTGGTGAAACGACGCGCCGTCTCTCGCTGACGAGCTACGTCGACTGGGTGCTCGGCGCGGAGCAGGAGCAGGCGCGGCATCAGCTTCACACGCGGCACGATCCCTCGACTGGCGCGCTGCTCGCGCAGAATCTCTTCGCTCCCGACTTCACGGGCCGCGTCGCATTCTCGCGGATCAGCGAGCCGCTCACGGGCTACACAGCGCGCCGAGATCACTTCATTGGGCGGAACGGCGATCTCGCCGCGCCCGAGGGGATGCGCGTGGCGGAGCTCTCCGGCGCGACGGGCGCGGGGTACGACCCGTGCGCGGCATTGCGTTGCGACATCGCGCTCGAGCCGAACGAGACGAAGGAGGTCGCGATCTTGCTCGGCGCGGCGCCGAGCGATCTAGATGCGCGCACGCTGATCGACCGATACGGCTCGCCGGCCTCCGCGGCCAAGGCAATCGACGAAGCAACCGAGGCGTGGGACGAGCAGGCTGTCGGTGATCCGTGTTCACACACCGGAGCCGGAGTTCGACACCCTGTTCAATAGATGGTCGCTGTACCAGGCGCTGTCGTGCCGAATGTGGGCGCGGTCGGCGCTGTACCAGTCGGGCGGCGCGTACGGATTTCGAGACCAGCTGCAGGACTGCATGGCGTTCGTGTACGCCGAACCGGCCGTCACGCGCGCGCATCTCGTTCGGCCGCCGGGCGGCAGTTCGTCGAAGGCGACGTGCAGCATTGGTGGCACGAGCCGTCGGGCCGCGGCGTGCGCACGCGCTTCTCGGACGATCTGGCGTGGTTGCCGTTCGTCGCCGATCACTACGTCGCGTCACCGGCGACACCTCGCGTCTGGGACGAGCGCGCGCCGTATCTCGCCATGCGCCACGCTCGGCGCCGACGAGCAGGAGGCGTACGACCTGCCGGCGACGAGCGGCGAGACGGGTTCGGTGTACGAGCACTGCGTCCGCGCGATCGAACGCGCCTGTACGGCCGGCGCGCACGGCCTTCCCCTCATGGGGTCCGGCGATTGGAACGACGGCATGAACCGCGTCGGCAACCAGGGGAAGGGCGAGAGCGTGTGGCTCGCCTGGTTCTTGACGGCGACGCTCCGCCGGTTCGCCAGCCACGCCGAATCGCGCGGAGAGACGGAGCGGGCCGCGTGTTGGCGCACGCGGGCCGACGGCTACGCTGCCGCGGCGGAGCGAACGGCGTGGGACGGCGGCTGGTATCTACGCGCGTACTACGACGATGGCGCGGCACTCGGCACCTCCGGCGACGAGGAGTGCCGCATCGACTCGATTTCCCAGAGCTGGGCCGTCCTCTCCGGTGGGGCGGAGCCGCAGCGCGCGCGCGCGGCGATGCGCGCGGTGAACGAACAACTGGTCCGCGATGATCTCCGACTGATGCTGCTTCTCGCGCCTCCGTTCGACCGATCGGAGCGGGATCCCGGTTACATCAAGGGCTATCTACCGGGAGTGCGCGAGAACGGAGCGCAGTACACGCACGCGGCGCTCTGGTCAGTCCTCGCGACGGCAAAGCTGGGCGACGGGAACCGGGCAGGGGAGCTTATGAGAATGCTCAACCCCCTCTCGCGAGCGCATACTCCCGGCGACGCCGGAACGTACATGGTCGAGCCGTACGTCGTCGCAGGCGACGTGTATGCCGCGACGGGGCACGAGGGGCGCGGCGGCTGGACGTGGTACACGGGTGCGGCGAGCTGGACGTACCGCGTGGCGCTGGAAGGGATACTGGGGCTCGAGAAGGTCGGCGACCGTTTTCGTCTCGATCCGTGCATCCCGGCCGCTTGGCCGGGGTTCGCGCTCGACTATCGGCTGCGGGTCGAGCTTGTACCATATCGAGGTGAGGAACCCGGACGGCGTGTCACACGGCGTGGTGCGGTGACTCTCGATGGGGCGGCGACGCGCGACGGTTGGGTGACTCTGGTCGACGACGGGCAGCCGCATGTGGTGGATGTGGTTCTTGGAGGCGGGGCGGAATAGATCAGGTCGACCGGGTGAAGGCGCGAACTGCGAGGGCGCTGATGCCAAAGGGCGCAAACTTCGGACGGCGCAGACTTCGAGAGGCGCCGACTTCCTGGAGGCGCGAAGGGCGCGAACTCCCAAGGGGCGTGAAGGGGCGCGAACTCCCAAAGGGCGCGAAAACGCCCAGAGGGCGTCGGTGGGGAACGGCATCATTGCGCGCGATACTTGCGACGGCGATTGGCGCGAATAGTGTTTTCGCATGCGGTTCCGCCGTTTGGTCCGTCGACTCAGCCGCGTCGTCAGGGGCGCGCCGAGCATTCTTGCACCGCCGGTGAGCATCGGCGATCTGCGGCTGCGCGAGGCTAGTATAGCCGATCTCCGCCCGCTCGCTGACCTGCATGTTCGCACGTTCAACGAGACGCACGTTGGACCGTTCGGGTCGGGGCCGACGTATGCGACTCGGGAATGGCAGTGGCGCGCGAAGCTCGCTGAAAGCGACGCGACGCATTTCGTTCTCGTGCTGGAGACGGCAGACAAGCGGCTCGTCGGCTTCATCTGGTGTCATCCCACGAACGACAATCCCACGTGGGCTGCCCGCCTGAACAAGATCTATCTCCTTCGCGAATACCAGCGCCGCGGGCTGGGCAAGCGCATGGTCGCTGCCGCCGTCGACCGCCTCTTGGAACACGGTCTCACGTCGATGGCGCTATTCACCGAAACGGACAATGAGCCGGCGTGCAACTTCTACGAGCAGCTGGGCGGTGAACGTCAGCTGGACGAGCGAGGAGAGTTCGGCGGGATGTATGGCTGGACTGATCTCCGTAAGCTCAAGGACTCGCTCTCCAGGCTCATTGCCCCCTGATCGCAAACCGGTAGGGACCGAGCGAGCACGGCCGTCGCGGTAGGCAGGCACGTGCATTGCCTTGGATGTGGATGACTCCTTCCATGGCGCCCATATGGATCTCTTGACGTGGTTGATCGTCGGCCTGGTGGCCGGCGTGCTTGCATCGATGGTGATGGGCGGGACGGGCTACGGCCTTCTCGGCGACATCATCATCGGAATCGTCGGCGCGTTCGTCGGCGGCTGGATTCTGCGGACCCTGGGTGCCGGTGTCCCAATCGGCGGACTCCCCGGGGTGATCCTCGTCGCGTTCATCGGAGCGGTCGCGCTGCTCTTCATTCTCCGACTGATCCGCGGGGCCGGGCGAAGAGCCGTCTAGACGCGAGTGCGGCGGGCGGTATGCGGTGACCCGGAACGAGCGAGGGGAGCGGGGGACCGGTTAGCGTACGCCATGGAATTTTTCGGACTTACGCTGCTGGGATTGGCCGTGGGCACGTTCGGCACGCTGATCGGCGCCGGCGGTGGATTCCTGCTCGTGCCGATTCTCTTGCTGCTGTACCCGAACGACGATCCGGCGACGATCACCTCGATCTCGCTGGCGGTCGTCTTCCTCAACGCCACCTCTGGTTCGTTCGCGTACCTGCGGCAGCACAAAGTGGACGTGCGGTCCGCCCTCTGGTTCGGCGCGACGGCCGTACCCGGCTCCATCCTTGGAGCCTTGGCGGTGTCGCGCGTTCCGCGCACGGCGTTCGAAGTCATTCTCGGCGTCGTGTTGATCGCGGCGGCCATCTTCCTGCTCATGTCTCAGCGGCCGGTGGCGGGCCATCACGAGGCGCGGGACTACGATTGGTTCGGGCCGCAGATCAAGCACCATCGGCCCACGGGTCTCGCGCTGGCATTCGTCGTCGGATTCATCTCCAGCCTGCTGGGGATCGGCGGCGGCATCATGCACGTTCCCGCGCTCGTGCACGTGTTGGACTTCCCGGTGCACGTCGCAACGGCTACCTCGCACTTCGTGCTCGCGATGACCGCCGGCGCCGGCACGGTGGCCCACATTGCGTCGGGCACGTTTGCCGGCACCGTGCTCAGTCGCACGGCTGCGCTGGGCGTTGGAGTCGTTGTGGGCGCGCAGATCGGGGCGTGGTGGGCCAAGCGCGCCAAGCCGACGTTCATTCTTCGCGGCCTGGCGGTGGCGTTGCTGTTGGTTGGAGCGCGGATGCTGTATCACGCGCTCGTCACCCGTCGCGTCGCCTAGGTCGACACGGCGAGGGAGAACTCCATCTCAGGCATGTGCGGAGACCGAGCGACCGCTTACATCTCAGTAAAGGCACGCTCCCCCGACTCCCGCGACAACGCCAAAGGTCACAACGTTACGCGGAGCTCCAACGACTCAATCAACGCAGGTTGAGAGGAACCCAATTGTGATCACTCATTCGAGCGAGCCGTCGCGGTCTTCGACCACCGGTGTGCCATGGTTCGGGCTGGTCTGCATCGCCATTGCTGTCTTCTGCGGGTGGTCGGTCGTGCAGCTGTCCCCGCAGAACAGTCTGTTCGCGAACGGACCCGCCGCCAAGGTCGCTCAATGGAGACTGGAGGATTTGCCGCAGTTCGTCGAAGGCCATATGCTTGGCGTCGTCGTATGCGTTGCTCTGGCGCTGATGTGGATACTGTTTCGCCGGTCTGGGTCGCGGTGAATCCAGGAGGAGGTGCCATGATCCGCGTTCATCGCGTTTTCTGCGCATTGGCCATCATCGAGACCGCGGCGTCGGCCCAGGGAGCCGCGCAATCCGCTCCATCGAGCGCGGCCCGCGATCGGTTCGTCGGAGAGTGGCAAGGAGTGCTCGCCGTCGGCCCTTCAAAGCTTCGAATTGCGCTCTCGGTAAAGCCCGATTCCGCAGCCGGACTGCGGGGTCAGATTGTCAGCATCGACCAGGGCGGGGCGGTCGTTCCTGCTCAAATGAGTGTTCGGGGCGATACACTCGTCGTTTCGATGCCGGCGGCGAGCGCCACCTACACCGCCGTCGCGACTCTCACCGGAGATTCGTTGCACGGAGTCTGGTCGCAAGGCTCGCCGCTGCCGCTCGCGATGGGCCGGGGCGCGGCGCCAGTCGTCGTGGCGAAGGCTCGACCACAAGATCCCAAGCCTCCGTTCCCATACCGCTCGCGGGACGTCACCGTCTCGTCCGTCGCCGGCGTGACGCTCGCCGGCACCGTGGTGATTCCGGATGGCGCTGGTCCGTTCCCCGCGGTGGTCTTCGTCACGGGATCCGGTCCCCAGGATCGCGACGAAACCCTACTCGGCCATCATCCATTTCTGGTGATCGCCGACTATCTGGCGCGCCACGGCATCGCATCGCTCCGATATGACGATCGCGGCGTCGCTCGCTCGACGGGAAGCTTCGCCAACTCGACGAGCGCCGATTTCGCCGACGATGCCGAGGCTGCCGTTCGCTTCCTGCGCGGCGTTCCCGGGATCGCTCGCGATCGCGTCGGCATCATCGGGCACAGCGAGGGAGGGCTCATCGGTCCCCTGGTTGCCGCTCGCTCTCCAGACGTCGCCTTCGTCGTGATGATGGCCGGCCCGGGCATACCGGGCGATTCGATCTCACTGCTTCAGCAGCGGCTCATCGCGCTTGCCGGAGGCACTCCCGCGGCGCGTGTCGACGCATCCGTCGCCGCGAACCGGCGGCTGATGCAGGCGGTGAAAACCGCCCCTGATTCGGCCACGGCTGTCGCGAACGCCCAGGCTGTGCGGAACGAAATACTCGTCGATATTCCCGACGCGCAACGAGCGGCGGTCGCCGCGCAGATCGATCAGGGTATAAGGGAACTCGAACAGCCGTGGATGCGCTATTTCCTGCGCTACGACCCACGACCCACGCTGCGCAAAGTGCACGTGCCCGTTCTGGCGCTCGGCGGTACGCTCGACCTTCAGGTTCCTCCGGAGGAGAACCTCACCGCGATCGACGCGGCATTGAAGGAAGGCGGCAACCGAGACTATCGCGTCGTGCGGCTTCCCGGACTCAACCATCTCTTCCAGACGGCGACGACGGGCTCGCCATCGGAATACGAGAAGATCGAAGAGACGGTGTCGCCGAGCGCGCTCGAGCTCATGGCGACGTGGATCAACCAGCATTTCGGGCGCTGAGAGGGGATGTCGTCTCGGCCAGCCCGCTAGGGGAGCGCGTTGAAGCGCCGGCCACTCCGAGTTCTATCGGCCGTTGGATATATCGGCTGTGCGCTCGAAGTCGGAAGACTGACATCTGACTTCTGACATCAGACCCGGCGCGACGCGGAGGAGATCCCCGCGCGCGACGGGTCTGCGCCGCTCCGGTCTGACTCCCGAGTACACTGTTCGCCCGAGGGAGCGAATGAAGAAATTCCGAGTTACGGTTTTTTGGGGACGGCCCCCGGCTTGAACAGGTCCGACAGGTCCTTGGCGCTGGCGGCATCACCGAGAAGCGGGCCGACGCGAAAGAGTTCCTGCATGGTGCGCAAATCGGAAGAGTGCGTGTAGTTGACGGTGCTGGCGTACGGAAGGCCGTCGACGTTCTCGTGAGCGCGAGAAGAGATGACGATCTCGCCGATGGTGTGAGTGAAGTCGTCGGGATTGTCGCCGACGGCGTCCTGTTCGGACTCGTCGAACCAGATGATGATCGCGCCGTGATTCTTGTAGGCGTTCGACGCCATGATGGCGGGGATGATCTGAGCGAGGAAGTCGTCGCCCTGCCTGATCTTTGCCGGATCGCCGCTGAGCCCCTTGTAACCGGCCGTCAGGGTGGTGTGCATGTCGTTGAACTGATTCGGCGTAATCCAGTTGTATTCCGCGACGTTGTCATTGTCGAGGTCCGAGAACAGCTGCTGAAGCGGCGCGTAATTGGACGAAAGCGGATTCGCGGGACTCGGGTCGTTGCCGCCGTTGGTGTCGGTGAAGTACACCATCGGGTTGTGCTTCGCGGCGTAGTTGAACTGGTTGGACAGGTCAAAATCGTTCAAGAAGCCGGCGGCGAAATTCCCGTTGAAGCTCTTGAGAGGAACGGTCCACTGATCCTGCGGGAGCGGGACATTGGTGAGCTGCCCGGCGCTGTTCTTCATGAGGTCGATGTCTTCCTGATACGACCGCCAGGTCCGTCCAGCCGCTTGGAGCAAGCCCGTCAAATGCTGGTCGGTGTTCTGGTTGGTCGGGCCCTTGGGATCGAAGGGGTCGTTGTCGTTGAGCACGCCGAAGTTGGTGCCCGCTTCGGCCCAGATGTAATTCGGCTCCGACGGGTGGACGTGAGGATTGTTTCCGCCGGGAGTGGCGAGGACGCTGTGGTAATTCGTCGCGTATGCGACCTGTTCGCTGATGTGAACGAGGGAGCCGTTGACGATCGCGTACGCCGAGCCGTCGACGAGACTATTGATGAACGGCGCGGCCGGATTCTGAAAGATCTGCTGGATGGAGCCGGTGAACTGATTCGCTGGCTGGGTCCAATTGTGATTTTCCATCGCGATCACGAACACGGTCTTGATCTGTTGCGCGCCTGCGTCGGTGTTGCCCGTGCTCGCGAGAAGGGCAAACGTACCGAGCGCGCCGAACAATCTGCCATGCGACATCGATTTCTCCGGGGTTGAAACGCGTGACAACGCCGATTGAGATGCGAGGCCGCAGGATCGTTTGTTTATCCTCCTTTGCGACGTCCATTCGGTCACGGGTCTGACACGGGACGTAGAAGGTTTGGCCGCGGTGTGAGCGCGCTCACAAGCGACAACGCTTCTTTGCGTGTTCTTTTCTAGGAAGGCCGCGTCCGGCCCAGGCTCATTGTCGGCCTGGTCGTCGATCGAGCGGCAAGATCCGCCGCGCGCGACCGCCCGCGGGAGCCGCGACGACTGTCGCTAAGGGTTGATGCTCACTGCGGCCCCGGCGCTCGCAACATTCGGAACAGAAACCCTCCGACGCGGCGCTCGTATTCGGCTCTGTCGAACGCGTACAGATCTTCGTGACCCGCACCTTCCACCGGCCAATAGGCCTTGGGAGCGGGAGCACGCGCATAGAGCGACTCCGCCTCGGCAATGGGCGTATAGGGATCTTCTGTGCCGGCGAGGAACAACAATGGCGCGTGCAGGCGCGCGATCTGATCGATCGGCCGCAACTCGGTTTCATTGACACCGACCTCGTTGCCGACGAAATGGAGGACGGCCGGGGTGAACAGTCGGGCCACGCCGCCAAGCGGACCAAGCCACGTGCCGAGTCGGTCGCTCACCGCTTGGCGAATCGTCGGGTAGACCGACTCGAGGACGAATGCGTTCGCGTCGAGCGGACCGGGTCCGAGCAGCGCCGCCGCGCCGCCCATCGAGATACCGATCACGCCGACTCGCTCGGCCGGCATCGCGCGGCGCAGAAACGTCATCGACGCCGCGGCGTCGAGGCTTTCGCGCGCACCGAAGGTGACGTGCTCGCCGGGTGACTCGCCATGCGCCTGGAGGTCCGGCGCCAACACCGTGAAGCCGAGCCGGTGCAGAAATCGCGCGCGGTCGAGCATGCTCGTGCGGTTCGCGCCGACACCATGGAGAAGCAAGACCGATCCGCCGCCCAACACTCCGCGGGCCAACCACGCGTGGATGTTGCTACCGGATCCGCTCGGGTAGGTGACGCTCTCGGCGCCGAGGTCCGCCGGGGCGGCTCCGATCGAGGCGCGGGACGGGCGCGCCATGACGCAGCCGGTCGTGGCAATCAGAGCCGCGAGCGATGCGGCGCCGAGAATGGATGAAGTGCGGCTCAAAAGTCGCGACGTAGGCCGAGGCGTCGAAAGGAACGCTGCTGACAAGGGCGCCGTGAGGCGCTCGCTCCTAGAGAAGCTAAAGCTTTGCCACCGGCAACGGGCTGATCGCTCCCTCACGCCGGATTGGACGAAAGCCACATCCCGCGACGACGACGCTGTTCGTAGACTGTTCAGCCCTCGCACGCTTGGCTCTAACGCCCTTGCGATCGCCATGTCAGAAACGCCCCGTCTCGATCGACGCCGCTTTTGCGCGGCCGCGGCGTCAGCCGTCGTCGCCGGCCCGCGCATTCTTCTCGATCGCGCATTTCCAGGAAGGTCTAAACCGATGACTGACGTCATACCCGAGGCTGGACCACGGAAGCGGAGTGAGAATCCCGACATTCGCCCGTTTCACGTGAGCTTTCCGGACATCGACCTCGCCGAGCTGCGCCGACGGGTGAAGGCCACACGGTGGCCCGATCGCGAGACCGTCGCCGATGCATCACAGGGAGTGCAACTGGCGACGATGCAGAAGCTCGCGGCCTACTGGTCGACCGAACACGATTGGCGCAAGGTCGAGGCACGGCTGAACGCGCTGCCGAATTTCATGACGACGATCGACGGGCTGGACATTCATTTCATCCACGTTCGCTCGAAGCACGAGAGTGCGCTGCCGATCATCATCACACATGGTTGGCCTGGCTCGGTGATCGAACAACTCAAGGTCATCGATCCGCTCACCAATCCCACGGCGCACGGAGGGAGCGCGACCGACGCGTTCCATGTCGTGATTCCATCGTTGCCCGGCTACGGATTCTCGGGCAAGCCGATCGCACCGGGCTGGGATCCGGCGCGGATCGCGCGTGCGTGGACGGTGCTGATGAGACGTCTCGGATACACGCGGTTCGTCGCCCAGGGCGGCGATTGGGGAAACGCGGTCACGGAGAACATGGCTCTCCAGGCACCACCGGGATTGCTCGCCATCTCGACCAACATGCCGGCCGCCGTCCCGGCCGACATCGACAAGGCGCTCAAGTCCGGCAGCCCGCCGCCATCGGGGCTCTCAGCCGACGAGCGCCACGCGTGGGACCAGATCGCCTTCTTCTATAAGAACGGCCTCGGCTACGCGAATGAGATGTCGCTGCGCCCGCAGACGCTGTACGGGATCGTGGATTCGCCCATCGGCCTCGCGGCGTGGATGCTCGACCACGACGCGGCCAGCTACGCGCTCATCGCGCGCGTCTTCGACGGAAAGCCGGAAGGGCTGACGCGAGACGACGTCCTCGACAACGTCACGCTGTACTGGTTGACGAACACCGCGATCTCGTCGGCTCGCCTGTACTGGGACAACAACCAAACGGCAAAAGCAGGATTCTTCGACGTCAGGAACGTTCAGATTCCCGTCGCCGTGATGGCGTTTCCGGACGAGCTCTATCAGGCCCCCCAAAGCTGGGTCGAGCGCGCCTATCCCAAGCTCATTCGCTACAGGAAGCTTCCCAAAGGCTGCCACTTCGCCGCTTGGGAGCAGCCGCAGTCGTTTTCGGAAGAGCTGCGCGAGAGCTTTAGAGAACTTCGCAAAAGCAAGAAAGGCAATCGTCGGGACTCCCGGGACGATCACGGCTTGACCTTTGCCAGGAGCTCGGGAAACCAGTGGTCGACGAAGACGACCGGGAGCACGGCCGGCGCCGGAGGTTCCTTGATCATGAGGAAACGCTGATCACCCGGCGCCACGTCGTATTGCGGGTGGTTTCGCGCCCGACGATATCCGGACAGCGAGAACAGCGCGCGCGGTTCGGACACCTGTAGCTCAGGCCCCGCTCCGAGAGCGACGACCGCCAGTTGGCCTTTGCTCTCGAAGAACAGCTCCCGCCCGCTCCGCGCCCACCGCGGCTCCGTTCCGCCGCCGCGCGAGACGATTCGCTTCGTTTTCATGTCCGGGAACGAGGCGACGTAGATCTCGCGAACGCCGGTTTCTTCGGACATGTACGCCAGCCACTGACCGTTTGGAGACAGCCCGAAATTCATCTCGACCGCGGGAGTCACGGCAAGCGTTCGTCGCGCGGTGTCGCCGCTCATCCGCCGCGCGTAGATATTTGAATTTCCACCGCCCTCGTCGACGCGAAACACCAACCACTCTGAGTCGGGAGAGACCTGCGCCTCGTAGATGCCGAAGTTTTGGCGGAGTATCTGCGTCGGCGTGGCGCCCGCGTCCGAGCCCACGCGGTACACCGTCGCATCGTTCGCGTCCTTCTCGAGGTCTCCGATCGAGATGTAAGTGAGCGAACGACCGTCGCCGACCCACGCCGGACGCCAGTTCGTCGCCCCGGTGCCGTTGACCTTCTGGCGCGACCCGTCGGGCCGCCGGATCCAGAGGTCGGTCGTGCGCGCGCGGTCGCTCACGGCGAGCGATCGCCCATCCGGGGATAGGGCCGGGTAGTCGAAGCGGCCGCCCCAGGCCGAGTCGAACGGTTCGGCGCGCCCTTGGCGGTCGACCCACATCAGTTTCGAGGGCTCGGCGTCTCCGGCGGCGCCGAGCGCATACAGAATCGAGCCATTCGGTGCGATGCTGAAGCCGAGCGGCATGACGCCGTCGATGACGGGCACGGGATCGGACCGAAGCATGAGCGTTTTCGCATCGAACGCGGCGGCGAACAGTCCGCCGTCGCGCGTCGTGTACAACACATGGCCCGTACGCGAGTACCAAACGCCGGCGACGTGCGGCATGAGGAGGCGCGCGGTGTCGGCGGCGAAATCGTAGATGTATGCGTCCGTCGACAACGCACAATTCCCGCGGCAGGCCGTGAACAGCACCCCGCGGCTTCCCGGCAGCGGCGCGATCGTCGTGATCGCAATGAACGCGGAGTGGTCTTTCGCCGAAAAGCGCAGCGGACGTGGCTTTGCCTCGCTGGTGGAGGCGGTCCGCATCAAGGTGCCGGCCCCGTAGACGATCGTGCCGTCGTCCATCCACGCCGCGGTCTTGTAGTCGGTGGGGACGCTCTCTGTGATCGTGATGGGGCTTCCGCCCGACGCCGGCAGCTTCTTCAACTTGGCGTCGATCGTCACGAACCCGATCCATTTCCCGTCGGGCGAGAAAAATGGCGAGACGCCGCCCTCCGTTCCCGCCAACGGTTCGGCGCTGGTCGCCTCGCGCCGCTTGCGCATGAGAATCCAACCGCCGTTGGATGAGTCTGTGTAGACGATGCTGCTACCGTCGGGGGCCAGGGCTGCCTGGGTGCTGATGAACCGCGCGCCCGGGGTCAGTCCGTTGGGCACCGCCCGGTTCCAGAGAATCACGTTTTGGCGACTCACCGAGCTCGGCTGGTGCGCCGCGCAACAGCAGCGCAGCGGCGACGGCCCCGAGGAGAACGTTCCCCGCGATCGCGAAGCGCAGCCCGTTTCGGCGCGCGCGCGACGGGCGCCGGAGCCGGCGTATACGTCGCCATCACCTTGCCCGTGCCGCCGAGCGCCGCGGTGAAGTCCGAGGCGCTGGCGAATCGATCGGCCGGCAGTTTGGCGAGCGCCGTGAGCACGGCGTGCTCGACGCTCGGCGGCACCGTGTCGCGCAGCGTTCGCACCGGCGTCGGTTTCTCCGACAGCACCTTGGCGACGATCGCCTGTACGCTCGAACCGGCGAATGGCGGGTCGCCCGTGAGCATCTCGTACGTCACGGCGCCGAGCGAATAGATGTCGCTTCGCGCGTCGATCGTCCGCTCGCCCATCGCCTGTTCGGGACTCATGTACTGCGGCGTCCCCAGCGACAAGCCGGTCTGCGTCATGCGCGACCCGGCGGCGGATTGCACGGCGAGCGCGATGCCGAAGTCGGCGACGAGCGCGTGGCCGCCCTGGAGCAGGATGTTCTCCGGTTTGATGTCGCGGTGAATGATGCCGAGCGTGTGCGCATAGCCGAGCGCGTCGGCCGCCTCGCGAGCGATTCGCACGGCGTCGTCGATCGGCAGCTGCCGCTCGCGCGTGAGCCGGGCGCGAAGCGTCTCTCCGGTCGCGAGGGGCATCACGTAGTACAACAACCCGCCGGCGTCGCCGGAGTCGAGGAGCGGAAGAATATGCGGATGCTGAAGACGCGCCGTCGTGCGAATCTCGGAGAGGAATCGCTCGCCGCCGAGCACCGCGCCGAGCTCCGGCTCGAGGACTTTGATGGCGACGTCGCGGTCGTGCTTCAAGTCGCGCGCGAGGTACACGGTGGCCATGCCGCCGGCACCGAGCTCTCGCTCGACGCGATAACGCTCGGCGAGTGCGGCCTTCAGAGTGTCGAGCGAGTTTGTCATTCGGGCGCCGTCGTCGGCGGACGAGGAGGGGGCGGGACGGCCCCGAATGTAGCGTTTGGAGGAGTCGTCCGCTCGTCTCGCCCGGCGTCTCGCCTTCCCAGTCCGGTAATCGCGTCGTACGTTGGCGCATCCCGGTGGCCGAACACCTTCCGATGGCAGGATGAGCGTGCCCAACCCGCTCTCGACGCCCCTCGAACAATTGACGGCGGCACTCGCTGACCGGTACCGCGTCGAGCATGTGCTCGGCGAGGGCGGTATGGCGACCGTGTACGTGGCTCGCGACCTGAAGCACAACCGAGATGTCGCGCTCAAGGTGCTCAAGCCGGAGCTCGCAGCGGTCCTCGGCGCGCAGCGATTTCTCAAGGAAATAGAACTCACCGCCAGTCTCCAGCATCCACACATCCTGCCGCTGTACGACTCGGGAAGTGCGGACGGTGTGCTGTTCTACGTGATGCCGCTCGTTCCCGGGAAGTCGCTTCGCGATCGGCTCGACGCCGAGAAGCTGCTGTCTGTCGATGAAACGGTCGGGATCACCCGCCAAGTCGCCGCCGCGCTCGACTTCGCGCACCGGAAGGGAATCGTCCACCGCGACATCAAGCCGGAGAACATCCTGCTGTCGGACGGCGAGGCATTGCTCACCGATTTCGGTATCGCACTGGCGCTGACCGAAGCGGGTGGCGAACGCCTGACCGGAACTGGGCTCTCGATGGGCACCGTGCAGTACATGAGCCCCGAACAGGCGTCGGGTGAGCGCGATCTCGACGCGCGCAGCGACGTCTACTCTCTCGGCGCGGTGACGTACGAGATGCTCGCGGGGGAACCGCCCGTGACCGGTCCGTCGCCACGAGCGATGATCGCGAAGCTCATGACCGAGCGCCCAACGTCATTGCGGGTCGTCCGCGACGTCGTGCCTCGGTCGCTCGACGCCGCGGTCATGAAGGCGTTGGAGAAAGCGCCGACCGACCGCTTTTCGACCGCGCGCGAATTTGCCGACGCGCTCACAGCGCCCGAAGCGCCGGCGGTCGCACCCGCAAAGCGGCGCGCGCGGACCGCCATCTTCGCGATGCTCGGCGTCATCGGTGTCGCAGCGGCTTATATGGTAGTGCGGAACGGAATCACGACAGGTGCGCCTGGCGCGATTCGATCGATCGCGGTCCTTCCGCTCGACAACTACTCCGGTGACTCGACGCAGGATTACTTCGCCGAGGGGATGACCGACGAGATGACGACCGCGCTGGCGACGATCAGCCAGTTGCGGGTCATATCGCGCGGCTCGGCGATGCAGTTCCAGGGCAAGAGCCGGCCGCCCACGCCGCAGATCGCGAAAACGCTCAATGTCGACGCCATCGTGGAAGGATCCGTCTCTCGCTCCGGTGACCGCGTACGAATCACCGCCCAGTTGATCGACGCGAGAGCAGACAAGCATCTCTGGGCAAAGAGCTTCGAGCGAAGCTCGGCCGACGTGTTGGCGCTCCAGGCCGAGCTCGCGTCGGCCATCGCGCACGAGATCAACGTGCGTCTGACCGAGAGCGAGCAGACACGGCTCGCCGCCGCGCCGAGTGTCAGCGCCGCCGGCCACGACGCCTACCTGCGCGGTCGCTACTTCTTCAATCGGCCGAGCGACGAGAATCTTCAGAAGGCGATCGCGCAGTTCGAGGAGGCCGTGAAGCTGAGTCCCTCCTTCGCTCCGGCGTACTCGGGTTTGTCGGACGCCTACCTCTGGGCAGGCTACAACGAGGGGTTTACCACCGCGTCCGAAGCGAGACCCAAGGCGCGCGCCGCCGCCGAGAAGGCGGTGCAGCTGGACAGCGCATCCGCCGAAGCGCACGCGTCACTGGCCACCTTCAAGTTGTTCTATGAGTTCGACTGGGCCGGTTGCGAGCGCGAATTCCGACGGGCGATCCGGCTCAACCCGAACTATGCGTTCGCGCACGACCAGTTCGCGCTGGCGCTGGCGTTCACCGGACGATTCGACGAATCCGTCGCGGAAAGCCAGCGCGCGGCCGAGTTGGACCCGTTGTCTCCGCAGGTGCTGATCGATGCAACGATCGCCCCCATGTTCCAGAAAAACTTCCCGGCCGCCAAAGACCTGGCGAGAAAGTCGGGCGAGCTCGACCCGTCGTACTTCTTTCCGGTGATGGTGGAAGGCTGGGCCGATATCGAGGCGGGGAAGTTCCGCGATGCGGCGCTCCCGATAAGGAAGGCGGCGACGATGGACGCCCCACCGTTCGTCACGGCGTATCTGGCGTACGCCTATGGCGCCGCCGGTGACCGCCCGAACGCGATGGCGGCGCTGGAGGCGCTCAAGAAAATGTCGAAGGGTGGGCAGGTGCTGCCCTTCAATCTGGCGCTCGTGTACCTCGGACTCGGCGACCACGCGCGGACGCTCGACAACCTGGAACTGGCGCTCAGGGGCGATTCGCAAATGATGGCGTGGATCGGACGGGACGCCATGTTCGATCCGATCCGTTCGGAGCCGCGGTTCAAGACGCTCATGAAAAAGTTGAACTTCGTTCCGTGAGGGTCGGTCGGATCGGTCTCATCGTGGCACCCAAGATGCCACGATCACACTCAGAGCTTGCCGGCAAGCAGCCTCGCGATTGGCTCGCGTAGGGCACTCTTGCCGGCCAGGACGACGTAGTAGCCGTTCTTCGCGATCCACAACCCGCCTTGGCCGTCGTAGAAAGCGCCCGGCAAATCGGCCGGTGCTTGGTGCGTCTTGCTGCGGTTGCCATTGCTGTTCGCGTCGTAGTCGACCTTGGTCATGAAGCCGATCTGTGAGACCCGCGTCCCGCCGTGCGTGTAGTCGCAGATGTTGTCGGACTTGAGGTTCCCGGGTGCTCGCCCGGCAGTGGCGTGGATCGGGCCATCGATCTTGAGGGTTGCCTGATCCGCCGCCGTCAGCGCCTGGCACGGGTCGTTGTTGAACGGAACCTTTGGCTGCGGCTGCGTCTGGGCACGCGCCGTCATCGGAAGGATGACGAGTGCGGCCGCGGCCAATGTGTAGAGCAACCGTCCGCTCCTTACGCGTGTTCGCATCGATTTGTCGGTCATGCGTTCCTCGATGGTTTGTCGTTCTCGTGCGGCTCCATTGCTCGCTCGCCGTCTGAAAGATGCGTGCCAGACTGTTCTGTTCGGTCGTCGCGGCAAATTCCGCACTAGTGACTCATCCAGTGTAACGCGAACGTGACGCCGAACGTAACGCCCTCGAGACTTGCCGTCGAACCGCACGGAAGTACATGTTCGATGCATGAGTGAGGCTTCGCCGGAATTCGTCGAGGAGATTCTCGCCGACTCGACCCGCCTTCGCGAGGCGAAGGAACGAATCGCGTCGCTGGTGGCGGCGTGGGACGCGCGCCGGTCGCTCGAAATCGAGATCACGCCGATGTGGAGTTACTGCGCCACCGACGGATGGGCCATCTTCGACGGCGCCGATTGCATCGTGTCGCGATTGCCCGACACGGACACGGTCGCAATCTCGGACCGGCCGCACCGGCGGTTCACACGATATCTGATTCACGCGATCGCGGGCGAGCTGGAGACACGGGGCATCGCGACCGCTCGACTTGTTCCGCCATCGGCGTCGTCGGCGGCGACTCCGAACGAGCTGGCTCGCGCGTGGAGGATGCTCAACGAGCCGCCGGTGGCGACGCGTCGGCCATAGTCGAAAGAGCGACCACTCTCACGAGCGCCGCGCATCACCTCATGCTTTTTCTCGTAGTGGCCGGTCTGGCGGCGGGTGGGCTCTGGCTGATGCGTCGCGCGGTGCGTCGGTTCGCCGCGGAACAACGACGGTTGGGGCGATGGGACGCGGACGGGCCGCTCGTCGAGACCGCCCCGCCTACAGGCAACCGTGGGATGAACGAGCGGCTGGAGGTCATTGGTGAATGGCACGGCGAGATTCTTCGCGATCGTCGGCACGAGACGCGCGTTGAAGGCACGCCCGACCCGGAGTCAAAGGCTCCGCCCGCCGAAGGGCACTGACTACACCACCAGCTATGGCGACCACCGACGAGCGGCTCACGTCGCTCCACCGCGAGTTCGAGCGTTTGGGTCTGCGTCCGTTCTCGATGCCGGGGGGAGGACTGGCAGTCGACGCGGATGGCCTCGATGCCCTCCTCGAGCGCGTTCGCCGGCTCGCACCGCCCGCCACGTGGCGGGACGTATTTCCTGATATCCCGGCCCACTGGATCGAGGCACGACCGGAGACGTGGACGGCTCCCTATTTCCCGCTCGGGCCGTACGATCATCAGTCGCTTCCGACTGGCCCTGCCGTACACGTCGCGTGGCCGCGAACGACCGATGCGAGTTGCCTCGACAGACTGCTCGACGCGGCGCGCGTGGCGGGATGGCCGATCCACGGTGGTGGTTTCATCGAAGTCACGAATCCCGACTGGCCGACGCTCGACTCGATGATCGTGCTGGAAGCCGGCGTCGACGTCGCTCGCCTCGATGACTTTCTCGCGTGGCTTTGTCAGCGTCTCGGACCTTGTGCGTGGCCGCCGTCCCTCGTCTCGGCAATGAGGCATACATCTGGCGTAACGCTCGCGGCCGGGTCCGCGTCTGGACGGCTTTCGCGTAATGATGTAGTAACGCGTCCGTCCCGCAATCCGAGACCTCCCGTGGCTCTGCCCTCTGAAGTCGTCGAAAGCCATCGCGTGCCCCGCATCGGGCCGTACTCGCAGGCGATTCGTGTCGGCAATGTCGTCTATACGGCAGGCCAACCGGGGATCGATCCGGCCAGCGGCGCCGTCGCCGGCGACACGTTCGAGGCGCAAGCGCGCCAGGCGTTCGCCAATCTCGCGGCGGTACTCGAGGACGCGGGGAGTCGCCTCGAGCGGGTCGTCAAAGTCACGTGCTTCGTCGCCGACGCGGCGGCGTTTCCGACACTCAACGCGCTCTTCGCTGAGTACTTTCCCGACGCGCCCCCGGTGCGTTCGACGCCAATCGTCGCGCTTCCCCGTGGCCTCCTGTTCTCCATCGACGCGATCGCGGTGGTCGACAATGCGAACGCATCATAGTATCGGGACCGCGCTTGTTCTGCCGGCATCGGCCGCTCCGGCGCTCCTCTTTCTATAGCGAGCCGCATCAATGTGGGACACGAACACATACTGGTTCGATGTCAGCGTTGCCATGACCGTTTTCATGTTGGGGCAACTCTGCTTCGGCCGATTCGTCGAGTACCAGTCTCGCGGGCGCCGCTTCCTGAAGACACTTCTCGGCGCGGGCGTCCTCCTGGCGGTCAGCGCTTGGGCCGGCCGAGGGTGGATGTACGTCCTCCTCGCATCGATCGTCACGGGAGTCGGCGTCGTTCACGCCTGGTGGTTGCCGCGCAAAGGCATCAACGGGTGGACCGCGGAACCGCGAGCTCGATACAATGAGCTGATGGGGCTCGACTCCGCCGGCAAGCGTCTCGCCCGAGCTGGCTCTTAGACGTTCCTGTCCCGCCGCACTCCGCCTCCGCACTCGTTCCAGTTCTCCGCACCCCGCCGCCGCACTCGTTCCAAATCTCCGCGCGCCGTCACCCGCACTCGTCTCAAGGACTCGAGACTTGCACTTCGCTCGGCGGCTCGACGACCGGCTGCGCGCTCTCGAGCAGCATCTGTTCCAGGTCGAGCTCGTGCTGGACCGTCGTCATCACGTCGTCTCCAATCACTGCTTGGTCGCGAAGGCCGAAGAGTGCGCGCCGCTCGGCGGCGATCATCGCCGAACGAATGCGGCGGTATTCGACGGCGCGGCGGGCGTCGAGCTCGCCGGCTTCATGTGACGGTGGCGACGACACGAAATGCTGGTGGTCGATCTCGCTGGGGCGATCCTGGAAGCGTCGCGTCTCGTCGGCCGCCCAACGCCGCGCGCGTTGCAGATGCCGCTGGCGCAGATAGCGCAGCACCTCCGGATACTCCAGACTCTCGCGCGGTATTCCGTCGAGCGCGACCAGCCCCGCCTCGGCGGACGCCAGGCGCGCGTGGGCCTCTTCATCTTCGACGCTTCCGTCGGCGCGCAGATCGAGCGCGCGAGCGAGTGGACGCAACGTCGGCGCTTGGAGGACGAGCGACGCGAGGATGACGCAGAAGGTGATGAAGATGATGCGCTCGCGCGCCGGGAACGGCTGTCCCGCCGCCGTCGCGAGCGGAAGTGCGAGCGCGATGACGAGCGAATCGCCGCCGCGTACGCCGGCCCACCCCACGAAAAGAACTTGGCGCCACGTTGGTGGCGGCCGGTGGCTGTGCCCGATCCAGCGGCCGATCTTGCTGCCGACGTACGCGCTCGGAAAGAGCCAGACGAGTCGCACGACGACGATGCAGGCGAAAACGATTCCCGCCTCGCGTACCAGCGACGCGAGTCTCGCCGGTTCGAGATCTCGCACGACGTACGGCAGCTCGACGCCTACGAGAATGAAGATCAACGACTCGAGGAGATAGGTCGTCACCGTCCACATGCTCCCGGTCTGCACGCGCGACGACGGCGATACGATCGCCTGAATGTTGCGCCCGATGTACATGCCGGCGGCAACGACGGCCAGCACGCCCGACAGCCGCACCGACTCGGCCGCGAGGTACGCGGCGAACGGCGTCAACAGCGACAGCGTGGTGTCGGCGACGTCGCTGCGCTGTGTGAGCCGGCGTAGCCGGAGAATCAACACGCCGATGACGATGCCGATCGCCGCGCCGCCGAGGCCGACGATGAGGAATTGGAGGGCGGCCGTCCCCGGGACGAACGCTCCGGTCACCGCCGCCGCGACCGCGATGCGGTAGAGCACGAGCGCCGTGGCGTCGTTGAGCAGTCCCTCGCCCTCGAGAATTCGCTCGACGTCGCGCGGAAGACGCACCGAGCGCATGACGGACAAGACGGCAACGGGATCGGGCGGCGAGATCACCGCGCCGAGCGCGAACGCGGCGGCCCACGTGAACGCGGGGTCGATCGCGCGAACGACGACGGCGACCGCGGCGGAAGACACCAGCACCATGAGCACGGCCAACCGCAGGATCGGGCCTGACGAACGCCGCAAGTCTCGCAGCGGAAACGCGGCGGCTCCCCAGTAGAGCAGCGGCGGTACGAACACGAGAAACAGGACGTCCGGCGCCAGCTCGATGCGGGGAAGATGAGGAATCTCGGCGAGCGCGAGTCCGCCGAGGACGAGCAGCGTCGCGTACGGAATTCGCCAGCGCTCGGCAAGGATGCGCAGGCAGACGGATGCCGCGAGCAACAGGAGGACGAGCTCGAGCCCGGACACTAGATCGGTCTAGCGAAATCGCTCGTCGGGGTCGCGCTCCCAGCGCCACACGGGGCCGTCCTCGGGATCGACGACCGCGCCGCGCAGCTCGAACCCGGCCTTCGTGAGCACGGAGGTCGACGCGTTGGTCTCGGGAAGCGTGTGCGCGCAAATGCGGCGGACGCGCGCATCGCGGCTCGCGAACTCCACGAGCCCCGTTGCGGCCTGCGTCGCGTAGCCGCGCCCGCGATAGGCGGGGGCGATGCCGTAGGCGATCTCGACGACGCCGTCGTCGCCGGGCGGACCCTTGAACGCCGCCATGCCGACCGCGACTCCAGTCATCTTCTCGAGGACGACGTAGCCGAATTGCCATGGATCCGGGTCCACCGCGGCGCGCAGACGCTCGAGCCAAGCAGGCGAGACTTGGTCGGACACCAGCATCGCGCGAAGCCCGTCGCCCGGTTTGAGACGCGACTCGGCGGCGAACTGGTCGTCGCCCTCGCGCAGCGCCAGAAGCTCCGCGGGTGCGAACGGACGGAGGTGCAGGTTGTCGGTCGCGATTCCGATGAATTGAGGCAAGCGAGTGCGGTGGCGGTGTGCGGAGACCTGGAACGGGAACGGGAAGGAGGAGCGTGCCGTTGGAGAATGGCTGGTTCTTGTTCCCTTCGGAATATGCTTGGGTTAGCGTTGGACGGACACTCAAGACGAGCTTGCGAGTGACTAACACCGAGTTTCGTCGGATTGCCCTTTCATTCGCGGGCGCGGATGAGGGGCAGCACATGGGCCATGCGGATTTCCGAGTCGGCGGGAAAATCTTCGCGACGCTCGGCTATCCCGATCGCCGACACGGCACGATCATGCTCTCGCCGACCGACCAGGAATTGCTCGTTCGCGATCACCCGAAGACGTTCAAGCCGGCGGCGGGAGCGTGGGGACGCGCGGGAAGCACTTCGGTGTTGCTGCGCCTCGCCTCGAGGCGTGCGGTGAAGATCGCGCTGGAGGCGGCGTGGGGGCGTCGCGCACCTGTGTCGTCTCGTAAGAGGGCCGAGAGAAGGGCGCCCAGTGCGCGACCATAACGATTCTGGATTGACGATCTCGCCGATGACTGACTGGACGAACGTTCCCGTCTTTGGCGCTCCGCCGACCGGCGTGTTCGCGATCGTCCGCCCTAGCGCTTACGGCATCGTCGCTGACTCACAGGGACGCCTCGCTGTCGTTCACACTCCTCTCGGACTCTCGCTGCCCGGTGGCGGAAGCGACGAAGCCGAGACACCCGAGGCCACCGTTGTGCGGGAGGTGAACGAGGAATGTGGGCTCGACATTCAAGTCGGGCCGTGGCGTCGAACCGCGATCGAGCACGTTTTTTCTACGGCGGAGCGGGCGCAGTTCGAGAAGCGAAACACTTTTTGCGACGCTGCTGTGCTCGGCGCGGCTGGCGAACCGAGTGAACCCGATCATCTTCTCGAGTGGATGCCGGCCGGACAGGCGGCTGCGCTCTTGGTACCGGCAAGTCATCGGTGGGCCGTCAGCGAGTGGCAGACGAGTGCAACTCGGGACGCCGCCGTTTGAGATTTGCGAATCGGACTCTCGAATCGCCCATGATTGGATCGATCAGGCGAGGTGGCCATTTCTGGCGAACCGCCGCGTGCGTCGGACTCGTAGCCGCGCCGTGCAGGACTGCGCTCGCTCAACCCTCGAACACATGTCGCGATGAGCCGACGCGCAGCATGGTGATCGGCGGCGCGGTCAGCGCGGCGTTCGTACTCGGAATGGCCGTGCTTTCGGATCGCGACCATCGGATCACCGCCAACGAGAGGCTTCCATATCTCTGGGGTGCGACGTGGGGCGCGGTGTTGGGGTCGGGAGTCGGGCGCTTGACGGCGACTCACCGCTGCCCGGAAATCCTGTTGCCGAGCCCGGCGCTGCCGGCGAGCGCAAGCGACTGCCGGCGCGCCGCATGGTTCGGGACCGCGAAGGGCGCCCTCGCCGGAGGACTTGGCGGATTCCTCGTCGCGCCGTTCATCCTCGTCGCGCCGGCAGCTGTCGCCAGCGTCACGGCTCGCCACTTTGACTTCGATCGAGGCATGCTCATCACGACCGGAGTGGGTTTGGCGGTCGGCGCTCCCGTGGGTGCGTATCGAGCGCACATTGGCTGCGTGCGGAGGTTGTAGGGCGCCGCGCGTCTCGGACAAACGCAACATGGAACCTGGCCGAGTGTCGGCCCCACGCCGGATGACGTTTACGTTTCCCAAAAGGGTGATCGAAAGAGACGGCGGAGGTAGCATGGCCGGGTTCGCCAGGTGGGTAGGGTTCACGTCGCGCATCGTCGCAGTGGGCACGCTCGCGGCATCGATGTCGAGCGCCGCCGCGCAGCGGCCGGCGACAGCCGCCGATACGATCGCGATCGCGGCGCTCGCGCGCGACTTGTCGTCGGACGCCAATCGTGGACGCGGCCCCTGGACGCCGGAGAACGCGCGCGTCGCCAAACAGCTCGCACGGCTGCTCGAGCAGGCCGGAGCGCGGCCGGTCTTCGGCGCGTCGGTGCTGGTTCCGTTCACGACCCCGCCGCACCCAGCGGACACCGTCTACAACGTGGTCGGCGTCTTTCCCGGACGGAACGGCACGACGACCGGTGACCTCGTCGGCATGACGGCGCACCTCGATCATCTCGGCGTCGGCCCGCCGGACGCGACCGGCGACTCGATCTACAACGGCTTTCTCGACGATGCCGTCTCGATCGCGATGATCTTCGACGTCGCTCGGCGATACGTGCAGTCTCCCGGCGATCGCCCGCTTGTCGTGATGTTCTTCAATCTCGAAGAGCAGGGACTGCTCGGCGCGAAGGCGCTCGCCGCGCGCGCCGACGCTCCGCCGTTCATCGATCGGCTCAAGCTCTTGATCGGCGTCGACGCCGGGTCGCCGGCGGGAGAGGCGCTCACCTGGCAGATCATGGGCAGCCGAGCCGACCGAACTTCGGCGCGCGCATCGCGGACTCACTCGCGCGCGCGCGCGGCTGGACGACGACCGCGTCGGCGCCGCGGCCGATCAACGACGTGTTCGTCTTCGCGCAGCGCGGCGTGCCGATCGTGTTCCCGATTCCGGGAGCGAAGTGGCGCGGCTACACGGACGCACAACGCGCCGAGGCGCTGCGCAAGTTCGATCACTACCATCAGCCGTCGGATCAGTGGCGTCCGGACTTTCCGTGGGTGGGCACCGCGGCGTACACGGATTGGTTGTCGGCGATCGTAGAGCGTGCAACGCGCGCGTCGGTCAAGTGACTGGCGCCGTCCGCGTCATTGCGCGAAGACGCCTGACGTTGCGGCGCGGGGCAGGGTGACCGTGAAAGTCGCCCCACCGTCGTCATTTTGCTGGGCAGCGATCGTCCCGGCATGAGCCTCGACGATCCTCTGTGCGATCGTGAGGCCTATGCCGAGTCCATGCGATTTCGTCGTGACGAATGGCGTGAACAGCGTGCCGATGATTTCCGCCGGCAAGCCCGTTCCGGTGTCGCGCACGGAAATGTCCACGGCGGTTCCCCTGACCGCGGTTCGTATCGTGATGCGACGCCTCGCCGGCGGTGAATCGGCCAGCGCGTCCATGGCGTTCCTCACCAGGTTGACGAGCACCTGCTCCAGGAGCACCCGATCGCCGTCGATGACGCACGGAGTCGAGGACAGGTCGAGGGTCGCCTCGATGCGCCGCGCTCTCATGTCGTGGGCGACGAGCGCGAGGGTCTCGTCGATCACGGAGTGGAGGTCGATCGGCTTCTTCTCCAGCTGATGACTGCGGAGCATCGCCCGATGGCGTTCGATGATCTGCGTGGCGAGGACGGATTGCGCGTTGATATCGGCCAATATCTCCGCCGTCGCGTCGGGCGCCGCGCGGTCGGCCGTGACCATCAGTCTGAAGCGCCTGCGTGTTGTGCGCGATCGCGCGTGAGAGGTTGCCCGAGCTCGTGCCCTATCGAAGTCGTCAGCGCCGAGATCGTCTCGCGCCGATTGGCGTCGGTGGCAAGAGCCAGGTTCCGCCGACTGTCGATCTCGGCGCGCTGCCGCGCGCGGCGCTCGTACAGGAGCAGCGCGATCAGGAGCGACTGGAGGACCAGCGCGCCGACCGCGGTCAGAACCGCGACCTTGTATTCCGCCCACAGGCTCGGGGCCCGAAACTGCACGATGCTTCCAGGCGGCAACCGACTCTCGGGGATGTCCCACCGCTGCAACTCGCGCCAATCGAACATCGGTTGACCCGCGCGACTGGGCGGGACTCTGAGGCTTGCCGGCGGCTCGCCATTCAGGATTCGACTGGCGACGTCGGCCGTCGTTGCGAGCAAGGCTCGTCAATGGACATCATCGACCCGCCGACGATCCCATGTCCGAGCAGTGGGCTCTGCGCTCCGAACAGCGGGGCATTCGCCCTGGCGTGAAGGTCGGCGAGCACTTGCTCGTCCGCGTACGCCCCGCCCTGCGCGTCCGTGCCGAAGGCTGAGATAGACGATCGCCGAATGGGTTGGAAGGCTCGCGACGCGGCGCAGGATATCCGGAAGCGGACAACTCGTCGGACCAGACGAATGTCACGCGATCGCGAAATCGCGCGAACGCGGTCTCGAGCTCTCGACGCCAGAACCGGCCGAGGGCTCCGGACCCGATCACCATGAAGACCTGTCTGGTCTCGGGCAGTACCCGCAGGATGTCATCGATCAGGCGAGGAAAGTCGTTGAGCGACCGCGACCGCTGCTCTCGTTCTCGCCCAGTGGCGCGTCGCGGAGCCAGCGCTGATCCACCGAAGCGAAGAGGAGCGGCGTCGCCGGGAAAAGCTGCTCGCCGATGTCTTGCGCGCGAATACAGCCGCGGGGCCGCCGATGGTCACGATGAGGTCCGGCGGCGGACGATCGGCGTACATGGATCGGATGTAGTCGACGACGGCCTGTTCGGGCGCGCCGACGAAATCCGGTCGGGCCCACGACGACCTGGACGACGTTCACGGGTTTTCCGGCGCGCTGGTCCAGGCTGTACGCGGAAGTCGCCGGTGAAGTGATCGAGAGTCAGGTTCCCGCGGTCGAGCGATTGCAGCATCAGGACCTGTTTGACCGGGGACTGCGCTTCGCTCGTCGCCGCACCGATCAGTCAGCAAGCTCGCCAGCAACGCGGCGTAGCAATCTGCGATAGACGTCGGCGATCGCGGACGCGTGTCTGGCCTGGTTGGCCCATGGCAGACGTTGATCACGCTGGCCGCTCTTGGCAAGAGAAGAGTCGGTGGTGCGGGTACCTTGCCATTCGGAATCGACGCCAATAGCGTCTCGATGGCGCGCGGGCGCCTCCCGTCCGCGGAAAGGGCCGAGTCCACCTGAGAGTTGGAAATCGTTGATGGTTCTACGATGCCACGCTGTCCCACTCGCCGCCATCCGCATTCTCGAGGAGCGCCGTGCGCCAGGTCGTTCGCGAAGGCGAGCTGAACGTGCGATCTTCGTCGCGCCATAGAGTCTGCGTGCGCACGGACTCGAATCGTCGGCTTTCGGCCATCCGGTGGCGATGACGTCACCGCGCAACACCTAGCCGGGGACGCTCGTCATGAGCACTGGCGTTGCGCTGATCACCGTGCCTCTAAACGCTCGCCGCGCCGGCATCGAAACGCCAAGCGTCACCGAAGCCCACGCCGACCCGCGTCTGGAGGCACTCTGCGGTCGTTGCTTCGACGACATCCCGCGCTGATCACCGAGTCGGCGCGCGGCACGGCGACCGACAACTGGGGTCCGCCGATGTCCTACGCGGCGAACCTTGGACGCACTCGGATCATCGCCATGCTTCGCGAGCTTGGTGCTGCCGACGTCGATCACGCGTTCGGGCGCGCCTGCCTCCAGGGCGAGCTCGACGCCGCGCGTCAGCTGCACGCGCTCAGGCGCACGCCCGAGCGCCGATACACTGCTCGGGGCGGCCGAGACACTCAACGCGTCGGGACTTCGCTTTTTACTCGAGATGGGCGCGCCCGTTGACGCGGACATGCCCGATGGGCTCGCGCCGGTCGCCGTGGTACTCGAGGGCTACGCCCGCGACCCAGCGGGGAAGCACGCCTGCCTCGAGCTGTTCACGCGCCACGGCGTAGTGCTTCCCGACACGCCCGCAATGGCGGTACACCGCGGGCGCATCGATCTGCTCGAGACGCACCTCCGGCGCGATTCACGTTTGCTGACTCGAACGTTTTCGCACGAGGAGATCTATCCGCCGGCCCTGGGCTGTCACGAAGACCACTCGCTCGCACTGCACGCGACCCCGCTGGACGGATTCACGCTCCTCCATCTGTGCGTGGACTATGATGAAACGGAAATCGCCCGATGGCTGCTCGCGCGAGGCATGCCCGTGGACGCACGCGCCGAGACTGACGCGGACGGATTCGGCGGACACACGGCGTTGTTTGGATGCGTGGTAGCGCAAGCCCGGCGAATGCGCGACAGCGACGACTTCGCTGCGCTGCTGCTCGACCACGGCGCCGACCCCGACGCACGAGCGTCGCTGCGGAAGCGCTTGCGATTCGTCGGCGACGAGCGGATGCACGAGTATCGCGACGTGACACCGTTGTCGTGGGGCGAGCGATTTCACGAGCGAGGCTTCGTCAGTCGAAAGGCCATGCTCCTGATCGCCAAGCGAGGCGAAGGGACTGACCCAATGGCACCGAAGGCTGAACCCATCCCCGTCCTCATCGTCGGCGCCGGCCCGACGGGACTCGTCCTCGCGCTCTGGCTGACGCGACTCGGAGTGCCGGTCCGGATCATCGATCGCGCCGAAGCGATCGGGAACGACGTCGCGAGCGCTCGCCGTCCAGGCGCGCACGCTCGAGTTCTACCGGCAGATCGGAATCGCCGACGACGCCGATTGCGGGCGGCGTCAAGGTGCCCGCCCTCAACCTCTGGGTGAGTGGTCGGCCGCGGGCTCGCGTCCGGATCGACGCCATCGGCGAGGGACTGAGTCCATTCGCCTTCGCGCTCGTCTATCCGCAGGACGCGCATGAGCGGATGCTCATCGACCATCTCGAGCGGGCCGGCATTCGCGTCGAGCGTGAGACGGAGCTCGTCCATCTCGAGCAGAAGCGCCGACGGCGTGACGCGCGACGCTCCGCACGAAAACCGGCGAGGAACTGTTCGAGGCGTCGTACGTCGCCGGCTGCGACGGCGCGTCGTCGACCGTCCGACACCAGCTCGGCATCGAATTCCCGGGCGGCACGTATCAGGGGTACTTCTACGTCGCCGACGTTCACGCAGGCGGCCCGCTCGTCAACGACGAGCTGCACGTCGACATCGAGGACGCCGACTTCCTCCTCGTCTTCCCGCTGAAGGGTGCGGGCAACCTGCGTCTGGTGGGCCTCGTGCACGGAAGCGAGAAGCCCGATCACGCGGTCACGTTCGACGACGTCAAGAGCCGGGCGGTGGATCGGATGCAGCTTGCGAGCGTCGAAGGTGAACTGGTTCTCGACGTATCGCGTCCACCATCGCGTGGCGCCGCGCTTCCGCGACAGGCGAGCCTTCCTGCTCGGCGACGCCGCGCACGTCCACAGTCCGGTGGGCGGCCAGGGGATGAACACCGGCATCGGTGACGCCGTGAATCTCGCGTGGAAGCTCGCGGCGGTGCTCAAGGGCGAGGCCGGCGCCGCGATCCTCGATACCTACGAGCCCGAGCGCATCGCCTTCGCGCGGCGGCTGGTCGAGACCACCGATCGCGGCTTCACGATCGTGACGCGACAGGGCAGGATCGCGCGAACTCGTGCGCACGCGGATCGTTCCCGTCGTCGCGCCGCTCGCCTTTCGCATTCCGGCGATGCGGCGGCTGCTTCTTCCGGACCGTCTCGCAGATCAACGTCTCGTACCACGACAGCGCGTTGAGCGAGGGCAAGACCGGCGCGATCGCCGCCGGCGACCGGCTACCGTGGATCCGGACGAATGGCTCGGACAACTTCGCGCCGCTCGCCTCGCTGCGGTGGCAGGTCCACGTGTACGGCCGCGCGCCGAAGGAGCTCGAGGCGGAATGTCTCCGCCCTCGGCATCGAGCTGCACGAGTTCGCCTGGAACGAGGCGGCGCGCGACGCCGGCGTCCGCGCAGGCGCTCTCTATCTTGTCCGGCCGGATGGATATGTCGGACTCGCGGATGCGGGCGCGGACGTGTCGCGGCTCCGCGCGTACGTTGCGACGCGTGCGAAGTTGATCGGGGGCGAGTGCGCTGGCGGTGTGGGCGAGTGCGGCGGCGGAGTGCGGAGAACTGGAACGAGGATCGGGGACGAGTGCGGCGGCGGCGTGCGGCGACCGGGAACGAGGGACGAGAAGGAGTGCGGAGTCTGCGGCATCGTAAGATCTCTTAGCGGCCGCCGGGAGAGACGTCCGCCGCACTCGTTCGCTCTCCCTCGTTCCAGTTCTCCGCACACCGCCTCCTCACCCGTTCCAGTTCTCCGCACTCCGCCTCCGCACCCGTTCAGCTCCGCACTCCGCCTCCGCCCCTCATTGGCCGTTGGTACTACTCGCTCCGAGCACACCTCACAAGGCGATCGGCACATCGTCTGCCCGTCCTGCCTCAGCGGAGAAATGCTTCACCGCTGAGGTAGCGTCACACAATGTTGGTCACGTTATCGGCGCTCATCATCGCGGGGGCAGCGCCGTCGTTTCAGCAGAGCGCCGGGCCGTCCCAAGCGGCTGACGCACTCGCGCCCGTTCGCCAGTCATCCGTCGCCGTCACGAGCCGCGATTCCACGCGGGCGTGGCGTCTGGCGCGGCGCGCGCAAGGCGATTTCGAATCGCTGCGGCGGCAACTCTTGCCGCACGGGACGTTGGTCGGCGCCGGCGGCTGCGACGCGGTCGTCGGGCGCTACTGCTTTCTCCAGCAGGTCGCGTCCGATCCGCCACAGGAGGCCCTCGAGGTCGTCGCGGCGCGGGCTCGGCTTCTGACCATCCTCGACAGCCTCGGCGCCATGATCCCCGGCGATCGGTGGATTCTCGGCCAACGCGTCCGCTATCTCATCGAGGCCGGACGACCGCAAGCGGCCGACAGTCTCGGCGTCGCCTGCGCCGCTACGGCGACAGTCCGCGCGACGACGAGTTGGTGTTTCGCGCTGGTCGGCTACACCGCGCAGCAGTACGGCAAATTTCCGCGCGCCGACGCCGCCTTCTCGCTGGCGCTCGACGAGTTGCCCGAGTCGGATCGCAAGCAATTCGAAGATCTCGCGCTCTTCGTCGGGGGCGCCGCGGGACCGTATCGCCGCGCGGACGGCGAGCAGCGAGACTCGATGACGGCCGCTTTCTGGCGACTCGTCCAGCCGCTGTACCTGACGAGCGAGAACGACCTGCGCACGGAACTTCTCGCGCGTATCACGCGGATGTACATCGAGCGGGACAGCCGGACGACGATGGGCGATTGGGCGCGCGGCGACGATCGCGAGACGGTGCTTCGCTATGGCCCGGCGCTCTGGTACACGCAGGGAGACGCGCGCCCCGGCTCGCTGGGGCCGCCGCCGATCGCCGGCATCCGCCGCCAACCGGCGTTCAACTTCTTCCCCGACGGGCACGTGTTCGCGTCGCCGGATCAACTGACGCCGGAGGACTGGGAATTTCAGAACGTGGAGAGCAGGCCGACCTACGCGCCGATCTGGGCGACGAGCTTCGAGCCGCTCATCAATCACCAGGTCGCGCTCTTCCGGCGCGGCGACTCCGCGTTCATCGTCGCGGCGTTCGAGGTCAACGACGGCGGCACGCGCAATGAACCGCGACAAGCTGGAGTCTTCGCGGCCGCCGTCGATCGCGGCGGCGTCCTTCCGCCGTTTGGCATGACGATCGAGAATGCGGGCGCCAAAATCGTCTCCACGTTGATGGCGCCGTGGCGGCCCGTGGTCATCAGCCTCGAGATCCTCGATACGGCGAACCACGCGGCGGAACGCACGCGCTTCGCGCCCAAGCTGCCGGTCGCCGGCACGCGACTGAGCCTTTCAGATCTGCTGCTGTACTCGCCGATGGATTCCACACCCGCGAAATCGCTCGACGAAGCCGTGCCGCTCGCGTTGCACGCGATGACGGTGCCGAGCAATCGGCAGATCGGCGTTTTCTGGGAGACGTACGGTGTGCGGCCCGAAGGCGAGACGTTCGACTACGCGGTGGAGGTAGAGCCCGTCGACGAAGGGTTGATCCACCGCGCTCTCGTCGGGCTGCACGTCACGGATCCGGATCGGGGGCTCGACATTCGGTGGCGCGAGTCACCCGCGATCATCGGCGGGATCGCGTCGCGCGGTGTGACTGTGGATCTCTCCCGCCTCAGGCCAGGACAGTATCGCGTGCGAGTGATGCTGACATCCGGAACTGCTCTCCCGATCGTCGCCGAGCGGAGCATCGAGATCCTGTAAGCGCACTGGACTGGGATTGGGAACGGGTGCGGAGGCGGCGTGCGGTGACCTGGAACGTGGAACGAGAGGCGTGCGGAGTCGATCGGACGCGGCTTCGGCCGATCCGTCTCGACGCTAGCGGGTTAAGTTGACATAGCTCTGACCGAGATCTTCAGGTGCTTCGACGGCGCCTCCGCGGCATCCTTCGCACCACCGTCGCGACGTCCATTCCATGGACGGCGATTGGTCTTCTCACTGGGCTAGTGTTTCGGCTGGGTCTCATCCCCGACGTCTACGTCGAGTTGGGAAGTCCGTTCCCCGGGGGACTCGTGGCCGCGTTCACGGCGGCGGGCGCAATCGTCGGCGTCATCAACGGACTGACCTTGGCGGGCATCGTGCTCGCGACCGAGCGCGGCAAGAAGATCGAAGACCTTCGCATGTGGCGTTTCGCAACGTGGGGTGCCGTCGCGACTGCCGGAACACTCGGGCTGTTCTTCGAAAGCTTGCCGCGGCAGGCATCGGCGGCGTGCTTGGCGCGGGCGCCGGAATTGCCGCGCTTTCGGCCGCTCGTCACGCGATCGCGATCACGACGCAGGAAACGGACACCGACGGCGCAATCCGCGGATAAGGTCGGCCCGAAGCCACTTCGCGTCATTGTGGTGAACGTGATGTAAGCAGTTGGCCAGTCAACGCTGAAAAGGACCTGCTACTGACGCGGCCGAGTACGGTTCTCGCGACGGGCGCCACCGGGCGCGTCGGACGCCTTGTAGTGGACGAGCTTCTGCGCGCTGGCGTGTCCGTGCGCGCGCTCACGCGCCGGCCGGAGAGCGCCGCGCTGCCCGCGGGCGTCGAGGTCGTCGCCGGTGACTTCACCGCACCGGAGTCGCTCGACGCGCCCCTCGAAGGTGTCGGGGCTGTATTCCTCGTTTGGACCGCGCCGTCAGCCACCCTCCCCGCGGTCATCGCACGGCTCGCACAGCACACGTCCGACGAGCCACGGCGAATCGTCTTGCTCTCGTCGCCACACCGCACGCCGCACCCGTTTTTCCAGCAGCCGAACGCCATGCGCGGCCTTCATGTCGAGGTCGAACGCCTGCTCGCGGAATCAGGCGTCGATGTGGCGATCGTGCGGCCGGGAATGTTCGCCTCGAACGCGCGGCATTGGTGGGGTCCGCAGATCGCGCGCGGCGACGTGGTGCGTTGGCCGTACGGCGCCGCCGAGACGGCGCCGATCGACGAGCGCGACGTCGCGGCGGCGGCCGCACGCATGCTGCTCGACGACCGACACGCGAGGGGCGACTACGTCCTCACGGGCCCCGAGTCGCTGAGCCAGGCCGCGCAGGTGCGCACGATCGGTGATGCGATCGGGCGCCAGCTCCGATTCGAGGAGCTGACGCCCGACGAGTTCCGCGAGACGGCGGCAGCATGGCGGGGCGTCGCCGACATGCTGCTCTCGGCGTGGGCGGCCACGCTCGGGCACCCAGCGTTCGTGACCTCGGCGGTCCAGGAGATCACTGGATTGCCGCCTCGGACCTTCTCCCGCTGGGCGGCCGACAACGCCGCAGCGTTCGCGCGCCGCGACTCACGCCCGGACTGAGGCCCGTGGCTTAGCGCATCGAGTCGTCGGAGCGATCGTCGTCGTCCCGCACCCGCTCGTTCCCGATCGGCTGATCGGCGTCGTCGGCCGGTGCGGCCTGCTTGGGCTCGTGCTCTGCCCGGTCATGCCGGGCGAGATCGTCCTGCGAGTCGAAATGCGCGCCGCAGACGATGCAGTCGTATTCATGCGTGTGAGTCACTTCAGCCTCGCTGAGTTGTGTGCCACGGTTGCTGGCAGCATCCGTGCCGTTGCGAACTCAGCGCGGCCGCTCGGGCACGATGGTCTCGCCGCGGGCGAGCATCGCGACCAGGTCGGCGATCTTCTTTGCCCGGCCGGCCGGGGTCTTCATGTTGTTCGTGCGGAAGGCGAGCGCAAAAAGGTTCTGGCGCCCAAGCGTCTTGAACGTCTTTCGCGCGCGTGCGTTGGCCTGGATGGCGGCGCGAAGGTCGTCGGGCAGCGTGGCCTCGGTCGCGTTGCGCATCGGCGCATAAGCCGCATCCCATCGCCCGTCGGCTCTCGCCGCGTCGACGTGTCGCTGTCCATGGGGCGTCATCCGGCCGTCGGCGGCGAGACGCGCGACGTGGTCGCGATTGACCTGGCTCCAGATGCTCTTCGGCCTGCGCGGCGTGAATCGTTGGAGGAACGAGCGCGCGTCGAATCCCTTTCGAATGCCGTCGATCCAACCCCAACAGAGCGCCACGTCGAGCGCTTGCGCGTAGGTCACGGTTCGCAGGCCGGTTTCCTTCTTGTGAATCTTGAGCCAGATCTCGGTTTCGCGATCGTGATTCGTGCGGAGCCAGGTCTCGAACGCCGTTTCCGTGGGGAAGGCCTTGATCTTTTTCGGGTTGGGAACGATGGGCGCCATGGGTTCTTGCAGTATAACGCGAGTCCCTCGTACGCGATCCTCCGGGGGAGTGCGGCGGCGGAGTGCGGAGACCTGGAACGTGGGACGGGGCGGGGTGCGGAGTCAGTTCACTCAAAGGAAGGAAGGAAGGAGCTCCCAACCCTTTTTCGGACGATGGTGTCAGACTCTGTACCCTTAGTCTGAGATCATCGTGGCCGACCAGGATCCCCTCCCGATCGTCAAAGGCACTCTCGACAACCTCGCCCTCAAAGCCCTGTGCTGGACGCCCATGCACGGCTTCGAGATCACGCAGTGGGTCGAGGCCCGGTCGCGCGGTGCGCTCGACATCCGCGACAGCGCCCTCTACCAGGCGCTTCACCGCCTCGAAGAACGGAATCTCGTCGTCGCCGAGTGGGGCGTGACCGAGAACAATCAGCGGGCGCGGTACTATCGCATCACGAAAGCCGGACGCGCGCGCCTCGCCGCCGAGACCGCGCAGTGGGTCCGTTACGCGAAGACGGTCACCGACATCCTCACCTCGGCGCCGGGACCGGCGTAGGAGCGAAATCTATGGTTTCCGAGATCCGCCCTGGAATTCGCCGGCTGCTCCGTCTCGTCACGCGCCGCAGCATGCAGCACGACGCCGACGAGGAGATCCGCATCCACCTCGAGCTCCGCACCAAGCAGTTGATCGGCGAAGGGATGTCGCCGCCGGCCGCGCGCGCGGAAGCCGAGCGCCGCTTCGGCGAAGTGGACGAGGAACGTCGCCGATCGCGCGCCTCCGCGGTCCGGCAGGAACGACGTCTGCGCTGGCGCGACTCGTTCGACTTGCTGCGCGGCGACCTTCGATACGCATTCCGCACGCTGCGGCGCGACGCGGGCTTCACCGCCTTCGCGCTCGCGATCATGGCGCTCGGCATCGGCGCGAGCGCGACGGTGTTCAGTCTCGTCAACGGCGTGCTGCTGCGCCCGTTGCCGTTCCGCGACCGCGGAACGGCTCATATGGATCGGCAACGTCGGCGACAACGGCGTCGACGAATGGCGCGTCCAGGTGGCGCACTTCGTGGACCTCGGTGCCCGAAGCCGGTCGCTGAGCGACGTCGCCGGGTACTTCGCATTCTATAGTATTGGCGACGCGGTCCTGAGCACGCCCGGCGGCGACACGCAGCGCCTCACGCGCGTGCCGGTCACCTGCAATTTCTTTCCCTTCCTCGGCGTCACGCCGCGGCTCGGACGGTCGTTCAGCGCGGACGAGTGTCTCGACAACAGCGCCGCGACGACGATGCTGACGGAAAAGACCTGGCGCGAGCAGTTCGCCGCGGATCGGTCGATCGTCGGACGGGTCTTGACGATCAACGACGCGCCGGTGCGGGTGATCGGCGTGTTGCCGGCGTCGTTCGATTTCGCGTCGGTGTTCGCGCCGGGCACGAACGTCGATCTCTTCACTCCGTACGCCCTGAGCGAGCAGCACAATCGAAACGGCAACACGCTTGGCGTGATCGGGCGTCTGAAGCCCGGCGGATCGGTCGATCAGGCGCGCACGGAGCTCGTCGCGCTCGGCAAGCAGCTCACCGACGAGTTTCCGCGGCGCAACACGATCCGCCCGCGCGTGCAGTCGCTCGACGAGCATGTGAACGGCCGCTTCCGTCCGGCGCTGATCGTGCTCGCATTCGCGGTGGCGGCGGTGATGCTGATCGTCGCGCTGAATCTCGCCAGCCTCCAGTTCGCGCGCATGACGGCGCGGGGCCGAGAGCTCGCGCTACGACTCGCGCTGGGTGCGTCGCGCGGACGGCTCATTCGTCAAACGCTCACCGAGAGCCTCGTGCTCGCGACTGGCGGCGCCACGCTGGGAGTCGCGATCGGGCTGCTCGCCACGCGCTATGTGTCGCGGCTGCGCGCGTTCGATATTCCGTTGCTCGCCCGCGTGACGGTCGACGTTCCGGCGCTCGCCGCCGCCACGATTGTCGCTCTCGTCACCGGTCTCGTCGTCGGCGTGCTCCCGGCGTTGCAGGCGCCGGCCGATCCGAACGACGCGCTCAAGGAAGGTACGCGGGTGCCACGCGCGGCGGACGTCACGCGCGGGTGCGGTCGGCGCTCGTCGTGACGGAAATCGCGGCGGCGCTCGTACTGCTCGTCGCGTCGTCGCTGCTGCTGCGCAGCTTCGTCCGCGTGCTCGACACGAAGCTCGGCTTCGCGCCGGCGCAGCTCGCGCGGCTGCGCGTCGATCCGCCGACGCGACTGCCGGATCTGGCCACGGCCGCCGCCTACTATGACGACGTGCTTCGTCGGGTTCGCGCGATTCCGGGCGTCGCCGACGCGTCGCTGAACGACATGCTGCCATTCACCGGCGATCGTAGCTGGGCGATTCCCGCTGAGGGTCACGTATACCAGCGCGGCCAGTATCCGGAAGGATTCATTCGACTCATCGGCAACGGCTACTTCCGCACGATGGGCATTCCGATGCGCGCGGGGCGCGACTTCACCGAGGGCGACACGCGCGACGCGCCGCCGGTCGTAATCATCAACGAATCAATGGCGCGAACGTTGTGGCCGGATCGGAACGCGATCGGCCAGCGCATCTGGCAGGGAAACGCCTTTCCCACCGTCATCGGCGTCGTGGGAGACACGCGCCACACCGCACTCGAAAGCGCGTTCACGGGCGAAGTGTATTTCCCGTTGGGGCAGTCGTTCGCCTCCCGCGTCGACCTCGTCGTGCGCACGTCTCTGACGTTGTCCCAGCTTTCGGCATCCGCGCGCACGGCGCTCGAGCCGATCGCGCCCGTGGCGGCAAAAGGACGTTGGAGCCAAATGCAGGAGCTCATCGACAAGGTTGCGTCGCCGAGGCGATTCGTCGTCGTGCTGCTCGCCGGCTTCGCGGCGTTCGCGGTGCTGCTCGCCGCGCTCGGCATCTATGCGCTCATCTCGTACGGCGTCACGCAACGCCGTCAGGAGATCGGCATCCGCATCGCGCTCGGCGCATCCGCCGGCAACGTGCGCGGTGCGATCATGCGAAATACGCTTGGCCTCGCCGTGGCGGGGATGGTCCTCGGCATCGCCGGCGCGATGGTCGTCGTGCCGGCGATGAGCGGACTGCTGTTCGGCGTGACATGGAGCGATCCGGTGAGCTTCGCCGGCGCGCTCGTGATTCTCCTGGTCGTCGCGGTGACGGCGGGGTTGCTGCCCGCGCACCGGGCGTCGCTGGTCGATCCGAGTGTCGCGCTGCGCGACGGGTGACGGAGTCTACAGTGAGTTGAGAAATGCGATCAGCGCCTTTCGGTCGCTCGCCGAGAGCGACTTGAAGCGCTCGCGAGCGTTTTTGCCCTCGCCGCCGTGCCAGAGCACGGCCTCCAACAGATTGCGCGCGCGTCCATCGTGCATGAAGAACGTGTGACCGTTCACCAGTTGCACGAGCCCAATCCCCCACAGCGGTGGCGTGCGGAACTCGCGACCGGACGCCCCGAAGTCGGGACGATTGTCGGCCAGCGCGCTGCCCATGTCGTGCAGCAACAGATCCGTGTACGGGTGAATCTTCTGGTTCGAGACAGCCGGCACGCCGGGGAGCACGCCGGTCGTGAGCGTCGAGACATGACAGCCGTCGCACCCGATTCCATGGAACAGCCGCTCGCCGTGCAGCGCCTGCGGATCGTCGAGGTTCCGCCGCGCCGGCACGCCCAACGTCTCCGTGTAGAACGCGACGTCGCCCACCGTCTGATCGTCGAGCTCCGCCGCGTGATCCTTGCAGCGGAAGTACTCGCCCTTGCAATTCTCGCTCGCGAAGTAAGACGTCGTGATGCTCATGTCGCCGTTGAACGCTCCCGCCGCCTGGTGCAGCAGCGTTCCGACATTGGCCTTCCAGCCGAAGCGTCCGATGATGTAGTCCTGCACCGTGACGTCGTACACGACGTTGTAGCGCCCCGAGATGCCATCGTGATCGGCATCGTTGGGATCCGCGAGCGCGCGAATCGTCGCCTCGGGAATCGCCTCGAGCAGTCCAAGCCCGAAGTTGACCGGCGCCACGCGCGGTGACGTGAGCAGGTTGTTGGGCAGCGGGCCGAGGAGTCCTCTGAACGAGTAGTGCGGGACGCGAAGCGCGTACGGCGTGCCGTCGCCGTACCGTCCACCGGAATCCGAGTACGTCACGCGCGCCGCTGCCTCGGGAAAGAATCCCGGAATCGCGAGCAGCTGAAGCTGACCGCCGTACTCGCCTGCCGGATTCGGTCCGCCGTGTGGATCCGTTCCAGGGATGCTCGCGCGAAACAGCATCGTCAGGAACGACACGCCGTCGGCTGGCGGCTGGCCGCGGCCGTCGCCGACGTGACAGGCCTCGCATGCGTTGTTGTTGAACAACGGTCCGAGTCCGGTGTTCGGCGTGAAGACGGCGCCGAACGCAACGTCGCCGGCGTTGTGTCGCACCAGCGCGGCGGCGTCGAGGTTCGGCGCGGGATGGCCGAACGCACCGGCCGTCGCGTCGAACACAGTTGTCGCGCCTCCGGATAACGCATCCGGATCGATCCGCCCTCCGAGCGAGATGCTGCGACTCGCAGGTGTGTCGGAGGGAGCAACGGGGTTGGCTGGCTGCACCGGCTCACTGCATGCCGCGGCTGCGAGCGCGAGCCAAAGGGCGCCGAGCCGGGTGGGGATGGGGCGACACATCGGAGGGCTCCCACGTACGGGGAGGGCAGGCGTGGCTGCGCTGAGCGTCGACGCCGAGCGGGCAGCGACTTGCACGTTCCGAGAGCGCGTGCCGCCAAGGGGCAGGGTGTGTCGGATGGCGCGCGTGCAACTCGCGGCGCACACACTGCTCGTGCTTCGCTGCGCTGTCGGTGATAGACGTCACCCGATCGTATTTTGCTCAGCGACACCGCGCGACGACGGCAACGTCGCGCTCAGTCGCTAACGCGTCCGACGGCGCCGCGCCGCCTTCGGCGCGGGAAGGCCGAGAACACTCCGGATCATCCGCCGCATGTGCGGAACCACCGCCTTGGGCGTTCGGGCCGGGCCGGCGATGCCGTTGAACGTGGTGAAGTTGAGGAGCACGTCGAGCGTGTTCACCAGTTCGGCCGGCGCGACCGCCGGCTGGTGCTCCTCGCCGATCTGCTGCACCAGCGTCTCGACCACGCGGCGGCGGCGCAGGTTCCGCGATCGCATTGCTTCGCCGAGGTCCGGGTCGAGGCCTGCCGCCCCCGCCAATCGCACCATCAGCGCACGGTTGTCCGTATAGAAGCGTCCGAGGATCGCGACAAGTAGATCGAAGGCCTCGCCGATGTCCGGCTGCTGAAACACGCCCGGCATCTTGCTGAACGCGTCGCGCTCGATGAGGGTGTCGAAGAGCTCGGCCAACAGCTGCGACTTGGAGCCGAACTGGTTGTACACGGTCATCCGAGTGACGCCGGCGCCCCGGGCCACGGCCTCCAGGGAAAAGGATCGGAGGTCGTCGAGGTTGAGGATCTCCCGAGCGGCGGCAAGGATCCGGTCGCGGCCGGCATCCGCCGTCCGCCGGCGGTTGTGGTCGTCGTAGGGGCGTGGCGTCATCGTGACGTTAATTCATTTGACAGCACGTATAATCGGGATTATACATGGAGTATAACCCTGATGGCTCGGAGGCGTGCATGAATTGGTATGGCATCCTCAAAGTAGCGCACGTGCTGTCGGCGATCGTCTGGATCGGCGGCGGCGCGGCGTTGTCGATCCTCATGGCGCGACTCCTCCGCGGCGGCGATCGGGCCGCGCTCGCGCCGGTGATCCCTCAGCTGACGCGCACCATGCAGGCGATCGCCGGTCCGGCGGCCGGGTTGGTTCTGCTGACCGGCATCGCGATGGTCCTCGTCGGGCGGATGACCTTCAGGTCGCTGTGGATCGGCCTCGGGTTCGGAGGCATCATCCTCCTCGGAGCGTTCGGCGGATTGGTCATGTCGAAGCGGGTGGCCGTCCTCGAGCAGGCCGTCGCGTCGGGCGATGACGACGCGCTCGCGCATGCGGGGTCGCGGGTTCGCCAGGCGAGCACGCTCCTTCTTGCAATCATGGGATCGATCGTCGTCGTCATGATCCTCAAGCCGACGCTGTAGGAGGCGGGACCATGACGGCAACAGCGCTCGACCAGTGCCTTCGTACCGCCGTCGTGCGGGCGGCCGATGGTGTCCGGTTTATCGCCACCGCCGCGGACGACGGCGGAGTCTCGTCGCAGGTGATCGAATACATCGCCAGTCGCTGTGACCACGTCCTGTGGCCCGCGCCGGCATGTGAGGTTCGGCGACTCATCGCCGAGCATCGTCATTCGGAGGCCATCGCCACGTACTTCTCGAACGTCGGTCGGCGATGGGACGAGGAGTGGCTCGAGACCAGCGTCTGAAACGCGATCGTTAGTTGAACGCGAGGGCGTCAAACCTCACGGCGGTGAGGACGGGGGGCTCGCAATGGTGGCCGGTCCGCTCATCGGCCGGGCTTCGGCCGACTCGAGGTGGGGCATAGTGGCGCAAGGTTCGTCTAAACCGCCCTACGAGTCGTCGCGCTGCCGCTTAAGGTCGTGGGTCGGCCCGTGCACGTCGGCTGGAGCGAGAGGCATTTGGTCCGAACGCGACTTCATGTGGTCCGAGCGCGATTTCATGCGGTTCGAACACGACTTGATGCGGTCGCGAGCTATTGTGAGGCGGTCGGGCGTGAACTCGGTGCGGGCTGCTCGAGGTTGAGCGCGGGGTGGCAAGAGCGACTGCGGGGTCGGGCGGATTGAATCTCGAGAGGGGCAGAGCGACTCTCGGATGAAGCCAATTGAGAATCGGGGCCAGCCGAATGAATGTCGAGCGTGCGCGCGCGAATCTCGGATGCGGCCGACCGAATCTCAGATGCGCGCGAGTGAATCTCGGACGCAACCGAGTGAATCGCGGGACCCAGCCGAGTGAATCTGTGATGAGCGGAGTTGTGACGCGGCGCGGTCGCGCTAAGACTCCGACGCGGCGAGCGCGCAGCGTTCCGCGCTCCGCTTGGTGCGCGACGCGTCGCGCGGAGGGTCCGTCGTGCATGAGTTGATCTCGGTTGACCGCGAGTTGAAGCGGGGTCGCCGCGAGTGCGGGGCCGGGGTGAGCGATTTCACGCGCGTTGTTCGCGAATCAATGGGTGCACGACCGAAAGCGTTCGCCGATCGCCCGATGGAAAGGGCGTCTCTCGTGCCTCTACTTATTAATTGCCGCCGACCGCGATTTGCTACCAATTGTCCTCTTTGGGCGACATTGTCGCAGGCGAATGAAGCGCGCGTGACGCTCTCGCCATGAAAATGAGCGTTTTTCCCTGCTGCGCAAATCTTTGTGGTAGCAAAAACGCGTCGGCGGCAATTCAATAGTAGAGGGCAGAGTTCCGCGGTTTGCCGCTGAACGCGCCCCATCCCAGGCCGCCTCGTTTCGCCGTCGCGTCGATTTCGCGCGTTGTCGTTCGACGTGGTTGTGAGGCACGGAGGGACGCTCGAGTTCTCGGGCTCCCGAGCCGCCGAAACGCCACGGGAGAACAGCTAATGCCGACCTCGAGCGCCAAGATCGTCAATCGCCTGCTCTGGACCGCCCAGAGCCTCGCCGCCGTCCTTTTCGTCTTTGCGGGCTCCATGAAGTTCATCATCCCCGCCGAGAAGATGCAGCAGGGGCCGATCGTCCTCCCGATAGCATTTCTCCATTTCATCGGCGTGTGCGAGTGCCTCGGCGCGTTCGGACTGATACTCCCGGGATTGCTGCACATCCGGACTTCGCTCACCTCGCTTGCCGCCGGCGGCCTGACGGTGATCATGGCCGGCGCAACGACGGTCAGCATCCTTGCGATGGGCGCGTCGGCGGCGATCGTCCCGGCGGTCGTCGGGATTGTCACGGCGTGGGTCGCGTACGGTCGTTCACGCGTTGCGCCGCTCGCTGACCGGCCGCGTTCCGTCGCCGGCGTCGCCGCGCGGGATCACTTCAGCGGTGAGCTATCGGTAGACCGCGCTCCGTCTCACGAGATTCACCATTCTCATATGTGACAACGCACATGGTCGCGCCGAGCGGCGTTGTAAGCTGACTGACAGCTGTCAGCCAGCTTACGTATCGCCGCAAGTTCCCCCTCGTAGGCGGCACGTGGCGCCCGGCCGAGTGTATTGAATGGTGTAGAAATTCTCAGGATGGGGGGACGTATGAAACGCACACAGGTTCTTTCGGCAGCGGCGGCGCTGCTGTTGGTTGCGTCGGCGGCACACGCGCAGCGGGGTCAGGACAATCGCGGCGGCCACCAAGATCAGCGTGGGCAGGTATCGCGGCAGGATCAGCAACCCCAGGGTAGGGGGGACCCGCGAGCTGCGATGCCCCAGCAGAGGGGCGGCGACCAGGGGCGGGCGGATCAAGCACGCGAGGAGCAGGCACGCGTCGATCAGGCCCGCGCGGCACAGTCTCGGGTCGATCAGGGGCGTGCCGATCAGGCTCGCGCAGAGCAAGGCCGCGCGGAACAGGCTCGCGATGCGGAACTGCAAAATCAGCGGAGAAACGCGCAGCTAGCCGAGCAGCAGCGTGAGTCGCAGGCCCGTCAGGCTCAGCAGCAGCAAGTCGAGCGAGCGCAGCGGGCCGAGCAGGAGGCGCAGCTCGCGCAACGAGAGCGCGAGAGACAGGCGAACGGCGCGTTCGATCGCGACCGCATCGGCCACCCGGGATATGAGTACCGATACAACATGGGCGGCGTGTTCCGCGAGACGAACCAGTATGGAGTCGACGTGTTGCGTCAGGCGGTCAACCAGGGGTATCAGGAGGGCTACCGCGCGGGGCTAATCGACCGCCGCGACGGTGTGCCGGCGGACTTTGAGCGGGCGTTCGAGTTTGAGAACGGCAGTTTTGGGTACGCCGGAGCCTACGTGCCGCAGAGCGACTACAGCTACTACGCGCGCGAGGGCTTCCAACGAGGGTACGACGACGCGTATTGGAATCGCGCGAGATACGGAACCTTCCTCGATGGAAACGCGTCGATTCTGAGCAACATCGTCGTAGGCATTCTCGGGTTGACGACGCTTCACTAACCCGTGGTGCTCGATGACAAAAAGGCTCCGGCGCGCCGGGGCCTTTTTGTCGTTGAGGGGGCGCTAATGGCTCTTTCGTCGACGGGGGACCTTCGCGCCTTTCGCTCTCGCCTCCGATAGGCCGATCGCGATCGCCTGCTTTCGACTTTTCACCTTGCCGCCGTGTCCGTGCTTCCCGCGACGCAGCGTTCCGTGCTTCCTCCGGCGCATCGCGCTTGCCACTCGTTTGCTCGCGCCCTTTCCGTATTTGCGGCCGCCGCTTCGGCGGCTGGAGCTTGCTCGTTTTCGTGCTGGCATATTCGAACCTCGGCTGAGTAGGACAGCGGGCCAATGGCTCAAGTTGTGTTCCAATTCGTCGATTTCGCAGCTGTTCCCTGATCGACACCGGGGCGGGGCACAGAACTTGACCTTCGACCTGTTTCCACTGCTCCGGATCGTTCGCTTTGACAAAACTGGACAAGCTCAAGGGCGCCGGCGGGAACGGGAAAGTCACGGCCGTGGTGGAGACGACAAAAGGCAGCCGGACGAAGCTCGACTTCGACGTGAAGCGACAATGCTTCGTCGTCAGCAAGGTGTTGCCGGAGGGCCTGAGCTTTCCATTCGACTTCGGCTTCATTCCCTCGACGACCGGCGGTGACGGCGATCCGCTCGACGTGATTCTCCTGCTCGACGAATCCGTGCCGACCGGCACAGTGGTTCCGGCGCGGCTTATCGGTGTGATTGAGGCGACGCAGACGAGCAGGGGGGGCGACCGAGTCGAGAACGATCGCCTGCTGGCGGTCGGCGCGTCGTCGTTGCTCCACGAGAAGGTGCGCAAGCTCGCGGACTTGCCGAGCGCGATCGTCGAACAGATTGAACAGTTCTTCGTCGCCTACAATCGGCTCGAAGGCGGAAAGTTCGTCGTCAAGGACCATCACGGGCCGAAGCGAGCGCGCGAGTGCGTGCGCCGGGGCAAGCGTCGATTCGCCGACTGATCGCGCTCGTCATGACTCCAGCGGCGTTGCACCGTCTGCGCGAGCCGACGAGCGTGTCGGAGGGGTTCATCCGAATTTCGTCGGCGTTGCTGATGTGGAGCATGCCTCCGCTCGCTCTCGGGCTGTCGTCGGACGTGTACATCGTCTCGACGATGGTCACGCACGAGACCGCCGTCAGCGCCGTTCTCGCGACGTTCTCACTCGCGCTTTTCGGCGGCTTGTGGTTTGTGGCGCCCTGGCGTGCCCGGCTCGAGTAAGGTGATGGCTCACGAAGGTCGCGTCTGGCCCCGTGACCGGTAGGGCGCCAAATTCCGGCGCCAGGGAAGGTTCGCGTAGCCAAACACCTCACCGGAGAACCGATGGCGACGAAGCTGCGGTTGGCCAAACCACCGGTAGTCGATCTGAAAAAAGAGCTCCTCGCCCGAGAAATCGGGCGTATTCTGCGCGACCGCCAGATGACGCAGACGGAGGCGTCGTATCTCATCCGCGAGCAACCGTCGCAGCTGTCGCTGATCACGAACGGCCGGCTGCGAGGCTTCTCGCTCGATCGCCTGGTGAAGTATCTCGCGCGGCTGGGGTGCGACGTGGAAGTTCGGATCGCGCCTCGAAAAGGCGGTCGGGCTGGCGCGGGAAAGGTGAGCGTTCAGGTGAAGTAGATGGCCGACTGGCGACCCTACCGTGAGCCACTGCGTGTAACGCTCACGCGGACGATCAGCATCGCGATCGTCGCCGGTGCGGTCGTCGCGTCACGGTCCGGGGGGATTCGCCGCTGGCCTCTTCTCAGCTTGCTCATGTTGTGGCCAGCATTCGGCGGCCATTGGGTCGACCTCTTGTTCTTGAATTGGCTGCGGGCGCGCCTGCCGGCGGCCCGCAGCGTTCAGGTTGTCGCGCGCATCGCCGTGTGGTTCGTCGGCGGGATTGTGCTCGCGCTCGGCGCTCGGCTGACGGCGACGTTGCTGCTCGAGCATCAGTCATTGGCGTGGATGACCTGGGCCACGGCCGGCACGGTGTTCGTCGCGATTGAGCTCGTCGCCCACGGAGCGCTGCATCTGCGTGGGCGACCGAGCTTCTACAACGGTCTGGGCTGACGGTACCGGTGTGCAGGGATGAAGATCCTGTCCTGGAACATTCGCCAGGGCGGCGGGCGGCGCCTCGATGCGATCGTCGCCGCGATCGCGAGCCATGAACCCGACGTGGTGGTGGTCAACGAGTTGCGCGCGCGAACCGCGCCGCAGCTCGTCGCCGCCTTTCGGGCAAGCGGACTCGCATTCCACGAACACACATCCCCGACCAGCAGTGAAAACGGCACGCTGATCGCGGCGCGCGTTCCGCTCCGCCGCCGGCGCGCCGGCGCGCCCGCGCAAGTCTTCCGGCACGGGCTCCTCGAGGTCGACGTGGACGGCTGGGCGACCGTCGGCGCCGTGTACGGGCCACTTCGGCGTGCGACGCTGCGCGCCTTTTGGGACCGAATGGTCGGACACGCCGCGCGGCGCGCCGGCAATCGCTATCTGCTCATCGGCGACTTCAACGCGGGCGAATCGTTCGTCGACGCGCGCGCGTACAAGTTCATGAGCTCAGAATATCTGGTCGCCATTCGCGAAGCGGGATTCGTGGATCTGTGGCGGTCGCGCAACGCGGAGACCGAGCACACGTGGTTCAGCTTCGGTCGGGGCGGGGTGGCGCTGAACGGCTTTCGCATCGACCACGCCCTGGCATCCGCCTCGTTGGCCGGCGACGCGACGCGCTGCTACTACTCGCACGCGGAGCGCGAGAGCCGCCTCTCCGACCACTCGGCGTTGCTCGCGGAGTTCGCGGTGGTTTAGATACCGTTGAAGCCTTTTCCCAATCACGCGACGAGTTTCGATCGGATCTCACGTGAGATCCTGCAAACGTGCGCTAGCGGCCGGCGCTGCAGCTCCACCGGACGCTCGTCCCGCCGGCCGGCGCATACCCGAGGCGCGGCATGACGTTTAGCGCGATGACCGTCCACGCGAGGGCCACGCACCCCGTCGAGCCGAGGAACGCCCCGGGCAGCCGATCGCGCCACGCGCGGACGGCGACGGTGAGGGCGCCGATGATCACGATGCCATTAGAGAACAGGTAAGCGGCGAGGGGCATACCACAGCCGCGGCCGTACGGCCACCAGAAGAGTGACACGCCTAGCGCCGCGATCAGGACCACTCGTACCCAGATCCCGATGAGCGCGAGGCGTTCCAGGAATCGGTCCTTCGCGGCGATTTCTTGAATCTTCTGCAGGCGGATCTGGGTCCGCGACCGCTCGGGCGGAAGCCCGTCGTACTGACGCTCGATCTTGCGGAGCTCGAGGTTCCAGTCGATGTCGCTCACGTGAGGCGGAGTGAGGGTGAAACGATGTTGACTAGAGCAGCCTCATTCTGCCGCAGGGCGGTCAACGTGTCGGTGATCCACGGCGGGCTGGAGGCGTAACAGAAATTGCCTGTATGCTACGGTTTCTTCACCTGTGCCATGCGCCGCTTCAATTCGTCGAGCCAGTTCGTGACGACGACGATGCGATCACGCTTCGAGCCGCTGCGCGCGAGCGCGACCATCTCGCCGGTCCGCGGGCTCACACCGACCGCCCGGTCGGGCGATCCGACTGCGTATGGGTCGGCGAATAGGGTATCGCGCCGAGTGATCGCGATGCCGGGAGCGAAGTGTCAGCGCGATCGAGGCGAACGACGTGGCGGGGGTTCGCACGATTAGAGAATGCCCATCGCCGCTCCATAACGGCTCGCGTCCACCGTCGCTCGTGATCTGCAGGCGGGTCGTGGGGTCGTCGACGCTCGCGACGAATACCTCCGTGCGTCCCGTCTCGTTGCTCGTGAAGGCCAACCAATGGCCGTCCGGCGAGACGCTGGGCTGCAATTCGTCGGCGTCGGAGCCGGCGAGAACGCGCGGTTTGGATGATCCGTCGATCGGGAGGAGCACGATGTCGTGGTGAAACGGAGTGCCGATCACGGCAACGATCGATTTGCCATCGGGCGTGAACACGAAGTAGAACAGGGCGAGACCCGCCGTCGGGATTTGCGAGGCCGTGCCGCCTCCGTCCGCTCGCTGCCAGCGAATCGTCGCGCCCGCGGTATCGGAATGGAGCCAGCCGAGCCGGCTACCGTCGGCGCTCCACTCCGGCGCGCTGCTTTGGCCGTCGCGAGTGAAGCGAACAGGCTGGCCGGTCGCCCGGGTCACGACCCATATGTCGGACCTGGCGCCGTCGGAGCGCGCCACCGCGACGCGATCTCCGCTTGGTGACAATCGGGGATGTGTGTAAGCGCCGTCAGGGAAGCCGGCGTCATGCTCGTGGCCTGCACGGTCGACGATCATGGCCCGCTGCGTCTCCGCACCCTCGACGTAGGCCAGCACTCCGTTTCGGGATACGTCGTAGTGCGCTACGCCGCCGGGACGCACGAACACCCCTTCGAGCACGCGAACCGGAGGACCTCTCAGCTCGAGGGCTCGCACGTCGAACGGCGCGGCAAGAATGGCCCCGTCGCTCTGCGCGACGAGGATGTCTCCGCTGCTCACGTAGCGCGGATTCGAGCCCTTGATGCCGAGTCGCTTCACTTGACCGTCGGCGACACGGACGACGAGAACGTCCAACTCGTCGGGCGTCCGCGCTTCGCGAAAATCGTTGAAGAGGACGGCTTTCCCGCCCGGAAGCACGAAAGGCCAACTGTGCCCCGCGCCACTCGACGAGTCCGGCGTCGTCAGCCTCGTCGGCGAGCCGCCGCTGCTGTTGGAGCGCCAAAGCGAGCTGCCGCGAATGAACGCGATCACGTCGCCCTCGCCCCAACTCGTGCGGCCGGCGTTTTCCGCGATTCTTGCCGAGGGTCGTCCGTCCGTCGGCAACGTCGCGAACGCACGATCCGACCTGTCGAACGCAAGCTCACCCTCGGGAGAGAAGACCGGATCCAGCGCCCCGACAGAGCCGATGATCTCGTGCGGCGTCAGCTCGTCGAGGCGCCTTCTGAAGAGCGCGCGGTTTCCGTGCGACCTTCCCATGTACACGATCTCCGCTCCATCCGGCGAGATGGCGAGCGCGCGCGTCCCGATGTTGGCGGTGATGTCTTGGGAGTCGGGCATCTCGAGTGTGAAGCGCATCGGCGGAACCGGCGACGCGGACGTCGGTCGTCGCCACGCCCACACCGCCGCGGCCAGCGACGCGATCGCGACGCACGCGATGGCGCCGAACAGCCAACGAGAAACGCCGCGCGTCGCGGTTCGAGCGGCTCGCGCGCCGGTTGCGGCACTCGACGTGAATGCGGGGTTCACCAAGGCGTCGCTGAACGCCCTCACATTGTCGAATCGGTCGGCCGGCAGCTTCTCGAGCGCTTTCTCGAGCGCCGCCTCCACGTTCGACGGCACCGACTTCCGCAGGCTCGTCACCGGCTTCGCGGGCTCGGCGATGATCTTCATGATCACCTGCTGTGCCGAGCCGCCCGTGTGCGGCGGTTCGCCGGCGAGCGTCTCGTACAGCACGCTCGCCAGCGAGTAGATGTCGCTGCGCGCGCTGATGTCCTTGTCGGCCGTCGCCTGTTCGGGGCTCATGTAGTGCGGCGTGCCGAGCGAGAGACCCGTCTCGGTCATCCGGCCGCCGGCCGCGGCGCTCACGGCGAGCGCGATGCCGAAGTCCATCACCATCGCGCGGCCGTCGTGCAGCAGAATGTTCTCCGGCTTGATGTCGCGATGGATCACGCCGTTGCGGTGCGCGTAGTCCAGGGCGTCGGCGACCTCACGCGCGATGCGGATCGCGTCGTCGACGCCGAACTGGGTCTCGCGGTTCAACTTCTCGCGAACCGTCTCGCCCTGGATGTAGGGCATGACGTAGTACAGCAACCCGTCGGCCTCGCCGGAGTCGAAGAGCGGGAGGATGTGCGGGTGCTGAAGGCTGGCCGTCGTCTTGATCTCGACGACGAATCGCTCGGCGCCGAGGACGGCGGCCAGTTCGGGCTTGAGCACCTTGAGCGCGACCTTGCGGCCGTGCTTCAGGTCTTCAGCGAGATAGACCGTGGCCATACCGCCGCGACCGAGCTCGCGTTCGATGCGGTAGCGGCCGGAGAGTGCGGAGGCGACGTCGCCGCCGATGGATGTCATGAGGGGGAGGGAAGGATGCTCAAAGTATGCGCGTCGAGAGCGCAAGAGCAAACGGCGCGGACACGGCCAACGGTTCGGCTTGCCGCGAAGTTGGTCGGGAGCGATTGTCCAGTATGCTGCGCCGATCTGCCGAGCGAGCGCGTTTCAGCTCTCCATCTCGGGATGTTGGAGGAGTTGATGAAGCCTGATTCTCGAGACGCTCATCAAAGAGACGTGCAATCGGCGTTGGAGCGGCTTCGCCACGAGTTGACGGGACTCGAGACCGAGATCGTCGCTGTCGAGGGGCGTCTGAGTGAAATTCGGGCGCGGCGGCGTGTCATCGAGCAACGGGCGATGGACGCGATTCGCGCGGGCGACGACCGGGCCGCGCGGGCGGCGCTCGTCGAGATGATGCCTCACGCCGAGAACGCGGCGCCTCTCGAAGCCGATCTCACCGTCTTGCGAGCGATGGCGGACGAATGCCGGCGGTGGCTCGCGACCGCGTGACGGCCAAGGCTAACCGGTAGTTTGGCTGGCATGCGAAAAACGCTCCGTGCCATACTCGTGACCACCCCGCTGATGTTGGCAGCCATTGGTTGCGGCAGCGACACAGTCACCCCGTCGACGGCGACGCTGAACGGCACTTGGATCCGTCCGAACGAGGTGCCCGGGTCCCATGAAAGTTGGACGCTCGCGGTGACCGGCAACACGATCGCCGGCACGGGCGACTGGTCCGGCGAAGCCTGCTGCGGCGGCACGATCGCGATCACGGGCGCAATCGCGAACGACGGCGTTCACCTCGACCTGACGGTAGTCACGACTCGTGGGCAATCCGCGGCCGGCCTTTCACGAGCGCTTCGACGGCACGTTGACGTCGGAGAGCGTGCTCGAGGGGTTGTTGACTCCTGACGGAGTCACGCCGGCGGAAGTCCAGATGCGACGTCAGTAGTCACGCCGGCGCAGCAACTCCGCGCCTGCCCAGGCGGCGCCGACGACGATCGCGTCCTCGACGAGCGCGGCCGCCATCGGCGGCAGACGTCTGCCGAGCGAGCGGCGCATTCTATAGGTAGCGTGTGCGCTGGCGAACGCGACGAGTCCGCCGAGGATCGCCGACCCGGCGCGATTCCGCCCTGCTCGACTCCCCACGGTCACGCCCACCAACGCTCCCGCCGCGACACGTCCAAGGAGCAGAGGCGCAGCGACGCGGCTGGGCACGGTCGGCACCTTGTCATAAACGAGCTCGCCTGCGGCGAACAATATCGCAGGCGCACGACGCGACAGGGTGGCGACACCGGCCCAGGTACGCGCACCCGAGGCCGCGGCAAGTAGTGCCAGCGGCGTCAGTGATCCACGTGCTTCTCGGTGCATAACCGCAACAGCGAGCAAGGAGCCGGCCGCCCCGCGACACGCCGAGGATCACCCATCGGCCTCGGCGGCCGGCTTGGTCACTGGTCAGATCGTCAAACGAATCGGCGAACGAACTCCAGTGCCTTGTCCGCCACCTCGCGCCAGCCGCTGTCGATCGTCAATGCATGCCCTCGGTTCGGCATCTCGACGATCTCGGTGACGGACGGATTGTCTTTCTGCTGGTTGAACGACGCGTGCGCGATCGACCACGGGACGGTGTTGTCCTTCTCGCCGGAAATGATGAGCAGCGGACCGCGATCGGGATTGTCTGTGTCGACCTTCGCTTCGGTCCACGGATTGAGATTCGCGGCGGCCGCCTGAAAAAGCGGTGTCCCCGACGCCGGGACCGCGAACGTGTCGTACAGTTCCTTCGCCTCCTCCTCGCTCACCGCGTTCGCGAATCCGAACCTGAACTGCTCGTAGGTGAGCGGAACGGCGCGCTTTCGATTGGCCGGATTGCCGAGCACAGGCCAGGCCGACTTGAGCGCCGAAATCGGCAGCGGGAGCACGCCGCGGAATGGCGCGGGGTCGACGGCGACTGTCGCGCTCGACCGCCCCCGCCCGGCGAGTATCTGCGCGAGCAGTCCACCGAAGGAGTGCCCAATGAGAGCAGGTTTTCTCGTGAGCTCCGTGATGATCGCTTCGAAGTGATCGGCGACTTGCCCGATCGTCTTTTGCGCCATCACCTCGGGATGCGCGTTTGCCTCGGCGACTGTTTCGGGATCATCCGGCCAACCTGGCGTGAGCGCGACGAATCCTGCCTCCTCGAACGCCGTCGCCCAACGGTCCCAGCTGCTCGGCAAGAGCCACAGTCCGTGCACGAACACCACGGGCTGCAATCCGGTCTTGTTCGCGCGCTCGACTTCCAATCGTTCATGGTCGGTGATGCTCATCTGAGCATCGGTGGCAGTGGGCGGCGTGGCGGTTTGCATTTGGACTCCTGCGTGGTGAGGCGAACGACGAATGCGGGACTCTAAGCATGGGCGTGGCGTCAAGGGGCGCCTTCACCTTGTCACCGTCGACCGCGCTGCCTACACTGATCGGCGGAGGCCGCTTTTCTCCGACACGCCGCGCTTTTTCGCGGGACGAGGGTGAATGACCTTTCAGAATCCCTGGCCCGGTCAACCGCGCGGTTTCAAAGATGTCTTACGATGGCGCTTTCGCGATCGTCCGCGGACGCGGATCGCGCCGAATCCTCCGCGCGGCTGGCTGCCGCGGCGCACGCCGTCGATCGTCGTGCCCCGCGCCGATACCGGATACCGCTCCGCGACGTGGGTGGGACACTCGACCGTCCTGCTCCAGCTCGGCGGTCTGAACATCCTTACCGATCCGATGTGGGGCGAACGCGCATCGCCATTTCGCTGGGTCGGTCCGCGGCGACTGACTCCGCCCGGCGTCGACTTCGACGCGTTGCCGCCGATCGACGTCGTCCTCCTTTCACACAATCACTACGACCACCTCGACGCACCGACGGTGAGGCGCATCGCGAACCAGTATCCGAGCGCGAACTGGCTCTGCCCACTTGGACTCGGCGAATTGCTGCAGTCTCTCGGCGCGCGGAGCATCGAGGAGCGCAACTGGTGGCAGACGGTCGACGGCCCCGGGTACAGCGCCACCTGCACACCGGCTCGCCATTTCAGCGGACGCGGATTGCGCGACCGCGGCGCGACGTTGTGGTGCGGGTGGACGATCGCCGCCGACGGCGTCCGCGTCTACTTCGCCGGTGACACGGCGCTGCACCCGGAATTCGCGGCAATCGGCGAGCGATCGGGACCGTTCGATCTCGTGATGCTGCCCATCGGCGCGTACGAGCCGCGTTGGTTCATGGAGAGCGTCCATATGAATCCGGAGGACGCGATGGCGGCCTACCGCGCGGTCACCTCCAGCGGGGGCGGGCAGCCGCCCTGCTTGGCGCTGCACTGGGGGACGTTTCGTCTGACCGACGAACCCGTCGAAGAACCGCCGGCGCGGTTTGCACAGCGATGGAACGAAGCTGCGCTTCCGCCGGCCGCGAACTGGACGCTCGCGATCGGAGAGACGAAGCGCCTTTGATCGCGCACGCAAGATGCTCGCTCGAACGTCAATCCTTCATCGGAGCGATCCCGTGGCAACGGAACATCGGCAACCGGTCCGCGTCGTGGTTCTGAGCGCGTCGCTGCGAAGCAACTCCCTCAACGAGCGGCTCGCCCGATTGGCCGAGCAGGTGATTCAGCAGAAAGGCGGCACGGTCGAACGGGCGGGCTTGGGGGACTTCGACTGCGTCTCGTTCGACTTCGACGTCGAGCAGGAGACGGGCGTCCCCGAGCCGGCGATGCGTTTTCGCCGATGGCTCGAGGCGGCGGACGCCTTCGTCATCGCCTCTCCGGAGTACAACGCGTCGATCCCCGGCGCGCTCAAGAATTTGATCGACTGGGTCTCGCGGGTACGCCCGCAACCGTTCAATGGGAGGCAGGGCCTGCTCATGTCGGCGTCGCCATCGATGGCCGGCGGAAACCGTGGGCTATGGTCGCTTCGCGTTCCGCTCGAGCATCTCGGGAGCCGAGTCTATCCAGACATGTTCTCACTCGCTCAGGCGCACGAGGCTTTTGCGCCCGATGGCAACCTCGCCAACAATGTTCTGCAGGCGCGTTTTGCCGAGACGATCGGGTGCTTCCTGGAGCTCGTGGAGGCCGCCACGCACTACCGGTCGCTCAAGAAACAGTGGGTGGAATTCCTCGGCGAGAAGCCGGACGCGCTCACCGACCGCGTCGAGCTGCGCGTCGGCGCCGCCTGACCGAACGCGGCAGCCAACACGTACACGCCGGTGGCAAACTCGTGACCCTTCCGACACCACGAGCGGCGCACAAACGCCATCCTTCTCTCAGCGGAGGGAGACATGGATGCGAGCGCGCTGAGAATCGATCTCGTGGTGTTCCGCGTCGAAGGAACGACGGTTCGTTCCGGCGACGCAATCGACGAATGCATTCGTACGGCGCTCATCGCCGCGAATGTACCCGTCAAGCGAGAATCGGTGAGGGATGTGTTGGGGATGCCGATACAGGAAGCCATCCGGCGGCTCATCCTCCGGTCGATCGGCCCGGACGGAGCGCACGATGATCTTGTGAGCGAAGTGCACGCCGACTTCCTCCACCGCATCACCGATCACTACCGCCGCGGCCCGAAAGTCGAGTTGATGCCGCACGTCGAGGAGACGTTCTTTCGTCTCAAGCGCGCGGGCGCGATGGTCGCGTTGGCGTCGGGTCACAGCCGAATCGTGCTCGACGGTCTGCTCGATCGTCTTGGGTGGCGAACCACCTGGCAGATCGACGGCACGGTGGCGGCGGACGAGGTCGGACGCGGGCGGCCGCACCCGGATCCAATCTTCAGAGCGATGGCGCTCGCGGGAGTGCGGCGGATGGAGATGGTGACGTCGGTCGGCGACACGCCGATCGATCTCGAGGCGGGTGCGGCGGCAGGCTGCGGCCTTGTCGTGGGCGTGATGAACGGCACGCATAGGGCGCACGAGCTCAGGCACTCCCCGCACACGCACCTCATCTCGCATCTGGGCGTCCTGCCGCGGTTGGTCATCGGGCGCGGAATGATACCGATGTCGTCTGGCGGCCCTCTCCACGCGCCCGCTTTGCCTTGACGAACCTGTGGCCTTGACGGCCGCTGAGCCCGGATGCCAATTCAGGTCATGCTGTCCGCCAAGGCGCTCGACGCGTTGAGATCACGCGTGCGAAGACGGGCATTTGCCTCGTCTGACCAATTGCTTCAGCGCGACGTTCAGTCCGCGCAGACGGCGCACGAGCGCGTGTCCACGGCCGAGATGCAGGCGGCGACACAGGTCGTGCTCGAGGCGTATCGCGGCGAAGTCGAGCGGCGACGCGCGCTCACCGCGGACGCGTAGGAAGCGGCGCTTCTCCTCGCGCTATCGCGAGGGCGGTGCCGGTGGCGGCAACGCCCTCACTCGATCCTGAGAGCGTGAAACGAGTCGACATGTGCCGCGTCGGCCGCGCCCATCTGGCGCTCCTTGCTCTCGGACGTTCCGCATGCCGCGGCGACAATCACGGCGCCCGCACACGAGATGAGTCGTCGGCGACGGCGTGACACTCGGAACACCTAGCCGCGGAGCGTACGTTGCGCGCGCACCGCCTGTGGGATCGACAGATTCGTTCGCAGAATCGTTCCGCCGTATCCTCGGAATTTCTCGGCGACGAGATCCGGACTGGCCGTGCGCGAGAGAACGAAGACGGCCGACTCGCCGGGGTTGATCAACTTGCCGACCTGATCGACGAACTCCTGGGAAATGCCGTATTGCCGCTTGAAATCCGTGGCGTCTTCCGCACCCATGGCCGCGCCGCCGATCGCACCGCCAGCCGCGCCAGCGCCCACCGCGCCGGCCGCGGCGGCGGCACTCAGCCCGCCGGTGAACGGCGCGGCGAGCAGCCCGCCAAGCAAGGCACCGGCGAGCAACCCCAGGTCGGCGCCCTGACCGCGCGTCGCTTGCACGCTCTGATCGATGCGGAGCTCGCCGTCATCAGTTCGATACGCTGAAACCCCATCCTTCAGATCGATCACCCAGTTTTCATCCAGCTTTTGCAATTCCGAGAGAACTTCGGAAGCGCGCCGAGTTCCTTTGAACCCGACGACGATGAGATTGTCAGCCATGAGCATTCCTTCCACCGGTCGGTGGCGTTGGACGACGAAAAGACGAAACGCTGGGGGCGCTAGGCTAACGATGCGTCGCGCTTTGCGTCATTGGCCTTTCGGCGTAGGGCGTCGATGTCCCAGCCGCCGAGCGTTGCGGCAGCCTCGTAGGTGCTCTCGAGAAACGCCACGATCGCTCCATCGGGATCCGAAGCCGATCGAATTGCTTCGTACGGCAGAATCCACTCGCGCATCTCGGGATGATAAAACGCTGAGGCTGGCCGGATGCTTGCCGCCGCGCAGCCGGGCGGCTCTGGATAGACGTACGCGTACAGCGCCGCTTCCGCCACCGGGGATCCTGCCGTACCCGGCCACCAGCCGGCACTGATGCACTCGTGAGAGTAGCCTTCGCGCATCACGTAATCCGGACAGTTCGGGATTCCACCCGGGTGTGGTGGCGCCCGCCGGCCTGAGAAACGAGTGCATGCCAGGTCGAAACCGCCCCACCAGAAATGCACCGGGCTCGCCTTGCCGATGAACCGGCCACGGAATTCCTTGAGGACTCGATCGACGTTCGAGAGGGCACGGAACCACCTGCGTACCGACTCGGCGTCGTAGCTCGCATGCACGCGATCGTCGGCGAAAGGTGTCGCGTCGGCGATTTCGTTCGGTCTCGGCCAAATCCGGACATCGACATCGAGGGCGCGCAGCAGCTCGCGCCACTCCGTATAGAATTCCGCTACCGATTTCTTCTCGAGCGCGATCTTCCGGATCTCCCCATCGCTCGCTCGCACCATGAGCTCATGGTTGACGAAATCGAACTGGGCGTCGATGGCACGGCCATCCGCCGGCATCGACGAGGTGGTGAGTCCCAGCGGCGTGACGTAGAGCGCGCAATGCCACCAATGATTCATGTAGGGCGCGAGCGCAAGACGCGTCTTGCCGACGACCTGCACCCACCGGTGCAGCGTCTCACACGTCGGGAGCCACTCGTCCAGCACGAGACGCGGCCACTGCGATTGTGGTGACGGCACGGTCGCTGCGTCCCTCCGCATGATCAGCAAGGAGACTGAATGGCCAAGCCACAGCGGAACACGGATCGGAAGACGAACCCTAAGGCCCCCGCCGATCGCTCGAGTCGAGATCTCGAGCAAAAGCAGAGCGAGCCCGACGAGCCCCCCGATGATTTCGTATCCGACGCCGAAATCGAGGCGCGGGAGCGCATGCGTTCGAAGCCGAGGGGCGGCGGAAAGGGAAAATAGGCTGCGGATGGCGTTCCGCTCGTAGCTACTTCCTGGCGAGAAAGGCGGTCACGAGCTCGACTGTCGCGCGCGGATTTTCTTCCGTCGTCCAGTGCCCCGAGCCGGGAACGATGCCACCCTCGACGTTCGTCGCGACGGCGCGCATGACGGTCGCCATCATGGGACCGAACGACTTCTCGCCGCCGAGCGCGAGGACGGGCATGGTCAGCTTTCCCTGCGCGGCAAACGCGCGATTGTCGATCACGTCCTGGTCGAACGCCTGGAACTGCGAGAAGCCGGCGTGCATCGCGCCCGGCTGCGCGTACAGCGCCGCGTAGTGTTCGCGCGACGCCTCGGGAAATGCCGTGCGCGTCGCGGCGAACTCGTTCCAGAACCGGTCGAGGTAGATTCGCTCGCGGCCGGCCACCAGTCGCTCCTCGTCCGGTCCCCAGAACGAGAAGTGCCAGAGCACATGGCTCTTGATGATGTCGTCCCACGGTCCGATTCCAGGGAGCGGCGCGTCGATCAGCACGAAGCGCCGAACGCGCATCGGGCTCTCGGCCGCGAACGCGTAGCCGACCATGTTGCCGATGTCGTGCGTCACGAGGTCCACCTGTGTAATCCCGAGCGAGTCGAGCATGCCGGCCATGTCGTAGCCCTGGTCTTCTTGTCGTAGCCGCCCGCCGGGCGTGACGACAGACCCATCCCGCGCAGATCGGGAATGATGACGGTGTGATCGGCGACGAGCTTCACCGCGACCGGCGTCCACATGTCGCCGGTCTCGCCGTAGCCGTGCAGCAGCAGCACGGCGGGACCGTGGCCACCAACGCGAACGTAGAGGCTGACGCCGTTGGTGGAGATGCGCCGCGTGTGGAAGCTCGCCGGGTATGGTTGAACCTGAGCCACGACGGCGGCGCGCATCGGCTCACCGACGAGCCACCCCGCGGCCGCGATCGCGACGAACGACGATGTTCTCATGCGACGTGTGCCGGCGCCGGCCACTCCCACGCTACGGGGATTTTCGCGCCGATTGCGTGACGGTTGCCGCCTTCACGATGATGGCGGCGACGTCCGCCGGCTTCGACAACATCGACAGGTGGCTCGTATTCAGTTCCGTCGTCGTCGCGTTCATGCGCTTGGCGAAGAAGCGCTCTTCGTCGGGCGCGATCGCTTCGTCCATCTTCGCGACGATGTACCACGACGGCTTCGTCTTCCACGCGGCGTTCGACACCTGGGTGCCGAACGCGGCCGCCAGGATCGGCCCCTGCGCGGCGGCGAGCACTCGCGCCTCGGACGCCGGAAGATCCGACGCGAAATGCTTCACGAAAGCGTCGGTAGAGAGCGACATGAACCCCGACTTGTCGATGATCGGCGCGGCGAGAGCCGCCGGCGTCGGATAAGACTTGCCGATGTCCCCGACCACCTCACCGACATCGGGCGCGAACGCCGAGACGTAGACGAGGCTGATCACCCTGGGGTCGATCCCCGCTTCGGTAATGACGGTGCCGGCCCAGGAGTGGCCAACGAGCACGACAGGCCCAGTCTGAAGGTCGAGGGCGCGCTTTGTGGCAGCGACATCGTCGGCGAATGACGTGAGCGGATTCTGCACCGCCGTGACGTTGTAACCCTTGGCCTGAAGGATCGGAATGACTTTGGCCCAACTCGACCCATCGGCAAAGGCCCCGTGTACGAGGACGATCGTCGGCTTCGCGGTTTGCGCCGTGACGGACTTGGCGGATGCAGCAATGGACGTGGCGGCGATTGTCACGCCGAGTCCGCGAGTGGCGAGTGCGATGATTCTCATCAGACCCTCCCTGGGAGGAATGGCGTTGGGCTCCGGATGAACGGGAGCGCGTCAAAGTCCCCGCGCGGAGAGAGGCGCGCCATTGGTCCTTCGTCGCATTCGCCGTGATGATCGAGTGGCAGAGTCGTGACAAAAACGACACATGCGACGCGAACCGGTCGCCATGTTCTGCATCGGGGGTTACCTCACGCAGCTCGAGGCCATCGGCGCGATGCCGGAATCAGCGTTGCTCTCACCGGCCACCGCACAGCCGGCGCCGTCGTCTCGCGATTGGGGAAGACTCGCCGCCCTGATGCTCGGCTACGCCGGCGTCTATCTGTGCCGAAAAAACTTCGCGGTCGCCATTCCGCTCATCGGCCAATCACTCTCGCTGAACAAGGCACAGATCGGTGCCGTGGCCAGCGCGAGTACGGCCGCCTACATGGCCGGCAAGTTCATCTTCGGCCCGATCATCGACCGAGTCGGCGGGCGGACGGCGTTTCTGGCCACACTCGTCGCCGTCGCCGCGTTTGGCGCGGTGGGGGGAACGGCCGGGTCGCTGGGCGCGCTCACGCTCTTCTATAGCATGAATCGGCTCGCCGGCTCGGCCGGATGGGGCGCGATGGTCAAGCAGGTGCCCGAGTGGTTCTCGTCGCGCTCGCTCGCGCTGGCGATGGGAATACTCTCGCTGAGCTTCGTGTTCGGCGGCGTGCTCGCCACGATCCTCGCCGGTTTCATCGCGCGCTGGAGCGGCAACGACTGGCGTTGGGTGATGAGCGGGCCGTCGATCATCCTCGTCGTGATTGTCCTGATCTGCACGGTCGCGCTGCCTCGCACTGGCGCGCCGGCCGCGCGCCGCCGCCGGACACTGCGCGAGGCGCTCGCCGTGGATTGGCGAGGTGTCGTCGCCGTCGCGACGGCGCGTCGTTTCTGGATCGTTTGCGCGCTGAGCTTCACGCTCACCTTGCTGCGCGAGACGTTCAACACATGGACCGTCGATTTCTTCCGGACGAGCGGCGGTGCCACCATGTCGAGCGAAATGGCGGCGTTTCTCTCGACGCCATTCGACGCGTGCGGGGCCGTGGGCATCGTCACACTCGGCTGGCTCTTCGGCCGGGTCGGGCAGCGCGGACGAACCAGCGTTCTCGTCGCGATGCTGACGGGCCTCGCCGTGGCGATCGCGGTGCTGCCGGCCTTCGCCGCGCGGAACGTCGTGCTCGCGACCGCGGTGGTCGGGTTGATCGGTTTCTTGGCGTACGGGCCGTACAGCCTCCTCGCCGGACTGTTCGCGGTCGAGATCAAAGGGAAGGAGCACGTGGCGACCGTGGCGGGGATTCTCGACGGAGTCGGCTACTTCGCGGCGATTCTCTCCGGCGAGGCGTTCGGGCGTTTGCTCGACGCGGGCGGGTATCCGCTCGGCTTTGACTCGCTGGCGGTACTCGCCGCGCTGTCGGCGCTGCTCTGTCTCTTCCTGTACGAGCGCTCGAAATCTGCTGTCGACATCATGGAAAGTGAGACTCAATGGAATCCGGCGACGTGAAAATCGAGTTGGTCGTGTTCGACGTAGCTGGAACGACCGTTCGCGACGACGACGCGGTGCACGACAGTTTGCGGGCGGCACTCGCCGATGCCGGCGTGCAAGTGACGCGCTCCGACGTCAATCAGGTGATGGGCATCGCCAAGCCGGTCGCCATCGGCAAGCTGCTCGAGCGTCACGGCCCCTCGAAAACGTGGAGTACGTCACACGTCGACGAGATTCACACGGCGTTTCTCGACCGCATGATCGCCCACTACCAGCAGAGCCCGAACGTGCAGCCCATGCCGAATACCGAGGCCACGCTGTCCAAGCTGCGTGCGGCCGGCGTGCGCATCGCCCTCGATACCGGGTTCAGCAGAATGATCCTCGACACGATTCTCCAACGGTTGGGTTGGAACGACGAGCGGGTTTTCGACGCGACGGTGGCGAGCGACGAAGTCGCGCGCGGCCGCCCGTACCCGGACCTCATCGTGAAAGCGATGCAGCTCACCGGCGTGACGAACCCGGCGTCGGTCGCGAAAGTCGGCGACACGCCGGCCGATCTCGACGAAGGCGCCGGCGCGCGTTGTGGTCTCATCGTCGGCGTAACGAACGGCTCGCACACGGTCGACGAGCTCAAACGTCACCCGCACACTCACCTGATCTCACACCTCGGACTCCTGCCCAAGGTCGTTCTGGGCCACGGAATGGTCGCGTCACGATGACCCAAGAAATCACTGTAGGCTCCGCCCGGGACAAGCTGCTTTTCACACCCGGCCCGCTTACGACGAGCAGCGCCGTCAAGGCGGCGATGCTGCACGACATCGGCTCGTGGCACTTCGAGTTCAACGAGATCGTTAAGCGCATTCGTGAGCGCCTGCTTCACGTCGCCGGCGTATCGCGCGACGCGGGTTGGGAGACCGTGCTGCTGCAGGGGAGCGGAACGTTCGGCGTGGAGGCAGTCTTCCAGACGTGCGTGCCACCGGACGGCAAGGTCCTCGTCCTCGCCAACGGAGCGTACGGCGAGCGGATGGTTCAGATGCTCGTCCACGCTGGAATTCCTCACGCGGTTGCGCGCTGGAACGAGGACTCGCCGGTCGACGCCGGGGCCGTGGAAGCCGCGCTCGCCGAGAACGAAGGCGTCACGCACGTCGCCGTCGTGCATTGCGAGACGACGACTGGACTCCTCAATCCGATCGTCGAGATCGGACCGGTGGTCAAGCGGCACGGCGCGGTGTTCGTCGTCGACGCGATGAGCAGCTTCGGCGGCATCCCGATCGACTTGCACGCGTGCGCGATCGATTTCCTCGTCTCGTCGTCGAACAAGTGCATCGAAGGCGTGCCGGGCTTTTCGTTCGTGATCTGCCGGCGCGACGCGCTGCTCGCGTGCGAGGGAATCGCGCGCAGCCTGAGTCTCGACCTTCTGGGCCAGCTGAAGGCCTTCGAGAAGAACGGCCAGTTCCGCTTTACGCCGCCGACTCACGCGGTGCTCGCGTTCGATCGGGCGCTGAGCGAGCTCGAGGCCGAAGGCGGCGTGCGAGGCCGGAACGCGCGCTACTGCGCCAACCACGCGGCGCTGATCGCCGGCATGTCCGCGCTCGGGTTCGAGGCCTTTCTCGAGCCGGGCGTGCAGAGCTGCATCATCACGGCGTTCGCCTATCCGTCGAGCGACGCGTTCGATTTCGGCCGCTTCTATAGAGAGCTGAGCGATCGGGGGTTCATCATCTATCCCGGAAAGCTGACCGAGGTCGACACGTTCCGGATCGGCAACATCGGCCGGCTCTTCGCTCACGACATTCAGCAGCTCGTATTGGCGATCGGCGCGGCCTGTCGAGACATGGGCATCTTCCCGGTCAGTGAGTTCGCGACGTAGCCCTCGGCGGAGGGATAGCCAACGTTCGTCAGTGAGACGAACTCAAGGTGTGGAATCGGCGACGAACCCGGCTACGTCTCTCGTGAAGCGCTCCGGATACTGAAACAGCGAGCCGTGTCCTGAATCGGGATACACGATCAGTTCGCCCTTCGGAAGCTGCTGCGACAGGTTGTAGGCGTTCGTCGTCGGAATCATGACGTCATGACTGCCGCTCACCACGAGCACTGGCAGGGTGACGTTCGCGAGCCCGTCCGTCGAGGCAGGTTTCTGCGCCCATGCTCGAATCGCGGCGACGTGGGCACGCACCGTGTTCTCGCCTGCCGGCGGCTCTCGGTCGGCGCGGAGCATCAACCGTTCGATGTGGCGACGCCCCGCGCCCTGGCTCGACTCCGAAGGCTCGAAGAACAGTGAGAGAAGCGACTGCGCGTCGGCGGGGATCTTCGACGCCGCCTTCTCCACGTCGGGAGCGAACATGCCGGCGGCTCCTCGCGGGCCTGTGCCGACGAGTATCGCCGTGCGGACGAGGTCGGGGCGTGCAATGAGCACCTGCTGGGCGACCATCCCGCCGAGCGAGAAGCCGAGTAGGTCGACGTGTCGCTCGCCGAGCGCGTCGATGAACGCCGTAGCGTCGTCGGCCATCGCGTCGACGTCGCCCGGCGTCGTCCCACCGCTGCGGCCGATGCCGCGGCCGTCGAACAGAACGACGGGTCGTTCGTAGGCGAGCCCGTCGACGACGAGCGGATCCCAATCGTCCATGTTCCCGCGGAAGCGTTGCAACATGACGAGCGGAATGCCGAGCGAGGGTCCAATCCGGCGAAAGGCGAGCGAAACCCCGTTGGCCTCGAGGAAACTGGTCTGTGCCGTCTGATGAGAATCCGTAACCGCCGTTGCGCCTCGCATTCATTACTCCTTGGGGGGGCCGGCCTGCGCGGAGAATGTCGATCACCACGAATCGTGCCCCGCGGAGGCGCGGCAGCCGCTGGGCCCGGCGACGACAGTCGCGTCAGAGGCGGGCAAGCACCGCGCGATCGAGCGCGAGTGAGCACCGGGGCACGGCGCGCCGGCTTGTGGCCCGACACCGACGCCAGTATCGTCTCCGCCCGGACAACGGAGACACTATGCACGTCAGGACTCGCCACGACCGGTTCGCCGGAGTCGCCGGCGTACTCGCATTCGCCGCGGTCGCCGGGCTGGCCGTCGGCGCGATCGCAATTGGCCGACTCGCAATTCGTCGAATGGCGCTGGAGCGCGGCTCGATCAAGCGACTGAAGATCGACGAACTCGAGGTCGGACGTTTGCGCGTGCGTCGAATGGGTGAACGACGAAGCCGACTGATACCGACTCGCAGAGGGCGTCGTTTACATTTCTCGAGTGCCGTGGCGTGGTTGCCCGCGGGAAGGCCGGCGCGGTGGGTTCGACTCCCACGATGCATCCAGGGCGCCGGAGCCAGGCGTCGGGTTCGAGTCCCGGACGGCATTTCCCATCTGATCGGCCGATCGACTAGTGGTCGCGAACGTCCGTGTGCCGGATGCGACGAAAATGGATTCGGCCTCGGACCGCTCCGCGGACGAGAAGAACGCCTCCGAGAGCGACGACCACACAGAAACATCCGAGAAGAAGAGCGGGGAACGACGGCGTGCCCCGCGTCGTCGATCGCATCTGCGCGACGCCAACGATGAGGGCGGCGACGAGCGCTGCCAACCCGATGACGGCGAGCAACAGTCGGAGCACCACGCCGATCGGGCGTTCCGGGCCGGCGCTCACTTCAACTCGCTCGGCACGACGAGTACAGCGTCAGAAACTCGGACCAATCGCGAACAACCGGAACGTCGACATTCGGTCGATCCGCCGGTCGGCCGGAGGTGAACCAAACGGGCTGCAAGCCGACCGCGGTCGCGCCGACAATATCCTCGTCGAACGTGTCGCCGACGAACCAGGTCTCCGATGCTCGAGCTCGGAGTTTGTCGAGCGCCGCCGAGTAGATGCCCGGCGCGGGTTTGCGCACGCGAAGGTCGGCACTCGACAACACGAATTGCAACTTCGTCGCGAGTCCATGCCGCGCAAGCTCGGCACCGATCGCGCGAGCGGAGAAAGCGGCGTTGCTCACGGCGCCGACGGGCACCCGGTCGTCGGTGAGACTCGTGAGCACCTGGTCCACACGAGGCAACGGCTCCATGCGCACGACGGTCGCCCAGATTCGATCTTCGATCAGGTCTCTCGGCAGCTCGGCGAGCGACGGAACCTGTAAGCGGAGCCATTCGGCCAGAAGACACTCGTCTCCATGAGCGTAGGCCGGGAGCTCGTACGCCCGGAAGGCACTCGCAAGCTCCTCGGACCGCGCGCGATCGTGCACGACGGCGTCGATGCCGAGCGAGAGATCGAACCAGTGCTGTCGGAGAATCGTGTCGCCGACGTCGAGCAGAATGGCGTTGGGAGACTTCAAGAGATTTGACCATCCATGTGGACCCGCTTCTGACCAGGGTGAGAGTAATATGATCGGTTGACGGAGCGCGGTCCGGTGGCGAGAGTGCGGGCATGACGTTCTCCGCGCCGCCGCCACGCTGCGGCATGCGCCGCCTTCGCCGTCCTCGCGCCAATCCACCTCTCGGCGCAAGGCTCGGCGATTGGCGCGATGACAGATTCGTCCGGCGCGAAACAGAATCACGCCTCGACGAATGCCTGGCCGCAGCGCGGCTGGATCAGCGCCGGCGTCGGCCTCGCCAACTCGCCATATCATTCGCTCGCAGGAGTCGCGACCGGATGGTATTCCGTCGGCTCCGTCGCAGCCGGTGTGCGCCTTGGGGCCGCGGACCAGTTGTTCGGTGAGCACCGAAGCGATCAGGCCTTTCTGATCGGCGCGAGAACGCGAGGCACCACGGCATTCCTGATTGGCGCGATCGGCACGGCGAAGGTCGCGTCCTCGCTCACGTGTGATGGGCCGTGCACAGCGCCGCCTCCGCGCCCGAGCAGCACCGAGATGGCGTACTCGTTCGAGGCACACGCGAACCCGCGCACGTTTTTCGGCATTGGAGCGTCGATGTTCGGCGTTTGTGGCCCCGTCTCGGCGCACTACAACGCGTTCGCGGTTACCATCGACGTCGGCTGGTTCGGCCCCTAGGCCACGCCGGCCACGATCGGATTCCCAAGGCCGCCGATGCGCTCGATGTTCACTTCCATGACGTCGCCGGCCTTGAGATACACCGGAGGTTTGCGACCATGGCCGACGCCCGCCGGCGTGCCCGTCGCGATGACGTCGCCCGGCTCGAGCGTGATGCTGCGCGTGATGAACTCGATGAGTTGCGGCACGCGGAAGATGAGCTGGCTCGTGTTCGAGTCCTGCATCACCGCGCCGTTGACCGTGAGCTTGATGCGCAACGCGTGCGGATCCGGAATCTCGTCGGTCGTGACGATCGTCTGGCCCATCGGCGCGAACGTGTCGCACGACTTGCCGCGCTGCCACTGCACGTCGCCGAATTGAAAGTCGCGCGCGGTGACGTCGTTGAACGCGGTGTAGCCGAGGACGTAATCGTAGGCACGATCCGCCGAGACGCGCGACGCGCGACGGCCGATCACGACGGCCAGCTCCGCTTCGTAATCGACCTGCTCGCTCGACGAGGGAATGACGACCGCCTCGCCGGGCGCGATCACGCAACTCGAGAACTTCGAGAAGATCGCCGGCGTTGTCGGAACGGTGAGCCCGATCTCGCCGGCGTGGTCGCGGTAGTTCATGCCGATGCAAACGATCTTGCCCGGACGCGGGACCGGCGCGAACCAGTAGGCATCCTGCCTCGGCACGAGCCAACCTTTCTTGCGCGCTTCGGCGAGCGCGGTGGGGTCGCGCCCGAGCTCGAGGGCGGTGTCGCGCGCGGCTCGGAACCAGCGGCCGTCCATGTCGAACCACGCCAGCGGATTCGACGGGCGGTCGTCAGGGGCGAACAGCTTCTCGCAGTCGAGACGTTCCCCGGTGTCCGCGCCATTGGCGTAGACGATGATGCCCAACCGGGGCGTCTTCCATTCCGATTCTTTCGTCGCGAACGAGATGATGCGCATTGTGGCAATGTGTGCGTTGGGACAAAGCTGGCGGCGGCCCGCGGCGCACGCCAGTTCAGTATTGCCCGGCGATCAGAACTTGACCACGGTGTGTATCCACGCATCGGCCTGATACTCGCGATCGAATGCGGTCGCGCGCTTGAGATCTCGCGAGACGCTCACGCCGCTCAACGGCCGCGATGGACTGCCGAGCAGTTGGCTCTTTCCCGGTCCGCTCAGCCGGTAGAGGTCCACGGACGCCTGCGTTCGGTGCGCTGATAGAAAGACCTCACCACGATCGAGCAGTTGGATCTCGCCGTTTTCGGCAAACATCGACGCCCATTGCGTGGATGATCCATCCGCGAGGCTGATCGCGGCAACGCCGAGCGTATCCGTGGTGCCCCGATTGAAGCCCGTGATGAAGATCCGGCCGACCGTCGGATCAGCAACCACCGCGCCGAGGGCGGCGTACCACGGCGGCGCGGGGATCTCGCGGCGCTTTCCGCCCTGCTGCACGATCACGCGGTCACGCGCTGCGGGGATCCATGTCCATCCGTCGCCAAGCGGCGATGCGTCGGCAATCGTCGAGTCGCCGAGGGCGAGCGTGTTGCTCGTCGCGCCGGTCCGCACGTCGACGAGACCAAGGTGGACCTTCGAGTCTACTCGCGAGGCGACGCTTACCGTCACCGAATCGACCCACTTCGCGCCGATCGGCGTGCCGCTGATCGAGAGCGGCGTTTCCGCTTCGACGCCGAACTTCCGGACGCTGAACTGCGCCGCTGTGTGCTGTCCGGTGGTTGGCACGACTCGCTCGAAGAGGAGGCGGCCGCCATCGGGCGAGATGGTGGCATCGAGGGCATTGGACGCGCGCGCGATGCGTCCCTCGTTCGTCAAACGCCCGCCTTTCTGGACCATGGCGGGGAAGTCCATCGCCCACACGCCGTACTCCAGCGTGCCCTCGTCCATCACCATCTTCGATCCATCGGCCGTGACGGAAAAATTGGTGAACAGAGCGGTGACCATCGTGTCCTGCGTCGTCGCGAGGTGCCCCGTGGCACGGTCGATCCCGATGCGCACGATCGATTCGCCCACCGCGTCGCCCAAGCGCTGCAACCAAACCGCGTCGACGGAGCCGATGCCGCCGCACGTGCAAGCGTTGACGACGCGGTCCGCGACCTTCCCCGAGCGGTCGATGATCTGCCAGAGTCCGTGGGGCGGCTGCAAGATCATCGTCACGATCCAGCGCGTTCCCGGTATGACCGACAGACCCGCGAGGCCCTGGCCGGCGCCTCGAATGACGATGCTGTCGCGGCGGATTCCGTCGAGCCCGGCCACTCCTATGGTATAGACCGAATCTCCGCGCGCAGCTGAGCCCAGCAACAATGAATCGCCGTCAGCGTAGAACGATGCCACTCCAGCGGTGAGAAAATGCGGCGGACCGCCGAGCGCGGAAACGAGATAGGTCCCGTACCGTCCGGCGACCGTGCCGTTGAACATCAGGTTGCGGCGGTCGGGACTCCACTCCAGCCCGTACGCCGCCGTTGCATTCTCGAGGATTGATCGAGTCGTCGTTCCGCCTACGTCCTGCACGACGACCGAGTACGCGCATCCGCCGGCTCCGCATGTGCGGTTGACGAACGCGAGCTGTTTTCCGTCGGGTGAGATCGCGGGCACGTGGACGCCGCCCGAGACGGTGAGCTGCGTCTTCGGTCCCAACGACGCACGCGCAGCCTTGTGCGCGAACATTCCTCGCGCGGCGTATGCCGCGGTCCCGAGCACGACGACGGCCGCGACGCCCGCGACCACGGCGGCGGTTCGTTTTGGGGCCGCGGCGCGCACCGGCTCTTTCGCGCCCGCATCGAGTGCGCGGACGAAATCGCCCGCCGACGAAAACCGGTCGGCCGGCGTCTTCGCGAGCGCCTTCGCCACCGCTTCGTCGACGGCCGCCGGGAGCGTGTCGCGCAAGATGCGGAGACGCGTCGGCTTTTCCGTCATCAGCTTCGCGATCATCGCCTGCGAGCTGCCGCCGGAGACCGGCGGCTCGCCGGCGAGCATCTCGTACAAGACCGACGCGAGCGAGTAGACGTCGCTGCGAGCGTCGACGGTGCGGTCGCCCGTGGCCTGCTCGGGGCTCATGTACTGCGGCGTGCCGAGCGAGAGACCGGTCTGCGTGAGGCGATTGCCTCCCGCCTCGGTGACCGCGAGAGCGATGCCGAAGTCGGTGAGCATCGCCTCGCCTTCCTGAAGCAGGATGTTCTCCGGCTTGATGTCGCGGTGCACCAGCCCCTGTCGGTGCGCGTAGTCGAGCGCGCTCGCGACCTGCTTGGTGATCGTGAGCGCTTCATCGAGGCCGAGTTGGTGCTCGCGCTTCAATTTCTCCCGCAGCGTCTCGCCGCGGACGTACGGCAGCACGTAGTACAGCATGCCGTCCGCGTCGCCCGAGTCGATGAGCGTCAGAATGTGTGGATGGTCCAGCCGCGCCGAGATCTTGATCTCGGTGAGAAACCGTTCGGCGCCGAGCACCGCCCCGAGTTCCGCGCGCAAGACTTTGAGGGCGACGTCACGATCGAGCTTGCGGTCGTGAGCGAGGTAGACGACGGCCATCCCTCCCGCTCCAAGCTCGCGCTGAATCGTGTAACGCTCCCCGAGGACCGCGGTGAGGGGAGACTGGGAGGACTCGGACACGGCTTCGCTCCGGCGGCGGAGGACGAAAACGAGCGTGTGGCCTCGGGGAGGGACCGCGACAACACGCGAAGGTCGCAAGATACCGTCGCCGTACGAGGCGGGCTAGAATCGCGATGGAAACTGAACGACGCCGATCCGAGCGTGGTCGATGGCGTGCGCCACGTCGGGAGGATACGTTCGCCGCCATGACCAATCCGTCCGAAGCGGCACTATCGGCCCCAGTTGCCACGGAAAACGACGACTCCGGGTTGGCCGCCTTCTACCGCGGCATGTCCGTCCGCGAGCGGCGCACGATGTTCGCCTGCGCGCTCGGGTACGCGCTCGACGGTCTCGATTTCACGATCTACACCCTGGTGCTCGGCAGCGTCATCTCCCTCTGGCACGTCGATCGCGGGTCGGCCGGCCTCACGGTCAGCGCGACGCTCCTGTGCTCCGCCGTCGGCGGATGGATGGCGGGCTACATATCCGATCGCGCCGGCCGAGTGCGCGCCGTGCAGATCACCGTGCTCTGGTTCGCGCTGTTCAGTCTTCTCTCGGCGTTCGCGCAGAGCTTCAATCAGCTTGCGCTGTGTCGCGCCCTGCTCGGATTCGGCTTCGGCGGGGAATGGACCGCGGCGGCGGCGCTGATGAGCGAGACGATTCGTCCTCGATATCGCGGACGCGCGGTCGGATGCGTGCAGTCGGGGTGGGCCGTCGGCTGGGGAAGCGCGGTGCTGCTCCAGGCGATCGTGTACACGCTCGTCCCCGAGCAACAGGCGTGGCGGTGGATGTTCGCGCTCGGTTTCGTGCCCGCGCTGTACGTGCTGTTCATTCGGCGCTTCGTCGAGGAACCGCCGCTCGCCGCCGCGGCGCGAAAGGAAAGAGCGGCGACGGGTTCGATGTGGGAGATCTTCAGTCCGGGGTTGCTCAAGACCACCGCGCTCGCCGCGCTTCTCGGCACGGGAGCGCAGGGCGGCTACTACGCGGTGAATACGTGGTTGCCGGTATTTCTACAAACGGAGCGCCACCTCACGATCGTCGGCTCGACGAGCTATCTGGCGTTTCTCATCACCGGGGCGTTCGCGGGATATCTCACCGGTGCGTGGCTCGCCGACCGCGTCGGGCGACGCATGCTCTTTCTGATCTTCTCGGCCGGCGCGCTCGTCATGACGCTCATCTACACGCGCGCCCCGGTCTCGAACAACGTGCTCTGGGTCCTTGGCTTTCCGCTCGGCTTCGTCGCGTCGGGCTATTTCTCGGGGCTCGGCGCGTTCTTCTCGGAACTTTTCCCGACGCGCGTGCGCGGCTCGGCGATGGGGTTCGCGTACAACTTCGGACGCGGCATCGGTGCGACGTTCCCCGCGCTCGTCGGCTACATCTCGGCGACGATGCCGCTGTCGCGCGCCATCGCCATCTTCGCGACGATCGCGTACAGCCTCATGGGGATCGCCGCGTTCCTCCTCCCCGAGACGCGCGGCCGGGCGTTGGAATCGTGATCGGAAGAGAAGTCCGGCTGGCGGCGAGAGCGGGCACGCTCACTGGACCGACCGCCGGTCTCGCGCCGGGATTCGTGCAGGGGAATCTCGTCGTCGTACCGGCCGACGTCGCCGGCGACTTCGCGAGGTTCTGCGAGCTCAATCCGCAGCCGTGCCCGGTGATCGGCGTGAGCGAGCCCGGCGTTCCGCATGTGCCGGAGCTTGGCGACGACCTCGACCTTCGGACCGACCTTCCTCGCTACCGGGTGTGGCGCGACGGCGAGTTGGCCGAGGAGACCGGCGATGTCTCGCATCTCTGGCGCGACGATCTCGTCGGATTCGTTCTCGGGTGCTCGTTCACGTTCGAGGAAGCGCTGACCTCAGCCGGGATCCCGCTCAAGCACCTGACGGCGGGGATCAACGTCGCGATGTACCGCACGACCATCCCGTGCGAAGCGGCGGGTCCGTTCGCCGGACCGCTCGTCGTCTCGATGCGACCGCTGGCGGCCGTCGACGTCCCGCGCGCCATCGACATCACGGCGCGGTTCAGTTCGGCGCACGGTGCACCCGTGCACGCCGGCGCGCCCGAGGAGATCGGCATTGTGGATCTCTCATCGCCGCACTACGGCGACGCGGTCGAGGTCGCGACGGGTGAGGTTCCCGTGTTCTGGGCGTGCGGCGTGACGCCGCAGGCGGCGCTCGCCGGCGCGAAAATACCGTTCGCGATGACGCACGCTCCAGGCTGCATGCTCGTCACCGACCTGAACTCGCTAAGCTTCAGGAGCGAGCTCCCAACCGCCGGTCGGGCGGCGCAGCTTATCCCGTTACCTGAAAAAGATGGGTGAGCGACATGGCCAATCGTCCTCCGAAGTGCAATCACCTCGTCGGGCTTCACCCGCCTGAACCAAAAACCCCCGACGGATGCGAGGAGTGTCTCGCGTCGGGAAGCGAATGGGTGCACCTCCGTCTTTGTCTGACGTGCGGCCACGTGGGCTGCTGCGACGAATCGCCGAACAAGCACGCCACCAAACACTTTCACGCGACGCAGCACCCCGTCATCCGGAGCTTCGAGCCGGAAGACGACTGGGGCTACTGCTACGTGGACGACGTTGGATTCGAGCCGATGCCCACCTTCGGCTTGCGGACCATCGCCCACGCGTAAACGCTTCAGCTAGCGGCCGTCGGCTGATTTCAGTGTCCGCTCCACGTCCGACACGTACTGGCGCATCGTGCCTTCGTAGCCGATGAAAAATCGGCTCACGAAGCGGAAGATCGGATTGTAGACCTCACCGTCCTCGGTGATCTGGAGCGTCGTTCGCCCGTCTCGGCCCGGCTTCATCTCGTACGTCCACGTTCCGCCGAACGGCATCGATTTGGAGTCGATCCTCGTCACGAGGATCGACGGCGGAGTTTGGCGCTCGACGACGTACGGGATCGCCCCGTTTTTCGATGATTCGCGCCACCGGCGTTGTCCGTCCGAAGACGGCAGGATTTCGACGGACCGCACGCCGGTACGCCACGCGGGGAATGCCGCCACGTCGGTGATCAGGGCGTACACCTGCTCGGGCGGCGCGGCGATCGTGGCCGTCACCTGCGCGCGGTGACTCACCGGCAGCGTATATCCAACAACCACGATCAGGACGAGCATCGCCGCGACGACGCCGAGGGCAATCAAGGCGATCTTCACGTACCCCTCCGTTTTGCGGTCAGCCGGCACGCATCGTCGGCGGTCATACGGGCGAAGCTACACCCGCCTGGAGAGATTCGTCAAAACGAACAACTCCATCGGGAGACATCGGGCAACGGTCGCGTCAGGGTCGTTCGGCCAGCCAGGCAATCAAGCGATCTATCGGCCAGCAGTTGATCACCCGATCGCGCGGAATCCGGGCCAGGCGGGCGTGGGCGATGGCGATCTCCGCGTTCCGCAGCTCCGGCGGGGAGTGAGCGTCGCTGTCCAGCGCGAAAAGGCATCCGGCTTGGAGCGCGCCTCTCGCAAGCTCGTAGTCGACGTCCTGCCGCCACGGATCGCCGTCGATCTCGATGGCGACGTTTGCGGCAGCCGCCGCGGCGAAGACGGCGGGCCAGTCGGCGACGATGCCGGCCCGCTCGCTGTAGTGACGACCACGCGGGTGGCCGAGCACGTGAACCCCGCGCGCCCGAACTGCGGCGACCATTCGCGCGGTTTGGTCCACCGGGGAACGAAGACCAGAATGCGGAGCGGCGACGACGAAGTCGAGGCGAGCGAGTTCCTCGGGGCTCATGTCGATCGAACCGTCGGCGCCGATGTTCGCCTCGATCCCCTTGAGGAGTCGAAAACGACCGCGGTAACGCTCATTGAGTTCGTCGATCTCGCGGTGCTGTTCCGCGAGCTCGGCCATGGAGACGCCGCCGGCGATCCGGAGCCCGTACGAGTGATCGGTGACGCCGCAGAATGGATAGCCACGAGCGAGCGCGGCCTCGATGATGTCCTCCAGGCTCTGCCTTCCGTCGCTGTACGTCGAGTGCATCTGGAGATCACCGCGATAGTCGCTCGTGGCGATTGCTCCGGGCATCGGCGCCTCGAGCGTCTCGTTGACGCGCGCGCGGCTCAAGTAGTTCGTCCGCAGCGCGCGGCCCTTTTCCACCTCGGCCGTGCGCGCGCTCGCCCGAATCGCGTCCTCGACGAACGGCGAGCCGCCGGTGCGCAACACTTCGAGTGCGACGCGCTCCGACTTCGGACCGACATTGGGAATTTTGCGCAGCGTGCCGTCGGCTTGGACGAAGGTCTCGAGCGGCCGATCGAGATTGAAGACGGCGCTCGCCGCTCTCTCATAGCCGAGGCTCGACTGCCGCTCCGATTGCACCGCCGAGAGATCGCGAAGCAGCCCGGTGACGAGTGCGTTCGTGTCCACGGTCTTCGCGTTCGGGGTTGTTCCTAGTGTGACTTCGTTCGGCTCAAATGCTGCTTGCCTTCACCCTGGGCGATGGTGAGACCAGTGACGCGGCCGGTGGGGTCGGTCTCGAACGCCACGACGAGATCCGCCTTCTTCACGAAGAACTCGGTCGGCGACATCGCCAACAGTTGGACCGCGGTCTGAGGCAAATGAATCAGAAGGTGATTTCCTTCGCGCGTGACGGGGACGGTCGTGGCCCCGAGCGAGTATTCGCCGACGAAGCGATCGAGCTGCGCCGGTGAAAGCGCGATCTCCACTCGGGAAGCAGCGGCCGCCGCCTGTGCGGCGAGTCGCGGTGCAAACGCCTTGACGAATCCGTCGGTGACCGCGCGAATGTCATACGGCGCGACGCGGCGCAATTCGGCGGGACCGGACCGGAGGCCGAGTATGCCGCCGTCCGGCGCGACGCGAAGGCGAATCGTCGCGCCCACAACCGCCGAGTCGCCGCCGAAGAATCGAACGGGCGCGATGGTCACCGGTCGTGCCGGCTCGGACGGCGGATGGAGTGTGATCGTCGCCGAGTCCACGTGCATGCGGCGAAGGCGCGTCAGCGCGAGCTCCACCCCCACGAACGACGACCCGAGGAGCGGAAACGCCTCGCGCATCGCGATCGGCTGCGTGAATGACGAGTCCCGCGTGAAGAACCGCAGGCTGGCCGAATCGCGGCCGTAGGCCACGGTGAGCGAGTCGAGGTCGGGAGGCGTCAGCGCGCCGGGCGTGCTGTACCTCATCACGTAGCGCGTGGGCAGTCCGTCCTTGTCGAGGGTGATGCGGTAGTCATGAACGAACACGCCGGGCGGATGCATGACGACCCACGCCCCGGAGATGACGTCGCCCGTTCGCGAGTACTGCTCGAGACAAAACGTGTCCTTGCCGATCGTCGTGACGAACGAGGTCGGAGTCGGGGTCGCCGATTGCGCGAGCAGGCCGACGGAGAAAAGCGAAAGCAGAAGCGGGGCAGCCCGGAGAGATCGCATCGAAAAGCCCGTGTTGAAGGCCGGCGAGCCGACTCGGGTCGGCGGCGCCGCTCACTCTGTGGCGGCGCTCAGATCGTCGAGGTCAGAAATCGAAATGGCGGCGACACGGTTCCAGCGCGTCGCCCATTCGACAAGGAGCTCGCGATCGGCTTGCGTCGCCTGGCTTCCTTCGCGAGTGACGTCGAACGCCAGCGGACGCGGATCGCGCGGTCCTCGCCGCGTGACGACGAGACCGTTCTCTCGCGCCAGGCGGCGCAAATCGTCCGCGAGCGCCGAGAAGTCGACGGTCGCACGCGGTTCGACCTGAATCGTGAAGCCGAAGGTCGGGCAGGGAGCGCTCACCGCGGGTGAGACCCGGGTGGCCGGTCGTCCGTTCGCATGATGTTCACATTAATCGGTCCGGCCCGCGCCGCGCAGCACCTCCTCGAGATTGGCCAGCCGGAGCTGAATCTCGACCAGGCTCGCCGTTCTCAGGCGGAGGAAGATGCCGACCGTGCTCAACGTCGCAATCAGAACGGCGAGGACGCCGACGACGGCGACCAGCGGCAGCATGGATTCATAGAGCTCGAACGTCGCGGCAATGCCGTAGGCGACGCGCCTCTGAATCAACAGGACCCGCTGCACCACGATCGCGGCAAAGAAGAGCAGCGCGATGAACGTCACGCCCCACGCGGCGATGCTGGTGCGGCGCACCATGGCGTCGCGCCGCTTCTCCCTGTCGATCGCGTTCCAAGTGGCGTCGTATGCGGAAGTCTTCTGGCTCATGATTCGTCCCCTCGTGAGTTGGCGTATTCGGACTGCAAGCGGCGCTTGGCGTGGTGGAGCCGCGACTTGACGGTACCCACGGAACATCCGACAACGGCGGCGATCTCTTCGTAGCTCAGGTCATCCTGATAGCGGAGCAGGAGCACTTCGCGGTGTAGGGTCGGAAGGTTGGCGAGAGCGTGTGACAGCTCCGACACGTCGGTGGCATCGGGCGGGTCGACGGATTCGTCGTACGCGAGGCTCTCCGCGGCCACGTCCTCGAGCAGTTCCCGGTCTCGCCGCCGCCGGCGGAGATAGTCGACGGCGCGATGGCGCGTGATCGTGAACAGCCAGCTGACGAACGACCGGGGCGTTGCAAGCTGACCTGCGCGTCGATACACATCGAGCCACACCTCTTGTTGCACGTCATCCGCGTCGTCACCGACGATCTGCTCGAGGTACCGCCTTGTCCTTGGCCCGAATCGATCCAACAGCAGGGCGAACGCCTTCTCGTCTCCAGTCTGGCACCGGATCACCAGGAGCTGGAGAAGGACGTCGTCCGGCGGGCGAGGGCGATGCGGGTCCGTATCCATCCGATTTGTCAGGAAAGACGTCGGCCGAACCGAAATTGTTCATTGGCGCCGGCCGGAGCGATGCGGGGTGCTCCAACGCCCGGCGTAATCGCGGGAACTGCGAGGCTTGAAGACCGTGCGGAGAACTGGGAACGAGGAGCTTGAAATACCCAGCGCGCAAACGCCGGCCGTCTCAGCTCAATGCCGCTGGCGCGGCACGAAATAGTGCTCGGCGAGAGGGGACGTCAACGGCTCGTATCGAAGTTGGACACGCGCCATCTCGACGACCAGCCGCTCGAGCTGCGGCGACGGCAGGCCCGGGCACGCCTGCTCCATGAGCGTCCGCACCTCGGTGCAGGTGGCCGCGAATCGCTGGCGGGCTCCGGAATCCGATCGACGCTCGATCACGGAGGACACGCGGGATGCAAGCGGCAGGCCATTGAGGCGTCGATGCACGTCTAGCGCCTGAATCGCTCGGAAAGCAGGACCGCGTAGCCTCGGCCCCTCTTCGCGAATTCGCTCTCGATTTCGGCCCGCTGAAGGCGCACCGTGTCCTCACCCCCGAGCGGCTTCATGAGAAGGTCCACCAACCGCATGCGAACTTCCAAAAAAAGACCGGTCGCGCCGACCGAGCCCCGAACAAGGACCGTGTACCCGATGCGCTCCCGGCGGGCAGAATCCGGCATGGGCAGCGGTTGCCGATCCAGATGCAACGTCTCCGCCGGCGGTACGACGATCGAGTCCGTATAAAAGCCGCGATTCAGAGCAGCGGAGATGCGAGCGACATCGTCGGCGGTCGCCCCTGGACCCTCGTTCACGCGGACTCTAAGCGCGACGCGTACGGGTGGCTGCGGGACGAGCCCGGCAAGAAAAAAAAGTGCGGCAAACCAGGCAAGCGGGATAGTTCCTCCCTCGACAGGTGCGCAACCGTGGTCGCTCAGGTCCGAGACACGGACGAACGGGGTGCGGGCAACGCTATCGCGGCTGGGCCAGACGTCAACACCCGGCGCGGTCGAGCTCACCGCGTTCGTTGACCGATCACGGGCCGTTCCTTGCATCGCTTTCCCGAGGCGCCAGCCCCGGCGCCGGAGGCAACCCCTACAATGCGCACAGAGCACACTTCAATGATCAAGCGAGTACTTGAGCAAGGGCCGCCACCTGAACGGAGATTCTCAACCGCGGCTACATCAGCACGGTCCGGAGGTGCAACGATTCGACCAGTTGATCGACATGCCAATCGGGCTGTCGTCGGATGTCCGGGCCGAGATGGCTCGGCAACTGAATCGGGTCCTGGCGGACACCCGCGTCCTATACGACCTCTACAAGAAGACGCACTGGCTGATGCGGGGCGGCACGTTCTATCAACTCCATCTGCTCATGGACAAGCACGCGGAGGAGCAGGAGCACTTGATCGACGTCGTCGCGGAACGCATTCAGACGCTCGGCGCCATCGCCGTGGGCGACGGCCGTCACGTCGCCGAGCTGACGAGCATTCCGCGCCCACCGGACGGCGCCGAGGAGGTGCCGGCGATGCTATCGCGGCTGCTCGAGGCGCACGAGTTCATCATCGATCAGTCCCGGGAGCTTGCGTCGCGCGCGAACGATCTGGAAGATTTTTCGTCGAACGACATTCTGATCTCGGACGTGCTGCGGACGAACGAGCTGCAGGTGTGGTTCGTCTCCGAGCACCTCGTGAACACGCCGACCGTCGTCGCGCGGCATTGAGGGACGCGGTCGGTCTAGCGAGTTGGCGAAGGCGCTCCGGCATCCGCACCGGCCATGGTCCGGGCGGGAAGGACGACCAGCTGTCCTGACATCATCGGCAGGTGCGACGGGACCGAGCAGAGAATCCTGAAGATGCCGGCGTGCCGTGCCACGTAGGTCGCCTGCGTGGTCTTTCCTCCCGGCACGGCCACGGCGAAATCAGGCAGGACGAAGGAATGGAAGTCGTCTTCGGGATTGATCAGCGTGAGGTGGATCGTGTCGCCCTCGACGACGCTGATCGTGCTCGGTGAGAAGCCGTATACCTCCTTCCCGTCGAGCGCGCCGCCCTTTGCGAACGCCGGCTTCAGAAACGGATAGACGGTCTGCGCCTCCTTTACCAGGAGAGGCACTGTCGTCACGGTGATCTCACGCGTGCGCGGCTTGTACGAGGGAGATTCCACGGGCCGCGCCACGGTTCCGCACCCCGCGGTCGCGAGCAGGATCGAGGCGGTGGTGAGGAACGTTCTCATCAACAGAACATATGGAACGCCCGCTCACACCGCCACGATGAGCGCCGCGGTCCTCTCGTTCGTCACGTCGCCGGCCGACGCCGCTCTGTCAGCGTGAGGTCAGGGAGCCGAGCTAGGCTTTCGATGTCAACCGATCACACCCGTCCCGCGGAGGATGTATGAAAGCCGTCGCTCTAGCCGCAGCCGCACTCGTGATTACCGCCGTCTCGGCGAGCGCCCAAGAGACGTACAAGAAGGACATCCCCGACTCGCTCGCGAAGCGCGCGAAGATCACCGAAACCGTCGCCGCCGAAACAGCCCAGAAACGCGTCCCGAAGGGAAAGATCGAAGGCGTCGAGCTCGAGATGGAGAAGGGGAAGTTGATCTATTCCTACGAACTCAAAACCGCGGGAAAGAGCGGGACGGACGAGGTGAACGTGAACGCGATGACGGGCAAGGTCGTCGGCGTCAGCCATGAATCCGCCGCCGCCGAAAAAAAGGAAGCGGCCGCGGAAACGAAGCCGAAGAAGCCGTAGCCGATTCAGAAACGGGCGGCCGGCGACACGCGCCGACCGCCCGTCTGAGGTTTACCGGTCCACCGGTCCTACGGTCCTACGGGTTCGTATCGAGGCAGCCGTGGAAGTTCGGGTTGCTCCGCTCACTGTCCGGCACCGGGAACTGCGTGAGCGTTCCATATTGACCGTTCTTGAAGAACGATCCGACTTCGTACACCTGGTTCATCGCCAGGGCGTACTGACGGACTTGACGGCGCAGGTCGCCCAACCGCTGGCCGCGGCCGAACGTCCAGAACGCCTTCTCGCGGAAGAACAGCGACGTCGCGGCCGACTGGCTGCCGGGAGTCGCCAGCGGAGCGAGCGTGCTCGCGAGCTTGAAGATCCCCTGCGTCGGCGGCGTCGCGCGCAAAGCGTTGAGAATCGACATCATACCGCCGATGTCGCTGGCCCGCAGCTTCGCTTCAGCCTGAATGAGCTGTCCGTCCAACCCGTCCACGATGGCGACCGGGTCGTCGCGGTTCCAGATCCCCTGCTGGAAGAACGGCGTGATGCTGTCGAAGCCGTTGCCGACGTGCGTCGTCGGAACGCGCGGGTCGTGCGCCGAGACGAACGGCAACGCGTTGGTGATCGTCCCCGTCGCATCGGTGCTGTCACCGACCGAGTAGCGCTTGCTGCTCGTCGTCATGATCCACCAGCCGTTGTCGTTGGTGGGCTGCGAGTAGTTCCCGGCGTACTGGAAATTCGCCGGGACCGAGGCCACCGTCGCGCCGGCGGCCGCGGTCTGGCCCAGGTCGAGCTGCGCGCGTCCCTTGGTGATCATCAGCGCGTTCTTGACCTGCGTCGTCGCCGCGTCCGTGGCGGTGGCCAGCGCGATACCGCTGTCGGCCTGCGCCGCCGCGAGGGCAAAGACCGCCGAATCGGTCATCGGATCGGTGTACTGCGGAATACCGCCGACAGTGTAGCTGAGCGGAATGCCGTTGCAGAAATCCTCGCCCAGCTGGATCTCGGCGAACGCGATCGCGAAGTACATCTCGGCTTGGTGCGTGTTGCTCGTCGTCGGCTCGAACTGCTGCAGCGCGAGAACGGCGTTGTGCGCGTAGCCGCGCGTCTGCTGCAACGTGACGTAGAGCGGGCTGAGAACCTGATCCTGCGTCTGGGTCACGCGCTGGTCGGCGTCGTTTCGCTGCGAGAACGTGTCGCTCGAGCGATACTCGTCGGTGAACAGCCCCGTGAACTGCCAGATCGTTTCCTGGTTGCCGTTACCGCCGAGCAACCCCTGCTTGAATTGGCCGACGGCGCCCTCGTACAGGCCTTCCGCGGCGATGGGGCTTTGAACGTTGCCCGGGGAGATCACCCCGGGCTGCTGCGGCGCGAGCAGTTCCTGCTTGGCGTCGCACGCCGTCGCGGCGAGCAGCACCAAGGTCGTCGCGCCGGTCACGAGCGCCGATTCGGCGCTTCGAAGCAATCGTAGCATCGGATAGTCGGCGTTAGTAGTGGAGATTCAGGCGAACGATGAAGTACGTCGGCGGCGCGATCGTTTCGAAATCCGTCTGGACGTCGCCCGTCATGTAGTTCTGCTCCGGATCGACGTCGGTGTACTTCGACCAGAGGTGGAGGTTGCGGCCGCTGAAGACGAGGCTCGCGTCGCGCGCGCGCAGCTTGGCCGCGAGCGCGTTCGGCATGCTCAGCGTGGCCGAGACCTCACGCAGGCGCCAGAACTGTCCGTTCTCGAGGTATCCGGCCTGCGTCGTGATCGGTTCATAGCGCTGGGCGATGTTGCGTGCCTGGCGCCAGAGCGGCGCATCCTTGTTCGTCTCTTCGTAGCAGGTCGGCTGGTTCGCGCAGTAGAACTCCACCGTCGTGTTGAAGACGCTGAACCCGCCCTTGTAGTCCATTAGGACGTTCAGCCGGAGCTTGCGGTTGAGCAGGTCGAAACCGTTCGAGACCGAGAAGATGTCGCGCGGCTGCGAGTAGCCCATGAACGCCACGTTCGAGCCGACGTGCACTTCGGACGGCGCGATGATCCCGTCGTGGTTCGAGTCGGCGAACGTGTACGGCAGGAAGAACCACCCGTTCGCGGGGAGCCCGACCGAGTCGCGCGTCGTGCCCGTTCCGATGGTAGGGTTCGGCTTGCCGGTCGCGTCGACGCCCAGCGAGAGGATCTTGTTCGTATTGTGCGAGCCAGCCAGCGTCAGATCCCACCCGAAGGCGCGACGATCCAGCAACCGCGCGGTGACGGTCGCCTCGAGGCCGGAGTTCTGGACCGAACCGAGGTTGCGCGTGACGCTCGTCGCCGACGGCGCGGCTGAACCGGCGATCGGCTGCGCGATCAGCGCATCGTGGGTCTTCTTGTTGTAGTACGTGAAGTCGATGTTCACGATGTTGTTGAACAGGCGGGACTCGAATCCCGTCTCGAACTCGGCCGACTTCTCCGGGCGAAGCGCCGGGTTGCCGAGCGCGTTGGCGATGAGGCCAGGCGTGTCGGTGCCGGTCGCGTTGCCCGGCGTGACCGTGTTGATCGACCGGGTCACGGCGCTGAACGTCTGGAGCGACGTGGTGGCACCAGGCTGCACACCGGATGCGCCGTACGCACTACGCAGGCGTAGCTGGTCGAGCCAGCCGATGTGCGGGAAGAAATTCTCGTCGCTGAGGATCCACGACGCGCTGAGCTTCGGGTAGAAGACACGCTGAAACTGCGTGCCGAACGCGCTGTTCTGGTCCGTACGTACGGCGGCCGTGAGAAAGAGACGGTCGCGAATGCCGGCCTGCTCCTGCGCGTACAGGCCGAGTGTCTTGTTCGCCGTCTCGAGCTGGTTGCTGCCGGAAAGCACGGCGCCTTGCCCGACGTTCTGCGCGCCGGGGGGAAGTCCCGACACGCCCGAAGCGACGAAGTCGCTCATCGAGTTGATGTAGTCCCCGCCGAACGTGGTTTTCAGGTTCGCCCACGGGCTCGCCTGCCAGCTCGAGTTGCTGACCAGCTTCGCCGAGAAGTTGCGGTTGTCGCCACGCTGATCGTTCACGAACCCGCTCCGCGTCGTGCCCGAGTTGGCGCACTCGTTCAACTTGCAAAGCTGCCAGTCGTCGCGGTCGGACAGGTCGATGCCGACGTTCGCCTCGTTCTGCATCCAGGCGAATGGACGCCAGTTCGCGTCGAGGTCCCCAATGAACCGCTGGACGCCTTCCGTCAGCTGATCCTGGAAGGTCTGCGCCGGCATGAAATTGCCGTAGCCGTGGAGGTCCTCGCCAAGGCTGCCGACGTCGCTATAGCCGAGGCAGCTCGCCGGCGTGGTGCTGCACAAGGCGTGACTCGGCTGGAAGCCCGGATTCTTGAGCGCCGTGCCGAGGATGCTCGTGCTGTTGTTGTCCGTCTGCGGAAGCCGCTGATTCCGGTTCGTGAATCCGGTGGACACGTTCAGGTCGAGCTTCGGCGAGAGCGTGGCGTTGAGATTCGCGCGCAGGCTCTGACGCTGGAACGCCTCGGGATAGACCTCGCTGTTGGCCGCCGGATCGGCGACCGAGTCGAGCCAGTTCTGCGCGAAGCCCGGCATCTTGATCGGGCCGATCTCGTTCTCGAGATCGCCGGCGACGAAGAAGCGCAGCGCCTCGTTTCCGCCGCTCGTCGTCGCTCCGTACTCGTCGCGGTGACCGAGATGAATCGGACTGATGCTCGAGTTGAGCAGCGGGTTGAACGATTGCAGGCTGTCGGCCGTGCACGTGCCGAGAGCGACGGTCTCGAGCACGCAACGCGTCAACGTGCCGGACGAGTTGTGCCCGAAAAGCGCGTACTGGCTCGCATACTGGTTGCGGTCGTCCACGCTTCCGGTCTCACCGTAGTAGGTCCACCGCGTCGCGCCGGCGCGTCCTTTCTTCGTCGTGATGACGATGACGCCGTTCGCCGCATCGGTGCCGTACAACGTCGCGGCCGACGGACCCTTGACGATCTCGATGTCCTCGATGTCTTCCGGGCTCACGTCGTTCAGGAAGCTCGTCGTCGTGCCGCCGGTGCCGACGCCGACGGAGCTCGACGTCAGTCGCACGCCGTCGATGACGTAGATCGGCGCGTTGCTCAGCGACAGCGAATTCGTGCCGCGGATGCGCACGACGGGGCTCGATCCGGTTTCGTTGCCGGGGAGCACGACGACGCTCGGCGCTTTCGCGACCATGAGATCGGCGAGCGTGTTGATCGACGTCGTCTCGACGGTGTTGTTGACGTCGCCGAGGGTCGTGACGGCGTTGCCGAGCTCGACTCGGCGTTGCTGGCCGGTCGCGGTGGTGACGACGTCGGCGAGCTGCACGACGGCGGTCTCCATGGCGAAGTCCACGGTCTTCGTGTCGCCGTTGGCCACCTGCACGTTCGCTTGTTGCGCGCGATATCCGACTCGCAGCGCTTCGATGATTTGCGCGCCGACCGGCACGTTGCGCAGCGTGTAGACGCCTTGGGCGTTTGTCGAGGCGGTGAGACTGGTGCCGCGCACGAGGACGCGGACGTCGACGATGGGTTGGCCGGCGGCGGTGGCCTTGCCGGTCACCGTGGCCTGCGCTCCGGCGAGCGACGGCAGGAGGAATGCGGCGGCCAGCGCGAGCGCGGCGCCGCGACCGGGACGGTCCCTTCGCAATAGAGATGGTCTCATGACGGAGGATGTGGTTGGAACACGTCACGCGGTGGCGCACATCGCGCCACGGCGGCCCCCCCGTCGCCGTCCCGCATCAGCGTGTTGTCGACGGTGCAACCGCCCGCGGCGGGCGGTGAGTCACAAAACACGCATTAAGAATTATTGACGGCGGCCCATGCGCTGACCACGCGGCGCGCCGGCGTGACGAAGCGGCTCGAGGCCGAAATGACTACACGCGGCGCCGCCGACTCGTTTGGCGCGGTCGTTCGGATCTTGGATCGGTCCCGCGCGAATCCGTGCCGATTGCGCGGCGACCGACGCGGTGTTATCGCGGCGGCGGCGCGTCCTCGCGGCGCGGCATGTTGATCGCGCTGTACAGGGCCACGTCCCACGCGTTGTGGATGCCGACCAAGAGCAGCACCAACGTCGCCGATGCGATGAGATACGACGCGAGCTCCGTCTCCACGCGCAACGCGATTGCGGCGACGAGCAGGCCGACGTAGCAGAGGGCCGGAGCGATGCCGTGGAACAGCCAGTCCTCGGCCACCGGCTTGTACTGTTCGAACTGTCATAATGCGCCGCACCGCGGTAACCGTGATCGCGCCGCCGACGAGAGCGCACAGACCGAGCAACACGCTGAGGCTCCCCAATCCGCGCCGCGGCATCGTCACCAGCGCGGCGATCGCCATGACGACCACGAAGTGAAAAATGGACGGCGTGGTAAAGGCGCTCAGCCCCCTCTCCGTGGCCGGCGTGCTCCGGTCGGCGGCGAGGGCGACGACGACGAAAAGGAGACCGGTCAGCGCACCGCCGGACGAGCCGACGATCACGTAGAACGTCTCCCACGGAGCGAAGAGAGATTCGGGCAGAGTCATCGTGATCCTTTGCGAAAGACGACGCGCGGTGCGCGCGATTCCATGACCCACTGGGTCCGCACGATCGTTCGGTCATGCGTGACCCACACGAACAGCGTGGACTCGCTCGCCGGCAGCAGGGCCGGGAGTTCGGCGGCAGCAAGTTGAAGCATCACGGTATCCCGGTGATCCCAACTCCGCCGAACGACCGCGAGGCGACCGTCCAGCGTCGGAAACGAGTCGAGCGCAATCCGCGTCGCGACGCGATCGTCCAGCGGTCGATCCCCGTCGGCACGAGCGCGACAGGAGCAAACGCCGATCGCAAGAATGACGAGCAGAGCGCGTTCGCGAGTCACTCCGGGACCAACGCTTCCATCCACTCGCGGACGGTCCACTTCGAGACGAGACCGCTCGCGACGAAAGGATCTCGGGCCACGAAGTCTTCGGCGGCGCCGCGGCTGGTGAAGACTCCCATTGCTCCGCCCGCCGGCTCGTCGGCGAACGGGCCGATCATCAGCAGCGTGCCGTCGGCGGAAAAAGATCGCCAAAGCGCGCGATGGGCTTCGATGTGGAGCGGAACCTTCGAGCGAAAGTCGGGCGCCGCTTCATAGAAGAGGACGAATTTCATGCGTGAAATTGCGTCCGGCTGAGTGCGGCCGCCAGCGGCCGGGGTCGGCGATGTGGGAACGCGTCATGATCCATGCGCGCATTGGTACGCACCCTATGCGCGCGACGATGTGGTTCATGCTCCTGGCCGCCGCCGCGTGCCATCACCCGGCACGCGAGCGGCCGCGGCCGATTCCGTCGAGCGCGGTCGAGACGACCGGCGCAATCGCGGAGGCGCTGCTCTCGGCGCACGACTTCACCTGGCGGTCGTTTGCCACGACACACTTTCGGATCCATCTCGCCAACGGGATGAACCCCGCGCGCATCGACGTCATCGCCGACTCCGTCGAGAACGCTCGGCGGATCGTCCTGGCGCTGATCGACGAGCCGGATATCGACGGCGAGGAGCCGGTCGAGCTGTTTCTCGTCGAGACGCGCGACGACATGCGACGTCTGATCGGCGACCCGGTCACCGGCAACGGCTATCCGAGCGAGCTGACCGCGGTGCTCGTCGCGGGCGACGGATATCGCGCCTTCTACCGCCACATGCTGACGCACACCTACGCTGCGCATCGGTGGGGGCGCCGCCGAAGCGGATCGTGGCTGGACGAGGGTTTGGCCACGCGCGCGACGGGGACCTGTCAGGGCCACGCCATCGACGCGATCGCCGCCGGCTATGCGCGCGGCGGGGGAGAAGACGCGCCATCGCTCCTACTACTCGCCAGCGCCGCGTTCGACACGTTGCCGGAGCTGCCCTCCTACTACACCGCGGCGAGCCTCATCGACTTTTTCCAGCATCGCGACGGCACGGCCGCGGTGCGCGCGCTGTGGCGGGGAGAGGCGCTCGAAGTCACGTCGGCGAATCCGCTCGGCTCCGAGACCAATACCATATGGTCCGCATGGCGCCGCCACCTCGCGACCGTAAAGCCCGCGACCCTCGACGAGCCGTGGCTCCGCCAGGACGGGTGCTGATCGCGAACGTCTCGACACGCGCGCCCGCGCGGTACATTTCGTTCGGACGCGTATGGCAGACAACGTCACCCGCCGGACTCACGCAACCCGCCGACAGACGCAGCCGGCGCCGCACGCCGCGGCTCACCACGGCGCGCCGGAGGCCGCCTCGCATCGCACGGCGTACAGCTCGGAATCCGGGCGCACGTACCGCCTCGACAAGCGCATCGGAAAAGGCGGGTTCGGCGAGGTCTACCTCGCGACCACGATTGGCGGTCCGGCGCTGCCGGGGCAGGTCTGCGTCAAGATCAGCGACCGAATGTCCGGCTGGCTGCGCGAAGCGTACTTCGCCGATCTGCTCGCGCGCGAGGACAGAGCGCTTCGCGTCCTCGACCGCTTCGCGGAGGCCGATGGCGACGAGGTTCGGTACTGCCTCGCGCTCGAGTACGCGGAGCACGGCGATCTCGGTGCGTGGCTCGCCCAACGCGGTGCGCAGTCGGAACGCTTCGTTCGGCGAGAGATCGCGGCGGTCCTCAGCACGCTCGACGCAGTCCACCGCGGTCAGGCGCTGCACCGCGACCTCACGCCGTTCAACGTCTTCGTCTGCGCCGGCGAGAAGCTCAAGCTCGGCGACTTCGGAATCGCGACGCACCAGCTGAGCCGGCGGGGCGTGACCGCGGACGCTTTCAACGTCTTCCACGCGCCGAACGAAATCGCCTGGGGACGTGTGCGGCGGTGGCAGCGACGCGACGACGTCTACCAGGTCGGCCTCATCGCCGCGATGCTCCTGCGCGGCGACATCACGAGCGTGATGCACAGCAAGGACGTGCGTCGACTGCCGTGCAGCGACCATCTCAAGGAAGTCATCCACCGCTGCCTCGGCTCGCGCGGAGCGCGCTACGAGGCGGCGAGCGAACTGATCGCCGCGCTGCGGCACCGACCCAAGGAGCCTCGGCTGGGTCGTATAAAAAGTCTCAAGGGCGCGCGGCTGTCGTTCACCGGTTTTCTGGAGCGGCCCCGGCGCGAAGCGATCGCGGCTGCCAAGCGCGCCGGAGCGATCGTGCAGTCGAGGCCGGGGCAGGGCACCGACGTACTGGTCCGCGGACGCCCGAACGCGCTGCAGATCGCGGGGAAAGACGGCGGCTCGAAGCTGATCAACGTCCGCCGCCTCGCGTCGAAGGGGCACAAGGTGACGGTGATCGGCGAGCGTCAGTTCTGGAAGCTCGCCGTGCCTGCCCGCATCCGAGCACAACCGAGGCACGGAATTTGACCTTCGAGTATCGGCCTCAACGGAGCGGTGTCCCCGTGCCAGACCGTTTTCCGCGCGTTCGTCGAATCGCGTTGTCGATCAAGACCGAGGATTTCTCGCGTCGAATCACTCCCGCTCCGGACCCCGGCAAGACGCTCCGCGGCGAGCCATCGGATCGCAATACGATCGTGCCGTCGAGCGAAAGCGTCTTCGGAGTGAGCGAGGCGGCCTCGACCGAGTTGCCCAGTTGAGTTAGCGAGTTTCGAAAGGGGACGCGGGCGTCTCGTCCTGCTGTCGGGGGCCTCGTCCTTGCCCTTGTGACAGGGCATGAGAGCCGCGCTGACGAAATCCCTGCAGCGCGCCGCCGTGTACCTCTGGCTCGCTGCCGCCGCGCTCGGTTGCGGGCGCAGTTCCCAACCGAAAGACGCACAACAAGCCGCGGGCAACCTCGACGAAGCCGACTCCGCGACGGCGATTCCGCAGTACACCACGCGACAGTTCACTCCCGACGAACGCGCGCTTCTTCGGCGAGTCTATGGCGTCGAGGATCCGTCGCGGCTCTACCTGGCCGATCAATCGCAGGAGGGTGTGCTGAAGTACGACACGCAGCGAAAAACGTGTCCGTCCTGCATGGTGAACTCGTACCGCATCGGTTTCATGTCCGTGCGCCGCGCCGGGGAGTCGTGGGAGGAAGCCGAGCGACGCGTGAAGTCGACGCCCCCGGCCGCGTTTCCCGAATCCGCGCACGTGGGCAGCACGTCGACCTCGGCGTTGGATCCGGCGGTGCGCGCCGACGTCGAGCGGATGCTCTCCGACGCGCACGCCGCGGGCTTCGACCTCCACGTCGTCGCCACATATCGCTCGCCGGTGCGCGAGGCGTATCTGATGCGCCTCGGCCGACGGACCTACACGCTCACTTCGCTCCACTCGTACGGCCGGGCGATCGACATCGTCATCGGCGACGCGCGCCTGAACCGCCCCGCCACGCGCAAGCAATGGGTCGCCTTTCGCCAATGGGTCTCGGCCTATCACGACGGCGAGTTTAGAATTATTGGAAAGCCCGACCGTACCTGGGATTGGCGGCACGTCGAAGTGCCGAGCCCCGACATCGGCTTTCGCAGCATCGATGCGGCGATCGCTCGGGCACGCGCTTGCTCGGCGCCGGGGTCCACCGTACCCTGCGACTTCAAGCCGTACGCGTGCGGCGACGCCGAGTGCGGATGATCGTGGCGCCATCGCCGAAGACGAAAAAAAACTCGACGGCGAAATGGCTTCCGATAGGAAGGGTTCCCGCGAGTCGGCGCGTCGAAAGGCGAACTGCTCGGAGTCGTGCAGCTCGCACGACCGAAAGCGTCTGACCTTTTGATGATGGACCGGTGCAAGGCACGACGCGCGCGCGGGTTGAGTGATTTCGTCGAGTGGGGACCTCGTTTTGCCAGTCTCGGCAGTGGCCTCCAACTCACCCTCACCCAGTCAGGAGCCCATGCGTAACCTACGGAAAGGCTTTACCCTGATCGAACTTCTGATCGTCGTGGTCATCATCGGCATTCTTGCCGCGATCGCGATTCCGAAGTTCGCCAACACGAAGCAGAAGGCGTACGTCACGGCGATGAAGTCGGACCTGCGCAACCTCGTGACGGCTGAAGAGGCGTATTTCGCCGACAGCTCGAAGTACACGGGGACGGCGGCCCTCCTGAAGTTCCAGAGCACGAACCAAGTGTCGACGCCGGCGATCACGGCGGGCACGGGCAACTGGTTCGCGTCGGTGACCCACTCGCAGATCGCGAGCCCGTTCAAGTGCGGCGTCGGCATCAACACGACGAACCCGGTTGTGACGGGCGCGTCCGAAGGCGAGCCGGCCTGTCAGTAAACGCTAAACGCGATCGGAAGGATTGAAGGACGGGGAAGCGGCCCGGTGGCGAAGAGAGGCGCCACCGGGCTATTCCGCGTCTCCCCTCGTCGTCGTCAGGGAAGGCGCGGCGACAGGCCCGGCGCCTCCTCGTGCGGCGCGGCGATCGCCCGTTGCGCCGCCGAGATCGCGAGCGTGGTCGCCGCGACGAGGCTCACTTCGTCCTCCATCGCCGCTCGATCGGCGAGCGTGTGGAGTTGGCGCAGAATGAAGTGCGCCATCGGAGCGGCGCACGTGAGCACGACTTCACGCCGCGGATAACGATACTCGAAGTACTCGAGCCGCGGCTCGAGCTCGCCGACTATCCGGGCGCGAGCCGACAAGTCCCAGACGGGAAGGGCTCGCGCGACGACGGTGGGAATCGCAAACCGGATCGTCCTGGCCAAGTCGAACACGGCACCGCTCTCGCGCAAGGATGAGCGGTGATCGTATCGTGGCGCACTCGAGGTGGCGAGCGGATGGAACACAATGATACAGCGAGCTGCTCTCGGCTCTCAGCCGGGCCCGTCAGTGCGCCGTTCCCATCAACTCGGGTGTTCTCCAGACTGGCGGCACTTCGAGCGCGACTTCGGTCCGCGGCAGCAGGAAGGTGAACGTCGCGCCGCGGTCCTCGTTGTTCGACGCCCACATCCGTCCGCCGTGGCCGTCCACGATGGAGCGGCAGATCGAAAGCCCGAGTCCGAGCCCGTGTGCCTTCGACGTGATGAACGCCTCAAAGACCGAATCGACGGGATGACGGCTGATCCCGGCGCCGCAGTCGGACACCGACACACGAATGGCCGCGCCTTCGTTCGCCGTCGCGATCCAGATGTGCCGGTCCGTCGGCGCGTTGTCGCCCATCGCATCGCAGGCGTTGACGATGAGGTTCAGCAGCACCTGCTGGAGCTGCACGCGATCCGCCGCCACGGACGGCAGCGACGGATCGAGACGCGTCGTGACGGTGACGCTCCGCTGAATGAGGTCGCTGTGCGCGAGGTCGAGCACCTCGGCGATGAGGTCGTTCGCGACGACGCGTTGCGGTTCGGTCTCGCCCTGCCGCAGCATCGCACGCACGCGGTGGATGACGCTCCCCGCTCGCCGATCGTCGGCGGCGATGTCCTCGAGAATGCGGCTCAGCTCGACGCGATCCAGCTCGTCTCGGAACAGCATCCGTTGCCCGGCGCGCGCGTTGGCGAGGATCGCCGCGAGCGGCTGGTTCAACTCGTGGGCGAGGGCGCCCGAGAGCTCGCCGAGCAGCGCGACACGTCCGAGATGGGCGAGCTGCCGCCGCTGCGCGACCACCTCGTGCTCGGCGCGGCGCCGTTCGGTGACGTCCCTGATCATCGCGATGAGGCATTGCTCGCCTGCGACTTCGACGGTCTCCGAGGTGACGAGCGCGTAGAGCGCTTCGCCACGCCGATTGTGCAGCTCGACCTCGGCGTCGCGGACCGACCCCTGCGGCGACGACAGGGGCCCAAGCCCGTCGCGATGATTCGAATCCCGCGGGCTGATCCCCAACGACTGAAGCGTCTGCCCGATCGCCTCCTCGCGCGAAAAGCCGAACATGGCGACCCAGCGCTCGTTGACCTCGATGAGACGGGCGTCGGCGCGGCGGATGATCGACATCGCGTCGGGGCTGGCGCGGAACGCCTTGGCGAAACGTTCTTCTGATGCGCGGAGCGCTCGGCCGATGCGTTCGCGCACGTCGATCTCCTCGAGCAGCACGCGATTGATGAGCGACAGCTCGGCGGTGCGTTCCGCGACGCGCTGCTCGAGCTCTTCGCGAAGCGCGCGGAGCGCCGCCTCTTCACGGAGTGCCGCCTCGGCCAGCTTGCGCTCGGTGACGTCCACGTGAATGCCGAGCATGCGGAGTGGACGTCCGTTGGGATCGCGCACCACGCTTCCCTTGCTCAGCACCCAGCGCGTGCCGGACCCCGGCGTGCCGACTTGCACCTCCACTTCGTAGGGCTCGTCGTGCTGGATGGCGCGAGTCGTCGCGGCCTCGACACGGTCGCGGTCGGCGTCGCCGAGCAAGTCGGCAAACGTCGACCATCCGATCTCGCACGGCGCGTCGGCGAGCCCGAAGATCTCGCGCGAGCGGCCGCAGAGTGTCGTGCGTCCGCTCGAGATGTCGAGGTCCCACGTTCCCATCTGCGCCGCGCCGAGCACGAGATTGAGCCGCTCTTCGTTGCGGCGCGCTACCGACTCCGCGTGCGTCCGCTCTCGCATGACCGCGGACAACACCATGATCGGAATGTAGGTGACGATGAGATACAGCTGGATGGACAGGATGTCGTCGGGTTCGGCCGGGCCGAGGAATGGACCTTCGCCGTGCACGACGCCCCAGATCGTCAACACGGAGAAGGTCAGCAGACAGGCGCCCGCGCCGCCCGGTCCGAAGCGCACCGCGGCCCAGAGCAGGAACGGCAGCGGCACGAACAGGAGGATGTGGGCGAGCGGAAAGACCGGCTCCCGCCAAACGACCAGCGTGCAGGCGAAGAGCAGGCCCATTGCGAGAATCGCCCCCTCGGCGAGGCGGCGCGGCCGCACCACTCGGATCGCCTTCAACGTCTCGACGTCCCATGGGACGATGGCCGGCACGAGCGTCAGAATGGCCAGCGCGTTCGAGAAGAACCGCCCGCGCCAGAGCGTCCAGTAGTCCGCGTCGCTGTGCCAGCTGTTGAGCCGGACGAACCCGACATCGAGGAACGTGGTGAGGAACGGGGCGAGGAAGGCGCCGAACCCGATGAAGATCGCGACGCGCTTGACGCTGTCGAAGCGGACGGGTCGCCGGATCATGTACCGAATGCACGCGGCGCCGATGAACGCCTCCGCGCAGTTGCTCACGTACCACGACAGCGCCATGGCCAGGGGCACGCCACCCTGGAGCTCGGCGATGAGGTGCGCGGGGAACGTCGCGAGGATGAGCGCGAGCCACCACTCGAGCGGCGCGAGCAACAGAGCGCCGAGGAGGACGGCGTTCGGCAGCCAGAGGGTCGACATGGCTTGCGAGCTCGGCGTGAGCCCCATCCCGACTCGGGCGGCGGCGTAGTACGCCGCGCCGGTGGCGACCGCCATCAGCGCAAGCTGCCGCGAGCGCTCGCGCGTCACGGGGTTGGTATCTCCCGCCATCGGGTGAAAAGCATCGTCTCCGCCGGCCCCAAATCGGGGTGTAGCGTGCGCGGCCGAGGAGGCGCGCCACAGTGGACTTTAGTCCAATGCCAGCCATGACCGGATGGCGGCGCGTGGCATTGGACCAAGGACGACGGGCCAACAGCCAATACGTCGGCGCGTGCCCCACCGCCAAAGTGGATGTGCGGCGCGTGCCGCAAGTCAACCACGACAGCACCTTTGGAGGAGCACATGGTCAGAAGCATTGGGGGGGGGACGCGGCGCCGCGCATATGGCCTCCGGCGAACACTCGGTCTCCTGAGCGGTGTCGCCGTGCTTGCGGGCATCGGCTGCAGCGACAACAACAACCTGGTGGGAGTGATATCATCGGGAGTCGTAACGACGTTCAAGGATTCCAATTTCAACTTCACGACGCTGCACACGTTCGCCATGCCGGACACGGTCGCGCACCTGGTTCCGATCACCGGGACGCCGCTGCCCATCACCGGCCAGTTCGACGCCGTGGCGCTGAATCAGGTCCGCGCGGACCTACTCGCGCGCGGGTACACGGATGTCAGCAACACCCCGGGGGTCACACCCGATTTCGTCGTTCTCGTCGGCGCGACGGCCACGGACAATTCCGCCGCGTTCGTCACGTTCCCGTGGTTCAATTTCTGGGGATTCTCGCCTGTTTTCAATTTCTTTACGCCGGGCTTCAGCTCGGCGTGGGGCATCATTTTCCCGTGGGCGCCGGTGCTCGGCGTGACCGCGTTTGACCGTGGCACGCTGATCGTCACGATCGTGCCGACGTCGAGCATCGATCAGGCCAACGAGACCATCCAGGCGGCCTGGGCCGGCGTCGCCACCGGCCTGCTGAACGGGTCGATCACGACGCTCACGGTCACCACCGCGATCGACAAGATGTTCGCGCTGTCGCCGTACCTGACGGCCACGCCGGTGGTCGTGAATCCGTTGTAGACCGATAGATCGACGGGCGGGCTACGTGGGCCGGTGGACCGAAAGACGGGTCCGCCGGCCCATCGCCTATTGGACCAACGTCCAACACACCGTTCGTCCCCGGCCTCTAGGTCGGCGTAGGAGCATTCTTATATTGCACACCGCTGCGGCCGGCCCGGCGATGGACGACGGCGCGACATTCCCATCGGTCCCCAATGCGCACTCAGTACGTTGCGAACCGAGACGCGATCGACGCCCTGGGTGTGGTCCGGTGGACCGCACGCGCGGGAACCTGGGCGATCGAGTCGATCGACCCGGGGGTCGTTCGGATGCTCGGCTACGCCAGCGACGCGTGGCGGGCCGACGGGTTCTGGCTCGACCGAACCCACAACCGAGACCGGCGACGGCTGCGGTCGTTTCTCGATCACGCGCACGAGGTACGACCGGACCGCGGCGCGTTCTGCGAGTATCGCATCTACGACTCCGGCGGATCGGTCCGCTGGCTCCGAACCAGCGTGCTCCGCGCCGACGACGAAGGCCGGACCGTGACCGGCGCGCACCTCGACGTGACGGACGAACACCGCGTGCTCGAGGCGCTGGGCCTCACCGCGCGGCACCTGCGCGAGGCGCTGGGGGTCGGCGAGATCGCCGACAAGCAGCCCGTCGCGAACCACGCGGAGAGCGCGCGGGCAAGCGGGTGGCATTCTCGCTCGGCCGAGCGGACGTACCGCTCCGTTTGGGACGCCCTGCCGGCGTCGTGCGGCGTTCTCGACCGCGATGGTGTCGTGATCGAGGTCAACCATGGATGGGTGAAGCTGGCGCGACGCTTCGGCCGAGACGACGCGTTTCTTGGCGCGAGCTACCTCGAGGTCGCGCGGCAGGTCGGCGAGTGGGGGAACGCCCGTTCCAACGAAGCGGCTGACGGGATTCGACGGGTGCTGCTCGGCGTCGACGAGAATTTCTCCATCGACTACAGCTGGTCCGTCCCCGGTGAGTCCGACGAGCGATGGTTTCGCGTCCGCGCGGTGCGCCTCGAGCCCGCACCGCTGGGCGTGCTCGTCATGCACGAGGAGATCACCGACCACGCCGCGGCCGAGTCGCTGACGAGGCGGCTCGACGACCTCACGCACATGCAGCGGCTGGCTACGCTCGGCGAGCTGGCGACGACGATCGCGCACGACCTGAACCAGCCGTTGACGGTGATCATGACGGCGGCGTCGACGATCAGCCGTCTCGCGCGGAATCGCCCCGGCGACGAAGAGCTCGAACCGATCGCGCGCGACATTCTCGACGCCGCCGCGCGCGCGGCGGACGTGATGCGGCAGACGCGAGGGATCGTTCGGCGCGACGACGCCGCCGTCGAGCCGATTCCGGTCAACGACATCGTCTCGGAAGTCGCGCGTCTGCTCAAGAGCGATGCGATCATTCGACAGGTGGTCATCGACCTCGAGCTGGATCCCGGTGCCGGGTCCGTCGCCGGCGGCCGGGCGCACCTCGAGCAGGTGCTGATGAACCTCCTGCTCAACGCGATCGAAGCGGTGGCCGAACAGCCGTCCGGCCGGCGTAACGTCCACGTCACGACGCGCCGCGTGTCGCCCTCCGAGGTGGAGATTCGCGTGCACGACAGCGGAGTCGGCGTCCCGGAGCCCTTGCGCGATCGGGTGTTCGAACCGTTTGTTACCACGAAGCGCCAGGGCACCGGCTTGGGTCTCGCGATAGTGCGCGCGATCGTGCAAGCTCACGGTGGCCAGGTGCGACTCGAAACACCACAGGAACGCGGCGCCGCTTTCCGGGTGACTTTGCCCGCTTGCAAGTAGATCAGCCGATGCTCGCGATACCGAAAGGTCCTGATCCGCGATGGCAGATCGCACTCGTCGACGACGACGCGACGGTGCTTCGCTCACTGTCGCGCATGTTGTCGATGTGCGGCTACGACGTGACGACGTTCCCGTCGGCCAACGCATTTCTGTCGTCGCTCGAGCGATGGCAGCCGCAGATGCTTCTCGTCGATCTTCGCATGCCCGGAACCGACGGGCTGACGCTGCAATCGATGCTGACCGAACGAGGCATCAAGATTCCGACGGTGTTTCTCTCCGGTCACGGCGACGTCGCCACGTCCGTGCGAGCGATTCGCGCCGGAGCGCTCGACTTTCTCGAGAAGCCGTGCGACGAGCCGGTGCTGCTCGCCTCTCTCCATCGCGCGGCCGACGCGGCGCGACAGCAATGGGAGGAAGAGGCGCTGACGACGGAGCTCCGCACGCGCGCCGGCAAACTGACGCGGCGCGAGCGCGAGGTCTTCTCCTGGGTCGCCGCGGGCCGGCTCAACAAGCAGATCGCCGCCGCGCTGGGCACGACCGAGAAGACGATCAAGGTCCACCGCGCGCGCGTCATGACGAAGATGCAGGCCGAGTCGATCGCCGATCTCGTCAGGATGTACGACACGCTGAACGGCGAGAAGCGCGAGCCGGGGGCGACGCGAGACGCGCGCGAGCCCGTTCCGGCGCTCGGCTGACGCGAGACGCCGTCAGCCGATCATAGAGTGTGAATGTCCCGCGCGCGTCAGATGCGCGCGGCGATCCGTGTCGGGCTGACGAACTGCTGGACCGTCTCGACGATTCGGATCGGGCGCACCGGTTTGGTGAGCACGGCGTCGCATCCCGCGAGAATCGCGCGATCGTGATCCTCGGGGATCGCCACCGCCGTCAAGGCGATGACGGCCGCCCCGGCCGTCGCCGGATTCTTGTGGAGCTGACGCGAAAGCTCCCATCCGTCGAGGCCCGGCATGATGAGGTCGAGCAGCACCACCGCGGGACGTAGCAGCCCGGCGAGGCGGAGGCCCTCCGATCCGGTCGACGCCTCGGCCACTCGAAATCCGGCGCGCTCGAGAACCAGGCGGGCGATGGTGCGGCTTTCCTCGTGGTCGTCGACCACGAGCACGCACGGCGGCAGCATCGCGGTCGCGCTGAGGAAGTTCTGACGAGAGAGATCGGACTGCCGAAGAGGAAGAGACATAGAAGGGGGTTTGGAGCGGGGAGGCATAGTGGCGCCGCCCAGGCCGTCGGCTCCATAGGATCAAAGTCGTATTCGGGGCGGTCGCCTTGCCTGGCGGATGATGGCGCCCGCCAATGACGCGGGTGTCATCGGCTTGTAAAGGAATTCGTTACAACCCGCGTCGAGCGCGCGACGGCGATCCTCGTCGGCCGCCGACGCGGAGACGGCGATGAGCGCCGCGTCGCACATGGCGGGGTCCCTTCGCAGCATCTCGGCGAGCTGCGGCCCATCGATCTCCGGGAGCACCACGTCGAGAAGCACGACGCGTGGCCGGCTCATCTGCGCCAGGGCGAGCGCCTCGAGTCCCCGGCTGGCCTCGCGCACGACGAATCCGTAGTGCTCGAGGACGACGCGCGCCGCGAGGCGCGTTGTGTCGTCGTCGTCGACCACGAGCACGGTGCAGGGCGCCCGTCGCCGCGCCGGAAGCTCGATCGCGCTCATGACGTCCATCACGCCGCCGGAGTGGTGTCGGCCAGGGCGGGGGCGCCGCGGCGTCCCGCGCGTTCGCGGCGGTCGTCGCGGCCGTGACCGCGAGCGACGCGGCGCTGGGAATCCTTAGCGAGAACACCGATCCCCGTCCGAGACTGCTCGCCACCGTGAGCTGCCCGTGCATGCCCGTGGCGAACTCGCGGCTGATCGCGAGGCCGAGACCGGTGCCGCCGAATCCCTCGAAGGCCGGTGTCGCGAGTTGGACGTACGGCTCGAAGATGTCGCCGAGCCGGTCGCCGGGAATTCCCGGGTCCGTTGTCGCTGACGTCGAAGCACACGCTGTCGGCGTCTCGCTGACACGAGATGCGGACCACGCCGCCCGTGCCGCAGAACTTCACGGCATTGGCCGCGAGATTCACGAGAATCTGTTTCAGCTTGTCGCCGTCGGCGGACACGAACAGCCCGGAGCAGGTCGAGGTCTCGAGCGAGACGTCGTGGCTCGCCGCCAGCGGCGCGACGACCGAGTGGGCGATGCGGATCGCTTCAGCCGCCGAGACGGGCGCGATCTGATAGGACACGTGGCCGGCCTCGAGGCGCGAGAACGTGATCAGATCGTCGATGACGTGGACGAGCACCTCTTCGCTGTCGTGGACGCGCGCGAGGAGCCGCGCCTGCTCCGGCGTCGGCGGCGTGGCGGCCCCGACGCGGAGCAGGTCGATGTAGCCGGCGATCGACTGCAGCGGCGTCCGCAGCTCGTGACTCATGCGCGCGAAGAATTGGATCTTGGCGCGTCCCGCCTGCTCGGTGCGTTCGCGGGCTCGCTCGGCGTCGGCGCGTCCGCGCGCCTGGCTGACGGCGACGACGACGAGATTCGCGCACTTGCTCGACCAGTCTTACCATCCGCTTGCTCGTCGTGCGAGCCTCGCGGAACATCATCACGAGCTCGCCGATGCTCTGTCCGTCGATGGCGAACAGCGGAACGAGTTCGATGCCCCGGAAGCCGAGCGCGCTGGCGAGTAGGGCCAACGACTCGTTGCGTTCCAATGCGTCGCGCACGTACGACGCGTCGATGCTCGAGCAGCGCGACGCTGAACGCGTCGGCGTTCGGGGCGTGCTGACCGATCAGGCTACTTGATCGTCGTCGATGCCGTACGCCGGCCGCCGGGGACGAGGCGTTCCAATCGTCTCGTCATGCAGCAGCAGTACGGCGATGTCCGCGCGCGCGAGCGTCAGCGCCAACTCGAGCGCGGGACGTCAGCTCCGCCGCGGGAGCGGCCAGCGGGCCGTGCGTGTCGGAGTACTGCATCCGACCTTCCCAGTGGGTCTACTGCCATCCTACGACTATTTACGAGGCGCGAGTGCATTGCCCGATGGTCTACGGACTCGTCCGACGCGTCTAGAGCCATCGGCGCTATGGCAGCCGCGGCGCCGGCGCGCTCGCGCGCCGTGACCGCGATGATGATGTCGGCGGCGCGCGGACGCGACGATCTCGACGCCGTCGAGGCGCACGATGCTGCGCTCGCGATCCGCGAGCAAGCGTCGACGAAGCGGACGAGCGCCGCCAGCGACGTCGCGTGCAGCTTCTGCATGACGCGGCTGCGATGGACCTTTACAGTTTTCTCAGTGGTGCCGATCGCGCACGGCGACGGACTTGTTCGGCAGCCCGCACGCGACGAGCGCGCAGACCTCGGCCTCGCGCGGCGTGACGCGGTCCAGTTGGCGCCACCGCATCGCCGACGCGCGGCGCTCGTCGTGAATGCGTTCCGACGACGCTACCGCGCGCGTCATCACGGCGGCGAGTTCGCCGGCGGAGAACGGCTTGGCGAGCAGGTCGATGGCGCCTTCCTTCATCGCTTCGACGGCGGTGGGCACGCTGCCGCTGGCCGTCATGAAGACGGTCGGCGCCTCGATGCCGCCCTCGCGCATCGCGCGAACGAGCGCGAGTCCGTCGACGTCGGGCATGCGGATGTCGACCAGCACGCACGACGGCGCGGCGGCGTCGAGATCGTCGAGGTAGTCGCGCGCCGTCGTGAAGGTGCGGACGCGGTAGCCGGTCGCGGACAGAAGCCGCCCCACGGCGAGACAGGTCGCCTCGTCATCGTCGATGACGGCGACGAGCATGGGATCACGCTGCATGGAGCGGCCAGGTGGTGGTGACGACGGTGCCGCCGCCGGGAAGCGGCTGAACATTCATCGTGCCGCCGTGGATCGCGACGACGGAACGCGCGAGACTCAACTCCCAGTCGGCGACGTCGCCCAGGACTCCCGGACACGTCACCGACACTTCGGCCTCGCTTCCGGCGCGGCGCACGAGAATGCCCAGGATGCTCCGGCGATCGGCCTCGGGCGGGATCGTTTCGAGCCCGGCCACGAGGACGTTGAGCAGCGCCTGTCGAATGAACAAGCCGTCGCCGGCGACCGGCGGAAGCGAGGGCTCGTCGTCGAGCTGCACGGTGACGTGGCGCGCCACGGCGTCGCTCGATATCAGAGCCGCCGTATCGCGCGCGGCGGCCGACAGGTCGCAGGCCTCGCGGCGCGGCTCGCGCCGCGTTGCGAGATCTTGTAAGACCTGCACCGCGTCGCGCATGCGGTGCTCCTGGTCGAGCGCTCCGCCGAGGGCGTCGAGTACGTCGGCGATCACGGCGTCGGGACGGCGAAGCAATTGCATCGCCGCCGAGACGTTCATCTCGATGGCGGTGAGCGGTTGCCGCAGGTCGTGCGTCACCGCGGCGACCAGGTCGCCGGAGAGCGCGAAACGCGGTGATCGTTCGGGTCGCGCGTGCCCTGCGTTCGGCTCGCTAGTCGGGGTGGTCGTCTCTTCGAGCGTCATGTCCAACGAGTTTCTTGTGTAATCGAAGTCACAGGCATTGGCTCTTTGGCCAATAGAGAGTGTTTCGTTTGCGGAGCAACATGGTGCCGCACTCGATGCAACCCGATTTCGCCGAGGCGCAGATGCAGAGCGCGCGTTCGTCTCTTGGTCACCGCGAGAACATTCCCCTGACCATCGTCGGGGGCGCTGCGGGGACGGGAAAGACGTCGCTCGTGCGACACCTTCTCGAGCACGCCGCGGGCCGGCGCGCCGCCGCGATCGTGAGCGAGAGCGTCGAGATCGATCCGTCCATCGTCGCGGAGTCCGACGGCTGGAGAGTCGTCCTCAACAACGGATGCGCGTACGTGCGCGCCGACGACGACGGCACGGCGGCGCTCGCCGCGCTCAGCGCGTCGCGCGAGCGTCCCGAGCACGTCATCATCGATCGCGCGGGCTTCGCGGATCTCCGCCGCATGACGGGCTACGGATACATGCCCGGCTATTCGCTGAACGGCGCGGTCCTCGTCGTCGACGCGTCGAATCCGGCGCTCAACGACATGGACGGGACCGACGAGTCGCACCTGCAGGAACAGGCCACCATCGCGAACGTCGTCCTGCTCAACAAGGTCGACCGCATCGACGCCGACCGCGCCGCGGCGGCACAACGCACGCTCGAGCGACTGGCGCCGGCCACACGCGTCGTGTGGTCGGATCATGGGCGCATCGCCCCGCCGTTGCTCCTCGGGTTGCCCGTCGAGCCGTCGGCGCTCGATGCGCGCGCTGTGCTCGCCGAGTGGCGGCCCGACTACGTGCCGCAACACGCGCGTCCCGCCCGGACGAAGACGTGCGAGAACCACTGCGCGTGGTGCCTCGTGGCGGACGCGCCGATCGACGGCCGGGAGTTTCGCGCGTGGGCGCAGCGGCTCACTGGACGCGTCATGAGCGGACATGGAACGGTGTACCTCCGCGACGAGCCGCAGCATCGCCACGTCTTTCATTTTCTCGGACGGCGATGGCGGCTCGACCGCGGGGCGTTGTGGGGAGACGATCCGCCGGCGACACGACTGTTGCTCGCCGGCGTCGGCAGTGGGGGCGGCGGCGGGGCGCAGCGGCCGGCCTCGAGGCCGGAACGGACCGCCGATGGCTCAGAAGCGCCGGACCTCGGAGATGTAGCATGAATGAAGAGTCAGGGATCGAAAACAGTCCGACGACGGCAAGCGCCACCAACGGCGGCGGGCTCCGCGTGTTGCTCGTGGACGATCACGTCGAATCGGTGGTCAGCGTGGGACGGTTGCTCCGATCCCAGGGCTACCAGGTGCGCGCCGCGTTGAGCGGCATCGAGGCCGTCTCGGCCGCGGTGGATTTTCTGCCGGACGTCGCCCTCGTCGATCTATCGTTGCCGTTGCTCGACGGTTTCGCCGTCGCGCGAAAGCTGCGCTCGATGTCGTCCACGAAAGGCACGTTCCTCGTCGCGCTGACGGGCTGGGACTCGGACGACATCGTCGAGCGCGCGCGCTCGGCCGGCTTCGACCGGCACATCGTGAAACCAGTTTCGTTCGACGCCATGCGAGCCGTGCTGTCCGAAGCGCATGCGGGAGCGGCTACCCTCGGTTAGGAGGTGGGACATGTCGATGCCCAACGTAGACACGATGACGTCGGCGCCAGCGCCGGTCACTCACGAGCCGGGCGCGATCCCGCAATCGCCGCCGGGCGACGCGCCGTCGCGCGACATGGTGTGGATTCCCGGCGGCACGTTCGACATGGGCTCCGACAGGCACTACCCGGAAGAACGGCCGGTCCACCGCGTGACCGTCGACGGATTCTGGATCGACCGGTCGCCGGTGACGAACGCGCGTTTCGCGCGCTTCTGCTCCGAGACGCACCACACGACGTTCGCCGAGCTGCCGCCGAACGCGCGGGACTATCCCGGCGCGCCGCCGGAGCAGTTGAAGCCCGGCTCGCTCGTCTTCGTGCGGCCGAAGCGTCCGGTCAATCTCAACGACATCTCCAACTGGTGGCGCTTCGTGCACGGCGCCGACTGGCGTCATCCGCAGGGGCGGGACAGCACCATCGCCGGCCTCGACGATCACCCGGTCGTCCACGTGGCGTACAGCGACGCCGAGGCGTTCGCGAACTGGGAACGGAAGGAGCTGCCGACCGAAGCCGAATGGGAATTCGCCGCGCGCGGAGGTCTCGAGGGCGCCGCGTACGCGTGGGGAGACGAGCTCATGCCGCACGGCCGTCCGATGGCCAATACGTGGCAGGGACGATTTCCTCATGAGAATACTCTCGTCGACGGTTGGGAGGGCACGTCGCCCGTCGGCGCGTTTCCTCCCAACGGCTACGGGCTGTACGACATGATCGGCAACGTGTGGGAGTGGACCTGCGACTGGTATCGCGCGTCCCACACGGAGCAGGGCAAGACGAGCTGCTGCACGCCCCACAATCCGCGCGGCGGAACCATGCTCGACAGCATGGATCGATCGCAGCCCGGCACGTGGATTCCGCGCAAGGTCTTGAAGGGCGGATCGCACCTCTGTTCGCCGAACTATTGCCAACGTTATCGGCCCGCGGCGCGCTTTCCGGAGCCGATCGACACGTCCACCGCTCACCTCGGATTCCGCTGCATCGTACGGCCGTCACGCTGAGCGGCCGGTTTGGGTCGGATGCGCGTCGTCCCCGCTACGATGCAGGCGACGCGAGCTCCCGCTTCTCCTCGGACAATTCCTGAGTCAGGAAGTAGTTGAGCGCGGTACGAATCGCGGCGATGGCGGCCAGCTGCCCGATTTTCGACCACTCGGGCAGGATCGCCGTCTCGAGGACGTCGGCGGCGAGCTGAAACTCGAGGGCGAGCACCAAGTAGCGGGCGAGGATGAATCGCGTCTCGGTGAGGCTGACGTGTCGTTGCGTGTGGGTTTGTCGCGCGATCCGGACCACGACCATGCCGGCGCCGATGGCGATCGTCGCGATACCCAGCGTCTCGAGCACGAGGCGCGTCCATTCGGCGAACGCGTCGGCGAAGTGCAGGAACGAGTGATAGACATCCATTACGCGGATTGTGCCCGACGCCGCGGCGCGCGCGATGGCGCGTTGGACCATTGGGCTACCGTCCAATCGACGCCTTCAATAAACGAGCTTGAGCGTGACGCCCAGCGCGTTCACGTAGCTCGGCGGCTCTCGCAAGTTGTTTTGGCGGGCCACGTACACGTCGACCGACGCGCGCCCGACGAGGCGCGCCTCGGTTCCGACTCGGCCGGCGAAGCGCGAGATGGCCCCGAAGCGCGAATCGTAGTAGACCTCGAACGTTCCGTACGGCGCCAGCGCAGGCCAGCGAGGGTTCGGCGGTACGCGCTGCAAATGAAGACGCTCGCGTATTCGATAGGACGGGTCGCCGTTGACCCAGCGCATCTCGAACCGCGCCCGGTTGACGAGTCGGACCATGCCACGCGAGAACACCCGCTCGACCCACTCGCCCACAAACCGGGATTCGCGGTAGCTCGCGTCGTGCGTGCTGAAGGTGTAACGGTAGCCGCCGCGCAAATATCCGTTCGGAAGAAACAGATAATCCTGATAGAGGCCCGCGGTGTCCTGCCGCTTCGAGCCCTCCTGTTCGGCCGACGCCGAGAGCTCGAGAAACGTCCGCTGATGTTCGGCGGGTTGCCAGTACACGTCGAGTTCCGGCCACAGCTCGCTGGTCTGCGCTTTCGCCGATGCGGCGACCGCGAGGAGAGCCGCGACCGCAGCCGGCAGCGCGCCTCGCCACACGCTACTTCATCGCCTCCCGGGCTTCCACGAGGACCCGATCCATGCCGGTGACGCGGACCAGTCCCAACCGCGGATACTCGAGCTCGAGGATTGTGTACGTCGCGATCGAGACGACCGCGGCGACGCCGATGGTGAACATCCAGTTTCTGGTAGGGCCGCTGGCCATGCCGTAGCCCGCGAAAAGGGCCGCCGCCAACGCCGCAATCCCGAACATCACGAAGATCAACGGTGGTGGGTGAACGCGCCGAGCGACACGCTCGCGCTCAACGGCGTCGAACGTATCGTTCAGCGCCGGCAGGAGCAGCATGCGCGCCAGCTCGCCGCCCGGCGCCTTGCACGCCGCGACAGAACGCGCCCACACGGTGTCCTCGGCTTGCGAAAGTGGAGCGGGCAGGCGAAGCTGCGCCGTCGAAGTGACCGGCGCCGCATAGTACGCGATGAGCTCGTCCATGTAGCCGCGAAGTCCGGCCCGAACGGATGTTCGCTGTTCGTCGGGCAGCATATCGATGCGCTTCCAGCTGCGTCCGGCCGAATTCGCGATCTCGCCGACGAGGAGCCGTCTCTGATCGAAGCGGTTCGCAGCGCCGGAGAACATGAAGCCGGTCAGGAGGGCGAGGAGGCTGTACACGGCCGCGTCGACGATGCCGACGCCCGCGCGTGCCTTACTCCCACGAGTGTGCGCGCGTTCGACGCCGATCCTGCGCCCGATTTCCAGGACCAGCAACATCGCCAGGAACAGGCCGATGGCCAGCGCGATGCTGACTACGACGAACTGCGCGTTCAGCACGGAGACCGGCTCCCGAGCTCCTCCCCCCTCATCGGCGCTGGATGCGTCTCGGTCACAGCCGCAGCTGAATGCGTGACTGAAAGAACATCGCCGCGCCGCGCAACTCGAATCGCGTCAGCACAGAATACCCATACGCGAATTCCCAACGCACGTTGTCCGTCATATACCAATTGATCATCGGCGTGATGCGCCAGAGGATGCCCCCCTGGATGGGACCGTTGGTCAGGTTGCTGTACGAGACCTTCAGCAACGGCGCCCACGCACCGGCTGCGCCTTGGATCACGGTGCTGTCGGGTACGACTTCCGTGAAGTAGTTGCCGGCGAGGTTGAACGGCCGCACTTCGCCCGAGGTGATCCAGGAGACCATCGCCTCGCCGCCGTGGAACCAAGGATCGCCCGTTTGCGGCGACTGCACCTTTTGCCAGTAATACTCTCCGCCCATCAGCACGCGTCCGAGGCGGTAATAGAGTTCCGGGCCGAACGCGAGCGCGGAGGTCGCGGGAAATTCACCCGTATCGATGAAGTACGGGGCGGGGAATGCCTCCGGCTTCGAGCGGAGCCGCAGCGAATCCTTGTCCGGGTCGCCGATGCGGAAGTTCATCGCCATGTGCAGCAGCTTCCCGCTTGAATCGTCCCGGAAACGGATCCCAGCCCGCGCGCGCGACGAACTGGTGGTTGTAACTCGAGAACGATCTGCCCTTCGGAAAGCGCCGTCCCCGAACACGCCGAGATTCCAGAACAGATGATTCGTGGGTATGTAGCCGAGCCACTTGATGCCGTCCGCGAGCAGCGGGACGGTGGCGTCGGTGAACGGCAGGCGCTCCATCGACCATCCGTCGTAACCCCCCATCACCTTGTTGAGACTGAACCCCTCCTTCGCGCGCCCGACGAAGAAGTGGCTGTAGATCTCCGGGACGGACACCATGAGGCCGGTCTGCCGTACAAGCCAACTATTGGTCAACTGGTCCCACATGACGCCGGCTTGCCACGTGAACGGCCGCTTTGTCTTGAAACGTCCGCCGAGCAGGAAGCGTCCGTCGCGGAACTTGTCATTGAGGAGTCAGATCGGGAAACTGCTCCGTGCTCGCCGAGTCCTGCGAGTAGCGCGATCCACTCGACTAGGAGCCCGCCGCCAACGTGCACGGTCGTGAAGCCGAGATTCCACGTCGAGGCGGCTGGAACAGGTTGCGGCGCATGCGGCTCGCCGTCCGCCTCGCCGGCGGTCAGCTCGATCGGACAACGTGGAATCGCGCACCGAATCCGCGCGCGTCTTGCCGGGTTTCTGTCCGAGCGCGGAACTGCCCGCCGCTAGGCAGACGCGAGACCCGCCAGCGATCGCGATCGGGAGCAATCATCGGTCGCAGTGTCGCGAGCAGTCGAAGAGGCCGCGTGCCCGACGCGGCCTCCAAGAGTCGTCTGCTCAGTACTCGTCGAAGTAGCGCTGGATCGCGCTTCGGAGTCGCTCGTCTTGAGCAGCGCGAGCCGCAGGAGAACGCGCGCCTTCTGCGGATTGAGCGCCGAGCGACGCGACGAAGTCGAGGCTGTCGTCGTTCACCTCGACGTTGCGACCGACCTCGCCCGTCGTCACGCGCGTCGACCGCACGCAGACGATGCCCTTCTTCGCCTGCGCGCGCGAGTGCCTTGAGCGCCGGCTTCGTCATGTTGCCGTTGCCGACGCCGGCGATCACGATCCCCTTCGCGCCGGCCGCGGCCGCGGCGTTGATCAGCGCGCCGTCCATGTTCTCGGTCGCCATGATGATGTCCACGCGCGGCAGCATGGTCGTGTTCGTCGACGCGAGAACTCCGAGGTCGTCGGTGTTCTTGCCGACGGGCCCGCGGTACCACTCGATCGTCGCCGTAGGTCGACCGTGCCGATCAGACCGGAGAGCGGCGACAGGAAGGTCTGCACGGCGGTCGTGCTCGTCTTCGTGAGCGACGACGCGCCGTGAATCCAATCGTTGACCACGACCAGCACGCCGCGCGCCGGCGCGTCCTTGTCCGCGGCGACCGCGACGGCGTTGAAGAAGTTGAGCGGGCCGTCCGCCGAGAGCGCCGTCGAGGGCCGCATCGACGCCGTCAGCACGACCGGCTTCGTCGAGTTGACCACGAGATTCAGGAAATACGCGGTCTCCTCGATCGTGTCGGTCCCGTGCGTGATGACGACGCCCGATCACGTCCGGCATGGCGAGCAACTCATTGATCGCGGTTCGCGAGCTTGATCCACACCTGGTCGTTCATGTCCTGCGAGCCGATGTTCGAGATCTGCTCGCCGCGTCAGCCTGGCGAGCTTCTTCGCCTCGGGCACGGCGGCGAGCAGCTGCGTCGACGCCGACCTGACCGCTCGTGTAGCCGGCCTGCACGTTGCTCCCGGCCGCGCCGGCGATCGTGCCGCCGGTCGCGAGCACGACGACCTTCGGCAGCGTCATCGTGTCGAGCCGGCCACCGATGCCGCTCGCCGATCGCGCCTTGCGCGTACGACGCTCGCCGCGACGAGCGAGCGACGCAGCGACTGCGAACTCAGATCCCTGTTCGAATCGCGTATGACGCCTCGACATGAGAGCGTCCTCCGTTGCGAGCAACCGCTTCACCGAGCGACCAGCCACAGCCACGGCGTGCCCACGACCAGATACAGCACCATGCAGAACGCGGTGTGAATCGCGCCCAGCTTGTACAGCTCGCCCTGCGACAGGTAGCCGCTTCCCGCGAACAGCAGGTTCGCGCTCGACGCCTGCGGCGCGATCGCCGCGAAGTAGTTCGTCGCGAAGAGCAGCTGGAAGGCGAGCAGCGGCGGCGAGACGCCGAGCTTGACGCCGACGCCGAGAAACACGCCGAACAGCGCGAGCAGATGCGCCGTCTGGCTGACGAAGAGGTAGTGCAGCAGCACGTAGGCGACGATCGAGCACCACCGCGGCGACGCGGTACCGGGCAAACCGCCCAGCGCGCATCGCGAGACGCTCGCCGACAAACTCCATGAAGCCGAGCTTGTTCAGCTGACTGCTCATCGTGAACAGCGACGCGAACCAGATGAACGTCGCGAGCACATCGCCCTTCCTTCGGCGATGTCGCTCGGCGTCAGCACGCTCGTCGCGAGCAGGATCCCGAGCCCGAGGAACGCGACCGCGGTCGGATCGATGCCCGAGCGTGCTCGCCGAGCCCCCACAGCACGACCATCCCGAGGAACGTGATCGCCGACCACCTTCTGGTCGCGCGTGAGCGGCCCGAGCGCGGCGAGCGTCTTGCGCGCCTCGGCCGGCGCGTCCGGCATCGCCGTCACTTCGGGTTTGATGATCTTGTACAAGCAGAAACGGCACGAGGATCATCGCGAGGATCGTCGGCACCGACGCGGCGCACCAGCCACGAACCGAAGCCGATGTTCACGCCGCTACTTCTTGGCGATCTCGGCGCCGAGCGGATTGCCGGCCATCGCCGTCAGCCACAGCGCCGAGGACAGCGTGAGGCTCGCCATGCCGGAGAACATCAGGAACTTGCCGAGGCGCTTGTCGATCCTCGCGCTCGGGAGTCGCGCCCGCCGCTTCGGCCATCGAGAACACGAGCGGATAGAGCACGCCCGATCGCGCCGTGTTGCTCGGAAAGGCCGGCGAGATCAGTGCGTCGACGCCGAAGATGCTGTACGAGAGCCCGAGCGTCGATTTCCCGAACAGACTGATCGCGCGATATCCGAGTCGCTGGCCGAGTCCGCACTTCACGACGGCGCGCGCGACGAGAAACGCGACGATGATGAGCACGATCGTCGGATTCGCGAACCCAGCGTACGCGTCGTCGGCGGACAGCGTTCCCGTGAGGACCGCGGCCGCGACGGCGAAGCACCGACGCGGTCAGAATCGGAAACGCGCCGATCACGACCGACAGGATCGTCGCGGCGAAGATCGCGAACAGATGCCACGCCTGCGCGGTCAACCCGCCGGGCGGCGGGATGAACCAGATCGTCAGCGCGATCGCCAGCGTCATGGCGCGCGCGAGACGCTTCGGCTTCGGCTGCTCCGCGTCCGGCTTCGGCGCCGGCGTTGTCGCCGGCGCCGTGGACTGCGACTCGTCTGGAGCCGGGCGCCGCAGTGGCAGAGCCATGACGGGTCTCCGCGCGCTCCCTACCGTCCCGAGCCCGTCAGCGCCGCGGGACTCGAGGATCTCGTCGATCTGCGCGTCGGTGAGGATGTGCTTCTCGCGCACGAGCTCGAGAATCCCCTCGCCCGTCTTCAGCGCCTCGGCGGCGAGCTCCGTCGCCTTGTCGTAGCCGATCACCGGGTTCAGCGCCGTGACCGTGCCGATGCTCGACTCCATGTAGTGCTTGAGCACGTCCTTGTTGGCCGTGATCCCCTCGACGCAGAACTTGCGCAGCGTGTTCGCGGCGTTCACGAGCAGCGTCTGCCCTTCGAAGATGCACGCCGCCATCACGGGCTCGAACGCGTTGAGCTGCAGCTGCCCGGCCTCGGCCGCCATGCGTGACGACGAGGTCGTTTCCGATGACGCGGTACGCGACCATGTTCGTGACTTCCGGGAATCACCGGATTCACCTTGCCGGGCATGATCGACGAGCCGGGTTGTGTCGCCGGCAGGTTGATCTCGTGCAGCCCGCAGCGCGGGCCCGGACGACAGCAGGCGCAGATCGTTGCCGACCTTCGCGAGCTTGATCGCGAGGCTCTTCAGGGCCGACGAGTAGAGCACGAACGCCTGCGTGTCCTGCGTCGCTTCGATCAGATCCTCGAGCGAGCCGGATCGGGAGCTTCGTGATCTTCGCCGAGATGGTCGGCGCACTTTTGCGCGTAGCCTTTCGGCGCGTTGAGCCCGGTGCCGATCGCCGTGCCGCCCATGCTGACTCTCGCAGAGGACGACGCTTGATCGGCTTCGAGCGCGCGGACCTCGTCCGCCAGCGTGCGTCGCGAACGCGTCGAACTCCTGGCCGAGCGTCATCGGCACGGCGTCCTGCAGCTGCGTCCGTCCCATCTTGAGCAGATCGCTTGAACTCCTTTCCCTTCGCGCGGAACGCGTCGATCAAGTCCTGATACGCCGCGACGATCTCGTGCGTTGCCGAGCGCCATGCCGATGTGCATCGACGTCGGGTACGAGTCGTTCGTCGACTGCGAGCGATTCACGTGATCGTGCGGATCGAGGATACTTGTATTCGCCTTTCTTCTGTGCCCATCAGCTCGAGGCCGCGGTTCGCGATCACCTCGTTCGCGTTCATGTTCGTCGACGTGCCGGCGCCGCCCTGGAGACATGTCGAGCTTGAACTGGTCGTGGAGCTTGCCGTCGATGATCTCCTGACAGGCGTTCTCGATCGCGGTGAGGATCTCCTTCGAGAAGCCCCCCGTCTCGAAGTTCGCGCGCGCCGCCGCGAGCTTCACCATCGCGAGCGCCTTGATGAAGTTCGGGATACAGGCTGCAGCGGCGCGCCGGAGATCTTGAAGTTCTCGAGCGCGCGCGCGGTCTGGACGCCGTAATAGGCGTCGGCGGGAACCTGAAAGTCACCGAGCAGATCGTGCTCGGTCCGAGTGTTCGCAGAGGGCATACGGGGAGCCTCAGTCGTGGATAGGCGTGATCTTCGCGTCGTCAATGGGAGCTTGGTGCGCGGCGGGTGCGGTCGGGCAACCTACGGGCGCGTGCAGACGACTCCGCAGTGGACGTTGGTCCAACGAGGATCGACCTCGGGAAGCGCGAAGAACCGAGCGTCAGGGCACGCGGCTCAGCGCAACTCCCACTGAAGGCGCATCGTGAGCGAGCTCGCGCGTCCGATGCCCTCTTTGCTCAGAGTCATGAAGCCGTAGTCGAGCAGGGCACGGAGATCGTGTGGCGCGTATACGGCCACGGCGACGGTGCCGCGCTCGAGAGCCCCGCCGTCGATCGACGCATCCGTCAGGTCAGCGCTCGTGATTCGCGCGGCCACTTCGCAAACGAAGCGGCGTCGTCCCAGGTCGACGCGGCCCAGCGATCCCGATTCTTTGTCATAGGTCCTCGCATCGCGGGCCGATCGCCAGCTTGCGCCGGCGTACCATCCGACGAAGTCGAGCGTTCCGTTCGGCGTGCGCGCGACGAACGTCGGCAGCAGCTCGGCGACGAACGCGAGGGATCGGCGCTGTACGAGCATTTCGACATCGACGGTCGTGGCGCCCGACGCCGGAATCCGGCCGGTGTTTATGAAGAATTCGGCGCGGCGTCGACTTCGGGTTTCGACTTGAATTCGATGAATCCGTTCTGCGCGCCGGCCGCGCGGAGGTCGAGTGCCAGCTGTACGACGCGCCCCGTCCGGTCGTCGGCGATCGGCGCCGCGAACACACGCGCCGCGTACTGGCCGCCGTTGTCGCGGAACGAGTTGCCATTGAAGAGAAAACTGTCGAACGCACCGAGCGACCAGCCCCATCGGCCGTCGCCGGTGAACGGACCGCTGTGCCAGACGCGAATGCCGTCGTTGCGGGTGGGGAAGAACTCGGTGACAGCGGCGGACCGCTCGCTGTACGGCTGGGATCGCGTGCCAAGCAGGATGTCCTGCGAAACGCCCTCTTTCTGGCGTCCGACGCTGATCCAAACGTTCCGGCCGGCAGGAATGCTCACGGCCAGATCCTTCAGCGTGAACTCCGGCGGATCGATGTTCTCGAGTCTGTTGGACTCGACCGCCAGCAAGTAGCGCCACAAATGCGCGGAGCCGAGCGTTCCGTCGACAATGAGTCGTCCAGTGCGCACGGTGCCGATCGTGGCCAGATCGCCGACCTGGGTCCGGTTCACCGTGGACTGGCGGTAGGCGTCGACGTCGTAGAGGAGCGCGAATCCCAGGCGGGCCGAACCGAGTCGGCCGGCGACGACGTTCCACGGAAGCGTGTCAACCGCGGTCTGCGCGCGGGACGGGTCGACGGACACGCCGACGGACGCGCCGAGCGCGACGAGCCCGGCGATCACCGTTGCGATCTTCATTCAACGACGCGCGAACCGTCCGGCTCCAGGCCGAGGGCGAGAATTCCCTCTCGCGCGAGCTCGCGGGTGAGGTTGCCGATCGCCGATTCGCCGAGCTTGACGACCGTGTTCGGATCGCCGGGGTCGCTGCGCCCCGCCCACACGAGCCGGTCGTCGTTCAGCGAGTAGACCTGCAACTCGATCGCGACAAGACGTTTGTTCGGCACGAGCGCGCGGTCGAACGGCGGATTCCAGACGCGGTCCCACTGCTCGCTGAACGTTCGTGCCGGAAACGGATGACGTGACAGCGGGAGGGCGGCGGCGAGCATCGAGCTCGGGCGCGGATCCGCCAGCACGACGGTCATGATGATGGCCGAATCGAATCGCCGGTCGCCGAGTACGCGGCGGACACTGGCGACGTCGTGGGGACCGGTCGAGCCGAGCGCGAGGTAGGAAGGAGCCCCGCTCGAAAACTGAGCGACGAGGCGATTCTCCATCACGCGACGAAGCGAGTCATCGCTCGACGCGAACACGGCCACGACGTTGTCGAAATGCATCGCGCGATGTCCGGGAGCGCCCCACATCGTGGTGACTTCGGCCCAGTGATAGCACGACGCAACCACCGCGAACGCCGCGACGGCGCTCCCGATGAGAGGGCGCCGCCAGCGGATTCCTCGCATCACTTGCTGGGCGCCTTCGGGGAGGGAAGAAAGAACAGCGATTCGAGAGCGGGCACCTGCCGACCCGCACTCCGCGACGTCAGGTCCAAATACGTCGCATCCCCTCCCGGCCCGAAGGCCAGGAGGGTGGCCGAATCCGCGTTGCGCGTGAGACCTGTGATGAACACGAATGGTCGCGTGCGTACGAGTGGAGATCGGCCTCGACGCAGCGTTACTGGTTCAAGGCGCGGTTGTGGAGCAACCTGACCTGCACGCGTCGGTTCATCGCGCGACCATTAGCTGACATGTTCGTAGCGATCGGATCCGTCTCGGCGTAGCCGGCCGGAGTGGCGATGTCACGAAGGGCGATGCCGCCGGTCTGCGTCAGGTACTGTACGACCGACTGCGAACGCCAGTAGCTGAGGCGCTCGTTGAGCGACATGCTGCCGCGCGAGTCCGTGAAGCCTGAAACCTCGAACACACAGCCATTCATGCCCTTGCAGGCGCTGATCATGTCATCGAGGGTGCGCTTCGCGTCGGGCAGAAGCTCGGCGCGGCCGCTGGCGAAGAACACTGTACGGGACTGCGAGAGATCAAACTTGCCGAGGTTCTCGATGCGCGTATTGATCGAGCCGATCGAATCGCGCGCACGAAGCACGATGGCGTTGAGCGTGTCACGTGCTCGCGCCGTCACAGCCTCGAGGCTGTCGCGGTTGGCTGCGGTAGCCGAATCCATGAAGACCCTCATGTCGAGCGTGCCGGCGGCGACGCCCTCAGCGACGTTCTGCGCGCTGGCGTGGAACAGAATCGACGAGGCAACCAGCTCACCACCCATGCCGCCGGCGCCCTTCAGGTGCACTTTCAGGCCGGGGATGAGCGTGTCTTCGCCCTGCCGCTTCTTACCCAGCGCCAACGTGCCCGACGGCGTCGAGATCTTCGTCTCGTCGGTGACGGTCACGAGGCTGATCGCGTCGGTCGTCTCGTCGCGCACGAGCAGGCTGTCGCCGTTTCGGCTGATGATGAAACCGGTGATCTTGGCCTCCGAACCCTGCACGTAACTCAGGTTCGGCTGCGGCCTCGTGGACGCCACGTTCTGTGCGTGCACGCGCGGCGCGGCGGCCGCGAGGGCGCACAGCAGCGCCAGCAGACGCGCGGCGTTTCGCACCGGGCGTCGCAAGTCCTGCACGTCGAGCATCATCGTTCTTGTCATAGCGATTACTCCTGATCTCACGTATCCGCGTGAGGTAAACTGACTGGCCCCGAGCGGCTCGCTCTAGGCGGCGCGCTCCGGGTAACCGTCTCAATCTCACGAACGATGCCGCGGCGCGGCGGCCCGGTGCGGCAAGCACACGCGTTGGACCAACGGTCCACGCGAGGCCGCATCAGCGTTGGTTCATCGGCCAATGACCGGGAACATGGGTCGTTACCGACGTTGCGCATCGTGACGCGAGGGGCGCTGACACACCAGTCTCCGCCGTCGCGCCGCGGTCACGCAGCCGAGGTGGACGATGTCGTGGGGAAGGGAGAACGTCAGAGCCGGGTGCGCTCTGCTCGCGGGAACCGCGCTGGCCGGCGGCAACGTCGCGAACGCGCAGGCGTCGAAATCCGTCGCCGAGCCGCCGCGCTTCGTCGAGATGCCGTGCAACTCGACGTTCGGGCCGCCGCCGACCGCCGGCATCACGATGCGGTGCGGCACGGTGACCGTCCCGCAGAATCGCGCCAAGCCGAAGGACTCTCATCTGCTCGCCGTCGTACTGCCTGTCGTCGAATACTCGATGTCCGGCGCGCACGGCAATCCGGTCTTCTTCCTGCCGGGCGGACCCGGCGAGTCGTCGATCGATGCCACGCAGCGCGTCCTGCTCGAGACGCCGGCCGGACAGACTCTGCTGCGCGACCATGCGATCGTGGCGTTCGACCACCGAGGCTACTCGTCCGTCCCGGACCGCGCCTCGCCCGACCTCGGCACGATCGTATTCGAGCCGCGCGCGAGGCGTGAGCTTGCCGTCAAGCCGCTCAACGATTCGCTGGTGCGCCGCGCGAAGGAGCTGCGCTCGCACGGCGTCGATCCGGCGAACTTCACCACGCTGCCGGCGGTTGAAGACATCTACGACGTCGCCCGCGCGCTCGGCGTGACCAAGCTGGTCCTGTTGGGCGCGTCGTACGGCAGCCGCGAGTCGCTCCATTTCATGCGCCGCCATCCGGACATGGTTGAGGCGTCGATCCTCGACGGCATCGCGCCGCCGAGCGCGACGCAGATTCTCGACTCGACGTACGTCGCCACGGCCGGCCGCGCCATCGCCGCGCAGGTCGTCAACGAGTGCCGCAGCGATTCCGTCTGCGTCGCGCAGTACGGCGACCTCGCCAAGTGGGTCGCGAAGCTGACCGACGGCAGCGGCGCGCTTCGTCGCACCGCGCAGTTCGGCAGCGCGGATCCGTGGCATACGATCGAGGTCGCCGGCGCGTCGGTGCTCAGCGTGCTCGGTGTCGCCTCGAGCGACGAGGGCATGCGGGCGAGCGTCCCGCGCATCATCAGCGAGCTCGCCCAGGACGACACGCTCCACGACGAATTCGCGTTGCGCGTGTTCCTCGCGGCGGCGATCGATCCGTCGCTGCAGACCGCTTCGCGCCAGACGGCGCCGCTCATCTACTACATCGCGCTCTGCGGCGATCGCCCGCAGGGAGAACCGAAGGCGGGCAATCGCATGCTCTGCGACGCGCTCGGCGTTCCGTTCTCGGGGCACGAGGCGATCGACCCCGTGTCGAGCCCCATTCCGACGCTGCTCATCTCGTCGGGATACGACGCGCAGACGCCCGCCGCGCTCGCCGACGAAGCCGCGAAGACGCTCTCGAACGCGCGCCGCGCTCACTTCGCCAACGCGGGCCACGTCGCGTTCGCCCGCCCGCTCGCGATGGCGTGCGCCGCGCTGATCATGGATGCCTTCTTGCGCGATCCTCACGTCGATCCGCCTACATCCTGCATCGGCCGCGTGACACCCGCGTTCCTGCCGCCCATCGACTCGAGGCCAGCCAAGCCGCCGACGCGCTGACCCGGCCGTCGAGACATCGGTGAGCGAAGGGTGGCCGAGGGGCAGGACCGACTGGTCCTGCCCCTCGGCCGCTTCGTGCTGCGGACGACCGTTGGGCTGACTGTCAATCGGCTGAGGGCTCGGAGTGGGACTGTCCTCCGCGGACCAGTGCAGTATTGCCGACACTGCCCGGCAATACTGCCTCGGCTCCGCTCCGGACAGTCCCACCCGCTCGCTCGCTCGAATCGGCGAGCGACAGACTGCGGGCGCGCGTCCACGCACCAGGCCCGCAGCGCGGCGAGCGATCAAGCCGCACGCAGGTTCGCACGTGCACACGGAGGCAGCGCCGAGACGGCCCGGGGTCTGGAGCGCGAGCCGAGGCAATACTGCCCGGCAGTATCGGCAGTATTGCACTGGTCGCGCGGAAGACCTCGGGCGGCTCGGCGCGTGTGCGCCCGCGCGGAAGACCTCGGGCGGCTCGGCGCGTGTGCGCCCGCGCGGAAGACCTCGGCGGCTCGCGCGTGTGCGCCCGCGCGGAAGACCGCGGGCGGCTCGGCGCGTGAACGCCGAGTGGCTGTGCGTGGGATCGGGCGAGAGAGCCGAGTCAGAAACGAGAACACACCCGCTTCGATGTTGATTCCGGTTGGACGGGCGGAGGTCCACGTCGTGGCCGGTGGAAGCGAGTGCGTTCTTCGATGCAATCAACTGTCATCGTGCTGTCGCGCGCTGAGGCGCGACCCGCTCCACTTTATGGAGGACTCACAACCACGTAGGTCACCGTCGTCCCGGTGAACTCGGGCTTGTACCACGTGCTGCCGCACTGCTGGTACGTGATGCCGTTCACGACGGTGCTCGTGCAGGAGGTCGGCGGCAGCTCGTAGACTGTGCTTCCGATCGCATTCGAGGCAATCGTTCCGGCGGCGAAACCGGCGGCCGCCGCGCCCCATCCACCGTAGTAGCAGCAGCCGTCCCAGTTGTTGCCGTAATAGCCGCCGCCACCGATGACGTTGACGTCGCCGACGTCGATCGGGCGGTTGTTGATGATGTTGCCCGGGCGGTTGTTGACGATGTTACCCGGGCGGTTGTTCACGATGTTGCCCGGGCGGTTCGCGATGGTGCCGCGGTTGATGTTCCCGCGATTGAAGCCCGGGTTGCTGATCGGCTGACTCGGCCGGCTGTACGACGGCCGGCTGAAGCTCGGGCGCGTGACGCTCGATCGTGCCGCGCTGCGGGAGAAGCCGCCGCCACGGAAGCCGCCGCCGCCGCCGCCGCCGCGGAACCCACCGCCGCCGCGCCGGCCGCCACCACCCCGTCGCTGCGCGTCGGCGTGGCCGACGATCAGGAACAGGGCGAGCCCCGCCAGCACCAGCTGTCCAATGATGCGTCTCATTTGTACCCCCCGGATTTCTTCTCGGCCGCGCGCGCCGCCGCGACTTCGGCGAACGTGATCTTCTTCGCGTCTGCCGGCGGGTCGAACACGAACGCCTTGTCGTTGAACGACGGCGCAAGATTCCACGTGTAGAGCGACGAGTGCTGCGGCCGCGCGTCATCCGTTGTCGTGGTGAGCACGAGCTTGAGCGGAAGCGGGAACTCTCCGTTCTGGATCCAGACCTGCCAATCGAGTCCCTTCTGGCGGAACGCGTACTGCTCGCAGGTCACGCCGTTGATGGACACTGGCCCGATGTCGGTTGCGTCGGTGATGTCCGCGACGTCCGACTCCGGCGTGCCCCAGCGGAAGAGATCGACGAATGGAACTTCGATGTCGAACTTGGCATCGAGAGTGTCCACCAGGTCGACGATCGTCGCGGGAGCGGGAGCGGTCGCGTAGTACTTCACGCGCGGTGCCCACATCGTGAACGTCTTGCCGTCGTAGTACAGCGTACGCGGCTGGCGCTGGTCAACGACGTCGACCCGCATCTTGTTGGGCCGAACGGCGATCAGATCCGTGACATTCGACCGCTGGATCTTCTCGCCGTCCTCCATCACGTCTTCGGTCGTCACGGTCGCGTGCACGCCGAACGATTTGAGCGTGCGAAGATACGTCCCCATCTTCTGGAGCGCGGCGATCGCGTTCGCGTCGATCCTATCGGCGGCGTCGCCGGTGTCGGCGACCTGCCTCATGTACGTGCTGTCTTGAGCTGCGGCCCGGCTCGGTGCCGTGTTCGCCGCGGCGAGCACCGCTATTCCCACAGCGACGCGCGCCCCAATTCTCGAGTGCTTCATTACAACTCCTGCATCAGTGACCGATCGGAAGCTCACGCGCGCGCAAGCGACTCCAAATTGGACCTTTGGAGGAGGCATACGCGCGAATCCGGTTGGTCAACTCGGGCGGCCGTTTCGCGTCGGTCGAGCGAGTTGTGCGGAGGAACCGCGCGCCGCGCCGGCTGCCGGCGCTCGAACCTTCGTCGCGACGTGAGGCGGCCGCGCTCCCATCTGTTTCACGCGTCTGATGTAGGGCAGGCAAGCGAGCGTGGCGACGACGAACTGCAACAGGACCGCGGGCGCGACGAGCCGGCTGCTCGGAAACGCTGCGCTGGCGACGGCGATCGCGACGGCTGGATGTCGGCTCACGGACGCGAGCGCGAGCACCGGCCGATTGGCGTCGTCGGGTCCTCCGAGCTCGTGCCCGACGAAGAGCCCGAGCGCGGTGACGATCAGGATCGCCACGAGCGTCCTCCCGCCGAGCAGGCTCCGCATCGCCGGCCATGCGGCGATGAGGATCAAGATGAAACCGATGACGAGCAAGAACATACCGACGGCGTTCACCGGCTTGGCCGCGCGCGCCGCGAACCCGGGAGCAAGGCGGCGAATCACGAGTCCGACGCCGAGTGGAGCGAGCACGCCCTCGACCATCAGGACGGCCACCGGTCGTCCGGCGAGAGGCGCCGTCCCGCCGAGGAGGGCGGCGAGCGCCGTGACGCTCAGCGGCACGAGCACGATCGCGGCGAGCGAAACGGCGGTGAGCAAGCCGATCGCGTACGCCGACTCGCCGCCGGCTTTGCCGGTTTTAATCGGCAGAATCGGCGGAACCGGCGAGATCGACAGCGCGACGATCGCCACCTCGACCGCGGGCTGAAGATCGAACGCCTGCGTGACGGCGAGCGCGACGAGCGGCGCCATGACGTTGATCGAGAGAATCGACCGCGCCAGCAAGCCGGGCCGCCGGATGAGCCACATCGCGTCGCCTTCGCTCGACCGGAGACCGATGGCGAGCACGGCGAGCGCGAGGCTCAGCTTCACGAGCGGAAGTACGAAGACGGCCATCGCGGCCATTGAGGTGCCGGACTGCATGGCTTCGAGCGTACGCCTCGCTCGTCGGCGGCCCCATTGGCATTTGGTCCGACGACGCGTGGCGCGTGCGGCGAAAGTCCAATGGGGAGCGTCGCGCTCGCGCGCGCAGGTTGCGCCGGTTCAAGTCCGCTGGTGCGCATCACGAATGGCGCCTGACGATCCGACCTCGCCACGAATGCCGAGCTCCGCGAGTCCGTTCGACGATCCATCCGTCGAGCTCTCTTCGCGGCGGACGGGGATGTCGTTTCAGCGGACGCGCATGAGCGCGGACCGCACACTGATGTCGGTGATTCGCACGTCGCTGTCCCTGATCAGCTTCGGCTTCACGATCTATCAATTCTTCGAGCGGATGTCCGAGACGAAGGCGGTCACGGCGGGCAGCGGCCAGGCGCGACGATTCGGCCTCTCGCTCGTGCTGCTCGGCCTCGTGATGCTCCTGCTTGGAATCGGTTATCACCTGGCCTTCATGAAGGGCCTCCGCGGCGAGCGGGAGATGCTCCGCGCGCAAGGACTGATTCATGCCGAGAGCCAGTTTCCCCGGTCGTACACACTGGTCGTGGCGCTATTGCTGCTCGTCGTCGGCCTGCTCGCGGTGATGAGCCTCGCGTTCCACATCGGCCCGTTCGGCTGAACACGCCGCCGCAACAGCAACCTGAAGCCCCATCCGGCGACCTCGCCGTTAGGAGATCGAGAATGGCCACGCAGACCAAGCAATCCCCGTCGAGCAGCAAGAAGCCGAACATCCTGTTCATCATGTCCGACGACATCGGCTGGTTCAACGTGAGCGCTACAACCACGGCATCATGGGGTATCGGACGCCGAACATCGATCGCATCGCGAACGAAGGCGCGCTGTTCACCGACTTCTATGGACAGCAGAGCTGCACCGCCGGCCGCGCGGCGTTCATCACGGGGCAGTCGCCGATTCGCACCGGCCTGACCAAGGTCGGGTTGCCGGGCGCGCAGCTCGGCCTCGAGCGCCGAAGACCCGACGATCGCGCAATTCCTGAAGAACCTCGGCTACGCGACCGGCCAGTTCGGCAAGAACCACCTCGGCGACCGCAACGAGCACCTGCCGACGGTGCACGGCTTCGACGAGTTCTTCGGCAACCTCTATCACCTGAACGCCGAAGAAGAGCCCGAGAATCCGGACTACCCGAAGGATCCGGCGTTCCGGAAGAAGTTCGGCCCGCGCGGCGTGCTGCAGCTGCAAGGCCACGGACAAGGACGACGCGACCGATCGATCGCGCAGTTCGGGAAGGTCGGCAAGCAGACGATCGAGAACACCGGTCCGCTCGACAGAAAGCGCATGGAGACGGTCGACGAGGAGTTCCTCGTCGTCGGCGCTCGACTTCATGGACCGCAAGACGAAAGAGGGCAAGCCGTGGCTCTGCTACATGAACACCACGCGCATGCACATCTTCACGCACCTGAAGCCGGCGTCCGTCGGCAAGACCGGACTTGGGTCTCTACCCCGACGGCATGGTCGAACTCGACGGCTACGTCGGCCAGCTGCTCCAGAAGCTCGAGGAGCTCGGCGTCGCCGACAATACGATCGTCGTGTTCACCACCGACAACGGCGCCGAAGAAATGTCGTGGCCGGATGGCGGCGCGACGCCGTTCCGCGGCGAGAAGGACACGAACTTCGAGGGCGGCTGGCGCGTCCCGTTCGTCATGCGGTGGCCCGGCGTCATCGAGCCGGGCCGCGTGATCAACGACATCTGCTCGCTGCAGGACATGATTCCGACTTTCGCCGCGGCCGCGGGTGAACCCGACCTCGTGGAGAAGGTGAAGAAGGGGTACACCATCGGCGGGACGACCTTCAAGGTCCACCTCGATGGCTACAACCTGCTGCCCTTCCTCAAGGGCGAGGTCGACAAATGTCCGCGCGAAGGGTTCCTGTACTGGAGCGACGACGGAGAAGTGCTCGCCATTCGTGTCCATCAATGGAAGGTCACCTTCGAGGAGCAGCGCGCGCACGGCCTCGACGTGTGGCGAGAACCATTCGTTCAGACTGCGCACCCCGAAGATCTACAATCTGCTTTCCGATCCGTTCGAGGAGGGTGAGGACAGCACGCTCTTCTACGACAAGTGGATGGTGGACCGGGCGTTCCTGTTGATTCCGGCGCAAGCGCTCGCGGCACAGTGGATCCAATCGTTCAAGGAATTCCCGATTCGGGCCAAGCCCGCGAGCTTCAACCTCGACGAGGTGGTCGAGCAGCTGATGCCGAAGGCCGGCTGAGCATCGAGAGGAGCGACCACGATGATCAGCCTGGTCACCGCCGACAACTTCAACCGCGCCGAGACGGATCTGTACTTCACCTCGGCGGCGAACGAGGCCGGAGGCGTCGGCAAATTCTACCATCGCCGCGACGTCATGCCGGTGGACAAGCAGACCGTCGTGCGAGCGAACCGCGACACACTCTACTCGTCCGCCGTGTTCGACCTCGACGCCGGGCCGGTGACGATCACGTTGCCGGACCCGGGCGACCGCTTCATGTCGATGATGGTCATCGACGAAGATCAGTATGCCGCGGGCGTCGTCTACGGGAAGGGACGCCACACGTACACGAAGGATCGCCTGGGCACGCGCTACATAATGATTGCGGTCCGGACTCTCGTGAATCCGACCGACCCCGAGGATTTCCACGCGGCACGCGCGCTCCAGGACGCGATCGTCGTGGGGCAGAGCGAGCGAGGCAGCCTGGAGCTGCCGGAATGGGACACGGCGAGCGAGCGAAGGGTGCGAGAGGCGCTGCTCGCGCTCGGCACGACAGTCACCGACTCGCGACACATGTTCGGCACGCGAACCGAGGTCGATCCCATTCGCCATTTGATAGGCAGCGCGATGGCGTGGGGCGGCAACCCCGAGCGCGACGCGACCTATCTCAACGTGACGCCGGAGAAGAACGACGGCGTCACGCCGTACCGTCTTACCGTGCGCGACGTGCCCGTCGACGGCTTCTGGTCGATCAGCGTCTACAACGCCCAAGGATACTTCGAGCCGAATCCGTTCGACGCGTACACGGTCAACAACCTCACGGCCAAGAAGAACGACGATGAATCCGTGACGGTGCACTTCGGCACCTGCGACGGCGCGGTCCCGAACTGTCTGCCGATCATGCCCGGTTGGAATTACACGGTGCGGTTATATCGACCGCGGCCGGCGATTCTCCACGGCACGTGGACGTTTCCTCGCGCACAACCCGCTGGGTGAGACGGGTTGGCGAGACGGTTGGGCCAAGGTCCGATGGACCTTCGGTGCATGCGCGGGCACTATGCGTCCGGGAGGGGAGGGACCTTCGATGGCCACGCAGGTAAGAGGCGCTCCAGCCAAACCGACGAAGGGGCACGGCTGGTTCGGCACGGAAACGGTCAGGACGCGGTTCGGAGCGTTCGAGTTCCAGAACAGCTTCCCGGCCGGTCCGGCGGCGAGCCAGCTGCGCAACTCGCTCGTGTTCATTCGTGCGGTGGAAGCGTATCTCGTCCACATGCCGCCCGTGTCCTGGCTGCACGTCTGGCGGAGCGTGATCGAGGCGGGCGCGGGCAAGCCGAACCAGTTGGTGATCTGGGAATCGTTGATGGACTCGGCGTCGCTCGTGTTGACGGGAAACACCGAGACGATCTACGGTCTGGGCTCGCTCGACCTCAAGCGCGACGGTCCCGTCGTGGTCGAGGTTCCGCCGTCGATGCTCGGCGTCATCAACGATCTGTGGCAGAACTCGCTCGCCGACATCGGCACCACCGGAGTCGACAAGGGCAAGGGCGGCAAGTTCCTCGTGCTGCCTCCCGAGTCCAAGGACGACGTTCCCGGCGAGTACATCGTCGTGCGATCACCGACCTATTGCGCGAGCCTCGGCGTTCGCGGCTTCCAGGTCGACGGTAAAACAGCGCCGGCCGTCGATCTGATCAAGACGACGCGGATTTATCCGCTCAGCAAAGCGGACGCGCCGCCGCCGACGGCGTTCGTCGACGCCTCGCAGCAACCGGTCGATACGCTGTTCAGCGACGACGCGCGCTTCTTCGACGACCTGGCGTGGATCGTCGAACGCGAACCGGCGGACCGGTTTTCGGACCCGGACCGCTTCCAACTCGCCGCGATCGGCATCGAGCGCGGCAAGCCCTTCCAGCCCGACGCCGAGCGCCGAAAGCTGCTCGACGAAGCCGCGCAGTTCGCCGAGGCGATCGCGCGCACCAACAGCTTCGCGTCGCAAGATGACGCTCGGCTCGTGTACCCGGATCGTCGTTGGGAATGGGCGTTCGTGGGAGGCAGTGCGAAGTTCGACAGCCAGGGCTTCACGAACACTGACCGCCGGGCGAGCTTCGCCTACATCGCGATCGGAATGTCGCCGGCGATGGTCGAGAAGCACGTCGGCGCGGGGTCGCAGTATCTGTTCACGCCGCGCGACGCGACGGGCGCGTTCCTCGACGGCGGAAAGAACTATCGTCTTCATCTGCCGTCCGACGTTCCGGTGAAGAACTTCTGGTCGGTGGTGGCTTACGACGCCGACAGCCGTTCGCTGCTGCGCAACGACCAACCGTTCCCGTCGGTCAGCACGTACACGGGACCGAAGTCGAACGACGACGACTCGATCGACGTCTTCTTCGGGCCCGCGGCGCCGCCCGGAAAAGAGAAGAACTGGATTCAGACGAGGCCGGGGAAAGGATGGTTCGTGCTGTTCCGCTTCTACGGCCCGCTCGAACCGTTTTTCGACCAGACGTGGAAGCCGGACGACGTCGTCCCGACGTGAGGGGGGACCGATCTGGCTACTTCAGCAGTGGCGTAATGTCGTTCTGCGCCCCGGACTGAGGCGAGATCTCTTAGTCGTTATCGCCGTCGCGTGGCTGCCTCTCCTCGTCATCACGCTCATCGAGGGCAGGGCGATCGACGGCGTCCGCGAGTCGTTTCTCGAAGACCTCAACGCGCAAGTTCGACTGCTCGTCGCCTTGCCGCTGTTGATAGCCGCGGAGCCGCTGATTCACTGCCGCTCCCGCTACATCGTGGGACCGTTCCTCGAACGCGGGCTCGTTGCTCGGGAAGACGAGTCGCGCTTCAACGCGCTCGTCGAGCGTGGCGAGAGGCTCCGCACGTCCGGCCTCATGGCGCTGGCGATGGCGATCATCACTACCGTCCTTTCCGGCTGGATCTGGCACCAGAATTGGTCCATTCGCCCCGGCGTTTGGTACGTCGCGGCTCGCCCGAGCGGCGAGGTCTCGCTGACGATCGGCGGCTGGTGGTACGTGTTCGTGAGCCTCAACGTCTTTCGGTTCGTCTTGCTCCGCTGGTACTATCGCCTCGTGGTCTGGTACAACTTTTTGTGGCAGGTCTCGCGGCTCGAGCTGAATCTCAATCCGCTGCACCCCGACCGAACGGGCGGCCTCGGTTTTCTCGCACTGAGCGTTCCGGCCCTCAGCCTGGGTTTTCTCGCGCAGACCACGGCCCTCGCCGCGAGGATCGGCGGACGCATTATCCACGACGGCGCGAGCCTCGACAGCTTTGCGCAGGAGATGTGGATCACGCCTGTCTTCCTGACGCTCCTGTCGATCCTGCCCTTGAGTTTCTTTTCGCTCGGGCTGGTTCAGGTTCGGCTGAAGGGGTCGGTGGATTATGGAAGCCTGGCGACGCGCTACGTCGACGGCTTTCGGCGAAAGTGGATGGTCGACCCGAGCGCCCAGGAACGCGACCTCGTGGGATCGTCGGACATCCAGTCGCTCGCCGATCTGGCGAACTCGTATCAGGTGGTGACGAGCGTCCGCCTGATCCCGATCAGCCTCCCCGTGCTCCTGATCCACGCCCTGCTGCTGGGCGCGCCGTTCATTCCACTGTGGCTCACCAGGATTCCACTCGACGAGCTGATACGGCGCGTCGTCGAGAAGGTGATCTAGGCCGGGCTCGAAGGAGTCGGGCCCGGTGGCGTCGTCGCAAACGTCGCCACGAGCATGAACCCCGCTCCCCGGCGCGACTCGATCGCGATCTGGTCCGTGACCTTGGCGAGCTTCTGACGCAGCCGGTGCATGGCGACGTCGACGACGCTCGTCTCCGGATCGAAGGAATACCCCCATACGGATTGGAGCAGGTCGTCGCGCGACAGAAGTCGCCGCGGCTGCTCCACGAACAGACTGAGGAGCGCGAACTCCTTCGCTGTGAGGCTTGTCGATCCGAGTGAGCCGGACGCCGTGTGCGATTCGGCGTGCAGCTCGAGGTCGCCGACGGCCGCGCGCCTGGCCGAGCGAGCCGCGCGCCGGGCGAGCGCGCGCACGCGAGCGGACAGCGTGGTTGCCGACACGGGCTTGATGACGTACTCGTCGGCGCCGGCGTCGAGCGCTCCCTCGACGTCCGCGTCACCGCCGCGCCCCGAGCTGACCATGATCGGCGTCTCGAAGCCCTGCGACCGCAGTTCCTCGATGAACCAGACGCCGTCGCGCGAGGGCAGGCTCATGTCCAGCACGATGATGTCGTAGGCCGCGCGGTTCGCGAGCGTCAGCGCAGATTCCGCCGAATCCGTTTCGTCGACCGTGAAGCCGTCGGCCGTCAGAGCGCGTGCAAACGCGCGCCGCACGGCATCTTCGTCTTCGACCAGGAGGACGTGGAGGGGGTGCTCGTTCACGTCCGGAAAGCTGAACGATTGACCGACACCGCGCCAGTGCGCCGAAAAATTAGAGCGCTCTAATTTTTGGCACTCGCTGGCTCGGAGGCCGTCTCAAATCGGTGATCGGTCGCACAGCGTGACACCACCCGACTAGTTTGAGCCCCACATTCGTATGACGAACACGCTCGTTCTCGACGAGGAATCGGCGGAATGGATCCGCGAGCTGCAGCCTGGTGGCGCGGCGCGAGAGGACGCCGTCGCACGTTTGCATGCAGTGTTGCTTCGCACAGCGAGAGGTGAGGTCCGGCGGCGGCGCGCCATGGTACCGGCGCGCGGGCTCGACGAGCTGGATCACCTCTGCTTCGAGGCGGCCGGCGACGCTCTCATGGCGATCCTTGCGAAGCTCGAGTCGTATCGCGGCGCCGCCCGGTTCACGACATGGGCCAGCAAGTTCGCGATCCTCGAGACGTCGTCGCGCCTTCGCCGGCTTGCGTGGCGGAACCGCGAGGTCGAAGTCGACGAATCGATCTGGGATCGGCTCCCCGACGGCGCGCCTCCCGCGCTCCAGGCCATCGAGCAGCGGCAACTCCTCGCGGCGCTTCGGCACGCGATCGGCGAGCAGCTCACCGAGAGACAGCGGTTCATCTTTCAGAGCGTGACCATGCAACAAGTACCGACTGACGTGCTCGCGGAACGCCTGGGAACGACGCGTGGCGCGATCTACAAGACGCTGCACGACGCGCGCGCCAAGCTCCGGCGCGCGCTCGAGGAGTCCGGGCACATCGACCGAGGAGTCGGGCCATGACGGACATCGATCTGGATCGCCTGCTCGGCAGCGCGCACGATGACCCCGGATGCAACGAGGCCGGCGAGCTGATGGATGCATACTGCGAGCTCGTGAGCCGGGGCGAACCGGTGACCGGCCAGTACGACGAGTTCATCACCCACATGGCCAACTGCGCGGCGTGTCGCGAAGACATGGAGGGCCTGCTGGCGGCGCTGCGGGACCTCGGCGACGAAGGCTCGAGGTAAGATTTCGCCGCCGGCCGACGCTAACTGGGGAACACTTCTCCAGGAGCGTCAGTTGTCGAACGAAACCAACTCCGTCGAATACGGGAGCATCGCCGTCGACGGCATCACCGTGGCCTATCGCGAGGCGGGCGATCGCGCGAATCCCAAGCTCGTGCTGCTGCACGGCTTTCCGTCGTCGTCGCACCAGCACCGCGACCTGATTCGCGCGCTGAGCCACCGTTTCCACCTCATCGCCCCCGACTATCCAGGCTTTGGCCTGAGCGACACGCCCGACCCCGCGACTTTCGCGTACACGTTCGACCGAATCGCGGAGGTCATTGGCCGGTTTCTCACCCTGAAAGGCTTTCAGCGCTTCGGCCTGTTCGTCCATGACTACGGCGGCCCCGTAGGATTTCGGTTGATGGAAAAAAACCCCGAGGCGCTCGAGTGGCTTATCGTCCAGAACTCGAACGCGTACGAGGTCGGTTTCAGTGCGGCATGGACGGGCCTCCGAGCGCTGTGGAAGGAGCGCACCGAGGAGACCGAGGCGCCACTGCGCGCTCTTCTCGCGCGCGAGACGATCAAGGCGATCTATCTGCACGGTTCGAATCGACCGGAGCTCGTGAGCCCGGACTCGTGGGAGTCGGACATCGCCCTCTTGCGACGGCCGCACGCGGAGCGGCTGCACTTCGATCTGTTCTACGACTATCGCACGAACGTTCCACTCTACGCTCGGTGGCAGGCGCTCCTTCGTGAGCGGCAGCCGGAGACCCTCATCTTCTGGGGGCAGGGAGACATGTTCTTCACCCCTGCCGGCGGCGACGCCTACCTCGCCGACGTTCCGTCCGCCGAAATACATCGTCTGGACGCGGGGCACTTTGCCGTCGAAGAGCACCTCGCCTACGTCGCGAAGCACATCGAGCTCTTCTACTCGAGTCGCGTCTCCTCGACGAAGCGGAGCCGAGCCGCCTAGGCCGGCATCAGCCGGGCTGAACAGCAAAGTGGCGTTCCGCCAAAGTCGCGGAACGCCACTTTGCCGTTCCCGCGGTTCCCGAGAACGCCGAGCGGACAAGCCGCCGACATCGTCGCATCCGGGGCCTCTTGCGCCAACCAATTAGATGCTTATCTATAGATCGTACGATTTCGGAGCATGAGCAGACAGTGGAGTCCCAGCAGTTTCAGCGGATCGCCAAGGCTTTGGCCGATCCCAGGCGGTTTGAAATCCTCCAGCACATCGCGCAGCAAGCCGAGGTAGGCTGCCAGCGACTGTGCGGATGTTTTCCGGTCCGGCAAGCTACTATCTCCCATCATCTCAAGGAGTTATCTAGCGCTGGACTGGTCGATTCCCGGCGCGACGGGCAGTTTGTCTACTACCGGACTCGGCCGGACGTGTTCGAGGCCTACCTGGCCGAGTTGCGCAGGCGGATGGAGGTGGAGCCTGTCCCGGCTCCCGCCCGTACTAAGGGGGGACGCGGGCGATTGGCTGCACACGTGCGAGAGTGAGAGCGGGGGGCGCCAAATCCGGATTTGTCCGGATAAAAGTGGCCCACGCGGATGAACTAGCGACGCATAAGGTTGTACTACTGTATGACTTTAGGTTCGGCGCCCGCCGGCGCCGGGGGTGATTGATCGATGTACCCGACCACGAACGACCGCGACCTCCTGGACCTCTATATAGAAGAGCTTCGGGGTGAGCCGGTGCTCAAGGCAAACGAGCAGAAAGAGCTCGCTCGCCAGATGCGCCGCACCACCTCCGATGACGAGCGCGACGCTGCCCGTTCGGAGCTCATCCGCGCCAATCTTCGATTCGCCTTCTCGGTCGCCAAGCAGTACCAGAACCGCGGTGTGCCGCTCGGCGACCTGGTGAGCGAAGCCAACGCGGGCCTCGTCCGCGCCGCCGACAAGTACGACCCGGACGTCGGCGTCAACTTCATCAGCTACGCCGTGTGGTGGATTCGTCAGGCCCTCCACTCCGCGGTGCAGCGCCAGAGCCGCACGGTCCAGGTGCCCCTGAACCGAGCGGCGGATCTGTCGCGCGTGTCGCGCGCTCAGGAGCTGCTCCGTCAGCGGCTGTCGCGCGAACCGTACGAGGAGGAGATCGCCAGCGTGGCCGATCTCTCGCTCGACGTCACGCGCGGCCTGGTCGCGCTGCTCCAGCCGACGCGGTCGCTCGACGAACCGGCCATTTCTGGGGAGCCCGGCCGGACCCTCGGCGAGACGCTCGTGCTCGACCGCGGCGAAGACGAGGACGTTCTTCCGGGGGGCATCGAGAGCGACTCGCGGCGCGAGGCCATCGGCCGCGCGCTCGAAGTGCTGCCGCCCCGTGACCGCCGAGTGTTGATCCTCTACTTCGGTCTCGAGGGCAACCGGCCGATGACGCTGCAGGAGATCGCTCGCGAGCTGGGCGTCACGCGCGAGCGTGTGCGTCAGCTCCGAGATCGAGCGCTCAAGCGCCTGCGCGAAAGCGACACGGCCGGAGTTCTTAAAGACGGTATGGCGGCGTAGACGACGGGTCGTTGGTCACGGTTTCTGGTCTCTGGAAAGGACGAGCGCCACGAGGGAACGAATCCCTCGTGGCGCTCGGGTCATTCGGGTCGTCGATTTCACCACATGAGCGGAACCGCACGTCGCTACCTGCTGCCAACCCTCCTGGTCGCCGTGCCCCTCGCGATCGTGATCGCGCTCGTCTGGCCCAACTCGGCGATGATCTCGCGCGACATCGGGTGTGCTCGCGTCGACGACGCGCGAGGGCGGCAGATCTGCGACTCACTGTCGTCGTCGATGCAGTGGACCTGGATGGGGCACGCGATCGTTTCGCCGGGATGGCGCGTGACTTGGGACGGGTTGAAACGCGTCTACTGTCGCGAACACGTCACGACAGCCGACGTCCCCGTCCTCCTTCGGCTGTCCGGAGCCGACGGGCGGAGCCCAGGTGACTGGCGTTTGGAGAGCGGAGCGGCGGATCTACTCGAGATCTTGAAGTACGGCGACTCCACCGTATCCGAGGCCAGCATCTTCAACCCGAAGAATTCGTCGTACATCCTCAAGGGCGGCTGCACGGGGAGCTAGCGGGTTCGAGTTTGTTGCGCGCAGAGTCGGGTGTTCGCAAGTTATGAAGTCGCGCCCAGCCTTCGTCGCTCGCCCGTCCACCTGAACATCCCTCCACCGTCATGTCCGACCTCGTTCTGCGTCCCCGCTCGGCGACCGAACTGATCGACTCGGCGTTTCAGGTGTACCGCCGCGCGCCGGTGCCGTTCATGGTCGCGATGGCCCTCATCTACGTGCCGTGGCTCGCCATACGGCTGATCTTCCAGCTCAACGTTCCCGAAACGCCGGATCAGATCACGGCGAACCTGATGCGCGTGCTCTTCGCGACAGGCGCGGCCAGCATCGTGATCTATGGACTCGCCGGGGGCGCGGCCGCCGTTCTCACGCGGGCGGTCTATCTGGACGAGCCGGTCGACGTCGCCGCGGCCTTTCGTCAGACCCTGGGCCGGATCCTTCCGCTCATCGTCGGTCCCCTCGTGGCGTTCGTCCTGATCGGCATCGGGTTCGTCTTCTTCATCGTTCCAGGCTTGTACTTCGTCGCCCGATTCTTCGCGGTCAGACAGGTGATTGTGCTGGAGGGCAAGGGCCCATTTGCCGCGCTTGGGCGGTCAGGCCTTTTGTCGAAAAACAACAAGCTGCACATCCTCGGTGCGTTGATCCTCGTCGTGATCCTCACGACTGTCGTGAACGTCGGCGCCGTGATGCTCATCCAACTGCAGCCGAGCAAAGTGATCACCAGCGTGCTCGCCACCGCACTCACCATCGTCGTGTATCCGATCATCCCGATCACGGAGACGCTCCTCTACTTCGACGCGCGCATTCGCAACGAGGGGTTCGACGTCGAGTATCTCGCGTCGGCGGTGACCGACACATCGCCCACTGCCGGACCGGTCGCCTAGCCTGGGGGGCCGCATGATCCTCCTTCCGCCTCAGGCGGCAGTCGGACCGTGGACGGCGAAGCAGATCCACGATACGGTCGCGGCCATCGTGCGCCAGCCGGCGTACGCGACGCCGATTCGCCAGTCCATCCTCGGCCGCGTCCTCCAGACGTTGTTCCGCTGGATTCGCGACCTCCTCGAGCAGATCAAGGCTTGGCCCGACGCGCGGTACGTCCTGATCGCGGCGGTCGCGCTGATCGTCATCGTGATCGCCGGTCGGATCGTGATCGGACAACAGATGGAGGCGCGCCGTCGAGCCGGCGCGGGGCTCCGTGCGATCGGCGGCGAACGTCGCGACTACTGGGCACTTGCCGCCGAGTTGGACGCGGCGGGGAACTACGTGGGGGCTTGTCACGCGGTGTACATCGGCGTGCTCGACGCGCTCTCGCGCACGGGCGCCCTGCGCTACCACGCATCGAAGACCAGCGGCGACTACGCACGCGACCTGAGACAGCGGCAGTCGCCAGTCGCGAATGAGTTCACCGCGTTCGCGCGGCAGTTCGACCGAACCGTCTTCGGATGGAGCGCGCCCACGCACGACGAGTACGTAGGCTTGGCGCGCGCCGCCGATGGCGTCGTACCTCCCGCCCGCCGCTCCGCCGCGTGACGGTTCCTCCTCCCGCGCCGCCCGCGAGTACGAGCTCCGGCCTTGGCCGATTCAGCGCGGTGAGCATCGCCATCGCGCTCGGCGCGCTCACCCTGCTCATCGCATTGTTCACCCCCGAAGCGCCGGGCAAATCCCAGGGTGGGCTCAGCAGCTACTCGACGGCGCCGGGCGGCGCTGGAATCGTCTACGGCCTGGCTGGCCGATTTGGCTGGCGTACCGAGCGGCGCATCACGACGCTCGATTCGCTGCGACGGCGCGGAGACACGCGCGCAACAGTCCAAGTCGTGCTCGCGCCGAGCGAGCCGCTCGGCGCGCACGAGATTCACAATTTGCTCGAGAACGTGAGAAAGGGCGGCGGGTTGATCTTCTCGCTCGACGGCGACGATGCCTTGCTCGACTCGATCGGCGTGACCGCCGCCTTCCGCGCCCAGCTCATGACCGCGACGGCGGACTCGACCTGCGACCACGGGCGGGTGTCGACGGCCGATCTGTTTGTGATCCCGCCCGAGGTGCGCGAGATCACGTGGACTCGTCACGCACCGGGGCGGGTGGAGCGGCTGCTTCACCCGGGTCCTGACGGCCCTCGTCTCGTTCCGGGCATCGGCTTCCCGATGGGGAAGGGGCGCGTGGCGGTCGTCGGCGGCTCCGACGTATTCAGCAACGCGGCGGTTCGCGTCTGTCGCCTGGGCGCGGACATCGACGCGATGCGGCTCATCGAGTACACGCGCCCGCCCAGCGGCACGCCCCCCGTGCTCGTCTTCGACGAATTTCACCACGGGTTCGGCGTGCACGGCGGGAGTCTCAAGGCGGCCGTCGGATACTTGTCCCGCGCGAATACGGGTCACCTGCTCGCGCAGGCGTTGGCCGCCGGACTCCTTCTGTTGCTGGCGATGGCGCCTCGGCCGCTCGTGCCGCGGAGAGCGACGCAGATCATGCGCCGCTCTCCGCTCGAGCACGCGGCGGCGCTCGGTCGGGCGTACGAGGACGTCGGCGCGACGCGCACGGCGACGTCGAGCCTCGTCAGCGGTCTGCGACGGCGGATGCGCGGCATCGTCGCCGTCTCGTCGTCGGCCGACGACGGCGAGTTTCTCAAGGCAGTGGTGCGGCGCATTCCATCGTTGGCGCCGCGCGTCGAGACTGTGAACAGAGCACGGGCCAACGATACGGCCAAGCGCGATTTCGCCGAGGTCGGCCGGGCGCTGGCGACCATCGAAGAGCAGTTGCAATCGACACCTTCAACGCGATCATGACACTCACGGTTCAGGAAGGAGCGGAGCTGGCGAAACGCGTGCGCGACGTCGTCTCGACGCGCATCGTCGGACAAGACGCCGCCATCGAGGATGTATTGGCGACGTTCCTGGCGCGCGGGCACGCGCTGATCGAAGGCGTTCCGGGAACGGCGAAGACGCTGCTCGTTCGCGCGATGGCCAACGCGCTCGCGGTGCGATTCTCCCGCATCCAGTTCACGCCGGATCTCATGCCCGCGGACGTCACGGGCGTCTCGCTGTATCGTGATCCCGTGCGCGGCTTCGAGTTCCAGCCGGGCCCCGTGTTCACCGACCTGTTGCTCGCCGACGAGATCAACCGCGCGCCGGCGAAAACGCAGGCGGCGCTGCTCGAGGCGATGGGTGAGCGGCAGGTGACGGCCGACGGAACGAGTCGGCCGCTGGATGCGCTGTTCACCGTGATGGCCACGCAGAATCCGGTCGAGCACGAGGGGACGTTCCCGCTTCCGGAAGCGCAGCTCGACCGTTTTCTCATGAAGGTCGTCGTCGGCTATCCGTCCGCCGAAGCGGAAGCGAAGATGCTCGAGCTCCACGAATCGGGATTCGATCCCGAGAAGGGCGGCGGAATGGTTATCGTCGAGTCGGTGCTCACCGCGGAACAGGCGCGGCAGTGCCGGGAGCTCGTCGACCAGGTTCGCGTTGCGCCCGAAGTGCGCGAATACATCTCGTCGATCACTCGCGCCACGCGCGACGATCCGAGCTTCGTGTTGGGCGCATCGCCGCGGGCGAGCGTCGCGCTCATGCGTGCGTCGCGCGCCGGCGCCGTCATGGACGGCCGGGACTTCGTCACGCCTGATGACGTGAAGGCGCGGGCGCCGGCCGTGCTCAGACACCGTGTGATTCTCGCGCCGGAGTTGGGCGTCGAAGGGAGAACGACCGACGAAGTGCTCGCCGCGCTGTTGACGCGCGTCGTCGCACCCACCTGATGGGCGTTGGAAGTTGGTGGGCGCGCCTGCGCGCGAAGCGCCCATGGTGGCGCGTCTATCCGACGCGGCGGCTCGCGGGCGTGGTGGTCGCCGCCGCGGTCGCCTGGATCGTCCCCGTCGTTGGAACGAGGCTCGCGGTCGCGCTGCTCGTCGCGATTCTCGCCGCTGTCGTCTTCGACTACCTGCGCCTGCCACGGCGCGACGCGATCACCGTCGAGCGCACCGCGCCCGATTCGCTCGGACTTGGCGACACGGCGGACATTACATACACGCTTCGCTCGGCCTGGTCATGGCCCGCGCGAGCGACGCTGTACGATCGCATCCCCGAAGGGATGTCGGGAAAGATGGACGCGGGCGAACACGATGTTCCGCCGCTCGACGAGCGGGTCCTCGCGCTTGCGGTCGTCGGCGAGACGCGAGGGCGCTACGCGCTCGGCCCGGTCGCGATGCGGATCGTGTCGCCGATCCGGTTGCTGGCGCGAATCGTCGTCACGGCGCCGAAAGAAGGTGAATCGATCACCGTCGTCCCGTCGCTCACCAACGTGCGCCGGTTCCGTTTGCTCGCGCTGCAAAATCGCCTGAGCGAAGCGGGCGTGCGCGCGCTCAAGCTGCGCGGCGAAGGAACGGCATTCGCCGGCCTGCGCGACTACGTCCCCGGCGACGATCCGCGGCTGCTCGACTGGAAGGCGACCGCGCGACACGGACGGTTGATCAGCCGCGAGCAGACGATCGAGCGGTCGCAGACGGTGATCTCGCTCGTCGACTGCGGCCGCGCCATGACCCAGCTGGCCGGTCACTACTCACGCTTCGAGCATGTGCTTTCGGCGTCGCTGGTGCTGAGCGACGTGGCGGCGACGAGCGGCGACCGCGTCGGGCTCCTCGCCTTCGACGACAAGATTCGCGCGTCGGTACCCCCTCAGCGCGGCGACCGCGCGTTGCGCGCTCTGCACCGCTCTCTGAGCGGACTCGAAGCGACCCTCACCGAACCCGACTACCTCTCCGCGTTTCGTGTTCTGGCGACATCGCAGCGACGCCGGGCGCTCGTCGTCTTTTTCACCGACGTCGTCAGCGTGCGGTTGGCGAAGAACTTCATCGCGTACGCCGGCCGCTCGGCCCAGCGGCATCTGCTTCTCGTCGTGGCGCTCCAGAACGAGGCGCTTTTGGCGGCCGCGAAGCCGAGCACGGAGGGGGCGACGGCGCTCTACCGGAGCGCGGCGGCCGAGGAGTTGGTTCGCGAGCGAGACGAAGCCTTGGCTCGGATGCGCGGGGCGGGACTCGTCGTGCTCGACGTGGCGCCGGCGAGGATGGCCGCGGCAGTCGTGAACAGATACCTGGAGATCAAAGCCCGGGGACAGTTGTGAGGCTGCAAAACCGCGGAACTTCGCCTCCCTATACATGAATTGCCGTCGACCCGTTTTTGCTACCACAAAGATTCGTACAGCTAGTGAAAAACACTTAGCTAGCGGGAAGAGCGTCACGCGAGCGTCATTCGGCCGCCAAATCCGTCTCCCCAAGAGGACATTTGGTAGCAAATCGCCGTCCGCGGCAATTAATAAGTAGAGGCACGAGAGACGGTCTTTCCACCCGGCGATCGCAACACGTTCGCTCGTGCGCCCATTCATTCGCTAACGACGCACGTAGAATCGCTCACTCGGGGGCGCAGTCGCGCCAACCACGCGTCAACTCGCGCACGGCCGAGCGTAACTCTCGTGCGACGGATGTTCCGGGCGAGAAGTCGCGCGTGAAGCCGGGCTCGCAATGCCGCGCGCCAGCCGCGTCAGAGTTTCACCGCGACCGACGCGGGTTACAACTCCCCGCGTCGTAGATTTGCTCCGCTACATCCGAGATTCACTCGGCTCCGTCCGAGATTCACTCGGCTCCGTCCGAGATTCACTCGACTCCGTCCGAGATTCACTCGACTACATCAGAAAATCGCTCTGCCCAGTCCCGGATTCAGCCCGCCGGATCCCGTTATCATCTCCCGCAATCCCTCGTTCAAGCTCGAGTGGACCGCATCAAGCGCACCGCGGACCACGTCACGCTCGCCGAAGACCGCCTGACGAAGGCTCGCGACCGCATGAAGTCGCCTTCGGACCCCATTCACCTCGCTTCAGCTGACGCGAACGCGCTGACCGACGACGCTGAGCGACGGGAGCACGACTCGGCGGGCAGTTCAGACAACCGTTGCACCGCTGCGCCCCACATCGAGTCGCGTGAGCCGCGCCTGACCTCGGTCGCATCCATCGGCACGGCGACCGAAGACTCTCTTCTTTCCCCGTGAGCGTGCGGTGCGACCTCTCGCGCCGGTCAGTCGAGGGTCGCGTCAGTGAGCGAGAGCAGCGGTTTTGAGTCAGGCCCGCGCGGCGTCACGTTGCCTGCCGGCGCGCCGCGACGCCAGTGTTTGCCGCCCGTGAGATATGCGACCATCAACACCAGCGTGGCCGCCGACACCGCCAGTTTTCCCCAAAACGGCCAATTGGGAATCGGCGACACCATCCCCTCGAGCGAGCCGGCGACGATGAGGAACAGTGTCGAGGCGGCGATGAGCCTCATTGCGCGGCGCCCATTTTCGACGAGCGCGCGTCCGCGCGTACGATCGCCCGGAACCAGCATCGCCGCGGCGATCAGAAAGCCGCCGCCGGCGGCGATGCAGATCGCCGAGAGCTCGAGGACTCCGTGCGGCGCGACGAAAGCGACGATCAGCTTCAGAATCCCCTTCGACTGATAGAGGCCCATCACACCGCCCAGCGAGACGCCGTTGAGGACGAGCATCAACAGGCTGCCGAGTCCCGCGGTGATGCCGAACGCGAAGACGGCGAACGTTACCTGCACGTTGTTGGCGATGATCCTGCTCGCCATGAGAGGCCGAAAAACCTCCGGGTCGGGGATGTACCCCGTCTGCATGCTTCGCGCGCTCGACGCCGTCCTCGGCGCGGTCGAGCATCGACGTCGGGACGAACGTGGACGCGATGTCGGGGTTGCGCACGACCGCCGTCCACGCGATCGCCGCCGGACCGAAGAGGAACGCCGCGCCGAGCGCGATAGGGACCACCGAGCGGCGCACCTCCGCCGGGACGTCGATCGCGATGAAGCGCGTGATCTCGCGGAAAGTGTTGCGGCGATCCCGGTACAGCAGATTGTGCGCGCCCGTGACGAGTCGGCCGAGGTAGAAGAGGTCGTCGCTCGACGAGCCGCGCGTCGCGGTGCGCAGGCGTGCGAGGTCGGTCGACAGCGCGCGATATTCTTCGACGAACTCGCGGACCTGTGTCTCGTTGAACGACCGCAGGCCCCGTCGCTGCGCGGTCGACAGCTGTGCCGCGAACGCAAACCAGCGCGGAGAGCGCGTCGTGACGATCGCGTAGCGTTCGCGGCTCGCGCCCATCGCGCCGCGCGACGCGACGCCGCGCTGCCGGGCGCGACGCTCGCTCGCGAGAAGGCGTGACAGTGTGCCGCTCAGCTCGCGCGGCTCCACGTCGCCGATGACGTTGTGCAATCGCGCGCCGACCTGCCGCGTCAGCGCCGCGCGGCGCTCGGAGTCGAGGTCGCCGCGCCGCGCCGCCCAGCGGTCGAGCAGTTGGTATTCGGCGTCGCTGAGGAGCGCCGTCGCCGGCGCGGGCTCGGTGTCCGCGCCCGCCTCGGGAGGAGGGCGCGAGATGGGCTGCTTCACCATCGCCTCGCGCACGACGATCGTTCCGGCGACGACGTCGCCGAGCCGCTTGCCGGACTTCGAGATCGCGATGCCGGCGATTCCGACGAGATAGGTGAAGAACCGGCTGCAGGTCCACGATGCGCATGAGATTGCGCACCGCCGATGCGGCGAATCCCACCGAGTAGCCGCCGTCGCGCACAGCGCGCAGCCCGAGGATCCGCTTGCCGAGCGTCCGCCCGTCGAACAGACCCTCGCACAACAGGTAGTAGCCCCACAGAATCGCGAACTGCATGAAGACGACGACCGCCGAGGCCCAGGCCGTCGACGAATTGGTGCCGCGGCCGATCTCTTCCGGACTCACCGGTGAGCCGACGAGGACGGCGAGCATGATGACGGCGATCAGCAGCGCGGCGCAGACGAACAGGTCGATCAGCCCGGCGGCGATGCGCGACCCGACGCCGGCCAGCGTGTAGCTGACGACGACGAGCTCCGGGGTCTCGATGTCGACCGTTTCGGCGAGGCGTTCGGCCATCGGCGGAGCATGCATGGATCGCTTACGGCGGGCAAGGCCGCCATTCCCCCCGACGCTAGCTTGCGGAAGCGAGGAACACGAACCATGAGCGAACACACGCAAGAAGTCGCGACGCTGGGCGGCGGCTGTTTTTGGTGCCTCGACGCGGTCTTCCGCGAGTTGCGCGGCGTTGAGCGCGTCGAATCGGGTTACGCCGGCGGGGACTACCTCAACCCGTCGTATCGCGACGTCTGTTCGGGTCTCACCGGACACGCCGAAGTCGTGCAGGTGACCTTCGACCCCGAGGAGATCACGTACCGCGACCTGCTTGGCGTGTTCTTCACGATCCACGACCCGACGACGCTCAACAGGCAGGGCGCGGACACGGGCACGCAGTACCGCTCGGTCGTCTTCTACCACTCACGCCAGCAGAAGGAGACGGCTGAATCGGTGATCGCCGAGCTCACACGCGAGCACGTGTGGTCCGATCCGATCGTGACGCAGGTCGTTTCCGCGCCGACGTTCTACTCCGCGGAGAAGTACCATCAGGACTACTTCGCGAACAACGCGAACCAGCCATACTGCCAGATCGTGATCGCGCCGAAGGTCGCGAAGGTGCGAAAGGCGTATCTGGAGCGGCTCAAGAAGCACGCGTAGACGGGGTGCACGGTTGGGCTCGGCGATGGACCAAGGACCCTCCCTGGAACCCTGGGCGAACGCCACCGTATATTGCGGCATCAATCCTGATCTGACGCGTCAGAGGTTGGGCGCGTCCCTCCCGTTGCAGGTACTGGTCGCATGTTTCTCCCGCTGGTCGGCCTCGCCGCCACCCTCGTGCTCCCGTCAGACTCGGCCGTTTCGATCGGTCGGTCGGGCACACCGACCGTAAGGACCACCCCGGTGACCGGAGTCCGCAGCCACATCATTGCGGACAGCATCGTCGTCGAAAAGGGCAAGCGGACGCTGACGCTTTACCAGACCGGCATTCCAGTTCGCACATATCGCATCGCGCTCGGCGGCCAGCCCGTCGGTGACAAGGTCAAGCGTGGCGACGGGCGTACGCCGGAAGGCGTCTACCGCATCGACTACAAGAACGACCAGAGCAAGTATCACCTCGCGTTGCACGTCTCGTATCCGGACGCGGCGCACCTGCAGCAGGCGAAGAAGCTGGGCGTTTCGCCCGGCGGCGACATCATGGTCCACGGGCTGCCGCCGGTCTACAAGAGCGTCGGCGCCGCGCAGGCGGAGGTCGATTGGACGGAAGGGTGCATCGCGGTGACCGACGCGGAAATCGACGAGATCTTCACCGCCGTGCCGAAGGGAGCGCCGATCCAGATCAAGCCCTGAGCGCCGAGATGCGCGCGTCCGTCATTTGGTGGAGCGCGACCTCGGGAGCGATTCTCGGTGTTTTCATCGACGCGATCCTGCTTGGGGTCGCGTTGTTGTTTTCGAGCGTCGTGCCGGTGCGCGAGTATCCGAGATGGTTGCTGGCCGCGGGCGTCCTCACGCTCGTCGGAGTGCTGCTCGCGATGACGGTGCTTGGGTATTTCGAGGGCAGGCTGAAAGCCGCGTGACACCGGATCAGCGCAGCGGCATCTCGATTCCGATCCGCAGCGTCGTCCAGACCGGATGCGCGACCTGACCTGAGGTGCCGACGGGGATCAGGCGCCCCGTCGAGTCGGAGCGGAAAAGCGCCTCGCTTTCTCGAATGCGGGTGACGTCGCGCTCGAGCTCAGCGTAGACTCGCGCGGCCGGACCGCGGCTGCTGACGCCCAGGGTCAGCGCTGCGATGGGCGCCGGATGCGCGTTCCAGATCATCCCGACGCCGACGGTGCCTCGAACGATGACTGGCGAGAGCTCACTTGGCGTCTCGAAACCCGCGTGCAGAAGCGTGCGGACCAGCGGCATGACCGGTGTGCCGGATACGGGCTGAAATCCAAGCGGTGAGTAGACACCCGGAGCCGGCGTGTAGACGAGTGCGACGTCGCAGGTTGGGACCTGCACCTTCATCGTGGCGCGAATCTCGGCTTCGAGGAACATGGCCGATCTCGGCCGTGGAGCGCGATCGCTCCGCTCAGGATGGCCGCCGTCGCCGGTGCCCTCAGCGCAATCGGTCTCACGGCCACGGCAGCTCGAGTCCCATCCGGAGCGTTGTCCATGTGGGGTGAATCCGCTCGGTGACGACAGAGCTACCGAGCGGCGTCTGAACCGTGGAGTCCTGCCGATAGCGAAACCGAGTCTCGACTTGGCGAACGCGCGTGATGTCGTGTTCCAGTTCGACGAAGGCGCGCTTGCCGTCGCTTCCTGAGCTCAAGGCGATCGACCCCGAAGCCAACGGGGCGGGGCGACTGCTCCATATGAACCCGCCGCCAATCGTCGCGCGAAAGATGGCCGGGTGGTCGGACGGCGTTTCCAGGCCGGCGCGAAGAAGGCTGCGAACGAGTGGAGAATGGGGCGTTCCGGGCGACGCAAAAAAACCGGGCCGAGTTTCCCAGATGCCGGGCGCTACTTCGACGGGAGCACGGCCGATCGCTTTGCACCCGAACGCCATCGCCGCGGCGCTCACGCCCACGTCGGCGCCGAGAAACACGATCGAGCCAAGCCTGTCCAAGGCGGACACGGCGAGCCCAAAACCGGGCCCGTGCGTGTAGCCGTCGTCGCCGCACTGGCCTCCGCCAAACACCACCGGAAGGGTGCCCGCTTCGGCCGACACCGCAATCGCGTGGCGATGCGGATCGGGCGATCCCGCGGCCGCCTGCGAGGCGCACGGTGCCGCGAGCGTCAGGCTGAAGCCGACGGCGCCCGCGACTTCTCGAATCCGGCGAGGACTGACGCGGAGTGGCGACACGACGCCGCAGAATAGAACGGCGCACGCGACCGCAAGGGTCGCGTGCGCCGCGGTGCTCTACGTCACTAATGCGACTCTACTGCTTCACGAATACGAATGTCGCGCCGGTCGTGGGATCCGGGAACGAGAACTGGGTACTGCTGAGGAGCGTTCCCGATACGGCCGTCGATCCGGTGAGGGTTACCGTCACGAGGGTGCCGCTCAGCGAGATCGTCCCGGCGATTGGAAGCGTCGCGACCGTGGGCGTTCCGGCACCGATCGTCGTGCGAGTCTGTTCCGTGCCCGTGAACGCCCCGGTCGCCCCGACGACGACGTTCGCGCTAAGCAGCTCGACCTTGGCCGGGTTGGTCGTGATCGTGAACGGGAGCGCAGCCCCGTTTGCCGTCGTCAGGTTCCACGTGCCGGCTAGCGTTGCCACCGTCACGGTCGTGTCGCTGTCACTGCCGCATGCCATAAGAGCCAGCGGTAGCGCGAGTAGAATCAGCCTTCGCATCGAAAGTCCTCCGCCTGGAGTGGTAAGGGTCGCCAGACTAACGGATGCGTCTGGCGGCAAGATCGTTGCCGTTCTGGTGGAGGACGAGTCCGGTGACGGCGCCCTGGGCGTCGCGGACGAAGCTGATCTGCGCGTCGGTGACCTTGAAGAAGAACTCAGTCTCCGATTCGGCGGACAGGTTGAAGGTGTCTCCTTGTCCTGCCTGGCGTACTTGCAGCCCCGATTCACCCAAGGTCACCTCGAGCACCAACGGCGTCCCGAGTTGGTACGTGCCCACGTAGCGCTGAAGCACGTCGCGGCTCACGGTGATCGCCGTTCGCTGCTTGGCCGGTGGCGGCTTCGGTGCGAGCGGAATTGCGACCGGTTCCAGCAAGTGCAGGCCGACGTCATCCGCGCCCGCGCCGGTGCTGTTTGTCATCACGACGACAGCCATGCCGCGCGACGGAGCGAGTCCGATGAACGTGCGGTAGCCGCCCGTGCCGCCGTTGTGCCACACGATCGTGTCGCCCATGACGTGGTCGCTGAGCCAGTTGAGCCCGATCGTCATCTGGCCGGCCGGCGCCCGCTCCTGCTGCGCGAAGGCCATCGCGGGTCCGAGCGGCCCCTGGTCGCGGTGCACGTTCGCCGCCGCGAACTTGAGCATGTCGACCGTCGTCGACCGGATCGCGCCGGCCCCCGCCAGCGCGTCGAGGTCCCAGTTCGCCGTCACGGATCCTTGGTCGTCGTGACCCAACGCGAGGTGGGCCTTCATCCACGGCGTGAGGGTGACCGCCGTGTTTGTCATGCCGAGCGGTTTCCATACGCGCTCGCGCTCCATCTCCTCGTACGATTGCCCCGTGACGAGCGTCAGCACGTGCCCGAGCAGCCCGACGCCGAGGTTAGAGTATTCGAATTGCGCGCCGGGGTCGCGCGTCAGCGAGTAGTGTGAGACGAAGTCGTAGAGCTGAGGGACGTCGTAATCCGCGTAGGGATTCTTCGGATCCTTCGGCTTGAAGTTGTTGGGCATCCTCGGCAGCCCCGAGTTCTGCTCGGAGAGATTGCCGAGCGTGATCTTCAGGCCGTTGCGCTCCGGCACGTGGACGGACGCCGGGAGATACTTGTCGATGGGATCCTCGAGCCGCACGCGTCCGTCCTTCACCAGCTCGGCGAGCACCGTCGCGGTGAACACTTTCGAGATGGAGCCGATCTCGAAGACGGAATTCCCGTCGAGGGGCGGCTGGCCGGGGCCAGGGTCGCCGTACGCGACGATCCGCGTTCGTCCGTCGGCTTCGAGCATGCCGACGACGATTCCGGCGCTGCGCTTGTCGGCGACGCGCTGCTTGATGATGTCCAACACGACCGAGTCGGCCGGAAAGGCGCGCGCGGCCGTCGCCGGCGGACCGGCCTGGGCGCGAAGCGCGGGCCGGCCGATGACGGCGCCTGCCGCGACCGTGAGGACGGCGAGTTTCAACATCATGGGTGCGCTCCGCCGAATGGGTGACGCGTCTCCGGTGCGCAATTAGAATGGCACTTCCACGTCCGCAGCTCAATCCTTCACGCGATCCGCACACCGACTCGATGAATCCCACGATCGTCCGCAGCGCGCTTCTGCTCGTCGGCTCCAATGTCTTCATGACGTTCGCCTGGTACGCCCACCTCAAGAACCTCGGCAGCCGCCCGCTCATCGTCGCGATCGCCGTGAGCTGGGGGATCGCGTTCTTCGAGTACACGCTTCAGGTGCCGGCCAACCGCATCGGGTTCGGCGCGATGACGCTCGGGCAGCTGAAGATCATGCAAGAGGTGATCACGCTCGGCGTTTTCGTGCCGTTCGCCGTCCTGTACATGCGTCAGCCGCTCAAGCTCGACTTTCTCTGGGCGGGGCTGTGCATGGTGGGAGCGGTGTATTTCATGTTCCGCTAGTGAGGAGGCGTCAGCCTCACTCGGGGTGGGCGATCGTGTCCAAGTGCAGCGTGCCGGTGACCGGCACCTGACGCTCGGTGGTCTCGGTCTGCTGCTGGGCACACACCTGGTTGCCTTTTGAGTCGGTCGTGTAGCGGATGCAGACGGTCTTCCGATCCATGACCGTCTTGCTCGTCCGGTACGTCGCACGCCCGACCGGATCGAAACGGTCGAACGAGATGGTGACGTCGGCGCACCGGTACACGATGGGACCGTCCGCCGTGGTCTGCGTGTCATAACGGCAAGGTCCCGGCTCCGCCTCGACGACCACGCTGTCGTGGGTGACCAGAACCCGCCCCTCGATGTTCGTGTTGAGGCCGTTTGGGCGTTCCGTGAAGCGGTATACGCCGATGCGAACGGGGGGGGCGGGCGCGCCTGAGCCGTGCTGTCCACAGGCGGCGAGTGTGAGAACAACGAGGCAGTATGGTGGGGTTCTCATGAAGAAACCATAGCGCCTTCCGCGCCGGCCCGCGAGACTGGTCACCCGCGGCGGCCTCGAACACTCATTCGCGATCAACTACTACTGGGGCGGGTGGACTCGAACCACCAACTTTCTGATTAACAGTCAGACGGTCTGCCAATTGACCTACGCCCCATCGACTACCGGCTATCAACAAACTGCCCATCGATCGTCCAGACTTGCCGAAAGTGCCAACGTCACACCGTCGGCGCCGTGGGCCCAACGAAAAGGCCCGCCGTTTTCGCACTTCTGGCGGGCCCTCGCTCTCACCGAACAGCCGAGTGCGCCCTAACCAGTTCTCCGGTTGGAGTTCCGATTATTCGAGCAATTGCGGTTCAGTGCGCCGTTGGCCATGCGAAGCAAGCTAGATACCGTCACACGCACGGTCAACGCCATTTGCGTCACTCGCTCCGCAGGGCGACGAGCGGATCCACCTGCGTCGCGCGGCGCGCCGGCACCAGGCAGGCGATCAAGCCGACCAGCGTCAACACGACGGCGACGCCGACGAAGATCGACGGGTCGCGCGGCTGCGACCTGGAAGAGAATGGCCTTGAGCAGTCTGGCCCATCCCCGTCGCGAACAGCAGGCCGAGCGTCATGCCGACGACGAGCTGGACGAATCCCTGGCGGAAGATCATGCGCACGACGTCGGCGGCGCGCGCGCCGAGGGCCATGCGGATCCCGACCTCGCGAATCCGGCGGCTCACCGAGAACGACATCACGGCGTAGAGGCCGACCGACGCCAGGAACAGCGCGACGAAGCCGAAGATCATGAACATCGTGCCGAACACGCGAACGAACCACACCTGCTGCGCGATCTGCTTCTCGTACGTGTCCACCCAGTAGAGCGGAATGTCCTGGTTGACCGACGCCACCGCCTGGCGGACCGACGCGGTGATCGTCATCGGTGGGCCCGAGGTGCGCGCCGAGATCCAGGCGAAGTTGACGCGCGACTGGGCGAACGGCTGGTAGATCGCCGGCGCGATCGGGCGCTCGTTGTCGCCGGTGAACATGTTGCCGACGACGCCGACGATGGTGAGCCACGGCTGCTTGCTGCTCGAGTTGCCGAGGCGGATGCGCTTGCCGATCGGGCTCTGGTTCTTGAAGAACTTCGAGACGAACTCGCGGTTGACGATCGCCACCGGCAGCTCGCCGGGGCGGTCGCTGATCGTGAACGCGCGCCCGTCGACGACGGGCGACTTGAGCGTGTTGAAGAAGTCGGGCGTCGCCGACAGCCAGCGCGCGTTCGGATAGTCCTTGTCCTTCAGGTAGCTCTGTCCCTCGACGCCGAACGAGTTGCCGCCGAATCCCTGTCGCGTGGCCGGGAGTCCCGAGCTCACCGACGCCGACACGACGCCCGGCATCGCCGAGACCTTCTGCAACACGTCGTCGAAGAAGCGCCACTGCGCGATCGTGTCGGTGTACGCGGCCGGGAAGCCCGACGCGCGCGGTGAACACGTCCTTCGTCGTGAACCCCGGGTCGAGATTGCGGAGCTGCCGCGACGCTCTTGATCATGAGCCCGGCGGCGACGAGCAGGCCGCAGAGAGCGCGATCTCGAACATCACGAGCGCCTTTGGCTGATGCGGCCGATGCGGAAGCTCGACGCGCCGCGCGAGTCGTCCTTGAGGATCTCGTTGATGTCGGCGCGCGACGACTGGATACGCCGGAATCGCGCCGGCGACGAGCGTCGTGAGCGCCGCCACCGCGATCGTGAAGAGCAGCACCTGCGGATGGAGCCGGATGTCGATGAACGAACGGCACTTGTGTCACGGCGATCGCGCGGTTGAACAGGTTCACGCCGAAATACGCGACCACGATCCCGAGCGCCGTCGCCGCCAGCGACAGCACGAGCGACTCGGCGAGGAACTGGCGCACGACCGCGCCGCGCGATGCCCCGAGCGCCGTCCGCACGCCGACTTCCTTGGTGCGGTGCGCCGCGCGGTCGAGCAGCAGGTTCGCGACGTTAGCGCACGCGATCAGCAGCACGAAGAACACGGCGCCGAGCATCGTGTACAGCAGCTGGCGCGGCTGCTTGCCGATGTAACTGTCGACGAAGCTCTGCGCGCTCGTGGTGAATCCTTCGTCCGCCTCGGGATACGAGGCGGCAAGACGCTTGGCGATCGTCGCCAGCTCGACGTTCGCCCGATCGAGCGACGCGTCCGGTTTGAGCTTGCCGATGACTTGATACTGCGGGCTGTTCTGGCGATTTGTCGCGTTCGGATCGGTCTGAAGAGGGATCCAGATCCTGTCGTTCTGCGGAAACTCGAAGTGTTCGGGCATCACGCCGACGACCGTCGTCGGCACGCCGTTCACGCGGATGACGTCGGCCGACGATGTTCGCGTCGGACGCGTACCGGTCGTGCCACATGCTGTACGACAGGATCGCGACCTTCTCGCCCTGCGGGGTGTCCTCGCCGGCGCGGAAATGGCGGCCGAGCATCGGCTTGACGCCGAGCATCGAGAGCGTGTTGGCCGAGATCCACGAGCCGTCGAAACGCTCCGCTTTTTCATCGCCACTCACGAAGATCGTTCCCGACGTGACCGCGGCCATCTCGGAGAACGACCGCTGCTGTGCTCTTGTAGTCGCCGTAGTCGAGGATCGAGATCCCCGACTGGTTGATGCCGCGCGCCGTGTTGGACCGCGTGACGTTGACGATGCGATCGCCGTCGGGATACGGCAGCCCCTTGAGCAGCGCGCCGTACACGATGCTGAACATCGTCGTCGTGAGTCCGATGCCGAGCGTCAGCGCGAGCACGGCGACGGCGGTGAGACCCGGTGCCTTCAATAGGGAGCGAAGGCCATAACGAACGTCGCGGAGGAGCGCTTGCATGTCGGTCCCGGCGAGAGTGAGCGCGACCTGCTTCAGCGGCAGTACGGCCGTCGCTCGATCCGGTTTCAGCTGTGTCATTTCGATTCGCGGCGGCCCTTAGATTCTGCGCATGGAGAACGCACCGATTTGGAGTGCGGAGGCGCCGGCGATCGCGCTGCCGATGCTGAGCGGCGACATCTCCGCGAACGTGTGCGTCGTGGGCCTTGGGGCACCGGGCTCGCGTGCATTGTCGAGCTGTTGAACCTTGGGGCGAGCGTCGTGGGCGTCGACGCGATTGGAATCGCCGGCGGCGCCGCCGGCCGCAACGGTGGATTCCTCATGGGCGGCATGTCTCTGTTCCACCACGACGCCGTCGAACGGTTCGGGCGTGAACGTGCGGCGGCGATTTATCGGGCGACGCTCGACGAGATCGAACGCGTCGTCGCGGAAACACCCGCCGGCGTGCGACGGACGGGCTCGTTGCGGATCGCCGCGTCGACCGAAGAAGAGTCCGACTGCGAGCGTCAGTTCGTCGCCATGCAAGCGGACGAGGTCCCGGTCGAGCGGTACGATGGCCCGGAAGGGCGCGGGCTGCTCTTTCCGCGCGACGCCGCGTTCGACCCCGCGGCGCGGTGCGCGGCATTGGCGGGGTCCGCGATGAATCGGGGTGCGCGTCTATTCGGAGCCACGCCGGCGGTATCCATCGACGCCGAGCGCGTGCGCACTCCAGGCGGCGACGTGCACGCGTCGGTCGTCATCGTCGCGGTGGACGGAAAGCTCGAGCGCATTCTGCCGGAGCTCTCGCCGCGCGTGCGCAGCGCGCGCTTGCAAATACTCGCCACCGAGCCGCTGGCGACGATTCGCTGGCCGCGGCCGGTCTACACGTGCTGGGGCCTCGACTACTGGCAACAGCGCGCCGATCGCCGCCTCGTGATCGGCGGGTGCCGCGACGTCGGCGGCGAGAGCGAGTGGACCACGAGCACCGAAACGACAGACGTCGTCGGAAACGCGATCGAGCACATGCTGCGCGACAGGCTCGGCGTGACGGAGCGGGTCACCAATCGGTGGGCCGCGACAGTCGCCTACGCCGCCGGCGGACTGCCGGTGGCCGAGGAAGTGAGGCCGGGCGTGTGGGGAGTCGGCGCGTACTCCGGAACCGGGAACGTGATCGGGGCAATGCTCGGACGCGCTGTGGCGCGGGGAGCGTTGACGGGCCGGGATTCTGTCCTGGAGCTGTTTCGAGCTTCGTAAAGGAGCTCGATTGGCGTGCCGGCTCGGCCCGGCTGCCGAATCCCTGCACTCCGCCGCTGCGTAGTCCCTAGGTCGCGGTTGTCCGCGAGGTTACGGCTTGCAAGGATTTCAGTCCTCTGCTGGACATCCCCTGTGTACCGTGAAAGGATTCAACGTGGTTAGAGGAGGAGGCTCCTCCATGGGTTTTGTTGGCCGCACCGCCGCCGCGCTCATTGTCGCGCTTGGCGTCGGCAGCGCGTCAGCCGGTGCGCAGACGCGGTTGGCGCAGCTCGACTCGGCCAACCGATGGGTGGACTCCATCTTTGCGCCGTACAGCTCGACGTCGTCGCCGGGATGCGCGGTCGGAGTCGTGCGCGACGGACAGCTCGCGTTCGCCAAGGGGTACGGCATGGCCGACCTCGAGCACGACACGCCGATCACGCCGTCGACCCGGTTCTACATCGCCTCGCTGTCCAAGCAGTTCACGGCGATGAGCATCGTCCTGCTCGCCCAGGAAGGCCGTCTGTCGCTCGACGACTGGGTTCGCCGGTGGGTGCCGCAGGTCCCGTCGTTCGGCGCGCCGATCACGTTGCGGCAGCTGCTCCATCACACGAGCGGGCTGCGCGACTACTTCACACTTCTCGCATTGTCGGGGTGGCCGAGCGACGGGCTGCTCACCGAGCCGCAGTTCATCGATCTCGTGAGCCGTCAGAAGAATCTCAACTTCACGCCGGGCGACGAATTTCTGTACAGCAACACCGGCTACGCGCTGCTGGCGATGGTCGTCGAGCGCGCGTCCGGGCAATCGCTGCGCGACTACGCGGCCGACCACATCTTCAAGCCGCTCGGGATGGCGCACACCGAGTTTCGCGACGATCACACGCAGCTGATTCCGCATCGGGCCGTCGGCTACCAGGCGACGGCGTCCGGCTTTCGCCTCAGCCAGCCCGAGCTCGACGTCGTCGGCGACGGCGGCGTGTTCTCGACGGTCGAAGACCTCGCGAAGTGGGATGCGAATTTCGAGTCCGGGCGAGTCGGCGGGAAAGAAGGCGTGGCGGAGCTGGAGGAGCCCGGCCGTCTGAACAACGGCCAGACGATTCCGTACGCGCTCGCGCTCACCCTCGGCGACATGTCGGGCATGGGGACGTTCTCGCACCGCGGGGCGTACGGCGGCTACCGAAGCGCGATGCTCATGATCCCGTCGCGGCACCTGAGCGTGATCACGCTGTGCAACACGTCGGGAGCGCCGACGACTCTCGTCGATCAGGTGGCGACGATTCACCTCGGCCTGATCACGCAGCAGCGCACCGCGGCGGCGGCCCGCGCGATCGACTTCGCCGCGGGTCCGTTCAACGTCGGCACGGCTCCGTCGCCGGGGGATTCGACGATCGCGCGAAAGCGAAACGACCAGCTGAACCAACTCGCGGGCGAGCTACTACAGCCCCGAGCTCGACCTGGCCGTGTCGCTCGCGCCGCGCGACGGCGTTCTCCTGCTGCGGCGCGCGCACGAGTCCGACCTTCGGTTCATCACGTTCACGACCGACCTGTTCACGAACAACGACCAGATGCTCCTGCGCATCGTCCGCGGCGACCGCGGCGCGATCACCGGCTTCACGCTCACGATCAACCGCGTTCGCGATCTGGAGTTCGTGAAACGCCCGGCCGACCGCAACATTCCTTTCTGGCAGTTCTGACGCTGGACGCGCCACCCCCGGGGTCGCCGTCAGCGCCGAGGCTTGGCCCGTTTCGTCGGAGCGGCGGTGAGCGGATCTTCGGGCCATTCGTGGCGCGGATATCGCCCGCGAAGATCCTTTCGCACGTCGAAGTAGCTCGTTCGCCAGAAACCCGCGAGGTCGCGCGTCGTCTGCACGGGGCGGTGCGCCGGCGAGAGGAGCTGCATCGTCACCGGAACACGCCCGTCGAGAACGCGCGGCGACTCCGTCAGCCCGAACACTTCCTGCAATCGCACGGCGACTTTCGGCGCCAGCGGATCCGAGTAGTCGATCGAAATGCGCGACCCGGTCGGGACGACGACGTGCGACGGAGCGAGCGCGTCGAGCGCGCGGCGCTGCCGCCAGTCGAGCAGCGACAGCAGCGCGTCCGTCAGATCGACCTGTTGGAGAGACGAGAGACGTCGAATGCCGGCGAGCGACGGCCCCAGCCACTCGTCCAGGCGCGCCGCGAGCGCGTCGTCGGAGACATCGGGCCATCCTTTGTCGTTCGCGGCGACGAACGCCATCCGCTCACGGATTCGCGCGGCGCCGTCCGGCCACGGCAGCGTCGCCACTCCGCGACGCCGAATCGCGTGCAAGAGCGCCGAGCGGATGGATTCTTCCGAGGGTGCGGCGATCGACGACTCGCGCAACACGATCGCGCCGAGGCGTTCGACGCGCCGCGCCAGCACGGCCCCGGTGGCGTCGTCGAATTCCACCGACTCGTCGCTCGCGATCTGGTCGGCGAACAGCTGCCGCACGTCGTCCTCATCGATCGCGGCGGCCAGAAACACCTGCGCCTCCGGCTTGCGGTCGTCGAGTTGGGCCGCGACGATGAACGGCGATGACGCGAGCGGATCGCCTTCGCGCAGCTCGGCACCGCGGCCGTTGCGCAACACGAAGCGCGCTCTCGCCCCCGGCCGGCGCCGCGCGACGCGGTCGGGATAGGCGAGGGCGGTGAGTGCGGATAGGCCGGTGGGCCGGTTGACCGGTGGACCGGAACTGACGGCGAGCGACGCGAGGCGCGCGGCGAGTCGATCCGACTCCAGGCGCGCCCGGCGCAGGGCGTCGCGATCGACGTTCACCGACGCGTCTCGGGTTCCGCGCATCAGGTCGAGCCGGTGCGAGACGTCCGAATCGACGACGCCCCCCCCATCCGGCGAGCGGAGCACGTCGCGCTCCGATACGCAGCGCGGCGAGGTCGCACGCAATTCGTTCGGCGCCGAGCTCCTTCGCGCGGACCAGCATGTGCGCGAGTCTCGGATGGACCGCCAGCTCGGCCATCGCTCGCCCGTGCGCCGTCGCGATGCCGGAGTTGTCTACGGCGTCCAACTCGACCAACAACTCTCGCGCTTGCGCGAACGCCGCCGGCGGCGGCGTGTCGAGCCAGGCGAGCTCCGAGGACTCGGTGACACCTCCCACCGCGAGGTCGAGCGCGAGCGGGGCCAGGTCGGCGTGCAGAATCTCGGGCGGAGACTGCTCGAGCAGGTGGGTGGTCTCGTGCTCCGGCCAGAGACGGTAGCAGACTCCCGGCGCGGTTCGGCCGGCGCGCCCACGACGTTGATCGGCCGAGGATCTCGAGACGCGTACCGTCTCGAGCCGCGTCATCCCCGTGCGAGGCGAGAAGCGCGGCGCGCGCGAGAGCCCGCTGTCGACGACGACGCGAATTCCCTCGATCGTGAGGCTCGTTTCGGCGATGGACGTGGACAGCACGACCTTGCGGCGCCCGTCGCGATCCGGGAAGAGCGCGCGATCCTGCGCGTCGCGTTCGAGCATCCCGTAGAGCGGCGTGACGACGACGCTCCGGTCGAGACGCTCGGCGAGCAACGCTTCCACGCGGCGGATCTCGCCGGCGCCGGGGAGAAAGGCGAGGACGTCGCCCTCGTCGCCGCGCAATGCTTCGACGATCGCGTTGGCGACCGCGCCTTCGATTCTCAGTTCCCGCCGCGGCTCGATGTAGCGCGTCTCGATCGGAAACGAACGGCCGTGGCTCGTCACGATCGGTGCGTCGCCGAGCAGCCTGGCGACGGACTCGCCGTCGAGGGTCGCCGACATGACGACGATGCGCAGGTCGTCGCGCAGGAGCGCCCTCGTGCGCAGCGCGAGCGCGAGGCCGAGGTCCGCGTCGAGACTTCGCTCGTGGAACTCGTCGAACACGAGGATGCCGACGCCGTCGAGCGTCGGGTCGCGCTGGAGCCGTCGCGTGAGGACGCCTTCGGTGACGACCTCGAGGCGCGTGCGCGCGCCCGACGCGCCGCTCGCCGCGCATCCGATAGCCGACCGTCTGGCCCACTTCCTCGCCGCGGAGGTCGGCCAGCCGCCACGCCGCGGCGCGCGTCGCCACTCGCCGCGGCTCGAGCATCACGATCGTTTGGCCGGAGAGCCACGGCGCGTCGAGCAGCGCGAGCGGAACCATCGTCGTCTTGCCCGCGCCCGGCGGCGCCTGCACGACGACACAGCCCCGCTCACCGAGCGCATCGCGGATGGCTGGCAGGATCGGCTCGATCGGGAGGGGGAGGGGCACGGCTGAAAGCTGGACGGCTGGACAGCTAGACAGCTAGACAGCTAACAGCTAGACAGCTGAGACAGCTAGACAGCAGAAAACCAAACGACCGCCTCTACATCGGAGGCGGTCGTTCGTGTTTGCCGTCAAGCTGTCCGGCCGTCAAGCTGTCCTGCCGTCAAGCGCCGTTCACGTCTTCACGATGATCAAGAACTTCGACGTTTCCCAGAACCGTTCCGGCTGGTCGATGCGGAGGCCGCCGGAGATCGCGCCGTCCTTTGACGCGAACGGCGATGCGTACGCGGGGTTCTGGCGCGTGAAGATCACGTAGTCGCCTTCGGGGAAGTTGATCACCTTGTCCTTCGCCCGGTCGATGCGCGTGAACTTCGCCGGATCGAGCTCGCGGGCGGGGGACAGCGAGCGTCCGCCGAACAGGAGGAACCGACGGTGGCCTTCCTCGACGAGAACGCCTTGTTTGACGAGGTCGTCCTTCGTGCCGATCACGTAGTAGGCCGTGTTCTACGGCGGTCGTGAGCTGCGTGACGGTATCAGTGAGCGTCTTGGCCTCGCCCATGAGGCGCGTGTTCTCGGTGGTCATCGTGTCGACCTTCGAGTTCAACCCCGCGATCTGCGCGGTCTGCTTGGCGATCGTCGCTTCGTAGTCGGCGCGCTGCTGGTCGACCGTATGGCGCAGGTCGGCGATCGTCTTTTCGTATTCGGCGACCTGGACGACGAGGGTCGAGTCGTGCAGGGCGAGCGTGGACGCCCGCTTTCGGAGCGCCGACACACGCGCTTCGCTCGAGTCGAGCCGGGCCACGATGTTCTGGATGCGTTTCATGACGGCCGCGCGCTCTTCCTTGATGGCGGTCATGTCGGATTCGCTCGTCAGCTTGGTGGAGAGCGCGACGTTTTGCTTGGCTTTGAGCCTGGAGATCTCGCTATTCAGGTCGTTGACGAATTGTGTCGACGACATGACCTCATTCAGGAGGTCGTTCTTGATCGAGATCAGCGAATCGGTGCGCAGCGAATCGGCGTGCGCGAGGGTTTTGAGCTTGCTTGACGCTTGTGGGTCACATGCTGCGAGCATCGAGACCGCGGCGACGGGGATGAGCAGACCGAGTTTGCGCATTGGACCGAGGGGCCGGGGTGAACTGGAGGGGAGTATTTAGTGGATGGGACCTGCCGGAAAGGAGTATAACAGCTTGATCGTGTTTCGGTCGGACAAGCTCAGGACGTCCACGCGAATGAGCGGGGCCATGATGTCCTGCGGATTCAGGCTGTGGCTCAATCCAAGCGCGTGCCCGACTTCGTGCAGCGCGATCGCGCGCATGCCACGGGAATCGAGCGGCATGCCGTCGCTGATGTGCGTCGCGAGCGTGATGTCGCCCTGCGTCAGCCAGCCATTGCGATCGGTGCGCCAGGTCGTGGAACCGGTCTTGTGATCGAGGTGGGTCGTCCAATGCACGCGGATGTCGGCGTCATGGCTCGAGGGAACGAAAGCGAATCGAATTGGAATGCCGGCCATTCCCCAGGTACCGAACGCCGAACGCACGGCCTCGGGGAAATTCGCTTGGGGTCCGTTCAAGAGCGGCGTGGAATCAATCCAGACGCGGATCGGCTGCGCCACACGCGCCGGCCACCGCTCGATCGTCGAATCGCGGTCGGCGAGAACCTGTTCGATGTAGGTGCCGGGGGCCGCGGAGAGCACTGCCTCGCGCGAAATGAAATCGCCGGCGGCTCGGCGTGGCTCCGTGAAGCCGTCGAGTGTTCCGTCGCGGCCAGTGGCCGAATACGCGGAACAATTGAGCGCGGCGGCCGCGACTAGCGCGGTACCAGCGATGCCTGCGACGCGACCGAGCGCAAGAACAGTCCGGCGATGCTGCATGTGACCTGCGGAGGAGGGAGCGACTACGCCCGGGGAAGGAAGGACCTACTTCGAGTCGGCGAATGAGACCGGGGATCTCACTGCCGATGGAGGCGGGAAGGTGATCTAAATCACACCTGACATTTTTACCCACACTCCCCTGCAACGTTTCCGAAACGTTTCACTTTTTTCGTGCGGCCGCGCACGAACGCGCGGCTCATTGCCCAATGGCACTCCAAATCAACGGGTAAGTCGCCATCGACTGGCCGCGATACTGTGGCCGGAACCCGTAAAGCACTACGTGCCCGCGCCCGAGCTTCACGTCCACTAACGCGGCCTTGCCATTGAGCTTCGGCCCGCCCAGGAGCCACCCTGAAAGGAGGGGATTTCCTGTAACGGGATAGGTCGCCACCGCGGTCGCTTGGGAGGGGTCGGAAATCTCGAACGCGGGGCCGTTCTCAAACCAAATCGCGGGAACATTCGCTGTGAAGCCGCGCGCAAGCGGGCTCGAGCGATCGAGCTCCACGGCGAGGATGGAACCGGGACAGTAAAAATCATTACTCGATACACCGGCGAGCACATTTTTCACCGGCAGCTTGAGTCCCGAGATTACGGCGTTCGACGCGGTATTGAAGGCCAGCACCGATCCGCCGTTTCTTACGAACGCGTCCAACGGGCCGAAGGGATCGGCCGCCGCGCCGCCGGCCGCACCACCGCCGCCGCCTCGGCCACCACGACCGCCCCCGCCGCCGCCTCCCCGGCCGCCTGCACCGGCGATGCCGCCTTCGGGAATCACGATCACGTCGAAGCGGTCATTCAGCGAACCCGCCTCGACGTCCTTTTCAGTGATCGGGGTGAACGGGACCTTGTATAGATCGAGAATCCAGTGCGTCCAGCCCTCGTCGATCGGCTCGTTGGTGCTCGGACGCAGGAGTGCGACTCGCTTCGACGTCGGAATCTTGGCGCTGACCTTGGGCTCGGGCACTTCCTTGATCACGGGGCCGGTCGCCGGTGCCGCGTCCATGTCGTGCGCGACGTCCACGCCGAACAACAGTGGCAGCGTGTGCGCCGTGACGTCGTACGGACGCTTCGGCGGACCGCCCGGGTAGTCGAAGAGGTCGGGATAGCGCTGGCGCTCGAGAAGCGCTTTCGCGTACGCGCCGAACGGCTGCTTCGTGAGGATCACGTAGCTGCCGGCGGGATACGTCTTCTCGTCGATCGTCGTCGGCGCCGTGGACTCGCGCACTTCGACCTGCCCGTGCTGGAGCGTCCAGATCATTCGCTGGAGCGCCTGCGTGTCGGGCTGCGTCTTCGGAATCACGATCGCCGACGGCCACTTGTCGAGGCCCCACGCGGGTAGACTGCCGAGCGACCGATCCGCTTGCGCCGCGTAGCCCTCGAGCCATGCGCGTCGGTTGAGCGCGGCGTCGAGGAAGAGCGACCAGCTCGCGGCAACCTGATACCGCACGATGTCGCCGTAACTCCAGTGCCCGCCCACCCAGAGCGACGGAAAATTCCACGAGACGGTCTTGGCTTCGTAGCCGCGTCCGGCGCCGAGCTGGTCGAACGGAATGTCGATCGCCGTCGCGAGGCGCGCGCTGGCCGTTTCGGTGAGAAGCCGCGCGCCGCGATGATACAATGAGTACTGTCGCGCCGGCGACCACTGGTCGTACGATGCGTTGCTTCCGATCCCCGTGAAGCCCTCGTTTGTCATCCGCCACACGATCGACATCCCGAGCCCGTTCGTCGCCGCGGTGAGAATCGGATCGATGTTGGGTTCGATCGGATCCATGTACGGCGGTATGAAGATCCGCCCGGCGTTCGATCCCTGCTGGTGGATGTCGTTGACGATTTCCGGATCCCACGGCGTGTAGAGCGAATCCACCGTGTACCGCGTCTCCGGCTGCGTGAACGCGTACCAGTCGCGGTTGTCGTCGTGGCCGACGTACTTGTGGTACAGCACCGGCGGATCGCGTCCCTCCATCGGCGTGCCGAGCGTCGAGCGATAGTAGTCGCCGATGATGTCGACGCCGTCCGGGTTCTGCGACGGCACGAGGATGATGATCGTGTTGGCGAGGATTTCCTTCGCCTCGCGATCCTGCGCCCGCGCCAGGCGGTCGGCGAAGACGATCGGCGTCGTGAACCCGCCCGACTCGTTTGAGTGGATCGCCGACGTGACGAGAATGACGTTCTTCCCTTCGTCGATCAGTTTCTCACGCTCGCCGTTCGCCTGAAGGCGCGGGTCCATCAACTTTCGCTGGATCTGCCGGTAGTGCTCGAGGTTCGCGAGCGTGCGCGGAGTCCGAGATGAAGACCGCCAGAAACGGCCGGCCGAGCGTCGTCTTGCCGAGGACGCGCGTGGTGACGCGCGGGCTCGCCTTGTCGAGCGCCATGAAGTAGTCGGTGATCTGCTTCCAACTCGGCAGGTGCCGGTCGGCGCCCGGCTCGAAGCCGAGGATCGACGCGGGCGTCGGAATCGAGGACCGCTGCGCGGCGGCAGGCACGGCGCCGAGGCACGCGGCGAGGGACGTTGCGGCGAGTGAGCGGAGGCGCATCGAGAGGAGGGGAGGAGTGAAGGCAGTTGACGATACGCCGCGAATTACGAGGGCGTAAGAGTCGAGTGAGCTACGACGCAGGCTGGCGACTCGTTGGAGGGAATCGGGTGCGTGGCTGCATAGGATCTGCTGTGGCCGCTGGCACTCTAGTCGTCAGGCGGCGCGACAGGCAGCAGCGCAGTTTGAACTGGCGCTGACGCCTGTCGCTGACGCCTGGAGTGTCGGTCCTGCAGAAGATCGCGGTTCGTGCGCACTCGCCGCCACAAGCCACTAGCAACTCCGCGCGTTCCCTCCAGTTTTCCTGTCGCCCCGACTCTCCCGAGTTTCTCATGAGCCGTTTTGCTCTCGCTTTCCGCGCGGCCGCGACGATCTGCGCCGCCGTTCTTCCCTCGCTCGTCAATGCGCAGCGCGCGCCCGCGACGCACCAGCCGATGCTCGCCGCCGTCGATACGATGCTCTTCCACGGGCTTCGCTTCCGGATGGTCGGCCCGCCGCGCGGCGGCCGTGTGACAACCGTGACGGGCGTTCCGTCGCAGCCCCGCACCTTCTACATGGGCGTGGCCAGCGGCGGCGTGTTCCGAACGACCGACGCCGGCGCGTCGTGGGTTCCGATCACCGACGGCAAGGTTCCCGTCGCGTCCACCGGCTCGATCGCCGTCGCCGAATCCGATCCGAACACGATCTACCTCGGCACAGGCTCCGACGACATTCGCAGCAACGTCTCGACCGGGCGCGGCGTGTACAAGTCCGGCGACGGCGGCGCGACGTGGAGCTTCGCGGGCCTCTACGACGCCGGACAGATCGGCGCCGTGCGCATCCATCCGACGAATCCGAACATCGTCTGGGTGGCGGCGATCGGGAACGCGTTCACGGCGAACTCCGAGCGCGGCGTCTTCAAGACCACCGACGGCGGCAAGACGTGGCGCAAGGTGCTGTTCGTGTCGGACAGCGTCGGCGCGGCCGACGTCGAGCTCAACCCCGCGAACCCCGACATCGTCTACGCCTGGATGTGGCGCGGCCAGCGCAAGCCGTGGACGATCATCAGCGGCGCGCAGAACTCCATCGGCGTCGGCTTCTACAAGAGCACCGACGGCGGCGAGCATTTCACGAAGATCACCGGTGGTCTGCCGACGGAGCTGGTCGGCAAGGCGAACCTCGCCGTCACCGCGGCGAATCCGAATCGCATCTACGCGCTCGTCGAGGCGAAGCCCGGCGGCGGGCTCTATCGCTCCGAGGACGCCGGCGCGTCGTGGAAGTTGCTCAGCAGCTATGGGCAGCTCATCACGCGGCCGTTCTACTACGTCGCGCTCGGCGCCGATCCGACGAACGCCGACGTCGTCTACGTCGGCGCGGAAAATTTCTACAAGTCGACCGACGGCGGCGCGAACTGGACGCCGCTCCGCACGCCGCACGGCGACAATCACGACATGTGGATCAGCCCGCACGACGGGAAGATCATGATCCAGTCGAACGACGGCGGCGCCAACGTCTCGATCGACGGCGGCCGCACGTGGTCGACGCAGATGAACCAGCCGACCGCCGAGATCTACGGCGTGTGGCTCGACGATCAGTCGCCGTATCGCCTGTACGGCGCGCAGCAGGACGCGAGCACCGTGATCGTGCCGAGCAATCCGGTCGCCGGGCAACACCGAGCCGTTCGAGTCCGGCCCGGGTTGCGAGACGGGTCCGATCATGCCGCACCCCAAGAATCCGGAGATCGTCTACGGCGCGTGCAAGGGACAGTTCGGCCGCATGTTCATGAACACGCGGCAGGAGCAGAACTACTGGGTCGGCGCGCAGTCGCTCTACGGCAACGACGCGAAGGATCTCATCTTCCGCTTTCAGCGCGTCTCGCCGATGGAGACGTCGCCGTGCGATTCGAGCGTCGTCTACTACGGCTCGCAGTTCCTGCACCGGTCGAAGGACGGCGGCGTGCACTGGGAGAAAATCTCGCCGGATCTCACCGCGCATCCGGCCTGCTGCCAGGGCGGCAGCGGCGAGCCGATCACGCGCGACGTGACCGGCGAAGAGTTCTACAGCACGCTCTACGCGATCAGCGAGTCGAAGACCGAGCCGGGCGTGATCTGGACCGGGTCGAACGACGGGCCGTTCTACATCTCGCGCGACAACGGCAAGACGTGGAAGAACGTCACGCCGAAGGATCTGCCCAGCGGCGGACGCGTGCAGTACATCGAGACCTCGCCGCATCGCAAAGGCTCGGCCTACTACGCGGTCTATCGCTATCTGTTGGGCGATTTCGAGCCGTACATCTATAAGACTGAGAACTACGGCGCGACGTGGACGCGGCTCACCGACGGGAAGAACGGCATTCCCGCCGACTGGCCGACGCGCGTCGTCCGCGAGGATCCGGTGCGCGAGCATCTGCTCTACGCCGGCACCGAGTTCGGGCTGTTCATCTCGTACGACGACGGCGCGCACTGGCAGTCGTTCGACCTGAACGTGCCGAATGTTCCGATCACCGACATCAAGGTTCACCACGACGACCTGATCGTGTCGACGCAGGGCCGCTCGATGTGGATCCTCGACGACGTCTCCGCGCTGCGCCAGGTGAACGCGCAGACCGCGACGACGGCCGCGGTGCTCTTCAAGCCCCGCGACGCGGTCCGTGCACGCATCGGCGGCGGCCGAGGATTTGGCGGGGGAGGTGGTGGCGGCGGCGCGGCGTCGGGGCAGGCGCAGTTCGGGCCCAACGGCGCGTCGATCGAGTATTACTTGGCGCGCCCGCAGTCCAGCTCGATCACGATCGCGATTCTCGACTCGGCGAATCACGAGATCAGGAAGTATTCGAGCGAAGCGTCGATCACAGCCGCGTCGGCCGACGCGCCGGCCGCGGCGCCGGACGATGAGGAGGGCGGCGGCGGATTCCGCCGAGCAGCGCCGCCCGTTCGGTTGACGGCGAACGCCGGAGTGAACCGGCTCGTCTGGGACTTCAACAACGACGGCGGGTTGATGCTGCCGCCGGGCTCATATCGGGTGAAGATGTCGTCGGGTTCGTGGAGCGACAGCGAGCCGCTCACGTTGGCGCCGGACCCCCGGCTCGTCGCGGATCGCGTCACGGCCGCCGATCTGCGCGAGCAATACGAGCACAACGTGCGCACGCGCGACATGGTCGCCGAAGTGGGGCGCGTCGCCAACCGCGTCCGCCAGGCGCGGACGCGGCTGCGCAACGGCGGAAGCGCCGACTCGCTGGCGAAAGTAGACTCGCTCGCGACGACGCTCTTCGGCGCCGACGAGGGCGTTCGCTACGGGCGCCCGGGGCTGCAGACGCAGATCACGTATCTGGCCGGCATGACCGCGCGCGTCGACCAACGCATCGGCCGCGATGCCGTCGAGCGGCTTCAGGTGCTCCGCAAGGACCTCGATGCTCTGCAGGCGGCGGTGCTTCGCGTGCTCGGGCCGGAGGTGCGGCCGAAGGCCTGAGGCGACAATCGCCGCGGTGTTGCGCGAGCGGCCACGATTGGCGGGCGACCAAAGCGCAACGCAGATGCCGCAGATTTTGAAAAGCGATGCCGCAGATTTTCTTGGTTGTTATCTGCGGTATTGCCGTTTCAAATCTGCGGCATCCGCGTTCAAAGTCTTCTTCCACGGGCTCGTGGCTGACGCGACGGGCTGCACCGCGCTAGAGGAATCTCAGGTAGCGCTCGACGAACAAAGTTCGCTCGCAGCCGGTCGACGGTCATCGCTCGAGTCCATCTTGATGCGGCGAAGGCCGAAGCGGTCGGTGCGCGGCGAGTTCATGCGGCCTTTGCCGCGGACGGCGCACCGGTAGCCGGCGTCGCGCGCGGCGCGGCGGATGGCGCGGTTCTGGTTGCTGAACGGGTACGCGACGACGTCCACAGAATGGCCGAGCAGGTCGCCGAGCGTTTCGCGCGATCGCCGGAGATCGGCGGCGGCCTGTTCGCGCGGCACGCGCGCCAGCGGGACGTGGAGGTCGCCGTGCGATCCGAATCGCACGCCGTCGCGCTGCAGCGCCGCGATGCGGTCGGGGGCGAGCAAGGGGAACGGGCGCTCGCCGCGATCCCACGAGTTCGTGCCGCCGATCCGGCCGGCGACCAGAAACACCCACGCCCCCATGTCGCGCGCACGGAGCGCGGGCCACGCGTGTTCGTCGAAGCACGTGTAGCCGTCGTCGAACGTGACAATCAGCGGGCGTTTGGGGAGCGTCCGGCCGCCGTCGCGGTACGCGAGCCAGTCGGCGAAGTCGATCGTGCGATAGCCCCACGCCCCGAGCGCGTCGAGCTGCTGCGCGAAGAGGGCCGGCCCGACGAAGTTGCCTGGAGTACGAACGTCCGACGGTAGCTCATCGACCTTGTGATACATCAGGATCGTGAGCTTCATGCCTCCGTCGAGCGGCTCCTGGAAAAGAGGAACGCGTACTTCAGGAACGACGCGAACCCGCTCAGCGCCGACGCGACGAATCCAACGCTTCCGTCGCGCCATCCCGAATAGACGAAGTAGTCGCGGAAGAATCGCCAGGCCGGACGGCCGACGAGGTCCCGCATCCGCGCTTCGCGGCCGCGCGCGTGGAGGTCTTCCGCGCCCCATCGCGCATACTTCACGATCTTCGCGACGTGATGGGCAAGATCGCGATACGGATTGTGGACGATCGGCCCCGTGAGCGTGCCGACGTCGTCGATCGCCTCGAGGTGTTCGTGGACGCGGTGGCACACGTAGCGCCGCTCGTTCGTGAAGAGCCGCACGTGCCAGTCGCGCCCCCACGGTCCGTGGTGCAGCTCGCGGCCGAGGTAGTGGTTGCGAAACTTCATGCGGTACGCGGCGTGCGTCGGGTTTCGCCCGGTGACGATCTGGGAGACCTCGGCGCGGAGTTGGGAGGTGACGCGCTCGTCGGCGTCCAGCGCGAGAATCCAGCGATTGCGCGCGGCTTCGATCCCGGCGTTCCGCTGCGCCGCGATCGTCTCGCCCGACACCACGATGACCCGCGCGCCGGCGGCCTCGGCGATCGCGGCCGTCCGATCGGACGAGCCGCCGTCCACGACGATGACCTCATTGGCCCACGACAGGTCGGCGACAGCTTGGCCGATCTGCGCCGCCTCGTTGAGCGTCGGCATCACGACGCTCACGGCGATCCCTTGTTCCGGGGCCGCGTTCGTGGGGGCGACCGACGTCCCCTCGTGTAAAGACGACAGGTTCAGAGGTACAGCAGCGGACATCGGAGACGCTAAGGTGGTGGAAGTGCCGACGAAACGCCGCCGACGGACGTTGCGTTTCTCTAGTCGACGGTCCATCTATAAGGCCCCACCCTCAGATGGATGTCAGACGGTCCCGCCGCCTGCCCGATGACCCTACGACTCAGCACCTTTGGTAGCGTTTACCTGTCGCGGGACGGGGAGATCCTGACGGGGCCTGCAGGGCAGCGTCGCCTGCTCGCGATTCTCACGATTCTCGCCTCAGTCGGCGATCGCGGAATGTCTCGCGACAAGCTGCTCGGATTGCTTTGGTCCGAGGGCGAGCCCGACAAATCGCGACACGCGCTGACTCAGTCGCTTTACCATATAAGAAAAGCGCTCGGCGTCGAGCGAATCTTCCTTAGCGGCGCGGATCTGCGCATCGATCCCGCCGAGATGACGTCCGACGTCGGCGACTTCCAGCTCGCACTCGCGCAGGGCCGTCTCGCCGACGCGGTGAGCGCGTATCGCGGGCCGTTCCTCGACGGGTTCTATCTGAACGGCGATCCCGACTTCGAGTTCTGGGCGGCGACCGAGCGAGATCGTCTCTCTCGCGCGTTCGCGCAATCGCTCGACTCGCTCGCGCGCGAGGCGCGCGACGCCGGCGATCGGCAGGCCGAGATCGCGTGGCGCATTCGACTCGCCGATCAGGATCCGTTGAACGGCGTCGCCATGGCGGGACTCATGACCGCGCTCGCGGACGGCGGCGATCACGCCGCCGCGCTGCAGCGCGGGCGCTGGCACGAGATCCGAATGCAGAGCGAGCTCGACCTTCCGCCGGCGCCCGAAGTCGCCGAGCTCCTGGTCAAGCTCCGCAGATTGGCCCCGCCGCGCGAGACGCCATCGTCAGGCGAGACGGCCGTCCTCGCGCCATCTGCGTCGCCATCCACCGCTGACGCGACCACACTGCCCGCCGCGGACGACCTCGAGTTCCGATAGCGTCGTCGCAGGGAGTGCCGAGCCTCGCGCGAAAGTGACGAGGCGGCTCAACCCATCCGCCGCGGCCTGGATGGGGCTCGCCGCGACGATCCTCGTCGCGATCGGCGCGATGTCCGCATCGGCGTGGCGTCTCGCGACAGCGCGGGCGGCGGAGCACGAGCCGGTCATCGCTGTCGCGCCGTTTCACGTCAACGCGTCGGACGCGTCCGCGTCGTACGTCCGCGAGGGTCTCCTCGAGTTGCTCGGTTCTCGCATCGCCGTCGCCGGCGGAAAGCGCGGGACGGATCCATCGCGGGTGCTCCGCGTCGCGCGGTCGACCGGATTCATGAGCGACGCGACGACGACGCCGACCGTCGCCGATGCCGTGCGTCTCGCGAAGTCGCTGAGCGCCGAAGAGATCGTCTCCGGCTCGATCGAACCGGCGGCTGCCGGGGCCGTAGCGATCGCGGCGACGCTCGTCGACGTGCATACGTCCAGCGTCGTCGCGTCGGTGCACGTTTCCGGGCCGGCCGACAGTCTCATCGCGCTCGTCGACAAGATCGTCGCCGGACTGGTTCTCCCCGAGTCGCGAGACCGGGCGTCGTCGCTGCCCGAGCCGCCGAGCATCTCGGCGCCGGCGCTGCGCGACTATCTCGCCGGCCGCGCGGCGTACCGCCTCAGCGACTACAACCGCGCGCTTCGCGCCTACGGGCAGGCGCTCGCCGAAGAGCCGAGCTTCGCGCTCGCGGCGCTCGGGCTGGCGATGTCGGCGGACAAGGTGAACTCCGCCGAGCAGCACGACCGCGGCATGTCGATCGCGTGGGCGCAGCAAGCGTCGCTTCCGCCCGCGGACCGCGCGTTCCTGCGCGCGTTCGCCGGGCCGCGATATCCGCAGCCGTCGTCGGCCGCGGAAATTCTCGACGCGTGGCGCGAGGTGGTGCGCGTCGCGCCTGACCGTGCCGACGGGTGGTACGAGCTTGGCGAGAGCTTGTACAACGACGGCGAGATCGTCGGCCTGCGCGACGCGGCGAGTCGTGCGCGCGAAGCGTTCTCGCGCGCGTTGCAACTCGACCCCTCGTCCGGCCCGTCGCGCCGCATGCTGGCGCTATTGTATGCGCGCCTCCGCGACACCGTGTCGCTGCGCCGCCTTGTCGCCGCGGCCCCCGCGGCCGACTCGGGCGACGCGTTGAGCGTTTTCGTACGATGGCGCGTCGCCGAGGCGCTCGGCGATTCGCAGGACGTGCGACGCTTGCGGGCGCGGCTCGGCGACGCGCCGAGCGGCGCGCTGCGGAGCATCGCCATGACGGCGCAGTTCGACGGCGTCAGCGTCGGCGACGGCGACCGCGCGATCGAGATCCTCGCCCGCCGCGCGATCACCGACGGCGAACGCGTGGACGTCGCGCTGGCGCGCCACAGCCGCGCGCTGAATCGCGGCGACCGGGCCACGGCGAATGCCATCGCGCACGAGCTCGAATCGTTTCCACCGGGACTGCACCCGGGACTTCGCTTGCGCGTGCTCGACGCGCTGTATTCGGGTGACGTTCCCGCGTCGGCACGGAGGGAGGCGGAGGCGCTGAGCGAGCATCTTCGCGAGCCGCGCATGGCGTCGGTGGCCGACAGCGCGGTACGGCTGGCGGACGCGTGCGTGGTGGGCCAGTGGCGTCTCAAGATGGGAGACGTGCGCGGAGCGCGCGATGCCCTCGCCCTGTTGCGGGCCGGCGGAACGGCGGCGTTTCCGGTGCCTGTCGGCGCGAGCCCGAATGCGTGCGCGACGCTGCTCGACGCGGCGATCGCGATCGAGTCCAACGCGCCAAACGCGCGTGAGCGTCTCGCGCACCTGGATTCTCTGATGCTGAGCGGCCCGGCCGTCGGCGACGCGATGCGCTACGCGAATCTTCTCGTCGCTCGCGAGTATCGCACCCTCGGCGATTCTCGGTACGCGCTCGCCGCGTTGCAGCGTCGTTCGTTCGGTCGCGGGTGGCCGCGATACAAGGAGACGGGGCTGCAGCTGCAGATCGATCTCGCGACCGAACTCGGCGACACGGCCGTCGTGCGCACGGCGCGCGAACGCCTCCTCTCGACTAGCCGATAAGGCCTGAGTGGTCGGTCTCGGCCTGCGGCTGATGGCCGCAGTCAGTCGCGCCCTTTGCCGTCGGCCGCAGCCGTCGGCAAACGCAATTTCATCGCCGATCGGCAGTCGCGCGGGAGCCGATGCAGTTCCTGTGGGACGATCCGTCCCAAAGCGCCCGAGTTACACACCTGAAAGCATCGGGTAAGCGATCTAGCCAAGTCATCAGGATTGGATAGTATATGCGTTGCGGTTATGTCAATTTTTGAGTGACTATTTGTTACGTCGCAGGGTTCTTTGCGTGACGCCGGTGGGACCACCGGTGGGACGAGCGTCTCCGTTGCGCTCGTGCTTCGCGTAGTCGCAGTTCCGTGCTCGCGCCGAGTTGCGATCTCCGAGTAAAAGCTTTCGCACGCGCTCGCCCATCGCGATATCGGCCCACCCCGAATCACGGTCGATGGAGGAGGCATGGCACTCTCGTTCCGCGGCATCCTTGGGTCTTGGGCTGTCGCACTAGCGGTGCCGGTCGCTCTCGCGGCGCAACAGCCCGCGACGATTACCGGAAAGGTCACAGGGGAAGGTGGTAGTGGTCTGGCCGGTGTCGCGGTCTCGATTCCGGAACTGGGACTGGGCGGATCGACCAAGGACAACGGGACCTATCTATTCACGGTCCCCGGCGCGCGTGTCACGAGAGCGGCCGTCACCCTCACGGCGCGTCGCGTGGGCTACAAGCCCAAGACCGCGCGCGTCACGCTGAACCCCGGCACGATCACGCAAGACTTCGTCCTCGAAGCGAATCCGCTTCAACTCGGCGAAGTCGTGGTGACCGGCGCGGGCACGACGATGCAGGTCGAGAAGCTCGGCAACGTGCGCAACCAGGTCGACTCGAGCCTCGTGCAGAAGTCCAACGAGACGAACATCGTCCAGGCGCTGGCGGCGAAGGCGCCCAACGTCGTCGTGAGCCAGCAAGCCGGAGATCCGGGTGCGGCGTCGAAGATTCAGATCCGCGGCCTGCGCACGCTCAACGGCCAGACGCAACCGCTGTTCATCGTCGACGGCATTCCGGTCAACAACTCGACCGTCTCGACGACGAACTTCAATCCGATCGACGCGGGCGGCGGCGGCGTGGGCGGCCAGGACAACGGCGGCGAGTTCGAGGGCACGTCCGCCCCGAACCGCATGATCGACATGAATCCCGACGACATCGAGAATATCGAGATTCTCAAAGGCGCGGCCGCGGCGGCGATCTACGGCGCCCGCGCGGCGAACGGCGTCATCCTGATCACGACGAAGCACGGCCGCTCGGGGCAGACGCACTACGAGCTCCGCACGTCCGGATCGAACGACGTGGTCACGCGCAAGGAGCCGCTCCAACGCGGCTTCGGCCAGGGGCTGCTCAACGTGGCCGCCGGGACGTGCGACGACATCGGCAAGTCGAGCTGCCTCCGCAGCTGGGGTCCGGCGATCTCGGGCGCGTCCGACGTACGACCACGCCAGCGAGGCGTTCGACACCGGTCACGTCCTCGACAACACGCTCAGTGCGTCGGGCGGCAACGACCGCACGACGTTTTATCTCTCCGGCAACTACAACAACAACCAGGGCGTGTTCATCGGGCCGAACAACTACTTCGACCGCGGCACGGTTCGCCTGAATGCAACGCACCATCTGACGGACAACTTCACGCTCGGCGGCAACTTCTCGTACGCCGACACGCGCGGTCACTTGACGCAGCGCGGCAACAACGTGAATGGTCTGCTCCTCGGGTTGTTCCGCACGCCGCCGGGCTTCAACAACTTCCCGGCGCTCGACCCGACGACCGGCCTTCATCGGTCGTACCGCTTGCAGGACCCGACACCGGAAACGGCGGGCCAGTCACGCGGCTTCAACAATCCGATCTTCACGTTGGAAGACGAATTGAACGACCAGAAGGCTGGTCGCACGTTCGGCAACATGAACGCGCAGTACGTCGCGAACAACTGGCTGACGTTCGCGTACACACTCGGCGCCGACTACTCGAACGACGAGCGCACCGAAGGCTGTCCGGCGGAATGCTCCGACGTCGCGGCCGGCGGCCGCATCACCGAGGGCAAGATCGTCGACTACCAGATCGATCATAACCTCACGGCGACGGCGACCTGGAATTTCAATTCCAACTTCGGCGGAACGTTCACCGCGGGCCAGAACCTGAACGCGCGCAATCTCCGCACGTTCTCGGTGGTGGGGCGCACGCTCATCGCGCCGCAGCCAATGGATATGATCAACACGCTGTCGCGCGATCCGGCCAGCGACTTCGAGACGCAGATCCACAATCAGTCGTACTTCGGCCAGGCGACGTTCGACATCCGTCAGCAACTCTACCTCACGGGCGCGCTCCGCAGCGACGGGTCGACGACCTTCGGACGCTCCAACAGGACGAGCACGTTCCCCAAGGCGAGCGCCGCGTGGAACTTCACGAACTTCCACAAGATTCCCAAGCTCACCTACGGCAAGCTCCGATTCTCGTACGGTCAAGCGGGCAATGAGCCGCAACCGTACTTGACGTCGGCGGTGTTCAGCAGCCAGGGCACCGTTGGCGGCATCTCGCAGGGCACCGGGCTCACGCCGACGCAGAGCGGCCTGGGTGGTCTGTTCTTCACGGGTGTGAAGCCGGCCGTGTCGCTCAAGCCCGAGCGGACGGCGGAGAAAGAAGCGGGCTTCGATCTTGGTTTCTGGGGTGAGAAGGCCGACCTCAGCGCCACGTGGTACAAGTCGCGGACGACGGACGTCATCCTCGTGACGCCGATCTCACCGTCGACGGGGTTCGGCAGCGAAGCGAAGAACGCCGGCATCTTCCGCAACAGCGGAACGGAGCTTTCGCTCAACCTGCGTCCACTGATGGGCACCAACTATCAGTGGGACCTCGGGTTCGGCTGGGGACGAAACCAGTCGTTGGTCGAAAGCATCGCCGGCGCGCAGTTCCTGTTCACTGGCTCGTCGTTCATCGGCACGGTGGCGATGGCCGGCCAGCCTCTGGGCGCCATCCGCGGTCTGGGATGGATCCGCTGCGGCGTGACCCCGACCGACTATCTGACGGCCAACTATCCAGCGGCTGCGGCCGCGTGTCAGGGCAAGTCGAAGGGCACGCTCTACATCGATGACGGCACGAATGGGTGCGCAAACGCCGGCATGCCCTGCGGCGATTTCGACAACCAGCGCATCCTAGGTGATCCGAACCCGAAGTGGACCGGCAACATGCACTCGAGCCTCAAGTTCAAGAAGCTCGAGCTCTCGACGCTGCTCGACGTCCGCCACGGCGGTTTGATGTGGGACGGCACGCGCGGCGCGCTTTGGAGCTATGGCACGTCGGGCGACACGAAGAACCGCGCGACCTGCACGGGCTCTTCGAACGCCTCGTGCTCGGGCAACCTGCACGCATTCGGCGATCCCGACTGGTATCCGGGGCCGGTCACCGGCCCGGGTGCCGGCCAGAAGATTCCCATCGGCGAGAACTGGTACCGCACGAGCGGCATCGCGGCGTGCCCCTTCACGGGCATCGACGAGCCGTGCCTCGAGAACGCCGGCTTCGTGAAGCTGCGCGAGATCTCGGCGGCATACACGTTCGACGGTGCGTGGGTGAACCGTCTGCTCAACCTGTCGACGATGACGGTGCGCGTCGCCGGTCGCAACCTGAAGACGTGGACGAAGTACCAGGGCCTCGATCCCGAGACGAACGTCGCGGGACCGTTCGAGCAGGTCGGCGCGGCGGACTACTTCAACCTCCCGCTCACCCGCTCGTTCGTCGTCTCGGTCAGCCTCAACCGCTAACGCGAGGACTCTCGAATGCGAATCTCCAAATATGCCGCGTTCGTCGGGGTCGTCGCGTTGGCGATCCCGAGCGCGTGTAACAGCTTCCTCGACTCCGAGGCGGCGGTCGCGAACCCGAACGCCCCGACGGCGGCCACGACGAACCAGCTGTTCGGTGGCGCGATCGCCAACATCATGGGCGAGCAGGAAGGTCCCGTCGCCATGAACATCTGCGAGTGGATGCAACAGTGCGCCGGCACCGGCGGACGGTTCGTCGACCTGCAGGGCACGTACGCGATCGACTCCGACACGTTCGACGGCTCGTTTCAGTCCATCTACGACGGCGGCGGATTGATCCAGATCCGCCAGGTGGAGGCGAACGCCACGGCCGCGAACGACAAGGCCTATCTCGGCATCGCCGAGGTGGTCGAAGCGATGAACATTTTGTGGGGCGCGGACATCTGGGGCGACATGCCGTACCGCGAGGCGGTCGCCACCAACTCATCGCCCGCACTTCGATCCGCAGCAGCAGATCTACGCCGATCTGCTGGCGCTCCTGGACAAGGCCATCACCGACATGGGGTCGGGCGGCAAGGGCCCGGCCGCGTACGATCTGATTTACGGCGGATCCACGACCAAGTGGACCGAGGCGGCGCACACGCTCAAGGCCCGCATCTACCTCCACCAAGAGGAGAAGCTCGGCGCGGCGCAGTACACGAGCGCGCTGAACGAGGCCAAAAAAGGCATTTCGACCTCGGCCAACGATTGGCTCACCGTGCACTCGTCGGCCACGTCGGAGCGCAACCTGTGGGCGCAGTTCCAGCTCACGTCGTTCGGCCAGGATCTGGTCGCGGGCTCTGTCCTCGCCAAGATCATGGTCGCGCAGAACGACAAGCGACTGCCGGACTACTTCGCCAAGAATTCACACGGCGTGTATGGCGGGTACGACGTCTCCACGCAAACAACCCCGGCGGATTCGATCTCGTCCGTCCTGGGCTCGAGTCGCACCAACGATCCGGAGTTCAGCCAGCCGATCATCACGTACGACGAGACGCAGTTGATCATCGCCGAGGCGGCGTTCCAGACCAACGACAAAGCCACGGCGACGACGGCGCTCAACAACGTGCGTGCGCGCTACAGCAAGGCGCCGATCGCGAATCCCACGCTTACCGACATCATGACCGAGAAGTACATCCTCACGTTCCAGAACGTCGAGGCGTGGAACGACTACAAGCGCACCTGCACTCCCGGCGCTCAAGCCGGCGCGCAACAAGCTGGCGATACCCGGCCGATTCCTGTACGGATCGACCGAGATGCAGACGAACACCAACGCGCCCGCGTCGCGAGCCGGCGCTCGCCACCGGTCGCAACTGGAACGACCCGAACGGCTGTCCGTAAGTCGATCGGCGCAGGCAAACGAGTTGAAGTGCTAGCGTTGAAGCGGGGAGGGCGAGCGTGCCTCGCCCTCCCCGTGATCTCTTGCAGGAGTGAAGTCGGATGATCGTAGACAGAATGCTTGGTGTCCGCCTGCTGAACGGAGCCGCGCGATTCGCGGCCGTCGTCGTCGCAGGAGCGCTCGCCACCGGGTGCTACGCGTACAACACACCGCACTTGGGCGAGTCCGAACGCCTCACCGGACGTCAGGTGCAGGCGACGTTGACCGACTCCGGCTCGGTCGTCTTGGCTGCGAAAGTGGGACCGGCCGTCGAGCAGTTGCGAGGAAGCGTCGTCTCCGAGGATTTGACGTCGCTGTCGGTCGCGATGGACGAGTCGGTGCATCGGGATGGAACCGGCGCGCCATGGCGGCAGGAGGTGGTGCTGGTGCCCCGTCCGTTGATTCGAGAGATCGACGTCCGCGGATTCTCGCCGTCGCGCACGCTGTTCGCCGCATTCCTGACGTCGGTGGCACTGATCGCGGTGGAGCAGGGGTTCCTCAAGAACGGCGGGGCGAACGCCGCGGGGACTGGCCAGACGGGCACTCCGGTCGCTCGCTGAGCGACGTCGGCGGGCGGTGCGCTCTCGTCCGCCATCGATTTGTGATTCGCGACGCCGCTCCCGCGGTTGCGTTGGAGCCGATCGCGTCGTAAGTCATCGCCGTTTCCACGAGACATCACCCTCGATGGTACGGCGATGACTAAACGATTCCGTTTTCGCTTCGGCCTTTCGCTCCTCCTCGGTTTCGGCGCCGCGGTCCACGCGCAAGCGCCCGCCAGCCGACTCATCCACGACACCGTCCATTCGGCGGCGCTCGAGGGAAACAAGTACGGCGACTCGCCGGATCGGTCCGTGGTCGTCTACCTGCCGCCGAGCTACGCGTCCAGTCCGACCAAGCGATACCCGGTCGTCTACCTGCTTCACGGCTACACGGCGAGCGAAGCATCGTGGGCGCGCGGCTACGCAGGATTCGATATCGGTCGCTCGACCGACTCGCTCGTCGCAGCCGGCGCCGTGCGCGAAATGATCATCGTCATGCCGAACGCACTCAACCGATTGCTCGGCAGCTTCTACACGAACTCGTCGTCCGCCGGCGGCTGGGACGATTTCATCTCGGCCGAGCTCGTGTCGTACATCGACGCGAAATACCGCACGCTTGCCGCGCCGCGGAGCCGAGGAATCGCCGGCCACTCGATGGGCGGGTTCGGGACGTTCTACCTCGCTATGCGACACGCCGGCGACGTCTACGGCGCAGCCTACGCGCTCAGCGCGTGCTGCACGCACTTCCAGACGTCTACCGCCGCCGGCGCGACGGCGGCGTGGGCGCTGGTCGAAGACCTGACGTCGCTCGATGACGCGAAGCGCCTGCCGTTCGGCGCGGCCGTGGACCTCGCGCTCGCGGCCGCGTTCTCGCCGAATCCAAACCGCCCGCCACTCTTCGTGGACTTTCCGATCGAACGCCGCGACGGTCGCTGGGAGCGAGTGGACGCGGTGGCCGCGAAGTGGACCGACCATTTCCCGCTCGACATGCTCCCGCGCTCGGCGGACCGGTTGAAGCGACTCGCCGGGCTGGCGTTCGACGTCGGCACGCGCGATGAGCTCGTGCCGCCGTCGCAGCTTGCGACAATGGACACGGCTCTCACGCGCGCCGGCGTGCAGCACACCTTCGAGACCTACGACGGCACGCACACGAGCCGCATCGGCGAGCGAATCATCACGAAGGTGTTACCATTCTTTTCGCGAACGCTCGCGTTCGGTTCTTCACCGACAACCGACAGGCACAATCAATGAGACGAGGCTCGACTCTAACTGCCCTCATGGTTCTGGCGGTCCCGGCCCTTCTCGGCGCCCAGCGCGGATCCGAGAAGTGCGACCCGGACGACGCCGGACTCAAGCTTCCACAGGGGTTCTGCGCCATCGTGTACGCCGACACGCTCCGTGGCGTGCGCCACATGGTCGCGGCGCCGAACGGCGACCTGATCGTTTCCACGCAGCAGCGCGGAGGCGCGGGTGGGGCGGCCGCCGGCGGCGTCTGGATCTTCCGCGACGACAGACGGGGACGGAAAGGCTGACCGCCGCGTTCAGTTCGCGAGCGGATTCTCTTCGTCGGAAGTCGCGCTATTCGACGGGTATCTCTACACGGAAACCAACACCGCAATTCTCCGGTTTCCGTTCCAGAACGGGACCTTTGCTCCGGCGGGAAAACCGGACACCGTCGCCGAAGATCTGCCGGGCGGTGGGAGTCACCCCGTCAAGACGTTCGCGATCGACCGCGCAGGCAACATGTACGTGAACGTCGGCTCGGCGACGAACTCGTGTCAGGCGAACGACCGGGAGAAGGAAGTCGCCGGGCAAGCGCCCGTGCGACGAAGTCGAGACGCGCGGCGGCATCTGGAAGTTCGACGCACGCAAGAAGCACCAGACGCCGAGCGCCGGCGAATCATTTCGCGCGCGGCATTCGGAACGCGGTCGGCATCGCGATCAATCCCGCTGGACGGCAAGCTCTGGACGACGCAGCACGGCCGCGACGAACTCGGCGGCGAACCGGCAAGCTGGTCAGTGGCCGCAGAAGTACAACGCCGAGAATCCGGCCGAAGAGCTGCTGCAGGTCAACCAGGGCGACGACTTCGGCTGGCCGTACTGCTACTACGCGGTCGACGAGCATCACCTCGTGCTCGCGCCGGAGTACGGCGGCGACGGCAAGAAGATCGGCGAGTGCGCGCAGAAGAAGGAGCCGGTCGCAGTGTTCCCGGCGCACTGGGCGCCGAACGGGCTCATGTTCTACACGGGCTCGATGTTTCCCGGCGAAGTACAAGAATGGCGCGTTCATCGCGTTCCACGGATCGTGGAACCGCGCGCCTGAGCCGCAGGCGGGATACAACGTCGTGTTCCAGCCGCTGAGCGGCGGCAAGGCAGGCGGCGCTTTCGAGGTGTTCGCCGACGGCTTCGCGCGACGCGCGAAGCGCGCGGCGGGAATCACCGGCCGACCGGTCTCGCGCAGGGGATCGACGGCTCGCTGTACGTCGCCGACGACGCGGGCGGACGCATCTACAAGATCGTGTACGCCGCGAAGTAGTATCGGCTAGCTTGAGAACAGGTGGACGGGTGGTCGAGGTGGACAGCTCGAACGGCGACGGAGGAGCGAGCAGTGACTGAGAATCGACTCAAGCACCTGCACGACGCCGGCGTGTCGATCTGGCTCGACTTCATCGATCGCACGATCCTGCGAGAACGGCGATCTCGCGCGTCGCATTCGCGACGACGCCCTGACCGGAATGACGTCGAACCCGACGATCTTCGAGAAGGCGCTGGCCGAGGGGTCGGCGTACGACGATCAGATTCGGTTCGGCCGCCGGTGATTTCACGGCGATGGAGCTGTTCGAGCTGATCGCGACGACCGACGTGCGCGACGCGTGCGACATCTTCCGTCCGACGCACGACGCGACGAACGGCGCCGACGGCTTCGTGTCGATCGAGGTGTCGCCGGGCGCGGCGAACGATGCGACAGCGACGATCGACGAGGCGCAGCGCCTCTGGGCGACGGTCGACCGTCCGAACGTCATGGTCAAGGTGCCGGGCACCGTCGAAGGCGCGAAGGCCGTGCGCCAGCTGACGGCGGCCGGCATCAACGTCAACATCACGCTGCTCTTCGCGATCGAGGCCTACGCGCGCGTCATCGACGCGTACATGGCCGGGCTCGAGGAGCGCGTCGCGGCGGGGAAGGACATCTCGAATATCCATTCGGTGGCGAGCTTCTTCGTGAGCCGCGTGGACACCGAGATCGACAAGCGTCTCGACGCCGCGGCCAAGGGAAACGCCGCCGACGCCAAGGCCCTCGAGGCATTGAAAGGAAAGGCGGCGATCGCCAACGCGAAGCTGGCGTACAAGCTCTTTCAGGAGCAGATCGCGTCGCCGCGCTGGATGGCGTTGGCGGCGAAAGGCGCCACGGTCCAGCGCCCGCTGTGGGCGAGCACGAGCACGAAGAATCCCGCCTACCGCGACGTGATGTACGTCGAGCAGCTCATCGGTCCCGACACGGTGAACACGATGCCGCCGCAGACGATCGACGCGTTCCGCGATCACGGGAACGTGGAGCGAACCGTCGACAAGGACGTCGACGATGCCCAGGCGACGATCGATGAGCTGGCGAAGCACGGCATCTCGATCGACGACGTCACGGACAAGCTGCTGGTCGACGGCATCGCCAGCTTCCAAAAGTCGTTCGACTCGCTGATCGCGGGTCTGCAGGCGAAGACGAAGGCGCTCGGGAAGGAGCTGGTCGAGAGCCACTGAACTCACGCCGTCAACACGAACTCCACTATTGCGCTACTGCCGAACGAAGATCGTCTGCACGTTGGGCCCCTCGAGCTCGACGCGCGACGCGTTGCGCGGCCTCGTCGACGCGGGCCTGAACGTCGCGCGGATCAACTTCTCCCACGGCACGCACGAGCAGCACGCGGCGACGATCGCGCTCGTTCGCGACGTCGCCGCCGAGACGAAGCGGCCGATCGCCATTCTCGGCGACCTTCAAGGTCCGCGCATCCGCATCGGCGACCTGGGGCAGCCGCGCGACCTTCCCGACGGCAGCGACGTCATCTTCGCGCCGGAAGGGAAGGAAAACCGCGACGAGATCCCCGTCACCTACGAGGCCCTGGCCGACGACGTCAGCGTCGGCGACCGCATCCTCATCAACGACGGACTGATCGAGCTCGTCGTGCTGGACGTGAGCAAGCCGCGCGTGACGGCGCGCGTCCTGCACGGCGGCCCGCTGTCGAGCCACAAGGGGATCAACCTGCCGGGCGTTCAGGTGTCGGCGCCGTCGATCACGGAGAAGGATCGCGAGGACATCGCGTTCGCCGTGCAGCAGGAGCTCGAGTACATCGCGCTGAGCTTCGTGCGGCGCGCCCAGGACATCGCCGAGCTGCGCCCGCTGGTGCCGAAGCACATGCTCGTCGTCGCCAAGATCGAGAAGGACTCGGCCCTCGAGAACATCGAGTCGATCGTTCGCGCGTCGGACGGCGTGATGGTGGCGCGCGGCGACCTCGGCGTGGAGCTGCCGTTCGAGGAGGTGCCGTACGCGCAGAAGCGCATCATCGCGCTCTGCAACCGGCTCGGGCGCCCGGTGATCACGGCGACGCAGATGCTCGAGTCGATGATCACGCATCCGCGCCCGACGCGCGCCGAAGCGAGCGACGTCGCCAACGCGATTCTCGACGGCACCGACGCGGTGATGCTCTCGGCGGAGACGGCGGCGGGCCAGTATCCGCGGCTCGCCGTCGAGGCGATGACGCGCATCATCGCCGAGATCGAGACGCCGCGTGCGTCCTCGCCACGCGACGACCGCGCGGCGCAACGAGACGGCGATCTCGACCGAGTTCGCGATCGCCGCGGCGAGCGCGGCGGCGGTGACGATGCTCGACGCGCCGGTCTTGATCGTGTTCACGAAGAGTGGATTCAGCGCGCGCGTCGTCGCCGCGCACCGGCCGAGCGTGCCGATCCTCGTGCTGACCGACGTGCCGCGCACGTTCCGGCAGCTCGCGCTGGTGTGGGGCGTGATTCCCGAGCTGGTGCAGCACTGCAACACCTACGACGAGATGGTGAAGCTCGCCCTCGAGGCGGTGCAGAGGCGCGGTCTTGCCCGCGACGGCGACCGCGTCGTGGTGACGGCGGGCGTGCCGTTCGACGTGCCGGGCACCACGAACCTGCTCAAGGTCGAGACGGTGTGACGGGTCCGACCCGTCGCACGGATGGGGCATCGTGAAGCTCACCTTTCTCGGCACCGGCACGAGCTTCGGCGTTCCGAAGATCGGGTGCCGCTGTGCGGTGTGTTTGTCGCCGGATCCGCGCGACAAACGCAACCGCGTCGGCGCGGTCGTCGAGGACGCGCACGGTACGAAGCTCCTCATCGACACGCCGCCCGAATTGCGTTTGCAACTGATCGCCGCGGGCATCGATCGGGTGGACGCGGTCGCGTACACGCACGGCCACGCCGACCACACGCACGGCATCGACGACCTGCGCGCGATCACGGTGGACCGCGAGGCGCCGCTGCCCATCTACGGCGCCAAGGAGACGCTGGACGAGTTGGAGAACGAAGTTCCGCTACATCTTCGACGACCGGATCCGCCCGTTGCCCGGGACCGTCGAAGCCCGAGGGCAAGGCGCATCGGGTTGCCGCCGGCGTCTCGTTCTCTGTCGGCGACATGGAAGTGCTGCCGGTCGGGGTGCCGCACGGGAGTGTCACGGTCTTTGCATATCGCATCGGGCCGATTGCCTACGTCACGGACGCCAAGTCGCTGCCGCCCGACGCGCTTCGATTGCTCGCCGGCGCGAAGGTGCTCGTGATCAACGCGCTCTTTCGAACGGAACACCCCACGCACCTGAGTCTCCCCGAAGCGGTGAGCGCCGCGCGCCAGGTCGGCGCGGAGCGCACCTATCTCACGCACCTCACGCACGACAACTTCCATGCGGACCTCGAGGCCGAACTGCCGCGCGGCATCACGCCGGCGTTCGACGGACTCGTCGTTCGCGTCGACTGACGCGCACTCGCACGGATCACGACAATGGCGCTCGATCTCGATTTCTCGAACATGATGGGGGACGTCGTCGCCGGTGGAATCTCGGCGGCGGACTGGACGGCCGCGCCGGCGGCATTCAAGGCGGCGCACGACACGTTCGGCAAACGGCGCGCGGCCGGTGAGCTGGGCTTTCTCGCGCTCCCCGACGACGCCGCGCTGCACAGGCAGTCGACCGACTTCGCCGCGCGGACCAAGGGACAGTTCGACGACGTCGTCGTCCTCGGCATCGGGGGCTCGGCGCTGGGCCCCATCGCGCTGCGCACCGCCTTGCTGGCGCCGGACTGGAACGCGCTGAGCGACGCCGAGCGCGCGGGCAATCCGCGCCTGCACGTGCTCGACAACGTCGACCCGTACTCGATCACCGCGCTGCTCGATCGCCTGTCGCTCGAGCGCGCGTTGTTCGTCGTGATCTCGAAATCCGGTGGCACGGCGGAGACGATGGCGCAGTACCTCGTCGTTCGCGACCGGTTGAACAAGGGGACGCGCGACGCGAAGGCGCACCTCGTCTTCGTGACCGATCCGAAGAACGGCGCGCTGCGCGAGATCGCGAACGCCGAAGGCATTCCGGCGGTCGACATTCCGCCGGCGGTCGGCGGTCGCTACAGCGTGCTCACGCCGGTCGGGATTCTGCCGGCGGCGCTGGTGGGGATGGACACCGCGCAACTACTCGCCGGAGCGCGCGACATCGCGGCGCGCTGCACGAGCGATTCGCTGTCGAAGAACCCGGCGGGTCTCTTTGCCACGCTCGAGTTCCTCGCTGACTCGACGGCCGGCCGGCACATCCACGTGCTGATGCCGTACTCCGATCCGCTGCGCGACATCGCCGACTGGTTCGTGCAGCTCTGGGCGGAGAGCCTCGGCAAGCACCGGCAGCCGGGCGACCACGGCGTCGGCCCGACGCCGCTCGCCGCGCTGGGCGCCACCGACCAGCACAGCAAAGTGCAGCTCTTCATGGAAGGACCGCTCGACAAGACCGTCACCTTCATCGCCGTCCGCGAATCGCCGTCGGACGTGACCATTCCTTCGCTACATTCCGACGTGAAGGAGCTCGGCTACCTCGGCGGTCATCGTCTCGGCGAGCTGCTGTCGATCGAGCAACGGGCGACGGCCGGCGCGCTCGCGCGCCGCGGGCGGCTGAGCATGACGATTCACATCGATCGCGTGGACGCGTGGCACCTGGGCGCGCTGTTCATGCTGCTGGAGATCGCGACGGTTTACGCGGGCGCGCTCTACGGAGTGAATCCGCTCGACCAGCCGGGCGTGGAGCTCGGAAAGCAGTTCACCTACGCGCAGCTCGGCCGCGTCGACGCGGAGCAGGCGCGAAAGGAGTGGAACCTGTTGCCGAAGCCGGATGCGCGGTACGGGTGGACGAGTGAGTAGGTGGACCGGTGGACCGGTAGATCGGTAGACCGGAACAACATGTAGATGACTCTCATGAATACTGTCGAATCACTCAACGAACTGTTCGGCGACGACGTTCAGGTGCGCGACGGACGCGTGAAGGTCGTCGAACGCGAAGGCGGTGGCCTCACCGGCGATGGACACGCTGGTGCGCGCGGCGGTGTTCGGCGGCGGACCCGAGAAAGAGCATGCGCGCTGGTTGATCTGGGAGATCGGCCAGGCGGTCGGCGTGCGTCCGTCGTCGATCGAGGAGCTCTACATGGCGCGCGGCCGCGGCGAGTGCCACGGATTCACGGTGCCGGCGATCAACGTGCGCGGGATGGCGTACGACACGGCGCGCTCGATCTTCCGGACGGCGATCGCCAAGAAGGCCGGCGCGTTCATCCTCGAGATCGCGCGCTCCGAGATCGCGTACACCGACCAGCGCCCCGCCGAGTACGTCGCGGTGATGCTCGCCGCGGCGCTGCGCGAGGGATTCCGCGGGCCGGTCTTCATTCAGGGCGACCACTTCCAGGTGAACGCCAAGAAGTACGCGGCCGACCCGACGCCCGAAGTCGACGCGGTGAAGGCGCTGGCGCGCGAGGCGATCGCGGCCGGCTTCTACAACATCGACATCGACACGTCGACGCTCGTCGACATCTCCAAGCCGACGCTCGACGAGCAGCAGCGGCTCAACTACGAAGTCGGCGTCGACATCCTGAACGTCGTGCGAGAGCTGGAGCCGGACGGCGTCACGATCTCCATCGGCGGCGAGATCGGCGAAGTCGGCACGCAGAACAGCACCGTCGAAGAGCTTCGCGCGTACATGGACGGCCTGAATCGCCGCCTGCCGAAGGACACCGTCGGGCTTTCGAAGATCAGCGTGCAGTCGGGAACGTCGCACGGCGGTGTCGTGCTCCCCGACGGCTCGATCGCCGACGTGAAGCTCGACCTCGACACGCTCGAGCGACTGTCGAAGGTGGCGCGCGACGACTACGGACTGGCGGGCGCCGTGCAGCACGGCGCGTCGACGCTGCCGGACACCGCGTTCCACAACTTTCCGAAGCGCGAGACGGCGGAGATCCATCTGGCGACGAACTTCCAGAACATGCTGTTCGACCACGTGCCGGATTCGCTGCGCGCCGAGATCTACGAGTGGCTCGACGCGAACGCGAAGGACGAGCGCAAGCCGACGGACTCCGACGAGCAGTTCTATCTACAAGACGCGCAAAAAGGCGCTCGGTCCGTTCAAGCGGCAGCTCTGGGACCTTCCCGACGCCGTCGCGTGCCGCGCTCGACGCCGCGTACGACGAGAAGTTCGGCTTCCTGTTCGACCAGTTGGCGATCGGCGACACGGCCGCGATCGTCGCGCGCTTCGTGAAGCCCGTCGCCATCCACCGCGACGATCCAACGCGCGCCGTCGCCGTGGCGGCGGCTCCGGACGACGCGGAGCTGAGCGACTGACGCTTGGCGACGGCCGACGAGCTGTGGCTGGGCGTCTTCCAGCGGCTCTGCGACGCGACGGCGCACCAATTCAAGGGCGCGCTGAACGGCGTGGCCGTGAACCTCGAGGTCGTGCGGTCGCGCAGCGGCCGGGGTGAAGGCGAAGCCTCGGCGCTGCGCCCGTTCGCCGAGGCCGCGGCGGCGGAGCTGGAGTCCGTGATCGAGTCTGCCGAGGCGATGCTGGCTCTGGGCCGGTCGCGCTCGCGGACCGGCGAACATCGCGCGCATCACTCGGGACGTGGCCGTGTTGGCTTCGCGTGGCGTGGGCGCGGCCGAGGCCGAAGGAAGGGGGCGACTTACCGTCGACAAGGGGGTAGAACGCCTCGGGACGACAAGCGCGCCGGCGTCGGCGGCACGTCTCGCGATCGCGGCAGTGCTGTTGGCGGCCGTCGAAGCGTCGAAGGACGTGGTTTGCTCGGCCGTGGACGACGGCGGCGGCCCCGCAATCCGAATTTCCTGTGGCGAACGCGACGGATCGAGAATTGCGCTAAGCGACGAGGTCGTTTCAGCCGCATATAGTGCCGGCGTCCATCTCGACATCTCGGAAAGTGGCGCTACGATTACGTTCCCTACCTGAAGGGCGGTAGGCTCCGGGGTACCCCGACATCGAATGAAACACACGAACGCCAAGATTCTCATCGCGGACGACGAACAGGCGATTACGTCAGGCCTGAGCGCCATTCTGGCCGACGAGGGGTACGCGGTCGACATCGCCCCGGACGGCCAGAAGGCGCTCGAGCGGTTGGCGAACGACCGCTACGGCGTGGTGCTGGCCGACCTCAAGATGCCGAAGCTCGATGGGCTGGCGCTGCTTCGTGAGCTACAGCAACGCCGAATCCCCACCGAGTGCATCATCATCACCGGGCAGGCCACCGTCGACTCGGCCGTCCAGGCGATGCAACAGGGCGCATACGACTACATCGAGAAGCCGCTCAACGCCGACAAGCTCAACCGCCTCAAGGCGCTGATTCCCAAGGCGCTCGAGAAGTTCGAGGTCCAGGAAAAGAACCGCGAGCTCACGTCCCGCCTCGAAGGGCTCACCCACTACGGTGAGCTCACCGGCCAGTCGGAGGTGATGCGCGACGTCTACCAGGTCATCGACGCGGTCGCGCCGTCGACGGCGAGCGTGCTCATCCTCGGCGAATCGGGCACCGGCAAGGAGCTCGTCGCCCGGGCACTGCACAGCAAGAGCGAACGCTCCAGCGGACCCTTCTTCGCGCTCAACTGCGCGGCGCTGCCCAAGGAGATTCTCGAGAACGAGTTGTTCGGCCACGAGAAGGGCGCGTTCACCGGTTCGATGAACGAGAAGCCGGGCGCGTTCGAGATGGCGAGCGGCGGCACGATCTTCCTCGACGAAGTCGCCGAGATGTCGCCGGACATCCAGGTCAAGCTGCTGCGGGCGCTCGAGACGCGGCAAGTTCGACGTCTGGGCGGCAAGAAGGAGATCTCCGTCGACATCCGCATCGTCGCGGCGACGAACAAGGATCTGCAACAGGCCATCAGCGACGGGCATTTGCGCGAGGACCTGTACTATCGATTGGCGGTCGTCGAGATCTCGCTTCCGCCGCTCCGCGAACGCACGGAAGACATCCATCTTCTCGCGACGGAGTTCCTCGCCCGATTCTCCGACCAGAACGGAAAGAAGATCGGCGACTTTGACGACGCCGCGTGGGAGTGGATCCTCGCGTACCACTGGCCGGGGAACGTGCGCGAATTGAAGAACGCCGTCGAGCGCGCCGTGATCATGACGCGCGCGGACACGATCTCTCTGAGCGACGTGATGCCTCGGCATCTTCGGGCTCCGGGCGGGGGCGTTGTGCCGACGTCGGTGACGATCCCAGTCGGCGCGACCGCCACCGAGGCGCGACGCCTGCTGGTGCTCCAGACCTTCGCGTCCACGTCCGGCGACATCGAAAAAACGTCCAAGCTGCTGGGCCTCGTCGCAGAGGACGTGCGCCGGGACCTGCTGTCGTTCGTGAACGAGGGTCCCGCGACGCCCGCCTCGGCTTCGCCCAATGGCACGGATGAAGCAGCGACAAACGGCCGGCCCAAGACCGACCTGCCACAAGAGCGCGTCCTGGCTTCGGTGAAGAAGCCGCTGGCGCGCAAACGCTAACTCAGAGGAGCATCGCCATGTCACGCCGAGATCTCGAAGACAACGACCCGTACGTGGTGATCGAGCAGCGCTCGACCAGCGTGATGCCGTTCATCATCGGGCTTGGCGCTGGGAGCCGGCGCCGCGCTTCTTTTCGCGCCGAAATCCGGCGAGGAAACGCGCCGCGATCTGAAGCGCCGCGCGATCCGCGCGCGAAAGCTGGCCGAACGAAAAGCGTCCGAGCTCACGGACACGGTCAGCGAGACGTACCAGGACGCGCGCCGCCGCGTCGAAGAGACGATCGACGGCGCGAAGGACGCGGTGGATCTCAAGCGCCGCCAGGTGACGCGTGCCGTCGAAGCCGGTCGCGCCGCCGCCCGCGACGCGGTCGACGCCGGGCGTGCCGCGGCGCACGACGCGCGCGAGGATCTCGAAAACCGGCTCGCCACGACGAAGGCGGCGTACACCGCGGGCGTCAAAGCGGCAAAGCGCGCCCACGACGCGGCGTCCGACGAGCCGGTCGACGGCTGAACGGATTCATCGCTGATCGGCGAACCCCGCACCGCCTTTGTCCGCGAGCGTGAACACGGGTGAGAGCGGGGTCCGGTCACCCGTTTCCGATTTTCTCTGGACGGCCCGCGACTACATCAAGCGGGTCTGGGACAACAGCGGCGAGGACAACGTTCTGTTCCTCGCCGGCGGCATTGCGTTCAACATCCTGCTCGCCTCGCTGCCCTTTCTGCTGCTCCTCGCGGCCGGGATCACGTACATCCTGCCGATCGTCTATGCCGGTTCGATCAACTCGACGGACCAGATCGGCGTGTTTCTCGACCGGCTCCTGCCCGCACACGTCGAGACCAATTCGCCGGTTCACAAGCTGATCAACGACCTGCTGCGCACGCGCCGGTCGATCACGATCTACAGCGCCATCGGCTTCATCTGGTTCTCGACGCGGCTGTTCGGATCGCTGCGCACCGTGCTGGCGAGCGTGTTCGACATCGAAACCGAGCGGGGCATCATCGCCGGCAAGGTGTTCGACGTGAAGATCACGGTGGTGTCGACGCTGCTGTTCGCGGCGAGCGTGACCGTGACGACGTACGTGGGCCTGGCGTCGCACGCGCTCGTGTCGGTCGGCCTGCGCACGGACGTGCTGAGCGGCGTCGACTACTGGGTCGGCCGCGTCCTCGGCTTCGCGTTTCTGGCGCTGATGTTCTACGCGCTCTACAAGTTTCTGCCGATCCGCCGCGTGACGACGGCGTCGGCGTGGGTCGCGGCCGGATTCACCAGCGTGTGCTTCGAGGGCGCGCGGACGGCGTTCGCGTACTACACGCAGACGTTCAACCCGGTCGGGATGTACAGGGGGACGCTCACCGCGATCGTGTTCGTGGTGGTGTGGTGCTACTACGCGGCGCTCATCTTCATACTCGGCGGAGAGGTCGGGCAGGTGTTCGAGTTGCGCCGAGTGCGGAAGCTGCAGAGGGAAGTGCTCACCGATTGAAGGGCTTGACGGCCGCGGGCTTCGCGCCGTCTGATTCCGGTCGCCATATTCCGGCGATGCCGATAGACCTGCGAAGCGACACGGTCACCAAGCCAACGCCGGGGATGCGCGCGGCCATGGCGGCGGCTGATGTCGGCGACGACGAACGCGACGGCGATCCGACGACGAGGCGGCTGGAGGAGCGTGTCGCCAGGATGCTCGGCAAAGAGGACTCGCTCTTCTTTCCGAGCGGCGTGATGGCCAACCAGGCGGCCGTGTGGCTGCTCGCTCCGCGCGCGACCGAGGTGTTGGCCGACGTCGACGCCCACATCGTTCACAGCGAGATCGCGGGCGTCGCGGCACTGGCCGGCGCGCAGGTCCTCGCCGTCGTGCCCGAAGGTCGAGTGATGTCCGCGAGCGATTTGCGGCGCGCGTTTCGCCCTCGCTCGCGGTACTATCCCGCCCCCGGGCTCGTCTGCGTCGAGAACACGCACAACGGTGCCGGCGGCGTGATCGTCCCGCTCGATGACTTCTGCGAGATGTGCGCGGTCGCGCGCGAGCAGGGCGTGCCGGTTCACCTCGACGGCGCGCGGCTGTGGAACGCGAGCATCGCGAGCGGCGTGTCGCTCCCCGAGCTGGCCGCGCCCGCCGACACGGTGATGGTCGATCTGTCGAAAGGGCTCGGCGCGCCGATCGGCGCGATGCTCGCCGGGACGCGCGAGGCGATGGAGCGCGCGTGGACGGCACGCAAGCTGTTCGGCGGCGCGATGCGACAGTCCGGCATCCTCGCCGCGGCGGCGCTCTACGCGCTCGACCACCAGCTCGCGCGGCTGGCCGACGACCACACGAACGCGCGTGAGATGGCGAACGCATTGGAAGGCATTCCCGGCACGGAGATCGTCGTGCCGGACACGAACATCGTCATGGTGGACCTTGTCGCCGGCCAGTCGGTGCCGAACGTCGTCGCCGCGGCGCGGGAACAGGGAGTGCTCGTTTCCGAATGGAGCTCGACTCGAATCAGGCTTGTCACGCACATCGACGCGGGCGCGGACGATTGCCGCCGCGCGGCGACGGTGCTGCGTACGGCCCTTACGCGTGGACACTGAATGCTGACGCTGACGCTCGACGATTTCGTCCAGACGCGCGCGCGGATCGCGCCGCACATCAAGCACACGCCGCTGTTGACCTCGCAGCAGCTGAGCGACGCTACCGGCTTCGACGTTCGGCTCAAGGCCGAGCTGTTTCAGCGCGTCGGCTCGTACAAGATTCGCGGGCCGCTCAACAAATTCGCGTTGATGTCCGACGAGGACAAACGCCGCGGCGTCGTGTGCTCGTCGGCGGGAAATCATGCGCAGGGCGTGGCGCTCGCCGCGCGCATTCATGGGATTCGAGCGGTCGTCTGTATGGCCACCAACGCCACGCCCGCCAAAGTCGCGGCGACGAAAGCGTATGGGGCCGAGGTCGTGCTGCACGGCAACATCTGGGACGAGGCGAATGAGAAGGCGAAGGAGCTCGTGCGCACGGAGGGACTCACCTACGTGCATCCATTCGACGACGCTCAACTCATCGCGGGGCAGGGCACGCTCGGGTTGGAGATCGTTCAGGATTGGCCGAACGTCGACGCGGTTGTCGTTCCGATCGGCGGCGGCGGTTTGATCTCCGGCGTGTCGATGGCCGTCAAGTCACACAACCCGAAGATCCGCGTCATCGGCGTCGAATCGAGCGATGGGCCGGCCATGCAGCGCAGCGTCGCGGCGGGGAAGCTCGAGACGATCGAGTGCAAGACGATCATCGACGGGCTGCGCGTGCGGCGCGTCGGCGAGCTGAATCTGTCGGTCGTTCAGCGATTCGTGGATGACATCGTCACGCTCCCGGACCGCGAGATCTTCGAGGCGATGATCTGGGTGATGGAGCGGTGCAAGCTCGTCGTCGAAGGCGCCGCGGCGGCGCCGGTCGGCGCGCTGCTGCACGGCCTCGTGAAGATGCCCGCGGGATCGCGCGTCGTCGCGGTGCTGTCGGGCGGCAACGTGAATCTCGACCAGCTTCGCGGACTTGCCTGGAACTAGATCCTTTTCCGGCGCGGCTGCTTCGCCGGGATCGCGTCGCCGCCGTCGAGGAGCGGGATGACCTTCTTCGGCGCGCGGCGGCGCCAGGCGTCGCGCAGCAGCTCTTCGATCTCGCCCCACGGCGGATTCTTGTCGAGCCACGCGCCGATCCATCCGTACGCGCCGACGTATGCCGGCTTGAAGTACTTGTCGGGCCGCGACCGGATGACGAGGTCCTGCTCGATGCTGATCGAGTAGATCCACACCGCCGGACGCCCACCGCTATGATGCGACGAGGGCGAGGCGTACATCGCGAACAGCTTCCCGACGCGAAACGTCGGCGCGCCCCACGCCTCGACCTCGGTGCTCTGCGGGAGTCCGAGGCAGATCGAGCGAAGACGGTCGAGCGGATCGCGCGCGGACTTCGCCCGCGGCTTTGCCCGGCGCTTCGCTACGGCGCGCGATCGGGTGGCGTTCTTCGGCATCTGTTCGGTAACGATCGCAGGCTAGTTCTGGGAACGCAAGAGCGGCACAGTGAGGCATTCGGCCGAGGCTGTTTGTACCGACTTGCCCTCACGTTAAATTGACGGTGCCCCAGGTCCCGGAGGGCGTCAGCCTTCTAACTCCGTCAGGACCCCGAAGGTAGCAGCGGTAAGAGGTGTCTGATGTTGCTTCGTCAGACCTGGGGTATCGCGCGGGAGACAACGCTCGTTCGAGCGATGTCCCCGCGCTTTGCTTTTCGGTACATTGTCCACCCCGCTCACCGTCCTCCGCACTCGCTCAATGTCGCTCGCGCTCGCCCGCAAATACCGTCCCAAGAGATTCGCCGACGTCGCCGTGCAATCGCACGTGTCGACGACGCTCAAAGGGGCGATCGCGCGCGGGCGCGTGGCCCACGGCTATCTCCTTTGCGGCCCGCGCGGCGTCGGCAAGACGACGCTTGCCCGCGTGCTCGCGATGGCGCTCAACTGCGAGCGACGGGCTGATCCGGCGCTCGCGGGCGAGCCGTGCGGCGAGTGTACGTCCTGCCAGCGCATCTGGAGCGGCTCGACGAGCCTCGACGTCGTCGAGATCGACGCCGCGTCCAACCGCGGCGTAGACGACGCGCGCGAACTGCGCGAGCGCGCGATGTACGCGCCGTCCGGCGCGGACCACTACAAGGTGTATATCGTCGACGAAGCGCACATGCTCACGCGCGAAGCGTGGAACGCGCTGCTCAAGATTCTCGAGGAGCCGCCGCCGCGTGTCGTGTTCGTGTTCGCGACGACCGAGCCGCAGAAGATCGCGCAATCGGCCGCGCCGGTCCTGAGCCGGCTGCAGCGATTCGACTTCAAGCGCATCGGCGCCGGAGAGATTCGCGACCGGCTGTCGCACGTGCTGGCAGAGGAGAAAATCGCTTCGGAGCCCGAGGCGCTGGCGTCGATCGCTCGCGCAGCCGACGGCTCGATGCGCGACGCGTTGAGCCTCACCGACCAGGTGCTCTCGATGGGCGACGGCCGTGTGACCGCGGACCGCGTTCGCGACGCGCTCGGCCTCGTGGCCGAAGACGAATTCATCGCGCTGATCGACATCATCGCCGACCGGCGCGCGGCGGACGTCTTCCCGGCGGTCTCGCGCCTGGCCGACGCCGGCATCGACTTCGGCGGCTTCCTCAACGGACTCGCCGACACGTTGCGCTCGCTGCTCGCCGTGGCACTCGGCGGCACGGCGACTGAAATATCGGAGCGCGGGCGCGAGGCGCTCGAGGCTCGGCGCGAGCGGATCGCCGCGTCCGACCTGCTTCGCATGCTCCAACTGATCACCGAGCTCGAGCCGCGGTTCCAGAAGAGCGGGCAACAGCAAATGCTGGTCGAGACGCTGCTCGTCCGGTTCGCGCTGCTCGATCGCGCGGTCGAGATCGAGGGATTGATTCGCTCGATCGGCGGGTCGGGAGGCTCTGGCGGAGCGGGTTCGAGCGGCGGTTCGTCATCGGCGCGGTCGGAGACGAGCGCCGCGTCGACTCCGCGAAGAGACGCACGCGTCGACGCGGCGGCCGCACCGGCGCCGAGCGCGGCGAGCGGTGCTCGCTCCGTTGGTTCGCCCCCCCCTTCCACGCCGCGTACGAGCGCGCGTGCCGACGGTCCGGCGGTTCGCGCCGAGCTGGCCGACGCCGCGCCCGTTGAAATCCGCGGACAGCACTTCGAGCTCGTCGCGGTCGCCGGAGCCGACGGAAAAATGGCGGGCGTGGTGCCGTTGGAGATGAGCAAGCTCACGGCGATCTGGGATCAGATCGTCCATCGGCTTCGCGCGACGAAGCCGATGCTCGCCTCGGCACTCGCGCACGCGACGCCGGCGACGGTGACCGCGAGCGGTGTCGTGACGATCGAGCTCGACGAGCCGAACGACATCTACACGCACGCCATCGGCACCGGTCGCGCCGAGATTCTCGTCGCGCTGCGCGAGCGGTTTGCCGGCGTCGAGCGCGTCGACCTGCGGCGCGACGAGCAGGCTACCGTCGCGCCGCCCAAGCGACTGACCGACGAAATGGTCCGCGCCGAGCGCGTGGCCTCTCTGAGGAAGCGCGAGCCACTCCTGGATGCGGCCATCGAGGCGCTCGACCTCGACGTGGCCGACTGACTGCGCGGCCCCTAGTTTTGATCACATGCCAGACTTCATGAAGATCCTGCAGCAAGCGCAGGAGATGCAGGGTCGCTTTCAGAAGATCCAGGACGAGCTGCAGCAGCAGCGGGTCTCGGGGTCCGCGGGCGGCGGCATGGTCACCGTCGAAGTCACCGGCACCGGACAGATCACGAAGATCAAGCTCGACCCGAGCGTCGTGAATCCGTCGGACGTCGAGATGCTCGAGGATCTCGTCGTCGTCGCGGTGTCGGACGCGCAGAAGAAGGCGCAGGCGGCCGCGCAGGAAGAGATGGGGAAGCTCACCGGCGGCCTCCCCCTGCCGTTCAAGCTCCCGTTCTGAGCGCCGAAACCGCCGAACTCGAGTAGGGCAAACCAGTGTCGGCGATCGACGATCTCGCGACGGAGCTGGCGCGGCTCCCAGGCATCGGTCGCAAGACGGCGCTGCGGCTCACGTACTACCTCCTCAAGCAGTCGCCGGAGCAGAGCCAGCGTCTCGCAAACGCGCTGGTCACCCTCGGCGAGCGGGTGCGAACCTGCGCGCGATGCTTCAACCTCACGGAGGACGAGGTCTGCTCGATCTGCCGCGATCCGCGGCGCGATCCGTCGCTGATCTGCGTCGTCGAGGAGGCGTCCGACATCGGTGCCATCGAGCGGGCGGGCGAGTTCCGGGGTCTCTACCACGTGCTCGGCGGGCGGCTGTCGCCGCTCGACGGCGTGGGTCCCGATGACCTGACCGTCGACGCGCTGGTCGCGCGGGTGGGTCCCGCGGACCGAACCGCGAATGGCGCGGATCGAGGAGGAGAAGGCACCGGAGTGCGCGAAGTGATCCTCGCGACGAACCCGAGCCTCGAGGGCGAGGCGACCGCGCTGTACGTGCAGACGCAGCTTGCGTCGACCGGCGTGGCTGTGTCGCGCATTGCGCGCGGGCTGCCGGTCGGCGGTGACCTGGAGTACGCCGACGGCGTCACCATCGCGCAGGCGCTCAGCGCGCGGAGGGCGATGTGAAACGGGCGGTGGGCGGGTGGACAGGTGGACGGGTGGACGGCGGGCCGAGAACGCGCGGAAAACGCGTAAGTGGCACAGGATGGGCCGTGACCGGGGGCTTCCTCGTCGGTCTAATGCTCGGAGCGGCCGCATGGAACTCAGCAGATCCGGCGGTCGAGGCGTGACTTGTTCAGCACGAAACCCGTCAGGCGCCTGGCGGCGCTTGGATACCTCGGTCGCCGACCGGGGGCCGAGACCGTCCAGCTTCTGCACGACTACGTGGGGTGGGAACGCAGCCCGTCGCTTCGCCGGCGGGCGAACGGCTCCTGCGTCGCATGGACACCCACCTCGAATAGGATCGCACTCGCAATGGCCCCTTCCGTGAGCGCCAGCTGGTCGTTCACCGAAGATGACTTTGGCGCGATCACGAAGTCGCTGCAGCGGTTCCTCTACGAGAGCAACGCGCGCTGCGCGCTGCTGGTCGATCGGACCGGTCAGCTCGTCGCTACCGTCGGCGAACGCCCCACGTTCGATCCGACCGCGTTCGCGACGCTCACTGCCGCCGATTTCAGCGCCAACGATCAGCTCGCGAAGCTGATCGGTGAGAGCGACTTCAACTCGCTCTTCCACCAGGGCGAGAAGGAGTCGATGTATCTGGCCGACATCGCCCGGCGCGTCATCCTCGTCGTGCTGTTCGACAATCGCACGACGCTCGGGCTCGGTGCGGCTCAAGATGACGCCACACCGTGGGCGAGCTCGACACAGTTCTTCGAGACCGTGTTCACGCGAAGCGCGCAAGCGGCCGGAGCACCCGGCATTCTGGCAGGCGCCGAAGACGAAATCGACAAGCTGTTCCAGATAGCGGAGAGACAGCCATGTCGATGATCAACTACGCGTCGCGCGAGATCAACTGCAAGATCGTCTACTACGGCCCCGGGCTGGGCGGCAAGACGACGAACCTCGAGCACGTCTACGGCAAGGTCGAGCCGGACACTCGCGGCAAGCTGATCTCGCTCGCCACCGAAACCGAACGCACGCTCTTCTTCGATTTCCTGCCGGTCGACCTCGGCACGATTCGCGGATTCAAGACGCGGTTCCACCTCTACACCGTGCCCGGCCAGGTCTACTACAACGCCAGCCGCAAGCTGATCCTCAAGGGCGTCGACGGCATCGTCTTCGTCGGCCGACTCGCAGATCGAGCGGCATGGAAGCGAATCAGGAGGCGATGCAGAACCTGTACGACAACATGGCCGAGTACGGGTACGACCTGACGACGATGCCGTTCGTGATCCAGTACAACAAGCGCGATCTGCCGAACGCCGCGCCGATCAGCGAGCTCGCAGGCGGCGCTCAATCCGGGCTGGGAGGTCGACGACGCCGTCGCGGCAGCGCGTGACGCCCGATCCGTAGCACCCCGGCGAGAACCTCGTCGAGCAGATCCCGACCGGCGAATGGATCGAGCGCGCGCCGTACTTCGAGGCGGTGGCCGTGAACGGCGACGGCGTGTTCGACACGCTCAAGGCCGTCAGCAAGCTGGTGCTGAAGTCGCTGGCGTAGCGGTCGCCGGGCCGGCGGACGGGTCTTGGAACGGGCGTTGGAGGGCGGGAGATTGTAGGTAGCCCCGCGCGCGATCGTTGCGCCGCCCGCAACCCAAGTAGCTTCCCGTCGACATGAATCTGCCGAACGCCCTCACCGTTGGCCGCATCGTCGCGACGCCGCTCATCGCGATCTTGCCGCTGGCGAACTCGTGGGCGCTTCGCCTCACGGCGTTCATCCTGTTCCTCGCGGCGGCGATCACCGACTACATCGACGGATATCTCGCGCGGTCGCGCAAAGAGGAAACCGACCTCGGCCGCCTGCTCGATCCGCTCGCCGACAAGCTGCTGCTCGTCGCGACGTTCATTCCGATGTACCTGCTCGCGCAGCGGCTCCCGTTCGTCACGCCGGTTGGAATGGTCGGCCTGCCGCTCTGGGTGGTGCTCGTCGTGCTCGGCCGCGAGCTGTTCATGACGCTCTTTCGCCAGGCCGCCGCCCGCCGCGGCGTGGTGATCGCCGCGATCGGGCCGGCGAAATGGAAGACGGCGATCCAACTGGTCTGGCAAGGCTGCGCCTACTTCTGGTTCTTCGCTGTAGCGCTCAAGGAAGCGCAATCATGGGACGGCGAGCCATGGCGCGCGTTCGCGATGTTCAACGGCACGGTCGGGTTTCTGTCGATGATCGTCGCCGTCGCGCTCACGATCTACTCGCTCGCCGTGTACCTGCGCAGCTTCGGAAGCGTCTTTTCCACCGCGGCTCAGAAATGACGCCGCAGGAACAGACGCGCGGCACCGCGGTGGAAATCGTCACGATCGGCGACGAACTTCTCCTCGGCTTCACCGTCGACACCAACGCCGCGCACCTGGCCGAGCGCTCGCGGCCATTGGAATGCATGTCGTGCGCAGAGCCACCGTTGGCGACGCGCCCGCGGCGATTCAGCGCGCCGTCGGCGAGGCGCTCGACCGCAGCGGCGCCGTCATCACGACCGGCGGGCTCGGTCCGACCTCCGACGATCTCACCAAGCAGTCGATCGCCGAGCTGTTCGGCCGAGGAATGGAGCTGGACGAAGAACACTTCCGCTGGATGGAGGAGCGATGGCGTGCACGATTCAACCGCCCGCTTCCCGCCGCGAACAGGCAGCAGGCGATGATGCCCGTGGGAGCGACGAAGCTCGAGAATCGGCACGGGTCGGCGCCCGGCGTCTGGCTCGAGGATGACCGCGGCCGGTGGGTCGCGATGCTCCCCGGTGTTCCGCGCGAGATGCGCGGCATGCTCGCCGACGCGCTGCTGCCGCGACTCGCGACGCGCGTCACGTCGGGAACGGTCGTTCGCTCGCGCACGCTGCGCACGACGGGAATCTCGGAGTCATTGCTCGCCGACAAGATCGACTCGATCGACGGCGGTCCACTGGGTGTGGAGCTCGCGTACCTGCCGTCCATCACCGGCGTCGACCTCCGCGTCACCGTTCGCGACGCGCCGGAGCGCGACGCAACCGACGCAATCGAGCGCGCGACGGTTCGTTTGCGCGAGCGCGCGGAGAAGTGGATCTACGGCGAGGACGACGACGACCTCGCCGCGGTCGTGCTCCGGATGTGCCGTACGCGCGGCGTCTCGATCGGCGTCGCGGAGAGCTGCACGGGTGGATTGCTCGGCGCCAGGCTCACCGCGATTCCGGGGTCGAGCGACGTCGTGCTCGGCGGCGTCATCGCCTATCACAACGACGTGAAGCGTGAGACGCTCGGCGTGAGCGACGCATCGCTCGCCGCACACGGCGCCGTGAGCGAGGAGGTCGTGCGCGAGATGGCGGCGGGCGCGCGCCGCGTCACGGGCGCCCGCGTCGGCCTGGCGATCACGGGCATCGCCGGACCGTCGGGCGGAACGCCGGAGAAACCGGTCGGCACGGTCTGGCTGGCCGTCGACGTCGACGGCGACGTGGCGACTCAGCAGCACCACCTCTGGGGCGACCGCGCCGAGATCCGCGAGCGAGCCGCGCAGTACACGCTGGATCTCCTGCGAGTTCAGCTCCTCGCGAATCACGCCGCGCCAGCGAGTACCGCTGCCGGCGCGGTCGTCGCGCGATAGTTGATTTCTCGGGGTCTGATGGAGATCTACGACTCTGGAACTACAATTTCGGAACTACAATTTCGGAACTACAATTTCGCGGAAGGGGCAGAGAACCGCCGGAAACGTCCAATGCAAGAAACAAACAATTGATTTTGCAGTTTCCGCGAAATTCGCTTCCTCCGCGAAATTGTAGTTCAACTCGTACAGCTCGAACGGGCGCGCGAAGGCACGCCGGGCGTAGATAGTATCCGGCCCTTCTACACTGCTTCCTGCAGTGTGGTGCCGACCGGACCGCGGGTCACCCCGGTAGCGTTTTCGAGATAGTCGAAGTGCTTGACACTCACGTCGTGCGCGAACGGGGCCGACTTGAGGTTCGCGACGATGGGTCCACTGAGGTAGGCGTCCGCGGACTCGCGGTTGTCGAAGCAGTAGATACCGCCCGCTTCCTGCGTTTCCGCGTTCGTGATCCAGATCTTCCAGCGCAGGCCGGCGACGCCCGAGATCGCGTGTGAAGCGTGCTCGATGGCGTGCTCGTACTGTTCGACGGGAATCGACAGCTTGAAATTGATTTGCAGCAGATGGTCGGCCATGGAAACCCTCCGAATTGAGTTGGTCGCCTGCGACACTCAGCCTACGACCATCCGTACGGTGCGGCCAGGGGTCGCTGCCGTTCAGGCAGCGACGCAGGGTATGCCCGTTGCACCCCGTGACCGGTACCGCGAACATTCAGGAACGATGAAGCATCCGAAAAAACCAGACGCAGGATCGTCCCCCGGATCCGACGCTGCGGGCCACCAGGCTGACGGCGACGCGGACGGTGCGGCCGACGAAATCGACGCCACGACCGCGGATTTCGGGCCGGAGCCCGGTCCGGGCGACCCTGACGACGGGCCGGTCGTTGCCGATTCCGACGTACAGCGCGAGCTGTCGGCGGAGCGCGACAGGTACCTCCGGCTGGCCGCCGAGTACGACAACTATCGCAAGCGGACCGCGCGCGAACGCGGGGAGCTGACGAGCCGCGCACAGGCCGATCTCACCAAGCACCTCATCGACGCCCTCGACGACCTCGGGCGATTCGCCCACGTGGATCCCGCCACTGTCGACCCGGTGACGCTGGCCCAGGGCGTGGAGATGGTCGAGCGGAAGTTCCTCAAGTCCCTCGGGACGGCGGGCCTGCAAGTGATCAACCCCATCGACCAGACCTTCGATCCGGCCCTGCACGAGGCCGTGACCACGGAGCCGGCTCTGTCGCGAGAGGACGATCACGTCGTGTCGCGCGTGTTCCAGGTGGGCTACCTGTTCAATGGACAGCTCTTACGCCCGGCGCGCGTCGTGGTGAAGCAGTGGAACGGTTGAGCACGTACTGATCCATATGGCTCAGACGAAGGACTACTACTCGGTCCTGGGCGTGTCGGCTTCGGCGTCGCAGGACGAGGTCAAGAAGCAGTACCGGAAGCTCGCCGCCAAGCACCACCCGGACAAGAACCCCAACGACCCGAAAGCCGTCGAGCGATTCAAGGAGATCTCGGAGGCCTATCAGGTCTTGGGGGACGCCGAGAAACGCAAGCAGTACGACACGATGCGCTCTCTGGGCGCATTCGGCGGCTTCGGCGGCGGCCAGCGCCGCGGCGGGCCAGGGGCGGGGCAGCAGCCCGGCGCCGGCGCGCAGAATCCGTTCGGCAGCGGCGCGTTTCGGTTCGAGGACTTCAACGAAGTCGGGCTGGGCGGGATCGGAGATCTCTTCAGCTCGATGTTCGGCGGCGGCGCGCGGGGCGCGCGGCCGCGCGGACCCGAGCGTGGCCAGGACATCGAGTCCCAGCTCAACATTCCGTTTCGCGTCGCCGCGCTCGGCGGAAAGGTGCCGATCGAGCTCGAGGTGAACGAAGAGTGCCCGACGTGCCACGGCAGCGGCGCGGCCCCCGGAGCGAAGATCCAGACCTGTCCGGAGTGTCAGGGGCGCGGGTCGATCTCGTTCGGCCAGGGCGGCTTCGCGGTACAGCGGCCATGTCCGATGTGCCTCGGGAAGGGCACTGTCCCGAGCGAACGATGCCCCACGTGCAACGGCGCAGGCGAGGTTCGCACGCGAAAAAAGGTGATGATCACCGTGGCGCCGGGAGTCGATACCGGAACCAAGATCCGCCTCAAAGGGCAGGGAGGCCGCGGAACGCGCAACGCCCCGCCGGGCGATCTCCTCATCACGTTCCAGGTCGAGCCCGATCGCTTCTTCCGGCGTGAAGGGCTCGACGTCGTCGCGCCGGTGCCGATCAACATCGCGCAGGCGACGCTCGGGTCGAAGATCAGCGTCAAGACGCTCGACGGAAAAAAGGTCGCGATCAAGATTCCCGCGGGCACGCCGGCCGGAAAACGATTCCGCGTGCGCGGTCAGGGCATCAAGAAGGACGACCACACCGGCGACCTGATCATCGAGATCCAGGTGAGCGTGCCGGAAAAGCTCACCGAAGAGCAGGAGAAGGCGATGAAGGACTTCGCGAACGCGGGCGGATTGAAGTACTGAGGGCTCGACGGCTGGACGGCTGGACGGCTGGACGGCTGGACGGCTTGACGGCTGACGGCTCGACGGCTTGACGGCTTGACGGCTTGACGGCTTGACGGCTCCGACGGCTTGACGGCTTGACAGCTGAACCGCTCGATCGCGGCGTAGTCTTAGTTCCTATCCGTTCGAAGCCGCAAAATCAGTCGGGCGATCATCTTCTTGCAGGATATTGTCTGGGCAAGCAGGTACTCGAGTTCGCTCTCGTTGCCGAATCCGAGGCGCCGGGATATCCGGATCTGAAACTGCAGCTCGCCCGTCGAACCAAGTGAGTGATAGAGGAACGCGACGAGCGCGCGGCTGCCTTGGCGATGACAGCCCTCAGCGATGTTCGATCCGATCGAAACGGCTGCTCTACGGATCTGCGCCGTGAGTCCAAATCGCTCCACAGCCGGAAAGCCGCCGTGGCGCGATAGCGGCGCGGTGGCCGATAGGCGGCAACGGCCAACTCTTCGGCGGCAGCGAAGACCTTGAGCTTGTCCGGATCGCGCATGCCCCACGGTAATGCCTATCGCGTGTTACTCCCGGACCGTTTTCTTTCGACGCGGATCATTTCAACGCGATGGGCCCGATCGCCGTCAAGCCGTCAAGCCGTCAAGCCGTCAAGCCGTCAAGCCGTCAAGCCGTCAACCGCCATCACTGGTAGCCCAGTCCGCATTCCGCGCTCGATCAAGCCCCCGCCGAGCACGCGCGCGCCGTCGTAGAGCACGAGCGATTGGCCGGGCGTGATCGCGGCGACCGCTTCGTCGAGCGCGAGCTCGATCTCGTCACCATCGATTCGAACGATCTCGGCGCGCGCCGGCGCGGCGCGATGGCGAACCTGAATCTCGACGCGGGCTCCAACGTCCGGTGCGTCTACGAGCCAGTTCATGCCGCGTGCGACTACGCCGCGGCCGAGCAGCTCAGCGCGAGGCCCGATCACGACCGCGCGGTCCGCGGGACGAATCTCGACGACGAACATCGGCTCGCGGAATCCGCCGGGGAGTCCGCGACGCTGGCCGATCGTGAATCGCGCGAACCCGTCGTGCATGCCGGCGATCTCGCCGCTGGACAGGACGAATGGTCCGCGCGACAGCGAAGGCGCGTCGTCGCCGAGTCGCTGGCGAATGATCTTCGTGTGGTCGCCGTCGGGAACGAAGCAGATGTCCTGGCTCTCGGTCTTCTCGGCGACGACTTCGAGACCGAGCCGGTGCGCCACGGCGCGCGTCTCGGGCTTGGTCTGCGAGCCGACGGGCAGAATCATCCGCGATAGAACCGAACGGTTGATTCCCCACAGGAAATACGACTGGTCCTTCGACGGATCGACGCCGCGGTGCAGCGCGCCGTCGACGATGCGCGCGTAGTGCCCGGTCGCGACCCATCGTGCGTCGATCGCGTCGGCCTTCACGACGAGGTCGCGGAACTTCGTGAACGTGTTGCAGCGAACGCATGGAATCGGCGTCCGCCCGCGCGAGTACTCGCCGACGAAATCGTCCACGACGTCGCGGCCGAAGGCGCTCTCGAGGTTCAGCACGTAGTGCGGAACACCCAGCGTGTGACAGACTCGCCGCGCGTCGTTCACTGAATCGAGCGAGCAGCACGGGCGGTCGGGGAGATCGCCGTCGTGGCAGAAGAGCTTCATCGTCGCGCCGACGACGTCGTAGCCCTGCTCGACGAGAAGCGCGGCGGCGACAGACGAGTCGACCCCGCCGGACATCGCGACGAGAACGCGCTCTCCGGCCGGTGGACCGGAGACCGGTGGACCGGTGGACCGGAACCCCAAACGGCGCTCATCGGCTGATCAGTCGGCGGCGGCGGCGGACATGCCGCGAGCCTTGTTGACGACAGCCGGGAAAACCTCGGCCACGCGGTCGATCGCCGCATCGTTCGTCAGCGACCCCAGGCTCATGCGAATCGCGGCGTTTCCGAGATTCGCCGGAACGCCGATGGCCTCGAGCACGTGCGACGCGTTGACGCTCCCGCTCTGACACGCCGATCCCGCGGAACACGCGATGCCGCGGAGGTCCAGCGCCATGAGCATCGACTCGCTGTCCGTACCCGGCACCGAGACGTTGACGATGTGCGGCGCGCGACGCGGCGCACCTCGTCCGTGAACCACGGCGTCGGGAATGCGGGCCACGATCGCTTGCTCGAGCCTGTCGCGCAGACGCTCGAGTCGCGTGCACTCCTCCTCGCGCTCGGCCACCGCCAACTCGGCGGCGCGCGCCAGGCCGACAATCGCGGCGATGTTCTCCGTTCCGGCCCTGCGACCGCGGTCCTGCGTGCCGCCGTGGAGCAGCGGCTCGATGCCGATGCCGCGCCGAATGAACATCGCGCCGATTCCCTTCGGCGCGCCGATCTTGTGGCCGGAGATCGAAGCCAGGTCGAACGGGATCGCCGCCGCGTCGATCGCGGATCTTGCCGAAGGCCTGGACCGCGTCCGTATGGAAGATCGCCCCGACGCTCTTGGCGTGGGCGGTCAGCTCGGCAACCGGCTGGACGGTGCCGATCTCGTTGTTCACCCACATCACGCTGGCGATCGTTGTGTCATCACGGACCACCGACGCAAACGACGCCGTGTCGACGACTCCTGTGGCCAGCACCGCGCACTGGCGCTCCTCCGCTCCCTCGTGCGCCGCCTGATGGACGGCGCCGAGCACCGCCTTGTGCTCGATAGGCGACGTGACGACGGCGTTTCGGCCGCTGCCGTGGAGCGCCCGCCACGTTCCGAGAATCGCGAAATTGTCCGCCTCGGTTCCGCCGGACGTGAAGCAGATCTCGTCGGGTTGGGCGCCAAGACAGTTCGCGACGCGCTCGCGCGCCTCGTCCAGCGCGGTGCGGGCGTCGCGTCCCCAACGGTGGGTGCTCGACGGGTTTCCGAAGCGCGGGCCGTAGAACGGGAGCATCGCCTCTAGAACCTCCGGCCGGACCGGAGTCGTAGCGGCGTGGTCGAGATAGATAGGTTCCGGCATGGCAACAATATAGGCTTTTGTAAGCGCTCTTTCACGCCCCGCCGAAGAACCGCGAGCGGACCTCCCAGAGGCGCGGGAAAAAGCGCTGGTCGATCGTCCGCATCAAGTACCGGGAGCCGAGCGTTCCGCCCGTGCCGCCGGTCTGCGGGCCGAGCACGCGCTCGACGAGCTGGACGTGCTTGAAGCGCCATTGGGCGAACTGTTGCTCGTACTCGAGCAAGGCCTCGGCCACGAAAAAAAGCATCTTCGGGCCAGGCCCGAGGTACAGGTCCTCGATCGTCGTGTCGCTCGCCTCGACGAGCTGGAGAAACAGGTCTTGCAGCGTCGGCCGGTCGAGCGCGCGGCGGACGAGTTCGGGGATCGGGCCGTGTTCCTCGAGCGCCTGCATGAAATGCGGATCGCGGAGCCCGGATGCCGCCTCGATCGCGCGAAACTGGACGCTCTGCGCGCCGCTCGACGTGCCGAGGAATCGGCGGAACTGCGCGAAGTGCTGAGGCGGAAGCGTCTCCAGCGACGACAGCTGCGACGAGACGATGTGCACCAGACCGTTCAAGCGCTGCAGGTGCCACAACGACTGCCCGGCGTCGCGCTTGGCGAGCGAGCCGACGAGCCCGTCGAGGTCGTGGAGGATCGCCTTGAACCACAGCTCGCTCGCCTGGTGCACGACGATGAACAGCATCTCGTCGGGATGCTCCGGCGACGACCGCGGGCGCTGGAGCGACAGCAGCTCGTCGAGCGATAGATACGACTGATAGTTGACCTCGCTCAAAACGTCGATACCTCGAGCGCGGCGACGTCGTCCACGGCGACCATCTCGGTCGTGTAATACGGCTCGCCGTAGCGCCGCCGAATGAGCGTTCCGTAGTAGGCGCCGTAGTGCCGGACGACGTCCTCGAGCGGCTCGCCGCTCGGATAAACCTCGCCGGCCTGGGTCTCACCCTCGAACTGCGACTTATAGCAGCGAATCGCCTCCATCTTCAGCTCGAACGTGTCCGACACGTCCACCACGAACGACGGCCGGATGAAATCCTGCCGGTACGCGAGGGTGTGCAGGATCTTGAGGGGACGGTGCCTGGCCCGGTCGGGGGCGACCTTGGCGAGTCCAGCGATGAAGCACGCGTCCCGCACGAGCTGGGCGGCCACGTGATGGTCGGGGTGGCGTCCTTCGAGGGCCGGCGCGATGACCACTCGCGGCTGCAACGCCCGAATCGCCCGGGCCAACTTCTCGCGCGTCGGCGGATCATTAACGATCGCCGCGTCTGGGAGAGCCAGGTTCTCGCGAAGTGTGATGCCGAGCACCTTCGCCGCTCGCATCGCCTCTTCCGCTCGCACCTCGGCGGATCCTCGAGTGCCCATTTCGCCCTGCGTGAGATCGAGGATGCCGACGCGGTGGCCCTGGCGTACGGCACGGGCGAGCGTTCCACCGCAGGTCAGCTCGCAGTCGTCGCGATGGGCGGCGATGGCGAGCAGGTCAACGCGATCGGTTTCGGCGGGGGGCATGGGAGTGAAAGTAAGCCCTCGCAAAACCTTCGGCTCAACGATTGATCGGGTCAGCCGCGCTCGGCCTCACACGCGGCGAACCGCCCGGAAGAGAGACTTCGGTCTCGGTGAGGTCGGATGCGGTCGAGGTCAGCCGCGGCCTACGCGACTTGACGTGGGGCATAGCGGTCTTGCTGTCGTCTGAATTGCCCGGCACGTCGTCGCGCTGCCGCCCAGCGCTGTCTGTCAGCGCGTGCGACGTCGGCTGGGGCGAGGTGCACGCGGTGCGAACGCGACTTCATGCGGTCGCGAGCTATCGAGAGGCGGTCCGCACTCAGCGCGATGTAGTCCGCCCGCGCGTGAGCACGGGATCGCGCGAAGTGAATCTCGGGAAAGCCAGAGTGAATCTCGGACGTAGTCGAGTGAATCTGGGATGTAGCCGAGTGAAACTCGGATGTAGCGGAGTGAATCTCGGACGTAGCCGAGTGAGTCTCGGATGTAGCGGAGTGAACTTCGGATGCACCCGACTAGATATGCGACGTGGCTGGCGCGCGGCGGTGCAAACCAGGCTTCATCGGCCGCGCTTCGCCCGGAGAGTGCGTCGCACGAGAGTTGTTGTCGGTTGACCGCGAGTCGAAGCGGGGTTGCCGCGAGTGCGTCGAACGAGTGAGCGATTTCACGTGCGTCGCTCGCGGATCAATGGGCACACGAGCGAAGGCGTTGGCCGATCGCCGGATGGAAAGGGCGTCTCTCGTGCCTCTACTTATTAATTGCCGCGCATCGCGATTTGCTACCAATTGTCCTCTTTGGGCGACAATTTTCGCAGGCGAATCACGCGCGCGTGACGCTCACCCCGTGAAAATGAGCTTTTTTGCCTGCTGCATGAATCTTTGTGGTAGCAAAACCGCGTCGGCGGCAATTCAATAGTAGGAGGAGGAGTTCCGCGGTTTACGGCTGAACGCCGTCCCGAGGCGCACCGCCTCGAAGATCGGCATTATTCGTATCGCAGTGCTTCGACGGGATCGAGCTTCGACGCGCGCATCGCCGGGAGCATTCCGAACAGCACGCCGGTGATCGCGCTGGCGCCGAGCGCCGCGACGATCGCGAGCGGCGGGACCGATGCCTTGATCGGCGTCGCGCTCCGGATGATCACCGACGCGGCGCCGCCGAAGAGCAGGCCGATGATCGCGCCGATCGCGGTGAGCGTGACGGCTTCGACCAGGAACTGCCAGAGAATCGTCATGCGCGTCGCGCCGAGCGCCTTGCGCACGCCGATCTCGCGCGTGCGCTCCGTGACCGAGATCATCATGATCGCGACGACGCCGACGCCGCCGACCATCAACCCGATGGCGGACAGCACGATCATGACGAGGAAGAACATCCCGAAGATCTTGTTGTACGTGTCGAAGAGCTGGTCCTGCGTGATGATCGCGAAGTTGTTGTCGACGCCCGGACGGAGGCCGCGTCGCGCGCGCATGGCGGCGATCACGTCGTCTTCCGCCTCGTCGCGCGTGACTTCGTCGCGCGGCAGGATCGCGATCCCCATGTTGCCGATGCCGCCCTTGAGCGTGCGATACGCCGTTTCGAACGGGACGATCGCGCGCGGACGGTTTCCGCCGGCGAGGAAGCTGGCCTCGTAGTGATAGACACCGATGACCGTGAACGGCGAGCCGCCGATCGTGACCACCTTGTCGAGCGGATCGGAGTCGCCGAACAGGCGTTTGGCCATCTCGTCGTTCACGATCACGACGCGCTCGCCGTTGGCTGCCTCCGCCTCCGTGAAGCTGCGTCCCGGATACAGATCGCCCGCGTGGTCGATCAACGTCCAGTTGGCCATCGCGCCGATCACCTGGGTGCCGCTCAACACGTGGTCGTGGTACCGCACTTCCTTGCTCATCCCGAGCTGCGCCTCGGCGGCCATGATGCTCGGCAAGGTGTTGAGCATCTGCGCGTCGGTCAGATTGAAGTGCGGGTTGTGGCGCCACTTGCACGTGTCGTCCGTTCCGTCGCACGCCTCGAACGTGATCGGATAGCGGTTGAGGAAGAACGTCTTCGGCCCCGCCTTCTCGAAGTCGCGCGCCACGCTCGCGTTGATGCCGTGGATCGCCGCCGAGATCACGACGACGACGAACACGCCGACCGCCACGCCGAGAATGGTCAGCGCGGCGCGCACGCGGTTCGACCGGAGCGAGTCGAGCGCGATGCCGACGCCCTCGAACAGCGTGAGAATCCGCACGCCGAGGTTTGCCATCAGGTCTCCTGCCGCATGGCGGCGATCGGGTCGAGCATCGCCGCGCGGCTCGCGGGATAGACGCCGGCGATGAGCCCGACGCCGGCGCCGACCCCGACGCCGACGAAGATCGACCAGATCTCCACCGCCGCCGGCAGCGGCGTGATCGCGGCGAGCGCCTTGGCGAAGCCGATGCCCAGCGCGACGCCGAGCGCCGCGCCGATCGTCGCCAGCGTCGCCGACTCGACGAGGAACTGGTTCAGGATGTCGCGGCGCCGCGCGCCGAGCGACTTGCGAATCCCGATCTCGCGCGTCCGCTCGGCGACGGCGACGAGCATGATGTTCATGATCACGATCGCGCCGACGACAAGCCCGACCGTGGGCAGCGCGATGCCGGCGATGATCAGGTAGCCCTGCAGCTTGTTCCAGAACTCGAGCGCCGAATCGGACGTCTCGAGGGCGAAGTTGTCCTTCTGCGACGGGCGCAAATGGTGACGCGCCCGCATCACGGCGCGCGCCGCCTCCATGGCCTCCTTCATCCCTTCGTCCGTGGGACCCTGGATGATCATCTGGTCGATCACGCCGTGCGGATTCACCCAGCGGTTGAGCGGCGCACGCTCCGGCGCGATGAGGAACTTGTCGAGCGACATGCCGAACACGCTCCCCTGCTTCTCGGCCACGCCGACGACGGTGTAGGGAATGCCCTGGATGCGAACGGCGCGCCCGATCGGATTCAGGTTCGGGAAGAAGTGGTCGGCGACGTCCTGTCCGACGATCACGACCGGCGCGCCGATCGTGTATTCCTGCGGCGCGATCGGGCGCCCTTGCGATACGCCCATCTTCTTGATCGCGAACCACTGCTCGGACACGGTCGAGCACTCCGTGTTGCGCGGCGACGCGTAGGCCGATTCGACGTTCAGGTTGCTGCCGCTCTCGGTGGCCCACAGGACGTCAGGCGCGAGCGACGCCGCAACGGCCGGCACGTCGGAATCCATGATGTGCGGACGCTTGCGCCATTCGCGCAGTTCGTCCTGGGTCACGTCGCCGAGCTGGATGTCGGGTCGCTGGCGCAGGTTGAAGGCGTTGACGGCGATCAGCTTGCCGATCAGATCGTCCTTCATGTAGCGACCCATCCCGCCGACGATCGAGACGACGGCGATCAGGAACGTCACGCCGATGGTCACGCCGATCACCGTGAAGAAGCTCTTCAGCTTCTGCACGCGGATCGTTTCCCACGCAAGTCGAACGGCTTGGAAGAATGACATGGCCTGAAATGCGAGCGGGAGACGCTATCGGGTCGGATACCCGTCAGACGTCTCCCGTTCCTACGAGGAAACCTCAGCCGAAGTTACGACGGCCCTAGGTGCCGAGGCGGGCCTGGAACGCTCACGGCGCTCGTCGGTCGAGATGAGCCCGTCGCGCAGCACGACGACGCGGCGTGCGTGCGGCGGCGATGTCCGGCTCGTGCGTCACCATGACGACCGTCTGGCCGGCGTCGGCAAGCGACTCGAACACTCTCATGATCTCCTCGGACGTCTGCGAGTCGAGGTTACCGGTCGGTTCGTCGGCGAGGAGCATCGACGGGTCATTGACCAGCGCCCGCGCGATGGCGACGCGCTGGCGCTGACCGCCGGAGAGCTCGTTCGGCCGGTGGTCCATGCGGTCCTGGAGCTGAACCTTCGTCAGCGCCTCGATGGCGCGCCGTTTCCGCTCGTCCGAGCCGATACCCGCGTACACGAGCGGCAGCTCGACGTTGTGCAGCGCCGTGGCGCGGGGAAGCAGGTTGAACGTCTGGAAGACGAACCCGATCTCCTTGTTGCGCACGCGCGCCAGCGCGTCGTCGCTCATCTTCGAGACCATCTGGCCGTTGAGCCAGTACTCGCCGGCGTTCGGCGTGTCGAGGCAGCCGAGCACGTTCATGAGCGTCGACTTGCCGGAGCCGGACGGGCCCATGATGGCGACGTACTCGTTGCGGCCGATGGCGAGATCGACGCCGCGCAATGCGCGCACGATTTCGCCGCCCATGTCGTATTCGCGCTTGACGCCGCGCGTCACGATGACCCATTTCGAGTCGGGCGTCGCTCCGGCTTTGCCCGTAATGACTTGCCGCTCGGCCGTTTTGCCGAGCGGTGTTTCTAAGGTTGGGTTCACGACTTGGTTCCTGTCCCCGGGGTGGCGGCTTTCTTGGGATCCGGCTTTGTCTCTCGAACGAGGGTGCCGTCCTTCAGGTCGCGAATCGCCTGGTACGTACCGGCGACGATCCTCTCCCCTTCTTTGAGACCGTCGATGATCTCGAAGTGCTTCTCGCCGGCGATACCTACTTTTACGGCCCGGAAGGTCACTTTGTTGTCCGTGCCGACCACGAAGACCCCTTCGACGTCCTTCTTGCCGATCTCCTTGGCGGGTTTGGCTTTGCCCAACCCGACCGCCGTGTCGCCCTGCTGAATCGTCTGGTTCTCGCGCACCGTCAGGGCGATGATCGGCACCGACAGCACGTGCGTCTTCTTGTCCGTGATCACCTTGGCCGTGGCCGAGAAGTCCGGACGGGTGTCCTTGGGGGCGTTCAGGAGCTGAATCGTCACCTCGTAGTCGACGGCCTGGTCGGTCGTCGTCGTCCCGGAGGCCGGCTTGACCGAGCTGTTCGAGATCTGCGTCACCCGGCCGAGGAACGTCGTGTCGGGGAACGCGTCGAGCTGCACCTGGGCCGAGTCGCCGACCGAGATGCGCGCGACGTCGGTCTCGTCGACCTTCACGCGCGTCTCGAGCACCGTCATGTCGCTGATCGTGAGCAGCGTGGCGGCGTCCTTGTTGAGCGTGCCCTGGATGGCCGTTTCACCCTGCTCGACGGCGAGGCGCGTGACCTGGCCCGACATGGGCGCGAAGATCGTCGTCTTGTCGAGCGAGCTCTTGCTGTCGTTGACTGTTGCAATGGCCTGGTCGACCATGTGCTTGGCCGCATCGGTCAGCGCGCTGTCCACGTCGACGGCGGTCCTGAGCTGCTCGATCTGCTCGTCGGAAATGAGCTGGGCGTTTGCTTTCTTGATCTGGGCCGATCGATCGTAGCTCTTCTTGGCCAGCTCGAGACTGGACTGAGCCTGAGCGAGCTGCGCGCGGCTCGACGCCAGCGCCGCCTGGGCGTGCTCGACGGCAGCCTGCGCCTGCGTCGGATCGATCTGCAGGAGGAACTGGCCGGCCTTCACCATCTGACCTTCTTTGACGGCAAGCTTGGTGATCTTGCCGCTGACGTCGGAGGCAACGTCGACCTTCGTCTGCGGGCGCACCTGTCCGCTCGCGGTGACCGACGCGATCAGATCGCGCTTCTGCACCGGCTCGATGCGGACTTCGACCGCCTTGTTGCCGCGCTTGGCGGCGCTGAACGCGACGACGGAGACGAGCCCGCCAGCGGCCACGATGCCGATCGCGATCTTCGATTTCTTACCCATGATGGTCAGCAGTCCTTTAGCGGAGTGGGCGCCCGACTGCGCTTTCGAGATTGGCGAACGCCGTGTGGTAGTCGTAAATCGAATTGACACGGCCGATCTGCGCCGTTTCGTACGAGCCGCGCGACGTGGTGACCTCGAGGAACGTCGCCGCGCCGACCTTGTAGCGCTCTTCGACCGCCGCGAGCTCCTCGGCGGCTTTCTGGCCGTCTGCTCCTGCAACTGCACCGTCTTCGTGGCCGCGATCAACGACAGGTACGCGCTGGTGACGTCGGTGGTGAGCTGCAGCGAGCGGGCCTTGAGCGCGTAGTTGGCGTTGTCACGCGTGACCTTCGCCTGCTCGACCTGTGCTTCTCGCGAGTAGTTGTTGAAGACCGGGAGCGAAAGCGTCGCGCCGATGCTCAACGGGTTCCTGGTGAACTTGAACGGGAACTGGTTGTTCCCGGAGCGAATGGCCGAGATCTGGTCGGCCGACAGCGGATCGGTTTGCCCGCACGGGATGCTCGACAGGCCGACCCGCGTGCGCAGGGAGTCAAAGCCGAGGCACGAAGCGGCATTCGCGGCGATCTGACTGTTTCTCGAGCTCACCAGGAAGTTCGGGTCGGCATACGACGACGAGTTGCCACCCCAGCCGGTGCTGACGGACAGCGATGGCATGTAGCCCATCGACGCCGACTTCACGCCCATCTCCGCGGCGAATCGCCGCGACTCGTCGGCGGTGACGTCCGGGTTCACGTGGCGAGCCACGTTGAGGACCGAGTCGAGCGTGAAGTTGGGCTGCGAGATCGCGAACTGCGTCGTCAGCTTCGTCGACGTATCCGCGGGCACGCCCATGAACTGAAACAGGCGAATCTTGTCGATCACGGCCTGGTTGTGCGCCATCACCTGGTTCACCTGCGCCTGACCGACCGCGACCTCGGCCGTGCGGATGTCGACGATCGTGGCGGAGCCGAACTTCATCTTGGCGTTGGCGAGGTCGAGCTGCCCGGTCGCCGTCGCGACGAGCGAATCGGCGAGCGAAGCCTGCGCCTGAGACTTGAGCGACGCGATGTACTGATTGGTCACGAGTGCGCGTGTGGCTTCGGCCGAGCTGGCGACGTCGGCATCGGCGGCGTCGCGATTGGCGCGCGCCTGCCGTGGCGCAAAGGCGACCGCACCCGTGATGAAGTAGTTCAGGCCGAGCCTGTACGACGACTGATACGTGTCGCCGCTGGCCCCGAGGGCGAGCCCCTGAACGAACTGGGTGCCGGCCTGTTGATAGCCCGTCGAGAAGCTCGACGAGACCGAGGGCAGGAGCGCCGAATAGGCCTGACGAATCCCCGACGTCGCGACGCGCACGTTGTTCTGGGTCGTCAGGAAGTTCGGATTGTTCTGGCGGGCGATGCTGATTGCTTCGTCGAGCGAGAGGGAGTTACGACCAGCCGGCTGCTGCGCAATCAGTGCCTGCGCGGAGATCGCCAGGGCCGCGACGAACCGCAACGAACGCATTTTCGGCAATCCTTGTGGATGGGGTCTGGGGGGAGTACGGAGCTATGGCGAGACGGGTTTCAGTCCGTCTCGCCCCGGGCAGGGGCGCTTCAGCAGCGAGACGACTCCGAGACGACTCACGGTTGGACCCGCTCGACTGCCCGGTGGTTGTGGCGCGCCGCCGCCGGTCGGCTTGGTTCAGCGCTTTCTGGGCAGCTCGTCGCGAATGGCCTTGAGACCCGAGGACGTTTCCGCCCGCAGCACCCGCCCGTCGCCGTCGACCCAGAAGTCGCGTCGGTCCGCGCCGTTGACGAGCGAGAGATGCGTCGCGGTGACCGACTGCCCACCCACCTCGATGGGCTCCATGCCATGAGCGGCGATCACGAAAGTGGCCGCCCGCGCGACATGTGGACTGATGACGCGAATCCCGCCCGATCGGCTGGACAGACCTGAAAAGTACAACTGGTGCACCAATTCGTCGTCGAGAATGACAGTCCGCTCCCGCCCCATTGGATAATCGCGGTCGGACTCATCGCCCCGCTGGTTAGTCACCCGCGTCGCCAGCCTTCCTGACTGGGCGGCAGCCTGGACCGCCGACGTCCTCGCGTGGTTGTCCATGACCGTCAGCGAGTATGTGATGGGAGCGCCGATGGAGTCGGCCACCAGGTTCGTCACGAGGCGCCGCGTGCCGGCGTTCAGCTGGCTCGTGGCGACGAGCTGGCCGTTGTCGCCGCGCGAGATCCGAAAGCTCTCAACTTCGGTCGCGGCTCCCGCGCCGCGAGAGATCCGAAAGGCGCCTTCGTCGACGATCGCGCCCTGCAAGGCCGCGGCGTCGCGCGGCCGGCCGCCGGCACTCGCGACGATCACCAGGCCAGCCAAACACGTCGCGGCGGTCATGGAACGGACGTGTGTCATGAGGTTACCTACCCGGTTGAGACCGTCTGGTTCACGCCTCGTCCCTTGGCGACACGAAAATGCGGTCGCGAATGCGAGTGTACATCCGTTGATAGATCGCTCGGCCCTTTTCCGCCGATGCCAGCGACGGGCGGCCAATCGACCCCGGACTCGCTCGCGGGACGCGCAGCCAGCCGCGCCTGTAACGTCGCACCTCGTCCTCGGACATCATATAATCCTGCGCGCGGTCCGTGGCGACGAGCTCGGGCGCGATGTACAACAGCAGAGAAGTGTCGACTTCGTCGCCGTGCATCGGTTCGCTTTGCCCCTCGAGCAAGTCACTAAAATCCACGCTCAAGACGTCGACGACCCGCACGCGCGCGCCCGACGTGATGACCGTCGAGAGCGCTTCCAGATGCGGATCGTGCTCGTGCGACGTGAGCAGGATGAACTCACGAATGCCGGTCGATTCCCATGTGTCGATGAGGTCGTTGAGAACGCGGTGAAGCGTCTTTTTCCGAAGGGAGGCGTTCCCCGCGTATTCGCGCTCGGTGATCACGTTCACGCCGTATTCGACCGTCGGCGCGATGATGACGCCCGACTCCACCGACAGGTCGTCGGCGAGCCGCTCGACGATGATCGAATCGGCGCCGAGCGGCATGTGCTTCCCGTGCTGCTCGCACGTCCCGACTGGGACGATGAGCCGCGGGTCGCGCAGAATGCACTCGGCCACTTCCTGGGGCTGCATCAGCTTGAGACGGCGCGGCGAGCTGATGCCGTCGACGGCGGGCAACTGACTCATGTCGTCCAGAAACTCGGGTCGGTGGTCCACGCAGGCAGTCGAGACGGCGGCGATGGCTGAGCGCCTCGCCTCTCCTCGATTGCCCGCGGTATGGACGTGGTGGGCGACTGCCGCCGGACTGTCGCTGCTTATCGCGAGCCAGTGGCTCCACGCGCCAAGCGTAGAGTATCTGGTCCCGCTGATCGTCGCCACCGCCGCGACCGTGGCCACGGCGATTCGGGTCCGCGGTCCGGCTCGACGCTGGGCGCTCGCGTCCTTCGTCGCCCTGATCGCCGTGTCGCTGATCGCGATCGCCGCGCAACGCGAGCTCTGGATCACGACACACGACTGGGAAGCCGCGCGCCGCGACGAGTCGGCGCGCGGCCTGAGCGCACTCAAACGCGCGCTCGACGACGCGACCCAAGATGGCGCGCGCCGCGCCCGTGCCGCGCTCGACGTAGCCGCCGATACATCCCGCGATCGCGCGTTCGACAAGATGGACCGGGTCGCGCGCGGGCTGGACGACGGCGGCGTCGTCGTCTACCGCCGAGACAGCGCGTTCGCTTGGGCCGGAGACTTTCGCGCCCCGATCGACCAGGTCCGCGACGGGACGACGATCGTCCCGACTCCGTTTTACTTGGCGCTGCAGGTCACGCAGCGGCGCGGCGACGACCGCGCCGCCGTCGCCGTGTTGCTCGATGCGGCCCCTCCCGCCGACCGATTCGTCTCCACGCTCGCGCAGCCCATCGCCGATCGCGCCGGACTCAAAGAGTTCAAATTCTCCCAGCCCAGCGACAGCGCTCCCCCGGACCTTCTTCGCTATGCCACGGGCCACCTGCGTCTGTTCGACGTGGCCGCGGTGACGCTCACGCAAGGCGAGGTCTCGCAGCAAATCGCCGAAACAGCCCGCGCCCGCGCCGGCATCGCGCTGGTCGTCGCGCTCATGTGTTTCGTTATCGGTGTGTGGCGCGCCACGAAAACGAATCCGCGGCGGGCGGCCGCGCTCGCGATCGGGCTCGCGTGCGTGGGGCTGGTTCCGCTCAACCAGTACTCGAACTCGAGCCGCCTCTTCGACCCCGCCGTGTACTTCATGGCCCGGGGCGGACCGCTCACCGGAAACGCGGCCGCGTTGGCGATGACTAGCGCCGTGGTGCTCCTCGGCGTGCTGGCGGTCTTCCGTCGCGGCGGACGCCGCACGTCGCGCTGGGCCGCCGTCGTCACCACGCTGGCCGTCGCCGGCCTCGGGCCGTTTCTGCTGCGAGACCTGTCGCGCGGCGTGCACACGCCACTTCGCGGCGTCGACGCGTCGCTCTGGCTCGTGTGGGAAGTGCCGCTTTTCCTCGCCGCGGTCTCCGTGCTGCTCTCGGGCGCTGCCGCCGGTGCGATCGCGCTGGGGCCGCGCCGCGGCGCGCCACCCTGGCTCGCGCCGCTCATCGCGGTCGCGGCGGCGGTGCTCGCGCCGGTCGTCTGGGAGGCCCCTGGGAGGTGGCCCTGGTGGTATTCAATCCTATGGATCGTCGCGATCGGATTGCTCGCGTTGAGCCGCCGATCGCGCCGCGTCATTCTCAGCGCGTCGACTGTGGCTGCGCTCGGCGCGACGACGCTCGTATGGGGGCGCACAGCGCGCGGCCGAGTCGAGGCGGCGGAGCACGACCTGGCGAGCCTGGGCCAGGCCGACTCCGTCTCCGCAACGCTGCTTCAGCGCTTCGGGCTCAGTCTGGCCGAGGAAGCGCCGCCGATTCGCGAGTCGCTCCTCGAGAACTACGTCACGTCGGACATCGCCGCGGCGGGAAATCCCATCATTCTGTCGGCGTGGCCGACGGACACGGGGCCCGTCGCGATGTTCGCGACGGCGGACATACCCAACCCGGCCCCTGAGGTAGCGCGCGTTGTCGCGACGGCGCGGCGGACGGGGCTTGTGATCATCAAGTCCGTGGCCACGGACACGGCGGTCGAGCTGGTGATGGGTGCGCCGTCCACCGGAGGCGGCGTTACCGGCGTTGTGCTCGCGCCCCCGAGCCGGCTCTTTCAGTCGAATCCCTTCGCGCAGCTCTTGGGGTTGGCCGAGGAGCACGACGTCGAGCCGCCCTACTCGGTGCATTTGCGCGGTCCGCTGCTGCCGCCCGCCGACACGACAGTCGGTCCGACGCGCTGGCGTCGCCAGGGCACGCAGCTGCACGGCGACCGGATCGTCGCCACCGGCCGGGGAGCGACGCCCGCCCACGTGGACGTCGAGCTCCGATCGCTCGACGCCTTGGTGGAGCGCGGCGCGCTGATCGTCCTGCTCGACCTGGCGATCGTCGGCGCGCTCTGGCTGGCGGCGGTGATCGCCGACGGCGGGGCGGGGCGGTGGATGCGCGCGCGCCGCCGCACGCTCGGCCGCAGCTACCGCGCGCGGCTCTCGCTCGCCCTCTTTGCGTTTTTCGTCATTCCTGGTCTCTCATTCGCGATCTGGATGTACGGACAGCTGGCGGCGGACGCGATCCAGTCGCGCGCCGTGCTGGTGGGCGAGACGCTGCGTTCGATCGAGCCGGGCGCCGGCGCGCTGACCCGTCTCGCCGACGAAAGCGAGCGTCTCGAGACGCCGTTGTTCGTATTCCGCGGCGGCGAGCTGCTGCAGACCAGCGACCAGCTCTACGACGACCTCGCCCCGACGGGTCGCCTGCTCCCGCCCAAAATAGAATCGACGCTCGCGGTGCACGCCGAAGAAACCGCCACCGAGGTCGAGTCGGTCGGCGATTCCCCGACGCTGTTCGGATACCGGTCCTTGAGCGAGGCGCCTTCGCCGGCGGTGGTGATCGCCGCACCGGCGCGCGCGACCGATGCTCCGCTCGGCCGCCGCCGCCGCGACCTCGGCGTGCTGGTGCTCTTTGCCACCGCCCTCGGCGCGCTCGCCGCGCTCTGGCTGAGCGGCGCGGCGGCGCGCCAGCTCGCGAAGCCGATCGGCGCGCTGCGCGAGGCGGCGCTCTCGATCGCCGGCGGAAGCCGGTCGCCGCCGCTGGAGTCGGAGCCCACGCTCGAGTTCCTCCCCGTGTTCGCCGCGTTCCGTCGGATGACGGCCGATCTGAACGCGAGCCGGTCGGCGCTCGAGGAGGCGCAGCGGCGTACGTCGGCCGTGCTGCGCAACGTGGCCAGCGGCGTGGTCGCCGTCGACCGCGACCGGCGTGTCACGCTCGCGAACCCGCGCAGCGAGCAGTTGCTAGGCGTGTCGCTGCCGACGGGCGCGCGCCTGGACGAGACGGTGAACGCCGAAGTCGCGCGCCGCGTGGACGAGTTCATCGGCGGCGCGGCCGACGAGCACGATTTCGAGGTGACGGTGGATCAGCGCCAGCTGCGCGGCACGCTCACACGCCTCTCGCGCAGTGGCGGCGGCATCGTCATCACGGTGGACGACGTCAGCGAGGTCGCGCGGGCGCAACGGGTGCTCGCGTGGGGCGAGATGGCGCGGCAGGTCGCCCATGAGATCAAGAATCCGCTCACGCCCATCCGCCTCGGCGTGCAACATCTTCGGCGGGCGCGGGCCGACAAGCGCGTCGATTTCGATCGTGTGCTCGATCACAACGTCAACCAGATTCTCGCCGAGATCGACCGGCTCGACGAGATCGCGCGCGCGTTCAGCCGGTACGGCGCCGCCCCCGACGAGCGCGCCCGGCCCAGCGAGGTGGACATCGCTGCGATCGTGCGCGAGGTCGTATCGCTCGAACGAATGGGCGGCGAAGGCGCGGGAGGCGACGACGTCGAGTGGATCGAAACCGGCGACGACTCACGTGTCACGGCGCTGGCGCGGGTCGACGAGCTCAAGGAAGTGTTGCTGAACGTTCTGGAAAACGCGCGGCTCGCCGGCGCGGGGCGCGTTCACGTGAACGTCGAGCCGCCTGGAAACGGCAACGGCGAGCACGCGACGATCACGGTGAGCGACGACGGCCACGGGATCCCGGCGGACGTGCTCCCGCGCATCTTCGAGCCGCACTTCTCGACGCGTACGAGCGGGAGCGGGCTTGGTCTGGCGATCAGCCGCCAGCTCGTGGAAGGGTGGGGCGGCTCGATCACTGTACGGAGTCCGAGGGTCGAGCCGCCTGCGAACGGACACCCCGGCGCGACGGTGACGATCGCGCTACGCGCCGTGGCGGCGCAGGACGCGGCTACTCCGTAGCGCTCCCGGACGTCGCAGCCGTGCCGCGGATGCGGACCGTCTTCACGTTCACGAACTCGTGCATGCCGAACGCCGAGAGCTCGCGGCCGTAGCCGGACTTCTTCACGCCGCCGAACGGGAAACGCGCGTCAGACGCCACCATCCCGTTGACGAAGACGCTGCCCGCCTCGAGCTCGCGCGCGAATCGCCGGATCTCTTTCTCGTCGCGCGACCACGCGGCCGCGCCGAGTCCGAAGCGCGAATCGTTCGCCGCGGCGATGGCGTCGCTCGTGTCGCGGACGCTCGTGATCACCGCGAGCGGGCCGAAGGTCTCCTCACGAAATGCCGCGCTGTTGCGCGTGTCGTCGCGCATGACGGTGGGCTCGTAGTAGAACCCTTTGCCGGCGCGCGGCGCGCCGCCGACGAGAAGCGACGCGCCGTCCTTGGTTGCGCGCGTCACCTGCGAGTGCAGGTCGTCGCGGATCCTGGCCGTCGCCAGCGGCCCGACGTTGGTGCGCTCGTCCATCGGATCGCCGACGACGAGGCTCCGCATGCGCTCGACGAATCGCGTCGTGAAGTCCTCGACGATTCGCTGTGCCACGATAAAGCGCTTGGCGGCGATGCACGACTGGCCGTTGTTGATCGTTCTGGCCGCGACGGCCGTCCGCGCGGCGGCGTCGATATCCGCGCTCTCCATGACGATGAACGGGTCGCTGCCGCCCAGCTCGAGCACCGTCTTCTTGACGTGCCGTCCCGCCGCCGCCGCGACGCTGCTCCCCGCCGCTTCGCTCCCGGTGAGCGTCACCGCGGCAACACGCTCGTCGCCGATGAGCGACTCGACCTGGCCGGCCTCGATGAGCAATGTTTGAAAGACTCCATCCGGCGCGCCCGCGTCGGCGAAGAGCTGTTCCAATGCCAGCGCGCACTGCGGCACGTTCGACGCGTGCTTGAGCAGCCCGACGTTGCCGGCCGCGAGCGCCGGAGCGGCGAACCGGATCACCTGCCAGAAGGGAAAGTTCCAGGGCATCACGGCGAGCACCACGCCGATCGGCTCGAACGCCACGTACCCTCGCTCGCCGTCGACCGCGACCGGGGGGGGCGCATCGGCGAGAAATTCGGCCGCGTGATCGGCGTAGTAGCGCAGACTCGTCGCGCACTTCGCCGCTTCGTCCTTGGCCGCGGCGAACGTCTTGCCCATCTCGCGCGTCATCAGCTTTCCGTATTCGTCGCGGCGCTCGTCGAGCAGGTCGGCGGCGCGGCGAAGCATGCGGGTTCGATCGTCGAGCGGGGTCGATCCCCACGAGCGGGCGCCACGGCCGGCGCACGACAGCTTGTCCTCGATCGCCGACGGCGTGAGCGGCGCGAACTCCTGCAGCTGCTCACCCGTGGCCGGATTGGTGCTCGTAATCGCCATCCGTCGTTCCGCCTACTTGGAGAGAAACGTGTCTCCCGTCCACGAGACGCCGCCCTCGGCGGCGTCGCCGGCGAACCAGCGTCGCCACCACGGGACCTGTCTGTCCTGCTCGAGCACGGCGCCTACCGCGTCGCGCCACGCGGCCTGCATCGCCGCCGCGTCCTCGAACCGGTCCGCGGCCGTCGCCGCGAGACCGTGTCGCAGCCACTCGGCGAGTTCCGTGGGATGCGACGACAGGTCGACGTCCCCGCGCAGCTCCCGCGCCAGAATCGCCGCGCTGTCGCGCTCTCCGAAGGGCGGCGTTCCGGTCAACGCGTACGCGACGATCGCGGCGAGTGAGAAACAGTCGGCCGCGGCGTCCTGTTCCTCGCCGAGTAGCTGCTCGGGAGGTGCGAAGGCGGGCGTGCCCGACGCGCCGGCGGTTTCCTCGCCGGTGGCGTTTGCGATGCCGAAGTCGGCGAGTCGCCAACGTCCGTACCGGTCGATCAGAACGTTTTCCGGCTTCAGGTCACGATGGACGATGCCGATCGCGTGCGCGGCGGCGAGGCCGTTGAGGATGAAGTCGATTTGCGGCGCGATCTCGTTGAGCGTGCGCGGCCCGGATCGCGCGACGAGGTCCGCGACAGATCCGCCCTCGGCCAACTCCATCGTGTACCAGGCGACGTCGCCGCGGCTGTCCCAGTCGAAGATCGGAACGATCGCGGGGTGCGCGAGCTGCGCCGCCAGCCGCGCCTCGCGACGAAAACGACCGACGATTCGTTCGTCGCGCGCGACGCGCGGATGGAGCAGTTTGAGCGCCACCTCGCGGCCGAGCGTGAGGTCGCGCACGCGCCACACGGAACCGAAAGAGCCGGAGCCCAACGCGGCGAGCACCTCGTAGTCGTCGGCGAGCGCCCAGCGGAGCCGCGTCTCGGGCGACTCGTTGGCGCGTGACGTCTCGGGTTCGTCGCCCGCGAGCGCGACCATCGTGCGTCCGCCGATGAGCCGATCGATCGAGCGAAGCAACGCCGCGATGGACGGAAATCGTTTTTCCGGGTCGGCGCTCAGCGCGCGATCGATGATGCCGGCGAGCGCGCGCGGGCAGTCGGGACGCATGAGCTGGATCGGCGGCACTCCGTCGGGCGGCGGGTTCTCGCCAGTGAGCGCGGCGAAGCACGTCGCCGCGAGCTGCCACTGGTCGCTCGCTGGAGTCGGACACCACACGCCGTCGGTCCACTCGTGCGGCACCGGCATGAAACGGAAGTCGGGCGAGATGCCGGTGGGGATCTCGGACATCGGCATGGCCCACTGCCATCCCATCATCCACAGACGCCCCATCGGCGACGCGAAGACGGTCTCGGGAGCCATGCATCCGTGCGCGGCCCCAAGGTCGTGAAGGTAGCTCAGGCCCGAGCCGATCTCGCGCAACACGCGCAGCGCGCCGGGAACGTCGTCCGGCCCCATGCGCGCAATTCGGGCGGCGATCGTTTCACCGATGATCCAGCGGCGCAGGTAGCCCGGCCCGCGCTGATTGACCGCGAAGGTCGACCAGTAGTGGTACGTCGTGGGAATCGCCGGATGGTTTCGGTGCGCCAAGTGGCGCGCTTCCGACTCGAGCCACACCGCGTGCGCATCGTTGGGGGCGCGTCACAAGCGACAGCGACCGCCCGAGCGCGTCGACGACCTCTTGATAGTGGCGATGCTGCGTGTGGAGTCCTTCGGACCCCCACGCCCAGCCCGGTGGCAGCCGCCACTCGCGCAAATGCGCCGGCAACTCCTGCGTCCGGGTGTACATGGACAGGAGCCGGCCCGTCGCGGGGTCGGCTCCCACCAACGCATCCCCGGTCACGCGGGTCGACGGAGCGTCCGTCACATCTTCGACTCGGAAAGGATCTTCTCGGCCGCCGCGGCGAATTCGGGGACGAGCGCGATGTCAGGCAGCACGGCGACCTCGACCCGTCGGACCGCGAGCTGAGACCCGTCGCGCTGCACCGACGAGGCGAGGGACGGGACGTGCACGGTGACGGAGACGATGCGCCAGAGGGTGCTGGGTCTCGTCTTCTCGCCCGTGTCGTCCAGAGTGTCGAGCTGCAGGACTTCGCCGCGGCTGGGGATCACGTCGCTGGGAACCTCGGCCAGCACCAGTTCCCGGTCATGACGGACGACGCGCAACGTGACCATCGAGCTCTCGTGCGTAATGCGTGGTGGGCACCGCGTGCCGTCTCTCAGGCCGCCACGCCAAAGCTATTGGACGGCTTCGGCTGAGACTAGCGGCGCGCTGAAACTCCGGTGCAGGATTCACGTACTGATGCACGAGCAAACGTCGCGTGTCATTTCGGAGGTTCTCGTGTTCCACTTCTTCGCTTCGATCACCGGTCTCGCCATGACCGTCGCCGCAACGGCGCTCGGCTTCTGGCAGGCCCGTCGCTTCACCGTGAACCGGTTGCAGTACGTGGACGCCGTGCAGAACGGTCTGGCGCCCGTGCTCGCCGGGGTTGGAGCCGCGATCGTGGCCGTACCGGTCGTGATGATTGTGCCGCTCATAGGGACGGGGACGGCGTTGCTATTCGGGTTGTCGGTGGCGCTGGGGGTGTCGTCCGGAGCGCGGGACATCAGGAAGCGACTCGGCGCCGGCTGAAGAAGCGCGGCGGCGGGATCGCGGCCATTCGTCGGCCTGTCGTCGCCGAGGGTGGTATGGCTTATCACTCGACGTCTGACGTCTGACGTCCGATATCGGACATCAGACCAGGCGTGCCGCGATACCCGTCCGCGTCGCACCGGACTGCTCCATCCAACGCAGGGTCTGACGTCGGACGTCTGACGTCCGACCTCCGACTTCGAGCGCACAGCCGACATCCAACCGGCGCTCGAACTCAGAGTGGCCGAGCTCCCCATCGCCCTTCGCGCCGTTCGGGGATCTTCACGCCCTCTCGTTCGCATCGTACACTTCCGCCCACCCTCGCCGGAGCCTTCGATGCGACTCTCGGTCGCGCTTGCCGCATTCGCACTTCCCGCCACGCTAGCCGCTCAGTACCAACAGGGTTCGCCGCTTCGCGCCGACCAGCGGCTCGCGCACGACATCTACAAGGAGATGGTCGAGATCAACACAGCCGATTCGGTCGGCAGCACGACCGTCGCGGCGAGTGCGGTGGCGAAGCGGCTCAAGGACGCGGGGTTCGCGGACTCCGACATCTTCCAGGGCGGCCCGCGGGCGGACAAGGGGAACATCGTCGTCCGGTATCACGGCAGCGGGTCCAGCGGGCGGAAGCCGCTGCTTCTTCTCGCGCACCTCGACGTGGTCCAGGCTCTCAAGAAAGACTGGTCGCCCGATATCGATCCGTTCGTCTTCACCGAGCGCGACGGGTACTACTACGGCCGAGGGTCAGGCGACGACAAAGCGATGGCGTCGATCTTCGTCACGACGCTCATTCGGTTCAAGCAGGAACACTACGTCCCCGACCGAGACATCATTCTCGCGCTGACGGCCGACGAAGAGGGCGGGCCGGCGAACGGAGTGCGCTGGCTCATCGCCAACCACCGCGAGCTGATCGACGCCGCGTACGCGCTCAACGAAGGCGGCGGCGGGTCGCTGCGCGACGGCAAGCCGTTCATCAATTCGGTCGGCGCGGCGGAAAAGGTGTCGGCCAACTTCACCGTGTCGACGGCGAACCGCGGCGGGCATTCGTCGGTGCCGCGCGACGACAACGCGATCTATGAGCTGGCGCAGGCGCTCACCCACATCGCGACGTTCCAGTTTCCGGTCATGCTCAACGACGTGACGCGCGAGTTCTTCACGCGCACGGCGACGATCGAGACGCCCGAAATCGGCGCCGCGATGCGCGCGATCGTCGCGAATCCGAACGACGCCAAGGCGTCGGCGACTCTCTCGCGCGACCCGCGCTACCGGTCGATGCTGCGCACCACGTGCGTGGCCACGATGCTCACCGGCGGGCACGCGCGAAACGCGTTGCCGCAGGCCGCGAGCGCCAACGTGAACTGCCGCATGGCGCCGGGACACGATCCGGAGGACGTGCGCGCCTCGCTGTTGAAGGCGACCGGCGACACGGGCGTGACGATCTCCAAGGCGCCCGCCATGGAACACGCCGCGCCGTCGCCGCTCACGCCCGAGATCATGCGCCCGATCGAGAAGCTCACGCACGAGATGTTCGGTCCCGACGTCCTCGTCATTCCGACGATGGGCACCGGCGCGACCGACAGCAAATACCTGCGCGCGATCGGCATCGCGGGCTACGGAGTCTCGGGACTGTTCGGCGACCCGAACGACAACCGCGCGCACGGCAAGGACGAGCGCGTGCTGATCAAGTCGTACTACGACAGCGAGGAATTCCTCTATCGCCTCACCAAAGAGCTGTCGTCGGGCAAGGTCGTTCCGTAGTCGGGCCGCCGCCACCGCGTTCGCGCTGAGCGCAGTCACGCTCGGCGCCGCGCGCGTGCCGGTCGGCGCCCAATCGCGCGCCCCCGCCGACGCGTGGCGCGACACGACGCATCACACCGGCGGCATGGTGCGCGTCGCGCCGAGCGTCCGGCTTCACTACCTGGACTTCGGCGGCCCGGCCGGGGCGCCGACGATTCTCTTTCTGGCGGGCCTGGGGAACACGGCCCACTCGTTCGACGACTTCGCGCCGCTGCTCACCGACAAGTTCCACGTCGTCGCGCTCACGAGGCGTGGGTTCGGCGAGTCCGATCATCCCGAGTCCGGCTACGACACGCGCCGCCTCGTGGCCGACATCCGCGCGGCGATCACCGCGCTCCACCTCGGCCGCGTGACGATCATCGGGCACTCGATCGCCGGCGAAGAGATGACGCGGCTGGCCGGACAGTCCCCGTCGCTCGTCGACAAGCTCGTGTATCTCGACGGGGCCTACGATCGCGTGGCGGCCGACGCGAAGCTACAGGAGATCTTCCCCGTGCCGCCGAACCTGCCGGGGCGCCCCGAGCCGACCGCCGCCGACACCGCGACGCCGGCCGCGTACGTCGCGTTCGTGCACCGCGTGCGCGGCGTGAACATCCCCGAGGCCGACATCCGTACGCGTTTCAAGTACGACGGCTGGCGCGAGGAGATCACGAATGCTTATCAGTCGATCCAACCGGAGCACCCGAACTACGGCGCCGTGAAAGCGCCGGCCCTGGCGATCTACGCCGTCACGGACTCCGTCACCCAGCTCGAGCCGTGGCAGCGCGGCGACCGCGAGCACGCGGCGGCGTGGCAAGACGTGATTCGCGGCCTCGATCGCGTCGACCGCATCTCGCGCGATCAGTTTCGCCGGGAGGTCGAACACGGCACGACACTCGAGATCCGCGGAGCGCACCACTGGATCTTCGTGAGCAATCGAGACGAAGTGCTCGCGGCGGTACGCCGCTTCCTCGGGGCACAGTAGCAGCGGATCTCAGTCGAGAAATCGCGCTCGTTCCTGGGCCGTCGGAATCACGCACGTCGCGCCGCCGGCTGACAGCCGGTGCCTGTGTCGCGCCACGAGGTCGTAGCCCCAGTCGCGAACGCCGCCCGGCACGATTGCCGCGACCGCGGCCAGCGCGCCCCAAACGCCGCCGAGGTAGCGCAGCACGCGCAGCGCCGCGGCGGATCGCACGAGCGGCGTCGCGTCGCCGATGCTCTCGAGCCAGACCATCGAATCGGCCGACGCGAGCTCTGGTTGCCGGTCACGGATCGCGGTCCCCGTCGGCCCCTGCAAGCTCGCGAAGTTGAGCGTCCTCGCGCGGACGTCGTGCCGCAGCACGAACTGCACGGCGTCCGCGCAGAATCCGCAGGTCCCGTCGTAGAGGAGCAGGGGCCCGCCCGCTCCGGTCTCGCTCATTTCGACTCGCGCGCGCCGTTCGATTTGGCCGGCCGCGCCGATCCGCGCAACGCGAGCGGTCGCACGAGCTTCTCCGCCGTAAGCGTGTCGGAGACGCGCGCGACCTTCGTGGCGGTGAGTCCGAGCTCCTTCGCCTTGGCGAAGATCGCCGTGTCGGCGATGCCGGTCGGCCCCTTCGGGTGCACGACCCAGATCGCGCCGTCGTCCGTGATGGCCGCGTTGGCGCGAGCGATTCGCGTCATGTCGGCCGCGCGGCTCACGTCCACGAACACGACGTCGCGATTCTTCGCGGCGCTGGCGCGTGACAGCCGCGACGTTCGCTCGGAGAGTTGCTCGCAGAGCTCGTCGTCGTGCGTGCCGATGAGCAGCACGGCAGCCTCGGGCTTCACGTCGAGCTTGTCGATGAGTCGCTTCGGCGGCTCGCCGAGTTTCTTCTCCCACCGAGTAGCGGCAGGCTCGCCGAGGGTGAGCGTGATCGTCGCGCTCGGTGCGGTCACGATCGACGTCGCCCGCGCGACGCGACACGCGTCGAATCGACGTGCGCTTGACGCGCACGCGGGCCTCGCCGCGTATGACGAGCTCGTCCGTCTCGAGCAGAACCGTCCCATCCGCCTCGCGCGCGGTGCCCTTCTCGACGACCCGAACGCGGCACTTCGCCTCGTAGCCCACGATCTCGCCTCCGTAACTGGGCCTTTCGCAACTTAAGTCGCGCCGTCGCCCGCGACGAGGCGGCCGACGAGTTAGACCGTTCCTTGCGAGATGAAGAAGGCGAGGACACCGGCGAACCCGCCGACCCGTGGGGGGATAACGCACACATGGGAGAAGCTGCGCGCTTTGTGAGGTCATCTCGGCGGACCGCCGGGAAATGGATTCTCGCCGCATGGCTCGCGGCGGGGGCCGCGGCATGCTCCGGCCCAACGACGCCGGCTATGGCCGCGGGGAACGTAGCCGACTCGGCTCGCCGCGCCGCGCCCGATTCGGTCGTCGATCCGAACGTCGCCCCCGTCCTCACGATGCGAAACGTTCAATTCAGGTTCACGAAGGACCTTGTCGTCGGCATCGACAGGATTCGCGCGCAGATGCGTCCGGCGCCGCCGGCCACCGTCGTCTCGTTCGACGATCCGGCGAGCTTCGACCTCGACATCGCCGGGGCCTCGGTCCATCTGAACTTGCAGCAGGTCGAGGTCCTCATGAACACGAGGATCTTCGCCTATCCGAACGCGAACGTCCGCAACCTGCGCGTCGAGGCGGACGGCCAGAACCTGATCATCCACGGGACGCTCTCCAAGGGCGCCACGATCCCGTTCACGATGGGCGGCACGCCGTCGATTCGCGAGGGACGCTGGCTGGCGATCGAGACGAAAGAGGTGAAGATCGGCGCCGTCGGCGTGACCGGCCTGCTTAGCGCGCTTCACATCAGCCTCTCGGCGATGATCAACGTCCCGGCGAGCGGGAACTTGCGCGTCGAGAAGAACACGATCCTGATCGACGTCTTCTCGAACCTGCCGCCGCCGCACCTGCACGGCGCGATCGCGTCGCTCGACTGCTGCGCCCATGGCTTTGGACTCGTGATCGGCTCGCCCAACGCGGTGAGCGACTCGGCGTTGCGGGCACTCGTGCCCTCCGCGATGGCGTCGCCGAACTTCGTCGCCATTCGGCGCGGCCAGCTCAAGTTCGGCAAGCTCACCATGGTGGACTCCGACCTCGACCTGGTGGACTCCGATTCGCGCGATCCGTTCGACTTCTACCTGGGTCGATACCAGTGCCAGCTCGCCGCGGGAGTCGCGCACGCGACCCTTCAGTACGGGTGGCGCGTCCGGATGCCGGACTTCGACAAGCTCACCGACGAGCAGTGCCCGACGGATTCCGGGTCGCGCTGAAAGCGACAAATCGTCCGGTTCGATTGCCGGATGTCGCCGCTCAGTGCCGGAAATCGTAATATTCAGCAGTCCCTCGGATTGGTCCGTACTCATTCTGGTTCGGGCCAGGAAGGGGTGTCGCTCGGGCTGCCACCACCTACATAGTTAGAGCTTGATTCCCACCCACGCTCTCGAACGCCGACCCCCCCGCCGGACGTTTCCGTGCGTCCCCTCCCGTCTGTCGCGCCGAGCGATGACCGGCAGCATCGGGTTGATTGTCGCCGTCGCGGGGTCGGCTGGCGCGCAGCGCGCCAAGAAGGACCAGCCCGAGTTCACGCGCCAGTATCTGCTCATCGTGAACTTCACGCCGCGCGCCGGCGCCGACATGAAGCTCGGCCGCAAGGCCGGGGATGCGGTGCGCTCGCGAGTCGGCCGCCTGATCGACAAGAAGGAGGTCGAGCTCATCGACGCCGGGGACGTCGGGTTTCGAATGGAGCGCGCCGGCTACAACCCGGACACGACCTACGACCTCCAGGAAATCCGCTCCGCCGGCAAGTACTTCCGCGCCGACGAGTTCGTGATGGCGTCGGTGTCCAACGGGCCGACGGGTCCGCGCCTTTCAGGGTCGCTCATGCTGCTCCGCGACGAGCGGCTGCGGCAACCGCTCCCCGACGCGACCGCGCCCAAGCTCGATTCGGCCGCGGTCCTCTTCGCGCGGTCGATCGCCGCGGCGCGCGTACAGCTCATGCCCGAGCGCCGCTGCGAGAACGCGCTCCGGGCGGGCAGCGGCCTCCGCGCAGTCGAGGCGGCGCGAGAAGGCGTCAATGCGTATCCGCGCGGTTCGATCGTTCGGACGTGTCTCGTGTGGGCATTGCATCAAAACGGTGCCCCGCCGAAAGAGGTGCTCGCCGAGGCCGAGTCGCTTCTCGCGATCGATTCGGTGAGTCCGCACGGGCTCGAGGCTGCCGCTGTCGCGCTCGACTCGCTGCGTCGCCGCGAACCGGCCGCGGGGTATTGGATCCGCCTCGCGGCCACGGACACCGCGGACCTCGACCTCGCCGTGCGAGTTGGCTACGCACTGCTAGACGGCGGCAACGCGTTGGCCGCCGAGCCTTTTCTCGTCGCGCTGAGCAACGCGCATCCGGACGACATCCGCTTCGTCCTGCAGAGATGGCGCGCGGCGTACGAGAACAAGCACTGGCCGGTGGCGATCGCCGCCGGCGAGGCACTTCTCGAACGCGACTCGGTCAGCCGCCGCGATTCGCTCTTCTACTACCGCCTCGGCTTCGCGTACCACTCGGCGAACCAGACGATCAAAGCGGTCGAGACCCTCGCCCACGGCGTCAACGCATTCGGCAACGACGCGAAGATGTACGCGCTGTACACGCAGTACATCAAAGCCGAGTCGGACACGGTGCTGCCGCGCGGGCTCGCGCTCTTTCCGCGGAGCGTGGAGTTGCTGAACTTGCACGCCACGGAGCTGCACGCCCGCGGCAAGGTCTCCGAGGCGTTGGACGCCACCAGGCAGCTGGTATTGCTCGACTCGGCCACGAAACACGGGCACATGGCGATCGCGCAGCTTCAAATCGAACTCGGCCGTCCCGACAGCGCTCTCGCTTCGCTGCACACGGCGCTGGTGAGCGGCGACGACTCTGCGTACGTCGCGATGTTCGCATTGGCCAAAGGGCATGCGCTGTACGATGCGGCGGCAAACGGCGCGCAGGCCAACGCCGATCTGGCGACCGCGCTTCGCATGCTGGCGTTCGCCGACTCAGTACAAACCTCGGAGCAAGCCCGGTTCCTCACCGGAGTGGCCGCACTGGCCGTCGCGCAGACAGCGCTCAAGGAATCGATGAAGCTCACCGACAAGGGTGAGAGCTGCAAACGGGTGCGCGTGGCTGTCGACGTGATCTCGCTCGCGCGTGTCGGGCTTCACGCCAGGCGTCATACGCCGAAACGGCAAAGCAGTCGCTCGACCTGCTCGACCAGATCGATCCATACGCGCAGCAGCAGCTCAAGGTGCTCTGCGTCGACTCGGATCGTCCGCCGTCGCGGAACTGAAGCGATCGCACCTGCGGCCGCGCGACGCATCGACGACTCGATGCGTCATCAAGAGCGATCCGGCAATGAGATGATGACGCGTTCGTCCGGCGGCTTGCCTAGCGTCGCGATATGCTCGCCGCCATCCGCTCGGCCGCCGTGCTCGGAATCGACGCCTACGACGTTTGCGTCGAGGTCGACGTGGCGCAGGGGCTGCCGCACTGGACGATCGTCGGGCTTCCGTCCGGCGAGGTGAAGGAGAGCCGCGAGCGCGTCTCGGCCGCACTCGCCAACTCCGGCTTCGCGGTCCCCGCTCGGCGCGTGACGGTGAGTCTTTCGCCTGGCGATCAACGAAAGGCGGGGACCGGATTCGACCTGCCGATCGCGATCGGGCTCCTCGTCGCCCTCGGTGCGCTCTCCGCCGAGTGTGTGGAGGGCCTCGCGTTCCTCGGCGAGCTGGGACTCGACGGGGCGATTCGGCCGGTGCGGGGCGTGCTGTCGGTCACGCGACACCTGGCCGGCGCGCCGGCGCTGCGCGGCGTTGTGATCCCGCCGTCGAACGTTGCCGAGGCGTCGCTCGTTCGATCGTTGTGCACGTTCACCGCTGATTCGTTGGGCTCACTAGTCGAATCATTGCAGGCCGGATCGTTGTCCCGCGCCGAGCGAGCGATGGAGAGCGTGGCGTGCGACGAGAACGTGGATTTCGCGGACGTTTCGGGGCAGGCGAGTGCCAAGCGCGCGTTGGAGATCGCGGCGGCCGGCGGACACGCGTGCCTGCTGGTGGGCCCGCCCGGGGCCGGGAAGACGATGCTCGCGCGCCGCCTGCCGTCCATTCTTCCGTCGCTCACGGAAGACGAAGCGCTCGAGGTCACGGCGATCCATTCGGTCGTCGGTCTACTGCCGTCGTCGGGCGGTCTCGTCGTCCGCTCGGCCGTTTCGCGCGCCGCATCATTCCATTTCGTCGGCGGGGCTCGTCGGCGGCGGAGGCATTCCGAGGCCCGGCGAAGTCAGCCTCGCGCACCATGGCGTGCTGTTTCTCGACGAGCTGCTCGAGTTTCCGCGCGGCGGCGCTCGAGGCATTGCGGCAACCGTTGGAAGACGGCCGAGTCGTGATCGCCCGCGCGGCGCTGAGCGTCGAGTTCCCCGCCCGATTTTCGCTCATCGCCGCGATGAATCCCTGTCCCTGCTCGTACCTCGGACACCCGACCAGGCCGTGCGTGTGCGCCGAATCAGAGATCATTAAATATCGGTCTCGCTTGTCCGGGCCGTTGGCCGACCGCATCGACATGCAGGTGACACTCACGCCGGTGCCGTTGGCCAACTTGGATGCGAACGTCACGGCGGAGAGTTCAACGGTGATTCGAAGCCGCGTGGACGCGGCGCGCGCGCTGCAGCGTGTTCGCTATGCTGCCACCAGAGGCGTCACGTGCAACGCGCACGCCTCAGGTCGGTGGCTTCTCACGCGAGGCCGCCTTTCCGCAGATGCTCGTCGGCTTCTCGTTGAAGGTTCGGAGCGGCTTCACTTGTCGGCGCGGGCGTACCACCGTGTTCTGCGAGTTGCGCGAACGATCGCGGATTTGGATCAGAGTGAAACCGTTACCGGCGAGCACGTCGGCGAGGCGCTCCGCTATCGGCAGCAGTAGCCCGGCGAACGGCGTTTGAATTGAGCGTCTGTGCATCTTTGTCGACGCAGCATTCGTGATCAGGACGGCGGCCGTTCGGGTCGTCGATGAAGGACACGACGGCTGTCCGTGATTATGGAGGTCACGTGGTCGCCGCTCATCGCAACTTCCAGCGATATCGGAGTCCCGCTCAATTCCCCACGGAAGTGCTCTGGCGCAGTCATGATGAGCTCGGACCACGGCCGCGACCCCGAACGACGGATGCAGAGTTTGCCGAGCGCGTAGTCAATGTCGAACGAGTCCGTGCCGACGGAGTCGGCCCATGTCCCGACGAGCGGCGCGCCGGGAAGAAACGATCGTGCCTCGCGTATGTCGGCGTCTGAGACGAGTCGCCTCGGCGGCCGCGGTTGGGATGGCAGCGTGATGCCGAGGTGCGCGCGAAGGTGTGCGCGAAACGCGCTGTCGGTGAAGGCCATGTCAGATGGCGGTTCCAAAGTCAGCGAATCCGCCGGACCGAGGTAGAGAAACGCATCGAAATGATCGGTGAACGACTCGCCCGCCATGCGTTTCGGAAACGGCCACGCGAAGTACGGCAGATCAAGGTCCGCCAACCACGTGCCTTTCACTACGACGATTGAGGGACGCGGCCAACTTGTCATTCGCGCCTCGAGCTCGGTACCGCGGTCGAGACCCATGAACGCCGCGAACCCGCCGTGGGCATGCATGACGAAGGTCTTTCCGGGATACCGCGCCTCGTAGATCGAGACTGCCGGGCGTCCCGAGGAAGAGCGATGCTCCAGGTGCTCGCTGCCGAACAACATGAGCGCCTTGTGATGATGCGCAAGAACGTCGGCTTCCATTGCTGCCGCAATGCACGAGTCGCGATTCGCTCGCCGCGCGGCGGCAATCTCCGTAGATGACGCTGACCAGTCCACCGGAGGCTCGGTGACTAGTAAGCGGACGCGATGATTCGGGGTTGCCTGATTCAGTTGGCGAACCAACGGAAACAGCCGCTCGTAGAATCGCGACAGGCCACACATTCCAAGCGCCGTCGTGCGCAAAGCAGCCATACCTGAATCGGTGGAAACTTCGCCGCCGGCGATGTATCGGTCGAGGACGCCCTGGTACGCCCGGTTGCCGCACTCGACGACAATGTCGTCGATTCGTTCGCGGAGATGCGGCGACTCGATGAGTGTGAGCAGATAGTCATCCAGCACCTCGTCGCCGTGTGCGGCGTCGGTCCCTACGATGTCGTACTGGTCATAGGCGGCCAAAATCGCGGCAGTCGCGGGCTGCGGCTTTGGATCAATTGGCTCGGCGTTCTGGAGCGCGGAGGCACTCGACGCCACCGCGAGGCTCCCAACGGCGGCGACTGAGAGCGCCCCAAGAACTAGCCAGCGGCCGCCCAAGCGCATCGTAGGCTTGCCGGGAATTGAGCATCGCGAAGGCATCGACGGGGCGAGAATGGAGACAGGTTCATCGGGCCGGTGCACAATGGGACACCCCAGAATGCAGCGACCGTTCGGTGTGTCACCGGTCCGCGATGACGGCTGCGACGCGGATCACGCGACAAGCGGCCCGGATCATGCCCTAAGGGCTAACACGCGCGCCACCAACTCGAACCGCGCGACGTTAACACGACGTCATCAATGATGAGGGATAGCTGCCATGAATGACCGAACTCGACGGCCGTGGATGCAGATCGGCCTCGTCACACTCGCCGCCGCGACTCTGTTGAGTCCGCGCGCACAGGCGCAGCAACCAGGGATGTGGGGCCGCGCGCGCGACGCGTGCAGCGCCGCCGCCGCGCGTGCCGGATACGTGGTCCTGCGCCGCGACCGTGAATCGCTTCACGGAAGCATGTACTCGTTTCCGATGCACGTTCGCCGCGGCGCCACCGAAGTCGACGTGACCTGCCGCTACGACGGCTCGCGCGGACTCGTGGATCTTCCGGGCTTCGAGCGATCGGGGACCGCCGCGGGGCGCTTGGAAACGCAAGACCAGCGCGCCCAGCGCCGCTGTGAGGATTTCGTGAATTCCGCGCCGGGCTATCGCGTGTTGTCCGTCGGCTCCGCGACGCGACACGGCGGTCTCTGGGATGTGGCGATGACCACTCGCCACAATGGACGCGACGGGGTGGCGATCACGTGTCGCTACAACCCGTCGAGCAACAGACTCTCGATCCGCCGCTAAGGCGTCTTGGAGCTGACTCGATCCCGGCCGAGCCTCGCTCGACCGGGATCGTTCGTTGGACGCCTGTCGCGAGAATGGCGCGCATCGAGGGCGGTTACGTTTCGCGCATGGCGGCCCACAAGGAAGCCGAACTGCGCGGCTGGCTGCGCCAGCAAGGGCGAATCGCGATCGGTTACAGCGGCGGCGTCGATTCCGCGTATCTCGCGGCGGTCGCCGTCGGTGTGCTCGGTGCGGACCGCGTGCTCGCCGTCACCGGACGAAGCGCGTCGTATCCGGAGAGCCAGTGGATCGTCGCTCGCGAGACCGCGCGCGCGATCGGACTCGAGGTGCTCGAGATCGATACGGCCGAGATGCAGGATCCGCGCTACACGGCCAATCCGACAAACCGCTGCTACTTCTGCAAGTCGGAGCTCTGGTCCCACGTCGTGCCCGCGGCCCGTGTGCGCGGCATCGATGTAGTGGCCGACGGCACGAACGCCGATGACCTGAGCGACCATCGGCCGGGAGCTAGAGCCGCGCGCGAATCTGGCGTCGTCTCACCGCTCGCCATGTTCGGACTCACTAAGGCCGAGATCCGGGACCGCTCGCGCGCGCTCGGGCTGCCGACGTCCGAGCAGCCTTCGTCGCCCTGCCTGTCGTCTCGCATCCCGTACGGCACGCCTGTCACGGTCGGAAGGTTGCGACGCGTGGAGCGCGCCGAGGCGTCGCTGCGCGAGCTCGGCATCGCGGGCGACCTTCGCGTTCGACATTTCGGAGAGCTGGCCCGCGTCGAGCTTTCGGCGCCCGAGCTGTCCCGATGGGACGCCGGCGAACGGCGCGCGGCGCTCGAGCGCGCGCTCATCGACGCGGGATACGAACGCGTGGAGCTCGATCCGCGCGGATTCCGGTCGGGCGCGCTCAACGAGCTCGCTTCGATCGCGCGGGCGCGAACAAACGACTCGGACGCGGCGAGTGCGCCTGTTTCTGGCGATTAATCTGCCGATCGACGCCCGCCGCGACATCGTCGCGGCAACAGGGTCGCTGCGCGAGTGCGCCCCGGAGCTCGGGTGGGTGGACGAAGCGAGACTGCACCTCACGCTCAAGTTCCTCGACGACCAGCCACCCGAAACGGCTGATGCGGTGCGCGCCGCGACGGCCGGAATCGCGGGACGCCACCGCGAGCTGACGATGCGCCTCGGCGGCATCGGGGCGTTCCCGAACTTTCGGCGGGCGCGAGTCGTATGGATGGGGGTAGAACAGGATCCGCGGCTGGAATTGCTGCACAACGACATCGAGGTCGCTTGCGAGGCGCTCGGCTTCGACGTCGACGGGCGCCCTTTTCACCCGCACCTCACCTTGGCACGCGTAAAGCATCCGCTTTTGGAAGAACGCGTGCGCGCATTCACGGACGCCGCGCGCGCCGTGGATTTTGGGGTCGACGTTGTTGTTCAGTCGCTCGACCTGATGCAGAGCGAGCTGGGACCGGGCGGCTCGAGATATTCCACGGTCGCGTCGGCGCCGCTTCGGAGAGAATGACATGGGATGCATCACGAGACTCGGCTGTCTGTTCGTCCTCGTCGGACTGGCGATTGGGGGCTGGTTGACCCGCGGCATGTGGATGTCGCGCCTCGCGGAACACGCGAGCCACGCGCCGACCGCCGTCGTGGCGACGGAACGCTGGGAGCCACTTTCCGACGCCGCTGCGGACACGACGCGAGCGGCGCTGAAACGGCTCAGTGAGCCTCGAGGCCAGGTCTTCGAGACGGTGTCGCCCGCGGCGCTCGCGTCGTACGCCTACCAGCAGGTGGCGAAACGGCTGCCGACCGTCGCCGACAGCGTCGACGCGATGGCGAGCGGGGACAAGCTTTCCATGCGCGCCGTTGTGTCGGTCTCTGATCTCGGTGGGGGGATCGCCGAAGCGGTGGGCATCGTGCACGACCGAGAGCGCGTGCAGCTCACGGGAACGCTCGGCGTGTCGAAGCCCGGGGTCGCGGTGTTCGACGTCTCCGAGGCGAGGATTCACGGGCTGCCGATCCCCAGCGGGATGATCGCGTCGCTCGTCGACCGGATCCAGCCGGGGTCGCGCCAGGCCGGGGTCGCGCCGAACGCGCTCCTGTTGCCGATCCCCCGCTACATAGGTGACATTCGAGTGGCGAACAGCAAGATCACCTTGTACAAGACCGTTCGATGAGCATTGCGCGGCGCATCCTGATCGTCGACGACGAGCAGGGCATTCGCGCCGCGCTCGGCCAGCTGCTCGAGTACGAGGGATACGAGGTGCGCGCCGTCGGCAACGCGGCGACGGGATGGCCGAGTACGAGAATGCGCGCCCGCATCTCGTGTTCCTCGACGTGAAGATGGCCGGGATCGACGGGCTCGAGGCGCTCAAGCGGATGCGAGGAGTCGATCGCGAGCGCGATCGTCGTCATGATCAGCGGCCACGCGCACGATCCAGACCGCGGTCGAGGCGACGCAGCTCGGCGCGTACGACATCCTCGAGAAGCCGCTCGACACCGACCGCATCCTCGTCACGCTGCGCAACGCGCTGCAGCACCTGCGAGCTGCACGAGGAGAACGCGCGGCTCCGCGAGACGATTCGAATCGCGGTACGAGATCGTCGGGAAGTCGTACGGCGATCCGCGTCGCTCATCGACAAGATCGAGCGCGTCGCGAAGACGCCGGCGCGCGTGCTGATCACCGGCGAGAACGGCACCGGCAAGGAGCTCGTGGCGCGCGCGATCCACTCGCAGTCGACGCGCGCCGACGAGCCGTTCGTCGAGGTGAACTGCGCGGCGATTCCCGAGCGAGCTGATCGAGAGCGAACTGTTCGGCCACATGAAGGGGTCGTTCACCGGCGCGATCGCCGACCGCGCCGGGAAGTTCGAGCAGGCGCACGGCGGCACGCTCTTCCTCGACGAAGTCGGCGACATGAGCCTGGCCGCGCAGGCGAAGGTGCTGCGCGTGCTCCAGGACGGCGTGGTCACGCGCATCGGCGGCGCGAAGCCGATCGAGGTGGACGTGCGCGTGCTCGCGGCGACGAACAAGAACCTCGAGGACGGAGATCGCGCGAGCGCGCTTCCGCGAGGATCTCTACTATCGGCTGAACGTCGTGCCGATTCACGTGCCGCCGCTGCGCGAGCGGCGCGAGGACATTCCGCTGCTTGTCGCGCACTTCGTGAACGTGCTCACGAACGCGAGGGGGTCGCGCCGCGAGCGGTCGCGCCCGACGCGGTCGAGCGGCTGTCGAAGCTCGACTGGCCGGGCAACGTGCGCGAGCTGCGCAACACGATCGAGCGGCTGCTCATCCTCGCGGCGGGCCCGCGTGTCGACCGCGGATGACGTCGGGCGCCTCGGCGGGCGCCGACGACACCGACCAGACGGGACTCGGGATCGCTCGCTCGACTGCAAGACGTTCGAGGAGTTCAAGCACGCCGCGGAGCGCGCGTTTCTGCTCGCCAAGCTGCGCGAGTACGACTGGAACGTGTCCGAGACGGCGCGCGGCGCTCGACATGCCGCGCTCGAATCTGTACAAGAAGATCGAGCGCTACGGCCTCACGAGAGAGAGCGTGACCTGATGCCCGACCGCGATTGGGAGAAGGAGCTCGCCAAGATCGACAAGCAGCTCGCGTCGCTACCCGACGAGGCGCTCATGCCCGTGGCTCCCGAAAAGCAAGCCAAGAGCTCCGCGAAGCCGGGCGCACGCGCCGCCGCTCCCGCGCCGGCGGAGCCGAGGTCGACGTCGTCGTTCGGCGTGTTCGCGCGACTCACGTTGGCGCTCGCCGTCGGAATCGCCATGGCCTTCTGGCCGTATCCGTCGCGGTGCGGCGTGGGACTCATCGGCTATCTCGGCGCGGTCGGCGTGATGACGGCCGGCGGCGTGTGGGCATCGATCTGGACGTGGCGCCATCGCGCGAGCCGCGCTCATCTCGTGTCGCTCGCCTCACGGTGTGGGGCGTGCTCCTCGGCTCCGTGGAGATTCTGCCGCGTATCGGCTATGCGAAGCCCACCGACAAGCATCCCGCGGCCTGGTCGTGTTCCGCCGTTCCAACCAAGCCTCAGCAGGCACCGGTGCCCGCGCCCACCACACCCGCGCCCTCTCCGACGCCAGCGAAGCCTCCGGCCCCAACTACGAAACCATGAAAACGTTCGAGAACTTCATCGGCGGCAAGTGGGTCGCGCCGGTGAGCGGTGAATATTTCGCAGAATCAGAATCCGGCCGACACGCGCGACATCGATCGGCCGCTTCCCGATGTCCGGCGCGGCCGACGTCGACGCAGGCGGTCGAGTCCGCGAAGCGCGGATTCGAGCTGTGGCGCCGCACGCCGGCGCCCGCGCGCGGCGACGTGCTGCGCCGCGTCGGCGACCTGCTCGTCCGCGCGAAAGGAAGAAATCGCCGACCTGATGACGCGCGAGATGGGGAAGCCGCTCGCCGAAACGCGCGGCGACGTGCAGGAAGGGATCGACACCGCGTACTACGCGGCGAGCGAGGGACGCCGCCTGTTCGGCCACACCGTGCCGAGCGAGCTGCGCGACAAGTGGGCGATGAGCTTCCGCCGTCCGATCGGCGTCGCCGGCATCATCACGCCGTTCAACTTTCCGCTCGCCATTCCGACGTGGAAGATGTTCCCGGCGCTCGTGTGCGGAAACGCGTGCGTCTTCAAGCCGGCCGAAGACGTGCCGCACACCGGGCACGTGCTCGTCGAGATCCTGCTCGAGGCCGGGCTTGCCGCCCGAGGTGATCCAGCTCGTGCACGGCGTGGGCGAAGCGGCGGGCGCGGCGCATCGTGAACGCATCCGCGATGTCCCGTCATCTCGTTCACCGGATCGACCGAAACCGGGCGCATCGTGGGCGAGACGTGCGGCCGCATGCACAAGCGGCTCTCGCTCGAGATGGGCGGCAAGAACGCGATGATCGTGCTCGACGACGCCGAATCTCGATCTGGCGCTCGACGGCGTGCTCTGGGGCGCGTTCGGCACGACGGGACAGCGCTGCACGGCGACGAGCCGCCTGATCGTGCAGGACGGCGTGCACGACGAGTTCGTGAGCCGGCTCGTCGCAGCGCGCGCGCATCGCTCAAGCTCGGCGACGGGCGCAAGGCGGGGACCGACGTCGGGCCGCTGATCAACGACGCATGCGCGTCGACAAGGTCGAGCGGTACATCGACATCGGGCAGAGGCGAAGGCGCCGATCTGTCGTGGGCGGACGCCGCGCGACCGGACGGGGCTCGAGCACGGCTACTTCTTCGAGCCGACGATCTTCGCGCGGCGTGAAGCGCTGGCATCGCGTCTCGAACAGGAAGAGATCTTCGGCCCGGTGCTCTCGGTGATTCGCGTCCGCACGGCGGACGAGGCGTTCGCGGTCAACAACGACGTGCGCTACGGCCTGTCGTCATCCGTCTACACGCGGGACGTGAACGTGGCGTTCCGCGCGCTGAACGAGCTGGACAACGGAATCACGTACATCAACGCCCCGACGATCGGCGCCGAGGCACATCTGCCGTTCGGCGGCGTGAAGCAGACGGGGAACGGCCACCGCGAAGGCGGGTGGGAAGTGTATGAGTTCTACTCGGAGACGAAGGTCGGATATCGTCGATTTCTCGGGAGCGCTGCAGCGGGCGCAGATCGACAACTATCTCGGCACGCCGGATTGATCGCGTGGGTGACCTAGCCGAGTCCGTTGTCGGGCGTTATCTCACAACCGCATCTCCCGCAGTGAGTGCAGTGAGCGTTGGATGAGTCTCAACGAGCAGGCGTCGCCGTCGCCGAACGAGGAACCCGCCGGGCAACCGGCCGGGAACACGGCCGCGCCCGCTACGCGCTCGATCTCCGATCAGCAGAAAACCGACGCGCTCCGCGACCTCAACCGGAAGCGCTCCGGACTGGACTTCCTCGGCGAGTGGGCGAAGATCTTTCTCGTGTCGGTGCTCCTGTTCGTCGTGATCGAACGTTCCTCGTCGAAGCGTTCAAGATTCCGAGCGGAAGCATGGAGAACACGCTGCTCGTCGGCGATTTCCTGCTCGTCAACAAGCTGGTGTACGGCGCCGAGGTGCCGTTCACGCACAAGCGGCTGCCCGGCTTCGGGATCCGCGGCGCGGCGACGTAATCGTGTTCGAGTACCCGGGCGACCTGACGAAGAATTTCGTGAAGCGGCTGGTAGGTCTGCCGGGCGACACGGTCGAGATGCGCGAAGGGACACTGGTTCGCAACAGCCACGTCGTGAGCGAGCGTTACGTCGAGCACACCGAGCCGGATATCGACCCTCGGCAGGAAGAATTTCGGTGGCAGCGCGATTACCTTGTGAAGTCGGCCGCGGCCGCCGCCGTGGCGTATCGCCCGTCGCGAAACAACTGGGGTCCGTTGGTCGTCCCAGAAGGGAGCTACTTCGTGCTCGGCGACAATCGCGACAACTCGCTACGACAGCCGCTACTGGGGCTTCGTCGCCGATTCGCTGGTCAAGGGTCAGCCGTTCGTGATCTACTACAGTTATGCGCCCGACTCCTCGGAACACGAGCTTCGCCTGGCTCGACGCGCATCCGCTGGACGCGCCTCGGTGAGCGGATCGCGCACTCACGATGTCGCCGTCCGACAATCGAGCACTGGCCGCATGGCCGACGCAACAAGAAATCGTCGTACGAAGAAGGCTCGCTCGACCAGTATCTCCGCGACATCAGCGTCTATCCGCTGATCTCGCGAGATGAGGAAGTGCGGCTCGCGCAGAGCATCCGCGACGGCGACCAGGAAGCGCTCGACAAGCTCGTGCGCTCCAACCTCCGCTTCGTCGTGTCGGTCGCGAAGAAGTACCAGAATCAGGGCGTCTCGCTCTCCGATCTGATCAACGAGGGCAACCTCGGCCTCATTCGCGCGGCGCACAAATTCGACGAGACGAAGGGCATCAAGTTCATCTCGTACGCCGTGTGGTGGATCCGCCAGGCGATCCTCCAGGCGCTGGCCGAGCAGTCGCGCATCGTGCGCGTGCCGCTCAATCGCGCGGGGACGCTGCACCGGATCGGCAAGCGCGCCAACGCGCTGCTCCAGGAGCTCGGCCGCGACGCCGACGCACGCCGAGATCGCGCACGGCATGGACATCACCGAGGAAGAGGTCGCCAAGACGATGTCGATCTCGCAGACGCATCTCTCGCTCGACGCGCCGCTCACGCCCGGCGAAGACAACCGGCTGCTCGACTACCTGCCGGACACGCTCAACCCGACGCCCGACGAGCAGACGTTCGAGAAGGCGCTCACCGAGTCGATCGAGGAAGCGCTGTCGCACCTCAAGGAGCGCGAGTCGAAGATCCTGCGCCTCTACTTCGGGCTCGACGGCAGCGAGCCGATGACGCTCGAGCAGATCGGCGCGCTGCTCGGCATCACGCGCGAGCGCGTGCGGCAGATCAAGGAGAAGGCGCTGTCGCGGCTTCGCCACGTGAGCCGCGCGCGGGCGTTGGAGTCCTACCTCGGCTAGCGGTCGACGCCGCGCTTCGCGCGCGGCGTTCGGCGTCGTTGTCTGCGGCTGCCTGTCGGCCTGCGGCTCGTCGGGGACCACCGACACACATCCCTCCGGACCGGCGGCGAGCGTCGTCCTGAGCCCCGCGCCGATGCTCGTGAGCGTCGGCGGGTCGGCCCAGATCAACGCCCGCGTTCTTGACGCGTCGAACAATCCGGTCTCAGGGGCGACGCCGACCTTTCAGTCGTCCGACCAGTCCATCGCCAGCGTCAACGCGGGCGGGTTGGTGACCGGGCTGCGCGCCGGCGTCGCGACGATCAGCGCGACGTATGGAACCGGCACCGGCACGACCAAAGCGACCATCGTCACACCGACGTCCGTCGCGGGACGTGTCGCCGCCGTCGACGCGGGAGCTGTCGTGGGGCTCATCGCCGGCGTCGAGAGCGGCACGGGCACGAACATTCAAGACTTCACCGCGTCACTCGACCCCACCGGTGCGTTTCAGATCGCCGCACCGCTCACGTTCGGGCCCGCCGATTCGATGAGTGTTCTCGTAGACGTGGCGAGCGGAGCGCGGCGCTATCACCCGATCTTCTCGCTCGTGGCGACGAACCGCGTGTCGGCGACGGCGCTGCGGCCGATGCTCGTGCCAAAGACGTCCGTCTTCTCGACGCCGGCGTACCCGTCGTCGTCGGTCGACGTGAGTCTCACCCTGGCGTTCCAACGCGTGTGCACCGACGACTCGAACGCGAACTGCAACAGCTTCTTCCCGCAGATCTGGAAGTCCGCCGTCATTCTATGGAACGACGCCGACCTGCCCGTTCCCCTCGCCTTCAACACCCTGTTGACGACGTCGCCGATCAGCGCGACGGACTCGATCAACCTGTGGAGCATCATCGCCGAGATGCAGAACGAGCTGGGACGGCAGCTGTTCGTTCCGGCGACGCTGTCGTCGCTGCCGGCGCAGGACGTGAACGGTATGTCGCGCAAGGCGGTGCTCGTGTGGGTGGACAGCACCCTCACCGGCTTCGCGGGCTACACCAACTGGATCTGGGACGGCAACCTCAACATGCTGGCCGCCAAGACGCGCGTGACGGCGAACGCCGCGCTGGCGAGCCGCAGCCTGATGAAGCACGAGCTCCTGCACGCGCTGGGATTCCACCACACGTGCGCATGGACGACGGTCATGGGCGGCTACGGTTGCGGGTCCGCGCAGTCGGTTACGAAGTCGGACGCCGCGGCCTTCAGCCTCGGCTACCAGACGCGCCGGACGATCATCGCCAGTGCGCCGACCACGACGCTGGGAGACGCGCTGCGCGGAGAGCAGCTTCGCGAAACGAGCGTCCTCGCCGCCCGCACGGGCCTCGCGCAGGTGTTTGCGTTCGCGCCCTTGAGCGCGAAGCAGGTCTTTTTCGGCGGACGACTGGTCTCGGCGGACGGCGCTCCCTAGGCTTCCCGCATGCCCCAACAAGCGTCGTTCGACGTCACGACGGGCGTCGATCTCCAGGAAGTCGACAACGCCGTCAACCAGGCGCAGAAAGAGGTCGCGCAGCGCTACGACTTCAAGGGCTCGAGCGCGGCGATCGAGTTCAAGCGCGCCGAGGCGCTCCTCGAGCTCGTGGCCAACAGCGACTTCCAGATGCGCGCGCTGTTCGACATCGTCCAGTCGAAGCTCATCAAGCGCGGCGTGTCGGTGAAGAACCTCGACGTCGGCGAGATCAAGCCGGCCGGCGGCGACACGGTGCGGCGCGAGATCAAGCTCAAGACCGCGCTCGACTCGGACACCGCCAAGAAAGTGGCCGCCGCGATCAAGGATGCGAAGCTCAAGAAGGTGCAGGCCGCCATCCAGGGCGAGCAGGTGCGCGTCACCTCGCCGTCGAAGGACGACCTGCAAGCGGCGATGGCGCTCCTGCGCCAGAAGGACTTCGGCGTCGAGCTGAAATTCGGCAACTACCGCTAGTGCGGGTCGGCTGTCGCGCACCCCTCGTTCGCGAAGCGGCCTAGATCGGCGATCCGTGCATCGATCGCGCGGAAAGCGATGGCGTCGTCGTGGTTCCAGTAACGCCAGGCGCCCGTCCGCTGCGACTCCTGCCGAGCGTGTGAGGTCGGGCTCCATCGGTTGAGCAGCGTCTTCGCGGCGAGACATCGGCGCGCCGCCGGAGAATTCGGCGTCGAGGCCGAGGAACCCAACGCATCGGCGTGCACAACGGCGTCGGCGGCGATCGCGGCGCCCTCTCCGTTCAGTGACGCGAGATGCTGGAGGTCGAGCGCGGGCTCGGTTCCCGGCGTCACCCGTTCGGCGCGCGCGACGTTGACGTGCGCGACGATCGCGTCGGGGTCGGCGACGTTCAGCCCGACGAGAAACGCCATCCCGGCGAGCACGGCGCCGCCGACGAACGGGCGTCCCCAATCGCGAAGCACGGTGAACGCGAGCCACACGATGACGGTCGCGAGCCAGAGCATGAAAACGGCCGGGTAGAAACGGTCCGTCGTGAGGCCGTAGTAGTGCACGTACATCTTCATGCGCAGCATCGCCGAGACGATGATCGCGCCGAGCAGCGCGATGACAGGGATCGACAGCAACGTGTGACGTCGCGCCAGCTCTTTCCCTGGTCCCAGCGCCGCGCGCGTGCCGACGAGGACGGGGACGACGAGCGTGACGACCCACACCATTTGGAAGAAGCCCTGTCGCGCGTAGGCCGCCGCGGTGAGCCCCGTTCTCGCCTGGAGGAGTTTCTCGCCGCCGAAAAGCCAGCCGATCTGCGACGCGACGAACGCGGTGAAGAGAACGACGAGCGTGCCGAGCGCGGCTGTGATGTCCGCGGCGCCGAGCTGAATCGGGAGCGGCGCAGTCGACCGCCGCGAAATCGGATTCTCCGTGACGCCCGAGCGGGCCCAACCGGCGACGATCCAGGCGAAGAATCCCGCGACAGCCAGGTGCGACACGATCGTGCCGACGTCGAAGGGGATGTCGACCCAGCTCGCGAAGATCGGGTCGGCGCTTCGCAGCAGCGCGCCGAAGATCACGAGCGCGACGACCGCGATCGCCACCGGCCGAACGAAGGATCGGACGCGTCCGAACGCCGGCGTGCCCGCGTCGTTGGCGATCGCTTCTCGGAAGGCGAGCGGAAACACGCCGATAGCGGTGTTCGCCGCGACATCGAGTCCAGTGAGCAGCGTGTCGCGCAGGCGCCGGGCGAACAAGGCGGCGCGCGGATCGCGCACCGAGATGGCTGCCATCGCGAGCGAAAAGAGCGTGGCGAGGAAATCGAAGGCCTGAAGCGTCTCGGAATTGCGCCAGGCGAGGCCGAGTGAGAACAACACCGCGGCGGCGAGCCAGAGGAGCGCCTGGCGGGTCGGCGTGCGGCCGACGCGGAAAAAGAGGGCGGCCGCGTTGACGGCCAGCATCGCGATCCAGAGTGCGAGTCCGACGCCGCCCGGCCCGTCGTGCATCAACCCATCGGCGGCGGCGCCGAGGAGGACTGCGGTGGTCAGCGTGGTCCGGGCGACGGCGGGCGAGACCGCCGGGGCGGGCGTCCGCAGGGCAGACACACCGGCCGGCGCGCCATAAAGAGGTGATGTCATAGCAAGTACTTTATGTTGCAAAGTGCAGACCCGCAAGGCTCAATTCGTGCCCAACCGCGGTTCCGCATAAAGCCCGGCCTCGCCGGACTTTAGATTTCCCCGCGCCCGGGGACGTCCCGCCCAGCACGGCGCTCAGCCGCCGGTCCTCCAGTTTTCACGCCGCCACCACGCCGCAATGAAGGTCTCGGTCATCACGCTCGGTTGCGACAAGAACACCGTGGACAGCGAGCGCTACGTCGCGCAGCTCGCCGACCGCGGCGCGACCTACACCCGCGACCTCGACGAAGCCGACGTGGTGCTCGTCAACACCTGCGGCTTCATCGACGCGGCAAAGAAGGAATCGATCGACGCGATGGTCGAGGCCGGGCGGCTCAAGGAACGCGGTTCGCTGCAAAGCCGTCGTCGGCGTGGGGTGCATGGTCGAGCGCCACAAGGAGGAGCTCCTCTCCGCGCTCCCCGAGGTCGACCTCTTCCTCGGCGCGTCGGAGATGGATCGCCTCGTGCCGGAGCTCACCGAGCGCGGCCTGCTCGCCGCCGACGACGCGCCGGTCCCGCACCCGGGCGTGCGGCAATTCGTCGCCGGACTCCCGCACGTGCGCTACCTCAAGGTCAGCGAGGGATGCGACCACGGATGCGCGTTCTGCGCGATTCCGCTGATGCGCGGCAAGCACAGATCGTTCACGCTCGACGACATCGTGCGCGAGGCGCAGCTGCTCGAGGCGCAGGGAGCGCGCGAAATCAATCTCGTCGCGCAGGACCTCGCGCACTACGGCCGCGATCTGCGTGGCGGAAACAAGAAGCTCGGTCTTGTCGACGTGCTCACGGCGCTCGTGCGCGAGACGTCGATTCCGTGGCTTCGAATGCTCTACGTCTACTCGGCCGGCCTCACCCCGTCGGTGCTCGAGCTGATGGCGACCGAATCGCGGATCGTGCCGTACCTCGACATGCCCATCCAACACGGATCGGACGCTGTGCTGGCGCGCATGCGGCGGCCGGAGCGCCAGCGGACGGTGCGCTCGCGAGTGGAGGCGATTCGCGCGACGGTTCCCGACGTCGCCATTCGGACGACCTGCATCGTCGGGTTTCCCGGGGAGACCGAGGACGACTACGAGACGCTGCTCGCGTTCCTCGAGGAAATGCAGTTCGACCGCGTCGGCGCATTCACGTACTCCGCGCAGGAGGGGACGCGCGCCGCCGAGATGGCGGACGACGTGCCCGAAGCGCAAAAGCGCGAGCGCCTCGAGCGGCTGAACGAGACGCAGCGGCTCATCACGTCCGAACGATACGAACGACGACTCGGCCGCACGGTTCGCGCGATCGTGGATCGGGTTGACGACGACGGAGTCCAGGCCCGAGTGCTCTGGCAAGCCGACGACATTGACGGGGTGACGCGGCTGGCCGGAGCGAGCAAGGTCGCCCCGGGCTCGTTCGTCGACGTCGAGCTGGACGACGTCGTCGAGGACGTCGATTTCGCGGCGTCGTTGGTGAGCGTCGTGTCGGCGCCGCCGGCGAAAGCGCGCCGCGTGCGCGCGCTCCCGATGCTCGGTTCTATCGGAAGCTTCGGTCGGTGAGCGGCGGATCGCGGGGGCGATATCATGCGTCGGGCGCGCGAGCTGTTCCCCGGCGGCGTGAACTCGCCGGTGCGCGCCTTTCGTGGGGTGGGCGGCGACCCGTTCGTCGTCGAGCGCGGCGAGGGTGCGCTCATCTGGGACGCCGACGGCCGCGAGTACATCGACTACGTCCTGTCGTGGGGGCCGCTCGTCCTCGGTCACGCGCCGCCCGTCGTGCTCGACGCCGTGGACCGAGCGATGCGCGCGCGGCACGAGCTTCGGGATCCCGACGGAAGCGGAGGTCGAGCTGGCGGAGCTGGTGACGGAACGGATGCCGCACGTGGAGATGCTGCGCTTCGTTTCCAGCGGCACCGAGGCGACGATGAGCGCCATCCGCCTCGCCCGCGCGGCCACAGGCCGAGACGTCGTCCTCAAGTTCGACGGTTGCTATCACGGCCACGCGGACTCTTTTCTCGTGCGCGCCGGTTCGGGCGTCGCGACCCTCGGCCTGCCCAATTCGCCGGGAGTTCCCGACGCGCTCGCGGCGCTCACCGTCGTCGCGCCGTTCAACGACCTCCCGGCGGTCGAAGCGCTGCTCGGCGCGCACTCGGTGGCGGCGATCATCGTCGAGCCGGTCGTCGGCAACGCCGGGTTCATCCCGCCCGACCCGGCGTTTCTTCCCGGACTCCGCGAGCTGGCCGACGTTCACGGTGCGTTGCTCGTGTTCGACGAGGTGATGACGGGCTTCCGCGTCGCGTTCGGCGGAGCGCGCGAGCGCTTCGGCGTCACCGCGGATCTCACCACGCTCGGCAAGGTGATCGGCGGCGGATTTCCGGTCGCGGCCTACGGCGGGCGTCGGGATCTCATGCGAGCAGATCGCGCCGGACGGCCCCGTCTACCAGGCGGGAACCCTGTCGGGGAATCCGGTCGCGATGGCGGCGGGAACGGCGACGCTCAACGCGCTCGACCGAAGACCTTCACGACGAGATCGTGCGGCACACCGACCGCGCTGGTGCTCGGCCTGCGCGGGATTGCCGCTCGTCGTCGCGTTCCGTTCACGGCCGACAGCGCCGGCACCATGTGGGGATTCTTCTTTCGTGAGGAGCCGGTGCGCTCGTTCGCCGACGCCAAGACGAGCGACGTCGCGCGATTCGGGCGGTTCTTTCACGCCGCGCTGGAGCGTGGAGTCTATCTCGCGCCGTCCGCGTTCGAGGCGGCGTTCATGTCGTCCGCGCACACGGACCGCGTCGTGGACGAGACGCTCGACCGCCTCGACGCCGCGATGGCGTCGGTGGCATGAACGGCCGGACGGCGCTCGCCGCCGCCGCGCTCCTCGCGATCGCGTCGCCGAGCCGCCGCGACGTCCGGGGCGATCCGCCGGCTCAGCGCTCCGAGACGCTCATTCGCGTTCTGTTATCGGCGCGCGCCACGACGGCGCGCGTGTCCTCGCCCTCCGGGTTCAACTTGTTGAGCGCCGGCGGCAGCTTGATGGCGCGCGGCGGGGCGGGGGCCGCGTGGCGGATCGAGCACGAGGGACGTCGCGTTCGCGCCGTGCGGCCCGACGGCGTTCCGACTGTGTGGGTCGACGGCCCGATTCGCGCGCAGCCGGTGGAATCCGCGTTGCTGTCGCTCGACGGATCGCCGTATCGGGGCGAGCTCACGTTCGCCGGCTCGGACAGCGGGCTCGCCGAGATCAACGCGCTGTCGATCGAGGACTATCTGCCCGGCGTGGTGCCGCTCGAGATGGGCGACCGTCCGGCCGGCGACTCGGCGGCAGTGCAAGCGCAGGCGGTGACGGCGCGGAGTTACGCGTACATCCACCTGGCGCCGTCGCGGTCGTACGACGTCACGAACGGCGTGCTCGATCAGCTATACGGCGGCGTCGCCGCCGAAACCGGAGTCGGATCCCAGGCCGTGGAGTCGACCCGCTGGCTCGTCCTCACGTTCGCCGGAAGAGTGGTGAACGCGCCGTATTCCTCGGCGTGCGGCGGATCCACCGCGGCCGCGTCGGAGATCTGGCGGACGAGCGACGAGCCCTACCTCCGGGCGGTGAGCGACCGCATTCCGGGAACGAATCGCTTCTACTGCGACGGCGCGCCGCGATTCACCTGGACGCGAACTCTCGACGCGGCGACGCTGAACGCCGCGGTCGCGCAGTACCTGGCCGCCTACGTGAACGTGCCGGGGAAGAAGCCGGGCGTCGTGGAGGCCGTGTCGGTCGCGTCGCACACGCCGTCGGGACGCGTCGGGACGCTCACGGTGACGACCGATCGCGGAAACTTCGTGCTGCGCGGCAACGACATTCGGTTCGTGCTCCGCAAACCCGGTGGCGAGATTCTCGAGAGCACATATTTTTCCGTCGCAACGGCGCCGGCGCCCGACGGCTCGCTCGCGCGACTCACGCTCCACGGGATGGGCTATGGGCATGGTGTCGGCATGTGTCAGTGGGGCGCGATCGGCCGCGCGCGCGCCGGCCAGGATTTTCGCGCGATTCTCCAGGCCTACTATCCGGGCACCGCGATCGGGCCGGCGCCGTAGCGCCGCTCTCGCGCGGAAGTTCGCGCTGCTGAGCATCTGCGCGATTCCCTCCGTGACTCACGCGCAGGGCGGCGGGTCGCTCATCAACCTGGACCGTCTGCAGATCATCTCACTCGGCGCGTCGGTGGGACGCATTTTGCCGTCGCAGGTCGAGCCGGCGAACGTGTACGCCACGCAGGCCGAATACGGGCCGATCGGCCAGAAGTGGCACCTCTCCGTCTCGGTGAGCTACTGGGAGTCGCGCTATCGCGACGAAGTCGTGCGCACGTTCGTGGACTCGCTCGAAAAGAGCCTCACCGACACGTCGGCGCGCGTTCAGGCGTCGCGGATCAACGTGTTCGACGTCACGTTCGGCGGCGACGCGCGCTATGCGCCGCGTCCCAACGGGTTTTTCAGGCCGTTCGCCGGAGTGGGGGTCGCGGCGCACATCGTCAACGCGGAAGGAAAGCTGATCAAGGGCACGTTCGTCGAGCGCACACTGGATGACATCGCGTTCGGCGTGTACGGAATCACGGGGCTCGGCATCCGCATCTCCCGGTCGATCGGCGTGGAGGGCCTTGTCCGCGGCGATCTCGTCGGCGGCCTTCGCTCGGTGCAGGCTCGCGCCGGGGCCACCTATTACTTTGGTCGCATCCGCGGCATGTAAGAGCCCTCAGAGCGAATCTCATGAAGGAGCCCGTTCGAATCGGCGTCGTCGGCGCGGGAGCGATCGCGCAGATCGCCCATCTGCCTGTCCTGTCGAAGATGCGCGGCGCGCAGCTCGTCGCGCTCTGCGACAACGACCGGCCGAAAGCGCGTGCGCTCGCCGACCGTTTCAGCGTCCCCGACGTCTACACCGACATCGAGGATCTGCTCGAGCAGGACGCGCTCGACGCGGTCGTCATCGCCACGCCGAACCATCTCCATGAGCCGCATGCGCTGAGCGCGCTGGCGTCGGGCAAGCACGTGCTGTGCGAGCGCCCGCTGGCGCTGCACTCGCGGGGAGTCGAACGAATTCTCTCCGCCGCCACGCGCGCCGACCGCGTCGTGGCCGTGGCGAACAATCACCGCTATCGCACCGACGTCCAGACGCTCGCTCGTTTCATCAACGGCGGCGAGTTGGGCCGCATCGTCGGCGTGCGCGCCGGCGCGTTTCGCGGGAAACGCCCACCCGACGGCTGGCGCTTCCGCCGCGCCGAGGCCGGCGGCGGCGCGTTTCTCGAGCACGGCGTCCCGTTGCTTGACCTCGCACTCTGGCTGGCAGAGAATCCGGATCCCGTTCGCGTCACCGCGCACATGGAGCGCGGTCGCGGCGCGAGCGCGGTCGAAGACGCGCTCCTCGCGCAGCTCGAGTGCGCGCCGGGGATCGCCTTCCTGTTCGACGTCTCGTCGGCGTACGTCGGCGAAGACGAGCGCTGGTGGTTCGAGGTGCTTGGCACGCGCGGCAGCGCGCGCCTCGCTCCGCTTCGGGTGGTCAAAGAGCTGAACGGACGGGCCATGGACGTTTCGCCCAGCGGCGCCGCCAGCCGCGAGAGCGCCTTCATCCAATCGTATCGCGCGGAGCTGGCGCACTTCGTGGCGGTCGTCAACGGAGAAACGGCGTTCGACCCGCCGACCGACCAGGTCGTTCTGCACAAGATCGTCGAAGCGATCTACAAAGCGGCCGACGAGGGAAAGGAGTACCGCTTCTAGCTGGAGGCGCTCGACGCGCGCCCCGGCGCGCGAACGGCGATTCCCTCGTACTCGAACGCCGATCGCAGCCGTTCGGCGAATTCTGCGGCGTGCGGCCCGTCACCGTGGATGCAGATCGTGTCGGCGCGCAGCGAAACCTCGCCGCCGTCGACAGCGCGCACGCGTCCCTCTTTGACCATCCGAATCGCCCGCTGCACGGCCTGCTCGGCGTCGTGGACGTGCGCGTCCGGCCGGCGCCGGGAGACGAGAGATCCGTCGGGCATGTAGTTGCGGTCGGCGAACGCCTCGCTCGCCGTGCGCAGCCCAGCCTTCTCTCCTTCGCTGACGAGGTGACTGCCGGGAAGACCGAACAGCACCAGGCCGCGATCGACGTCGGCCGTCGCGTTCGCGATCGCCGCCGCGAGCTCGCGGTTGACCGCTGCCATGTTGTAGAGCGCTCCGTGCGCCTTCACGTGTTGCAGCTCGACGTTTGCCGCTCGAGCGAAGCCCATGAGCGCGCCGACCTGGTACACGACGAGGTCGTATGCCTCGGCGGGCGTCACGTCCATCTGCCGGCGGCCGAAGCCGATGAGATCTTGGAACCCCGGGTGGGCCCCGACCGCGACACCGCGCTCCTTGGCGCGCGCGATCGTCGAGCGCATGACGGCGGGATCGCCGCCGTGATAGCCGCACGCGACGTTCGCCGACGTGATGAAAGGGAAGACCGCGTCGTCGGCGCCGATCGTGTACGCGCCGAAGCTCTCCCCCATGTCGCAGTTGAGATCGACCTGCATCGTCATGGCGCGTCGCCGCCTCGAGAAAAACGAAATGCCACTCCGACCTTCATCTGAGCCAGCTCCTGTTCGCGCTCAAGGTACAGCCGCTGCGCGTCGTCGAGCGAGACCGGGGCGAATTGCACGTGGTCTCCCGGCTTGAGCTGGGCCATGAGAGGCAGATCGACTGTCGCGATCTCGCCGATGCGCGGATAGCCGCCGGTTGTTTGCCCGTCGGCCATGAGGACGATCGGCGCGCCGCCGGGCGGCAGCTGCACGGTCCCGAACGTCACGGCCTCCGACAGCATCTCGACCCGCTCTCGCAACTGAAGCTGTGGTCCCTCGAGTCGATAACCCATGCGATCCGAGCTCGCCGACACGCGAAACTGGCCGCCGAAAAGTGCGGTGCGCGACGCGGCGTCGAGCGAGTCAGTGTGCGCACCCGGCACCACGCGCACGATCGGTTCCTGGGAATACGGCGGACGCAGCGTGATTCCGGCGTACCAGTTTGCCAGAGCGAGTCCGCCGGCGTCGTCGTGGAGCGACGCCGCGATGCGTCGCGAGAGCGGCGACGGCTGGCCAAAGCGGAGTTCGTCGCCGTCGCGCAGCGCTCGCCCGTCCACCCCGCCGAACGCGCCGCGCAAATACGTCGCGCGGCTTCCGAAGACTTCCGGGACGTCGATGCCTCCCGCGAACGAGACATAGGCACGACACCCAGCTTCGGGCCGGCCGAATCGGAGCGTGACTCCCGCAGGTGCGAGCACGGCGCGCCAGCGGCCCAGCGGCACCGAGTCGATCGTCGCGGTGAGGTCGGCGCCACAGATGGCGATCAGCGTCGGCTGGTCGAACTCGAGCGCGGGTCCGATCAGCGTCGCTTCGAGGCCCGCCGCGCTTTCTTCGTTTCCGACGAGGAGGTTGGCGAGCCGAAGCGCGATTGTGTCCATCGCGCCGCCGACCGGCACGGCATTCCGCTGCATGTGCGCGCGGCCGAGGTCCTGCACGGTCGTCTGGAGTCCGCCACTCACGACTCGCGCGCTCACGGCGGCCAATTCCGGAAGTCGGTCTCCGTGATGGCGCGGAAGCGAACGCGATCTCCTGTCGCGAGCAGGGCAGGCTGAGGGCGAGCGATGTCGAAGACGGCCAGCGGCGTCTTGCCGATCAAGTTCCATCCGCCCGGCGAATCGAGCGGATAGACGCCGGTCTGGCTGCCGCCGATGCCGACAGTGCCCGCCGGTACGACGGTACGCGGCGTGGTGCGCCGCGGCGTCGCGAGCGTGGGCGACAGGCCGCCGAGGTACGCGAAACCGGGCATGAACCCGACCATGTACACGAGGTAGTCGCCGCTCGTGTGGATCCGCACGACTTCGTCGGCGGTGATCTCGTGCGCGCGCGCCACGTCCTCGAGGTCCGGACCGAGCGGGGCGCCGTAGCACACGGGGATCTCGACGAGGCGCGCCGGAGGAAGACGCTCGGCGGTCAGCCCGTCGAGGGCGGCCGTGAGGTCGTCGACGACGCGCGCGTAGGGCGTCTTGGAGGTGCCGCGCGCCGCTATGAGAGGATCGTAATGGACGGCGATGCTCGTGAACGCCGGCACCTGGTCGACGAATCCGGCCGGTGGACGCTGGTCGATGCGGACCGACGCGCTTCGCACGAGTCGGTGCGTCGCCTCGTCGATCGTCGCGCCGAGGGTGATCATCACGGCGCGGTCGCCCAGCGGCGTGAAGCGCACGCTACACCGCGAGCGTCATTCCTTCAGCGGACGCGGTCACTCGGAGCGGCATGCCGCGCCGAGCCACTGTCGCCCGGCACGCCGCGAGGCGCGCGTCGAGGTCGTCGTCGTGGCGTTCGGGCTTGTGGTGAAAGAGCACCAGCTCTCTGACGCCGCTGTCGAGCGCGAGGTCGAGCGCGTCTTCGTACGTCGAGTGTCCCCACCCGCGGTGCCGATCGTATTCCTCGGGCGTGTAGGTCGCGTCGTGCACGAGCGTCGCGGCTCCGCGCACGAACTCGACCAGCCGGTCTCGCCAGCCGGGGTCGTCGCCGTAGCTGGCGTGCGGCGCGAGCTCGTTGTCCGACACGTGGACGAACGAGCGCCCGCCGGGCGCGGTGTCGGTCACCCGATACGCGAGCGCGCCGCCGGGGTGGTGCAGGGCGAACGCCGCGATGGTGTATCCGTCGCCGACGTGCGGGCCGTCGGTCAGCTCGGCGAATTCGACGCGCGCGAGGAGCGAGTCGAACGTCACGGGAAAGACGACCGGCGACATCTGGTCGCGCACCACGCGGCCGACGTTAGCCCGCAGCGCCGTCGCGCCCCAGATCGTGAACTGGTTTCCGCGCTCGAAGATGGGCGCGAAGAAGGGGATTCCCTGGATATGATCCCAGTGCGCGTGCGAGAGGAAAATGTCGCCGGCGATCGGCGATCCGTTCGCGCCGTCGACCAGAGACTGCCCGAGCTCGCGTATTCCGGTCCCCGCGTCGAGGATCACGAGCGCGCCGGTGCCGGTGCGAACCTCGACGCACGGCGTGTTACCGCCGTAGCGCACGGTGTACGGGCCCGGGGTGGGAACGGACCCACGCGTCCCCCAGAAACGCAGGTGCAGCGTCATGACCGTTCGTGCCGGGCCAACGCGACGCGGTTAGAGCTTGGCCTGTGCGCGAGCTTCGAGCGCCGGACGGTCCGCCAGTGTAATGCGCCGGCGTTCGACGGTCACCCAGTTCGCGTCCTGGAAGTCCTTCATCGCGCGCGACACCGTCTCGCGGCTCGCGCCGATCATCTGTGCGATCGTCTGATGCGTCAGCGGCTTGTCGATCGTGTCGCTCCCCATCTCTTGGGCGAGATCGAGCAGCAGCCTGGCGATTCGTCCAGGCACGTCGAGCAGCACGAGTCCGCCGATCTTCTCATCCGCGCGGCGAAGGCGGCGCGACAGCTCGGTGAGCAGCGCCCATGCGACGGCCGGCGACGACTCGACGCGCTTCCGGAAGTCCTCGCGGCGCAGAACGAGCAGGTGCGCGTCGTCCATCGCGATGACGTGCGCGGACCGCGGCCGGTCGTCGATCAGGGACAGCTCACCGAAGTGCTCACCGACGCCGAGCACGCCGAGAATCACTTCGCGGCCGTCTTCACCGATGAGCACGACCTTGACGCGTCCCTGCCGGACGACGAAGAGGGAGTCGCCGGGGTCGTTCTCGAACAGGATGACGCTGCCGCGAGGATAGAACCGTTCGCGCGTCAGGTCGGCAAACCGTTGGAGCTCGGTGCGATCGAGCCCGTTGAACAGCTGCACCGTCGCGAGAAAGTCTACGGTCGTCGTGGTCACGTTTCTCGTGTGGGATAGACGTGAGGCGAAATTAGTACGGATAGGGCGAACTTCCAAACGGCGGATGGCTCGAGGCTCGGGGACGGCCTGAGGGGCGCAACGGCCGTCGCGGCCCTCGGCGACCGCGCCTTTCGGCCATCGCGCCGTCCGCCTTTTCGCTCTATATTTACCAGGCTACAACCTACCGGAGCCGTTCGTGGTCGGGGGTTGCCGGGCACGTCCGTGCCTCGCGCTTCGGCCCATCGAGGTTCCACCGAACGAGAGTCGTTACCAATGAAATCCGACATCCATCCTGAGTACGCTACGGCCACGGTCAAGTGCGCCTGCGGCAATACGTTCCTCACGCGATCGACGCAGGCCGAGATTCACACGGACGTCTGCTCGCAGTGTCACCCGTTCTTCACGGGTAAGCAGCGCCTGGTCGATACCGCGGGCCGCGTCGAGCGTTTCCGGCAGAAGTTCGCGAAGCAGTCGACCTGAGGCTCGGTTCGTCTGGCGCTCCGCGATCGGTTGGCGGCCGCCCTCGCCCGCGCGAAGGAGGTCGAGAGCGCGCTCGCCAATCCGGGCGCGCTGAACTCCGGGCAATTCGCGGAGTTGGGGCGTGAACATAGCCGGCTGATGCCGATCGTCGAGATGGGCGCGCAATTCGAACGCGCCGAAAACGAGCTCGCGCAGGTGCGCGAGCTCGTTTCGTCTGACGACGCCGAGCTCGTCACCGAGGCCCGTGCCGAGGTCGAGCGGCTCGAGCCGGTCATCGCCCAGCTCGAAGCATCGCTCACCCAGGCCCTCTTGCCGCGAGATCCTCTCGACGAGCGCAATGCGATCGTCGAAATCCGCGCCGGGACGGGCGGCGACGAGGCCGCTCTTTTCGCCGCTGACTTGTACCGCATGTACGTGCGCTTCTGCGAGCGGCACGGCTGGAAGCTCGAGACCATGTCGCTCTCCGACGGGGCGCTCGGCGGCACCAAGGAAGTGATATTCAAGGTCGCCGGTGAAGGGCCGTACGGCGCGCTGCGGCGCGAGTCGGGCGTTCATCGCGTGCAACGCGTTCCGGCGACCGAGAGCCAGGGCCGCATCCACACCTCGGCGGCAACGGTCGCCGTGCTCCCCGAGGCCGAGGAAGTCGACGTCAAGATCGAGGACAAGGACATCCGCATCGATGTCTTCCGCGCGTCGGGTCCGGGCGGCCAGAGCGTGAACACGACCGACTCGGCCGTGCGCATCACGCACCTGGCCAGCGGCCTCGTGGTGAGCCAGCAGGACCAGAAGTCTCAGCTTCAGAACAAGCTGAAGGCGATGGAAGTGCTCCGCGCGCGGCTGCTCGACCTGCGCGTCGCGCAGCAGGAGGCCGAGCGCGCGCGCATGCGGCGCACGCAGGTCGGCACGGGCGACAGGTCGGCCAAGATCCGCACGTACAACTTTCCGCAGAGTCGCGTGACCGACCACCGCATCGGCTGGACGACGCACGACCTGCAGGGATTCATGGACGGCGAGATCGCCCCCGTGGTCGAGGCGCTCAAGCTCGCCGAGGTCGAAGAGCAACTCGGCGGCGACGGCGACGGGACGCATTCATGACCGCCGACGGTTTGACCAAGGCGCGCACCGTCGCGCGGCTGGCCGAGGAGCTGGCGCGCGCTCTCGACGAGTGTGGCATCGCCGAGCCGGTTTCGGAATCGCGAGAAATCGTCGCCGCGCTTTTCGACGTGCCGCGGTTCTGGTCGCTGACGAACGGCCACGTCGAGATCGACGATACGGTGCGCACCCGCGCGCGGATCGCCGTCGAGCGGCGCGCGCAGGGAGCGCCGTTCGCCTACGCCGTCGGTCGCGCGAGCTTCCGCCACCTGACGCTCGACGTGGACGAGCGCGTGCTCATTCCGCGCGTGGAGACGGAACATCTCGTCGACCTCGTGCTGGAGGATTTGGGGCAGGAGCGCGGCGGGGTGGCGATCGACGTGGGAACGGGATCGGGCTGCATCGCGCTGGCGCTCGCGACGGAGGGCCGTCTCGCCCGCGTCTACGCGACCGACATCTCGCTCGACGCTCTCGCCGTCGCGCGGGCGAACGTGGCGTCGGCCCGCCGCTCGCTACGCGCGGCGGTCGATCTGGTGCACGGTTCGCTGCTCGGCCCGCTGCGCGACGTCCGCTGCCGCGTGGTCGTGTCGAATCCTCCGTACATTGCGCTGAGCGAAGCCGAGGTGCTGCCGTCGAGCGTGCGAAACTGGGAGCCGGCCGCTGCGTTGTTCAGCGGGGGTGACGGTCTGGCCGCTACGGCGCGGCTTGTGCGCCAAGCGGCCTCGGTGCTCGAGCCCGACGGCTTGTTCGCCATCGAAGTTGACGCGCGCCGCGCGTCGCTCGCCGCGGAGCTCGTGGCGAGCGAGCGGCGCTTTCATGCTGTGCGAGTTGAACTCGATCTCGCCGGGCGCGAACGCTTCGTGCTCGCCCGGCGGCTCGACTAACTCTCCCCACCGAGGGAGCGATGATCGAAGACAAAGCGAAGGATCTGGGGCGGTTGATCGGACAGAGCAACGAGTACAAGGAAGTCAAACGGGCCAGCGACGCGCTGAACGACGACAAGGACACCGTCGGACTGCTGCAGAAGATGGAGCAGCTCCGCGTCGACGCGCAGCGACTGATCTCACGCGGCGAGCGCCCGACCGACGAGATGGAGAAGGAGCTCGACGTGCTCCTCGGCCAGATCCAGGGACGAGCCACGTACCAGCGACTGCTCGTCGCGCAGGAGAACTTCGACAAGACGATGGCGCGCGTGAACGACTGGATCCTCGACGGCATCGAGAAGGGCGCGGCCAGCCCGATCATCACGCTCGGGTGACCGGAGCGGCAGACGTCCGCGCGGTCTGCTCATCGTCTTCGAGGGAGCGGAGGGCGCGGGCAAGACCACGCAGCTCCGGCGGCTCGGCCGAGTGGATCGGCGCGCGCGGCCGCGACGTCGTGTCGGTCCGCGAACCCGGCGGCACCGCCGCTCGGCGACGAGATCCGTCGCGTGCTGCTCGATCCCGCGTCGGACATCGCGCCGCGCGCCGAAGCGCTGCTCTTCATGGCGTCGCGCGCGCAGCTCGTCGATCGAGAGATCCGGCCGGCGCTCGAGCGCGGCGGCGTCGTGCTGCTCGACCGCTTCTTCCTGTCCACCTACGCGTATCAGGGACGCGGACGCGGCGTCCCCGAAGAGGCGCTGCGCGCCGGCGCAACGGCATGGCGACCGGCGGGCTCGTACCCGACCTCACGCTGCTGATCACGCTTCCCGTCGAAGACGGATTGGCGCGCGCGATGGATCGCGGCGGTCACGACCGGATGGAGCGGGCCGACCTCGGCTTCCACGAACGCGTCGCCCGGGCCTTCGCCGATTTCGCCACCTCACCCTGGCAGGCCGCACACGCCGAGTGCGGGACGATCGTGGCGATCGATGGGCGCGGGACGGAGCGCGAGGTGTTCGCGCGGGTGTTGTCCGTGCTCGCGGCGCGCTGGCCGGAGGAATTCGCGACGACCGACTGACCGGCCGTCGTGCGTTCGACTACTCCGGTTTGGTCTGGTCGACGATCTTCGCGCCGGCCGGCATCGAAAAGGCGAACAGCGACTTCGAGACTTGCGCGTTCGGCTCGACGGTCGTGAGGTGCACGTGGCGCGAGATTCCGTTCACTTCGGTGATGTCGAATTCTCGAATCAACGCATCGTCGTCGTCGACCCAGACCGTCGCTTTGGTGAACGGCGCGCTCATGCCCGCCTTGGGGACGAGCAGCAGTCCGTGCGCCGCGTGGCCGTCGACTGTCTTTGCGGCCGCGGCCGTGATGTCGTACTTCGTGCGAGGTGAGTCGAGGAATGCGCCGGTCAGATCGATCGGCGTCTCACTCCGATCGGTGGCGGATCGCTTGATCACCTGGCCCGGGGCGGTGCTCGGCAGATAGACCCAGACGGCCTTGCCGTCCGAGACGATCGCGTCGGACGCCGGCTGCGTGAACCGGATCGACAGCAGGTTCGGCCGCTCCTGCGCGTACTCTCCGCGAGCAGTGGCGGTCGAGCTCGTGAGCTGGTTGGTGACCGTCTGCTCGAACGTGCCGCGCACGGTCTTGACCTTGCCCCACGCCGCGACGGCGCGGTCGATCGTCGCGTCGACGGACTGGCCGCGCGCACCGGGCGCGGCGGTCGCGAGGACGATGCGCTGTTACGGCGAGTGGGTGGAGTCGCATGAGTTTCCTACACGCCCGCGGTGCGCCGGCCGTTCCGCGTCGAAGCCACGGAGCGCCCGATGGCCGCGCTGATCGCGCGCAGCTCTGTGACCAACCTCGCGAACTGCTCCGGGTAGAGCGACTGGGCGCCGTCGGACAGCGCGCGGTCCGGGGTCGGATGCACCTCGACGATCACGCCGTCGGCGCCGGCGGCGACGCCGCGCGCGCCATCGGGATCACCTTGTCGCGGAGTCCCGTGCCGTGGCTCGGATCGGCGATCATCGGCAGGTGCGAGAGACGCTGCACGAGCGGAATCGCCGTGAGATCGAACAGATTGCGCGTCATCGTATCGAAGCTGCGGATGCCGCGCTCGCAGAGAATCACCTGTCCGTTCCCCTCGGCGAGGATGTACTCCGCGCTCATGAGCAGATCGGTGATCGTCGCCGCCATGCCGCGCTTGAGCAGCACCGGCTTGTTGATCCGACCGACGGCGCGGAGCAGCGAATAGTTCTGCATGTTGCGCGCGCCGATCTGAATGCAGTCGGCGTACTCGGCCACGAGGTGCGCGCCCTCTTCGTCGAGCGCCTCGGTCACGATCGGCGAGACCCGTCTCGCGCCGCGCGAGCGCGAGCAGCTCGAGTCCCTTGCTTGCCGAGTCCCTGGAAAGAGTACGGCGAGCTGCGCGGCTTGAACGCGCCGCCGCGCAGCGCGGTGGCGCCGGCGGCGCGCACGCGCTGGGCCGCCGCGACGATCTGCTCTTCCGACTCGACGGAGCACGGACCGGCGATGATCGGCACCTCGTTGCCGCCGAACGTCACGCCGGGCGCGATCGTGACGAGCGTGTTCTCCTCGCGCCATTCGCGCGAGACCTGCTTGTACGGCTTGCTGACGTGAATGATCTCGGCGACGCCCGGCAGCGCCTCGACGCGCGAGCTGTCGACGCGGCCGTCGTTGCCGACGAGCCCGATCGGCGATGCGCGTCTCGCCGGGCATCGGGCGGGCGGCGTAGCCCATCTCCTCGATCGTCTTCACGACGCGGTCGATCTGCTCCTGCGTCGCGTGGTTCTGCATCACGACCAGCATTACTCGTCCTCGAAGTCGAAGTACCAACCGTCGCGCGCGAGCGTGACGGGTCCGGCGTACCGCGCGCCGACGAGCGCGCGAACGTCGACCTGCTCGACCGGCGGATAGAAATGCGTCAGCGCCAGATGCTTCGGCGACGCGCTCGCGGCGAGATCGCCGCACTGCTCGGGGGTCAGGTGCTCGGGAATGTGCATGCCCGTCGGCAGCGAGCACTCGCAGACCAGCAGATCGCACCCCCGGGCCCACGCGGCAAGCGCCTCGGATGGTCCCGTGTCGCCCGTGTAGACGATCCGCCGCCCGTCGCGCTCCATGGAATATGCCACGCTCTCGGGCGTGTGCGGAACGGGATGGCACGACAGGCGCAATCCGCCCGGGAGAGCGAACGCATCCGACGGCCCGATCTCGTGAATCGTGAGCGGAAATCCGGGCGCGGTGACCCACTCGCCGTACGCCGCGGCCAGTCGCGCGAACAGGTCCGTCGTTCCCACCGGTCCGATGACGTCGACGGGCGCCGATCGCGGCGGCAGGAAGCCGTACTTCCAGGCGAAGATCAACGACGGCAGGTCGCCGTGATGGTCGATGTGAAAATGCGAGATCGCGACGTGCGTGATCGTCTGCCACGCGGGGCCCAGCTCGGCCAGCCGGCGCGTGATGCCCGAGCCGCAGTCGACGAGGAGCCGGACGTCGCGGCGTCTCGAGCAGATAGCCGGAACAGCTGCGCGCCGCCGAGAGCGAGATCGTTCCGGTGCCGAGCGCGGTGAAACGCACGTCAGGGACCTCTGTACAGGATCTTGATGGTCGAGCGCAGCCCGTCGGCGATGAAGATGGCGAGGTATACGCCCGGCGGCGCGTTGCGCCCGGCGGCGTCGCGTCCGTCCCACTGCGAGCCGGGTATCGCATCCGCCCTCGGTCCCGCCCTGGCGTCCGTAGGCCCCGGAGTCGAGCTGGGCCGGCAGCGGGCCGGGGACGATCGTGCGCACGTGGCGCCCGCGCAGGTCGTACACGTTGAGCGACACGTTCGCGCGATGAGCCAGATCGAACCAGAAGCAGGTGTTCGGCTGAAGGCCGCCGCCGAAGGGGTTTGGAAAATTCTGATAGAGCAGCGTCGCCGTCGGGCATTCGGCGGTTTGGATGACGAACGTCCCCGGGCTGTTGGCCGTGATCTGATCCGACGCCGGCCCGTTCACCATGTTCGCGCGAACGCTCCACCGGTACGACGTGCACGCCTCGAGCGGCGTCGGCGGCACGAAGCTCGTGTCGTTGGCGGTGAACTGCTTGATCTGTCCGTTCGCCGTGTTGGTGATGGTGATCTCGTACGTCCACGGCCCCGGCGGCAGCGTGACGGGTGGGCTGCTCCACACGAATGTCGGCTGGCGCGTGAACAGGACGTCGTTCACGCTGCGCGTGGGACTGACCAGCCTCAACCAGCTGTGCACCGGGAACTGCGACGAATCTGCTCCTGAAAGTTCCCGAGACGGTCGAAGATTCGGGCGCGAAAGAACACGACGGTGCGCTCGGGCAGCAGCGAGTCGACCTGGAACGACGGCGACAGGTTCGAGGAAGAGCGGACGAGAAACGGCGCGCGAAAGAGCGGCTCGAGCGCGACTTCCAGGGTCACGTTGTACGGCCCCAGCGACGGCGGCCCCGGCGTTCCCTGCACGAGAATCTGCGGGGCCGGCGAGATGCTGTCGTTGACGACGGCAAGCGAAACCGACACCGCTTCTTGCGCGATGCCGCGATTCGTCACGCCCGCCATCAGTCCGACGACCAGCGCGAGCGCCGCGTGGCGGCGCCGGGCCATCATGCTGCGCCTGTCACGTCCGATGGGTCACGCCGGCGCGACGGCACCGTCGGTGTTCACCGTGGCGAGCACCTCGTCCACCGACGTCGCGCCGCGCATGCGGACGCTGACGAGCGACGACACGCCCGGCTCCTGCATCGTCACGCCGTACACCGCGTCGGCGGCTTCCGTCGTCGTGCGCGGGTTGTGCGTGATGACGATGAACTGCGTCCGCGACTTGAACTGCGTGAGCATCCTCACGAACCGGCCGACGTTGGCGTCGTCGAGCGGCGCGTCCACCTCGTCGAGCAGGCAGAACGGACTCGGCTTCGTGAGGAAGATGCCGAACAGCAGCGACAGCGCGACGAGCGCGCGTTCGCCGCTCGACAGCAGGTGGATCCGCTGCGTGCGCTTGCCGCGCGGCGAGGCGTGGATCTCGATGTCGCAGTCGAGGGGCGCGTCCGGATTCTCCAGCCGGAGATCGCACTCGCCGCCGCCGAACAGCGACATGAAGATCTGCCGGAAATTGTCGCGCACTTCGGCGAACGTCGTGAGAAAGAGCTCGCGCGCCGTCGTGTCGATCTCACGGATGGCCTGGAGCAGCGTTGCCTTCGCGTCGGCGAGGTCGGTGCGCTGGCTGGTGAGGAAGTCCTGCCGCTTGACCGTCTCGTCGTGCTCTTCGATCGCGAGCACGTTGACCGGCCCGAGGCGCTCGATCTCGTCGCGAAGCATCTCGGCTTCGGCGCGGAGCGTCGCGTCGTCGATCTCGAGCGGTTGAACCTCGCTCAGCATGTCGTCGAGCGGACGCCGCCACTCGGCCTCGAGCCGCTCGCGGATCGCCGTGCGGCGGCCGCCGAGCTCCGTGTGCCGCAGCTCGGCCTGGTGCAGCTCGTCGTGATGCGCTCTGCGCGCGCCGTCGCGCGTCGTCGAGCGCGTGCTCGGACGACGTGAGCGCCTCGTCGGCGCCCTGCACGCCTTCCTCGGCGAGGACGAGGCGCCGCTCGCCGTCGGCGAGCGTGGCGTCGCGCGTCTCGAGGTCCAGCTGCCACCCCGCCATCTGCTCGGCGAGCTGCGAGTCGACGAGCGCCAGGTCTGACAACTCGGCGCGGAGCGCTTCGAGACGCGTCGACGCCGAGCGCTGTTCTTCCGTGAGGCGATGCTCGCGGTCGTGCGCCACCTGGAGACGCGCCTGGCACTGCGCGACTTCGACCTGCGCGGCCGTGCGGGCCTCGCGCGGCATCCTCGTACGTGCGTTCGGACACGGCGAGCGCATCGCGCGCGCGCGTCCCCGATTCCGCGGACTCGAGAACCGTGCGCGAACCCGCGAGCGCCTCGTCGTCGAGCCGCGCGGCCTGATCGGTCAACTGGTCGCGCCGTTGCGTGAGTCGAATCGACAACGCATCGGCGTCGCCGACTTCCTTTTCCACGCGCTGGCGCCGCCGCTCGAGCTCACCATGATGCTCGGTGGCCCGGCGTGCCTCGACCTGCGCCGTCTCGAGCCCGGCCGACGCGGCGACAGCCGCGCGCTCGGACTCCTGCGCCGCCGCGCGAGCGGCGTCCGCGACTTCGATCGCCGACGCCCGCGCTTTCTCCGTCGCCGTCAACTCGGCGCGCAGTGCGAACAGCTCGGCGCGGCGCCGCAGCGGACCGGCGCCGCCGATGAGGCCCGGCAGCCAGACCGCGCCGCGCATGTCGATGAACGCGGCGCCGTCGTCCACCGGGCTCGCGTGACCGAGAAGTCCGCGCACCCACGCGCGCACGGGGCCCGACGAGTCGACGCGATGCGAAAGCGCATCCGGACGCTCGTCGGCGACGAGCGCATCCGGGATCGCGTCCAGCGGGAGGAGGAGCAGCGGCCCGGGGTTCGCCGTCGCGTGCCACGCGCGGACGTCCGCCGCGATCGACATGTCGCGCACGACGACCGCGTGAACCGTGGCGCCGAGGAAGCGTTCGACGAGGAGCGCCGACGGTTCGTCGGCGTTGATGAAATCGCTGAGCGGGCCGAGCACCGCGCCCTCGCCGAAGCGATCGCGCTCGCGAAGCAGGCGCGCCGCGGCCGGAGCGAGTCCGACGCGCTCGCGCTCCAGCGAGTCGAGCGCGTTGACCCGTCCCTGGATCGACGTGTGCGTCTCGTCGGCGCGGAACAATTCGGCGCGCGCCGCCGACTCGCGTTCGCGCGCCTCGCGATCGGTCGCGCGCGCGGATTCGAGCGACGACACCGCTTCGGCGACGCGACGACGCGCGTCGTCCATGACCACCGACGCGTCCTCGATTTCGCGGGCGACGGCGGAGAGCGCGTCGGCGAGCTGCGCGCGCTCCTCGGCCAACTGCTCGAGGCGCTGCACCAGCTCGTCGCTCTCCTGGCGCGTCCGCTCGCGTTCGATGTCGACGCGTCGCGAACGATCCTGGAGCTCTCTGTGCGCGCGCTCGACGTCGTCGACCATGGCCCGGCTTCGCGCGACCATCTGCCTCGACTCGTCCTCGCGCTGCTGGCGCTCGGTGAACGACCCGCGCGCCGCGGCAAGCACTTCGTCCTGCCGCGCGCGATCGTCGACGGCGAGCTGGATGTCCGACGTGAGGCGCGTTCCGTGGGCCACGCCCTCCGTGGCCTCCGTCTCGGCGCGCTGGCGGCGCGCCGACGAATTTCGCTGGCGCTCTTCCGCCACCTTCATCTCGGAGCGGATCTGGAGCGCCTGCTCGCGCTGGCTGGACACGAGGCGAAGCAGCTCGGTGCGCTGCGCTTCGGCTGCCGCGCGATTCCCGTGTGCCGTGTCGCGCGCCTGCTCGGCCGCGCCGACCGCTCCATCCGCCTCGGGAGCGCCTTCGCGCAGTGCACGAACTCGCTCGGTCAATCGTCCCAGCTCGTCGTGCCACGCTTCCATCTCGCGCTTGGCGAGCGCCAGCTCGACGGTGAACCGTCGCGCGTTGAGCTCCGAGTGCTTCTCGGCGCGGCGCCGCTGTCGCGCGAGCGAACGCACCTGGCTTTGCACTTCGTTGATCAGATCGTCGAGCCGCTGCAGGTCGACCGTCGTTTCGTCGAGCCGCCGCTCCGCCGTGCGACGGCGGTCGCGATAGAGGCCGACGCCCGCCGCTTCCTCGAACAGCTCGCGCCGGTCGTCCGGCCGATCCGAGAGGAGCGCGTCGATCATCTTGCTCTCGATGACCACGCCCGTGTCGGCGCCGAGGCCGGTGCCGCGCAGCAGATCGGAGATGTCGCGGAGCCGGCACGGCGCGCGATTCAGGAAGTAGTCGCTCTCGCCCGACCGCGAGAGCCGGCGGGTGATGACGACTTCCTGGAACGCGACGGGCAGCGTGCCGTCTTCGTTCGAGAAGTGGAGCGAGACCTCGGCGACGTTGACCGCGCGCCGCGCCGACGATCCCTGGAAGATGACTTCTTCCATCTTCGCGCCGCGCAACAACCGCGCGCGTTGTTCGCCGAGCACCCACCGCACCGCGTCCGACACGTTCGACTTGCCGCACCCGTTCGGCCCGACGATCGCCGTCACCCCGGCATCGAACTGCATCTGGGTGTTGTCAGCGAACGACTTGAAGCCCTGCAACTCGAGCTTGGTCAGTCGCACTAGAAGGATCTCCCTTTGCGGTAGACGAGCAGCGGCTTGATACCGGCCGCACGGAGCGAGGGAACAGCCAAAGCCGATTGACCGATCGACTCGAACGCGCCGACGAGCAGCCACGCCGAGCCGTTGGTCTGTTGGAGCGCGTACGCCGGCTGTCCCCGGAACCCCCACATCGAGATCACTCCGGGTACCGCCGATGGTGGCAATCCTGAGTCGATCAAGAACGCGAACGGAAGTCGCACGATGGTGCCGCTGGACCGGTCAAGGAGCTTGCGTTGCCTCAGCGCGCGAAGCAGCGAGTCGGCTTCCGCTCGGCTCGTGTACGCGCCGCTGACCACCTTGTACCACGTCGCACCCTGCACCTGCGCCGGCGAGAAGGTTTCCGTCGGGACGTTGTTGCGGTCTTGTTGCAGCTTCAAAATAGCGCCTGACTGCGTATTTGCGGCAACCAATTCGACTCCGTACGCGGCGACCGACCCGGAGTCGTGCGGATTCGCCACCAGATACGGGGTGTCGATCGCCACCGTGTCGACGCCGTCGGCAGGCGTGGCGGGTTGCACGGCGATCGGCGCCGGAATGACGCGATGATTCACCGTGTCGGGCTTCGGGCCGAGGTGCGCCGGGCCGCCCGCGAGCGGGCGGTACGCCAGCCACCCGACGAGGATCACGAGCAGCGAGAGCAGCGCGATTCCCGGCATCGAGTTGACCTTGAACTGCCGCCGCTTCGCCGGCGCCGTGCGCGACGCGCGCTGCTCCGCCGTCCTTGGCGCGGCGGGCCGCGACTCGCGGAGCATCGCGACGACGAGCGACGCGTCGACCCCGGCTGGGACCGCGTCCCCGACGACGACGACGCCGTCGGTCAACGCCACGAGATCGGCGATGCCGTGCGCCGCCACCCCCGACGGCGCGACGAGGATGAGAAGCGAGTCGGAGGCCCGTGCCTCGGACGCGACCAGCGCCCACCGCGGATTCGACAGAAGCTCGTCGTAATCCGGCGGCTCGGAACCGCTCGGGATCACGAACAAACGCGTCGATCCCGCGACGGGGCGAGTGACCCTCGCGAGCGAAATGCCGTACGAGATGGCTTCGACGAGACCGTGCGCGTCTTCATCGTGCACGAGCCGCTGAATCGGCGGTGAATCGGCGAACAGGTCGCCGATCGTCACGCGCCGATGCGCCGACTGCGCTCGCGCGATGCCGAGAGCGACTTGCCCCGTCTGATCGGGATTGTGACCGGCCACCACGATTGCGTGGTGGAGATTCAGCGATTCGCCGAGACCCTGCCCGGCGGCTTCCCAGTCGAATCCGCGCTCCGTGGGGGGCGCCGTCATGTCCGCCGTCGAGGCGGGGTCGACGACCGCCGATCGGGCGGCGCCATCAGAAGCTGGGCCACAATGACCACGTCCAGAGTCCCTTGTGTCCGTCCTGGTTCACCGGAATGGCGTAGTCCCACCGCAGGATGGCGTAGTTGAACAGGTTGAGTCGCAAGCCGAGGCCGTAGCTGCGGAGTGGAATGCGGTCCCTGGTGACATCGTAGCCTGGCGGACGCGAAAGCGAAACCGATTGCCCGTGCGACCAGGCGAGTCCCGCGTCGTAAAAGAAAAGTCCGTCCAGGGGCGGCAGCGCGCCAGGGAGGAATCCCAACTCGAGGCGGCGAATCAGCGGAAAGCGAAGCTCGGCGTTCGCCACGGCGACACGACTTCCCAGCAATTGCACGGCGCTGCAGTTGGTCGGGTTTGCCCCGACGACGGGGCAGGAGAGGTAGAACGTGCTGTTGCGGTCGTAGCCGCGCACGAAGTCGGGCCGGGCGATGTATTTCTGGAACGCGGTTTCGTCCTTGCCGATGGAAAGATCGGTGTAGGCGCGCGTCGCGAGCGTGAGGTAGTTGAAGATGATGGGGTCGTACCGGCGATAGTCGGCCAGGTACTCGACCCAGTGGTACGTGCCTGTCACGGGGCTCACTTGCAAGCGGAACCGCCGCCCCATCACCGGGCCGGTGTAGCCGAAGACCGTGTTGTCCGAGACCAGCGCCACCTGGCCGTCCACGTAGTTGAGCGACGGATCGCGGTGCGTGCTGTCGACCGAATAGCCCCCGGCGACCATTCCGTCGTTCACCTTGCGCGTGATGAAGTCGCGCGTCCGATCGATGTTGTTGAACCCCGCGCCGAACTCGATCCTCGTGAACCGGTCCAGCGGATACGCGGTGACGGCGAATGCCTGGCGCGCCACGTACGTGGTGATCTGCTGGTTCTCCGTCGAGACGTCGGGATCGCTGGTGTTGGCGATCGAGTCCGCGGAGAGGAAGTAGTACGGATTCTGCGAGAGCGCCGTCGTGAACTGCCAACGATGGGCGAGGTTCGTGTATCCCAGCAGCGCGCCCGCCTCGCGAATGCGTCCGTTGATCTCGGCCGAGATCGACAGGTGGTTGTTGCCGAGCATGTCGCTCATGACGAGCGTCGTGCCGCCGAACACCGTGCGCCCGCCGAGGGCATCAGGCGAGTACGCGATCGTCGGCCGCGCCGAGAAATCGGGCGTCAGGCGGACGCGGTACGGCACGGTCCGGAAGCGATTCGTATCCGGAAGCCCCAGCTCCGCCGAATCGAGCAGCGCGACGAGCGACACGGTGCGCGTGAGGCTGTCCTCCGGCGTCTGCGGCGTCGGTACCGCCGCTTGGGAGAAGTCGGCCATCGCCAGCTCGCGGAACGGTGTCTTTCGCAGCGAGCGCGGATTGTTCACCGCCCACACCGTGTACTCGCCGTTCTCGAAGTACGTGAACGCGAGCTTGTCGGCGCCGCGTGCCCAGGTGATCGCCGGGCTGAGCTCAGTCACGGCCTGCACGGCGCCGGCGACGCGCGTGAGCTGATAGTGCAGGCGAGCGTCGAGGTCGTAGAGGAAAACGTTCGGAGTGCCGGTCCGATCCGACACGTACGCGATCGACCGACCGTCCGGGGACCACTGCGGGTTCAGATTCAGCCCGGTCTGCCCCGGAAGAACGCTGATCGAAGACGACTCCAGATCGAGCAGCGCGATGCGCCATGGCTTGAAGCGGAGCAGCGGAAAACTTGCCGAATCGCGGTCCGTCGCGAACGCGATCGTTCGGCCGTCGGGTGACCATTGCGGCTGAAAGTCGCCGAACTTGTCGTCGGTGAGCCGACGGAAGCCCGTGCCGTCGACGTTGACGACGAAGAGGTCCGTGATGCCGCCCGATCCTCCGCTGAACGCGAGCTTCGTTCCGTCGGGCGACCAGGTGGGACTGGTGACCGACTCCAGCGCCAGGTTGAACCGCTTCGTGACTTTCCGCGAGCGAACGTCGAGGATGTAGAGGGCGTCCTTGCCCCGCCGCTGCGCGGTGAACGCGAGCTGTTGTCCGTCCGGCGAAAAGGCGCTCTGCGAGTAGAGGAAGCGGAGCTCCTCGAAGTTCGGGTCGTACTGGCTCGGGATCAGCCGCGCCGTGCGCTTGCCCGTCTCGGCGTCGGCGAGCCAGAGGTCGATGAACACCTCGCCGCGCCGAACCTGGCCGTTCGAGAGAAAGGCGATCGAGTGTCCATCCGGTGAGAGCGCGGGAGCGAGAAAGATGTCGCCGTCGCTCTGCTTCTTGGTGAGCACCGCCTGCGCGAATTTTCGCGGCCGGTCCATCACCCCGATCGCGGGGAGGAGACGCGTCTGAACGTTCTCCCGCCACTGGTCGCTCAAGTCGTCGAGCGTGACGCCCAGCTCGCGGATGAACGCGCGCTCGACGCCGACGCTCGGCACCGAGTTCATGATCTGTCCGATCGTCTCGTCGCCCCAGTTCTGGCCGACGAACGCCCACACCGACTGCCCGTAGCGGTACGGGAAGTACTTGTCGGGGTCGTCGCTCATCTGCTGGATCGTCGGCAGTTTGCCGAAGAGCGACGCGTCGCGCATCCAGACGTTCGTGATCGTGCTGCTCGGCCCGAGCGACAGGTACTCGGCCATGCCTTCCATGAACCAGGCGGGCGGCGACACCTGCGCCAGCGTCTCGAGCCCGTTGCCGGCTTTGCCGCGCGCGAAGATGTCGTACTGGAATGCGTGCACCATCTCGTGCGTGAGCACGTGCTCGAAGCTGCGGTAGTCGCCGGTGAAGTTCACCAGCATGCGGTGCCGCGTCGCTTCGGTGACGCCGCCGGTGCCTTCGCCGAGGTCGCCGGTGACGTTGTTCTGCCCGAAGTCGGCGCGCGACGAGAAGAGCATGATCGGCTTCTTCTCGCGGAACTGATGGTCGAGCACGCGCGAGAGGCGGGCGTACGCGCGCTCCGCCATGCGGGCGGCGTCCCACGTCGCCGCGCGTTCTTCGGCGTAGTAGTAGATCTGGAAATGCTCGGTGTCCAGAACGAGCCACTTGAAGTTGTCGTACTGGACCTGATTCTGGCCGAAGTAATTCTGCGCGCGCGCCGCGCGTCCCGCGCCGATCGTCGCGCCCAGCGCGAGACCGAGGGCCGCCGCGAATCGGCGCGCCCTCGCCGGACTCGCGACGGGGCGCGCTAGGCGCCCGTCTCCAGCTGAATCTGCTCGGCGTCGGACCACAAGCGCTCGAGTTGATAGAAGTTTCGCAGCGTCGGGTGAAACACGTGCGCCACGATGTCGACGAAGTCCAGCAGCACCCACCGTCCCTTCTCCAATCCTTCGACGTGATGGGCCGGCCAGCCCTCTTTCTTCATCCCCGTCATCAGGTGCTCACCGAGAGCGCGGACGTGCGTGTCCGACGTGCCGCTCGCGATAAGGAAGAAATCCGTCATGTCGGTGATGCCCCGCAAATCCAGAAGAACTACATCCTGCGCCTTGTTTTCAATGGCGATCTGCGCCGCGCGCTGCGCCGCAGCGAGCGCGGTTCCGCTTGTCGAAGTGGCTGGCATGAAGGTCCGGCTGTCGCTCCGCTGAGATGGGAGCCTCGAAGGCTCCTTGGTAGGATAACGTTGGTTCTCGAGAAGGGTAGAACAGATCGAGGTCCTTTAGCGCGAAAAACGGCGTGGCAGGCGCCACGCCGTTCGGGTCATTTCGTCCCCTGACCGGCGCGTCGATCTAGCCCTTGATCACCCAAACGCGGACTTCCGGCTTGACGTCCGCGTGCAGGCGAATGGGCACCCGGTATACCCCGAGCGCCTTGATCGGCTCGTGAAGGTCGATCTGCCGCTTCTCGATGCGGTAGCCCTGCGCCTCGAGCTGCTGCGCGATGTCGGTCGCCGTCACCGAGCCAAAGAGCTTGCCCTCCTCGCCGACCCGCGCCGAAAACGTGAGCGACACCTGCTCGAGCTTCTCGGCCAGTCCTTGCGCCGTCGCCTCGCCGTTCGCTCTCGGCGGCTTCGAGGCGGTTGCGCTCCTGTTGGATGCGCTTGAGGTTGCCGGGCGTTGCCTCGTAGGCGAGACCGTGGGGAAGGAGATAGTTGCGGGCGTAGCCGGGTTTCACGTTCACGACGTCGCCCGTCTTGCCGAGGTTCTCGACAGCTTGGCGAAGAATGATTTCCATGACTGAGCTCCGATCGAATTGCCGAATGTGAAGACGACGTTACGGCGCGGGACGGGCGGCGCGTCCGCGCCAATCGGCCCACGTGTCGCCGAGGCCGAGCGCGATCGCCGCCACGGCGAGAAACAGGAACGCGAGTGCCGCGAACACCTGCAGCACGGGCGCAAAAAGCAGGACCGCGCCGATGGTGAGCGCGACGCCGAGTGTCCCGGGCGCCATGAACCATGACAGAACGCCGAGGCCGCGCACGGCGTACAGCGTGCCGAAGAAAACGAGCAAGTTCTGACCGACCCCGCGCAGCGTGGAAAGGGTCGGGACGAGGACGATCGTCAATGCCGACGATCAGCCCCCAGACCAGCTGGTCGTTGAAGCGGAATTCGCGCAGCGGCTGCAGCGGCGCGCCGAGTCGCGTGCGTCCCAGGCGGTGATACGTGGCCCAGGCGAGCGCGAGCGCCGCGAGCGATTCGAGCGCGAGCAGCGACGGAAAGATCGTTCGCCCCATGTCGGACACCGACGCGAGGCCGCGTTCCGTTTCCGTCGGCAGATCCGAAAAAGCGGGAACCTTGTCGACGAGCTGCTGCCACTCTTTGGGATGCGACTCGATCACCGAGGTGACGGTCGCCATCGTCTCGCCGTTGCGCCGCGAAAATTCGTCCGACACCAGCGCGGCCGTGCGCGACGCCGAAACCGGACCGAGCAAAGCCATCACTGTGGCGAGTCCACAGCGTCATCACCAGCGCGGCCATCGCGCGGGTGAAGAACGGCCGCTCGGTGGACAACAGGCACACGATGCCGAACGCGCCGGCCAGCAAGAGACTCCACCCGCGCGCCAGATTGTTGAACGCTCCGATCGTACCCGGCGGCTGCACCGTGAGCACGACGGCAATCGCCACCCACGCGATCGCGAAGAACGCCGGCCGCCCGCCCACCAGCCGACGAGCGCGCACGCGGCGACCGCCGGCACGAAGCAGCAGCATCGTCTGCTCGATCGGCAGGACCGCGCGCACGTACGGCGTGAGCGGCAGGAACACGAACGCCGCGAGCGCGAGGAAGAGCTTCCCCCAGCCGCGCTCGGACGGCGCCGACGCGCACCGGCGCCGAAGCGTCGGTGACCGGCGGCGAAACGTCGGCGGGCTGGTTCGGCGCGGGGTCGGTCATCGCTAGGGCTGGAGGCCCCGCGTGTACGGAATGATCGCCAGGTATCGAGCGCGCTTGATCGCGGTCGAGAGCTGACGCTGGTGGCGCGAGCACGTGCCGCTCAGGCGGCTCGGGAGGATCTTGCCGTGATCCGTGATGAAACGGCCGAGCGTGCGATCGTCCTTGTAGTCGACGTAGCGGACGCGCGCTCTCGCAGAACGGGCAGGCCTTCTGTGGTCGTCGCATGGTCTACTCCTCGTCGTCGTCGTCGTCCGAATCGCGACGCTGTTGGCGAGCCGCGATCTCCTCTTCCGACATCGGCGGAGCGCCGACCTCGTGCTCGAACAGCGTGATCAGGTACCGAACGACGCCGTCGTCGAGCTTGATCGCGCGCTCGTACTCGGGGAGCGCCGTCGCGATTCGGCGGTGAAGCTCGCACCGACGTAGTAGCCGGATGTCGCGCCGGCCGATCTGGTAGGCGAGCTGTCGCCGGCCCCAGTGATTCACCTGCCGTCCCCGGGGTTGCCCAGGAGTCCGTGCAGTCGACCGAGCTTCTCGTTGATGGCGGCGTCTTCGAGGGTCGAGTCGAAGACGTAGACCGCCTCGTATTGGCGTGTCATGCGCTGGCAATCCTCCCTTTGGTCGAGCCGCCCCTCGCTGGTTGCCGTAGCGAGAGGAGGGGAAAGTTGTGCGCTGTGCGCGACTTGCGCCCAGCCCGCTAATGATAGCCGCGGCAACGAATTATCTCAAGCCGCGTGGGCTTTGGCACTCGACCTGCCCATAGGGTTGCCAAGGGCCAATATGCTCGGCCCGCGGAATCGGTTTATGGAGGATATATGAAGAACCTGCGTATCATTGCCGCCCTGTTCGCCATCGCGCCGATCGCGGCCGGCGCAGGGCTCTCGGCTTGCGGCCGAACGAATGAGTCCGGCGGTGAGGTCGTGCCCGCCAGCGCGATCGGCCTCGACGTTAGAAACCAGAACTTCCTGGATGTCGACGTGTTCTCGATCGTCGACGGCCTGTCCACCCGCCTCGGGACGGTGACTGGCAACAGTAGCCGCCACTTCCTGCTCGATCCGACGGTGGGGTCTCGTGACTTTCACGTGATCGCCGTGCCGATCGGAGGCTCGGGTCGCGCGTCGAGCGGACAAGTCTCCGTCGGCTCGGGTCAGACGATCGTCTTCACGGTGGGCTCCGTTCTTCAGAACAGCAACGTGATAGTTCGCTAGCGCTCGGTAGGGCTTAGCGACGCGCGCGGAGCCACGCCGGCGGATTCTGTCCGTGGGCGAGGGCTTCGAGCGTGGGGTACACGACGCTCGCGTCCGACTGCCGCCACATCGGGTCCAGGATGTTGTGCGGCAGGCCGAGCGAATCAGGAAACTCGTATACCGAGACCGGAACACCGCGCTCGTTCCAGACTCGCGCCAGGTCGAGGACGGCCGGCGTCTTCACCGTGCCGTCGTCGGCGTTGACCAGGAACAGCACTTCGGCCCGCGCCGGGACGTCGCGCGGGGCGTCGCGGCGCACCGCCATCCCCAGTTTGAGCACCTGCGCCAACGCGTGCGTGGTGTAACCGGGGTCGCGATCCGGCCGAGCCGTGTCGGGCGCGGCGCGCCGTGTCACGTTCGGCACGTGCGAGCTCAAGTTGACCAGCGGCTTCTCGAGCACCGACGGGACGTGGGTCACCTCGAACGGCGGCGCGATCACCACGGCGCGACGCACCTCGGGGCGATGCTCGGCCGTCCACGCCGCGATCGTGCCGCCGACGCTCAATCCGACGACGATGACCGAGTCGCCGAGGCCCGCCGCGATGTCCACGCCGGCGTCGCCGGTGCGGCAGAGATCCGCGGCCGAGAGCCGCGACAACTGTCGCGCGTCGCGCCCGCGCTCGGCGTGGTGGGGCAGTCGCGGAACGAACACGTTGTCGCCGCGGGCGTAGAGCGAATCGGCGAGGGCGGCGAACTGGCGCGGCGAGTCCGTGAAGCCGTGAAAGAGCACCACCGCGCGAGGCGCTCTCCCGCCGTGAACGAGCAGGATGGACTCGCCACCCGGCGCGACGACAGCGGAGTCAGCGGCGATGAACTCCCTCGCCCGCGCTACGGCCGCGTCATAGTCCTGGGTCGGATTGGGATGCGAGCGCATGTCCCCGGCGCCGGCTGGAAACACAGCCGCGATGCCGAGGACCACCATGGCGCTACGCCAAACGACACCAAGACCGGGAAGGATCACGCGCGTTCTCTCGCAGTGGGGCGGCGGCCGAGATCGCCGCTACCTGATATTACGTTAGCGCCCGGAAATGGGTTCAAAAGCCCATTGCCAGATTCGGTCCGTTTTCGGTGGCGATCCGGGCAGCGTCGATCGCTCGGCCGGGAAAGCGAAACGGTCGTCGACCTACGGCACTAGCTCACACATTGAAGCGAAACAGCATCACGTCGCCGTCCCGCACGACGTAGTCCTTGCCCTCGGACCGCACGACGCCCTTCTCGCGCGCGCCTTTCCATCCGTCGTTCGCCACGAATTCGTCGTAGCCGACCGTCTCGGCCCGGATGAATCCGCGCTCGAAGTCGGTGTGGATCACTCCCGCCGCGACCGGCGCTGTGTCGCCGTTGTGGATGGTCCAGGCGCGCACTTCCTGCTCGCCGGCGGTGAAGTACGTCTGGAGTCCGAGCAGGTGGTAGCCGGCGCGGATCAGGCGGTCGAGCCCCGCCGACTCGAGGCCGAGCGACTCGAGAAATGCCTTGCGGTCCTCCTCGGGCAACTCCGCGAGCTCGGCTTCGATCTTGGCGGAGAAGGGGACGACCTCCGCGTGCTCGCCGCTTTCCGCCACCGCCCGCCGCAACTGCCCGATGTGCGTCCCCTCCTGGTCCGCGCCGGAGAGCTCGGCGTCGGTCACGTTCGCGGCGTAGAGAACCGGCTTGAGCGTGAGCAGTGTGAGCGGCGCGAGCGTGCGGCGGTGCTCGGGCGACAGCTTGGCGTGCCAGAGCGCGCGTCCCTCTTTCAGCGCCGCGTTCGCGGCCTCGAGCGCGCCGAGCTCGGCGAGCGCCTCCTTGTCGCCGGTCTTCGCGGAGCGGCGCACACGGTCGAGACGCTTCTCGACGACGCTCAGGTCGGCGAGCGCGAGCTCGAACTCGATCACCTCGCGGTCGCGCACCGGGTCCACCGCGCCCATCACGTGCAGCACGTCGTCGTCGTCGAACGCGCGCACGACGTGCACGATCGCGTCCGTCTCGCGGATGTTGGCGAGGAACTGGTTGCCGAGTCCCTCGCCCTGCGACGCGCCTTTGACCAGTCCCGCGATGTCGACGAACTCCACGACGGCCGGGACGACGCGCTCCGGTCGCACGATGCGGGCGAGCACGTCGAGCCGCGGGTCGGGCACGTTGACGCGGCCGACGTTCGGATCCTTCGTCGCGAACGGATAGTTGGCGGCCAGCACGCCGGCCGACGTGAGGGCGTTGAAGAGCGTGGACTTGCCGACGTTCGGCAGTCCGACGATTGCGAGTTTTAGCATGATATGAAGTTCGGGCCGCGGTGCCGCGGTTCAATCGGCCTGTTCGTCTTCGCCGTTGTCGGCGGTGCCGGTAAATCGATTCATGACCGTCTTGATGCCGTGCGTCGTCCACAGCTCCAGCGCCTGCGTCAGCGTCGGCATGAGCGCGAGGACGACATCCGCCTCGTGCTTGCCGAAGTTGTCGAGCACGAAGTCGCTCAGATCGCCGCGGCGGCGCGGGTCGTCCGGCGCGATGCCGACGCGAAGCCGAGCGTAGTCCTGCGACCCGAGCGCGGCCTCGATGCTCTTCAACCCGTTGTGTCCGCCGGCGCTCCCGCGAGCGCGAAACCGATAGCGGCCGAGCGGCAGCGCGACTTCGTCCACCACGACCATCAGGTCCGACGCGGCGGACCACGCGGGACGGCGCAAGTACGGCCGGAGCACCGACCCGCTGAGGTTCATGTACGTCTGCGGCTTTACGAGCCGCACGCGCGCGCGGCCGACCGATCCGGTCGTCACGCGCGCTTCGCCGTCGCGCTTCCACGGCTCGAAACGCCAAACGTCGGCGAGGTGGTCGACGACCCACCAGCCGACGTTGTGCCGTGTGCGCTCGTATTCCTGTCCGGGATTTCCGAGCCCGACGATGACTTTCATGGCTTCGACGTCGGGTTCGTCGGGGCGGTCCGCCGATTCGGCGTCCGGCTTCGACGATCGTCCGCGTCCGAAAAGGAATCGGAGCACGACGCCGACTACTTGGCCTCTTCTTCCTCCTCGTCCGGCTTCGACCTTGCGGATGAGCTCCGGCTCGGCCGCCGTCTCGGGCGCGGCGCCCTCGGCCGGTGCAGCCTCTTCGATCGCCGCGGCGGGCGCGGTGCAGACGCACAACGTGGCGCCGGCGTCGTCGAGCACCTCGACGCCTTCGGGGAGCGTGAGGTCGCGCACGTGGATGCTGTGTCCCATCGTGAGCGGCGTGACGTCGACGTCGACGTGGTCGGGGATCAGCGACGGATCGCAACGCACCGACAGCTCGTGCATCGTCTCGTCGAGGATGCCGCCCGAATTGCGAACGCCGTCGGCCGTGCCGATGAACCGGATGCGCACGCTGACGGTGACCTTCTCACCGGCGACGAGCTCCTGGAAGTCGATGTGGATGATGTTGCGCTTCACGGGATGCCGCTGGACCTCGCGGATCAGCGTGCGCGCCGTAGTGCCGTCCACCGCGAGCTCGATGACGGTGCTGGCCGCCGAGACCGTGCCGAGGAGACGCTCGACCTCGCGCGTCACGAGCGAGAGCGTCTGCGGCTCGCGGCCGTGGCCGTAGATGATCGCGGGAATGTTGCCGGCCTGCCGAACTTTGCGCGCGAAGCCGGTGCCGACGTTGTCGCGAACCGTCGCGTTCAGGGATGCTGTTGCCATTTCAGTGAATTCCGTCGAATTGCCTGACCATCGCAGCCCGCTCGCGCCGTCCGTCTACTCTCGGGAGGCTGCGTCCTCCCTACCATGAGACAGCGAGAGCTCCTACAAAACTCTGCCTTACACGGAGAAGTCTGACATCAGACGTCCGACATCAGACGTCAGATTTCTCGCGGTATCGCTCTTCTATCGTCTACCTCAATCGAACAGCGAACTCACCGACTGCTCCGCGTGCGTGAAGCGAATCGCCTTCGAGAGCAGCTCGCCGACCGACAGCACGAACAGCTTGTTGGGCCGTCGCTCTTCCGGGATCGCGATCGTGTCGGTGACCGCGACTTCCTTGATCGGCGCGTCGTTGAGACGCGACCGCGCCGGTCCGGAGAGCAGCGCGTGCGTCGCGCAAATATAGATGTCCTTCGCGCCCAAGTTGCGGAGCGCGCGCGCGGCCTCGCTGACGGTCCCGGCCGTGTCGATCATGTCGTCGACGAGGATACAATCGTGCCCTTCGACGTCGCCGACCACGTTCACGACCTCGGACACGTTCGGCTGCGGCCGCCGCTTGTCGATGATGGCGAGCGTCGCGTTCAGTCGCTTCGCGAAACCGCGCGCCATCTTCGCCGAGCCCACGTCCGGCGCGACGACAACCGGATCGATGAGCTGCATCTTGCGATAGTGCGCCGTGAACACCGGCATCGCGTAGAGATGATCGACGGGAACGTCGAAGAACCCTGCAGCTGGTGCTGGTGGAAATCGACGCCGAGCACGCGGTCGACGCCGGCGGCCTGGATCATGTTCGCCATCAGCTTCGCGCCGATCGGCACGCGCGGTTGATCCTTGCGATCCTGGCGCGCGTAGCCGTAGTACGGCATCACGCACGTGATCCGCGCCGCCGACGCGCGCCGCGCGGCATCGATCAGGAGCAGCAGCTCCATCACGTTCTCGGCGGGCGGATTCGTCGGCTGGAAGATGAACACGTCGTTGCCGCGCACGTTTTCGTCGATGCGCACGGAGATCTCGCCGTCGGCGAAACGTCCGAGGTTCACGCGGCAGAGATCGACGCCGAGGTTGCGCGCGATCTCTTCGGCGAGGGGCCTGTTGGCGGTCCCGGTGAGCAGCTTGAGGCCGTGGCTCGGTACGGCTAGTCCATCCATGCGCGGCGCGGGGGCTTGGGCGGTAAGCATCGAACGAGCGGAGTTGGCTGAAAGCTGAAACGGGGGCGAACGTGGCGCGCGTCCATTTCCATGCCGCCGGGCTCGCGGCATTGCCCCCGGTGGATTCGAACCACCATTCTCGGATCCAAAGTCCGATGTCCTGCCATTGGACGAGGGGGCAGCGAGCCTCTAAAGCTACCGATCGACGGTCACGCGTTCAACTCGATCGCTGGTCCAAGTGGTGATGACGCGCACATTGCCGTCGAAACCCATCGACGCGATGTCGGGCGGCGTGTCAAAGACGCCGAACACCGTCGACCCCGATCCGGCGAGCAGGGCGATTGACGCTCCGGCCGCCCGGAGCCGCTCGGTGAGCGCGTCGATTTCGGGGTGCCGCCTGGCGACGACAGCCGCAAAGTCGTTGTGGGCCGATGCCGCGGCGTCTTCCCACGTCGCCATCGGTTCGGCGAGACGCGTGCCCGACGTCACCGACAACGCCGCGCGGTCCGCGTCGAGCCAGGCGTAGGCGTCGGCGGTCGAGATCGCGAACGGCGGCACCGCCAGCACCACGGCGCGCGGCTCGAGCCGGCGAATCGGCTTCACGCGGTCCCCGCGCCCCGATCCGAGCGCCATCGGCTCGTCGATGGTCATGAACGGGACGTCGGCGCCGAGTGTCGCGGCGATGTCCGTGAGGCGGCGCGCCGAGTGGGGCGGGCGAGAGCGCGTCGAGAGCACGAAGGACCGCGCCGGCGTCGGCGCTTCCGCCGCCCAATCCGGCCCCGGCCGGGATCCGCTTCACGAGCTCGATCGCGAACCCCGACGGCCATCCCGTCGCCTCCGCGTACGCCATCGCGGCGCGGTACGCGAGGTTCTTCTCAGTGGGACCGAGTCCGGCCGCGGGCAGGGCAGGCCCGCTCACGTCGAGCCAGCGGCCGGGCGCCTGGCGAACCGTGACGTCGTCGGCGAGGTCGATGCGGAGAAACGCGGTCTCGAGCGAGTGGTAGCCGCTCGGGTCCCGCTCGAGCACGTCGAGGAAAAGGTTGACCTTGGCTTGCGCCGCGACGTGCGCGGAAGCGGTCAAGCGTCGGGCGGCGGGGCGCGCATGTCGCCCATCGAGAAGCCGAGCTGCACGGCGTAGTAGGCGCCGATCAGGGTGATCGGGATGAAGGACGCGATGTGAAAGAGGAGCGCCCAGGTCGCGGCTTCCGACTGGCTGACGCCGTAGAGTGAAAGGCCGATCGCCGCGCCGGCTTCGAAGGGGCCGAAGAAGCCCGGCGCCGACGGCAATGCCACGAGAATGACGATGATCCCCTGCACGATGAGCGTGGCCGCCAGCGGCACGTGCACTCCGACGGCGAGAAACGCGAGCCAGAACGCGAGCGGCTGCACGAGCCAATGCGCCAGCGTCCAGCCGAAGACGGCGATAAAGTGTTTCGGCGTCCGAAGCACGCTCAGTCCTTCGGAGAAACGCGCCAACATTTCGGCGCCGCGCCGCTCGATGGCCGGGGAAACGCGCCGGGCGACGAGCTCGAATGCTCGAATGAGCGTCTTTGGAAAGAAGACGAGGACGTAGAACGCGACGAGCAGGGCCAGCGCGCCGCCGACGACGAACCCCGCGGCGTGCGTCAGCGAATAGCCGCGAATCGTCGTGTTGGTGGGGAAGTGCGCGACGGCCACGCCGATCGCCAGCAGCACCATGACGACGATGCCGTCGAACACGCGATCCACGGCGACGCGAGGCGAGCGCGGTCGAGAAGCTCACCGATGGCTCCTGTCGCGTGAGCGCGAGTGGCCGGGCGAGCTCGCCGGCGCGCAACGGGACGACGTTCGTCACCATCACGCCGATGGCCGTCGACCGCCACAGTGGGCCGAATGGGAGCTTCGGCGCGACGGGATCGAGAATCGTTCGCCACCGCCGCGCGCGGAGCGGAAACATGCACGTCGCGACCGCGGCGCTCAGGATCAACAGCCAATAATTCGCGTTGCGCGCCGTCGCGAGCGCGCGAGACAGATCGAGATTCCGAAAGGCGTAGTACAAGAACGCGGCGCTGATGCCGATTCCCAGCACCGCGCGCCAGCCGAACTTCATTCGAGGTTACTCCGTGCGGGCGAGATCGATCAGCTCGAACAGCTCGTCGAGCGCCGCCTTGTTCGCGGGCCCGCGCGCCGCCGACTCGCGCAACTCGTCGCGGATCTCGAGCGCACGGTCGAGCGCGGCGCGGCCGCGGTAGAGCAGAGAGCCGATCGGTACGAGAGCGTCCTCGGGGATCTCGACGGCCGCCGCGAGCGGCTGGCCGCTGAGGGCCTCGATCGCGAATACGGCCGAGTCGAGCAGCGCTGCCACCCGTCCAGGCGTGCGCCCTCGCGGCGATTCGAGCGGCGCGCGGACGGCCGGCGTGGGCGCGGGAGTCGGGGCACGCGTCGCCGTCTTCTCGGCGATCTGACGAAGGCGCGTGCGGAGGTCGGCGCCCGGCGACGTCGCGTCGGTGAGGACGGCGGCGACCGAGTTCAGATCATCGAGCGCCCGCCCGTCGAGCTGGCTCAGCGCGTCGACGCGCTGGCCGATCAGCTTCGAGACTTCGGTCTCACCGAAGCTCTCGGCGGCGGCCTGCAAGGCTCGCAATGCCCGTCGAAGGTCGCGCTGGGACCGCGACAACGCCGCCGAATCCGGCGCCTGTCGCGCGCCGGCGACGACCTGCCGGAGGTGTTCGCCCTGGCTCACGAGCTCGAGACGGAAGCGCTCGGAGGACGAGGTCGGCGGCGCGGACGCCGCGGTCACCACGCCCTCGTTCTCTCCATAGAACAATTCGGCGATCGGAACGACGCGCTCGCGCTCGCTCGTGCTGGCGCTCCAGTTGTCGAGCGCGGCGTTGAACGCGTCCTGCGCGAGGCTCGGCGCGTTCACGTCGACGCCGCCTCGCATAGCGCCCGACAGCGTTCGGAGATACGCCGCCGCGGCCTCGAGCAGGGCGCGCGCTTGCGGCGTCATTCCTTCGCTGCCTGTCTCCAGTCCACGCGCCGCGTCCTCCGTCGCCTCGAGGGCGTCGGCGAGCGGCCCCACGCTCGACACACCGGCCACGCCCCGGAGCGCGCGGACGCGCTTCAGCACGTTGGCGGCAGTGGCGATGTCTCCGGGACGCGTGGTGAGGAGCTCCAGTCCGGCCGCGATGTTCGCCGCCTCTCCCGCGAGAAATGGCGCTGCGGTCGCCGTCGCCGCGCTCGGCGATACGGGCGTGTTCGACGCGCCGGGGAGATACTTCGCGAGTTCGGACGACCGGGCCCGAGCCCGCGCATCTTCCGCGGGCGACCACGATCGGACCGAGTGCAGGAGGACCTTGAGGTCGTCGACAGCGGCGACGAGGGCGCCGCGCAACTGGGGTTCCCAGCTGAGGGCGCCGTCCTGCAACACACGGCCGACCCGCTCGAGGGCAGCGGCGACCTCGGCGAACGGACCCAGCTTCGCCATCGTCGCGGTGCCGCGCAGGGCGCGCGCCGTCCGCTGGAACGCGGCGTTGTCCGGCCCCGACGCGCCGGCGCCGAGCAGGAGACCGTCCAGCTGCTCGACGTACTCGCTCGCTTCCAGGATGAAGAATTCGAGAAAACCCGCAGGTGCGGTCATCCGTGCTCCGAGTGATCCGATTTGCCTGCGCCGAGCGCCAGCAAGCTAGAAAGTTGCTCGGGCGGCGTCCATCGCAAAGCGAAGCTCGCGAACCGCGTCGGCCAGACCGACGATGATTGCGCGGGCTATGACCCAGTGTCCGATGTTTAGCTCCTCGATCTCCGGGATCGCTGCGACGGGGCCCACATTCGCCGTGGTAAGTCCATGTCCCGCATGCACCGCCAACCCAATCGACGCCCCGTAGGCCGCCGCGTCACGGAGATCGCCCAGGTGGGCCGACGCGTGGGCGTAGGCGCCGGTGTGCAGCTCGACCGCCACGGCGCCCACGGCGCGCGAGGCCTCGATAGTCTTGCGATCGGGACCGACGAAAAGGCTCGTCCGGATGCCGGCGGCGTTGAGACGCGCCACACCCGCCTCGATTCGGTCCTTCTCGCGGAGCACGTCGAGGCCACCTTCGGTGGTGATTTCCTCGCGCCGCTCGGGGACGAGCGTGACCTGGTGCGGGCGCAGGCGCAGGGCGATGTCGATCATCTCGTCGGTGCAGGCCATCTCCAGGTTGAACACCGTAGAGACTGTTTTTGCGAGACGCTCCACGTCGTCGTCCTGAATGTGACGGCGATCCTCGCGCAGGTGCGCGGTGATGCCGTCGGCGCCCGCCCGCTCGCACACAACCGCCCCCTCCACCGGGTCGGGATAGGCCGACCGTCGCGCTTGGCGGATCGTCGCGATGTGGTCGACGTTGATGAAGAGACGCTGGTGGAGCATCTCAGGTCGTGGGTCTCAGGTCTCTGGTCACAGGGGGTTCGTGTGAGGAAAGTAATCACGGCGGTACTCGCGCTTTCGGCTCTCGCCGCGTGTTCGTCGGCTCAAACGCCCGCGCCAAGTCCGATGACGCCCGCGTCCAACGGCGCGCCGGGCGCACCCGATGCGTCGAGCGCGGTACGCGGGTTCATGGCGGCCGCGAGGCTGCAGAGCCTCCAGTCGCTCGCGATGTGGTGGGGCGATTCGCAGGGACCCACGCGCGACCACCTCGGCAAGGACGAGTTGGAGAAGCGCGAGCTGATCATGCTCAAGTGTCTCAAACACGATCGGTACACCGTCGTGGGTGAGGCTCCCGCCACGGATGGTACGCACGACGTCATCGTGAACGTGGTGTACCGGGAGTCGGCGAACACGACGCACATGACGGTGGTGACCGGTCCGCACAGCCGCTGGTACGTGCAGAACGTGGACCTCAAGGCGCTCCAATCGGTCTGCGTCGCCTAGCGACGCGACGCCGAGCGGTGTCAGCGCTCGGTCAGCTCCACAAGGACGCCGGACGTCGACGACGGGTGCAGAAAGGCGATCCGTTTGCCTTCCGCGCCCGTCCGCGGCGCTTCGTCGATGAGCCGGACGCCGAACTCGCGACAGCGCGCCAACGCGGCGTCCAGATCCGGCACGGCGAAGCACACGTGGTGAAGTCCGCCGCCGCGCTTGGCGACAAAACGTCCTATTGGCGAGTCGTCGGCCGCCGGCTCCAGCAATTCGACGAGCGCGTCGCCGGCCGCGAAGCCGGCAATCCTGGCTCCGTCTGAATCGGCGAGCGGGACCTCACTGAGCCCCAGGACGTCGCGGTAAAACGAAATGCCCGCGTCCAGTCCGCGCACGGCGATGCCGATGTGCGCGATGACCGCGCCGCCGCGCGCTTGCGCGCTGTCGGAAGCCTTTTGCATGTGATTAAGCTACAGTCAGCGGGTCGAGGACGCGTCAGTTCTCGCCCATCCGACCGCCCCAACCGGCTCCGGCAACGCGTCCGGCGCCAATGAGAATATGTCCGAGGAAACCATGTCCAACGTCCTGCACGTCACCGACGCCACGTTCGAGGCCGAAGTCGAGAAACACGACGGCCTCGCGATCGTCGATTTCTGGGCGACGTGGTGCGGCCCGTGCCGCATGATCGCGCCGATCCTCGATCAACTCGCGACCGACTACGAAGGCAAGGTCAAGGTGACCAAGCTCGACACCGACGCGAACGTGCGGACGAGCGCGCGTTTCAACGTGCGGTCGATCCCGACGCTTCTGTTCTTCAAGGAAGGGCGAGTCGTCGATCAGATCATCGGCGCCGTCCGTCGCGAATTCATCGAGGCGAAGCTGCAACAACACTCGGCGGCGTAAGGCCGCGGCGCGAGCGCATGTCGTCGCCCGCTGCGCTCCATTTTCCACACAGCCGCGTTCTTCTGGCGCGAACGCGGCTCGCCTACGTCCACCTTCGCAATCTCCTCACCGACGCCAAGCGCGATCGCGGCGCGCGCATCTCGGGTTACGTCGCCGTTTCGCAGCTCGACGAGCTGGTCCTCTTCTACCTGCTCAACGGCGAGGTCGCCAACGCGACCGCTGACGGACCCGCGCGGCTCGCGCGCGATCGCCATCGCCAGCGCACTGGAGAAAGTCCCGCACGAGCCGGAATACGGCGAATGCTGCTTCCACGAGGCGGCGCCTGAAGATCTCGCCTGCATGTTCACGTCGCGCACGGCCGCGCCGGAGCCCTGGCCCGCGGGGATGAAGGCGAGCGACGCCACGGTGCTGTTTCCGTATCTCGCGTCCACGACGTTCGATGGGTTCATCGAGATCGTCGCCAACGATCACGTGAACTATCTGGCGCTGGAGAATGGCGCCGTCGCGCGCGCGTTCCTCTCGAGCCCGGCGATCGGAACGGTCATCGAGCGAGTGGCGAAGGTGTTCAGCCGGGAGGGGCGTGTGGGCGATCTCCACGTGAGTCGCTGGGCGCCGCCGCCGCCGCTTCCCACTCAGGCGCCGCACGCGCTCGTTCAAGCGTACCGCGACCTCGTTTGCGCGCTTGTCGCCCGCGTCGCGGAGCGTGGACAGGAGGACGCTCCAGCTCTCGCCGAGCGTGCCCGGCAGATGCTCTCGCCGAAGCATCCGGTGCTCGACGGCACTCACGATCACCGGGCGACCGGCCGCCGATCCCGTCGCCGACACGCGCGAACTGACGAGCGGCGTGGCGGCCTGGATCCGCGAGCTTCTCTGGACGGCGAAGGGCGCGGACGACGCGCCGCCCGAAGACCTCTTCCGCGAGCTCACGTACGAACGGCGGCACATCTTCCAGTCGGCCGGGCTATTCGACCAGATGCCGTGGAAAGTGGTGTGACCGAAGCGGCACCCGGGCACGCTGTTCGTCGTCAGCACCCCCATCGGCAACATGGGGGATTTTTCTTTTCGCGCGGTCGACGTGCTCAAGTCCGTCGCCGTCGTGCTCGCCGAAGACACGCGGCACACGCGGCACCTGCTCGATCGCTACGACATCTCGACGCCGCGACTCGCGTATCACGAGCACAACGAGGCGAAGACGACGCCGCGGCTCGTCGCGCGGCTGCTCGCGGGCGAGTCGCTCGCGCTGGTGTCCGACGCGGGCACGCCGCTGCTGTCCGATCCCGGCGCGCGGCTCGTGCGCGCGGCGATCGACGCGGGCGTGCACGTCGTCCCGATTCCCGGCGCGTCGGCGCTGCTCGCGGCGCTCGTCGCGTCCGGGCTCGAGGTGGACCGGTTTCACTTTTTCGGATTCCTCCCGCGGATCGGGGCGCGACCGGCGTGCGGCGTTCGACGAGATCGTCGACTCGTCCCACACGGTCGTGGTCTACGAATCGCCCAACCGCCTGGCCGCCACGCTCGCCGAGCTCGAGCGCCTCGGCGGCGGGCTCGCCCGGCGGTCGTGGCGCGCGAAATGACCAAGCAATTCGAGAAGATCCGACGAGGAACGGTCACCGACCTCCTCGGCGTACTATCGGGAGACGGCCCGCGCGGTGAAGTCGTGCTCGTCATCGGCGGGGCGGTCGCGGGGGGCACGTGGCTAGCGAAGAAGACGTGGCGGCGCGCGTTCGCGCACTTCGCGCCGAGGGGCTCAGCGCCCGCGACGCGTCGGCGCAGGTTGCGGCGGAGATGGGTGTTTCGCAAGCGCGTGGCGTATCGTCTCGCTCGAGCGACGTGGAGAAACCGGGGAATGACTTTCGGCCTGTTGCATCGATATCGCGCCCTGGCGCTGGCGGCCTTGCTTCCGCTGGCGAGTGCAGCGCGTCCGGCTCCCCCGGTGCTCACGATCGCGCGCCTCCAGTACGACGGCGGCGGCGACTGGTACGCGAACCCGTCGAGCCTTCCGAACCTGCTGCGCCGCCATCCGCCAAGCGCACGTCGCTCCAGGTGGACAAGACCGAGGCGCGCGTCACGCTGATGGACGACAAGCTGTGGGACTATCCGTTCATCCACGTCACCGGGCACGGCAACATCCATTTCAGCGACGCCGAGGTCGTGCGGCTGCGCGAGTATCTTGCGACGCGGCGGCTTCCTGCACGTCGACGACAACTACGGTCTCGACGAGAGCTTCCGGCGCGAGATCAAGCGGGTGTTTCCCGACCGTCCGCTCGTCGACGTTCCGCTGACGCATCCGATCTACCACATCGTCTACGATTTCCCGAAGGGGATTCCGAAGATCCACGAGCACGACGGTCTTCCCGCGCGCGGCTTCGGCATCTTCCTCGGCGACCGCCTGGCGGTGTACTACAGCTTCTCGAGCGACCTCGGCAATGGCTGGGAAGATCCCGAGGTCTACCACGATCCGCCGGAGCTGCACGAGGCGGCGCTGCGCATGGGCGTGAACCTGTTCGTGTACGCCGTCACGAGCCGGCCCACACCATGACCGTCGTCGAGCTCGTCGAGCGCGAACGCGCGCGGCTGCGACGGATGCACGTGCTGGCGGGCGCGGCGCTCGCCATCGGCGCGACGTGCGCGCTTCTCGCCGCGGCGCGTCGGCGCTCGGCGGCGCGCGGTGGATCGGCGCTGCCGCGAGGCACGCCGTTCCTCGTCTGGCTCGTGGTGCTCGCCGCGGACGTGGCGATCGTCTCCTGGACGGCCCGCCGGCTCGACCGTCGGACGACGCGCCAGAGCGTCGCGGCCGCGATCGAGCGCGAACAGTCGCTGCGCGCGGGATCGCTGCGCGGCGTCATCGAAGTCGGCGGACTCCGGCGCGCTCGGCCGACGCGCCGCCGCATCGCTGAGCGAACGCCTCGGCCCTAACGCCGGCTAGCTCGCCGTCGAGGAACGTCGACTCGTGCGACGAGGCGCGGCGCAAGCCACGCGGCGCGGCGACGATCGCGATCGGCGCGCTCGTCTTCGCCGTGCCGAACTTCAACGACGGCCTGCTCGCGATTCTCGAGCCGGTGAGCGCGTGGCAGGGCACGCTGCTGCCGCGCCTCGCGTTCGTGAACCTGCCGCCCGAGGTGCTGCGCGGCGAAACGGTGCGACTTCGAATCGCGCGCCGCGCCGAACGTCCGTCTCGCTCTCGCAGCGCGTGCCGGGCGAGGCGTGGGGGACGCAGACGGTGGCGGTCGATTCGCGACGGCGATCGCGTCGGTCGAGGTGGGTCCGCTGCGCGGTGATCTGCGCATCGTCGCGACCGACGGCCGCTCCGCGAGCGACACCGGCCTCGTTCACGTGACCGACCGTCCGTTCGTCGGCGCGGTCTCGATGCGCGCGACGTATCCGGCGTACCTCGGCCGCCCCGCCGAGGGGCTGCCGGTCGGCGAGCCGGCCCAGGTGCCGCAGGGAACCGTCATCGACATCTCGGGGCGCGCGTCAACGGCGTTGCGCGGCGTGCGTCTCGCGGCGTCGGGCGACACAGTCACCCTGAACGTGAACGACCACGTCTTCGCCGGTCGGTTCGCGGCGCGCCAGACAGGTCGCTACGCATGGATCGCGACCGGCACCACCGGGCCGATCGCCGACGTTCCGCCGCCGCTCGAGCTCGAGGTCGTTCCAGACTCGGCGCCGCACGTCGATATCGTTTCTCCGCAAACCGACACGATCGTCGCCGGCGACGACCAGATCCCGCTGCACGCGACGGCGAGCGACGACCACGGACTCGCCATGGTCGAGATGATGTCGTGGGCAAGCTCCTGGGTCGGACCGCAGGCCCCGACGCTGCAGCGCGCCGCGGAATCCGCCGCACGGTCTGGGACGGCACCAGCACGCTCGATCTGGGCCCGCTGAAGCTCAAGCCCGGCGACGCGCTCCACGTGAAGATCGTCGCGACGGACAACTCGCCGTGGGCGCAGCACGGCGAGAGTCGCGAGCTGCTGCTCAAGATTCCAACGATGGAGGAACGTCGCGCGATCGTGCGCGACGCGATGGATTCCGCGGTGAGTCAGGTGAAGTCGACGGCGGCCGCCGAGAAATCGCTCGCAGCAGCGAACGACCGACGCGGCCCGCGATCGCCAGCGAACGCCGGCCGACGCGCCGCCGCCGACGGGCGCGAACGGCAAGCAGGGCAACATGACGTACGAAGCGGCGGAGAAGGCCAAGGCCGTCGCGAAGGATCAGCGCGAGCTGGCCGACCAGGTCAAGAATCTTCAGCAAACGGCCGCGGCCATCGAGCAGCAGCTGAAGCAGGCGGGCGTCCTCGACACCGCAATTCAGCGGCAACTCCAGGAAGCGCAGGCGATGCTGCGCGACGCGCTCACGCCCGAGCTGCTCGCGCAGATGCAGAAGCTCGAGAACGCGACGCAGCAACTGTCGAAGGAACAGTCGCAGCAGTCGCTCAAGGATCTGCAGGCGATGCAGCAGCGTCTGCGCGAGCAGCTGGAGAAGAGCGCCGAGATGTTGAAGCGCGCGGCGATCGAGGGCTCGATGGAGACGCTCAAGGACGAAGCGAAGGACATCGCGCAGAAGGACAACGCGCTCGCCGACTCGGCGGCCGCCAAGCAGACGGAAGCGCAGAAGCGCGACGCGAAGCAGCTCGCCGATCGTTCGCAGCGCTTCTCCGACGAGGTGAAGAAGCTGCAGGAGCGACTCGACAACGCGAAAGCCGACGCGGGCGCGAACGGCGCGAAAGAAGCGAAGCAGCACGCTGACGCGTCGCAGGAAGCGATGCGGCAGGCGGCGTCGGATCAGCAGAAACAACAGGCCGGCCAGCAGCAAAACGGCCAGCAGCAGGCGAACGGTCAGCCGCAGCCGAACGGTCAGCCGCAGCCGAACGGCCAACCACAGCCGAACGGTCCACCGCAGTCCGGCCAGCAAAGCAGCCAGCAGAACGGACAGCAGCAGAACGGACAGCCGGAAAAAGGACAGAATCAGCAAAACGGCCAGAAGGGCGGCGGCCTCTCGCAGAACGCGCAGGAAGCCGCGTCGCAGATGGAGCGCGCGTCCGACGCGATGAAGCAGGCGCGCGCGGCGCAGGTCGGCGAATGGAAATCGGAGCTGACCAACGCGCTCGACCAGGCCGTTCAGGACATGCTGCAGATGGCGCGGCAGGAACAGTCGCTCGAGCAGCAAGGCGCGGTCCGGTCAGTCGAAGCCCGAGGATCTGCGCGGCGCGCAGAGCGCCGTGAAGCAAGGGCTCGACAACGCCGCGCAGCGCTTGCAGCAGGAAGGGCAGAAGTCCTCGCTGCTCTCCGGCCGCTCCGAGCGGTCGGTCGCCGAAGCGCAGCAGAAGGTAGGCGAAGCGCTGCAATCGACAGGCGACGCGCGCGGCAGCCAGCAGACGGCGAGCTCGCTCGGCGAAGCGTCGGACGCGCTGAATCGCGCCGCGGCGTCGCTGGCGCGCGATCGCGAGAAGGCGAATTCATCGAGCTCGGCGACAGGCTTCGCCGACATGATGCAGCAGCTGCAGGACATGGCGAAGAAGCAGGGCTCGATCAACGCGCAGGCGCAGGGACTCTTGCCCGGACTCGGCCAACCGATGTCGACCGGGAATCAGGCGACGGCGCGAGCGCTGGCTCGCGAGCAGCGTCAGGTGGCGCAGCAGCTCGACGAGCTGGGCGAGTCCGTCGGCGGCGACCGCGCCGCACAGCTGGCCAAGGAAGCGAAGACGCTCGCCGATGCGCTCGACGGCGGACGACTCGACGCGGCCACCGTCGCGCGGCAGCAGCAGCTGTTCCGGCGCTTGCTCGACGCGGGCCGTTCGTTGGAGAAAGAAGACCGCGAGGACACCGGGAAGCGACAGGCGACGTCGGCGAAGCCGGGAAACGAATTCCAGCCGCAGAACGCCAACGCCACCGGGAAGGCCGCGATGAAGTTCCGCGAGCCGACGTGGGAAGAACTGCGCGGTCTCACGGCGGACGAGCGTCGGGCGATTCTGGAATACTTCAAACGGATCAATGCGGGGAATCCGCCGTAGCGCCGCGCTGATCGCGTTTGTCGCGCTTTCCCCTTCGCTCACCCCGCTCGTCGCGCAGGCCGCGGACACGATGGCGTTCTACCGCGCCATGGAGCTCGAGTCGGCGGGCAAATACAAAGAGGCGGCGCCGCTCTTTCGATCTGTGCTGCGGACGCCCGCCGGCGTGAACGCCCTGCTCGGCCTCGAACGCGTGTACGCGGAGCTCGGTTGGACCGATTCGCTCGTCGCGCCTTTGGATTCGCTGATTAACTCGAACCCAAAGGAAGAGACGTATCGCACCGTGCAGCTGCGCACGCTCGACGCCGTCGGGCGTGACGCGGAGCTGCATCGCGCGTTCGACAAGTGGATTCACGACGAGCCGACGAGCCCGGCGCCGTATCGCGAGTACGCGAAGCTCTTGCTCCAGCACAATCGCGCCGCGGCCGCCGACAGCGTGATCGGCCGCGCCACGGCGGCGCTGGGGACGACGAAGGATCTCTCGCTGGAGGTCGCGCAGGCGCGCGCGGCGCAGGGCCAGTGGGTCGAATCGGCGCGCGCGTGGCGAGACGCGCTCGCCAACGCGGAGTATCTCTCGCAGGCCGCTTCGTACGCGCTCGCGCCGGCGCCGTCGTCGGCGCGGGATCAGGTGCGCGACATCTTTCTCGCTCTGCCTATCGACGTCGCGGCGCGGCGCGCGCTCGCCGACCTCGAGGGGAGTTGGGGTTCGCTCGCCGACGGGTGGAACGCGCTCAAGGGTCTCCCTCCGGACAGCGTGTCGGCCGCGGCCTGGTCCGACTTCGCGCAGCGCGCCGAGTCGGAGGACCGATGGACGCTCGCGCGCGAAGCGCTCGAGTCGGCGCTGCGCTGGAAGCGGACGCCGGAGCTCGCGGTCCGCGCGGCGAACGCGGCGCTCAACTCCGGAGACGGCGCCGCCGCGCTGCGTTTGGCGCCGCTCGCCGATGCGGGCAACGACTCGGCGCTCGCCGCGCGCGAGTATCTGCCGATTCGCGTGAAGGCGCTGTCGGCCGTCGGCCGGCCGATCGAGGCGCAGCAGCTCGTCGACGCCTATGACAGATTCCTCACGCCCGGCGCCAAGAACTCGCTGACCCGCACGATCGCGTGGGGCTGGGTGCGCACCGGCGACATGACCAGGGCACGCGCTGCGCTGGCGGCGACCGGGGTCGAAGGCGACTCGAGCGACGCGGCGGGTTGGCTCGCGCTCTACGACGGCAACCTCAAGGTGGCGCGCGGCCTGTTGCGCGGCGGCACGGAGAGCTCTCCCGAGCTGGCGCTCGCGCTGGGACTCGTGGCGCGCCTCAGGGTGGACAGCGCGCCGGCTGTAGGCCACGCGTTCCTCGCCTTGGCGAAAGGCGACAGCGCCGGCGCCGCGGCGCAATTCGTCGCCGCCGGCGACTCCACCCCGGCCGTCCGCTCGCTGCTTCTCGCCACCGCGGCGCAGATCGATCTGGCGCTCGGGAACGAGGACCAGGCGGTCGCTCTCTGGACTCGCGTGCTCGACCAGGACAAGGATTCCCCTGAGGCGCCTCAGGTCGAGCTCGAGTGGGCGCGCCTCTTGCGCCGCAAGGGTGACACGACGGGTGCGGCGAATCATCTCGAACACCTGATCCTCACTTACCCCGGTAGCTCGCTCGTGCCGCAGGCGCGGCGCGAGCTCGACCTCATACGAAATCCCCCTTCCGTACCGCCGGACCGATGAGAATTCTCAAACAGCTTTCGATTTCCGCCGCCCTCGTGCTCGTCGCGCTCGCGCAATCGGCCGCGCAGCGGCTGCTCGTGCCGATGGACGACGCCCAGCAGAACCACCTCAAGGCGTACGGGCTCACCTACAACGCGATCAAGGCCGGCGTCACGGCCGAGTGGCTGCTCAACTACCGCGGCGGCTCGTTCCTGCTCGGCGACACACCGGACATGCGGCGTCAGGCGGGCCTGGCGGGAATCACCTTCGAGCCGGTCAACGACGCGCAGCTCGGGCAGATCCGTTCGCAGATCGCGTCGAGCAACATGGAATCCGTCCCGCTCGAGAAGGCGCCGAAGATCGCCGTCTACACGCCGGCCGACGCGCTGCCCTGGGACGACGCCGTCACGCTCGCGCTCAAGTATGCCGGGATCGACTACACCGCGATCTACGACGACGAGGTCGAGCACGGCGACCTGTCGAAGTACGACTGGCTCCATCTGCACCACGAGGACTTCACCGGGCAGCTGAACAAGTTCTATCTCACGTATCGCGACGCACCCTGGTTCATCGACCTGCTCCAGAAGAACACGGCGGCGGCGAAGCGGCTCGGGTTCGCCAACATTCCGGCGCTCAAGAAGGACGTGGCGGAGAAGATCCGGGAGTTCGTCGACCGCGGCGGCTTTCTGTTCGCGATGTGCGGCGCCACCGAGACGCTCGAGCTGGCCATCGCGAGCGAGCACGTCGACATCGCGCAGGCGTTCATCGACGGGACGCCGATGGACCCCGACGCCGACAAGAAGCTGGACTGGAAGCGCACGTTCGCGTTCAAGGACGCGCACCTCGAGATGTCACCGTTCGTGAACTCGATGAGCGACATTGATGGGCATCAAGTGAACGTTGCCGGGCGAAGGCAGCCGCTGGGAACGTTCACGCTGTTCAACTTCTCGGCGAAGATCGATCCGGTGAACTCGATGCTCGTCCAGAACCATCGCGCCGTGGTCAACGACTTCTTTGGGGTCACCACGAGTTTCAACAAATCCGTCCTCAAGCCGGGCGTGACGATCCTCGCCGACGAGGAGGGCGCGCCGTGGGTCAAGTACATCCACGGCGACTACGGCAAGGGCACGTGGACCTACTACGGTGGCCACGACCCCGAGGACCCGTCCCACGGAATCGGCAACCCGCCGACCGACCTGTCCCTGCACAAGACGTCGCCTGGCTACCGGCTCATTCTGAACAACGTCTTGTTCCCAGCCGCGAAGAAGAAGCCGCTCAAGACATAGGCTGGTTCGGGCTACCGTGGTGGTCGTCTTCCTCGACACCCTCCGACTTCGGCGACTCGAGCCTCTCTACTTATTACTTAGCCGCCGACCGCATTTCGGCTACACCCCCTAACCGTCGTTGACGGTTATAAACGTCAAGCGAGCGTCACGCCGGCGTATAAAGTCGTTCAATTGAACTTTTAGAAGATCAGCGGCCCGCTCCACTGACGTCTCGGTCGCCGGCGGCGGTTCGGCGATGCCGGGAGTTAAGTCCGTCTGGCGACGGATAACGTCGGACAAGAAAACAAGCTCTCCTAGATCGGCTAGGCAAAGAACCGCGGCACACGACTTTGCCTAGATCGTCTAGGAGAGAGCGCCCGCGAATCGGGGAACTTCGCCGTCTTATGGGCTCGGCTGCCTGCAAGAACGGGTCATTATGACCGGGCTCGGCGTGGTAAAGTTCTTCAATGAGGCTTTTACACGCGGCAAAAATTGCCTGACGCCGAAACGCCGTCCGCTGCTAAGACATAAGTAGAGAGGCGCGTGTCGCGAAGTTCTCGACCGCCTCCGGCGCAGAAGCGCGAACGGCCATTCCTCGCCGTTCACATTCCTAAACCACCAAGTAGGGCGACTCGCGCCGCCGGCTCCGCCGAGCAGGCGTGGGGGTAGGGGGCACTACTCGCCGCTCCGCGACCATTCGCGCGCGTTGACGCGGCGTTCTCGAGGTCGACGCGATCGTTCGACCGTCGCACGCGTTCACTCAACCGAATTCACCGCTCACTCGACGGTGTTCACCGTTCACTCGACGGTGTTCACCGTTCACTCGACGGTCTTCGTCGTTCACCCGACGAAGTTCGTCGTTCACTCGGCGCGGAACGGTCTGCATCCGGCCGATTTCAACACCCATCACAAGGAGGTGCCACACAATCGCCACATGAACCGCTCACGTTGCAGCTCGTGACGACGACGTCGACACGTCTGAACCGAGCATCAACTCACCGAAACGACAACAAAGGAGGCAAGGCGACGCCATCAATCGTTCGGAAGCGCAGTTCAGCGGGACTGCAAGACAGCTCGAAAGCAGTTCAGCCAATCACTCATGTGTCGGAGGACACTTGAACAGTTTACAAGAACGGATCTACAACACGGGACGCCGCATCCAGGCGTTCTTGATCACCAACGACGCACTGTTGGGCACCATCAACAAATCCGGAATGCGCGCCGACCTCGACGCGATCGTCGATGCACTCGGCAACAGCGGCGGCCAACAGGCCGCGGGGCGCGTCAACGCGATCGGAGAGACCGCGAGGCAGCGCGCGCTGCGGCTCGCGCTGCGGTTGAATCACATGCAGCCGATCGCGTCGGTCGCACGGGCGAAGTTGAGGACCGTTCCCAACTTCCAAGCGATGACGATGCCAAGTCCGAACACCCGCATCGTCAGTCTGCTCGCCCACGCGCACGGCATGGCGGAGGCGGCGCAGCCGTACGCGCAGGTGTTCATCGACGCGGGGCTGTCGCAGGATTTCATCGCGAACGCTCGCTGCCGCGGCCGACGCGGTGAAAACGTCGATCGACACGCGGGCCGCGGCGCGCGGCCAGCGGTCCAGCGCCACCGGAACGCTCAAGGACCTCGAGAACCGCGCGCGCCTGGCGTTCAAGGCGCTCAACGACTTCGTCGTTCCGATTCTCACGGCGGACGTCGGGCACAGCGGGTTGCTGGCCGAGTGGAGGAAGGCGCGGCGAGTCGACTCGAGAGGCGGGCCGGTCGTCGGGGTAGAGCAGGCGGCCCGGGCGCTCAGTCCGGCCCCCACTCCGGTTCCACCACCGTCGCCGAGCGCCGACGACTACACCGGTCGCAGCTGCCGCACCGCCGGCGGCGTAGCACACATCACGAGATAATCCACAATTCCGTGCGGGCGGTTTGGGTGCATACAGCCGCCCGCACGACGAGCGCCAAAACACGCCGCCGCTAGCGACTTAACGCAACGACCTGTTCCCGGCCGCCAAGCGGAAACCGCTCAAGACATAGACTAAATTTCGGGCTATGCCCTCTCACGCGGCCGCGGATCCGGCGACACGACTCAGCCCGACCGCGGCCGTTGCCATTCGCGCCGCGATTCGGTTGGCCGGCGGACGCGAGGTGTGCTTCGCGGCCACGCTCGACGACGAGGGCGTCGTCATGACGGTCAAGACCGTTGCGCGCGGCGACTCAACGTCTGTATTGGCGCTCCCCGGATTCGCGCAGCGCGGGCAGATGCTGATCCACAACCACCCGTCGGGTAGTCTCGAGCCGTCGATTCCCGACCTCGAGGTCGCGGCGCGGATTCACGACGACGGCATCGGCTTCGCGATCGTCGACAACGACGCCTCGGAGCTCTACGTCGTCGTCGAGGTTCCGGAACATGCCCAGTTACGAGAGCTCAGCGCCGGCTCCGTGAACGACGACCTGGGACCCGGCGGCCCGATCGCCGGCGTGCTGCCGCGCTACGAGGATCGTCCGAGCCAACGCGCGATGGCCGCCGAGATCGCGAAGCTATACAACGACGGCGGCGTGGGTTTGCTCGAGGCGGGCACGGGCGTCGGCAAATCGCTGAGCTACCTCGTACCGGCGTTGCGGTGGGCCGCGGCGAACGGCGAGCGCACTGTCGTGTCGACGAACACGATCAACCTCCAGGAACAGCTGGTCGGAAAGGACCTGCCGTTTCTCGAGCGCGCGCTCTCCGACCAACGCGTTCGCTTCGCGCTCCTCAAGGGTTGGCGCAACTACCTGTGCCTTGTGCGCCTCGATCAGGCGAGAGCGGCGGGGAACGCACTCTTCGACGAGGGCCTGAACGACGAGCTCGAGACGATTCGCGCCTGGTCGGAACGAACCCGCGACGGATCGCTGAGCGACCTCACGATCGCGCCGCGACCCGAAGTGTGGGACGAGGTGGCCGCCGAGCCGGATCTCTGCCAGCGCGCCCGATGCCCGGCCTATGAGAAGTGCTTTCTGTTCAAGGCGCGGCGTGAGGCGGCGCAGGCGGACGTGATCGTCGTCAATCACCATCTGCTGCTGTCGGACCTCGCGGTGCGGCGCGTCTCGGGCAATTGGGGCGAGTCCGCGGTGCTGCCCGCCTACAACCGTCTCGTCGTCGACGAAGGGCACCACCTCGAGGAAGCGGCGGCCAGCCACCTCGGCGCGACGGTCTCGCGCGCGGTCGCTGCAGCGCCTCTTCGGCCGTCTCGATCGTCGCGGCAAGGGATTGTTCGGCGCGCTCATGGCGCGTCTCGCGAGATCCAACGACCTGCTCAGCACCGCGAGCTTCGATCTCGTTCTCTCGCGTCTCGCCCCGGCGCTCGAATCGGCGCGCACGAAGGCGGCGACGCTCTTCGATTTGCTCGAGACCTTTCTTGCCAACGGCGGCGAACAAGTACAGCGCTTGACGGCGGATTTCAGCGAGCACCCCATCTGGCGCTCGGGGTTGCGACTCGCGCTCGAGGACACGCTCGGCCAGATCGACGTTCTCGCCGACGGTCTCGACCTCGTGCGCGAGCGATTGGAGAGCGCGCAGCGTCCGGACGAGTCGGTGATGATGCTCATCAACGAGATTCGCGCGGTGACGCGACGGCTGCAGTCGGCGGGAGACGGCTTGCGCCGCGCGCTCGACCCGCCGGTGGACGACGCTCCGTCGATTCGCTGGATCGAGGCGAAGGGCCGCGACCGCGCGGCGAGTGTGTCGACGGTGCCGCTCAACCTCGCGCCCATTCTGCGCGAGGATCTCTTCCGCCGCGCGAAGACGACCGTCGTGACCAGCGCGACTCTCGCCAACGACGGCCGGTTCGACTTTCTCACCTCGCGCCTCGGCCTCGACGACCCCGAGCTCGAGCCGCGAACCGGGATCTACGCGTCGCCGTTCCGGTATCGCGAGCAAGCCATCCTCGCCATCGCGCGCGACGTGCCGCCGCCGAACGTCGACGCCGCCGGCCACTTCTCGTCGCTCGCGCGCATCACGCACGATCTCGCCGAAGCGAGCGACGGCGGGATGTTCGTGCTGTTCACCAGCCACCGCGACGTGCGCGCAATGGCGGTCGAGCTGCGCGCCCGCGGCGCCGAGCGGCGGTGGCCGGTGCTCGTCCACGGCGACGACACGCGCGATTCGCTGCTCGGACGGTTTCGCGACTCGGGCGGCGCGATCCTGCTCGGCACATCGTCGTTCTGGGAAGGTGTTGACGTGCCCGGCGACGCGCTGCGTGCGCTTGCTCATCGCCAAGCTCCCATTCCGAGTTCCGACGGAACCGATCACCGCGGCCAACTGCGAGGCGATCGCGGAGCGCGGCGGCGACCCGTTCGTGGAGTACATGCTTCCGCACGCCGCGCTGCGATTGAAGCAGGGATTCGGACGACTCATCCGCAGCGGCACGGATCGCGGCGTGGTGGTCATCGCCGATCCGCGTGTCGTCACCAAGGCGTACGGGCGCGCGCTGATCGAAGGATTGCCGCCCGCCCGGCGCCTCGTCGGCGCGTGGGCGGAGTTGCTCCCGGCGATTCGAGAGTTCTATACGACACCGGTCGGCGCAAAGCGCGCCGGCATTTCACTCGGCGCTCGCGCCGCCAACGTCCCCCCCCACTCGACCTGAAATGAATCCGTCCTCTTCGACCAGCCAGCGCCCCGGAAAGATCGTTTGCGTCGGCCGCAATTACGTCGATCACGCGAAGGAGCTGGGGAACGACGTTCCCAAAGAACCGCTAATTTTTCTCAAGCCGCCGAGCAGCGTCATCGGCACCGGCGACGCGATCGTGCTGCCGCCGCAGTCGGCGCAGGTGGAATTCGAGGGCGAGATCGGCGTGACCATCGGTCGCACGCTGCGGCGTGTAACGAGCACGGAGGCGCGCGGCGCCATCGCCGGGATCGTGGCGGTGAACGACGTGACGGCTCGCGACCTGCAACGCTCGGATTCGCAGTGGACCCGTGCCAAGGGGTTCGATACGTTCTGCCCGACTGGCGAACTCGTTCCGCCACCCGCCGATTTGTCCAGCTTGACCGTCGTTACGCGGGTAAACGGCGTGGAGCGGCAGCGAGCCAATGCCTCGGACATGGTGTTCCCGATCCCCGACGTGCTCGCCTACGTTTCGCAAGTGATGACGCTCGAGCCCGGCGATCTGGTCCTGATGGGAACGCCGGCCGGTGTGGGGAAACTCTCACCCGGGGACGAGGTAGAAGTAGAGATCGTCGGGCACTCTCGCGTGACGAACCCAGTAAAGGTGGACGCTTAGTGCACTTGCCGCGGTTGGCCGCCCGTTTCGAGACGTTGCCGGAGTATCCTCTGGCGACGATTCCGCAAAAGAAGCGGGAGCTGGCCGCGCGCGGCGTCGACGTCATCGACCTCGGCGCCGGCGACGCGGATCTCGCGCCGCCGCCAAAGGCCATCGAGGCCATCGCGAACGCCGCGCATCAGGCGTCGATGCATCGCTATGGCTTCGGGCTCGGCCTCGTCTCGTTTCGCGAGACGATCGCGGCGTGGATGCGCAAGCGGTTCGGCGTCGAGTTCGACCCGTTCACGGAGATCGTGCCGCTCATCGGATCGAAGGAAGGGATCGCGCACCTCGCGTTCGCGTACGTCGAACCGGGTCGCGTCGCGATCGTTCCGGAGCCGGGCTACAACGCGTACCAGGGCGGCGCGCTGCTCGCCGGCGCGGAGGTGTATCGCTACGCGCTTCGGCCGCGCACGAATTTTCTCGTCGACCTGGACGAGATTCCCGACGGCACGCTGCGGCGGGCGGGGATCGTCTACCTGAACTATCCGAACAACCCGACCGCGGCGATCGCTCCGACGGAGTATCTGGCGCGCGTCGTCGCGCGGTGCCGCGAGCTTGGGATTCTGCTGGTGTACGACAACGCGTACTCGGAGCTGGCGTTCGACGGCTACGTGCCGCCCAGCATTTTCGAGATCGACGGCGCGCGCGACGTCGCGATCGAGTTCCACTCGCTGTCGAAGACGTACAACATGACCGGCTGGCGATGCGGCTGGGCAGTCGCCCGGCCGGAGATCGCGTCGGCGCTGACGCGGATCAAGATGTTCACCGACACGGGGCAGTTCATGGCGGTCCAGGCGGCCGGGGTCGCGGCGCTCGAGAGCTATGAAACCTTTGTGCCGGGCAACGTTGCGACCTTCCGCGCCCGCCGGGACGCGGCCGTAACGGCCTTCCGGGCCGCCGGCTTTGCTTGCGAGTCGCCGCGCGCGACCATGTATTTGTGGATCCCGCTTCCGGGCGAGGTGCCAAGCGCGCTCTTCGCTGATAGACTATTGGAAGAGGAAGGAGTGGTCGTGATGCCTGGGTCCGCGTTTGGTGCCGGTGGGGAAGGGTTCTTCCGCATCTCGTTCGTCACGTCGCCTGAGCGGATCGCCGAGGCGGCGCGGCGCGCGGGCAAGGTGCTGGCATCGATCGCCGCGGAGGTCGCATGAAACGCCGCTTGATGATCGCGCCGCCCAAGAAGGACAAAGGCTCGATCGTTCTGTCTTTGGTAATTCACGTATTCGCGATCGTCGCCATAGCTTCGATCACGTTCAGCTATCCGCTATCGTCGCTCTTCAGCTCGCGTGACAAGTCACCCATTCAACGCGTTCAGTACGTCCGCGTCGCGCCCGCCGCGCCCAGCGGCGCTGTCGGCAACGGCGCCGAGCCGAAGCGCCGGACGCTACGCACGCTGAGCCCCGCGCAGTTGCTCCCGCCGTCCACGATTCCGACGTCGATTCCGCCGCTGCCGCCGCCGACAGTCAGCCCCGGCGCGATCTCAGGAACGGCCAACGGTTCGGGTGGTGCTCCCAACGGCATGGCGACCGGTATCGAGCCCGCGCTTCCCGACCCGCGCATCGAGCTGCGTCCGAACGGGCAGCGGCTGCCGCTCTCGATGGCGCAGAGGAACGACAGCGCCGTGAAGGCGATCTACGTCGCGTTCCGCCAGGCGGAGATCGAAGCCGAGGAGCAACGCGGCCGCAGCCCGCGCGACTGGACCATGACGCACGACGGCCAGAAGTACGGACTCGACTCGCAGTACATCTACCTCGGCAAGTTCAAGATTCCGTCGGCGATTCTCGCCGCGCTGCCGCTCAACCGCGGCGGCGTGGAAGGTTCGCGCATCATCGAAGCGCGCAACGCCACCTGGATTCAGAACGACATCTACTCGCACTCGCAGGGGATGAGCGAGGACGACTTCCGCGCGGCCGTGAAGCGCATCCGCGAGCGGATGGACCGCGAGCGGAAGGAAGCGGGCGACACGAAGGCGACTCAGTCGCCGATCATTCCGTAACGTCGCCCGTAGCGGCGCCCGCGGCTCCGAGCCAGGCGAGCGCCGCGTCGAGGCGGGCGAGCGACCGCTCGCGTCCCAACAACACGAGCACGTCGAAGATCCCCGGGCTCGCCGTGACGCCGGTGAGCGCCAGGCGCAGCGGCTGAAAGAGCTTTCCCGCGGCGATCCCTCGCGACTCCGCGAACGTGCGGAGCTCGCCCTCGAGAGAAGCCGCGTCCCACGGCTTCGCGTCGGCGAGCGCGGCGCGAGTCGCGGCCAGGACCTCGTGCGTCGCTTTCGGGTCCTTCCACGTCTTGGCGAGGGCGTCCTCGTCATACGAGATGTCGTCCTGCAGATACGGCGCGGCCTGACGCACCATGTCGTCGACGGTACGCGCGCGAACCTTGAGCAGGTCGACGAGCATGCGGAGCCAGTTCTCGTCGGCCGCCGAAATCCCGACGACCGAGGGTGCACTCGCGGCCAACACCGCTTTGACGAACGTCGGCATCAGCTCGTCGGCCGGGATCATGCTGAGGTGCTGGCCGTTCATCCACTCCAGCTTCTTCGTGTCGAACACGGCCGCCTTCTTCGACAGGCCTTCGACGGAGAACGCCTGAACCATCTGCGGCACGGTCATGACCTCGACGTCGCCGCCCGGCGACCAGCCGAGGAGCGCGAGGAAGTTGAGCATCGCTTCCGGCAGAATGCCCATGTGGCTGATAGTCGCCAACGGCCGTTGCGCCGTGGCGCTTGCTCAGCTTCTTGCCGTCGAGCCCGTGGATCATCGGGAGGTGCGCGAACTCCGGCAGCGTCGCGCCGAGCGCCCGGTAGAGCAGGATCTGCTTCGGCGTGTTCGAGATGTGGTCGTCGCCGCGCATCACGAGCGTGATGTGCATCGCGATGTCGTCCGACACGACCGCCAGGTTGTAGATGGGCGTGCCGTCGGAGCGGAGGATGATGAAGTCACCCTCGCCATGTCCTTGTTGGCGAACTTGATCGTCCGTGGACGAGGTCCGTCCACGAGGTCTCGCCGTCGGGCACGCGGAAGCGCACGGCGAACGGCAGCTTCCGGCCGCGACGCGGCGCGCGACTTCGTCGGGCGCGAGTCGGTCGCAGCGGCGATCGTACTTGAACGCGTCGCCGCGCGCCTCGGCGGCCTTGCGCATCTCGTCGAGCTCCTCCGGCGTGCAGAAGCATCGATACGCGGCGTCGGCGGCGAGCAGGCGCTGCGTGTCGGCCTGATGCCGCGCGAGATTCGCTCCCTGATATACGACGTCCTCGTCCCAGCCGAGGCCGAGCCAGCCGAGTCCCTCGAAGATCGCGCGCGTGCTCTCCTCGGTGCTGCGCGCGCGGTCGGTGTCCTCGATGCGCAGCAGGAACTGGCCGCCGTAGTGCTTGACGTAGAGCCAGTTGAAGAGCGCGGTGCGGGCGCCGCCGACGTGGAGATATCCCGTGGGCGAGGGAGCGAAGCGAAGTCGATGGGCCATAGGTGGTGCGATTCGTCGTTCCGAAAACGACGAGAGCCCGCCGGTCGCGGGCCCACGCCGTGTTCCATCGATAAACGCGCAGTCGCGCGTAGGCTATAAGTGATACGCGCACTTGCGCGTATGCACGGGAAGGGAGGGATTCGAACCCTCGATACGGGTTTAAGCCCGTATAACGGTTTAGCAAACCGCCGCCTTCAGCCTCTCGGCCACCTCCCCCGACTCCAGCAAATCTAGCACGAACGGCGAACCTCGGGGAACTATCCGAGGCGTAAGTACCGCTACACTGTGGGACGCTCGAGCGCGTTCACTCGTCGTCCTAGGAACATTTACCAGACACGGCCCGCTGAAGACTCCCGTCTACCTGCACGGCGCGCGCAAACACCCCCGCACGAATTGGCCGGGCGCGATCATCGGCGCGTCGGCCGGTTTCGTGTTCGTCGTCATGTACAGCGCGATGGGTCTTCCGCGTCCGATTCCGTTTCCGTGGCTCCACATCCTCGTGAGCGCTGCCGGTGCGTGGCTCGGCGCGCGCGTGTCGGGACGCGCAATCGCGATTGGAACCGCGACCGTCGCCGTCCTCGTTTACGTCATCGGGTTCACGCCGGTGATGCGGGGGCCGGTGCACGCGCTGATCCGCCGAGACTCGATTCCCACGGAGCGGCTCGATGCAGTGATCGTGCTGTCGTCGGTGGTGAGCGCCGACAGCCTTCTCGACCCGGTCGCTGTCGACCGACTGCTGACCGGCCTCGCGGTGTTTCGCGACAACGGCGCGCGTCTCCTCGTGACGACGCGCCGCGCCGTCTCCGCATCGGATCATCGTCTCGAGTCGGACAGGGATCGGCGCCGGCTGATCGATCTCGCCGCGGACACGGGCCGCTGGCACGCCGTCGGACCGGTGGCCACGACGCGCGACGAAGCGGTAAGGAGCGCCGCGCTCTTGCTCCCACTCGAACAGAAACGCGTGGCCGTGGTGACCAGCCCGCTCCACACCCGGCGCGCCTGCCGCACGTTCGAAAAGGTCGGCTTCCAAGTGACGTGCATTCCGGCCGACGAGCGCGTCTACACCGTGTACACCTTCAATTCGTCGACGACGCGCCTGCTCGCCACGGCGGACTGGCTCTACGAAGAGCTGGCGATGATCAAGTATCGATGGCGCGGATGGATCTGAGGCGGGTGCGGCGGCGGGGTGCGGAGAACTGGAACGAGTGCGGGGACAGTGTGCGGAGAAATTACCGCCCTCGCCTGCGCGGCCTCGACGAATCACTCGGCCGTGGCCCGATCCCCGGGGGAAATCCGAAGATGTTCCGATCGCGGATGTTCTTGAGCTGATCGCGCTGTTGCGGCGTCAGCATCGAATCGATCTGCGCCCGCGTCTGTTGGAAGATGCTGTCGACCTGAGGCTGGATCACTTCGCGCGCGGCGCGGAAGCGCGCGGTCTGCCGTGAGAGCACGGTGTCGAGCTTGACGCGCTGCGAGTCGGTGAGCGCGAGCTCGGTCGCCAGGCGGTCACGCGATGAGGCCTGGCTGGCCGGCCAGAGGGCACGCGGTCCGCGGGGCGGCGGCGCGCGGCGGCCGATGTGGTTCGGGATGAGGAGCACGCGGTCGAGCACGACGCCGGCGATCGTCCCGACGGAAACGCACAGCGCCAGGACGACGGCGGCCGTGCCGCGCGCTGTCATCGCGAAACGGCCCCGTTCAAGACCCAATCGTGCGTCGCCGGGCCGACGAGCGAGTCGGTGAGTTGTGTTCCGGTAACTTCCGGAGACGCGACGGCGGCGAAGGCCACGACGGGAGCACGCAACGCCTGTTGCTCTTCCACGGCCGGCAGCGCGAGCAGCGCGGTGGCCGCGACGCCAACAAGCCCGGCGGCGCAGGCGATCGGAATCGCCGCGTGCGACCAGCGGGCGGTCCAGTCCCACCACCGATCGCCTTCGCCGGCCTCGAGACGGGCGAGGCGTTCACGCGCGCTCGCCGCGATCGCGCGGCGAAGCGTGTCCGTGTCCGACACGGCGGCATCGCGCCGTCGCAGCGCCGCGCCAAGCTGCGCATCGCGCGGCGGGTCGCCATCGGACCGGTCGTCTGGCTTTGTGCGGGAAGGGCGCATCGGGGGGAGCGTCACTCTGGTCTCCGTGGCCGTCTCAATCTCTGACGATTCCCAGCGCGTCGCGCAAGATGCGACGTGCCTGGTGCAAATGCCATCGAACCGTCTCCTGCGCAATCCCCAGTCGTTCGGCGATCTCCGACGAGGGGACCTCGTCCACCTCGAACCACGTCACAATGATGCGCTGGCGAGGCGACAGCGCCGCCAGTGCCGCGTCGAACCGTTCCCGTATCTCGAGTCGTTCCACCACCTCGTCCGGCCCGGCGTCCCCCGATGGCGCATCCACCGCCTCGGGTTCGGTCATGCGAAGCATCCGAGCGCGGCGCGCGTTGAGACCGGTGTTGGTGAGGACCCGAAAGAACCACGGACCAAACGGACGTGAGTTGTCGAAGCTGGCGATTCGGTCGAGCGCGCGCATGAACGCGTCCTGCACCAGGTCCTCGGCGTCGTGCGTGTTGCCGGTGATGCGTCGCGCAACGACGAGCGCCCGATCGATGTAGCGGCGTACGAGAGCGTCGAAGGACTCGACGTCGCCGCGCTGCACCCGCGCGACGATCGCCCGTTCCTCCTCCGCTGCCGATGGTACAGCCCCGGGCGCGGGATCGTTGGTTCGACCCTCGTCCCCGGTAACTTTGTCCCGATGAGTCATCCCATGATCGTGCGAGGGCGGCCGGATCCGCGGGCTCCCAAACCACCGCTCCGCGAGCGGCTCGCGGCCATGCGGCTCGTGCCGAGGCTCATCGGCTTGGTCTGGCAGACCCACCGCGGATACACCGCGGCGATGATCGTGCTCCGCGTGGCGCGCTCCTTCGTGCCGGTCGCCACGCTCTGGGTCGGAAAGCTCATCATCGATGAAGTGATCAGATTGGCGCGGACGGGTGGCGAGTCGCGCCACCTGTGGATGCTCGTCGCGCTCGAAATGGCTACGGTCGTCACCGGGGAGTTGTTGGCGCGCACCTCCGGGCTCATCGAGTCGCTGCTCGGCGACCGCTTCACGAACCGGATGAGCATTCGCCTCATGGAGCACGCCGCGACCCTCGACCTCCATCAGTTCGAGGATCCGAAGTTCTACGACCGGCTGGAGCGGGCCCGGCAGGGCACGGCCGGACGAGTCGCGCTGCTCTCACAGCTCCTGGGGATGGGGCAGAGCATGCTCACCCTCATCTCGCTGAGCGCCGCTCTCGCGGCGCAGGCGCCCTGGTTGCTCGTGCTCCTGGCGCTCGCGGTGCTCCCCGGCTTCCTCGGCGAGACGCACTTCGCCGCGCTCTCGTACGCGCTGCTCTTCCGGTGGACTCCGGAGCGGCGCCAGCTCGACTACGTGCGCTACATCGGCGCCAGCGACCGGACGGCGAAGGAGGTCCAGCTCTTCGGCCTGGCCCCCTGGCTCATCGACCGGTACCGCGCGCTCTCCGACAGGTTCTACGCCGAGAACCGCTCGCTGGTCGTGCGGAAAGCGCTGGTCAGCTCGGCGCTTTCGCTCATCGGCACGGCGGGGTACTACGCGGCCTACGTCGTGGTGCTCGTGCGCGCGATGCACGGGGCGATCACCATCGGCACGCTCACCTTCCTTGCCGCGTCGTTCCGCCAAAGCCGCGATCTCATTCAGTCGCTGCTCATGTCGGCGAGCGGCATCCTCGAGCAGAGTCTCTACCTGAAGGACTTGTTCGACTTCTTCGACATGCAGCCGTCGATCAAGAGCAAGCCCGGCGCGCTCGCCGTGCCCAAACCGATTCGCGATGGCTTCGTGTTCGAGGACGTCGGCTTTCAGTATCAGGGGAGCGAGCAGTGGGCGGTGCGCCATCTCTCGTTCGCGATCAAGCCCGGCGAGCGGGTCGCTCTCGTGGGAGAAAACGGCGCAGGGAAGACGACGCTCACCAAGCTGCTGGCGCGCCTCTACGACCCGAGCGAGGGCCGGATCCTCCTCGACGGCGTGGACCTTCGCGAGTACGACCTCGATGAGGTGCGCCACACGATCGGCGTGATCTTCCAGGATTTCGTGCGCTACGACATGCGGTTCGACGAGAACGTCGGCGTCGGCGAGGTCGAGGACGTGCGGCACTATCTCGACGCCGACCCGTCGACCACGAACGGGGACGGTCAGCCGCCGGAGGCGATCGCACGCGCCGCCGAGAAGTCGCTCGCCGCCTCACTCCTCCCGCGGCTTCCGGGCTCGTACCGGCAGATGCTCGGCCGGCGGTTCGACGACGGGGTGGACCTGTCGGGCGGCGAGTGGCAGAAGGTCGCGCTCGCGCGCGCCTACATGCGCGACGCGCAGCTGCTGATTCTCGACGAGCCGACGGCGGCGTTGGACGCGAGGGCCGAGTACGACGTGTTCGTACGGTTCAATGCGTTGATGGCAGGCCGCATGGCGGTCGTCATCTCGCATCGCTTTTCGACGGTTCGCATGGCGGACAGGATCGTGGTGCTGACGAAAGGGGAGATCGTCGAGCAGGGGACGCACGATCAACTGGTGACGTCGGGTGGACTCTACGCGGAGTTGTTCGCGATGCAGGCGGCGGGATACCGATGAACTGATTGCGGTCTATCAGGGGGCTGGCATATTCCTCGCTCACAGCCGCCTCGTCTTGATGCGAGTCTTTGGTGGCCGGTCTTCGACTCGGAGCGCACTGCTGTGGCTGCTGAAACGGAGACGAGGCGAGGGATGCGGGGCGGCCTGCCGGAAACGACTCCGACGTCGGCCCCGCATGTGGTGATTCAGCCCGACCGCCGCGCGCGCGACCCGATCACCCTGGACGCACCCAAGGCTGCGTGGCGGCTGCTCGGCTGGTTCGGGCTCCTGCTCGTGGTGATCGGCGGCAGCGACGTGGCGTCGCAGTGGTATCCGCCGGCATTTCACAGCGCTGAATGGGAGTTCGGGACCGCGGCCGTGACGATCGCGACGCTCCCGCTGTTGACGATCGGCATGACGATCCTGCTGGCCAGCTTCCTCGCGCGGGCCAAACGCGAGGGCGTCATGGTCATGGGCGTGGGGTTTCTTTGTCTGTTCTTTGTGGTCGGCGCGGCGCTGGTGCTGTTCGCGCTGGACGTCCCGTTGGCGCTGCGTTCACCGCCTGGCGGGCCGCTGACGGCGATCAAGAAGGCGATCGTTCGGACAGCGATCATGGGCGCGTCGTATGAGATCGCGTATTTGGCGGCTGTGATCCTGTCGTTGCGCTACGTCTTCGGGAGAATCAAGGATGTTTGAGCGGCCTCTTGCGTCCCTCAGACCGGCCTCAGGGCACGCGGCATGCGGAAGCAACGCACGGACGCATATCGATCAACCTCATCGAGGCGGGAATCGGGAGATGCTGATGCTTGGACGAGTGGTTCGATCGGCTTCGGTCGCCGTTGCCGTTGGAATTCTCCCGATGTCGACCGCTGTCGCAGGCACGGCTTTCGGAGGCGCCGCATCTTCATGCAGCGGCGGGTCGCTCAACATCTGCCTCGGGTTCAATCTGGCCCAGATTGGGCCTTCGACCTCGAAAGGCTATTCGCTCGCGGTCACTCTCAATGCGATCAACGGTGGGGCTCGCCCAGCCAGCGTCGGGTTCTCGTCATTCGGACTGTTCGGCACAAGCGGCGGCACGTTCGGCGGCACGAATCCATGCGCCGGGGACGCCTGCGGGGGATGGAATTTCAGAGGCTACGGCGACAACGACAACGGTGGTAAGGCAGACGACGTCAAGTTCAACTTCCTGTCTCCGGACATCGACATGGGCGGGGATGTTGGATTGATCACGACGACGACTCCCGAGCCGGCGAGTCTCTTCCTGGTGGGAACGGGTCTCCTCGGGCTTGGTGGATTCGGCGCCACGCGCCGACGTCGCCGAGGTGCATAGCCGCCGGCTTTTTTGACTTTCTGGGCCGGGCGGTTCGCCCGGCCCGTTTTGTTCTCGGCTCGCGATCGTCTGGCTTGTATCGAATTGGCGCCGCGGAACTCGGGTGCCAAGACGGTATATTGAACAGCGCCACCAGGCTCCGTAGCCGCCCGGTCGTTCGTCCGATCTGCCAATAGAGTATGGAAACCGGCATTTCCGCTCCTGCGATTTCCTCGGATCCGTCGGAACGCGCCCCTGGCAGCGCGGTAAGTCGCGCGCGGCGCCGTGCTCTACCTCCCGTGGGTCGCGACTGCCGTCGTTTTCGGCATTTTGTTCGGGAAGCCGATCTACCTCCTGGCGCGCGATTGGTGGACCATGCCCGAGGCCGGCCACGGCCTGCTCCTGGCGCCCGTCGCGATCTGGATGGCGTGGAAGTCGGGCATCGCCGCCGACGCGAAGCCCAATCGAACCCTGGGAATCAGCTTCCTCCTTTTCGCGATCGCCGTCCGCACCGCATCCGGGTTGGCCGCCGAGCTGTTCACCATGCGGGGCTCGGTCGTGATCGCGCTCGCCGGAATCACAGTCTACGAATTCGGCTTCAAGCAGCTCCTGCGTTGGTGGCTCCCGTTCGCTCTCATCTGCCTGTCGATTCCGCTGCCGGAGGTGGTCACGCAGACGCTCGCGCTGCCGCTCCAATTCCGCGCGTCGCGCATGGGAGCGGCGCTCCTCGAGATGCGGAACGTGCCGGTCCGTCTCGCCGGCAACGTGATTCAACTGCCGGGGCGCGAGCTGTTCGTGACCGAGGCGTGCAGCGGCCTCCGGTCGCTGACCGCGCTCATCAGCATGGGTGTGCTGCTCGGCGCGCTGATGCTCAAGAAGCCGGTGACCCGAATCGCGCTGCTTCTCCTCGCGGTGCCGGTGGCGATCGTCGTCAATGGCATCCGGGTGTTTCTCACCGGTTTCCTCGTGTACTACGTGAGCCCGGCGTACGGCGAAGGGTTCATGCACATCACCGAGGGGTGGCTGCTCTTTCTCGTCTCGCTGTCCATTCTCGCCGGCATGACCTGGCTCGGCGGGCTGGCCGAACGACTCGGTGGATCCCCGTCGCCGGAGCCCGAGCATGCGTAGTCCCAGCGACGGCCTCGGTTGGCGCGCGTTCGTCCCCGCGTTCATTCTGCTCGTCGGCTGCGGCTTCGTGTGGCAGACGCACTCGCAGCGCGCGATGCCGCTGGCCGCGCCCCTTTCAACGATCATCCCGTCGCTCGACGGCTACACCGTCGCCGACCTTCACATCGGCGACGAAGAGCGTCGCGTCGCCGGCATGTCCGACTACGTCGCCCGCGCGTACAAGCGTGATTCGGTGCAGGCGTTCCAGACGCTCGTGTCGTACTACGACCGGCAGGGGCAAGGCAGCACGATCCATTCGCCGAAAAACTGTCTTCCCGGCGCCGGCTGGGAAGTGCTCCGCGGCGGCCCTCGAACGATCGTCGTCGACGGCGCAGCTCACGACGTGAACTACTACGTGCTCAAGAACGGGAAGGCGACCGACGTCGTCTACTACTGGTACCAGGGCCGCGGCCGAGTCGTCGCCAGCGAGTATCGCGTGAAGTGGAATCTGCTCCGCGACGCGGCGCTGCTCGGACACACCGAGGAAGCGCTGGTTCGCATCGTCATACCGGTTCAAGTTCCAAGCGCCGCTACGGCCGCATCGCCGGACGCCCCGGGCGCGTTCGCGGCCACCGATTCGCTCGGCGACAGCGTCGCCACGCGGCTCATTCGCGAAGTGACGCGCGCGCTTCCCGGCCGCGCGAGCTGACCGCGCGGGCCGCCGCGCCGATGTCCGGTGGGCCCCAAAAGTCGTCGAGGGACGAGCGCATTCCGGCGTTCGTCAACGTCAAAGCGGGAAGCGCCGCGTCGGTCCGTGACGCGCTCGGCCGCGACGCGCGCTTCGATCCGCGCGATGCCGCTCCCGACGAGATCCCCGAGCTGATTCGCGCCGAAGCGAGGAAGGGGCGGCGGCGAGTGCTGATTTGCGGCGGCGACGGCACCATCGCGGCCGCTGTCGGCGCGGCCGTCGGCACGCCGCTCGAGGTCGCGATCGTGGCCGCCGGGACACTCAACCACTTCGCCCGCGACTACGGCCTGCCGCTCGATCCGGGCGAAGCGCTGGAGGTGGCGGCAACGGCGTCGGCGCACCCGATCGACGTCGGCGTGGTCAACGGCCGCGTCATGGTGAACACCGCCTCGGTCGGCGCGTACGTCGACTTCGTGCGGCACCGCGAGTCGCGCGAGCGATACCTCGGATACCACGTGGCGAGTCTGATCGCGGCGATCAGCGTGTGGCTTCGTCCGCGCTGGGTCGAGGTCGGCCTCAGAACGAACGACGGCAAGCGCCAAAGCTTCCGCACGCCGCTGTTGTTCGTCGGCGTCGGCGAGCGCGAGTTCGGGCGCGGCGGATTGGGCAAGCGAAATCTCGATGGCGCGCGTGCGCTCCACGTCGTCGTCGTGGACGAGAGGCGCCGGCCGCGGATCGCGGCGCTTGTTTTCGGCGCGCTCCTGCGCCGGAGCGAGGAGTTCATTCGACTCGAGCCGATCGATTCACATCTCGTCACCGAGGCGGACGTCGCGCTACGGCATCGGACGGCTACGATCGCCGTCGACGGCGAGCTCGTCGCGATGGAGACGCCGCTTCACTTCGAGCTCAAGCCGGACGCGGTGCGGCTCGTCCGGACCCCGTAGCGGAGCTACGGCTTCTTCTGGTAGGTCCTGCGGTCTCCGGCGCACCCGCCGAAGACGTGACCGCTCAAAGCCTCGTCGACGCGTCGCAGCGCATTGGCGTCGCGCGCCGGGTCGATGGCGCGCTGCTCCGCGGCGTCGATCAGTCTCTTGCCGGAGTCCGGGAACGACTTCAGCAAGCGCTCGGTTTCGCACTCGACGTCGACGTGTGCGGAGAGTGGATCCGTCGCGGAAAGCTGGCGCCGGAGGAGGCCATACAGCCTCCAACTCGGACTGCCGATGGCGATGGTGCGATCGGCCGTCATGGCGAGAGACTGATTCCCGGCGACGGTGATCGTTCCCTTCACGCCGACCAGGTCATCGTCGAGGAGGACGCGCGGATTGTCGTAGCCGACATCCGCCGCGATCGAGTAGGCCAACTTCCTGCCGCGCGGCGAGACGATGGCGAGTGTCCGAATGTCGTCGCTGCCGGCGCCGGTCGCGCGAATCGACTGCGCGCCGATCTTGCCGCTAATCCCCGGCCCAGCGACGATCGTGAGCGTGTCGAGCGCCGCCGGTCTCTTGGGCGGCCCGGGACGGGCGCCGCGCGTTGCTCGATCTCCGGCCGCGGTGCGCGGATCGGGTTGTTGCGACACCAGGGTGACTGGAATTGCAGCCCATAAGAGCATTCCTTGCAAAAGCGGGCAAGAGAATTTTCTAAAGGCGGCCATGTCGAGAGACGAGCGGCGACACGCTCCCGTCACGATGGACCGGGGAACCGGGCTCTACGGCCTGCGCGCCTGAGCGATCTTGCGAAGGGAATCGGCGCGAACCGAATCGCGCCGCGCGGCGATCAGCGCCGCGGATCGAGCGAGCCCGGCGCGGATCTCGGCGTCGATCACCGAGTCACGCATTCGTTGTTCGCGCGAGCGGCCGCGCGAGAAGAGCGGAAGGCCGATGCTCCCGACCCCGGGCCCTCCCGCGGCGCCGACGCCGTCCTTGCCCTGACCCGTCACGACGTGCACGTCGCCGGAATTTCCGGCGGTCCCGACTCGTTGCGCGAGCTTCGCGGGCTCGCGGTGGCTCTCCGCGATCTCGGTCTTCGTGTCGGCGCTCATCGTGTTGAGGCGCTGGATCTCGTGGGCCGCGGCGGCCCAGGCGGCGAACGCGGAGTCGTGCGGGCTCATCGCCGCGAATGCTCGAAGGCCGCGCGAGTTGTCGGTGAGGCCCGCGGGCGCCGAGGGCGAGCCGAGTCCCGACCGCGCGGCGGGAGCGTTCGGTCGAAACTCGGTGCGTTCGCTCGGGACGGTGATGTCAGTCAGGCGAGCGGGGGACGGGGGTGCGGGGACTGTCGCCGTATCGACCCGTGATATCGGCGGCGAGGGAGCAGGCGCGGCCGGCTCCGCGACCTGCGGGGCAATGGGCACCGGTTCGTGGACGGTCGGTCGCGGTCGAGGCGATTGCTCACGCGGAGGAGCGGGCGCCGGCGGCGGCGAAAGAAACGTGACCTCGGTCGGCGCGCGGCTCTCATCCGGCCGCGAACGTCCGGTCGACGACACCGATGTCATCGAGACGAGCGCCGTGAGGAAAAGCGCAATCGTCGCGGCGCCGGACGTCGCGAGCTCGGTCCAGGGCGGTGAACTTCGTCGCGCATCGAACGCGCGGCTCAGCCGTTCGGCGGTGCGCACGCCGCGCGGAGGGCGAGGGATTCGAACCGCCAAGTCCTCTCGATCGCCGGTTTTCAAGTTCCCGAATGCCATTCGCGCCCCGTCCTGCGCAGCTACGTTCCCGGTGTCTTGAACCCTATACGGCGCCGACCACTTTCGCACCCATTTCGACCCCGTTGCGCTCTCTTGCGTTCCAGTTTGCCCGTCAGCGCGGTGCCCGGACATGGGATTCGAAGCAACAAAGTGTGACGCGAACGGGTGCCGCTCGGCTCGCGCATGACGCCGACCTCTCCCGACTCGTCATTCAGCCGACCTGAACGGGACGCCTCGGCTCGATGACGCCCAATATCCGATACGCGATTCGCTCGCTCACCAAGAGCCCGATCTTCACCGCGGTGGCCGCGCTGTCGCTCGCGTTGGCGCTCGCGGTGAACACGACGGTGTTCGCGCTCGTCGACGCGCTCATCCATCCCACGGTGCCGTATCACGACGCCAAGCGCGCCTACACGATCCGATACCTGGCCGGCGGGCGGAAAACGTCGACGATTGAAGAACGATTCGACGCGCTGCGCCGGGGACTGCGGTCCGTGGATGCGGTCGTACCCTACTACCTCTCGGCGACAAGCATCCAGCGGGAGAACGCGATCGAAGACCAATATGTCGCGAACGCGCCACCCGAGCTCTTTGACATTCTCGGCGTACGCCCCGAAGTGGGCCGTTCGTTCAACGAATCCGACACGAGCCGTAGCGCGCTCCCGGTCGTGATGATCAGCCATGAGCTGTGGATCCGGGTCTTCCACGAGCAACCGCTGGCGAAGCATCTGACGCTGACCGTCGGACGAGGAAACTTTGAAGTCGTCGGCGTGATGCCGCGCGGGATGCACTTTCCCGCGTTCGACGTCTGGCTGCCACCGGGGAAACTCGTCGGCGACAGCCTCTATCGTCCCCTGGGGCCGTACGCCGTCGTCAGGACGCGACCCGGCGTCACCCGAGACGACTTAGACCGCGACATGAAGATGGTCTTGGCCGGGCTGAACGCCGCCGTCGCTCCGCGATCGCCCGTCGAGGGTCGTCTTCTGGCGTTCGACGAGAAGGAGCAAGATGGATGGATGTCGGTCAGCCCGATGTTCTGGATCGTCGGGACCGTACTTCTGATCGCGTGCGCCAACCTGGGAACGATGCTGCTCGCGCGCGGGATGGCGAGGCGCCGCGAGATCGCGATTCGCATCGCGCTCGGGGCCACGCGACGTTCGATTGTGACGCAAGTGCTCACCGAGTGCGGGATGATCGTCGGCATCGGCGTCGGACTTGGAATGCTGCTCACGACCTGGTCAGTGTACCTCCTGCCGCACTACGCGGCGCCGTTCGCCCCGAAAATCGGCGACATGAATCCGACGCCGAGCTGGCGCGTGTTCGCTTTTGGCTTCGTCATTGCGGGTGTGACCGTCATACTCGCGAGCGCGCTGCCGGCGTTGAGTGCGGCGAAAACCGACCCGGCGGAGCCGATCAAGGAGGGCGCCGGTTCGAGCAGCCGTATTCGCGACCGCTACAATCCGCTCATCATCGTCGAGGTGGCGCTGTCGACCGCGCTCCTGATGATGGCCTTTCTCTTCGTGATCGCCGTAGTGCGGCTCAACGGCTTCGACTTCAGCTACGCGGCGAAACAGTTGCAGATCGCGGACCTTTCGATTCGCTCGCGCGACATGCCGAGCGATTCGGCTGTCGACGGCTTCTACGACGACCTTGTCGGACGGATGAAGGCGTTGCCGGGCGTCCGCAACGCGGCCACGTCACGCGAAGAGAAGCCCGACGGCGGCATCGTGTTCGCCGAGGAAGGCAAGAGCGGCGACCACTGGATCAACGTGAACAAGTACATGGCGGTGAGCCCGTCGTACCTCTCGACCTTGGGCCTGCCGATCGTCGACGGACGTGATTTTCAGCCGGGCGATCGCGGCTCGTCGACCGGCGTGGTGATTGTCGACGACAGCGCGGCCCATCGTCTCTGGCCGGGACTCCCGTCGCCGGTCGGACGCATGATCAAGCTCGGGACCGGCACGTCGAAGCGGCCATGGCTGCGCGTCGTCGGCGTCGTACGGTCGGTGGAGCTGCAGCCGCGAATCGGACCTCGACTTACCGGCCGAGCCGAACCTCTACGTGCTCTACGGCCACGATCGCGATCGAGATCGCCATCTTGTCGTGCGCGGCGACGGCGTCGGCGGCGCCGACGGCCAGGCGCGGCTTGGTGTCGTCATTCGGCACGAGATCGAAGCCGCGGCGCCGTGGATGCGGACACGATACGTCCGGCGCTGGCTCGAGGGCTACGACGGCAGGCGTCAGGGCAGCGCCTTCTTCGCGTCGTTGTTCACGGCGTTCGGCATGTTCGGCCTCGTGTTGTGCGCGGTCGGATTGTACGGCGTCGTCGCCTATACGGTGAGACGTCGGTTTCGCGAGCTAGCGACTCGCATCGCGCTCGGCGCTCAGCCTCGCGATATAGCGCGCGCTGTGCTTCATGACTGCGCGGTCACCGTGCTCGCGGGCATCGGGATCGGCGCGTTCGTCGCGCTCGGAGCGGCGCATCCGTTCGCCGAGACGATGTTCAACGTTCGATACGAGATGGTGCTCGCGCTCGTCGCCGCCGAAGCGTGCCTCTTCGTTGCGGCCGTGCTGGCTTGCTTCGGCCCGATTCGTCAGGCCGTGCGAGCGAATCCGGTGGACGTCCTGCGCGCTTGCTGAACGCGAGGGTGCAGGTGTAGACAAGGCTGTTGATGCGGAGGGCGAGGGATTCGAACCCCCAAGTCCTTGCGGACGCCGGTTTTCAAGACCGGTGCATTAGCCATTCTGCCAGCCCTCCCACATTCAAAGATCGTCAGGACCGGGGAAGGGCGAAAGCCGTGGACGGCGGACAGGTGGCCGGGTGGACGCCGAAACTCGTACGACCAATCTCCGCGACCGAAGGCTGCGCGCGCCTAAATTGCGAGCGAGCCGAGGAGCGAGAATGACGTATCGAGCGATTCGCATCGTCGTGGGCGTAGCGGTTGCCGTGTCGAGCGCGCGAGGCCAAGGGCGTCCGCGCGGCACGATCGATCGTGAGCAACATGAACGACAACACGATGATGCTCGTGGACGCCGAGAGCGGCCGCACGCTCGCCACGCTGCCGACCGGCGAAGGACCGCACGAGGTCGCCGTCTCGCACGATGGGCGCCGCGCGCGTCGTGAGCAACTACGGCGTGCGCGGAAAGCCGGGGAACTCTCTCACGCTCGTCGACGTCGAAAAGCTCGACACGCTGCGCGACGATCGACCTGCACGACTATCAGCGTCCGCACGGCATGGTCTTTCTTCCGGGAGACACGCTGCTCGCGGTCACGTCGGAAGTGAGTCGCGCGGTTCTGCTTGTCGATCTGCGTCGGGGCGCGGTCGTCGCGACGCGGCCGAGCTCCGGGCGGGGCACGCACATGCTCGGACTCAGCGCGCGCGGCGATCGCCTCGTGATGGGCAACATCAGCGACGGCACGATCACGGTGCTCGATCCGCTCGCGACGGACAGCGGCCGCGTGATTCGCGTCGCCGCGCAACCCGAGGGCGTCGCGATCTCGCCCGACGGGAGCTTTCGCGTGGGCCGGGAGCAACCGCGACAGCGTCGTGCTCGTCGTGGACCTGCGCAGCGCGGCGGTCGTGGACACGCTGCGCGGATTCGGTCTCCCGTATCGCATGGCGATCTCGCCCGACGGACGCACGGCGGTCGTCACCGATCCGGTCAAGGCCCGCGTGCGCGTGTTCGACGCGGCCACGCGTCGCCAGCGGTTCGACATCGCGGTCGCCGCCGACAGCCTCGTCGCCACGGCGGAGGTGGCGGGGTCGCCGTCGCCGGAGGGCGTCACGATCTCG
>CAWBKI010000014.1:0-15144 GCA_963789315.1 uncultured Gemmatimonadaceae bacterium | reverse complement strand
GAACCCGGCAACGATTCTCGTGGCTCGCACGCGTCTGTGCGCTTGCGCTCGGCGTCGCTGTGTGCGGGACCGGCATCTCGCTCGCCGCGACGCCCGAAGGCGTGCAGGACATGAGCGGCAACGTGTGGGAGTGGACCAGCTCACCGATGGCGGCGTATCCCGGAGCGGGAGCGCTGCCGGATTCGCTCGCGCAGTATCGAGTGATTCGTGGTGGCGCGTTCGACACGAACGCTCGGCCGCGACGGCGTGGTGGCGTGGATATATGAAGCTCACGTCGCCGGCGACCGCGTTACCCAACACCGGTTTTCGCTGTGCAGACCGCGGAAGCACCGGCGTCAACCAGCCGTGAAAGGTGGCTACCACTCCCTGAGCGGGCATTGTCTGTCACTTCGCGAGGGGAATGAGCCACTCGACGATGCTCGCTAGCGCATCCGAGTCGAGCGTCGCGTCTGGAGCGTTGTAGCTCGCCACCACACTGGCCGCGTTCAACTCGGCGCGCGGCTTCGGCTCGTGCTTGAGCACATGATTGGCGTGCTCTGGAAACAGGAAAGCAACCTGCGGGCGGTTTCGAGCCGCGCGCGCGAGCGGCTCGCCGTCGGCCTGCCAGTCGACTTGGATGTCCTTCTTGCCGATGACGACCAGTACAGGGACGTTCACCTCCCGCGAGTAGAGGCGCACCATCCGCTGCCCCAGAGCTCCCGAGCAAAGGGCAGGTTGACCGGCGCGGCGAGACCCCCGAGCAACGCCTGAACGCCGGCTGGAAGCGACGGGTCGGCTGCGACCGGCTCGGCTGCGACGAATCGAGCAATAGCCGCGTCGTACAGAGCCATCACGCCACCGCCATTTGGGAGGCTCGCCATCTGCGCCGCGATCTGTGAACGCGCGACATCGCCCACACTCCGGCCTGGTGGCGCGATCAGTACAGAGTCCCGCGAGACCGATCTTCGGCTCGCGAATCTGATAGTTGAGCGCGTGCAGCGTCCCTCGCTGTTGGCCAGCGCGAAGATTCGGTCGCGGCGAACGAACGGCCGGCGAACGAGTTCGCGAACGGCGCCGGCGAGTTCGTCGAGATGGCTCTGCATGCTAAGCGTGCCGATCATCCGTTCGACGTTCTCACGCGCGTGCGGTCCCGAGGCGCGCTTGTCATACCGCAGCGAGGCAAACCCCGCGCGCGCAAGAGCGTCGGCAATCAGTCGCGCGCTGCCGTTGGTGCCCGGAAGCAGCGGCGTGTTCCAGTCGCGATCGGTGGGGCCGCTCCGGCGACGAACACGACCCGGGGAAGCGCCCACCGCCCGGCGGGCGGACGAGGGTGCCGCGCATCGCCATCGAGTCGAGCTCCCACGCGACTTCGGAGGTTTCACCACTCACCGCAGGTTCGGACATTGGCAGCGATCCGTCTACGGAGAGGTCCGACCTTGAACTGCCGGGTATTCGAGGCGCGGGTTTTGCATCGACGAGGCTCGCCGACCGAAGTGGTCGCATCGGCCGCCCGAGTTGAGGGTGGGAGCGGCCGAGGAAGAATCTCGAGGGACGGTGATCCTCCGACAATCCCGACGACGGCACGGCGCATTTCGTGGGCCCGGCAATTCTCCTCCGGCGAAGGTGCAATTTCAACCGCCGTCGGCGGCGAATTCGATCTCGACGCGATCCGGTGCAGGCATGAGCTTTGAGGATGCGACGGATGCGCTGTCTCCTGACGACGAGCCTTTGGATTGCCGCTCCGGCCGCCGGAGCACAGGTGGCCGCGCGCGATTCCACTGGATCGATCGCCGGCACCGTAGTCGCCAGGGAATCGGGCGCACCCCTTCCTTACAGCGTGGTGTCTTTGGCGACCCTGGGACGCGAGCGATTCACGAACGAACGCGGCGCGTTTACGCTCGCCGCCATCCCCGCGGGCCGCGTGCGACTACTCGTCAGACACATCGGGTACTCTCCGATCAGCCTCACGGTCGAGGTGCGCGCCGGTGTGACCGACACGGTGCGCGTCGTGCTCTCGCGGATCGCCGTCCAGCTGAATCAGGTGACCATCCAGGGACTCGGACGCTGCACGTCGCCCGGGCCACCGACGGCGACCACCGACCCTGCGTTCGCGGCGATCTTCGAGGAGCTGCGCGAGAATGCCGATCGCTATCGTTTGCTCGCCGAGTCCTACCCGTTCGCGTACGCGATGGAGCGGAGGTCGACGGTTCACTACGTAGGCGGCGAGACGATCACCACGTCGATCGACACGATGCGCATCGGCACAGGAGTTCGGTCGCACTACGTGCCGGGTACGATCGTCACCGTAGGATCCGGACCGTTCAACCGCCAGGTTCTCTTCAACATTCCGACGCTGCTGCAGTTTGCCGATCGGAGTTTTCTCGACAACCACTGCTTTGGCAACGCCGGCGCCGACGTGGTCGACGGACACGCGGTGGTGCGCATCGACTTCAACGCCTCGGCGCGCATCAAACCGCCCGACGTCTCGGGATCGATGTATCTGGATCGGGAGACGTTTCAGATCCGGCGGTCGACGTTGCGCCTCACGCGCATTCCGGACGAGGCGCCACAGATCGCCGCCGTGGAGGTCGTGACCGATTTTCGAGAGATCGTGCCGTCGATCTCGGTTCCATCGACGATCCAATCCGTGCACGTGCTTCACACCGATCGAACGCGGCCCGTACTTCCTGATACCGCGTACGAGACCCAGCGCATGGTGGGTCTGACGTTTCTCAAGACGCGCCCGGGCGAGGAGCCCAGGATTCCCCAATAGCGCGGCCGCGCTGAGTCGTCGATTCCTCCGCCGCCGGATTGTCGAGGAGCCGGAAACGACTCCTCGACAGGAGTGCGACTACGCAGCCGGGCTAGCCGCCACGCCGGGGCCGCCAGATGGCGACGTGGGTTCCGTACTCGGAACCGCTACCGGGTTCCGCCGACTCACCATTTGCGCTCGAAGCCGACGTCGCCGGCCCTCGCGCCGCGGCGTCGATCGACGTGCTGGTCGGCGCACTCGCCTTGCCACCGAACCGCTTCGCCGCGGTCCATTGGCCGAGCAACGCGAGGTTGCCCTGGATGAGCGGCTCGACGAGCGAATCGAGCACCTTCACCGCCTGCCGCCCGCGCGTCGCCTCGGCGTCGAGGCCGATTGTCGCGCCGCGCTGCGCGGCGCCGTTCGACGTGCGGCTCGTCAGCGAGTTGCTCAACGCGTCCGCCGCCGACTGCAACTGATCGAGGAAGTCCGCCGGCAGCCCCGCGCCGACGAACGCGCTCGCGTACTCGCCGGCCGCGGCCTTCATCGCCGCCGCCCACGCGATGAGCGTGCGCGACGTCGCGGTCTTGGCCGGCATCTTGAGGGCCACGAAGTCCGGCACCTGGCGCAGCTGCGCGTTGGCGACCGTCGCGATCGGGCGCATGTGGTTCAGCTTGAGCGCGTTGCGCAACACACGCTCCTTCGCCGCCTCGGCGGCCGCCGCCCGCTTCGTCGTCGTCTGGTCGGCGGCGTGGCCGCTCAACTTGTCGACGACGTCGTCCAGAATCTTGCGATAGCCGGACTTGTTGATGTCTCCGAGTGTGGGACCGTTCTGGTCCAGGAACCGCTGCACTCGGGTCAGCGTGTTCAAGGTCGATGCATGGGAAGCTTTCACTGCGTTTCTCCTTTGGGAGAGAGAGTAAAAGCGCCCGGACACGGGATGTGCCGGGCGCAATGTTCGGCGCGAGGTGTCGCGCCGAACGGCGTACGGGACAGCGAGTGGTCTCGAGTCCCGTGTGGGTCGGACGAGATGGAATTGGACTGGGGCGAACGTGACTTCTCGTAGGAACCGCGCGACGGCATGCCGGCCGAAGCGGGCGATGAGCGGTCGCGTCGCGTCGTGGCGTCGTCGTGAGCTGCGATGACGTCGGGCGGAGCGAACTACACGCGGGTCGAACGCGATTTCAGGCGATCAGCGGCGGCCGCCACGCGCTCCGTGATCGTCGTCGTCGCCGGCTGTCGCGACGTGAATCGCGGACGGTACGGAGTGAATCACGGATCGCGCGAGGTGAATCGCGGCTCGAGCGGAGTGAATCGCGGCTCGAGTGGGGTGAATCGCGGCTCGAGTGGGGTGAATCTCGGTCACGGCTCGAGTGAATGAGAGTTCTTTCGACGTGAGGGGCCCGCATGCCACGTCCATGTTGGGCGCGCGCGATTCACAACCGAGCTAGTGCCGCGTTGAATCGCGGCTGGCGCGTGTCCGTGCGAGAAGCGGGCGAATTCACGCCCAATCGCGGCAAGTGAGTGACCGGATGAGCGAGAGAGTCGGGCGGCCGCCGCGCCGCAAGCTCTGTCTCTCGCCCCTCTACTTATGAATTGCCGCGGGGGGCGATTTGCTACCAATCTCATTCGTTGGGCGACCACGCTTGACGATCGATTGACGCCCCGATCCCATATTGCCGCCCGAAGGGGCGTTTTCGCCCGGGCATTGTAACGGCGCGGTAGCAAACCGCGACCCGCGGCAATTCACATATAGAGGGCATGATGTCGTCGGCTTCCGCGCCGCCACCCCGGCCGCGCGGAACACAGTCACTCACCTGTACGGAGGACACTTTGACTCAATTGGACGGCAGTAAGACGACGGAAGCGGACGAGCCACCGGGCTACGAGGGGCTCAAGGGCCTCGTCGCGACAATGATTCGGAGACGAAACGCGGAGCTCTGGCGGGAATGGCGGCGCCGCGCGGAGCGCGACGCCGAATACCTGCGTGAGCGCATGGCGAGCGTTCACACGTGGATGGACCCCGAAGCACAGTGGATTGAGCGCGAATGCGACGCGCTGTACGCGAAAACGCTGGCGTCGCTGCCGCCGCAGGTCCGCGAGACGTTCGTCGCCGTCCGGGAAGACGGCCTGTCCTACGCCGAGGCCGCCAAAGCGCTGGGCATCTCGGGCAAGATGGTCGGCAAGCATATCTCGCACGCGCAGCGCGTGTTTCGCGTTGCCTTGCGCGAGTATGGCATCACCCCGCCGCCCGAGAAACGCCCGAAGAGAGATCGAATCGCGTTCACACCCGCAGAGTCGCGAGCCGAGGAACTCAGTGCACGACCAGAGCGAAGCGTTTCACCGCCACGATCGACCCGAACACCCCGAGCGCTCCGGAGAGATTCCCATCCGTCCCGATCCCCGACAGCGGGTCGGCCGAGCGACGGTAGTACGTGTAATACGCCGAGTCGACGGCGCTGATCACCACGCGCGCCGGCGCGCTCGCGTTGGCCCTGACCACGACGGTGAAGACGGACAGCGTTCCTGGCAGCGACACCACCGTGTCCGAAAAAATGCTGAAGAGACTGTTGCCCCCCGCGAACGCGATATTCGTCTCGTATCGCGCCGCGCCGGGGACTCGCGCGACGTCGGCCGTCAGCGTGTCCCGTTTGAAGTCGATGGTGGTGGTGTCGCGAACGGCCGACACGGCGGTCGCGTTCGGAATCGTCGTGCGTCCCGTGACGACGCGTCCGTCCGGAACCACGACGCGCAACTGATACGTTCCGCCGGGCACGAGCGAGATCCCCAACCGGTCGAGAGAGAAGTGATACACCGGAGAGATGACTGGCTGCTGCCGCACTCCCTGCGCGACGGTGCTGTCGGGCTCCTCGGCGGCTGTAACCGTCGCCCCATTGGGGAGCGTCATTGTGACGGTCGCTCCCGCGACGGCAACTTGGCCGGCGAAGGATCCGTCCGTTGACTGGACGATCACCCATTGATCGCGCGCGCCGGCGTCGAGGACCGAGTGCACAAGGAGAGCGTGCGCCGCCGGCGTGACCGGCGTGTCGTCAACGCACGCGGCGAGGCAGACCGCCGCGAGTCCGACGCTCACCAGCGCGAAAAGGCGCCGCGATTCAGTAGCCAATCCGCACCCCGAAGGTCGGCAGCAGCGGCAGGTTGGGAAACGACCATCGGTTCGGTTGGCTGTTCGAGTACTCGTATCCGTAGGCCGCGACGTTGTGGGCATTGAGCGCGTTCACCACGCTCAGATACCACGCGACCGGCGTGTCTCCCACTCGCCCCTCGTGCGTCGCGCTCAGGTCGATGCGCTGGTACATCGGCAGGCGACTGCTGTTGAACGCGGCGACGATCGGCTCCTGTGGGTTGGCGACGTAGCGGCCGGTCACCGGATCGTAGCCCGGCTGCACGAACTCGCCCACGACCGGTGTATATGGTAGCCCGGAGGCGACGTTCACCCTCAGCGACAACATGTAGTTGCCGTTGTGCCAACTGCCGACGGCGTTGAGGTTGTGCCGGCGATCCTGAGGCGGCGCGTACGCAACGCCGTCGCGCAGTGTTCGAGTGCTCATCGTGTACGCGTACGAGAGCCATCCGCTGAACCCGTCGCGCTCGAACTGCCGCAACAAGAACTCCGCCCCGTACGACGATCCGCCGACGACCTTGAACTCGTCACCCTGAATCGCCGGATCGCTCGTCTCGTCGGGCAACAACAGGTCGGAGTACTGCTTGCGGAAAGTCTCGACGTGCAGCACGCGGGACGGGCTGACCCAACGCTCGAATCCCAACGTGAAGTCGCGCGCGCGAGAAACGGGCAGCGACCGGTCGGTCCCCACCCAGAACTGGATCGGCTCGATCGGCTCCTCCTCTCTGCCGAGTGAGTGCTCGGCCTGCGCGTAGGCTGCCGTCGCCGCCGTGAGCGCCGTGTTGGAGTCGATCCAGAACTTGGCCGCGACGCGCGGCGAGAGAATGGGCGAGCGTCCGCCGAACGCATCGGCGCGCGCACCGAAGTCGAGCAGGAGCGAAGGCCGCACCCGCCACAGCTCGTCCGCGTACAGCGCGGCCGCGTGCTGACGCTGCGACACAGAGTCGAACGGCACGAGACCGCTCAGCCCGAAGGCCGTGTTGGCCGAGTACGAGAAGCGCTGCCGCGACAGCTCGTATCCGATCAAGTAGGTCGACGTGCCGCTGAATACCGACACCGACCCCGCGAGACGCTGATCCTCGGCGAAGTTGGCGAGGTGGAAGAAGCTCGTCGGAATCGTCACCGCCGCCGAGCTGCCCAAGTTCGGCGACTCGTTGAGCTTCGTGTCGAATCTCGTGGATGAAATCCGCTGCTCGAGCTTCGCGCTATCGCCCAGCGGCCGGCCGAAGAGGCTCGGATGTTCGACGTTCTTGCCCACGGTCGCCCCGACCATTCCGTTCCCCCAGTGGCCGAGGGCGTCGTTGTGGGTCGCCGTGTCGATGACATCGGCGCCGGCGTACGCCGTGGCGGAGAGCGTGACGCCGCGCCCGAGTCGCCAACGCGCGTGGGCCTGCGCATCCTGAAAGTGATAGTCGAGCGATCCGAACCCGAGCAACCGCGACACGACGTCGGCGTACGTGCGGCGCGCGCCCACGTCCCACGAGCCGCGTCCTCCATCGAACGAGTCACCGACCGACGCGACCGACGACAAGAGCGAGATGTTCCCCGAGCCGGTCAGTCCGCCCGACGAGTGCTCGACGGAGTGCACGTCGATCACGCTCGACAACCGCCCGCCGTATTGAACCGGCAGCGTGCCGGTGCGCAGATTCACCCGGCTCACCGTCGGATCGATGAACGTGCTGAACAAACCGCCGGCGTGGAACGGACTGAAGATCGGATATCCGTCGAGCAGCACGAGGTTCTGATCGGCTTCGCCGCCGCGCACGTTGAAACCGGCCGTGTAGTCGCTGCGCGCGCCGATGCCCGGCAGCGATTGAGCCGATCGCAGAACGTCCGGTTCGACGAACACGGGCGTCGCTCGCAGGTCGCGTTGAGTGACGCTTATCTCGCCTACCGTGGCGCGCGACTCGAATTCGTCGCGCTCGAGACGTGGGACCTCGCTGCGGAGGCCGGGCAGCGTGACGGGCTTCGTCGTGTCGTTCGCCGCGATCCGCCGGAATTGGTCCGGAGGCCGCGCGACGACTATCAGCTCGCCAGCAGGTCCGACGCGCACGCGAAGCTTGCTGGAGTCGGCCACCTCGATCAGCGCCGCGGCGATCGTTCGGTCGTGCGGCGCGATCGAAACCGGAGTCGTGAGACCCGGAAGGGTCGCGTCGAACGTGAGATCGAGGTGAGCGGCGGCGGCGATGTCCACGAGGGCGGCGCGCGCGGTCGAAAAGGGAAATCCGATGTGGATCGTCGTCCGCAGCGCGTCCACACGATTGCCGCCCGGCTCGAGATCGGCGAAGCGGGCGGCGGCGTTCACGCCGCCCTGCGCCGCGGCGCCGCGACCGAGAGAGGCGAGCGCGACGACGATCACGCTCATGACCAACGCGCCGCGCGTGATCATCGGCCTCGCTCCTTGAAGACGACGTTGGAGCCCGATTGCGTGTATGTGGCGCCGAGCGACGCGGCAAGCGCGTCGAGAACGTGACTCAACGTCGGCTGTGCATAGATGCCGCTCACGCGCCGCCGCGCGAGCGCCGGCGACGAGACGTGAATGTTCACGCCAAACCATCGGCTCAACTCGACCGCTACGCGTCCAAGCGGTTCGTTGTCGAACACGAGGCGTCCGCCGATCCACGCGGTGTCCTGTGACGCATCGGCCGCGCGACGATCCGGGGCCGTCCGTCCTTGTCGAATTCGCCGACCTCGTTTGCGCGCAGAACGATTCGCGCCTCCCCGTCTGGCGACGTCGCGCTCGCGAACGACACCACTCCACTCGCCACCGCCACGCGCACGGCCGAGTCGCTGTCGTACGCGCGCACGACGAACTCCGTGCCGATGTCGGTGACCACGGCCTTCCCCGCGCGCACGGTGAATCGACGCGATGTGTCGTGCACCACGCGAAATTCGGCCATCCCGTCGAGCACGACGTCGCGCGCGCCGCGGTTGAACGCGTATCGAAGCGTGGACGCCGGCCCCAGTATCGCGACGGAGCTGTCGGGAAGCGGGACGACCGTTCGTTGTCCAGCAATCGTCGCGGCGCCGCCGGTGACCTTCTCATCGACGACACGAGTGGTCCGAACTTGAAGCGCGTGTCGGGCGTAGAGCGCGCCGCCGGCGACAGCGATCACGATGGCGGCCGCCGACGCCCAACCGACGATCGGCCGGCGTCGCCTGGGCAACGACGGTTGGGCCGTCGCCATCCGGGCCGACAAGCGGGCCCATTCCTGATCGGTGCGCCAGGCGCGGCGCTCCGGATCGTGCGGTGTCGTTGGGTCGATCACGATTGTACGACCCACGAGGCGGAGAAATCCCTACCTCTCGAGAACTGCCGGCGCGAAGAGGCGCGTCAGTCGATCGCCAATCCGCCCTTCCGATCCAGGTGGTCCCCCAACTCTTCCCGAAGGCGGGACTTGGCGATGCCGAGCAGCTTCTCGACGCCTTTTGTCGAGATCCCCATCGCGACGGCGATGTCCTTGTGCGCCATGTCGTGTTCCCATCGCAGGACGGCGGCGAGACGCGTGCGCGGCGGCATCGCATCGATCACGCGGCGAATTCGGCGTCCGAACTCGGCCGTTTCGGCCAGATGGTCGGGCAACGGCGCGCCAGGAGCGGTACCAGTCACGCGCGAGTCCGTAGCCGACTCGGCCGCACGCCTCCGGACCAGCGCCGCGTGGCGAAGATGGTGGAAGGCCCGGTTGCGTGCCGCGGCGAACAGATAGCCACGCGGCGACTCCTTCCACGCGAGCTCCGACCGCGTGATCCAAATCGCCAGAAACAGATCCTGCACGATGTCCTCGGCCACGACCTGCGAGCGGACGTACGCGTCGACGACCTCGCAGAGCGGCGCGTGCATCGCGCGAAACAACTGCTCGAACGCGGCGACGTCGCCGGCGCGGATCCGCTGGCCCAGTGCTCGCAGTAGATCGTCCGAGCTGTTTGCGGAGACTGAGAAGCGCGATGCGCGGTCCATGTCTGGCGTCGGGGCGGGGAGCGGGGTGGGGACCGCGGGTCGCGCTGCATGAGCCTACGCCGAATCGCTTCCGAGTACCAGACACGTCGCCCGGAAGTTCCCGCGCCGACGGAATTGCCAATCGCCCGCGCGCTATCTTGCGACGCAGCATCAGTGACTCACGGGGGGCTCACATGCGCAGTGCCATGATCGCGATCGTCGCCGCGGCATTCGGCGTAACGTCATGCTCGGAGTCGGCTCCGGCCGCGTCCAATGGCGACTCGAGCCAGCCGCCGGGCGGACAGCCGCCCAACGCCAACAGCACGCACGACTGGACGCGCTTCGGGTGGGACGCCGCTCGCTCCAACACCTCGGCCGATCCGACCGGCATCGACTCGACGAACGTCAAGACGATGACCCGGCAACAAGTGCTGCTCGACGGAACGGTGGACGCGTCCGCCGATCTATCTGCACGGCGTCCAGGTGAACGGCGCCGCGCACGACGTGTTCGTCGTCACGACGACCTACGGCAAGACGATCGCGGTCGACGCCAACGACGGATCGATCCTCTGGAAGTTCACACCGAGCGGATACAACGGGTTCGCCGGGTCGTATCAGGTCACGACAGCGACGCCGGTCGCCGATCCGGACCGTCAATCCGTCTACGCGGCGTCGCCCGACGGCAACATCCGCAAGCTGGCGCTCGCCGACGGCCACGCCGTGTGGACGACGTCGATAACGAAATTGCCGGCTCGCGAGAAGATCGCGTCGGCGCTCAACTTCGATCGCGGGCACGTCATCGCGACGACCGGCGGCTACATCGGCGACGAGCCGCCGTATCAGGGCCACGTCGCGATCATCGACGCGGCCGGCGGCCAACTCCTCCACGTCTGGAACGCGCTCTGCAGCGATCGCGCCGGGCTGATCGACCCCAGCTCGTGCGCGCAGAGCGATGCCGCGATCTGGGGCCGCGCGGGCGCCGTCGTCGATCCGTCCACCGGCGACATCTTCGTCGCCACGGGCAACGCGAAGTGGGACGGGATCACGAATTGGGGCGACGCGGTGATCGAGCTCGACGCGAACGCCACCCGCGTCGTCGGCAACTATACACCCTCCAATACAGAGCAGCTCAACGCCGGCGACGTCGACGTCGGATCGACGTCGCCCGTGCTGCTCGGCGGCGGCCTGTTGGCGCAGAGCGGCAAGGACGCGACGATTCGCCTTCTCGGCGTCGACGCGATTCGCCAGGCAGGCGCGCACCGCGGCGGTGAGACGCAAATGGTCCCGACGCCGTCGAGCGGCATGCTCTTCACCGCTCCGGCCGTGTGGCACGCACCGAGCGGGACGACGTGGATGTTCGCGGCGGACGGCGGCGGCACGGCGGCGTGGACGGTGAGCGGCGGCCAACTGCACCAGGCCTGGCGCAACGCCAACAGCGGCACGAGCCCCGTGCTCGCGGGCGGCCTTCTATATGTATTCGACTCAAACGGCGGGTTGCGCGTCTATCAGCCCGAGAGCGGCGCGCTCGTCACAAAGCTCGATTGCGGCGGCGGACACTGGAACAGTCCGATCATCGTGGACCGCATGATCGCTATTCCCGATGGGAATTCGAATAGCCACGCGACCGGCGGAACGCTGAACATCTTTCGCCTGCCGTGATGCGGCTCCGAGCGTCCGTCAGCCGATCCTGGCGTGCGACGCGAGTGTCGTCACGACGATCTCGACTTCGCCGGGATTTCCGATGGACTGGCTCTCGCCGATCACGCGAATCTCGAACACTTCACTTGCCTGAATCCCTTGCAGCATCCCGAGGTTTGTGGTGCGCGTGCCGTCGAGTATCAGAATGAATCGCGGCGCCGGCTGGCGCATCGTTCTTCCCATGTAGCTCGCCAGCGTCTGGAGTGCGTCGAACGCCGACGAGCCGGGCATCTTCTGCAGCCGGTCGGCTCGCAGGACCGAGGTTGACGAAGAGGCCGGCGCCGGCCGGCCGGGGGTTGCCGGCGATCGAGTGCATCCCACGGCGAACGCAACGACGACGAGCGGCACGACAAGAACGATGGGGGACCTCATCTAATCTCCGATTCTCTGTCTTCTTATTTGTACTATTGAATGAAGCACTGGTTTACTTCGGCGTTGGCGCGCGTGTCGTGGATCCTGCGGACGAACGGAGCCGGTCTGCACCGGCCGCAATCGGAGTCAGGGCGACCGAGATCCGAGTTGCCCCAGTTGTCACGAGGCGGCCGGGCAGCGTCCGGGTTTGGTGAGGATCCTGTAACGGCCAGCAGCGCAGCCGCCTGGCGCGCCGGCGTACCACGCATTCAATTCAGGGTTCGTCCGAACCCCGCCTGAAGGAGCCCACCCATTCGCGACGACGAGGAAACTCCAACAGCTCGGTTTCGCTTGCGCACCTTCGGCGGCCTCGCCATCGAAGGACGCGATGACGTCGTCCCCGACCCGGTCAACCAGCGGAAGCGGCTCGCCTTTCTGGCACTCTTGGCTGCCTCGGAACCTCGAGGGGTCGCGCGCGACCGACTGCTGCTCTTGCTGTGGCCCGAAAGCACGACCGACCGGGCGCGGGGAGCGCTGTATCAGCTTCTATACGCCGTACGCCAGTCGCTCGGCGAGGATAGCGTCGCCGGTTCGGACGAGTTGCGACTCGCCTCGCACGTTGTGTCGAGCGACGTTGCCGACTTCACGGCGGCGATTACGCGCGACGACCTCGCGGCCGCGGTCGACATGTACGGCGGTCCGTTTCTCGACGCGGTTCACGTGTCGGGCGCCCCCGAACTGGAGCGCTGGATCGACCAGAAGCGCCAGGAGCTCGCGCGCGCGTATCAGTCGGCGTTGCACCGTCTCGGGTCGCAGGCGATGGAGAAACGAGATTTCGGCGCGGCCGTGAACTTCGCCGAGCGCCTCATCGCCGCCGATCCGCTGAGCGACAGGGCGACGCTGCTCATGATGGAAGCCCTCGCCGCGAACGGCGACGTCACCGCGGCACTGGAGCGGGCGCGCATCCACGCTTCCCTCGTGAGACAGGAGCTTGGCGCCGAGGTGGACGCGAGCGTCAGCGCGCTCGTCGCGCGTCTGCGAAACGGCGGCCGGACCCACCCGATCCCCTCGACGGACGACGCGGCCGCGACCACCACGCCGCCGCCGGCAGCCGATGAAGATCTGGCGATGGCGAGCTTTTCGGCAAAGCCGGCCGCTCCGGCGCGGCGACGGAACCGCGCGATCGCGTTCGCGACGGCGGCGGTTGTCGTGATCGCCGTCGCGAGTATCGTGGCCATGCGGTGGCCTCGCGCACACGCGCCGGAGTCCGCCGTCGTGGCCGATTTTGAGACTCCGCCCGCCGACAGCCAGATCGCCGAGGTCCTCACCGACGCCACGCGACGGGCCTTGAGCGACTCGCGCTCGCTAGTGGCGTATCAGGACAATCAGATACGGGACGTCCGCCGCCGCCTCGGTGTGTCGGACACAGCGAAGCTCGACGTCGCGCTGGCGCGGAAGCTTGCCATGGGCGCCGGCATTCGTACCGTCGTCAGATCATCGCTCACGTCGTTCGGCGGCGGCTACGCGATTTCGATGCGCCTCATCTCGGCGCCGACGGGCCAGGTTCTGGCGACCGCCGAGCGGACCGGAATTGCCCGATACCAGGATCTGACGGGGGTGCTCGACATACTGACTCGCGAGCTTCGCGAGCACGCGGGGTACGACCTCGAGGTGATTCGCGCGCAGCCTTCGCTTCTGGCGCTCACGTCGACGTCGCTCGAGGCCATGACGGACTACGTCGCCGCGGTCCGCCTCCCAGTCGACAGCGGGGCTCAGGCGGTGAGGCTGCTTCGTGCGGCCGTGGAGCACGACACCTCGTTCGCCTCGGCGATCTGGCAATTGGCCTACCATCTCGAGCGCGCCGGCCAAGGGGGCGACGAAGAACGTCGTGCTCTGTTGGCGAGAGCCTGGGCGCACAGAGACGGGCTCACGGAGTACGAGCTTCTCCGATTGGAGATCGCATATCTGTACAGTCAGAACGGGAAGACACCCGACATAGTCGAACACCTCAACCGGTTGCGTCAAGTCGTCGAGCGCCATCCCAACGCCGACGACGCCAAGATTCTCGCGGATTTCTACCTCGGGCAGCGTCTGCTGCCCCAAGCAGAGAGCACGTATCGCCGCGAGATCGCGCTCGATTCGACGCGAGCGGATGGATTCATTGGCGTGGTCAGCGCGACCCTTTCGGCCAAACACATTCCGGAGGCGAAACGGGCGCTCGACATTCTCGTTCGGAAATTCCCGAGCGCTTCTGGATTCGACGCGATCGTGGCGTACGCCGAGGGGCACAGGGACGCGGCTCGGAAGATCTTCGAAAAAGACAAGTCGTTCGCCGACGGCCGGCGCGTACTCGGGTACACCCAGCTCGCGGAACTCGACCTGCTCGAGGGGCGGCTCGCCGACTTCTATCGAGGCTTTCGGATAGCAGATTCGCTGAAAACCGCAAGGCTCCAGAACGCCGCAATGTCGCCTCTCGGGTTCCAGCTTCGCGTGTGGGTCGAGTATTGGGTGCGCAATCGCCCCCAAGATGGCTTGCGGATGCTCGAATCGACGCTCGTCGCCCAACCTGCGTTGCGCCACACCACCGGCGCGGCGGAGTTCTACGCGCAGTTCGGCCGGCCGGATTCGGCGCGCGCGCTATTGGCGGCACGCGGTTCGGTCGACTGGACCATCTACGTACACGGCACCGACACGCTGCCCGCATCTGCCTGGATCGACATGGCCGAGGGACGGCCTCGAGAGGCGGCGGCAAAGTTCCGCGAGAGCCTGCGCTTCTCCGGCGGAGCCGCGGCGTCGCGCGTCGACCGGGACCCGGACATCGGCCTCGCGTTCGAACGCGCTGGGATGGCCGACTCGGCGATCGCCGTGTATGAGCACTACTTGAACGCGACGACTAGTTGGGAATCCGACGCATTCAAGCTCGTGCCGATCCTCGAGCACGTGGCGCCACTCTACGAACGAAGGGGCGACCGCGCCAAGGCAAAGGCGGCGTACGGTCGCATCGCCGAGCTCTGGAAGGACCCGGATCCTGAATTGCGGAAGCGGGCGGACCACGCACGAGAGCGATTCGCCGCCCTTCGCTGACGCAAGCTCGGATGACGCGCCGTCATCCGATTCTCGCGCGTCGGGCGATCGTTGTCACCACGATCTCCACCTCGCCCTGATTCCCGACCGACTGGCTCTCGCCGATCACACGGATCTCGTAAACGTCGTCGGGAGGCGTTTCGGCCTCACCTCCGGCTGAACTGGCGACTTGGCGAGGTCGGGTCCATGTTCTTGGCGCCA
>CAWBKI010000013.1:0-39399 GCA_963789315.1 uncultured Gemmatimonadaceae bacterium | reverse complement strand
AGCGACCGGACCTGGCCCTGCCCGCCGACGCGGGTCTCGGCCTGGCCATGACCTTCGGGCGGTGGTGTCGAGCCGTTGGCGCTCAACCGACAGGTGCGGCACTTCTGCTCCGAGGGGCGAATGGGTGGGATGGGGGGTCGCGGCTGGAGGATCGGGGCCCCACCTGGCCAGTCCTGGGGCATAGGAAGTCGTGCCTTCCCGACGGGGCTGGTGGGTACTGTCAACCAGGCGGGTCGGTGGCTGTCGACCTGATGCTACCCTGGTCCGGGATCATCGACGGGCGACCTCGTCGTTGCTCGTTCGCCCTGATCGTCTGGGCGTGCAGTGCTGGAAGGCGCTCGCGCAGTCAGACGCGAGTCATCCTGCGGCGGCTTCTTGCCCGCTTGGTCAGCGGGGCATCGAAATTCATCCGTGGTCGCGATGCAGGTGAGCTTGCTCCAGACGAACAGGTCGAGCAGGTCGGGAACTGGCTGACCTTGGCCGGCGGCCGGGCGACGCCGAGAAGGTGCGCGCCATGGGAATCGACAAGTGGATCGACCTGCAGCTCAATCCCGAGCCCATCCCCGATCCCGCCGGAGACGACGTGATAAGGAACTACTCCGTCTTCTGGACGCCGACCGGTGACATCAGCCACAGCAGCTCAGCGATCGCAGCGCCAGGCGAAGGCCGCGGGCGCGAACGATTCGACGATGACGAAGCCCGAGGCGCGACAGGAAGGGCTCGCACAGAACCCGTAGCGGCCAGGCGGCGAGCGCAATCAGCAGACGGTCGGCCAGATCCAGTCCGAGCGCTCGCGCGCGCCGTATCGAGCGAGCGACAGCTCGACGAGGTCATGACCGACTTCTGGGAGAATCACTTCAGCGTCTTCGCCGGGAAAGGGCAGACCGCATGTACATCGCCGAGTATGATCGCGACGTGATCCGTCCGCACGCGCTCGGAAACTTCCGCGACCTGCTCGGCGCGGTGGCGAAGAGTCCGGCGATGCTGTTCTATCTCGACAATTGGCAGAGTGCCGCGGACAGCACACACCCCACGCTGGCGCAGGCGCGTCGTCCGATGGCGATGCGGTGCCAGGCTTCAGGATTCCGCCCCGGATCGCCCGCCCCCGCCCCAGCAGCAGCAGCGCGCGAAGCGAGGCCTGAACGAGAACTACGGACGTGAGCTGATGGAGCTCCACACGCTCGGCGTCGACGGCGGCTACACGCAGCAGGACGTGAATGAAGTAGCGCGTGCACTCACCGGCTGGACGATCAACCGACAGCGCGGCGAGTTCGTGTTCCGCCCGAGATTCACGACGCCGGCGAGAAGGCGGTGCTCGGCCACAAGCTCCCTGCCGGTCGTGGACGAGGACGGAGACGACGTGCTCGACATCGTCGCGAGGGATCCGCAGACGGCGCACTTCATCGCCTCAAGCTGGCGCGCCTTTCGTGAGCGACGAGCCGCCGCGGCGCTCGTGGATCGCGCGCGCGCGTGTTCCGCGAGACCGATGGCGATATCCGCGAAGTGGTGCGCTCGATCGTGACGAGCCCGAGTTCTTCAGCCGCAGTGCGTATCGCGCCAAGGTGAAGACCCCGTTCGAGGTGGTGGTCAGCGCAGTGCGCGCGCTTGGTGCGGGCCCGGATCCGACACCACGCTCGCGCAGACCGTCGCGTACCTGGGAGAGCCGATGTTCGGACACCAGGCGCCAAACGGCTGGCCGGAAAGGGCGACGAGTGGATGAACAGCGGTGCGATCCTGAATCGAATCAACTTCGGGATCAGTCGTGCGGCAGGCCAGATCCCGGGCGCCAGCTCGCCAACTGGCCGGATTCCGCGCGCTGCGCACGGCGCCTCGCGACCAGCAGGTGGACGCGGTCGTGGCCGTCCTTGGCGGCCAGGTGTCTCCCGACACGCGAGACATTCTCACCAACGGTGAGAATCCGATGGTGGCCGCTTGCGACCCACGGAAGGCGGACAGCTCGGCGATGGGCCTTGGGCGCGGCGGACGGCCGCTGGTCGCGAGCGCCCCAACAGGCGAAGAACGGCAAGGTGCGACCCGGTCCCGCACGCAGATCCCGGGCCGGCCGGCGCGGTGCAGTTGAACGGATTGGCGCAGGTGGTGGGACTCGCGATTGGCGCACCAGAATTTCAGCGGCGGTAACGGAGTCTTGGGCAAGCCCGGTAGCATATCAAGGATAGCACAATGGACCGACGAGTTTTCATGAAGTCCGGCGCCATGGCGCTCGTGACAATGGGACTGAGCCCGAGCTTCCTGCGCCGCACGGCGTTTGGCGGCGAGTTGCTCAAGGGCTCGGCCCTGAATGGTGCCGCGCGGGCAAGACGCTCATCTGCCTCTTCCAGCGCGGTGCGGCCGACGCACTCAACGTGGTGGTGCCGCATGGCGAGGCGCGTACTACGCCTGCGTCCCAACATCGCCATTCCGCGTCCCGCCGCGGCGCGGCGAACCGCGGCGATCGACCTGGACGGGTTCTTCGGTCTGCATCCGGCGCTCGCGCCGCTCAAGCCGCTCTGGGACCTCGGCATTCTGGCGCCCGTGCACGCCGTGGGAAGTCCGAGCGCCACGCGCTCGCACTTCGACGCGCAGGACTACATGGAAACCGGCACGCCCGACAACAAGGGCACGCGCGACGGATGGCTCAATCGCTACCTCGCCGTGCGCGGGACGTGCGAAGCAGGTGCGCGCACGATGCGGGCGCCGACAAGGTGTCGCCGTTCCGTGCCGTTGCCATGGCGCAGCAGACGCCGCGCATGCTCGAGGGCGCCAGCGCCCACGATCGCAATGAATTCGCTCGACGAGTTCACGGTGCGCGCCGCGGGACCGGCAGCAGATCGCCTTGAGGCGCTGTATCGCACCGGCACCGCCGACGTGGTTCACGCCGCGGGCGGCGAGATGTTCGAGGCCGTGAAGATCCTCAAGTCCGCAAACCCGCAGAAGTACCTGCCGCAGAACAACGCCGCATACCCGAACTCGCAGTTCGGGCAGCGGCTCAAGCAGATCGCGCAGCTCATCAAGTCCGACGTCGGTCTCGAAGTGGCGTTTGCCGACGTGGGCGGATGGGACACGCACGTGAACCAGGGCGGCTCAACGGGCCAGCTCGCGCAGCGGCTCGACGATTTCTCCAAGTCCATCGCCGCGCTGGTTGCCGACCTGGGCGACCGCATGAGCGACGTGACCATCATGACGATGTCGGAGTTCGGTCGCACGGTGCGCCAGAACGGCAACGGCGGCACCGACCACGGTCACGCGAGCGCGCTGTTCGTGATCGGCGGCGACGTGAAGGGCAAGAAGGTGTACGGGCGTGGCCCGGCCTGGAGCCCGAGCAGCTCTACGAAGGACGCGACCTCGCACTCACCACGGACTTCCGGTCGGTGTTCTCGGAGGTGGCGGGCAAGCATCTCGGGGCGAACAAGCTGGACACGATCTTCCCCGGTTTTCACGGGGATCAGACCAATGGCTCGGGCGTCATATAGTCGATGGGGATCGCCCTACTAGAAATCGGACGTCTGAATTCTGACATCACGTCCGATTTCTTTTGTAGACGAACCAGCTCTGACTCTGAGCCGTCTAGCCGTCTAGCCGTCTAGCCGTCCAGCCAAAGATGTTCAGCCAACTCTGAACGACTCGACTCAGAAACCGCTGCGGCCGCACGCGATCGATCATCGCGTAGAAGGCAAGTCGGTCCACCAGCAGCTCGCAGAGCGCCGCGCGGAAGCCTGTCTTCCATTCCATCGGCGGCAGCGAGACGCTCGACTCCGCGACCAGAAGCGCGCGGTATCGCTCGACCCACCGCGCGATCGTCCGCGCCGCCGCGTCGGGCGGCAGGACGAACGACAGAAACTCGGCGAGGTCCCGCTGCGGCGCGCCGACGGTCGCCAGCTCCCAGTCGAACGCGCACAGACGCAGCCCGCTCGAATCGCGGCGAAGCGCGATGTTGCGCGGATTGAAGTCGTTGTGGATGAGCGTTTGCGGCAACGATGCGAGCGCGCCGGCCCACGACGCGACGTCCTCGACGAGCTCATCGTGTATTCGACGCAACCGTGGTGCCGCAAATGCCGCCGACCGCGCGTGTGCGTGCCGAGCTAATTCGCGCCACAGCGGCGCCATCTCGATCCATTTGCTCTCGTCGCGCTGCACAATCCAGGGCTCGCGCCCCAGTGCCTCCGTTCGGCCAAGGCGCGCTGAGTGAATGCTCGCCAGACCGGCGAGCGCGGTATCGATCGACTCGTCGTCCCAGCGTGAAGGATCGTTCGCGTTGATGAGCGCCGCGTCGGCTATCGACTCGAGCACGACGACCCATCGCCGCCGCGACTCGTCGCACTCGACGAGCACGGGCCGCGGGCGTGTGCGCCCGAATCCCAGCGTCATCGAGCTGATAGACGGCGAGCTCGCGCAGGTGCGACCGCGTGAGTCCAAGGTCGTCGCGAAACCGGCGGACTTCGTCGCGAAGCGTCGGCGACGCCAAGCCGGCCAGCGCGACGGCGACGTCGATCGACTGAGCGTCCGGTGACTTTGCCTTGACGAAGAGCCGCACGTCGCGCGACGAGCCGTCGTCGCCGATCGCCTCGACGCTCGCATGAAACAACCCGCTCTGTGCCCCGGAACGCCACGCCGTCAGCTCGGCGACGATGCTCTCCTCGCTCGCCAAGGGTGAAAGCGAGATCCGCCCCACGCTCACCCGCTCGCCGAGCAATTCGCCCAGACCGTTCCGCAGCGCCTCGCTCGGCTCGATGACCGCCCGCGCACCGGCCGGCGGCTGGCTGGCGCCTCCGGAAACGCCGACGTCCGGCACGACGCCTCGGCAAACGAAATCATCGAAGTAACGCGAGAGCAGCCGCGAGTCCACGTCGCGAATCGCTACGCCGAGGGCGTCCAGCGAGCGCCTGGAATTCGCGCTCTCGACCTGAGAGCGCCGCGACTCTTCCAATAACTCGGGAAGAGTCGGTCCGCTTTCGGCCGACACACGACGCACGAAGAACGATCGCAACGCGTACAGCGGGTGGCTCGCGTCTGCGGTCCCGCGAAGCATCTCCGCCCACTCGGCGTACGGCAGCAACTCGACGTCGTATCCACGGAGCCGCATCCAGAGCACGCATTCCCGCCAATGGCGCGGACGCTCGGACGTGACGTGGTGGATGCCGCTTCCGCTTTCATGAGCCAGCGCGAGGCGCACGATCGCGCGCGACGCGTCGTCCACCGGCACACAGTCCATTCGCCAGTCGAGATCCGGCGCCGCGCCCATCCGAATGCACCCGGCGATGAACCGCGACGTAAGGTCGTCCACGTTCGACCGCCCGCCACGCGACGCGTCGCCCGTGACTAAGCGAGGGGCGCATGATCGTCACCGGCAGTCCCCGCGCGCCCGCTCGGCGAACGAGAGACTCCGCCGCGCACTTGCTCTGCGCGTAGCCGAGGCCAGAGGCCGTCGATTCCGTCGAACATCGTCAGTGCTCTCGTCCACGGACTTCGGCCCGATCGTCGAGTGACAGACGCTCATGCTCGACACAAAGTGGAAGGGCTTGGGCATCCCGTGGCAGGCCAACCGCAACAGCTCGCGCGTACCGAGCACGTTCGCGTCGCGCAGGCTTTCGTACCCGTGAACCCAGTTCACGTCGGCGGCCGCGTGGACGATCGCGTCGATTTCGCCGGCGAGCTCATGAAGCTCGTGCGCGTCGAGTCCCAGTCTTGGCCGACGCAAATCGCCGTGAACGACGCGGACGCGAGCAGCGTCGGCATCGGACCAGAGCTCGTACGCGGCGAGGTTCCGTCGCACGCGTTCCATCGCCTCGGTCGCGCCCGGGCGCACCAGGCAATGAACCGTCGCCTCGGTTTCGTCGAGCAACGTGCGCAATAGATGAGCGCCGAGGAAACCCGTCGCGCCGGTCAGTAGAACGTGACGGGCGTCGCGCGTTCGCGGGCCGCGCTCGCGCGCGGGTACGATGTCCGGCGGCAGCACGGCGTCGCCTCGCGCACGATCCGTCTCGCGCTCGCGAGCGCCGTCCGCGTCGCCGCCTTCGATGAACCGGCAGAGCGCGTCGACGTTCGGGTGTTCGTGGACGGCCGTGAGCGACAGCTCGATGCCTAGCTCGTCCTCGATCGCGGCAGTGACCTCGACCGCGGCGAGAGAATCCATGCCGAGCGAGGCGAACGAATCGAACGGACCGATGCGCGCCGGGTTCACGCGGAGCGTCGCGCCGAGCGTCGCCGCGAGACGATCGCGAAGGTCGGTGCCCGACGCGAGGCTCGTCGTCACGTGCCGGTTCCCAACGCGACGTCGTTCCGCTCGTATCGCTTGAGGCTCCTCGCCGGACGGCCCGCCATGATCGGAGTCGCCAGCACCGGGTCGGCGACCCAGCGCGCGATCTCGTCGAGCGAACCATCGGCGAACCCGTCGCGACACGCGCGGCGGCGAAGCTTGCCGCTCGACGTCTTTGGCATCGCGCCGTGCGACAGCACGCTCACCGCCGACACCACAATGCCGTGATGATCCACTATGGCGGCGCGAACGCAGTCGATGAGCGACGCGAGGAACGCGTCGCGCTCGTCCGGATCGTCGAGCTGCGGAGCTTGGCGGCGATCGACTTCCAGCGCGATCACTACCGCTTCGCCATCGTCGGCGTCGATCGAGAACGCGGCCGAGCAGCCCGGACGAATCGCCGCGTGCTGCCGCTCGGCGGTGTGCTCGATGTCCTGCGGATAGTGCTTGAAGCCGCGCACGATGAGCACGTCCTTGAGCCGGCCGGTGACGAACAACTCGCCGTCGTGCAACGCGCCGAGGTCGCCGGTGCGGAGGAACGGCCCTTCACCGCCGGCGAGGCGAGCGTGGAACGTGTCACGCGTCTCGGTCTCGCGACGCCAGTAGCCGCCCGCCACGCTCGGCGACTCGACCCAGATCTCGCCGACGCGTCCGTCAGCGCACTGCTGGCGCGTGGCCGGATCGACGATCACGAACGCGCGTGCCGAACGACACCGGTCCGCTCGACACCAGCGGACGTGTGGCCGCGCTCGAACCTCGAGGGCGAGCGCAGCTTCAGTTGGCCGCGCGTCAACGCGTCGCTCGAGACGTCGTGAATCACCGGCTCGTAGTCGCGGCCGCCGGTCGACACGAGCAAGCGTCGACTCGGCGAGACCGTAGACGGGATAGAAGAGCGCCAGCGGAAGCCGACATCCGAACCGCGCGTGGAACGCGCTCGAGCGTCTCGGCGCGGATCGGCTCGGCGCCGTTGTAGGCCACGCGCCACGAGCTGAGGTCGAGCTCGGCGCGCTGCGCGTCGGTGATTTTGCGGACGCAGAGATCGTACGCGAAGTTCGGCCCGCCGCTCGTCGTCGCGCGGTAGCGCGTGATCGCCGCGCAGCCATCGAATCGGCCGATGGAGAAACGACGCGGGCGCCATGAGGTACGCCGCGTACCCGCCGAAGACGGGCGCCGAGCACGCCCTCGATGAGTCCCATGTCGTGAATCACCGGCAGCCACGAGACCGATCGCGTCGAGCTCGTCGCGATCGGCGGCGTGACTCGCGTACGCCAGGTTGTGGAGCAGATTGGCGTGCGCTGACCATCACGCCGCGCGGCGACGCGGTCGAGCCGGAGGTGTACTGGAGGAACGCGAGGGTCGCCCGGCGCGATCGCGACCTCGCGCCAATCGCCGGCGCGGTCCTCGGAGACGGAGTCCGTCGCGAGCCACGGAATCGACCCGAGTCCCGGCGCCTCGCGCATCATTCGCGCAGCCGCGTCGACGACGTTGGCGTTCGAGAGAACGATCGCGACCTCGGCGTCGCCGACGATGCTCAGCAATCGAGGCAGCGTGCGCGACGCTTGCGACGGCTGCGGCGGATACGCCGGCACCGCGACCACACCCGCGTAGAGGCAGCCGAAGAACGCAGGGATGAAGTCGAGTCCAGGCGGATACAGCAGCAGCGCACGATCGCCCGGCCTCACACCGCGCTCGTGCAGCGCCGATCGCGACGGCGCGGGCGCGCGCGTCGAACTCGGCGAACGTGCACCGCGGCCCTTCGTGCTCGCCGTCAACGAGGAAGGTGAACGCGACGTCGTTTCCCTGCTCCGCCGACCGCGCGCGAAGCAGATCGACGAGCGAGTTGTGCACCGCGCTCATACGAGCGCCTCGGCGGTGGGCTGTGCACGCCGACTCGATCGTCAGCGACTCCGGCAGGCGGCCGGTCTCGCGCATCGAGTCGTGGACGCGAACGAACAGGTCGCGCACCGTGTCGCGATTCCGCTCGAGATCGGCGAGCACCCAGCGCGACGTGTCGATCGGCGGAAGAAAGTAGACGTCGATCAAGCCGGGCTTGGCGTCGTAACCCATGCCGGGGTTGATCTCGCGCGGAATCGCGAAGTAGATCGGGACGATCTGCGCGTGAAGACTCGTCGCGAGATGGAACGAACCCTTGTTGAAATGCCCGATCTCGCCCGTGGTGACGCGCATTCCCTCGGGGCTCAGATAGACGGAGTCGCCCGTCTCGCGCAGGATCCGGTCGGCGCGCTTGAAGATCGCGACGCGTTTTGCCGGGATATTCCTGCGGCACCGTCCAGAAGATCCGGATCAGCGCCCCGACGATACCGAGGGCGGCATCTTCCTGAGAAAGCCGCTCAGGAAGAATCGCGTGCGCGGGAGCCCGAGCGCGATGAGCACGAAGACGTCGAGCGTGGACGAATGGTTGGAGACGTAAATCGTCTGGACGTCCGCGCGGTTGCGGCTCGCCGTGAACGCGATAGCGGACGCCCCGAGATCCGGAGCGACCATCTCGCCCAGCCATCGCGCCATCACTTCCGAGTAGAAACGGCGCGCAGCGAAGAACGTGGGGACCGCCACGAGCAGCATCACCAGCGCGCCGAGGGTCATGAAACACGACGTGCCGGCGAGCCGAAGGCGCGTGGCGAGACTGCTCATGCCGCCTCCGGCACACCACCGTCTGCATCGCGAAGTTGAGCTGCTTCTCGAACGCGAGCATCGGCGAGAAGAGAATCTGGCCGAGGAAGTAGGGATAGATCGCGCGCGAGAGATTGAGCCCCTTTCCGCGCAGCACTTGAACGCGGCGCCGGTGAAGAAGTAGAAGAACGCCGGGAACGCGCCGTACGGCAGATACTCCACTACCTCGAGCCCCGCCTTGTCCATCGCGAGGATGAAGGTCGCGCGGTCGTACAGCACCGTGTGCTGCGGCGCCTGGAGTCCCGGCCACCGATCGCGGTACAAGCGGAACGTCGTGCTGTCGAGCCGTCGGCACCTCGATCATCAGGCGGCCGTCCGGCGTCGAGCAGATCGCGCGCGGTGGCGCAGCGTGCGCATCGGGTCGTAGTCGTGTTCGAGAAAATGCCACATCGTGATGAGGTCGAACCGCTTCTCGGCGAAAGCCTGCTCGTAGAAGAGCCCGCACCGAAAGTCGACGCCGTCGAGCGTCGGGCTGGCGCTGAGATCCTTGAAGTCGACGCCGGTCGCCCGCGCGCCGTGGCGCGTACGCATCTTCTGGAGGAACGTGCCGACCGCGCAGCCAACGTCGAGCACCTCGCTCCGCTCATCGAGCTTGACGTATCGGCTGACGATCTTGTCCTTCTCCCGATCGTGCCGGTCCATCGCCCAGTTGAAGAAACCGGTGAGCGGCCCCCAGTCCTTCTTCTTCCGGTGTGCGATGTATTCGTCGTCGTAGTACGACTTGACGTGCTCCACGGTGAGCCGCGGGTTCTGATAGCGAAGCCCGCATCGCGCGCACGTGACGAACGTGAAGCGCCCCGGCTTGCCCGTGAGATCGTCTTCGCCGATGATGAACGGCGACGACTCCCTTCCGCCGCACAGATAGCAAGCCACCGTCTCGAACTGGTCGGCGACCGGCGGCAAGAGCGTTGGTGTAGCGTGCGGCGGAGTGGCGAGCGCCGTCATGGGATCCTTCCCCCGAACAAGGTGCGGTCGCAACGATCGCGGACACGAGCGCGCACTCCGTGATCGCGATCCAGCGCGCGGCGATCGATGCGCGCAACGACGGATCGTCGACGATCTCGTAGACGCAGAGCAGAGATAGAGCGCCACGAGCGCGCCCCGCGACGGCGACGTGGGCGAAGCAGCGAAGACGAGCAGCGGGTACTTGAGCAGCACGACGTGCGCGTTGACCACGCACGCGCCGACGTAGGCCGCGCGCGATACCACGCCGCGAGAATCGCGATTGCCACCCCGACGGCGATCAATCGCGAACCCGCGTGCGGACCGAAACCCACGAGCAGAGCGCCGATCGCGCCGAGCACGGTCGCGAAGGCGATCAGCGGCGCCACCGATCCGCGACGATGACGCGACTCGGATGCTCCCGCGCGTCGCGCGGGCGATCCTCGAGTTCGTCCCACACCCGGAACGCGAGGACCAACACGAGCACCGTCAGCGCGGCGCGCGTGAACTCTCCGTCAGGCCGGCTGTCCAGCCGTCACGCCGTCCAGCAGTCACGCTGCCCATCGCCGCCATCACGATCGCGAGTGGCACCAACACGCTTAGCCTCGCGCGCTCGCGCAAGTAGCGAACGATCAGCTCACGCGACGACATCGGACCTCTCCGCGATCACCATCCACGGTGACCGTCGCGTCGGACTGAATGCGTCGCATCGCGTCCTTCACGCCGACGATGCACGGAATCCCGAACTCTCGCGCGATGATCGCGCCGTGCGACAACATCCCGCCGCGCTCGATCACGAGACCGGCGATGAGCGGGAACACCGGCCCCCAGCCGGGATCCGTCTGCTTCGTGACGAGCACGTCGCCGCGCGCGAGCAGCGACGCTTCCGTCACGTCGCGAGCACCGTCGCGCGGCCCGTGACGCGGCCCCCGCACGCGCTCGTACCGCGCAGCACGTCGCCCGGTCGCGACGCGGCCGTCTCATTCGCGCGAATCGGCTCGGCGATCTCGTCGTCGAGATACTCGCCCTCAGCCAGCGTGAACGAATCGGGCGGCGTCGTCGCGGAGAGCCGCGCGTGCTCGATCTGTCGCGTGGCGACCATTCGTCGCACCGAGGCTGGGAACATCGCGCCGCCGCCGGTCAGCTCGACGAGCTCCTGCCACGTCAGAAAGAACACGTCGTCCCGCTCGACGATTGTTCCGCGACGGACGAGCTCCGTGCCCATCGCCAACGCGACGCGGCGACAACGGCTGTAGAGCAACGCCTGCTTGAGTCGCGCACGCTCGCGATATCGGATGGCGGCGTGGACGCGCAGCAGCAGCGCCGAGTGAGCACCACACCCTACGCACAACGCCGAGCTGCGACGCCACCGCGCGCGTCTCACGCTCTCGCGATTCGGATTGTGCGCGCATCGCGTCGCGCGGCGACTGGCTATCGGACCGCGCGTACGCCCGCGAACGTCGACGATCGGCGCGGGCGTCCTCCTGGAAACTCGGTATCGTGAGCATGAGCTCTTCGGAACACCGAAAGCCCCAGTCGTCGAGAAATTGCTGGAACGCCGCGCGAAACTCGGCGAATCGCCGATCGGTCGCGAGCGCATCGAGCACCGCGTGCGAGTCACCGGCATCGAATAACTCGTGAGCGCCGGATCGCGCCGCACAGAGCGCGACAGATCCCAGAGACGCAACACCGGCTCTCCACTCACCACATTCGGGATGGCCTTGAGGAGCGACGTGTGCACGCCGGCGCCGATCCCCACGCCGCGCAACAGCCGCTCGAGCCCGCCGTAGCTGACCATCGACGCACGCGTCGGCGAACGAAGCGTCCAGCCATTTGTGGCAGCGAAGCTCGATGAACTCGGCCAGCATTTCGCGCAGTTCGACGCAACGACATTCGCTCGACTCGCGACGGCTCGGCTCGCGCCGCGAAGTCGTCTACCGTGTGCTCGAACCGCTCGATCCGCCTTCCGATCTGGAACAACAACGTGGTCGCGCGCGCCGCGATGACTGCGACCTCGCTCGCCTGACGCACCTTGCCGCGACGCGCAAGCGCCGACGCCTCGACCGCGCCGCCGTCCGCGCCGACGAACGCGTCGAAGCTCTTCGTGAGCGCGTCGCCGAACGGCGCCAGGCGCAGCACTGAATGAATCGACGTCAGGTTGTAGTACATCCGCGCGCCGTGAACGCCGATGATTTGCTGAAACGCCGGCTCCATCGCGCGTACGCGCGCCGGCGACACGCCGCACGCGACCGCCAGGTTGCGGAAGTAGTGCGTGTACCCTGCCGACGCGATCGAGTAGAGCAACGGCGAGATCGGCCGCGGAAAGTTCTCGTTGACGTTCGCGTTCGACCACGAGATCCGCCGTCCGTTTGCCGCGGCCACGGCGGGAATCGTCACCGGCGCCGTGATCGGCCGCGACTGCACGACGTAGAGCGAGCCGCTCCCGTCGATCGCCCACTCCACGTCTTGCGCCGCGCCAAACTCCGCTTCCGCCGCGAGCCCGGCCAGCCGCAGCTGCTCGAGCTGACGCTCACCGAGCGAACCCTCGTCGCTGCGCCGCAGCTGGCGGGACGCACCAGTCGCCCGATCGATCGCTACGCGCCCCGGATCGACCTCGCCCGCGACGAGCTTGTCCGCCAGCCCCGCTCCGTATTCGACGAGCATCTCGCCACTCGACGTCGACGTGAACATCACGCCCGCCACGCGCGCGTCCACCTGCCGTTGCACGACGACCCCCATCCCGCGCATCGGCACGCCACGGGCCCTTCGATAGAACTCCGCCCGCTCCGACCAGAGCGACGCCCAGACGTCTCGCACCGCCCGCTCGAGCTGCACGCCGTCGGCGACGTCGAGAATCGAGTCGAGCTGCCCCGCGAACGATTCCGCGGCGCCATCCTCGCCCACCGCCGAGCTCCGCACCACCACGGGTCCCGTCTCCAGGAGTGGCGCCGCATGAGCCGCCAGCGCCTCGCGCACCCGCGTCGGCAGAGGCGACTCCAACACTCTCTGTTGCTGTTCCTCTGCGCCTCTGCGACTCTGCGTTGAAGCAGTTGCCGTGTCGCCAAATCCGTCGAGGTGCTCGTCGAGCGCGCCAGTCGTGAGCACGAATCCCTCCGGCACAGCGACGCCCGCCCGAATGAGTCGCCCGAGCGCGTACGCTTTCCCCCCGACGAGACTCGCATCCGTCGCCGCGCCGAGCGGAACGCAAAAGTCGCTCGCCGACGCCAACCCCCATCGGAGGGCTGAGAGAGGTGTCGACAATCATGCCGGTCTCGCCTTCACGCCGATCCGGTACAGCAGCGCGCTGAATGCGAGATGAATCCCCGGCCCGATGAGCAACACGTACGCCCACGTCATCCACGGCGTCGGCACGACGAGCGAGATCGCCGTCAACATCCCGATGATGGAGTCCACGCGATCGACGATGAACACCACCGCCGTTCCCGTTCGGCCCGGCGGCGCCATCCCCGGCGCGACGTCGAACTGCCTCTTCACGAACGAATTCGGCAACTCGCCCAGCATGAACCCCAGGCCCGCCCAGGCGCCGAGCGCGGCGTAGCCCGCTGTGTCGAGCCGCCAGAGATCGGCTGCGATCGACGGCCCGGCGCGCGACGCCAACACATGGAACAGCGCGAACGACGCCGCAGCCGCCGGCACCATCACGACGAACCCGCGCACAGTCTTGTTGTCCCCGAACACGCGCTTCCCGCGGAATCGCGCGCCGCCATCGACCGGCAGCAACAGCCGGCGCGACGCCGGCGTCCGTAGCCACGCCGAGTGCGCGAGACCGGCGGCGATGAACGCGACGGTGAGAAAGAGCGCGGAGCTCAATGGATCCGGAGGAATCATCTCACGCGCTCAGATGTCCGCGCCCGTCTCGAGCCGGTTGTGAAAGAGAAAGAGCTCGCCCCGCAGCGCCCGCGCGCCGCGGATCCACGCCCACAGCCCGATCTCGTTCTCCGTTTCGTACACGACTTCGCCCAGGCGATAGCCCGGCACGTACGGGTACATGTGGTGCAGCTCGTGCGCGTCGATGTGGAGCAGCAGCGCCGACAACCACCGAGGGAAGACCAGCGACCGCGTAAAAACTTCCTGTTCGATCGTCGGGAACGGCCGCACGGGTTCACCGTGACTCAACCTCTGAGGGATGTGCGTGTGCTGGCTGAGCAGCAGCAGATCTTCGGCGACCAGCGTCAGCAGCAGCGCGACGCCGACCGTACGCAACACGACCGACGGGCCGACAACCACAACGATCGCGACGTACGCGGCCAGCAGCGCCAGCGAGCTCACCGCGAGCTTCCGCCGATCGTCGCGCTTGGGAAAGAGCTCGAGAAGCCGCGGCCAATTCCAGAAGTTGTTTACTCGATAGAGCACCGAGAACAACGGAATCCAGAACCGCCAGCACACGTTGACGAGCAGACGCTCGAGCGTCCCGAGCTCGCGCGGCACGAGCGCCGCGGTGGTGGGATCGACGTCCTGCCAGCCGGTCCACTTGTGGTGGCGCCCGTGCACGCGCTTCCAGTTGTAGAACGGGATGATCGAAAAGAACCCCGCCACCTGACCGAGCACCGCGTGCAGCCGCTTCGTGCGGAACATCGTCTCGTGCCCGCACTCGTGCAGCACGGCGAACCACTGCACGAACGACAGCGCGAGCACGATCTGCCCTACCGCCCAGACCCAAACCGATCCGCTGAGCGCCAGCCAGAACCCCGCCGCCGTGATCGCGACACACTCTCCCACGCACACCGCGCCGGCGAGGTTCGAGGGCCGCAAGTGCCCCAACTCACTCGGCTTGGGCGGTGTGGCCGAACCGTCTGACGCGGCGATTGTCGGGTGGGACACGGTGATTTGCTGCTGCACAGCGGCCTCCGGCATACGGGGTGAGGCGCTTCTGCTGCAGGATGCCAGGCAGCGCGCGTCACGGGCCAGAATAGGCCGCGGCGGCACGCGGGCGAATACGTCAGATAACGTATGCGTGCCGGGGTTGCCCGCAATCACGCCCGGCAACTCGCGGGTTCCCGGCAGTCCGCGTGGCGTATTGGCTTGGTGCCGCCCTGTAAGCCCTTACGACTAGGGAACTACAATTTCGCGGAGTGGGCGGATCAAAGCCGGAGAAACCCAAAAACTTTGGGAAGAAACAAGAGCCGCGCGACGAAACGGTGCTACTTGATGACTTCGAATGCGCTCGAAGGCACACGTGACAGAGTGGCCAGGTCGTCGTCGCTCCAGCGAGGATCGGGGGCGCCGCTCACGTACCAGCCCGACCCGTTGTCGGCGACGAACATCCCGTAGCGCATCATCGCGCGCAGAATCGCGCGCACCGGCGGCGGGAATGATGTCGTGTCGAAGTTCGCCTTGAGCCGCACGCGCATCCCCATCGGCGGCAGCGCGCTGCTCGTGTCGCTGCTCGCGTAGTGTGTCGCCGGCGACACGTACGCCTTGCGCGTGCGCGGACAGGTGAAGCGGAGCGCGTGGTCGATGTGCCCCTGCGTCACCGCCTCGTCGTAGCGGACGAGTCCGGGGAAGATGGGCAGTCCCGCCGCGTCGGCCGACGTCCACCCCGCGGGACGCAGCGCGTCCGAACCGAGATCGAAGATCGCGCCCGATCCCGCCGTCCAGCTCTTGCCTCCGTTCACGGGATGCGCGTCGAACAACTCGTACAACTTCCACGCGTCGACGTCCACCACGAGCACGTGGCGGTCACCCGACGACGACGGGCCGCCCTCGATCGGCGCGTCGGCCGGAATCGGATAGGGACCGGGGTCGCTCTCATCGTCATAGTCGAACGACACCGGCACCTTCGCCTGACCCGAGTGCACGACGATGTACGGAATTCCGTTCGGCGCGCCGTCCCATACCGTGCCGAAATCCGGATGGAGATTCCGCACGCCGCACGACGCGATCAGCGTCGACGAGTTCGATGCCACCTGCGCGCCCGTGACAACCGTGTTCCACGGATTGTCATCCGGAAACGGCCGGCGCCCGCCCAGCGACTCTCCACCACTCGCCTGTGGCTGATTGCCCGGATCGTTTCCGGCAGCCGCGTCGGTAGTGCCCGCCGCGCCACACGCCGCGAGGCACAACGCCAGGAGAGATCGGGACGCGCGAAGGTGTGCTTGCATTCCGGTATGCTGTCGCAATCCGGCACGCCCGCACCGTGCCCCGCGTCACCGATCGCCTGACACGAATCGCACGCTGCAACGATTTCGCGGAAGGAGCGGATTTCACAGAAAACGCTCTTTGTTGTTAACAAAAGCTTTTTTGTTGCTTTGCTTTTGCTCTTTCCGCGCGACTCCGCCCCATCCGCGAAATAGTAGTCCTAGTCGTACCGGCTGACAGGCCAGTACCAAGCGACTACGCCACACGAGGCTCTACGAGAAGCCAAGCGCGCAAAGACTACCAGCGGATGATTCGCTTCAACAGATTGGCGATGCTCCGCCCCGCCTGCTCGAGCGGATTCTGTCCGGGTGCATTGATGATGTTCCCGTTCGCGTCGATCGCGATCTGGCCCGGAGGCGGGCCCGTATGCACGGTGCACGTCTCGGCCGGCTCGGCGCCGAGCTTGAACCACTGCGTCGTGCGAATCGGGCACCACTCCGTCGCGAGCTGGCCGGTCGTCGGATCGACGACCTTCGAGATCATCCCCGCCGGCACGGCGAAGTCTCCGCCGCGCGGTTCTCGCCAACCGGCTTGATAGATCTCCGCCCACGCCGGCGCGGCGAGACGGCCGCCCGCTCGCGTTCACCGCGATCTGTTGCGCATGTCGTAGCCGAACCACACGCCCCACGAGTGTCGCCGACGAACCAGACGTCCATGCCATCGTTCGTCGTGCCCGTCTTGCCGGCGATGCGGACGCCATAGTCGCGGATCCCCTTGCCCGTTCCGTAGTTCACGACGCCTTCCAGCATCTCCGTGAGCTCGTAGGCCTCGCCCGGATCCATCGCCGGGAATCGCCGCCGACTCCTGCGTCCAGAGCACAGATGTCGGGGCGCCTCGATGCGCGTCTCACGAGCCGAGGCGTCACGCGCTTGCCGCCGTTAGCGAACGGCGCGTACGACGTCACCAGCTCGAGCGGCGTCACGCCCTCGCGGGCCGAGTGCGATCGCGGGCACGGAGTCAGCGGACGCACGATGCCATCTTCCGGCGCCGCCTCATGCGCGCTCGCCGATCGCTCGGCTCACCCGCACCGTCGCCGCGTTCGCCGACAGCATCAGCGCCCGCGCGAACGTGATGCGGCCGTTGTATTCCTTGTCTTCGCCGGCGTCCAGACCGTCCGGCCGATGTCCACCTCGACCGGATGCTCGTCGACGTCTTCAGAAGTTGTACCGGGCCGATAGCGCCGCCGCGTACGAACGGCTTGAACGCCGAACCTGGCTGGCGCCTCGAATAACGCGCGGTTCAATCCACCTCGTTGCGTGCGCCGACCCGGACGAGCGCGCGGATGTCGCCGTTCGTCGGATCCATCGCCACCGAGGCGCCCTGCACGTCGTCCTGTACGCGGCCATAGGTCTCGCGCGTCTCGGCCGCGAACGCTCTTATCATCGTGCGGGTCGGATGCGCTGCAGCGTGTAGTCCACCGTCGTGTAGACGTTGACGTCGCCTTCCTTGAGGATGCCTCGGGAAGCACCGAGTCCACGAGCGCGCGCACCGCGTCGAGCGCGCTCGGCTCCGCGTGATCGACGGACGCCATTCGGTGTCGGAGATCTGCAGCGGCGTTCTCGGCGACCTGCGCCTGCGTCTTCGAGATGCATCCTGGTCGGCCATCAGGTGAGCACGACGTTGCGCGCTGCACCGCGCGTCGGATTCCGCCGCGGCGTGTACGACGAGGCGCCTTGGGCAACCCGGCGAGCAGTGCCGCCTCGGGCAGCGTGAGCTGGTTCGCGTCCTTGGCGAACAGGTCCTTGCGCCTCGATGCCGTTCACCCCGTTGCCGAGGTAGATGACGTCTGAGATAGTGCTCGAGGATCTGGTCCTTCGTGAGCTGCGACTCGAACAGCCGCGAGATGCGCAGCTCGACGAGCTTTCGCCGAAGCGACCGGCGATAGCGGTCTCCAGGAAGCTGTTGTGCGCCACCTGCATCGTGATCGTGCTGAAGCCTTGCCGAATTCCGCCGGAGCGGCTCCGCGCGACGGCGCGAAGCACGCCGTGCCAATCGAGGCCGTTGTGCGTGTAGAAGCGACGGTCTTCGGTGGCGACGAACGCGTTGCGCACGTTCGGCGGCACCGAGGAGAGCGGCACGTTCACGCGCCGCACGTTTTCGAGATGGCCGAGGAAGTTGCCGTCGCGGTCGAGACGTTGCCGCCTTCGCTCGGGGATGGAACGTGCGAATGTCCGCGCGGCTGGGGCAGCCGTAGAAGCCGCAGGTCGCCAGCCAGGTCGTCGAAATGCGATCAGTCCGGCGCAGGCCAAAAACAGCAGGCTGAGCCAGGGCCAATGGAGCCGCGAGACACCCGTGGGATATCCGGCGCAGGCGCTTGCGTCAATCGCGAGAGCCGCAGTCACAAGAGTGCCGGGGGACAGGAATGTGATCGAGGGCATGCTACTATAGACGGTACGTGGCACATTTACGCATGTTTCCGGCCTGAGCGTCAGCGCCCGAATGACATTTACCCAACGAAAATCAAGTTATGTTGTTGTCGGCTGAAGTTCCGTGACCAGCCGGCAGCTTTCGCCGTGCTGGCCGCATCGGGCGCGTTCACCACGCTGACGGCGGCGTTTCGCGGCAGCGAGCGGCTCGAGCACTGCCAACGCAAAATCGGCGGCGAGTGGCGGCCCGGTGGACTCGGCAAAACTGCCGGCAAATCACGCAGGGCGCATCGTCCCGTGCTCGAGTATCATGTGATCGAGGGCACAAAAAGACCCTGTACACGCGCACACCGGAGAGCTTCAAGGCCGATTTAGAGGATGTATACAAGCGCGGCTACGGCGGATCAATATCGCCCAGCTCCTCGACAAGGACTTCTCGCATGTTCCCGCCGGGATGTCGCCGGTGGTGTTCGTTTTCGATGACGCGTCACCGTCCCAGTTCCGCTACATCCAGGGAGCCGACTGTAGGTGCCGACGATTGACCCGACGAGCGGCGTCGGCATCTGGCTCGACTTCGCCAAGACCCATCCCGGTCGGAAGTAACCGCGCGACGTTCTGTATGTCTTTAACGGCGCCTCGGCCGGCCACAATTTTTTGGCGATGGTCCAAAGTTCGAAGGTACAAGAGGTGGCGCTTTCAAAAAGTGGAACGGCTCGCCGACAACGGGTTCGAGCTGTGCGACCACACCGTCTGGCACGCTCGGCTCGACAAGTTCGAGCGATTCGGTCGTCCAGCAGCAGATCGGCGCCAACGCGATGGCGATCGACTCGGCGGCGCCCGGCTACAAGGTGCGCACGATGGCGCTGCCATACGGGAATCCCGCCGAAGAGTAGGTCCCAGCTCGCGTGGGAAAGCGCGACCGATCCCAAAACGAAACAGACGCACAACTACAAGTTCGAGGCGGTGCTCGAATCGCGGGCGGTCCGACGAAGAGCGCACTCATCCCGCGTTCAACCCGCACTCGATCACGCGCGTGCAGGCCGTCGGCGACGACATCCACAAGGTGCTCGACCAACTCGACGCCTCGAAATCGCGTTTCGTGAAGGAGCGCGGTAGGATTACGGGCGTCGGCCGAGTCGGCGCCTGTCCTTTCTTCCACCCGCGCTCGCGTGCCGTCGATGAACGTCAAGCTCGACGCGAGGATCGACGCGACCAGCGTCCACTGCTTGGATGACAGCACGCGAGCGCGGGTGGAAGAAAGGACAGGCGCCGACTCGGCCGACGCCCGTAATCCTACCGCGCTACTTCACGAAACGCGATTTCGAGGCGTCGAGTTGGTCGAGCACCTTGTGGATGTCGTTGCCGACGGCCTGCACGCGCGTGATCGAGTGCGGGTTGAACGCGGGATCGTACGGACTCTTCGTCGGACCGCCCGCGACCTCGAGCACCGCCTCGAACTTGTAGTTGTGCGTCTGTTTCGTTTTGGGATCGGTCCACGTGCCTTCCCACGCGAGCTGGCGATTCTTCGGCCAGATTCCGTACGGCAGCGCCATCGTGCGCACCTTGTAGCCGGGCGCCGCCGAGTCGATCGCCATCGCGTTGGCGCCGATCTGCTGCTGGACGACCGAATCGTTGAACTTGTCGAGCCGAGCGTGCCAGACGGTGTGGTCGCACAGCTCGAACCCGTTGTCGGCGAGCCATTTCACTTTCTGAAAGCGCCACTCCCTCTTTTGTCCTTCGAACTTTGGACTATCGCCGAAAAAATTGTGGCCGGCCGAGGCGCCGTTGAGCATACAGAACGTCGCGCGGTTCTTCCAACCGGGATGCGTCTTGGCGAAGTCGAGCCAGATGCCGACGCCGCTCGTCGGGTCGATCGTCAGCTTGCCGTCGGCTCCCTGGATGTAGCGGAACTGGGACGGTGACGCGTCATCGAAAACGAACACCACCGGCGACATCCCGGCGGGGACGTCCGAGAAGTCCTTGTCGAGGATCTGGGCGATATTGATCGGCCGGTAGCCGCGCTTGTATACATCCTCTAAATCGGCCTTGAAGCTCTCCGGCGTGCGCGTGTACAGCGTGTTTTTTGTGCCCTCGATCACATGATACTCGAGCACGGGGATGCGCCCCGCGTGATTTGCCGGCAGTTTTGCCGAGTCCACCGGGCCGCCACTCGCCGCGAGAGTTCCGTTGGCGGTGTCCGAGCCGCTCGCTCGCGAAACGCGGCCATCATGACTGCCGCCGATGCAGGCCAGCACGGCGAAAGCTGCCAGCGTCACGGAACTTTGAGCCGACGACGACATAACTTGGTTTTCGTTGGGTTGGGGGAGTACCGATTCGGGCGCTGACGCTCAGGCCGGAAACATGCGTAAGGGATAGGCGTACCATATCTATAGTAGCATGCCCTCGATCACATTCCTGTCCCCAGCACTCTTGTGACTCGGCTCTCGCGATTGACGCAACGCCTGCGCCGCGACCCGGGTGATTCCACGGGTGTCTCGCGGCTCCATTGGCCCTGGCTCAGCCTGCTGTTTCTGGCCTGCGCCGGACTGATCGCATTCGACGCCTGGCTGGCGACCTGCGGCTTCTACGGCTGCCCCAGCCGCGCGGACATTCGCGCGTTCCATCCGAGCGAAGGCGGCAACGTCTACGACCGCGACGGCAGACTCCTCGGCCATCTCGAAAACGTGCGGCGCGTGAACGTGCCGCTCTCCTCGGTGCCGCCGAACGTGCGCAACGCGTTCGTCGCCACCGAAGACCGTCGCTTCTACACGCACAACGGCCTCGATTGGCACGGCGTGCTTCGCGCCGTCGCGCGGAATTTCAGCTCCGGCGGAATTCGGCAAGGCTTCAGCACGATCACGATGCAGGTGGCGCACAACAGCTTCCTGCAAGATCGCTATCACGGCCGGTCGCTTCGGCGAAAGCTCGTCGAGCTGCGCATCTCGCGGCTGCTCGAGTCGCAGCTCACGAAGGACCAGATCCTCGAGCACTACCTCAACGTCATCTACCTCGGCAACGGGGTGAACGGCATCGAGGCGGCGAGCAAGGACCTGTTCGCCAAGGACGCGAACCAGCTCACGCTGCCCGAGGCGGCACTGCTCGCCGGGTTGCCGAAGGCGCCCTCGTCGTACACGCCGCGGCGGAATCCGACGCGCGCGGTGCAGCGCCGCAACGTCGTGCTCACCCTGATGGCCGACCAGGGATACATCTCGAAGACGCAGGCGCAGGTCGCCGAGAGAACGCCGCTGCAGATCTCCGACACCGAATGGCGTCCGTCGATCACGCAGGAGCCGAGCGCGCTCGACGCGGTGCGCGCGCTCGTGGACTCGGTGCTTCCCGACGTGCTCAAGGAAGGCGACGTCAACGTCTACACGACGGTGGACTACACGCTGCAGCGCGCATCCGACCGCACGATGATCAAGCATTTCGCGTCGATCACGGCCGAGACGCGCGAGACCTATGGCCGCGTACAGGACGACGTGCAGGGCGCCCTCGTGGCGATGGATCCGACGAACGGCGACATCCGCGCGCTCGTGCCGGGTCGGCGCACGCAACGAGGTGGATTGAACCGCGCGTTCTATTCGAGACGCCAGCCAGGTTCGGCGTTCAAGCCGTTCGTCTACGCGGCGGCGCTCTCAGCGGGTTACAAGACTTCTGAAGACGTCGACGACGATCCGGTCGAGGTGGACATCGGCCGGACGGTCTGGACGCCGGCGAACTACAACAAGGAATACAACGGCCGCATCACGTTCGCGCGGGCGCTGATGCTGTCGGCGAACGCGGCGACGGTGCGGGTGAGCCGAGCGATCGGCGAGCGCGCGGTGATCGCGGCGGCGCGGAAGAATGGCATCGTGAGTCCGCTGACTCCCGTGCCCGCGATCGCACTCGGTGCCGAGGGCGTGACGCCGCTCGAGCTGGTGACGTCGTACGCGCCGTTCGCCAACGGCGGCAAGCGCGTGACGCCTCGGCTCGTGACTCGCATCGAGGCGCCGGACGGTACGTTGCTCTGGACGCAGGAGTCGGCGGCGACGATCCCGGCGATGGATCCGGGCGAGGCGTACGAGCTCACGGAGATGCTGGAAGGCGTCGTGAACTACGGAACGGGCAAGGGGATCCGCGACTATGGCATCACGGGTCCGATCGCCGGGCAAGACGGGCACGACGAACGATGGCATGGACGTCTGGTTCGTCGGCTATACGCCGACGCTGGTGCAGGGCGTGTGGTTCGGCTACGACATGCCGCAACAGATCGCGGTGAACGCGAGCGGCGGCCGTCTCGCCGCGCCGGCGTGGGCGGAGATCTATCAAGCCGGTTGGCGAGAGCCGCGCGGCGGAGACTTCGCCGTGCCGGCGGGGATGATCTCGAAGGTCGTCGATCCGACGACCGGCCAGCTCGCGACGCAGTGGTGCCCGATTCGCACGACGCAGTGGTTCAAGCTCGGCGCCGAGCCGGCCGAGACGTGCACCGTGCATACGGGCCCGCCTCCGGGCCAGATCGCGATCGACGCGAACGGGAACATCATCAATGCACCCGGACAGAATCCGCTCGAGCAGGCGGGGCGGAGCATCGCCAATCTGTTGAAGCGAATCATCCGCTGGTAGTCTTTGCGCGCTTGGCTTCTCGTAGAGCCTCGTGTGGCGTAGTCGCTTGGTACTGGCCTGTCAGCCGGTACGACTAGGACTACTATTTCGCGGATGGGGCGGAGTCGCGCGGAAAGAGCAAAAGCAAAGCAACAACAAAGCTTTTGTTAACAACAAAGAGCGTTTTCGGCGAAATCCGCTCCTTCCGCGAAATCGTTGCAGCGTGCGATTCGTGGCAGGCGATCGGTGACGCGGGGCACGGTGCGGGCGTGCCGGATTGCGACAGCATACCGGAATGCAAGCACACCTTCGCGCGTCCCGATCTCTCCTGGCGTTGTGCCTCGCGGCGTGTGGCGCGGCGGGCACTACCGACGCGGCTGCCGGAAACGATCCGGGCAATCAGCCACAGGCGAGTGGTGGAGAGTCGCTCGGCGGGCGCCGGCCGTTTCCGGATGACAATCCGTGGAACACGGTTGTCACGGGCGCGCAGGTGGCATCGAACTCGTCGACGCTGATCGCGTCGTGCGGCGTGCGGAATCTCCATCCGGATTTCGGCACGGTATGGGACGGCGCGCCGAATGGAATTCCGTACATCGTCGTGCACTCGGGTCAGGCGAAGGTGCCGGTGTCGTTCGACTATGACGATGAGAGCGACCCCGGTCCCTATCCGATTCCGGCCGACGCGCCGATCGAGGGCGGCCCGTCGTCGTCGGGTGACCGCCACGTGCTCGTGGTGGACGTCGACGCGTGGAAGTTGTACGAGTTGTTCGACGCGCATCCCGTGAACGGAGGCAAGAGCTGGACGGCGGGATCGGGCGCGATCTTCGATCTCGGTTCGGACGCGCTGCGTCCCGCGGGGTGGACGTCGGCCGACGCGGCGGGACTGCCCATCTTCCCCGGACTCGTCCGCTACGACGAGGCGGTGACGCAGGGGCACATCGACCACGCGCTGCGCTTCACCTGTCCGCGCACGCGCAAGGCGTACGTGTCGCCGGCGACACACTACGCGAGCAGCGACACGAGCAGCGCGCTGCCGCCGATGGGGATGCGCGTGCGGCTCAAGGCGAACTTCGACACGACATCATTCCCGCCGCCGGTGCGCGCGATTCTGCGCGCGATGATGCGCTACGGGATGTTCGTCGCCGACAACGGGTCGGGCTGGTACGTGAGCGGCGCTCCCGATCCTCGCTGGAGCGACGACGACCTGGCCACTCTCTCGCGTGTGCCCTCGAGCGCATTCGAGGTCATCAAGTAGTCCTCGCGCAGGGCCGCGTGATCCGCCGAACGGCGCTCAACGTGCCTGGGGAGCTGTACGAATCGGGTACTGCAACGATTTCGCGGAAAGGGCGGATTTCGCGGAGAAACGCGTTTTGGTTTTCCCCAAAGTTTTTTGCCTTTTTCCGGCCTTGCTCCGCCCCCTCCGCGAAATTGTAGTTCCCTAGTCGTAAAGGCTCACAGGGCGGTGCCAAGCCACTACGCCATGCGGTCCGCCGGCCCCACGATCGCCGGGCGTGATTGCGGGCAACCCCGGCACGCATACGTTATCTGACGTATTCGCCCGCGTGCCGCCGCGGCCTATTCTGGCCCGTGACGCGCGCTGCCTGGCATCCTGCAGCAGAAGCGCCTCACCCGTATGCCGGAGGCCGCTGTGCAGCAGCAAATCACCGTGTCCCACCCGACAATCGCCGCGTCAGACGGTTCGGCCACACCGCCCAAGCCGAGTGAGTTGGGGCACTTGCGGCCCTCGAACCTCGCCGGCGCGGTGTGCGTGGGAGAGTGTGTCGCGATCACGGCGGCGGGGTTCTGGCTGGCGCTCAGCGGATCGGTTTGGGTCTGGGCGGTAGGGCAGATCGTGCTCGCGCTGTCGTTCGTGCAGTGGTTCGCCGTGCTGCACGAGTGCGGGCACGAGACGATGTTCCGCACGAAGCGGCTGCACGCGGTGCTCGGTCAGGTGGCGGGGTTCTTCTCGATCATCCCGTTCTACAACTGGAAGCGCGTGCACGGGCGCCACCACAAGTGGACCGGCTGGCAGGACGTCGATCCCACCACCGCGGCGCTCGTGCCGCGCGAGCTCGGGACGCTCGAGCGTCTGCTCGTCAACGTGTGCTGGCGGTTCTGGATTCCGTTGTTCTCGGTGCTCTATCGAGTAAACAACTTCTGGAATTGGCCGCGGCTTCTCGAGCTCTTTCCCAAGCGCGACGATCGGCGGAAGCTCGCGGTGAGCTCGCTGGCGCTGCTGGCCGCGTACGTCGCGATCGTTGTGGTTGTCGGCCCGTCGGTCGTGTTGCGTACGGTCGGCGTCGCGCTGCTGCTGACGCTCGTCGCCGAAGATCTGCTGCTGCTCAGCCAGCACACGCACATCCCTCAGAGGTTGAGTCACGGTGAACCCGTGCGGCCGTTCCCGACGATCGAACAGGAAGTTTTTACGCGGTCGCTGGTCTTCCCTCGGTGGTTGTCGGCGCTGCTGCTCCACATCGACGCGCACGAGCTGCACCACATGTACCCGTACGTGCCGGGCTATCGACTGGGCGAAGTCGTGTACGAAACGGAGAACGAGATCGGGCTGTGGGCGTGGATCCGCGGCGCGCGGGCGCTGCGGGGCGAGCTCTTTCTCTTTCACAACCGGCTCGAGACGGGCGCGGACATCTGAGCGCGTGAGATGATTCCTCCGGATCCATTGAGCTCCGCGCTCTTTCTCACCGTCGCGTTCATCGCCGCCGGTCTCGCGCACTCGGCGTGGCTACGGACGCCGGCGTCGCGCCGGCTGTTGCTGCCGGTCGATGGCGGCGCGCGATTCCGCGGGAAGCGCGTGTTCGGGGACAACAAGACTGTGCGCGGGTTCGTCGTGATGGTGCCGGCGGCTGCGGCGTCGTTCGCGCTGTTCCATGTGTTGGCGTCGCGCGCCGGGCCGTCGATCGCAGCCGATCTCTGGCGGCTCGACACAGCGGGCTACGCCGCGCTCGGCGCCTGGGCGGGCCTGGGGTTCATGCTGGGCGAGTTGCCGAATTCGTTCGTGAAGAGGCAGTTCGACGTCGCGCCGGGGATGGCGCCGCCGAGTCGAACAGGAACGGCGGTGGTGTTCATCGTCGATCGCGTGGACTCCATCATCGGGATGTTGACGGCGATCTCGCTCGTCGTGCCGACGCCGTGGATGACGTGGGTGTACGTGCTGCTCATCGGGCCGGGGATTCATCTCGCATTCAGCGCGCTGCTGTACCGGATCGGCGTGAAGGCGAGACCGGCATGATTGTCGACACCTCTCTCAGCCCTCCGACGGGGGTTGGCGCGGCGAGCGACTATTTCGTTCCGCTCGGTGCGGCGACGGATGCGAGTCTCGTCGGGGGGAAAGCGCACGCGCTCGGGCGACTCATTCGGGCGGGCGTCGCTGTGCCGGAGGGATTCGTGCTCACGACTGGCGCGCTCGACGAGCACCTCGACGGATTTGGCGACACGGCAACTGCTTCAACGCAGAGTCGCGGAGGCGCAGAGGAACAGCAACAGAGAGTGTTGGAGTCGCCTCTGCCGACGCGGGTGCGCGAGGCGCTGGCGGCTCATGCGGCGCCACTCCTGGAGACGGGACCCGTGGTGGTGCGGAGCTCGGCGGTGGGCGAGGATGGCGCCGCGGAATCGTTCGCGGGGCAGCTCGACTCGATTCTCGACGTCGCCGACGGCGTGCAGCTCGAGCGGGCGGTGCGAGACGTCTGGGCGTCGCTCTGGTCGGAGCGGGCGGCGTTCTATCGAACGGCCCGGGGCGTGCCGATGCGCGGGATGGGGGTCGTCGTGCAACGGCAGGTGGACGCGCGCGTGGCGGGCGTGATGTTCACGTCGACGTCGAGTGGCGAGATGCTCGTCGAATACGGAGCGGGGCTGGCGGACAAGCTCGTCGCGGGCGAGGTCGATCCGGGGCGCGTGGCGATCGATCGGGCGACTGGTGCGTCCCGCCAGCTGCGGCGCAGCGACGAGGGTTCGCTCGGTGAGCGTCAGCTCGAGCAGCTGCGGCTGGCCGGGCTCGCGGCGGAAGCGGAGTTTGGCGCGGCGCAAGACGTGGAGTGGGCGATCGACGGGAGCGGCTCGCTCTACGTCGTGCAGTCGCGGCCGATCACGGCGCCGGTGACGATTCCCGCCGTGGCCGCGGCAAACGGACGGCGGATCTCGTGGTCGAACGCGAACGTCAACGAGAACTTTCCGCGGCCGATCTCGCCGTTGCTCTACTCGATCGCGTCGGCGGGGTACACGCACTACTTCCGCAACCTGGCGGTGGCGTGCGGCGTGTCGCCGGCGCGCGTACGCGCGATGGAGCCGGCGTTTCAGCAAATCATCGGCGTTCACGGCGCGCGGATGTACTACAACCTGACGTCGATTCATTCAGTGCTGCGCCTGGCGCCGTTCGGCGACGCGCTCACGAAGAGCTTCGACGCGTTCGTCGGCGCGGACGGCGGCGCGGTCGAGGCGTCGGCGCTTGCGCGTCGCGGCAAGGTGCGTCAGGCGAGCGAGGTGGCAGTCATCGCGGCGCGCGCGACCACGTTGTTGTTCCAGATCGGAAGGCGGATCGAGCGGTTCGAGCGCACGGTCGACGACTTCGCGGCGCGAGCCGAGCCGTCGCGACTCGAGCGAATGTCGTTGGTCGAACTGCGCGAAATGCTGGCCGAGTTCATCGAGCTTCGCTGCCACAAATGGCTGGACGCTTCGTTGGCCGACGGTGCGGCGATGGTCAGCTACGGCGGGCTCGAGCGGCTGTTGCGCGGCGCGGGGATCGGCGCCGCCGTGCACACGTCGCTCCTCAAGGCCATCCCGAATGTGGTGAGTGGAGAGCCGGTGTTGCGTCTCTGGGATCTCTCGCGCTCTGTGCGGCGCGATCCGGCGCTCAACGAGTTATTCGATGCCGGTGACTCGCACGCGGTGCTCGATGCACTCGCGACCGATCGGCGATTCGCCGAGTTCCGCGCGGCGTTCCAGCAATTTCTCGACGACTGGGGCTTTCGGTGTTCCGAAGAGCTCATGCTCACGACACCGAGTTTCCAGGAGGACCCCGCGCCGCTCATCGACGTTCTCCGGGCGTACGCGCGGTCCGATAGTCAGTCGCCGCGCGACGCGATGCGCGCACAATCCGAATCGCGAGAGCGTGAGACGCGCGCGGTGGCGTCGCAGCTCGGCGTCGTGCGCAGGGTGTTGCTCACCGCGCTGCTGCCGCGCGTCCACGCCGCCATCCGATATCGCGAGCGTGCGCGACTCAAGCAGGCGTTGCTCTACAGCCGTTGTCGCCGCGTCGCGTTGGCGATGGGCACGGAGCTCGTCCGTCGCGGCACAATCGCCGAGCGGGACGACGTGTTCTTTCTGACGTGGCAGGAGCTCGTCGAGCTGACCGGCGGCGGCGCGATGTTCCCAGCCTCGGTGCGACGAATGGTCGCCACGCGACAGACCGAGCACGCGCGGCTCTCCGCGACGACGCCGCCCGATTTGTTCACGCTGGCTGAGGGGGACTATCTCGACGACGAGATCGCCGAGCCGATTCGCGCGAATGAGACGGCCGCGTCGCGACCGGGCGACGTGCTGCGCGGTACGAGCGCGTGCGGCGGCCGCGTCACGGGCCGCGCGACGGTGCTCGCGAGCGTGACGCAAGCGTCGCTGCTCGCGCGCGGCGACGTGCTCGTCACGAAGCAGACGGATCCCGGCTGGGGGCCCGTGTTCCCGCTCATCGCCGGTCTCGTGATCGAGCGCGGCGGGATGTTGTCGCACGGTGCGATCATCGCGCGAGAGTTCGGGATTCCGTGCATCGTCGGCGTGAAGGACGCGATGCGACGCATTCAGTCCGACGCGACGGTCACCGTGGATGGTGATCGCGGAGAGGTCCATGTCGTCGCGTGAGCTGATCGTTCGCTACTTGCGCGAGCGCGCGAGGCTGAGCGTGTTGGTGCCACTCGCGATCGTGATGGCGGCTGTCGGCCGGTGGACCGGTGGACCGGCGGACCGGTGGACCGGAACAACTGACTACGCGGTTACCGCGCTGACGGCGCTCGTGTTGATACTGGCGTTCCGGGTGTGGGACGACATCGAGGATCGCTCGCGCGACGCGCGGGAGCATCCGGGTCGCGTGACGGTCGTCGCGGACTCGGTGGCGCCGCTGATCGCGTTCGCGCTCGTGCTCGGCGCGATCGGCGCTCTGCTCGTGGGTTTCGGTCCGCACGCGGGTTCGCGATTGACCGCCGTCGGGATGGCAATCGCGATTCTCGCGGCGTGGTATCGCGCGCGGCCTGCGTCGGCGCGTGCGGTGGTCAACGCGCACGTCGTGCTGCTCAAATACCCGCTGCTCGTCTTCGCTGCTTCGCCCACGTCGCCGTCGCCGGGCGCGCTCGTGGCGCTCTATCTCATGCTCTGCGTCTACGAGATCGTCGACGATCCATCGTTGCGCGCATCGATCGCCGCGCGCTGGATCGCGATCTCGGAGTGCGCGCTCGTGTCCGCGATCGTCGCGACCGCAACCTTGTTCGGGGGAAGGATCCCATGACGGCGCTCGCCACTCCGCCGCACGCTACACCAACGCTCTTGCCGCCGGTCGCCGACCAGTTCGAGACGGTGGCTTGCTATCTGTGCGGCGGAAGGGAGTCGTCGCCGTTCATCACCGGCGAAGACGATCTCACGGGCAAGCCGGGGCGCTTCACGTTCGTCACGTGCGCGCGATGTGGGCTGCGATATCAGAACCCGCGGCTCACCGTGGAGCACATCAAGTCGTACTACGACGACGAATACATCGCGCACCGGAAGAAGAAGGACTGGGGGCCGCTCACCGGTTTCTTCAACTGGGCGATGGACCGGCACGATCGGGAGAAGGACAAGATCGTCAGCCGATACGTCAAGCTCGATGAGCGGAGCGAGGTGCTCGACGTTGGCTGCGCGGTGGGGACGTTCCTCCAGAAGATGCGTACGCGCCACGGCGCGCGGGCGACCGGCGTCGACTTCAAGGACCTGAGCGCGAGCCCGACGCTCGACGGCGTCGACTTCCGGTGCGGCCTCTTCTACGAGCAGGATTTCGGCGAGAAGCGCTTCGACCTCGTGACGATGTGGCATTTTCTCGAACACGACTACGACCCGATGCGCACGCTGGCCACCGCGCGTGATCTGCTGAAGCCCGACGGCCGCCTGGTGATCGAGGTGCCGAGGCTCGACAGCACGACGTTTCGCTTGTATCGCGACCGGTGGCCGGGTCTCCAGGCGCCGCAGCACACGGTGCTGTACGACCGCACGACCTTCCTCCTCGCGATGGACAAGGCGGGGCTCGACGTCGTGGAGTACCTGCCGTACGGCGCGTTCCCGGCGTTCTTCTACTTCTTCGCCGGCGCCGCGTTCAAGGTGCTGCGCGGAAAGGGGCTCAATCTCTCGCGCGCGATCTATCCCTACTTCCTGGGACAGATCCTCTTCTCGCCGGTGCTCGCGTTCGAGAAGCAGCTCAACTTCGCGATGCAGACGGTCGTGTGCCGGAGGCGCGCATGAGCAGCCTCGCCACGCGCCTTCGGCTCGCCGGCACGTTCGTGTTTCTCACCCTCGGTGCCCTGGCGATGCTGCTCGTCGCCATCCCCACGTTCTTCGCTGCGCGCCGGTTCTACTCGGAAGTGATGGCGCGATGGCTGGGCGAGATGGCGCTCCGGATCTCGGGGGTCCGCTATCGCGTTAACGGCGAGCCGCAACCGGCGGACATCCAGACGATCTACGTGTCGAACCACTCGTCCACGCTCGACGTCTTCGTGCTCATCGCGCTCGGTCTCCCGCGCACGCGATTCTTCCTCAGCGGCTTTCTCAGGAAGATGCCGCCCATCGGCATCGTCGGGGCGCTGATCCGGATCTTCTGGACGGTCCCGCAGGAATATCCGGCAAAACGCGTCGCGATCTTCAAGCGCGCTGACCGCATCCTGCGCGCGACGGGCGACTCCGTCTATCTGAGCCCCGAGGGAATGCGCGTCACCACGGGCGAGATCGGGCATTTCAACAAGGGTTCGTTCCACCTCGCGACGAGTCTTCACGCGCAGATCGTCCCGATGTACTTCGCGATTCCGCGCGAGATCAACCCCGGCATGGGTTACGACGCCAAGCCCGGCTTGATCGACGTCTACTTTCTTCCGCCGATCGAAACGTCGCGCTGGGTGCTCGCCGATCTCGAGCGGAATCGCGACACGGTGCGCGACCTGTTCGTTCGCGTCCACGACTCGATGCGCGAGACCGGCCGCCTGCCGGAGGCGCTGACGATCGAGTCGAGCGCACAGCCCACCGCCGAGGCGCTCGTATGAGCGCGGTGCACAACTCGCTCGTCGATCTGCTTCGCGCGCGGTCGGCGGAGCAGGGAAACGACGTCGCGTTCACCTTCCTCGTTGACGGCGAGCACGAAGGGCCGCGGTGCACGTTCGCCGAGTTGGACGCGCGCGCCCGCGCCGTCGCATCGGCGCTGCACGAGCGCGGTGTGAGGCCGGGCGATCGTGCGTTGCTGCTGTATCCGCCTGGACTCGACTTCATCCCCGCGTTCTTCGGCTGCCTCTACGCAGGTGTTGTCGCGGTGCCGGCGTATCCGCCGCAGCCGTCGCAAGCGTCGCGCACACTGCCTCGATTGCTGAGCATCGTCGGCGACGCCGAGGTCGCGATCGTTCTCGCGAACGCCAACGTCGTCGACGCGGCTGCGCGAATGATGCGCGAGGCGCCGGGACTCGGGTCGATTCCATGGCTCGCGACGGACTCCGTCTCCGACGACCGCTCCGGCGATTGGCGCGAGGTCGCTATCGCGCCGGGCGACCTCGCGTTCCTCCAGTACACCTCCGGATCGACCGCGTCGCCGCGCGGCGTGATGGTCTCGCACGCCAACCTGCTCCACAACCTGGCGTACGCGAGCCACGCCGCCGATCGCGACAGCTCGACGCGATCGGTCTCGTGGCTTCCGGTGATTCACGACATGGGACTCATCGAGGGCGTGCTCGGCCCCGTCTTCGGCGGGTACGCGGCGTACCTCATGGCGCCCGCGTCGTTTCTCCATCGGCCGATTCGATGGCTGCGCGCCATCACGCGCTACCGCGCGTCGACGAGCGGCGGGCCGAACTTCGCGTACGATCTCTGCGTCCGCAAAATCACCGACGCGCAGCGCGCCGAGCTGGACCTCAGCTCGTGGCGCGCGGCCTACAATGGCGCCGAACCCATTCGCGCCGAGACGCTCGAGGCGTTCCACGCGCGGTTCAAGGATGTCGGCTTCCGCTGGCGCTCATTCTACCCCGTCTACGGTCTCGCCGAATCGACGTTGCTCGTGTCGACCGGCGGCCGCGACTACGAGCCGGTGATTCACGACGTCTCGAGCGACGCGTTGACGCGCGGCCAACTGAAGCTCGCTCGCCCTCGAGGTTCGAGCGCGGCCACACGTCCGCTTGTGTCGAGCGGACCGGTGTCGTTCGGCACGCGCGTTCTGATCGTCGATCCGGCCACGCGCCAGCAGTGCGCTGACGGACGCGTCGGCGAGATCTGGGTCGAGTCGCCGAGCGTGGCGGGCGGCTATTGGCGACGCGAGACCGAGACGCGTGACACATTCCACGCTCGCCTCGCCGGCGGCGAAGGGGGAGGGCCATTCCTCCGCACCGGCGACCTCGGCGCGTTGCACGACGGCGAGCTCTTCGTCGCCGGCCGGCTCAAGGATGTGCTCATCGTGCGCGGCTTCAAGCACTATCCGCAGGACATCGAGCACACCGCCGAGCGGCAGCACGCGGCGATTCGTCCGGGCTGCTCGGCCGCGTTCTCGATCGACGCCGACGATGGCGAAGCGGTAGTGATCGCGCTGGAAGTCGATCGCCGCCAAGCTCCGCAGCTCGACGATCCGGACGAGCGCGACGCGTTCCTCGCGTCGCTCATCGACTGCGTTCGCGCCGCCATCGTGGATCATCACGGTATTGTGGTGTCGGCGGTGAGCGTGCTGTCGCATGGCGCGATGCCAAAGACGTCGAGCGGCAAGCTTCGGCGACGCGCGTGTCGCGACGGGTTCGCCGATGGTTCGCTCGACGAGATCGCGCGCTGGGTCGCCGACCCGGTGCTGGCGACTCCGCTCATGGCGGGCCGTCCGGCGAGGAGCCTCAAGCGATACGAGCGGAACGACGTCGCGTTGGGAACCGGCACGTGACGACGAGCCTGCGCGTCGGGCACCGACCTTCGCGATCGTCTCGCGGCGACGATCGGCGCGACGCTCCGCGTGAACCCGGCGCGCATCGGTCCGTTCGATTCGTTCGCCTCGCTCGGCATGGATTCTCTCGCCGCGGTCGAGGTCACTGCCGCGATCGAGGACGAGCTAGGCATCGAGCTGTCGCTCACGGCCGTCCACGAACACCCGAACGTCGACGCGCTCTGCCGGTTCATCGAAGGCGGCGACGCGGACGGCGCTCGCGAGCGCGAGATCGGATCGTGTGCGAGGCGACGCCGTGCTGCCGCCGGACATCGTCCCCGCGCGCGAGCGCGGCCCGCGAACGCGCGACGCCCGTCACGTTCTACTGACCGGCGCGACGGGTTTCCTCGGCGCTCATCTATTGCGTACGTTGCTCGACGAAACCGAGGCGACGGTTCATTGCCTGGTGCGCCCGGGCGCGACCGAGGCGATGGAACGCGTGCGACGGAACCTCGCCGCGTACGAGCTCTGGTCCGATGCCGACGCTGCTCGCGTCCGCGTCGTTCACGGCGATTTGCGTCGGCCAAGACTGGGACTCGACGCGCACGAGCTTCACGAGCTCGCCGGCGAAATCGACGCGATCGTCCACGCGGCCGCCGACGTGAACTGGGTTCACGGGTACGAAAGCCTGCGCGAGGCGAACGTGCTCGGTACGCGCGAGCTGTTGCGGTTGGCCTGCCACGGGATGCCCAAGCCCTTCCACTTTGTCTCGAGCACGAGCGTCTGCCACTCGACGATCGGGCCGAAGTCCGTGGACGAGAGCGCTGACGTGTTCGACGGAATCGACGGTCTCTGGCTCGGCTACGCGCAGAGCAAGTGCGCGGCGGAGTCTCTCGTTCGCCAAGCGGGCGCGCGGGGGCTACCGGTGACGATCGTGCGCCCCTCCTTAATCACGGGTGACGCGTCGCGTGGCGGGCGGTCGAACGTGGACGACCTCACGTCGCGGTTCATCGCGGGGTGTATTCGCATGGGCGCGGCGCCGGATCTCGACTGCGCGAATGAACTGCTGCCCGTCAACGACGCGTCGCGCGGATCGTCGCCTCGCGCTGACCGTGAAGGCGAAGCGGCATCCACCACGTCACTTCCGAGCGTCCGCGCCATTGGCGGGAATACGTACTCTCGATACGGCTCCGTGGATACGACGTCGAGTTGGTGCCGTACGCCGAGTCGGCCGAGGTGATCGCCGACCGCGGCGCGGGCCACCGCTGTACGCGCTCGATCGTTCGTCGTCGTCGTGTGTCGGCCGAAGACGAACGACTCTCCCCGAGTTATTGGAAGAGTCGCGGCGCTCTCAGGTCGAGAGCACGAATTCCAGGCGCTCGCTGGACGCCTCGCGTAGCGAACGCGACGTGGACTCGCGGCTGCCTCGCGTTACTTCGATGATTCGTTTGCCGAGGCGTCATGCCAGACGTCGGCGCTTCCGGAGCGCCAGCCAGGCGCCATCCGGTGCGCGGGCGGTCATCGAGCCGAGCGAGGCGCTGCGGAACGGTCTCGGCGAACTGCTGACAGCGGGTAGCGTCGGGGCGGATCTCGCTTTCCCCCTTGGCGAGCGAGGAGAGCATCGTCGCCGAGCTGACGGCGGCGTTCCGGCGGCACAGAGCGGGTTGTTCATACGACGTCGAGGCGATCAGCAACGACGGCTCGTCGCGCGACGTGCGGTTGTTCGTCAAAGCAAAGTCAACCGACAGCAGTCGATCAACGTCGCCGTCGCGCTGACCAGCTCAGCGTCGCCGACGCTTCGCGACGAAGTCCGCCGGTTTCGCGAGGACCTTGACTCGCGCAGTCGCACCTGCGCGACTCGCCGTCTATCGCCGATGACGCCGGGATTCGGACACACCCCGCGGCCCGTGCTCGTCAAGTGCGAAGAGTCGCGGCGGCGATCGTCGTCGTGCTCGAGTCGATAGCCGACGCGGCGCTCATCAACGCGAACGATCCTTCACGCTGGAGACAACAAGTCGATGATGCCGCGCCGCCGGTCTGGCGAGCATTCGCTCAGCACGCCTTCGCCGACCAGGGGCACTGGGCGCGAGCCCTGGATTGTGCAGCGCGACGAGAGCAAATCGATCGAGATGGCGCCGCTGTCGCGCGAAGTCGCTCGCGCGCAACGCCGGTCGGCGGCACTTGCGGCCACGGTTGCGTCGATATACACGATGAGCTCGTCGAGGACGTCGCGTCGTGGGCCGGCGCGCTCGCATCGTCTACCACGAACGTCATCCACAACGACTGCAATCCGCGCGACGTCGCGCTTCGCCGCCATTCGGCGGGCTGCGTCTGTGCGCGTTCGACTGGGAGCTGGCGACCGTCGGCGCGCCGCAGCGGCACCTCGCCGAGTTCTCCCTCGTTCGTCCTGCCGCCCGATGCGGCGCCGCTACGATCGCGCGGTGGATCAGCGATACCGCGCGCTTCTCGTCGCGGAATCAGCTTCTCGTTGCCGCCGATCGAATGGGCGACTGCGACCCCACGCGCGCTCTGCGAGCTGCTGGTGGACCGAACTGCCTTCTACGCGATCATCGATCGCGTGCGCCGCAGCGGTTTCTGAGTCGAGTCGTTCAGAGTTCGGCTGAACATGTTTGGCTGGACGGCTGGACGGCTACAGGGGTAGACGGCTCGACAGCTAGACGGCTCGACAGCTAGACGGCGTTGGTTCGTCTACAAAAGAAATCGGACGTCTGATGTCAGAATTCAGACGTCCGATTTCTCGATCAATTTCCGACGCCTAGATGACGCCCAGCCATTTGGTCTGATCCCCGTGGAACCCCGGGAACATCGCATTCAGGTTCGTCGCGCCGAGATGCTGGGCGGCCACCTCCGAGAAGACCGCGCGGAAATCGGTCGTGAGCGCGAGATCGCGTCCCTCGTAGAGCTGCTCCGGCTCGAGCCCCGGCCACTTGCCGTGGACCTTCTTCCCCTTCACGTCGCCGCCGATGACGAACATCGCGCCGGCGTGGCCGTGGTCCGTGCCGCCGTTGCCGTTCTCGCGCGCCATGCGGCCGAACTCGGACATCGAGAGGATCATGACGTCGTCCATCCGGTCGCCCAGGTCGGCGACGAGCGCAGCGATCGACTGGGCGAAGTCATCGAGCCGCTGCGCGAGCTGGCCGGTCGCGCCGCCCTGGTTGACGTGCGTGTCCCACCCGCCGACGTCGGCGAACGCGATCTCGAGGCCCACACGGCTCTTGATGAGCTGCGCGATCTGCCTGAGGCGCTGGCCGAACGGCGACCTTCGGATACTCCGCGCCGTTCTCGGGCTGGTACTGCTGGGGATTTGCGGCGAGCAACTTCACGGCCTCGAACGTCTCCGAGCCGGTCGCCGTGCACGATATCCGCCGAGCCGGTGCGATAGAGTGCCTCGAGGCGCTGCGGCCTGCGTTCCGGTCGACGCGCACCGAGAACTCGTCGAGACTGTTCATGGCGATCGTGGGGGCCGGACCCTCGAGAATGCGTGGAGTCTGCGGCGCAAACGCGACGGCGCGAAGGCGACGCCCGGCGCCGCCCGGGTGGTGTCCTGCAGCTGCACTCCTCGCACGTGCCCTGACCGCGAGATACCGGTTGAGCCAGCCATCGCGTCGTCCCTTGTCGTCGGGCGTGCCGCTCTCCATGTAGTCCTGCGCATCGAAATGCGAGCGCGTCGTGCTCGGGCTCCCACGGCGTGGATGGGCGCAGCATGCCGCTGGTCCCAGAGCGGCTTGAGCGGCGCGAGCGAGGGATGGAGTCCGAAGAATCCATCGAGATCGATCGCGGCGTTCGCGCCCCGGAGCGGGCCGCGGAATCGCGATGGTCGGGCGCAGTCGCGTAGTACGCGCGCTCGCCGTGCGGCACCACCACGTTGAGCGCGTCGGCGGCGCCGCGCTGGAAGAGACAGATCAGCACTTTGCCTTTCTTCGCGCCGCTGATCCCCTGCGCGAACACCGTACGACGGAGGAACGTCGGCGACAAGCCCATCGTCACGAGCGCGAGCGCGCCCGACTTCAAGAATACCCGTCGTGCATCGCATGTCATGCCCTCCTTCAGTATCGCTGGAATTCCGGCGCGCCGAGTGCGAGGCCGACGATCTGCGCGAACCCGGTGAGGTCCACCGGTCTCGCGAGCGGATCGCGGCCGCGTCCGACGCCCGTTTTCATCAACCCACCGCCGCCGCCCTTCGCGCCGGGCTGCGCCCATGTCATCGCCGTGCCCCGCCGCGCGCCACCGCCGCCGGTCCTGCCGCGCGTCGACGCGTCGACATCGGCGAGCGCCGCCATCGCGGCGCCTCGGACACGCTGTCGTGCTTCGGCGCGCTCGCGAGCATCGGGTTCACGCCGTTCATCAGGATGCCGCGGTCTCGGGACCCGCTTCGCCCTGCAGATGAGCGCGATCACGCCTCCACCTGTTGTCGTGCGAGCTCGCGCATGAGCGCTTCAGCCGGCGGCCAGTTCGCGAGCCGGCGCCCGGCACTGGCCGGCCGCGACCGCCAGGCCGAAGTTGATGCGGTTCAGGATCGCGCCCGTGTTGATCCAGCTTCGCCGCGATCCGGCCATCCGTCGGGCGTCTGATGCGCCGAAGATCGGCTGGCCCAGCCGCGCGATGATCTGCGCGGTGCGCGGCGTCGTGATCGGGCGCCGCGTCCACGGCGCGCAACGCGCTCGCCACCAGCTCGAACGGCGTCTTCACCTTGGCGCGATACGCCGCGCGGCTGAAAAACTCGGGACTCGTGACGATGCAGCGCAGCGTCTCGCGAATGTCGCCGTCGGTCTCGCTGAACGTGGCCGCGCAGCGGTCGACGAGCGCGTGCCGGCGGATCGTCGCTCACGAAGTGGCGCGCGAGCTTCGTCGTCGATGAAGCGCGCGGTCGCCGGCGCGCGGCGAGGATGTCGAGCACGTCCTCACCATCCTCGATGCCGCGCCCGGCCGCAGCTCGTGGCCGAGCACGACCTTCTCGCCCGCGTCGTGCTGCTCGGGACGGAACACGAACACGCCGCCGAGGTGTCGGCGTGTCGATCGTCCAGCCGGTGAACGCGCGCGCGACTTCTGACACGTCCTGCTGCGTGTATCCGCCATCGACGCCGAGCGTGTGCAGCTCCATCAGCTCGCGCGCGTAGTTCTCGTTGAACCCTCGCCGCGCGCGCGGTGCGGCAGGGTCGCGCGAGCCCGCGCGTCGAATCGCTCGACGCCGTCGCCGCAGCCTCGATCGCGCGCTCGTCGGCGTTGGGGTGCAGGCTGTCGACGGCGCTCTGCCAGTTGTCGAGATAGAACAGCATCTCCGGACTCTTCGCCACGGCGCCGAGCAGGTCCCTGAACTTTCCGAGCGCGTGCGGGCGAATGACGTCGCGATCGTACTGGGCCATAGACAGCGCGCGCCTGCCGGTGAAGACGCTGAAGTGATTCTCCCAGAAATCGGCCATGACCTCGTGCAGCTGCCGATCGCTCGACACCGCGCGGACGAGCGCGCCGACTGGATCTGGCCGACCATCTGCTGATTGCGCTGCGCGGCCTGCGCGAGCTGCGGGTTCTGTGCGAGCACTTCCTGCCGCGCCTCGGGTTTCGTCATCATCGAGTCGTTCGCGCCCGCCGCCTTGGCCTGGCGCTGCAATCGCTGCAGCTCCTCGAACTGCCGCACGATGTCGCCGGTCGGCGTCGAGAAGACGGAGTAGTTCCTTATGACGTCGTCGCCGGCGGGATCGGGGATGCGCTCCGGACTGAGCTGCAGGTCGATCCACTTATCGATGCCCATGGCGCGCACCTTCTCGGCGTCGCCTGGGCCGCGGGCCAAAGGTCAGTCGGTTGAGGACCTGCTGGACCTGCTCATCGGGGAGCAACTCGCCCTGCATCGCGACCGCGGATGAACGGGTCGCTGCCCCGCTTGCCGACGGTGGGGCCGCGGCGGGGGTAGCCGGCGTCTGACTGCGCGACGCCTGGGCGCTGCACGCAGAGACGATCAGGGCGAACGAGAAAACGACAAGGTGGCGCATGGGTGATCCCGGACCAGGGTAGCCGCTAGGTAGACGGCCGCCGACCCGCCTCGTTAACCATACCCGCCGGCCCCGTCGGGAGGGCCAACTTCCGGTGCAAAAAGATCTTGCGGGGTTCGCTCCCCGTCCCTACGGTTGTGAACCCCCATCGCGCCCAATTCGCCCCTAGGAACAGAATGTCGCACCTGTACCTGGACGCCAACGAGCTCGACGCCGCCGCCCGAAGGGTCGTCGCCAGAGGCCGGACGCCGCATCGGCGGGGCAGGGCCAGGTCCGGTCGCT
>CAWBKI010000012.1:0-167589 GCA_963789315.1 uncultured Gemmatimonadaceae bacterium | reverse complement strand
TACTGTTCTCACACTGTCGGTACTGGCGGGCGGTGCGGCTGCGAGAACCTGCCGGGCCGAAGACGGCCCCGGAGCCCAGTGGGACCTACACCACCACGGTGACCAAGGCCGACCTGCCCGCCCACGCCCAAAGCAGACGGCGGACAGCGTCCCGGGCAAGTGGTCATTGACCTTCGTCGCCGGAAAGCGGTCGTCGTGAAGCACAACGGCAAGGAGGTCGTCACGGCGCCGGCGGTGTTCAGCGCGGGGAAAATGAGCCTCGACGCGAACGATACCGGATCGCTAAAGTGTGGCATCGCCGCGGTCTACTCGTACAGCGAGAAGAATGGTCGACTTGTGTTCAAGAGCGACGGCGAAGACACGTGCGTAGGACGCCGGGTGGTGCTCACCAAACATCCACTCAAGCGCGCGAGCTAGCCGCTGCGGGGGCTCGGGGCGGGACTGTCCGGCGACGAAGCGCGCGCTCGGCGGTGTCGGGCGGGCCTTGCCGTGGCGCGCGTCGTACGCCGTGCGCGAGGCGTCCACGTCCATCACATGCGCGCCCGACCAGTCCCACCAGCGCGCGCACGAGCTGCCGGAGCGTCGCGCCGAGTGGAGTGAGCGCGTACTCCACGCGCGGCGGCACCTCGGGGTAGACAGTTCGCACCACGAGCCCGTCGCGCTCCAGACCGCGCAGCGTCACCGTCAACATGCGCTGACTGATGCCGTCCACCTGGCCGCGCAGCTCGTTGAAGCGCAGCGTGCGTGCCGCGCCGAGCGCGTGGATGACCGCCACCGACCACTTGTCGCCGATGCGGGCGAGAACGTCGCGCGCGTGACAGTTCGCGGGCGTGAACTCGAATTCAGGCGGCTTCTTCAACGGTGCTTTCGCCATTGGTTATCCAGTGTGTCCGAGGCACTTTTGCGTGCCTCCTTCTAGCTGAAAAAAAGCCCCGTACGTTGCGGATAGTTACCATTGGTAACCTAGACACTGATCCAACTGCGGGGGAGACATACAATGAATACGTACAGCGGGGAGTTGCAGCTCATCGGCATCGGACTGCTGTTCGTTCGGCTCGTCTTTGGGCTGGTGATGGCGGGGCACGGTGCGCAGAAGTTGCTCGGTGGTTTGCGCGGATCGGGCTGAACAAGACGGGCGAGTTCTTCCAACGTTCGGCGCTCGCCGGGCCGCGCCTTCGCCGCGGCGGCGTCGATCACCGAGGTCAGCGGACTTCTCGTCGCGCTCGGCTTTCTTGGACCCATCGGTCCGGCGCTCATGATTTCCGTGATGATCGTCGCGATGATCACGGTGCATTGGAAGAATGGACTGTTCGCCGCGGTCAACGGCGTCGAGGTCCCGCTGCTCTACTCGAGCGCCGCTGTCGGTCTCGCGTTGATCGGCTTCGGACGCTACTCGGTAGACGCGTTGTTGGGGATCGCGGACCGATGGTCGCCGTCGATCACCCTCGCCGTGTTGGCGGTCGGCATCCTGGGCGGATTGGCAAACGCGGCCATTCGTCGGCGCGCGCCGACGACTGCCGGGGTTGACCGTGTTCATCTCTTATTGGAATTCGTTGTAGGGCACGCAAATGCAAATCGGAATTGATAGCTTCGCCGCGGCGTACGATGACGCGAGCCGCGCAGTCAGCAGGTCGGAACGCCTTCGCGACCTGGTCGAGCAGATCGAGCACGCGGATCAGTTGGGACTCGACTCCTTCGGAATCGGGGAGCACCATCGCAAGGACTACCTCGACTCGGCTCCGCCGGTCATCCTCGGGGCCGCGGCGACTCGCACGAACCGCATCCGTCTCACGAGTGCCGTCACGGTCCTCAGCTCGGCCGATCCAGTGCGGGTGTTTCAGCAGTTCGCCACACTCGATCTCTTGTCGAAGGGCCGAGCGGAGATGGTTGTCGGTCGAGGCTCGTTCATCGACTCGTTCCCGCTGTTCGGATACGCCCTAGAGGATTACGACTCGCTGTTCGCCGAAAAGCTCGGCCTCCTTCTCGAGATCCGCGATCACGAGCACGTCCACTGGTCCGGCAAGCACCGCGCGCCGTTGACGGGGCAAGGCGTCTACCCGAGACCGCTCCAGAATCCGTTGCCGATCTGGCTCGGCGTGGGCGGGACGCCACAATCGTTCGTTCGCGCCGGGACGCTCGGCCTCCCGCTCATGGTCGCCATCATTGGTGGTGAGACGCGGCGCTTTCGGCCGCTGGTCGATCTCTACCGCGAGGCGGGCGCGCGCGCCGGGCACTCGGCCGATCGGCTCAAGGTCGGCGTTCATTCACTCGGCTACATCGCCGACACAAATCAAAGAGCGGCCGACGAATTCTTTCCCGGGTACGCGCGCGCCATCGCCGATGTCGCGAAGGAACGCGGGTGGCGACCCGCCACGCGCGCGGACTTCGATGCGCAACGCGGCACTCACGGCGCGCTGCTGATCGGCGAGGCGGAGGAGGTCGCCGAGAAGATTCTTCGGCATAGCGAGTCGCTCGGCGGAATCTCGCGGATCACGTTTCAAATGAACGCGTCGTCGCTGCCGCACGCGAAGCTCATGCGCGCGATCGAAGCACTCGGTACTCGGGTCGCACCGCTGGTTCGCCAGGAGCTCGGCGCGAGTCTAGCGCCGGTCCACGCGGAGGCGTTCGTTAAGTAAGCGCGCGGGCTCGGAGTGGGGGGCTCGGGGTGGGGTGCTCGGGGTGGGACTGTCCTCCGCGGACCAGTGCAGTATTGCCGACACTGCCCGGCAATACTGCCTCGGCTCCGCTCCGGACAGCCCCACCCGCTCGCTCACTCGAGTCGGCGAACTACAGACTGCGTGCGTCGGCGTCGCCGCGTGCATGCCGTGCATTCGCGCTCGCGCGCGCAGACCACTTCGGCCGCGCGCCCCGCGACGAGCTACACGCAGACGCAGGCACGCGCACGGAGGCAGCGACCGAGACGGCCCGGGGTCTGGAGCGCGAGCCGAGGCAATACTGCCCGGCTGTATCGGCAGTATTGCACTGGTCGCGCGGAAGACCTCGGGCGGCTCGGGCGCGTGTGCGTGCGAACGGCCGCGCGAGACGTATTGCAGCGCAGCCCAGTGCTGAACGTACGCGACAGCGTAGCCACTAGGCGACTGCCGCACGATGTAGCGCTCGCCGTCGCCCACGACGGCAAAGCCGACGCCGCGGTCGTCGAAGGTGGAGCGGCGCCAACTCTGGACGGTGAAGAGCGTGCGCGGCGCGGTTGGACTTGCGTCGCCGACGGTCACTTCCTGCACCTTGCCGCTCGGCGTCATGAACACGACGCGGCGGCCATCGGACCTCCACGCCGGCCAACGTCCGCCCTCGCGCGACAGCGGGGTTGGCAGCCCACCCGCGACGGGCTGCACGTAGACTTCGGCGCGACCTGTTTCGTCCGAGCTGTAGGCGATTCGTTTTCCGTCGGGAGAGAAGTGCGCTTCCCAGATGGTGCCCGGGCGCGTGATGCGCGACGTGACGACGCCGTTCAACGTCATGATCTCGAGCGCCGTGTCGTTTCGCACGAGCAGCGACCCGCCGTCCGGGAGACCAGTCGTCCGGGACCTCGCATCCGGACAGTGCCACCAGCGGCGTTCGCCTGACGGCGCGATCCGTGTTTCTCGAGAGATCGTGTTCGTCGATGCCGCATTGCCCCTGGCCCGCCAGCAGATACGCGAGTCGCGACCCGTCCGGACTGAACGTGGGCCACGTTGCTCCGATCCCTACTTTCGGATTTCGGAGCGACGTGTCTTGAATCGCGATGCGCGACGAACTGCCGCTCGCAATTTCGAAGAGCCACATTCCAACGGTGTTTCCCGCGACAGCGATCGTCGCCGGGCCCGCGCGGCGCGGGCGCGCGGAGACGGTCCACGTGCCCGGGATGCGCACAGTGTCGCGGAGGCCCGACGCGTCGTACTCGAGGTACGGTAGGTCCTGCCCGCCGGGCAGATACGCGAGCGAGCCCTCTCTCGACACGGTGAACGTGTGGAGGCCGGCCCGCGAGCGGACGCCGTTGAGGAGGCGCCTCGGCGGACCAGCCATTCGAACGCCCGAGAGATCGATAGGCTGGATATCGATCCCGGTCGCGTCTCCCGACGCGGAATAGATCAGAGACGACGGTTCGGCGACGGCGAAGATGCTCGTCTGCACGGGAAGCGTCCCCAGCGTCTTGCCGTCGAAATCGGCGACGACGAGATCCGCGTAGCGGCCGCGTGAATAGAGGATTCGCTTGCCGTCGGGCAGCAGCAGGCCGCGCAGGAAGGCGCCCGAATCGCGTGCGATGATCGTGCGACACGGGCCGCCCGTTGCCGGCACAGATGAAATACCGTGGCGATCGCTGAAGAGTATGAGGCCAGCCTCACTCCACGATCCCGCGTTCGGCCCACTGACGGGACACAGACGGCGTACGTCGCCGGCGCCGCCGTACACCTGGAGAAATCCGTTGGCGAAAAACCCGAGCGAGCGGCCGTCGTGCGACCAGAACGGAACGTCCGCGCCCGTCGTTCCGGCGAGCGGCTTCGCATCGAGCTTGTCGATGTCGCGAAGCCAGAGCAGGCTCGATCCGTCGAACGTGGAGAGAACGAACGCAAGCTTCCGCCCGTCGGGTGACAGCGCGAGCGACTGTTGCTCGCCGAAGTTGCCGTTCGCGGGCGGGAGAATCGACGTCACGACGACTTGAGAAGCCGGCGCGCGAGAGCCGAGTCGCGAAGAGAGCCAGCCGATGGCGGCGCCCGCGATGAGCAAACCGGCGCCGACGGCTATAGTGCGCGCGGATCGCTGGACAGCAGGACGGCTCGACGGCTGGACAGCTGAAGCCGTTGAAACGGCGGCGAGGGTCGTGTCGCGCAGGGCGTCGGCGAATTCGTGGACGCTCGCCCAGCGATCCGCCGGAAGTTTTTCGAGCGCGCGCAGCACGGCGGCTTCGACGTGCGGGGAAACGCGGTCGCGTTGCGTGACGATGCGAGCGGGGCGCTCGGTCATCACCTTCGCGACGATCGCCTGCACGTGCTGCCGGTGAACGGCGGGTCGCCGACGAGCATCTCGTACATCACGCGCGCCAAGCGAGTACTGATCGCTCCGCGCGTCGATCGTGCGCTCGCCCATCGCCTGCTCGGGCGACATGTAGCGCGGCGTGCCGAGCGAGAGCCCGGTCTGCGTCATGCGCGGCCCGCCGGCCTGCTGCACGGCGAGCGCGATGCCGAAGTCGGCGACGAGCGCGTGGCCGTCCTGGAGCAGAATGTTCTCGGGCTTGATGTCGCGATGAATCACGCCGAGCCGGTGCGCGTAGTCGAGCGCGTCGGCGACTTCGCGTCCAATTCGCAGCGCGTCGTCGATCGGGAGTTGATGTTCGCGATCGAGCCGCGCGCGAAGCGTCTCGCCGGTGATGTACGGCATCACATAGAAGAGGAACGACCCTCCGCCGGCGAACGCGTCGGCTTCTTCGTTTCGTTCGCCAAACGGCACGCGCACTTCGCCCGAGTCGAGCAGCGGCAGGATGTGCGGATGCTGGAGCCGCGCGGTCGTCTTGATCTCGGCCAAGAAACGATCAGCGCCGAGCGCCGCGGCGAGGTCGGGGTGCAGAACCTTGACCGCGACGTCGCGATCATGGCGGACGTCGCGCGCGAGGTACACGCTCGCCATCCCTCCGCGGCCAATCTCGCGATCGATGCGATAGCGATCGGCGATGGCCTTGGAGAGGCCGGGTCCCGAGTCGGACATTGTGATTTTGGGGGCGCCGGCGTCGGCGGAGGAGGGTGCGCGAATATGCCGCCGCGAACGACGCGCGGCCAGACTCGGCTCGTGCGCGCTTTGTGACTCGTGGTGCTCGGGTGCTCGGGTGCTCGGGTGCTCGGGTGAGGGTTCGGGCGCGAACGGCGGCTCGGGCGCGCGAACCCGACGTGCTAGCAGCGCAGCTCCATCGCGTCGGGCACGAATGCTCGATAGTTCGTCGCCGCGAGCGTCGTTCCGGCGGCAGCGAGGTAGCGAACCCAGAAGTCGCGAATCGATGCTTCGCGCTGAGTCGTCGACTGGGCACCGGCGACGAGAACGCAGACGCCGCGCATGTCGGGGAGTCGATTCGAGGTGCGACGGACTTCGATCCATTCGGGAGACGGGATGCCGCCGCTCTTCTCCATGCGCATCTCGTCCGTCGAGTTCTCCATGTCGGACAGCAGGATCAACGTCGGCCGCCGGCCGCGCGCGGCTTTCGCGTAATCGGCCGCTCGGCTGATCGTCGCGAACACGTCGGTGTTGTCGATGCGGCGCACGCGGTTCGAATCGAACATCGCGCCGACGACCTGGTGCGCGACCGCCTTGAAGTCGTCGAGCCTCCGCTTGTCGGCCGTCGATACGGCGCCCGGCGTGCGTGCGCGTGGAACCGAGTCGATCCACTGATGGTCGCCACTGTCCGAGCTGCCGTACATCTCGAGCAAGACCAGTTCGTCGCCGTTGTGCAGTCTCGATTCGACGAGGTCGTCGAGAAGCCGCCGCGAATCTCGCAGTGCCTCGACCGAGCGACTCGCCGAGAGATCGATCCCTACGATGAATTGGGCCGTCGGCGGCGCAGCCGGCCTTGCGCCGGCCGACTCGCCGCAGCCGAGCGCCGACGAGACGAGACCGAACGAGGCGAGTGCGAGCGCGAGGCGCGGCCACATCATAAGGAATTGGCGTCGCTGTTGTGGATCGGAATGCGCGCGACTGCCGAGCCGAAGTCGCGGCGGCACACCGCGAATTCTTCCTTCAGCCTCGCAAAATCAGTCGGCTCGGGAAAGCCGCGCTCGGCCTCGACGATCGGCAGCGACAGCGACGGCTTATCGGCAAACGCGAGAATGCTCGCCGGGTCCATGCCGCGCAGTCGTGCGTTCTCGCCGCGGAACAGCGGGATGACGCCCTCCAATCGATCGACCTTCGCGCTCCACTCGGCGAGCGGGCTCGCCGTCATCAGATGCTCGACGCGTCCGATGCTCGCCCGGGCCTGCGTCTCCGCCGCGCGGCCTGATTTCACCACTGAGTGCGCGTCGGCCTGCAGCGATCGGCGGTCGGCGCGAAGCTGGTCGACCGCTGGGTGTTCTCCCTTTCCCTCGCTCACCGTCTGGCGATACGTCAGGAATCCGAGGACGGCGGCGCCGAAGACGAGGCCGAGGTTGAGGAAGAAGAGCGGCCTGTTGTTGTTCTGCACCGTTGTGGCATAGGCGCGGTCGTCGCGATGAATCTCGAGCGTGCGCGTCTGCTCGCGAATCGCGGCGGCGGATCTCGCCATGGCACCGAGATCTCCCGGCGGAAGCTGCATCGCTTCGGTCTTGAGCCGTTGCATCTCCAGGCTATCGCCCGTAACGCGCGACGCGGCCACCGCGGCGATGCTGCCGCGCGACATATATAGGAAGGTGAGCACGGCCGAGATGCCGAGCACACATGCCGATCAGCGCGGTCAGGTGTTGTCGCCGGATGCTCCGAACGGTCGTCGCGGCGAGCGGCTGATCCTTGGGTCTGAGCGTGACGAGCACGCGACCGGATCCGCCCATCGTCTTGCCGAACAAGCACGAGAAAGAGCACCGCGATGAGGGCGACGAAGAGCGCGTCGGCGTGCAGAACGATTTCCTTCATCTGGAGCGCCAAGCCCGCCCACCAGTCCGCCGCTGATCGCGTCCTGCGCCGCGTCTTCCGCGGCTTTGGCGAGCGCCGGCTTCATCGGAAGCAGCAGGCGAAAGACGGGGAAGTTGGCGAAGAACTCGACGACGGTCAGCGCGATGGCGAAGAACCAGAAGAACAGCCAGCCCGGAAGGATCGGATCGAATCCGACTCGCGCCGCGGCTCTCCTTCGCTTCTCAGTCGCAGCTCCTGAACTCGGCGATCGACTCCGGTGATCTCCCCTTCGAGTCGCTCGATGCGCGTCGTCGACGCACGCAGCTCGACGAGCTTGTCACCGATCGACTCGGCTTCGCGCGCGATGCGGTCGCGCATCGTGACGCGAACGCGATCGGTCCATTGACGAAACGTCTCGGCGCAGCGACCGGCGAGAAATTGTTCGACCTCGAGCGGCGCCGTCCGCGCGACGTCGTGTCGCGGCAGTCCTTTGCCGGCCCAGTCCGCGGCGAGTGTGCAGGCGTCGCGTTCGAGAGCGACGACTTCCTTCTCGAACCAAAGATTCGTCGCCTTCGCCATTTCGTGGATGCCGCCGGCGAGATCGGTGGCGTCTTCCACGGCGGCGGGCGCGGGCTTGCTCCACGGCCAAAGCTTCTTGAGCGCGTCACGCAGGCGTGAGCCCGTCTTTCGGACGCGGAAGCTCGATTTGGGCTGGTTCGAGCTCGACACGAGCCGAGAGGAACCTCGAGCTCGACTTTCCTCGTCGCACCTGTCGCGGTCGTTCGACCAAGTGTCTCGTCCGCTGGAGGTCGCGGTCGAGTGTGGTCGAACTCACGCTGGGAGCCGCCGTTCGTCGTCTCCATGGCCCGCAATGCTTTCGAGAAGCTGAATACACATGACGGCGCCGTCGCCGCGTTTGTTTCGATATCGCCGAGTCTGAGACGGGACACTTTCCGGGCCACACGGCTCGTGGCGGGGCGACGGCTCTTGTAGTGCTCGTTCGTTCGGGGGCTCGGGGTGGGGGCTCGGGGTGGGACTGTCTTCCGCGGAGACCTCGGGCGGCTCGGCGCGTGTGCGGCCCCGAGCACGGAATACGGCGGGCCGCGCGTTTGAGGTCGCGCGTTTGAGGTCGCTCGCTTGCGCGTGTCCCGCGCGGTACGTTAGGGCCACGTTCGATCCGGCCCCGCCCGGCCCCAAACCTTCCGGCGCAAACTCCCGTCGACGATGACGAGTGCGGCGACAATGGATGTGATCTCCAAGCTGAACGCCGCACTCGGCGGGCACTACGAAGTCGAGCGCGAAATCGGACGCGGCGGCATGGCAACGGTCTACCGCGCCGACGACCTCCGTCACAACCGACCCGTCGCCATCAAAGTTCTGCACTCGCACCTGGCCGAGAGCCTCGGCCCTGAGCGATTCCTGCGCGAGATCCAGATCGCGGGGCGGTTGCAGCATCCGCACATCGTGCCGATGTACGACTCCGGCCGCGCCGGCGATCTGCTCTACTACGTGATGCCGTTCGTCGAAGGCGAGTCGCTGCGCCAACGCCTCCAGCGACAACACCGCCTTCCTATAGAAGACGCGGTGCAGATCGCGCGTGCCATCGCGGCGGCGCTCGACTACGCGCACCGCCAGCAGGTCATCCATCGCGACATCAAGCCCGAGAACGTGATGATGCACGACGGCGAAGCCGTCGTCACCGATTTCGGGATCGCCAAGGCCATTTCGGCCGCGGCGTCGAACAGCCTCACGCAAACGGGGATGGCAGTTGGCACGCCGTCGTACATGAGCCCCGAGCAAGCGTCCGGCGAGGTCGAGATCGACGGGCGCGCCGACGTTTACTCGCTCGGCGCGATGCTCTACGAGATGCTGACCGGCTCGGCGCCGTTCACGGGGCCGAACATGCAGGCCATCATGGCCAAGCTGTTCATCGAGCAGGTTCCGCCGGTCCGCGACGCGCGGCCGGACGCACCCGAGTTTCTCGACCAGGCGATCACCAAGTCTCTCGCCAAGACGCCGGCAGCGCGATTCGCCACGGCGAGTCAGTTCGCGCAGGCGCTCACCTGGCCCGCCCCCGGCGGCACATCCACGCCGCCGGAAACGAAGGCGAACACGAAGTCGATCGCCGTGCTCGCGTTCTCGGACATGAGCCCGCAGCACGACCAGGATTTCTTCTGCGAGGGAATCGCCGAGGAGATCATCAACGCGCTGAGCAAAGTTCAGGCGCTGCGTGTCGCGTCGCGCACGTCTTCGTTCGCGTTCAAGGGAAAAAGCGAGGACATCAGCGAGATCGGCCGCAAGCTCAAGGTCGCGACGGTCCTCGAGGGGAGCGTGCGAAAAGCGGGCGACCGTCTGCGCGTGACAGCACAGCTGGTGAACGTGGCCGACGGGTATCACCTGTGGTCGGAGCGCTTCGACCGTCAGCTCGAAGATGTGTTCGCGATCCAGGACGAGATCGCCGGAAGCATCGTCAAGGCGCTGCGCCTCGTGCTGAGCGAGGACGAGAAGCGGGCGATCGAGAAGTCGCCGATCGTGAACGTGCAGGCATACGAGTTCTACCTTCGTGGCCGGCAGTACTTCCATCAGTGGAGCCGCACGAGCATCCAGTACGCACGGCGGATGTTCGAGCGCGCGATCGAGATCGAGCCGGAATACGCGCTCGCGTATACCGGGATCGCCGACTGTTGCGCGTTTCTCTACATGTACTGGGACGGCAGCAAGTCGAACCTGGACGGCGCCGACGCGGCGAGCCGCCGCGCGTTGGAGCTCGACTCGAATCTCGCGGCGGCCCACGCGTCGCGCGGCTTTGCATTGTCGTTGAGCAAGCGTTACTCCGAGGCCCGCCCGGCATTCGAGCGCGCGTTGCAGCTCGATCCGAAGTTGTTCGAGGCCTACTACCTGTTCGCCCGGGCATGTCTACAGGAAGGAAAGCTGGACGAGGCCGCGAAGAACTTCGCGAAGGCCGCCGAAGTGAGGCCGGAGGATTATCAGGCGATGCTGCTCGCGACCGGCCCCCTCAAGGGCTTGGGGCGAGAGCAGGATGCGGCCGACAACATCCACCGCGGCATGCAACGTCTGGACCGGCACCTCGAGCTCCATCCGGACGATCCGCGCGCGCTCTATCTCGGCGCTGGCGCGCTGATGCAGCTCGGCGAGCGCGATCGCGCGCTCGATTGGGTGAAGAGAGCGCACGACTCGAATCCGTCGGACTCGATGGTGCTTTACAACGTGGCCTGCGTGTACGCGCTCGGCGGCATGAAGGACGACGCGCTGACGTGCCTCGAAAAGGCCGTCGAGTGCGGCTTCGGCCATCGCGAGTGGCTCGAGCACGACAGCGACCTGACGCTGCTGCGCGGCGAACAGCGCTTCACGGAGTTACAGAAGCGGCTGTGAGCGCAGCGGGGCGAGGCGATCATTTTAACTGTGCGTGAAACGTCGCCGGGATCGCCTGGTCCGACTCGTCTGCCCGACAAGGGCAACGACGCCGAGTCGATCTTGAGAGTTTTCGCGGTGCCGCCCTCGACGACGATCGTCACCGCCGCCCGCGGCGCGGAGCGACGCGCGAACGTTCCGTCGCGCTGTTTGAGCAGCCGTTCGGGTCCCTCGCCCAGCGTCTGCATCATCAGCCGGCCGTTCTCGTCGAACACGCGCACCGTGCGGCGGTATTGCGCGTACGAGTCGTGGAGATCCGATGACACGCGATCTGGGGCAAGGACGAAGGTGCCTGCGAATTGCCGCAGATCGGCCGGCGTCAGCGGCAGGTCGTCGAGGGCGCGCGACGCGGACGATTGTGCGACGGCCGGCGCCGAGGGCAGCGGGGGAAGGCCGAGGATCTGGCGCGACAGCGCTCGGGTGATTGCGTAGGCGTTCTGCCCCTCCGTGTTGCTGAGCACGACGATCGTCAGGTGATCCTCGGGAAACTCGTACAGGCTTCCACTGTACCCGAACAGCGAACCGTGCTGGCCGAAGCGGCGGTGCGCGTCCTCGCTATTGATCGTCAACGCGAGACCGTACTGCGCCCGCGGATCGCTGGGACTCATATGCACAGCGGCGCCTTTCGCGGTCTGCATCATCGTGAACGACTCGGCGCGGAGCAGCGTGTGGTTGGCGAGCGCGGACCACAACTTGAAGAAATCGCCCACCGTGCTGCAGATGCGCAGGTCCGCGTTGTACGCCATGTCGTTCTCGTTCGCCGGGACGAAGCCGTTCTCGAAGCGGCGATAGGCGTGCGAGAGTCCTTTCACAAGACTGTAGTCGTCGCAGTAGCTCGTGTGCTGGAGGCCGGCCGGCGAGAAGAGGTTCTGTTGCACGTAGTCGGCGAACGACTGTCCCGACACGCGCTCGATGATCGTGACGAGCAGCTGGAAGCCTGAGATCGACCAGTCCCATTTTGCGCCGGGCTCGTTGACCCACTGCTTGCCGGCGTAAAGGGCCATCACCTCGTCGAGCGCCTTGGGCTGCCGGCTCGTCGCCTCGATCGGGTCGCCGAGATAGTGGTAGTCGACGATTCCCGACGTGTGATCGAGGAGTTGGCGCACGGTGACGCGCCGCCCCTGCATCGGGAACTCGGGAACGTACTTCGAGATGTCGTCGTCGAGCGCCAGCTTGCCACGCTCGACGAGCTGCATCACGGCGACGCCGGTGAACGGCAGCATCGGGCCAACTATATGGTAGACCGTCTCGTCCTTCGTCGGGACGTCGAGGCCGAGGTCCGCGAGACCGTACCCGTGGTGCAGGAGCACCCGACCGTCCTTCGCCACGAGCACCGACGCGCCGACGACGTGCTGTTCGGCCATGACGCGGGCGACGGTGGCGTCCAGATCAGCGGGAGCCGAGGATTGCTGCGCAGCGAGGAGCGCGGCGGCGAGCGGGAGCAGCGTGGCCGAGCACGACAGGAGTCGGAGGGACATTGGATCCTCGATTCGATGTGCCGTTCGTCGTCGCGGGTGTTGCGAACGTGCGGAGGGCGTCATTTGAGGGGTTAGATCAAACAAAACTAAGAGCATGGGCGCGCATGTGGCGCGCAACAGTGACAAATGGGCTCAACGGCCGTATGTCTCTGTTACGCCCGATCCCCACCCATTTCAACAGGAGAACCCATGCGACGCCGCATTGGTATGTCCGTTCCACTCATCCTCGCACTTGCACCGCCGGCGATGGCTCAATCACCGATGCCAGCCGGACCAAGCTCACCGCCGCCGATCATTCAACGTACTCGCGAGATAGTGAAGGTTGGCCGCGGGGACGCGCACGAGGCTAACGAGCACGCGTGGGCGGCTGCCTACGCGAAAGCCAAGTTTCCATACTATGGTATCGCGATGACCGCGATGACAGGGTCAAACGATGCCTGGTTCATGTTCGGATGGCCGTCGTTCAAGGCGATGGACGACGCGAACATGGCAAGCTCCAAGGACAAGGAGCTCATGACCGCGGTCAGCGGCTTCGCCCTCAAGGACGCCGAGGACATCAGCGATGCGGTCTCGTCTTTTTGGATGCTGCGGCCGGACTTGAGCTATCGCGACACGGTCGAGTGGTCACGAATGCACGCGTACGAGATGATCACCGTCCGCGCGCGGCCGGGGCACAACGACGACGTCAAGAAGATCGCCGAGAAGATTCGCGCGACGCACATGGCCGCGCACACGAGCGCGCACTGGGCGATGTACCAGGGCGGGATGGGTGTGCCCGACGGCACCTTCCTCGTGATCATTCCGCACAAGACCGTCGCCGATCTCGACGTCGCCATGAGGGAGGACGCGGCGTTCGGCAAAGCGCTCGGTGACGTCGGCGCGAAGGAGCTCGACAAGCTGTCGAACGACGGCGTGATGTCGCTCCAGACGGACCTGTTCGCGGTCAGCGCCAAGATGAGTTACGTGAGTGAAGATTGGCGTGCGTCGGATGCCGATTTCTGGAAGGGCGCGGCGATAATTCAGGCGGGCGCTCCCGCCGCCGCCGCAAAGAAAGAATCAAAGAAGCCGTAAGTCGCGGTACGTGGTGGCCGAACAGCGGCGCGGGATCCTCCCGCGCCGCTGTGCCACATCGAGTAGGTTTACGCCGAAATGCTCGAACGCGTCGACCACCTCGTCTACGCCGCCCCCAACCTGGACGCCGCGTGCGCGGAAATCGAGCGGCGACTCGGTGTCGCGCCGTCTCCCGGCGGGCAGCACATCGGGCGCGGCACGCGCAATGCGCTCGTCGCGATCGGGCCGAGGTCCTACCTCGAAATCATCGCGCCCGATCCTGACCAGCCGAAACCCGACGGGCCTCGGTGGTTCAGCGTCGATTCCGTAGAAACGCCCCGGCTTGTCGCGTGGGCCGCCTCCGCGGCGAACCTTCCGCAACTGGTCGCCGATGCCGGGCGGCGTGGGGTCCATCTGGGATCCGTGGCGTCGGGGAGTCGCAAGCGCGCGGACGGTGTCGCGCTCTCGTGGGAAGTCACGGAGCCGACGGCCGTGCTCGCCGACGGAATCGTTCCCTTCTTCATCGACTGGAAGACGAGTCCTCACCCCGCGACGTCGGCGACGGTCGGCCCAACACTGGTCGAACTGCGCGCCAGGCATCCGGATCCTGAACGCGTGCGCGAAATGCTTGACGTCCTTGGCATCGAGCTTTCGATCGAACGCGGCGATCACGCCGAGCTCGCTGCCACCTTTCGCTCGCCGCACACGCTCGGTGCGCGACCCCTTCTCTTCACAATCGAGTAGCTGCTGTCGGCAAATCCTCAGTGCGCGATCTTCACGAAGACAGTTCCATGTCGAGGCACTACACTCGAGAACTCTCCGTCGTATACCCCGAGATCCTTCTGCCGCCACAAATCACGCACCGTTCGTTTGCCCGTGATTCCCAACTCGTTCCACGACACCGCGACCTTCATCTCCATCTCGTCGCGATTGAAGAGCCCCACGGCGAGTGATCCATCGGCGAGCGGCCGCGCCCAGACCTCGAGCAGATCCTTTTTCGAAAGCCGATCCGCCGGCTTCCCGAGTGGATCCTGATGCACCGCGAGCACCTCGTCGTTGGTCACCAAATTGAGCTCGAAGTCATCCATCTGCGTCAGGTCGTTGCCGAGGAGGAGCGGCGAGGCGAGTAGCGTCCAGAGCGTGATGTGCACGTACTGCTCGTTGGGTGTGAGACGCGAGTCGCGAAGACGCGGACCCCAACCCACCTTACCGATGACGAGCATGTCGGGATCGTTCCAATGTCCCGGCGACGCGTACTTCGAGTGACCGACTTGCTGGAAGCCGATGCCCGCCATGCTCTCCCACGTATCCGTGATGTCGCCCGTCGTGCGCCACGAATTGCCTGCGACCCCCGGCTCGGCGCCCCACTCCCACACGTTGCCCCAACCGTATTGGCACAACGAATAGAGGATGTCACGCGGCACCTGGTCGAGCGACGCGCGACCCACCTGGTACGGCCGCTTGAGCACGGCAATCTGTTGGTTCGTTTCGCCCGGCGCGAGCACGCTGGAATACCCGCACCAATCGTATTTGAGGTAGTCGACGCCCCAGTTGGCGAACGTGCGAAAGTCCTGCACCTCGTGTTGCCAGCTTGCCTCGAGGCGCTGGCACGTCGTGGGACCTGGGCCGGAGTAGATCCCGAACTTGAGTCCCTTACCGTGGATGTAGTCACCCAGAGCCTTCATGTCCGGGAACTTCTTGTTGGTGAGCATCGTGCCGTCTGGAGCGCGCACGGGACCCTCGAACAGCGGATCGGATTCGCGCGCGCTCCGCTCCCAACCGTCGTCGAGGTTGACGTACGTCCAGCCGTGATCGATGAGGCCCTTCGACACCATCGCGTCGGCAGCGGCACGAGCGAGTGAATCGCTCACCGCACGGCCATAGGCGTTCCAACTATTCCATCCCATCGGCGGCGTGAGCGCGAGCTGTCCCTCGGCGACGAACGTAAACGGCTTCGAAGCGGACCCCGCGGCGTTCTTCGCGGTGAACGTCACCGGATACCGGCCGCGCGCGCCGATCGTGCCGCGAATGATCCCCGTCGCCGGGTCGAGCGTGAGTCCCTTCGGGAGATTCGTCGCACCGTACAGGATGGGCGCGGTGCCGGTTGTGGGAATCTTGTAGAGGACGTCGTGGCCGGGCGTCACGCCGGTGAGCGAAGGACCGTTGATGCGCGGCGCGGGACCCGGCTTGGGCGTGAGGACCTCGCGCGGCTCGGTCGGGATGTCGATCGCCGTCGGCGCGGCGTCGCTGACGGTGAACTTGGCATCGGCCCAGTCCGCGACGACCGGACGGACAACGTCCACTTGGGTGACCTGCAATACGAGCGTTCTAATGCCGCGCAGATCGATGTCGAACGGCTCCGGCGCATCGCCGCGCGAGACCGGCTTACTGACGCGCAGAACCCGTCCGTCGCCCACGGCACGGAAGACGATCGGGGTCGGCGGAGGCGGCGCCGGTGGTTGTCCAGTCGCACCGGGAGGCGCTTGAATCGGGTTGTCGTCCGCGCCGACCGTGGCCGAGAAATGTTCGGCGCCGCCGTTCAGCTGCACGAACAGGACGCTGTTGGCGCGCGTGCCGACGCCGGTGGTGAACTCCTTGCCGCCGATGTGAATCGGATTGCCGTCGATGCTGTGGTTCGCCTGGGCGACGGTTTGCTGTCCGCCGCGGCCGCCGCCGGGTTGCACTTTCATCTTGGCGAGGTCGAGCGACGCGAGCGGGACCTCGGCGCGCCGCGGCGTTGTCGCTGCGGCGGTGAACATGAGGACGATTCCGGCGAGGAGCGAAACGGACCTCGCCGAGCGTGAGGGATCGGTCATGGCGTGCGCGCCCCGTTGGGTCGGATAGTCGAGCTCGCGTTCACATTCTCTTGAATGTACGACGAAAGGCGAGTTGTCAGTGCGGGCGCCGTCTCTCTCCGGTCAGAGATCTCGAGCAAGTGTGCGGTCGCCTGATTCACGGCGTCTGCTTCGGTCGTGGTGGTCGCGACGCCAGACGCGAAGTCGAGCCAGCCCAACGCATCATCGAACGCGAATCGTCGCTCGCACGATTCGACAGCCTGCATCGCAAACCGGTAGGCCATCGCTCTTTCACCGGCTTGCTCCGCGTGCCGCGCGATCTCGCCCGGATCGACGTACTCGACTCGATCCGAGCCCACGAGCTCCATCGCCAGCGCGAGCCCGCGGTGCACCTCTCGCTTGCGCGATGTGCCGAGCTCGTCGACCATCACGCGACCGATCACGGGATGGGCGCAGCAGTACGCCCCGTTGTCCTCGACGACGAGGTGCCGTTCGACCAGCGCGTCTCCGATCGCCGCCGCGCGCAGGCGTGAGACTCCGTGCACGTGCGAGAGCACGTCGGTCCGGCAGCCTCGCGTCGACACAGCGATCGTGATCAGCACACCCTTGAGCTCGTCCGAAAGACACTCGATTCGCTCGGCGATCGCCTCGTGTACGGACGGAAGCGCGAGCGCGGGTTCGTCGCCGGAATCGGTCGGCCGTACGATCCACTCGCCGCTCTCCGCATCGACGGTCAACCATCCCTGCGCGAAGAGGGTCTTGAGCAGCTCCACCACGTAGAAGGGATAGCCGGCGGTGGCTTCATGGATTCGCGAGGCCAACCGCTCGGCTTCCGTCGGTGTGCTCACTCGGCCGAGTCCGCGCACGAGCTGCCATACTTCGTCTTCGCTCAGCGGCTGGAGCGCGATCACTTCGCGTTGCGGGCGACCCGCGCAGCGCGCGCACCCATCGCGCGGCGGCGGTGTCGCGCTCGACGGCGCCGGGGGCGAAGGTGACGAACCAGAGAATCGCCGCTCGCTCGAGCTTTCGGACGAGGAAGTGAAGGAGCGCGCAGCTGTCGGCGTCGCACCACTGCACGTCGTCGATGAGCACCGTCACCGGCGTCTCTTCAGAGATCGCGAGGAGCATCTGCGCGATTCCCTCGAAGAGGCGCCAGCTGTCCGCCGTCGACGCGGGGACGATCTCGGGCAGTCCGGCGAAACGCCGCTTGAGCTCGGGCACGACGCGCGCGACTTCGGCGAGCCATTGCGGGTCGGTGCCGCTCAAACCGGGCGCATCGATCGCCGACCGGAGCGCTTCGATCATCGCGCCGAAGGGAACGCCGACTCGCACATCGAAGCCGCGGCCACGCAGTACGGTCCCGCCCTCGGCCGTCACCCAGCGCGCGAAGTCGTCGGCGAGGCGGGATTTGCCGACGCCCGATTCTCCCTCGATGAGCACGGCCCGCGACCGGCTTCGTGAAACGGCTTGCCACGTCGCGCGAAGCCGATCCCACTCTTTGTCTCGACCGATGAGACTTCCGTGAAACGACGGCGAGGTGGCGTACCACTCCTCGGTCGCTTGCCGCTTGCCTTCGCCGCTCACGCGCGCGTCTGCGATGCGCTGCGCGAGCTCCACCAGTCGGTGGTCGGGACGATCGTCGGCGTCCGTGAGGCGCGAGCGATAGTCGGCGAACGCTTGCAACGCGTTCGCGCGATTGCCTGCCAGGAAATGCGACTCCATCAACGCAAGTGTGGCGTCGGCCGAGAACCCGTCGACCGCCGCCCAGCGCTCGGCGGCACGGACCGCGTCGCGCGAGCGGTTGCTGGCGATCGCTTCTCGAACGGCCGCGGCGAGCACGCCGGCGTAGCGTCGGAGCAACACGTGCCGCTTCTCATCGGCCCAGTCGTCGAAGCCGGACGAGTGTCGGAGCTGGAGTCCGCTCAGGAAATGCGGAACGTCCACCTCGGCGGCGTCGCGCGGCGAGGTATCGGCGGCGGCAAGGAATCGGCGGATATCGCTGTCGGGCGGGGTGACGAGTCCCACCGACGTCCGGTCGACGTGAAGCGCGTCGCCGATGGCGTCTCGCAGATGGGTGAGCGCCTGACGGAGCGAGACGCGGGCTTTTTCCTCAGGGTACTCTCCCCAAAGGAGCGCCATGACCTCGTCACGGCTGTGCGTGCCCGGCTCGAGCGCGAGGAAGGCGAGCAACGCCAGGCTCTTGCTGCCGAGCAGGGCTCCCGGTACCGGAGAACCGTCGACCGCCGCGGCGACGCGACCGCACAGCGTGAGTGACAGCGCGGGCAGGGGCGGCCTCCGAGGTCGGACACGAGTGGCGAACGCGACCGTATTTCACGATCGCCCCAAGAAGATTCACGCCCCATTCACGGACCGGAAGTACCATCTCGTCCGTTCCCGTGAGCAGTCCGCCCCCACCGACCTCCATCATAGGAAGAGGCCATATGAGCAAGGACAAGGACATCGTTCGAATCGACCTGACGAACGTTCAGAAGCAGATCGTGAAGAAGGAAACCGGGAAGGACGCCGAGGCGATCGAGTTGACCGTGGCCGAGCTCGAGGACCGAATCACACCGCTGAAGGTCCTCTAAGCGTGCGAAGCGGGCTTTAAGTCGCCCGACGTAGGCCGTATCACCCGCTGACGCACGCAGTCATTCCCAGACTTCCATATGAAGGTGATGACATGAGCAAGGAAAAGGAGATCGTTCGGATCGACCTAACGAACGAGCAGAAGCAGGTCGTGAAGAAGGAAACGGGGAAAGACATCGAATCCATCGAGCTGACGGTGGGCGAGCTCGAAGACCGAATCGCGCCGATTCGTATCCATTGAGGCCGCGGATCACGGTTTAAGCAGTCGAGCGAGCGGGGATATCCCCGCTCGCTTTGTTCTTGGTGGAAACCGATGCACCGGAGTTGCTTGCGGCTGAGCACGCGTAACGCCAGCTTAGGCCCTCCCTCCGGCCGTCAGGACCCGATGGTTTGCCCTCCCCTCCGGTGACGCTGACCGACCTGCCGCTGACGGCAACGCCGACTGGGCAAGCAGCGCTTCCGGACGGCTCCGATCCGCTCCACGGCGCGTTTGTCGAGCTGGCGGCCAGCCTCGACGCGCGCGAGATCGAGACAAAGACCATGAGCTTCGCGCGCGCGATTTTGCGCGCGGACCGGGTGTCGGCTTGGGTCGACCGCGACGGGGACGGCGCGTTCACGTGCTGGGTCGCGAGCGGCGACGGCGCCGAGCGGGTAACGGGGGCGAGCGGACCTCGTCGACGCGCTCGATCGACCGATGGATGACGAAGACGGGATGACAGTCATCGTCGCTCCGCTTCGGCCGACATCAACGACATCCGGCGCGTTGCGCGTCGCGCGCGACCTCGCTGTTCACGGCGCGTTCACACCGGGCGAGCGCGTCGCGCTCACTCGACTGGCCGACGTCGCCGGCGTCGCGCTTCGAAACGCGGACCGCGTAGCCGCGCTCGATCGCACAGGCGACCTCGAGCTGGTGATGGAGATGAGCCGAGCGATCGGCTCGACGCTCGATCTCGATCGCGTGATGCGCGCGGTGGTGAACCTCGCGATGCGCGCGATCACCTTCGATCGCGGAGCGATCGCGCTCTACGAGCGCGGCAAGTGCGACATCCGCGCGCTGGCCGGCGTCGAGAAGTTCGATGCGGAGGATCCCGACCTTCAAGATCTCGCCGTGCGAGGCGCGTGGGCGGCCGGTGTCGGCGAGGCGTTCTATCTCTCCGACCGCACCGAAGCCGGGTCCGACGCCGAGCGCCTCTTTTTGCAGATCTTTGAAGGCGACTTGGAGGCTGACGGCGTCGTGAGCGGATTGTACATCCCGCTCAAGGACGACGAGGGAGTGCTCGGCATTTTGCTCTTCGAGGCCGAGCGTCCGGAGTTCGCCACCGAACGACAGCGCGAGCTGGCGACGATCCTCGCGAACCAGGCGACCGTCGCCCTTCGCAACGCGCAACTCTACCAGCAAGTCCCGCTCGCCGACACACTCGGCGCGATCCACGCCAAGAAAGAGGCGTTCCTCGCCCTGCCGGCGATGCGGCGTCTCACGTGGGCGGTGATCGCCGCGGTGGCGATCGCGTCGCTGACGCTCATTCAATGGCCGCTGCGCGTCGAGGCGAACCAGCCTGTCTTTCGGCCGAACGTCCGCACGGAGATCCGTCCGCTCGTGGAGGGCGTCGTGGAGCGCGTTTTCATCGGCGAGGGCGCACGCGTCTCGCGCGGCGATCCGATCGTGCAGTTGCGCGACGCCGAGCAGCGCACGTCGCGCGACGCCGCGCTCTCGGATGCGGCGAGCGCCGAGCGTGAAGCGGCGGCCGCGTCGGCGCGCGGAGACGCCGCGGAGGAGCGGTTGCAACGGATGCGCGCCGACGCGTTGCGACGCGAAGCGGCCGTGCTCGACCAACAAGTTCGCGCGGCGCTCGTGCGCAGTCCTGTCGCCGGGATCGTGCTGACGCCGAGGCCGCAGGAGCGGCTGGGCTCGTGGGTCGACGCGGGGAGCCGGTTGATCGTCGTGGGGCGCACGGACACGCTCGAGTTGGACTTCAACGTCGATGAGCGCGACATCGGGCGTGTGAAGGTCGGCGACGAGGTTCGGTTGCGAGTGGATGCGTATCCGCAGAGGACGTTTGTGGGACGGGTCACGTCCGTCGCGCCACTTGCCGCGGATAGCGCCGGCATAGCCGGATTTCCCGTGCGTGCGCTCGTCCCCAATGATTCCGGGCTCGTTCGCCCTGGGATGGTCGCGTACGCGCGAGTGCTCACGGATCCATCGTCGGTGATGGGACGCGCGACGCGTGAACCCTGGCGAAGATTGCGGCTCTTTTGGTGGAGGATCTGGTCGTGATGCGCCGTTCGAACCCGTCCAGCTATCTAGCCGTCCAGCTGTCCAGCCGTTACGCGCTAGCTACGACCCTCGCGATACTCGGCGCTTGCGGCCGGCAACCAAAGGCGACGGCCGCGGGAACGACGGCGCAAGCGCCGGCCGGAATTCTGGTGGAAACGACGACGGTGCGGGCGGCGCTTCAGCTGCCGGCGCAGCTCTACGTGGAGCACGATGCCGTAGTCGTGGCGCGAGCGGCCGGGAACGTCGATTCGGTTTTGGCGGATCTGAACGATCACGTGAATGGCGGCGCGCCGTTGGCGTTGCTCGAAAATGCCGATCAGCAGATCGCGCTCGCGCAGGCGGAAGCGTCGTTCGACAATCTCGGCAAGGCCGCCGTTCGCGCTCGGCTGATGACGAAGGCCGGCGGGATCACGGTCGCCGATTCCGAGCAGGTCGAGCTCCAGTATCGCCAAGCCGATCTCACTCGACGGAAGGCGCGGCGGGACATCGAGCTCACGAAAGTCGTCGCGCCGTTCGGCGGCGTGGTCACGGCGCGCTACGCGCGTGCCGGCCGCTTCGTGAACGTGGGCGACACGCTCTTTCGAGTCACCGAGACGGCGCCGCTCATGGCGCGCGTACGCGTGCCGGAAGCAACGGCGGCGAGCGTCCACGTCGGCGATCACGCCACCGTATCGAACGACGACGGTGCGACGGCGGGCGCCGTCGTGGCGAGCGCCGCTCCGGTGATCGACGCGGCGAGCGGGACGCGCGAGGTCGTGCTTCGTGTCGCGGAAACATCGCGGCTCATTCCAGGCGCCAGCGTCACTGTTCGACTCGGCGCTCAACGGCGACACGTCATCGCCATCCCGCGCGATGCTGTGGCGCCGGACGGATTCGTGCTCGTCGTCGAAGGCGCCGGGACGGCACTTCGCCCAGTGACACTCGGCGCCGACCTCGGCGACGGGCGCGTCGAGGTCGTGAACGGTCTTTCACTCGGCGAGCGGATCGCCCGGCGCGACTAGTGACCGCCGCCGCGTTTCCCGTCGGCGCCGGCGGGGCGGGATTTCTTCCGCGGCTCCGTGCCGACCTCACGATCGTCGAGCAGCTGTTCAAGGGCGAGAAGAGCTTCGTCGTGAAGGATCCGACGACGCGGAAGTATTTCCGCTTTGGCGCCGTCGAGATCGCGGTGATGCGCTGCTTCGACGGGCACCGCACGCCCGACGAGATCGCGCGCGCGTTGGCCGAGCAGGGGATGCGCATACCCGCGCGCACGGTGGAAGGGTTCGCACGCAAGCTCTCGTCGATCGGCGTGCTGGAGCGGACGCTCGTCGAGCGCACGACGCTCGAGTTGGAGCGGCTGCGGGCCGAGCGACGACGTCGGCGGCAGCCGAAGCTGTTTCGCGGCGAGCTGCTGCGCATGCGCTGGTCGATGGGCGACCCCGACGCGGCGTTCGACCGCGTTCTTCCGGCGATTCGTTGGTGCTTCACGCCGGCGTTTCTCGCGGTATCGGTGCTCCTGTTCGTCGCGTACTTCGGCGTTCTCGCGTCGCGGTGGGACGAGTTCTCGCACACCGTCGCGCAGCTCTACTCGCTCGCCAACATCACGTTCGGCGCGGTCGTCGTACTCTGGTTCACGGCGTTGGCCGTGATCCTCATCCACGAGCTGGGTCACGCCTTCACGTGCAAGTACTTCGGCGGCGAAGTGCACGAGATGGGATTCATGCTCATGTATTTCCAACCAGCGTTCTACTGCAACGTGAACGACGCGTGGAGCTTTCCCGAGGTGCGCTCCAGGCTCTGGGTCACCGCCGCCGGAGGCTGGATTCAGTTCGTCGTCGCCGGCCTCGCCTCGCTGGTCTGGGCGATCGCCAAACCCGGCACGCTCGCGGCGGAGATCGCGATCGCGGCGATGCTCATCGGCGGGGCGACGACGGTTCTCACCAACATGAATCCGCTCATCCCCCTCGACGGCTACTTCGTGCTGACCGATTGGCTCGAGATCCCGAATCTCCGTCAACGCGCGCAGGCCTACGTCGGCTGGTGGGTGCGCCGCTATTTGCTGCGGCTCGACATGCCGGAGCCGTCGGTGAGCGAGCGCGAGAAGCGGGTATTTCTCATCTACGGCAGTCTCGCCGCGTGCTACATCGCACTGCTGTTCGGCGTGATCGGGATGCTTGTCATCGGCTGGTCGCGCGCCGCACTCGGCGCGCTGGGAGTCGTGCTCGCGCTCGCGGTGATCCTCGCGCTGGCTCGGCATGGAATCGCCGAGTGGGGGCGCGCGATCGTATTGGCTGCACGGACACGACGCGCCGAGCGAAAACGAGGTTGGAGTTGGAAACGGTTCGGTCTTGTTTCCGCGGCTGTCATTCTGCTCGCCGGAATCGTGATGGCGTTGATCCCGTGGAACATCACGGCGTCCGGCCGATTCGTGCTCGCGCCCGTGCGGTCGTTCGACCTCGTCGCGCCGGACAGTGGAATTCTCGCCGAGGTGTTCGTGCGGGAGGGAACGCGAGTGCCGGCGGGGGCACCGGTGGCGCGCATCATCGATCGGTCGCTGGAGCGCGAGCTTGTATCAGCGGCGAGGGTCGTCGACTCGCTGAGCGTCGGCGCGTCGCGCGCGCGCGCAACGAGTATGGCCGCAATCGCCGCGCAGCTCGACGACCAGCGTACGGCGGCATCGGCGCGACTCGCCGGGTTGCAGGCGCGGATCGATGCGCTGACGCTTCGCGCGCAGTGGAGCGGCGTCGTCACGACGCCGCGCGTCGAGGAACAGGCGGGACGGCGGGTCGATTTCGGGACGAGGATTCTGACGATCGCGACGGTCGACTCGCTCGAGGCACGCGTTTCGCTCGACGGCGCGGGAGCGACGCGAGTGAGGGCGGGACAATCGGTGAAGCTCGTCGCGTACGCCGATCCTGCGTCGCAGGTCTTGTCGTCTATCGCCGGTGTGTCGTCGGCGGGACGTGGACTGGCCGCGGCTGGAACCGACGCGGGCGCTATCGAGGCACGTGTGCCGATTCGGACAGAGGGGGCGTGGCGCGCGGCCGCGACCGGCGAGGCGAAGGTCGAGATTCAGCGGTCGTCGCTGCTCGGGGCGATGTGGTGGGCCGTGCGGCAGCGCGTGAGGGGCGACATACTCTTATAACTACTCGGATCGCGGCCGACGACCGATCGGTTACGGTGCTCGGCTGACGGCGAAACTGCGTTCCTCGCTGTACCTTACCCCGATTGGAACCGGCCGACGGAGGCCCGTGCCCGCCGACATCCGCGCAAAGCTCGAGGAAGCACTCGGCGCCGCCTACACGCTCGATCGCGAGCTCGGCGGTGGAGGGATGTCGCGGGTATTTGTCGGCGTCGAACGCGCGCTCAACCGCGCCGTCGTCGTGAAGGTGCTGCCGGGTGAGATGGCGGGACATCTCTCGGTCGAACGGTTCAGGCGCGAGATCACGATCGCCGCGCGGCTCCAGCACGCGCACATCGTGCCGCTTCTGTCCTCCGGCGAGTTTCATGGCCTGCCCTACTTCACCATGCCGTTCGTCGACGGCGAGTCTCTGCGCGCGCGTCTCGTCCGCGACGGACCTCCGCCTCTCAACGAGACGATCCGCATCCTGCGAGAAGTAGCGAGCGCGCTCGCGTACGCCCACGCTCACGACGTCATTCACCGCGACATCAAGCCGGACAACGTTCTCCTGTCGAGCGGCGCGGCGATGGTCACCGACTTCGGAGTCGCCAAGGCGCTCGACGCCGCCGGCAATGCGAGGGGTGGCGCATTCGGAACGACGTCGGCCGGCATCGCGATCGGGACGCCGACATACATGGCGCCGGAGCAAGCAGTCGCCGATCCGACGGTGGACCATCGCGTGGATCTGTACGCCTGGGGCATTCTCGCCTACGAGTTGATCACCGGCGCGCCGCCGTTCACCGGACGCTCGGCGCAGGCGTTGATCGCCGCGCACATCGGCGAGACTCCGAGGCCCATCGGAACGCAGCGCGCCGGCGTCAACCCGGCGTTCGCGGCTTTGGTGATGCGCTGTCTCGCGAAGGCACCCGACGAACGCCCGCAAACCGCCGATGAAATCGTCCGCACGCTCGACGCGGTCGTCACACCAGGAGCGTCGAACACCAGCGCGGCGACGGCGCCGACGAGCAGCCGTCGAGCCAAGGGTGCGCTCGCCGCGGGAATTGCGATTGCGGCATTGGTCCTTGTCGGCGTGGTCGTGCTCAACATGAGACATCCCGGCTCGGCCGCACCAGTCGACAACACGCTCGCCGTCTTGCCCATCGAGAACCTGGGTGGCGATTCGACCACCCAGTACCTGGCCGACGGCATGACGAGCGAGCTGGCGCACGAGCTCCAGAAGATTCCAGGCATGCAGATCGCTGGGGATCTCTCGACTTTTCGCTTCAAGGGCACGCGCGCCGCGCCAGTCGAGATCGCGAGGCAACTGCACGTCGGCCTTCTGTTGACCGGCAAGCTGCAGCCTGGCGTGGGCCGCGTTCGACTGCAGATGCAGCTCAATCGGCCCGACGGCAAACTGCTCTGGTCGCAGACGTACGATCGCGAGAACAAGGACAACTTCGCGATGCAGGACGACATCACGAGCGCGATCGCGTCGGAAATGCGCATGGTGCTCTCGCCGACGGTCGTCGCCCTGGCGCACGCGGGGCGCACCACGAACGCCGAGGCGCACGACCTGTATCTCCGCGGCGTGTTCGAGAAGAACAAGCTCACGCCCGACGCCTTGCAGAGAGCGCTCGGCTACTTCCAGGACGCCCTCAAGCTCGACCCGAACTACGCGCAGGCGCACGCCGGCGTCGCCTTCGTCTACGACATTCTTTCCGACGTCTACATGCCGTCGCACGAGTACCACTCGCTCGCGCTGGCCGCGGCCGAGCGCGCGGTGGCGGCCGACAGCCTGCTGGCGGAAGCACGCGTGATTCACGGATACGAAATCGGCGCGGCCACGTGGGATTTCGCCGCGGGACGCGCGGAGATGGAGCGCGGCCTGGCGCTGAACCCGAACTCGTCGGACGCGTTGTTCATGTACGGATTGTTCTCATATCTGTCCGGAGACTCCGCGAAAGCGTTCGCGCTGGCCGACAGATTGATCCACGTCGATCCGCTGTCCGCGCTCGCACAACGGTTGTCCGCCGAAGCGTTCGCCTGGGGTGGACGCCCGGCGGACGCGCTGCGAGTCGACTCGATCGCCAAGTCGCTCGATTCGATGGTCGTGGTCTGGGAGGCGACCGACGGGATCGCGTATCTCGCGATGAACCGCTATGACGACGCGCTGAAGGCGTTCTCGGCGTTCGAAAAAACGTTCGGTCAGCCGTCCGTCGGTCTCGCGGTGACCTACGGCCGGATGGGCAATCGCACGAAGGCGCTCGAGCAGATTCGACTGATCGAGGCCCGCGAACGGCGGCAGTGGGTCGATCCGGATTTCATCGCGATCGCGTACGCCGGGATGGGAGACGCCGATCACACGATGCAGTGGCTGGAGACCGCGTTTCGGAAAAAGACCTTCAGCTTGCGCGCGCTCCTCGGCTGGGACGCGCCCTGGTTTCGCAGCGTCGAGAGCGACCCGCGCTTTCTCGACTTGAAGCGTCGAGTTCTCGGCACGACGTTCAAGTCCTAGGCAGGCCTGTCGGCGGTCACGGACGACGCTCCGCGAATTGTGCCTCGAGCTCCCGAAGCCAGCCGGTCCACACGATGATCTCGTCGCTGCTCTCACCGATCGCGCGGCCGACGAGGAAGTTGTGGCCGTCCGGCGACACGTCGTACGTGGCGCTGAGCGCGTTGGGGTCAGCGCCGTAGTAGCTCCCTTCGAACAGCTTGCGTCGCGCCGCGACGGAAAGTGTGTTGCCCGACGCCGCGACATCGGCCGCCATGAACGCCGATCCGTTGCGATAGAAGATTCGTCGCGAATCGCCGGACCAGACGGCCTGGTTGCCGCCATCGGTCGAGATCTGAACGCGCGGACCGTTCCCCGGAAAGGGCCGCACGTACACCTCGGGGCGGCCGGACTCGTCGGACGTGTACGCGAGCCAGTGTCCGTCGGGCGAGAATCGTGGCGCGTACTCGTTCGCGGCCGTCGCGACAAGCGGAATGTTCACCGTGTCGCCGCCGATCTTGCGCATCACCACGTTGAATCCGCCTTCACCAAATCCAGTGACGAGCGCCACGGCCGAGCCGTCGGGCGCAAGGGCGAAGCTGTAGAACCAGCTCCCTTGGGTCGACGGAATGCGCACAGCCGAGTCGGAGGCATCCGCCAGTTGCCACATTGGCACGCGTCCGAGTGCCGCGACACGGCGTCCGTCGCGCGTCCAGTCGAGTCCCCAGGCCACCGTGAGACCCGTCTTGGAGATCGTCCGGTCCGCGAGGTTCAGCATCCACACACCCTCGCCGGAACCTCGCATCGACGCATCGAGCACCGCGCGCTTGCCGTCGGGCGAGAAACGCGGAAAGACGAGCGGAGTCGTATCCGGAAGGAGCGCCTGCCCTTCACCATGCTCGTTTACGAGCGCGATCTGATATCGGTTGGATTGCACGCGCATCGCCATCGTGCCGTCGCTCGCCATGACCGCTTCGCGCACACCGTCGGGCGCGCGGTTGACTCGAACGGGCTCACCGACCGGCCGTAGCGCGCTCTGATCAAAGTGAACCGCCATCATCGCGCCGCCGTCGAGGTACACCAGGATGCCGTTCGCGACGCCGACGACCGCGTCGAGCGAGAGGTCGCGCGACTCCCACTTGTTGCCGGAGAGCGTGCCGGTACCGAGCTGATACGTCGAGCGGCCGCTGGCGTTCGTCGGAATGTCCAGATAGAGCACGGTCTCGCCGTCATCGAGCACGCGCGGATCGTGGTGCATTCCGCTCTTGGGATTCGTCACGACGCTGAGGGCCGTATCGCCGCCCTCGGCAACGCGCGTCAGGCCGTGTATCGTCTGTGAAAACGCCGGCATGCCCAGCACCAGGCCGTGCTTCGCGCTCCACGTCATGCCGGCCGGTGCCGTCGTCTTGATGACGGGTCGGATCCGGCCGCCATCCAACGGAATGATCTTGAGATTGTCGTCGGCGCCCTCGACGGCGACCGATTTTCCATCGGGTGAGAGCGTCAACTCCACCGCACCTTCGGTTCCCGGCAACGCCTCGGCGCCGATGTCGCCAAGCGCGCGCCGATAGACTCGGCTCACTCCCCCGCTATTCGCCAAATAGGCGATGACCTTGCCGTCGGGAGAGATGCTCAGTCCCTGGTCAAAGTTTCCAAGGTTCGGCAGCCGCGCGACGGAGAAGCGCATCGGCCTCTCGGGAGCCGCGGCCGGTCGGCGTACGAGCGACACGACGAACGCCAGTGTCATCACGGCCGCGATGGCCGTAGGAATCCAAACCCGTCGGCGCGCGCTGGACGCCGCCGCGGCGCCGGCGCCACCGGTGCCCGTCGTGAACGTGGGATTCGCAAGCGCGTCGCTGAACGCCTTGGCGCTTTCGAAGCGATCGGCCGGGAGCTTCTCGAGCGCTTTCGTGAGCGCGGCGACGACATTCGGCGCCACGTTCTTGCGCATTGCGCTCACCGGTGCCGCTGCCTCGGTGAGGATCTTCATGATCACTTGCTGCGCCGAGCCGCCGATGTGCGGCGGCTGGCCGGCGAGCATCTCGTACAACACAGACGCGAGCGAATAGACGTCGCTCCGCGGCGTGATCTCCCTCTCCGCCGTCGCCTGCTCCGGCGACATGTAGTGCGGCGTCCCGAGACTGAGGCCCGTCTCCGTCATCCGGCCGCCGGCCGCCGCACTCACTGCCAGGGCGATCCCGAAGTCCATCACCATCGGCCGCCCGTCGTGGAGCAGAATGTTCTCTGGCTTTATGTCGCGGTGGATCACGCCGTGGCGATGCGCGTAGTCCAGTGCGTCGGCGACTTCTCGCGCGATTCGTACTGCTTCATCCACCCCGAACTGCGTCTCGCGGTTCAGCTTCTCACGAATCGTCTCGCCCTGGATGTAGGGCATGACATAGTAGAGAAACCCGTCGGCCGTGCCGGAATCGAAAAGCGGAAGTATGTGCGGATGTTGCAGCGCCGCCGTGGTCTTGATCTCCACCACGAACCGCTCGGCGCCGAGGACTGCCGCCAGCTCGGGCTTGAGAACTTTGATGGCGACGCGACGGTCGTGCCTGAGGTCCTGCGCCAGGTAGACCGTGGCCATGCCTCCCGCGCCGAGCTCGCGATCGATGCGATAGCGATCGGCGAGGGAGGATGTCAGTCGCGCGAGAACGTCGTCGTTCGACACGAGGACCGGCTAAGGAGGGCTAACGGACCAGCCGAAGGCTGGCAGAATGTACCGTGGGCGCACCGCCCACGTCAGGGAAACTGATTCGACTTGCGCCGCCCCAGAGCCAAGGTTCCGGCCATATCGCACCGTTCCTCGCCCCGGGCGGTCGCACGCGGTAGAATCTTGCCATCCAACCACCGTTCCCCGGAGCGTCAATGATGTACTACGTGCGCCGCGTCGGACTGTCGGCGGCTATCATCGCTGTCGCAAATCATCTCGGGTTTGCGCAGACCGGCGCACCGGTCGCGCAGCAGTTCGACAAGCTCCACTTCCGCTCGATCGGACCGGCGATCATGTCGGGCCGCATCTCCGACCTCGCCGTCTACGAAAAGAATCCGGCGATCTGCTACGTCGGCACCGCGCACGGCGGCGTCTGGAAGACGACGAGCAACGGCGCGCACGTTCACGCCGCTGCTGCAGGACCACGGGCTGCTGTCGATCGGCGACGTCACCGTGTCGCAGACGAATCCCGATGTCGTCTGGGTCGGCACCGGCGAAGTCGAACAATCGCCAGAGCACGTCGTGGGGCGACGGCGTCTACAAGTCGACCGACGGCGGCAAGACGTTCGCAGAACGTCGGGCTGCGCGACTCGAAGCACATCAACCGGATCGTCATCGATCCGAGCAACGACGACGTCGTGCTCGTCGCGGCGACCGGGCCGCTCTTCGGTCCGGGCGGCGATCGCGGCGTCTACAAGACGACCGACGGCGGCAAGACGTGGAAGCGCGTGCTGTTCGTCGACGATGAGACGGGCGCGAACGATCTCGTGATGTCGTACACCGATCCGAAGACGATCTACGCGTCGACGTATCAGCGGCGTCGCACGGCGTGCTGCGTGAACGGCGGCGGCCCGGGCAGCGGGATCTGGAAATCGATCGACGGCGGCGACACGTGGACGCGCCTCACCAGCGGCATTCCCAGCGGCCCGCTCGGCCGCATCGGTCTCGACATCTATCGCGAGATCGGCAACATCGTGTACGCGTCGATCGAAGCGCGGGACCGGCGGGTGGCCGCGGCGGGCGTGGCGCGTCGATCCGGAGGGCGGCGACCGACGGCGGCGGTGGCCGCGGTGGACGCGGTGGCGGTGGCGGGCGCGGTGGCGCCGGCGCCGCGGACGCCGGCGAGACCGGACTCTATCGCTCGGACGACGGCGGCGCGACGTGGCACAAGGTCGAGCTCGACGAATCCGCGGCCGCTCTACTTCAGCCAGGTGCGCATCGATCCGAACAATCCGGACCGCGTCTACGTGGGCGGCGTGAAGATGTAGATCACGATCGACGGCGGCAAAACGATCGAAGGCCAGGCGTCGCTCGTCGCGCACGACGACATCCACGCGATCTGGATCGATCCGAACAACTCGGATCACGTGATCATCGGCGGCGACGGCGGCGTCGAGCGTCAGTCGTACGACGGCGCGAAGACGTGGAGTTTCTTCGCCAACCTGCCGGTCGGCCTGTTCTACCACGTCGGCTACGACATGGAGACGTCCGTACAACGTCTGCGGCGGCATGCAGGACAACTACGACTGGTGCGGCCCGAGTGCGTCGCGGTCAGCGAACGGCATCATGAATCACGACTGGTTCCAGATCGAGGGCGGCGACGGATTCGTCGCGATTCCCGACCTGGCGACTCGCGCTGGATCTACAGCGAGACGCAGGACGGCAACATGCATTCGCCGGAACAAGGTCACCGGCGAATCGAAGCAGCATCCGGCCGAACGCGCTCGAACGTGACGCCGGCGCCGAAGCCGGGCGAGACGTTCCGCTGGGAGTGGGACACGCCGATGATCATCTCGCCGAACGATCCAGGCGCGCTGATCGTCGCGGCGAACCACGTCTTCGTGTCGCACGATCGCGGCGATTCGTGGACGGTGATCAGCCCCGATCTCACGACGAACGCGAACCGCGACACGATCGTCACGATGGGGCTCAAGGGCTCCGACATCCGCATCTCGCGCGACGACGGCGTCTCGCAGTGGCCGGCGATCGTCACGCTCGCCGAATCGCCGAAGCAGCCGGGGTTGTACTACACCGGCAGCGACGACGGACTGCGTCAGCGTGTCGCGCGACGGCGGCAAGAGCTGGCAGAACATCACGAAGAACCTGCCCGGCTTCTCCGGCCGGCGGCTGGGTCAGCAAGGTGGTGCCGTCCGCGCTACGACGCGGGCACGGTGTACGTCACGGTCGACAACCACCGGCTCAACGACTACGAGCCCTACATGTGGGTGAGCACGGACTTCGGCGCGACGTTCCAGCTCGCTCGCGGCGAACTTGGACGGCGAAGTCGTGCAAGACGCTCACCGAAGACCAGCGCAATCGCGACGTGCTCTACATCGGCACGGAGACGGGCATCTTCCTCTCGCTCGATCGCGGCAAGAGCTGGCGCGCGTCTCAAGGCCAACCTGCCGACGGTGCGCGTCGACGAGATCACGCTCCACCCGCGCGACAACGCGATGCTCGTCGCGACGCACGGCCGCGCGCTCTGGATGCTCGATCATCTCGAGCCGATTCAGGAATACACCGCCGCGCAAAGCGCGGCGACGCGAAGCTCTTCACGATGCCGACGGCGCTCGAGTGGAAGACGAAGGACGACCGCAACGACGAGTTCTGGGGCCACCAGTACTTCGTCGGCGAGAACCCGCCGAACGAGGCGATCATTCAGTATTTCCTCAAGTCGCCGATGACCGATCTCAAGCTGCGCATCACCGACGCGGCCGGCAAGACGGTGCGCGACCGTGACGATTCCGAGCGCGAAGACGCAGCCCGGAATCCAGACGACTCTGCTGGGACATGCGCGGCGAGCCGATCACTGTGGCGGTGGACTCGGCGGCAGCGGGTGGCGGTCGTGGTGGGCGCGGCGGCGGCGGGTGGCGGTGGCGGCGGCCGCGGTGGTCGGGGCGGACAGGCGGTGCCGGGCGTGCCGCAACCAGTTCCGAGCGCGGGCTACCTGCCGATGAATCCCTGCGCGGCGCCGACTGACAGTCGCCGCGGCTGGCCGCGGCGGCGGGGCGGCGGCGGTTTCGGCGGCGGCGGCGGGCTCGGTGGACCGGCGCCGCTACGTGATGCCGGGGACGTACACTGTCGCGCTGATGTCCGGCGGCAAGGTGCTCGACTCGAAACCGCTCAAGATCGTGTTCGATCCGGACGTGCACTTCGCCGTGGGCGAGCACGAGCGGTACAACGCGATCGTGACCGACCTGCACGCCATGCAGCGCCGAGGCGTCGCGATGGCGACGGCGCTCAACTCGCTCTATCCGCAGATGGAAGCGGCCGCGAAGAGCATTGGCGAGAAGAGCGATATCCCGGCGAACGTGAAGACGCAGTTCGAATCCCTGAACAAGGAGTTCGACGCGATCCGAAAGAAGTTCGGTGTGCCGATCGCACGCCGGAGCGGGCGGTCGTGGCGGCGGTGGCGGCGGTCGCGGCGGCGCGGCGGATCCGGAGAACGTGCTCGCGCGCGCGTCGACGCTGAAGACGCAACTCGCCGGCGTGTGGGAAACGCCGAGTCCGGCGTCGGTGCATCAGTACAACGATGTGAAGGTCGCGCTGCCGAAGGCGGTGGCGGATGGGAATGCGGTGCTCGGAAAGGCGAGTGCCGTCAGTCAGGCGTTGGCCAAATACGGGGTGACGATCAAGGTTCCGGCGACGGTGAAGTGAGGAGTGCGGAGGCGGGGTACGAAGAGGTGGAACGAGTGAGGAGGCGGAGTGCGGGGACCTGGAACGAGTGAGGAGGCGGGGTGCGGAGAAAGAGAAAGAGCGCGGGGTTTCCCCGCACTCCGTCACCGCCCGCGCCCCAGTTCTCCGCACACCGTCTCCGCACGCGTCGCGGTTCTGCTGTGTCTGTTACTCCTCGCTGCCGTCGACCTCGCGAGCGCGCAAGCGGTCGTGCGTCTGGACTCAGCCGCAACGGTGCGCGGCGCACGTTCGGGCACGTGGAGCGCCGCCGGCGGTAGCCTGACTCTCATGGGAACATGGACCGCCGTCGCCGATACGACGCACGGCACCGTCACCGGAACGTGGACGCTAGCCGACGCTCAGGCGAAAACGGTCGCCTTCGGCGGATGGTCGGCGGTAAAGTCGGCTGACCGATGGACCGGCGCGTGGCGGGCGAACGTCACCGGCCGCGCCGGAGAATACTCCGGCACGTGGACGTCGAGCGTCGACCTCAAGGCGAACGCGCGCTTCGTCGACATGTTCGAGAAGGCGGCACAGACGATCGTCAGCGGTACGTGGACTACCGGCGGCCAGTCAGGGGGCTGGTCGATTCGAGCGGCCAAGTGAACTGATCAGCGCCCGCGGGCCATTCGCTCACGTACCACGGCCTTCCAGTTGGCAACGACGATCATACTGCCTTCGCTCGCCGCTTTGAGAAACACGAAATGCGTGCCATCCGCCATCACGTCGTAGTTCGCGTGCGGGTTCGGCGCGTACTGATAACTGTCCGCGAAGAGCGTGTCCCTCGCCGTGACGGCGAATCCGGCAGCCGTGGCGACCCGCGCCGCCATCAAGCGTCCGTCTCCGCGATAGAACAGCCGTTTCCCGTCGCCTGACCACACGGCCTCGCTGCCGCCGCCGGCCGACACCTGCACGCGCCCGCCGGGCCCCGGGAACGGTTGCACGACGACCTCCTCACGCCCCGACTCGTCCGTCGAAAACGCGACCCATCGCCCGTCGGGAGAGAGACGCGGCATGACCTCGAGTGCCTTCGTGTTGGACACGACGCGTGGTGTCGTATCGCCCGTCAGGGCGCGGTAGTAGATGTCCGCGCCGCTCGTGTCGAGCTGATAGACGACGCTCTTCATGTCGGGCGACATCACACCCTCGAACACGTCGACGGTTGGACCACCTATCAACGCGGTCCCCTCGGCGCTCAGATCGGCGGGACGCCACCAGATCGCCGTGCGAGTCCCATGTTCCGACCGATAGATGACGCGCTTGCCGTCCGGACTCCACTCGGGGCGGTCGTTCGACGTGCCATCGCTCGTCAACCGCGTCATCGTCTGCGAGCTCAGATCGAAGAGCCAGACATCGCGTCGATCGGAGGATCCGACGGCGATCGCCAATCGACGGCCGTCGGGCGAGAGACGCGGAAACGAATACTCGCGCGGCTCGGCAACCAAGACGCGCGCAACGCCGTCTGCACCGACCGTCATCACCTGCGAAAGCTGCGTCCCGCTCTGATAAAAAAGCGTTCCGTTCGCGGCGAGCGACGCCCGCGCGAGCCCCGAAGTGTGGTTGATCGCGACATCGCTCACGAGCTGCACCGGCGCACCCGTGACCTTCTTCTTTCGTACGTCGAACGACACGCCCATGATCATGTCCGCGGACGTCACGTATGTGAGTACGCCATCCGCCATCCCGAGCGGCGCGCCGGTTATGCCGAGCCCCACATGCTCGCCTGTCTTCAGCGACGCCATTGCGATTTTCGCACCGGTGATGGAGCTGCTCGGCGAGCTCGCATAGAGCACGACTCCTTCGTCGGCTACCACTCGCGGCGTGATGAGGTAGAGCTCTCCGTCTTTCCGGCTCGGTTTCACGAACTCGTGAGGCTCCCCGCCCGCCTCCGGGATGGTGTAGAGCGCGAGGTTGCCGGATACGACAATGACGCCCGTCGGTGACCAGCTCATTCCTCCGAAGATTCCCGGCGCTGCGGCGAGCAGCTGTGGCCGGGTGCCGTCGATTCCCACCTTGAAGATCTGATTGCTCCGGACGAACGCGACCCATTTTCCATCCGGCGAAAAGATCGGATTTGTCGCGTCGGCCGTCTCGGGGAGCGGCCGGGCCGTGATGTCATCTAGCGTGCGAACCATCAACTGCTGCCGCTTGTCGTCGCCCAGGCCGACGTACACGAGCGCGCGGCCGTCCGGCGAAATCGCGAGTGTAGCATACCCGAGTGAATTCGCTCGTTCACTCGGCAGCGCCGGGATCGTGAATCGCACGACGTCCGCGGTGTCGGTCGGCGCGCTGCGGCGCGTCCAGCCGACCAGCACTAGGCTCGCGACCGCGACGACGGCGAGCGTGAGCACGAGGGGGTCACGGAGCCGCGCGCGCCACGACGTAGCGGGCACGCCGGTACGATGCCGCGATGTCGCGGCGCCGATCTGCGGTGCCGCCGCCGATGATCCGCCGTGAAGGGCCGCCGCGAACTCGCGCTCCGAGCCCCAACGGTCGGCCGGTAGCTTCTCCAGCCCGCGCATCACGGCGTATTCCACGTGATCCGGGATCGACTTGCGCTGCACGACGATCGGGCGCGGCTCTTCCGTCATCACACGCGCCACGATCGGCTGCGCGGTCGGGCCGGTGAACGGCGGCTCGCCAACGAGCATCTCGTACGACACGGCGGCCGAGCGCGTACATGTCGGTCCGTGCGTCGATCGTGCGCTCGCCCATCGCCTGCTCGGGACTCATGTACTGCGGCGTGCCCAGGCTCAGTCCGGTCTGCGTCATGCGAGCCGCCGGCCTGCTGCATGGCGAGCGCGATGCCGAAGTCGGCCACCAGCGCATGACCGCCCTGCAGCAGAATGTTCTCGGGCTTGATGTCGCGGTGAATCACGCCCTGCGCGTGCGCGTAGCCGAGCGCGTCGGCGACCTCGCTCGCGATGCGAACCGCGTCGTCAGACCGGCAGCTGCCGCTCGCGCGTGAGGCGCGCGCGCAGTGTCTCCCCGTCGACGAACGGCATGACGTAGAACAGCAGGCCATCCGCGCTGCCCGAATCGAACAGCGAGAGGATGTGGGGATGCTGGAGCCTCGCGGTTGTGCTGATCTCGCCAGAAACCGCTCGGCGCCGAGCGCCGCGCCGAGGTCCGGATGCAGAACCTTGATGGCGACGTCGCGACCGTGCCGCAGGTCGTTGGCGAGGTAGACGGTCGCCATGCCGCCGGCGCCGAGCTCGCGATCGATGCGATAGCGATCGGCGAGCGAGGAAGTCAATCGCGTGAGAACGTCGTCGTTCGACACGAGGAGGGGGCCGCCGTTATGAAGGGGGCAAATGTACGGTGCGCGGAGGGGCCTTGAATAGCTTCGGCTGAGCCTGTCTCACCGCGGCGAACGGCTGTCGCCGCGAGCGGACGCTGTTCGCGCTTGGCGTGCTGTCTCGATTCCCTTAACGCGTTGCACGGCAACCGATTGTCGTTCCGAGCGTGCTTGGCGCCAAAGCTGCCTTCGCTCCCTGCATGTTCCCGCCCGCGCGCCGTCGGCTTGGCGCGATCGCCGTCGCTTCCGCCCTTCCGCTCTCCGCCTGCACCCAGGCGACGCTCGGCATCTCGCCCGAATCCATCCTGGCGACGGTGATCGCGAGCATCCCATCCTCGATCCCGACCACGGACGGCGGTTCGTCCCCCCACGGGCGCCGACGCATCCCCGAGTCCCCACCCCCGTCCGCCGAGGCGTCGCGCGTGCTCCACACCGCGGACGCCTATGTCGGCACGAGGTACGTCTGGGGCGGCAATACGCCGGGCGAAGGTTTCGACTGTTCGGGGTTCACGAAATACGTATTCGCGAAGTACCACATCAGTCTGCCGCGCACGGCGCGCGAGCAGGCGCACGCCGGGAAAGCAGTCGCCGTGGACTTCGGTGCGCTGCGTCCGGGTGACCTCATGATGTTCGCCGAGCCGGGCCAGGCGATCTCGCACGTCGCGATTTACGCCGGCGACGGCCGAATCATTCACTCCTCGAGCTCGGGCGGGGGCGTCGCGTACACCGATCTCAATGCCGGCGGCGACTGGTTCGTGTTGTACTTCGTCGCGGCGAGACGAGTGCTCTAAAACTCAGCCCCGATCGCCCGACGAGAACAGCCCGAGCTTGAGCCGTCGATCCGCCGCGAGAGCTGCCCAGGCCGTGAGCATGATCGGCACGACGAACAGGAGCGACAGCAGCGCCTCGTTCGTGACGTCGGTCAATCGCTCGGTCTGCGCCAGGCGCGAACGCACGAGAAACGCCGCGGTCCACGCCACGACAAGGAAGGCGACACCGGTCTCGTGGCGATCGGCGAGACGCGCGAGACGAGCGCGCACGGAGCGGATCCGAGCGGGATCGAGCGAGCGATGGCTGTTCATCGCGGCGGGAGAGAGGGGTGAAGCGGGAGGGGGAACGGCGGTCGGCTCTTGGGGGCGCCCGGCGCCCGGGGAGGGCGCCGAACCTGGCCGAATGTCACAGCTAAATCATAAGTATCGGCATCAAGAATGTCATCGTGCGAACCTCTCGCTCTATCCTGGGCGGACGGTAGCTTAGGGCATGCGCATACTTGCCCTCCTCGCCCTCGCCACCACCGTCTCGGCCGCGCAAACGCCGACCGACTCGGTCAAGCTTTCATCCGTAGTCTCCGGCCTCAAACTGAGATCGATCGGCCCCGCTCTGACCAGCGGCCGCATCGCCGACATCGCCGTCCATCCGACCGACAAATCCATCTGGTATGTCGCCACCGCCGCCGGCGGCGTCTGGAAGACCACCAACAACGGCATCTCGCTTCAGCCCGATCTTCGACGGCGAGGGATCGTTCTCGATCGGCGTCGTGACGATCGACCGCCAAGAACCCGAACGTCATCTGGGTCGGCACCGGCGAGAACAACGCGCAGCGCGTCGTCGCGTACGGCGACGGCGTCTACAAGTCGATCGACGGCGGCAAGAGCTGGACGAACATCGGGCTCAAGGAATCCGAGCACATCGGCCGCATCGTCATCGATCCGCGCAACTCCGACGTCGTCTACGTCGCCGCGCAGGGTCCGCTCTGGCGCAAGGGCGGCGACCGCGGCGTCTACAAGACGACCGACGGCGGCAAGACGTGGACGAAGGCTCTGAGCGTCGACGAGTGGACCGGCGCCAACGACGTGCAGCTCGACCCGCGCAATCCCGACGTGCTGCTCGCCGACGACCTGGCAGCGCGAGCGGCGCACGTTCGGCTACATCGACGGCGGGCCGGGCTCCGCCGTGTACCGCTCGACCGACGCGCGGCAAGACCTGGACGAAATCGCAGTCGGGATTCCCGATCCGACGATCTGGGGCGCATCGGCCTCGCTTGGTCGCGGCCAATCCGAGCGTCGTGTACGCGATCGTCGAGGCGGCGAACGACAAGGGGGGATTCTTCCGCTCGCGCGACGGCGGCGCGAGCTGGGAGAAAGATGGGCGGCACGCAGATGGGCGGGAACTACTACAACCGCATCTTCGCCGATCCGAAGAACGTGGACCGCGTCTACGTCGCCGACGTCAACCTCCAGGTCACCGACGACGGCGGCAAGACCTTTCACCGCGTCGGCGAACAATGGAAGCACGTCGACAATCACGTCGTCGTGATCGACCCGGACAACACTGACCACCTGATCGTCGGCTGCGACGGCGGCGTGTACGAGACCTACGACCGCGGCGCGACGCTGGCGCTTCATTCGGCCAACCTTCCGGTCACGCAGTACTATCGCGTGGCGACGGACAACTCGCGCCCCTTCTATAACGTGTACGGCGGCGCGCAGGACAACTTCTCCGTCGGCGGACCGAGCCGCACGCGCACCGACAACGGCATCACGCAACGCCGACTGGTTCATCACGTCCGGCGGCGACGGCTTTGGCTGCGTCGTCGATCCCGAGGACCCGAACACCGTCTACGCCGAGTCGCAGTTCGGCGTGCTGGCGCGCTTCAATCTCCGCACGGGCGAAGTCACCGGTATCCAGCCGTTCGACCCGACACGGCGACCGGCGCTCCGCTGGAACTGGGACTCGCCGCTCTTCGTGAGCCCGCACACCCACAACCGCATCTACTTCGCCGCGAACCGTCTCTTCCGCAGCGACGACCGCGGCGACACCTGGAAGCGCGGTCAGCCCGGATCTCTCGCGTCAAATCGACCGCAACAAGCTCAAGCTGATGGATCGCGTGTGGGGCGTGGACGCCGTCGCGAAGAACGTGTCGACCACTCTTCTACGGCAACGATCGTCGACGCTCGCCGAGTCGCCGATGAAAGAGGGGCTTGCTGTTCGCCGGCACCGACGACGGCCGAGTGCAGGTCAGCGACGACGGCGGCGCGCACTGGCGGGCGATCGACCACTTCCCCGGCGTGCCCGACACGACGTACGTCTCGCGCGTAGTGCCCGTCGCAGCACGACGCGAACACGCTGTACGTGACGCTCAACAACCACTGATCGGGCGACTTCAAGCCGTACGTCGCTGAAGAGCACTGACCTCGGCCGCACGTGGACGAACATCTCGAGCGACCTGCCCGCGCGCGGCGACGGTGTGGTCGTTGGCCGAGGATCACGTCGACCGCGAACCTGCTCTTTGTCGGCACGGAGTTCGGCCTGTTCTTCACGCACGACGGCGGCGAAGAAGTGGACGCAGCTCAAGGGACGGGCTGCCGACGATTCAGGTGCGCGACATCACGATCCAGCGGCGCGAGAACGACCTGGTGCTCGCGACGTTCGGGCGCGGCTTCTACGTGCTCGACGACTACTCGCCGCTGCGTTTGCTGAACGAGCAGGCGATCGTTCAGGCCGGAAGTCCGGCGGGCGGTCGTTCCGCGGCGAGTGCGTCGTGCACCGGCGATCCGTGCGGCGGCCCGGAGATTCTCTTCCCTGTCCGCGCCGCCCCGCTCTATGTCGAATCGAGTCCGCTCGGACTTCCGGGCAAGTCTTTCCAGGGCGCGAGCCACTACATGGCGAGCAACCCGCCGTATGGCGCGATCTTCACGTACTATCTCAAGGACGCGCTCGAATCGCGCAAGGACAAGCGGCAAAAGACCGAGTCGGCGGCGGCGAAGAAGAACGCTGACGTGTTCTATCCGTCTTGGGATTCGCTCAAAGCCGAGGATCGCGCCGAGGATCCCGCGGTGATCGTGACGGTGAGCGACGCGAGCGGGCAGGTCGTGCGTCGATTCACCGCGCCGGCGACCGCGGGGATCAATCGTGTCGCGTGGGATCTGCGGCTTCAGCCGACAGATCCGGTGAACGGGCCGCCGTACAAACCGGACCCCGACTATCCGTTCACGTCGCCGCCGCTCTCGCCCTTCGTGCCACCGGGCACATACCAGGTTGCACTGTCGAAGCGGATCGACGGCTTGTTCTCGGCGCTCGGCGCTCCGCAACGATTTCAAGTCGTCGACGTCGACAGCGTGCCCGGTCGCGTGATGGCGACGATCGCGGAGCAGCGAAAGGTGGCGGAGCTCGAGCGATCGGTGCTCGGGGCATCGGCGTTAGTGAACGAGACGCTGCGCCGGGTGGGTTTCTTGAAGCGCGCAATCGACGAGACTCCATCGGCGGACACTTCGCTCGCGCGCAGAGTGCGAGTTGTCGAGCAGCGGCTCATCGATGCCCGCGAAGCGCTCACGGGAGATCCGACGCTCGCGCGGCGGCAGGAGGCGACGACGCCGTCGCTCGACGGGCGGCTTCAGACGGCGATAGGGAATTCGTGGGGGAGCTCGTTGTCGGCATTGAATCCGTCGCAGACGGCGCAGATCGAGCTTGTACGACGCGAGTTCGGTGCGGTGTTGGCGCGGGTGACTTCGTTGATCGACGGAGAGCTGAAGAGCGTCGAGGATGCGGCAGAGCGGGCCGGCGTGCCGTGGACGAGTGGGCGGACGCCGAGGGCGCCATTCTGAGTCTTGTCGCGGCGAGCTGAGCTGAAACCGAGTCAATGGCGTGACACGATGTCATCGCCATGACAGCTTCATCCGCCTAGCCTATGCACGGAACCTTCTTCGGAGCACCCATGTCCAGCGCGCGTCTATCCGCGATCGCGTTCGCCACGCTCATCGCGTCGACTCTTTCGGCCCAAGCCCCGAACTACCACGTCATCAAGCAGCTCGACCTCGGTAACATCCGCGCCGATTACCTCATCGTCGATCCCATCGGTCGACGACTGTACGGGCTCGGCGACAAAGTGATCGACGTCGACCGCGACAGCGTGATCGGAACTGTCGAAGGTGGCGGCGGCGGATACGCGATCGCCGCGGACCAGAATCGAGGGGTCGTTCGCAACGGAACAGTGTTCGACCTCCACACGCTCGGCGTCACCGGACACGTGGATGCGAAGGGCGACGGCAGCCGCTACGACCCGGTCACCAAGCGCGCTTTCATCTGGGTCGACAAGGACGCGTGGGTCGTCGACATGACGACGGGCAAGCTGATCACCAAGAGCACCATCGGCGACGGCCTCGAGTCAGGCGTCGCCGACGGAAAGGGCAAACTGTTCGCCAACATCGAAGACAAAGGCGCGATCGAGCGCGTCGATACAAAGACGCTCAAGATCGAGGCGACCTACACCGTTCCCAAGTGCGGCCGAGCGCAGGGACTGTCGATGGACTTGCCGAGCCGCCGTCTCTTCATGGCGTGCGACACAGAGATGGTCGTCGTGAACGCGGACGACGGCAACATCGTCTCTCGCATTCGCGTGCCGAGCCGAGCGGATCAGAACTGCTACGATCCGGGAACCAAGTTGGCGTTCAATCCCAACCGCGCCGACAGCTCGATGACGGTCGTTCACGAGGATTCGCCGAGCTCCTTCCCCGTCGTACAGAAGGTCTCGACCGGGGGTATGGCGCGCACGTGTGCCGTAGACGAGAAGACGCACAAGGTGTACGTGTTCTACTCGGGGGGCGGGAAGCTGACGTTGGCGGTACTTGCGCCTTAAGGCTACCGCTGAGGGGAAGGCGGGGCTGCGGCAGCCTAGAGCAGCAGCAGCCCTCGCCGTACCCCGGTCGCCACGGCCTCGGCACGCGACGAGACGCCGATCTTCTCGAACAACAGCTCGAGATGCGTCTTCACCGTGTTCGTCGAGATGCCGAGCCGCGCGGCGATCTGCTTGTTGCCTAGCCCGTCGGCGAGCAAGGCAAGAATCTCACGCTCCCGATTCGTGAGCGACGCTCCGCCCTGCCCCGCCGTGCCCGCGTCGTCATGGGCGCGCGGCGACGAATCTTCCGCGTCGCGCGCCACGAGAACGACGTCGGCTGACGGTGCGACGTCGCCGGCCGTTGCGCCGACCGCGACGACTTCGAACGTCGGATCAGCCGCCAGCGCCGCCGCGAGACGCGCACGCAATTCCTCCGAAGCGGCAACAATCGCGATGCGCGTCACGCCGGCACGAGGTTACGCGGCGCGCTTTGCCAGAACGCGATCGACGAATTGCTGCACCAACTCGGCCGGTACCGCGACGCCGAGTCCGTTGACCACCATGCTGTTGATGCCGACGAGTCGCCCGTCGGCGTCGACAAGCGGGCCGCCCGAGTTGCCCGGAGCGAGTCGCACGTCGGCCACGATCCACCGCGGCTGACCGGTTCGACGATCGCGCGCGACGTCGTGCAGTACGCCCATCGCCAACGAGTCGCGCACGCCGAGCGGGTGTCCGAGCGCGAACAGCAGTTCGCCGGCGCGCAACGACGCCGCCTCGCGAATACCGGTCCACCCGTCCACCCGTCCGCCGGTCCACCTTGTCTCGAGCAGCGCGAGGTCATGCGGCGGATGGTATCCGACAACCCTCGTCTCGCGCCAGCGTCCCGCGCTACCCACCTCGATGGCCGCGCCGCGCGGAACGCAGTGGGCATTGGTGACGACGAGCCCTGATCCACCCCAGATCAGTCCGGCGCCTCCGCTCCCGTTGTTTTGATTGCGCACCTCGACGACAGCGCTCGCGAGTGAATCGGCGAGCGATGTCGCGGCCGATCGAAAGAGAGACGCCGCGCTGGAGATTGTCGACATCGTGGTCATCGATCGTCTCCTTCGCTCGCCTCGCGCGCGCCGCGGTCGATAGGAGTCACTTTTGACTTGGCGACCGAGCCGCCGCGAAGGTGTTCGAGCTCCAACGATGCGCCGTCGGCGACCGTCGAGAGCGCGTCGAGCAAATCGGTAGGACGACGGACCGGCTGACCGCCCGCCGAGAGCAACACGTCGCCAATCAGAATCCCCGCCGACTCGGCCGGTGAGCCATCGGCGATCGAAACGACGACGAGCCCTCCGTCGCGGGCCAGCTTGTGTCGCGCCACCGTGGTCGCGTTGAGCGCCACCTGCTGCACGGCGACGCCGATGAACGGCCGGCGAATGTGTCCGCGCTCGAGCAGCTCGTCGACGACTCGATCGACCGTCGACGCCGGCAGCGCGGTCGGCGTTCCGCGCGCGAGCGCCGAATTGTCGATGCCGATCACCGCTCCGTTGGAATCGACGAGCGGTCCGCCGGAGAAGCCGTCGTAGATCGACAGATCGAGCCGCAGCACGCGGTCGATGCGTCCCCCCGCCGCGCCCCGCCAGTCGTCGGCAACGGCGCTGACGATGCCGAAGCTCGCCGTGATCTTGCGTCCGGGCCGCCCGACGGCGAGAACCAGCGCGCCGATCCGCGCCGCATCCGCGTCGGCGCGCTGGGCAACCGTCGCACTCGCGCCGTCGAGTCGCAGCACGACGAGATCCGTTGCCGCGTCGCGTCCAACGACGGTCGCCCGCGATGAATCGCCGCCTGGCAGCGAGACGGCGACGTCGCCGTCGGTTCTGACGGTATGACTCGCGCTGACGATGATCCCCTCGCGCCACACGACGCCACTCGACGGAATGCGGCGCCGAGCGTGGATGGCGACGATTGATTTGCCGGCCGTTTCCACGGCGTCGGCCAGGCTCGCCGAGAGATCGGCGAGCGGGTTCTTCGATTTGGTTGGTGACATGCGATCCCTGAAGGTGAGTGCGACGATCGCATGTTACGGGCGGTGGGGTGCGTCGAACCATCGGATAAATGGGTGAGGCAGTGTGGGGCCGCGACCCCGCTCGACTTAGCTTTCGCGCCATGAGCCCGCGGTGGGTCGAGTTTCTTTCACGCGAGGTGCAACCGATGAGACTTCAGAAGCTCGCGCTCATGGTCTTCGCGGTCTCCGCGCCTTCCCTTGCCGCGCAGGCTCCTCAGCCCGACGGCGCGGGACTCGAGCGCGGCACGCTGCCGGAGAGTTGGGCCGAGTCGCCGGATGCTTGCGCGACAAGACAATCGGATTTTCGGCTTCATGAGTACAACGCGGATTTCTACATCCTGCGGCAGTCGGGCTGCACGAACTACGAGAAGCCGTTTCTCTATTTGATCTTCGGCGACGGGCAGGCGCTTCTCGTCGACACCGGAGCCCGCGGTGCCCGTGTGGCCGACGCGATCGCCGCGGCACTGAAGCGCTGGGCCGACTCACACGGGAAGCCGATCCCGCGGCTCATCGCGGCGCATTCGCACGCTCACGGCGATCACGTCGCCGGCGATTCGGCGCTCGCCGCCATGGCAGGAGTCACCGTCGTCGGCACGAGTCCGGAAGCCGTACAGCGGTTCTTTGGGCTCAAGGCATGGCCCGATTCGTCGTCGACGTTCGACCTCGGCGGACGCGTGCTCGACGTGGTCCCGATTCCCGGACACGAGCGCGCATCGATCGCCATTTACGACCGGCGGACCGGGATCCTGCTGACCGGCGACACGATGTACCCGGGCCGCCTCTATGTGGCCGACGCGGCGGCGTTCGCGAAGAGCGCGCGGCGGCTGGTCGACTTCACGAGAGATCTTCGAGTGGCTCACGTCCTCGGCGCGCACATCGAGGAAGCGCGGACGCCGTTCCTGGACTATCCGATCGGGACGAAGTTCCAACCCGACGAGCACAAGCTCGAGCTGTCGCGCGGACATCTGCTCGAGCTGAACGCCGCGCTCGAGCAGATGGGCGGCACGATCGTGAGGCGCGCGATGGCCGATTTCACGATCTGGCCGAAGTGAACTCGACGTAGATCGTCTCGCAATCGAGTCGATGACCACTCATCGAAATCATTTCGACGTCATCGTCGTGGGGCTCGGTGCGATGGGGAGCGCGACGGCCTACCACCTCGCGCTTCGCGGCCGCCGCGTGCTCGGCTTGGACCGCTGGTCACCCGGGCACACGTTCGGGTCGTCGCACGGCGACAGCCGCATCATTCGCGAAGCGTACTTCGAGCATCCGATGTATGTCCCGATCCTGCGCCGCGCGTACGACCTCTGGCGCGAGCTCGAGGCTCGATCGGGCGAGACGCTGCTGCATGAGATCGGCGGTCTGATGATCGGCCCGCGCGACGGAGAGCTCGTGACCGGCACGCTGCGCAGCGCCGCGGAGTTCGGGATCGGGCACGACGTTCTCTCGGCCGACCGGGTTCGTGCGCAATACCCGGCGTTTCGTCTTCGGCCCGGCGAGGTCGCGGTCCTCGACCGCCGTGCGGGGTACCTCGATCCCGACCGATGCAACGCGGCACATCTTCGTGTCGCCGCCGGGGCCGGCGCCACGCTGCGCTTCGACGAGCCGGTTCTTTCGTGGAACGCGAGCGACGACGAAGTTCGCGTCGAGACGAGCGGTGGGTCGTACGCCGCCGACCATCTGGTGCTGTGTGCCGGCGCGCGGATGCCGCGTTTGGCGGCGGACGCGCGGCTGCCGCTCGTCGTCGAACGGCAGCTGCTCTTCTGGCTCGAGCCGAATGCGGCGGACGCACGATTCGATCCCGCGACTTTCCCGGTCTACCTCTACCAATACGAGGCGGAGTCGGGCTTCTCGTGGTGTTACGGCTTTCCTCGTCTGCCGCGCGGAATCAAGGCGGCCGTCATGCATCAGGGCGACGTCGTCGGCGATCCCGACACCGTTCGGCGGACCGTTGACGACGCGGAGGTCGCGCCGCTTCGCCGCGCGCTCTCGACGCTGCTGCCGGCCCTGGCGCGGGCGCCCGTACGCGAGAGCGCGGTTTGTCTTTTCGCGAACACGCCCGATCTACACTTCGTGATCGACGTCCACCCAGCGCACCCGCGAGTACTCGTGTCGAGCGCGTGTTCCGGGCACGGGTTCAAGTTCGCCAGCGCAATCGGAGAGATTCAGGCCGACCTCGTGACAGCCGGGCGGCCACGATTCGATCTCACGGCCTTCAGCGCGAGGCGCTTTGCGTGATCACTGGTACTGGATGTACAGCGGCCGCGGTCTGAGCCCCAACACTTCCGCCGGCGTGAGCAGCGCGTCGTGGTGCTTCGCGTCGTTGTGGAAGAAGATCTTGAATCCCGTGTACTCGACCGGCTCGAGATCGATGTAGTCGCGATACGATTCGAACTTCATCCACGGCGGACCCCAGCCGTCCATGTCCATCACGACCTGTACGCGCGGATCGACGGCGATCTTGTCGGCGTTCAGGATCATCGGCTTGAGCCACCGGTGCACGATGAGGATCTTGGGCGGCAGCTGCTTCTCCTTCACGAGCTCGGCGAGTTGCTCGGAGACCCAGTTGATGTCGGCGGCGTCGAACACGCCCACCTTCTTGCCGGGCGCCATTCCCTCCTTGCTGTGATGCATCGAGAATTCCGCGTCCATCGCGAGGTGCACGTCGGGCCGTGAGAGAAATGGCATGAGCCGAGGAAGCTCGCGCTGCATGGTGCTCTTGGCCACCTGAATGTCGAGGAAGAGCAGCGCGTTTCTCTGTTTCGCCCAGCCGTACACTTTCTCGATGAGCGCCGAGTCCATGCGGAGGCGGTACATGCCGTCCCTGCCGGGAGAGCCTTGTGCGACGACGGCGATCAGTTGCAGCGCCGGCTTGACCGGCGTCGACGGATCGGCGCGCTGCCAGTCGCGCACCGCGTCGTCGAGCTTCGTGAGCATCTGCTCGGTGGGGTACTCGCCCAGAACCCCCATGCGCTTCGAGAGCGGATTCCCGTAGAACGCCACGATGCGATTGTCGGGGAGGATCGATCCCGGCAGCGGCGTCGGCGGCGTGGGCCAGGTCTTCATCTGGTGCCGGCCAAAGGCAACGGTCGACGCGAAAGAGGCCGAGTCGTGCTTCTTGCGCCCTGCGAATGAGGCGTGAGCGCGCGGTGTCCGTGTCGCGGTCCGTTGTCGCTGCCTGGGCCGGGGACTGCGGCGACGCCGAGGCTGGAGCAAGGACAGCGGCGGCAATGGTCAAACTGGCGAGGATTGAACGATGCATCATGAGATTTTAGAAACGACGCAGAGACGGAATACGCAACCGCTCCCACGCAAGATCGCGCGCACTGGGGAGTACGGCTGGCGCTGGAAATCGGGGGCTGACCCCAGGACGAGCTGACAACAGTTTAGGCGTTCTTCGGTGAAGTCCGTGTCCGATCCACTTCCTGTCGCTGCGCTACCGCCTAGAGCCCCAGCACACTCAGCCATCCCGCTTTGATCCGAGCCCGCCACCGGTCGTACCCCGTCGGGCCAGCCGAGTTGGAACCCCCCGTCCCCCGGGCCGTAGGTTAGGGGGCCGGTCCCTCAACATGGACTTCCCATGCACCGCCAGGCCCAGGCACCAGCCGCTCCCACTCCGCCCCCCACCCCGGTCCTGGCTCAGGACGGCGACCTCGGGTCGCTGCAGACGCAGCTCGGCGATCTTCGGGTCGAGCACGCCGGGCTCAAGGCGCAATGGGACGGACTCAAGAGCCAGCTCGACAACATGTTGCGCAACAATCCGGCGCGTCCCGGAGTGCAGCTGCAGTGGGCCGACGTCGGCGTTCAGCTCGCGAAGGCAGATGGGAAAATCGCTACGCTCGAGGCTCGCATCGCGCTCAGAGCAGGGGCGCACGGTCGGCGCGCCGGTCGTGAACCCGGGGTTCCCGTTCATTCCGCGTCCGTATTTCCTGCCGACGCTGGTCGTTCCGGCGGTCTCGGTGCTCGCGCTGGCCCTGGCCCTTCCGATTTCCATCGCGTGGGCGAGGAGAATCGCGCGCCGCGCGCCGCGAGCGACTCCGGTGCCGAGCGATGTGACGATGCGGTTGGAGCGAATCGAGCAAGCGGTCGACACGATCGCCATCGAAGTCGAGCGAATCTCCGAAGGACAGAGGTTCGTCACTCGGCTGATGGCGGAGAGACCGTTGACCGCGGCTTCGAATCAAGGCGCGTCGGCGGATGGCGCCGCGGTGCAGCAGCCGCTCATGCTCGGTGCGGGTGCGATGGAGCCGATCGTCGTGGCCGAGCGAGAGCGCGTGCGGCAGAGGGCTGTCACGCCGCACTGAGCTCGTGCAGGTGTGGGTCCCGGGATCGCGCTTCGGCCGCCGGCTAGTTTGCTGATCGACCCCACCGAGCCGTGACCGTGCCCTCGAGAACACTCACCCTGGCTCTCGTCGCAGGCGCGTGGACCGTAGCGTTTCCGCTGAGCGCTCAACGGCTCATGACCTCGCGCGACCTCGGTGCGCTGACCGCCGGGCCTCCGACCGCGCGCATCGCGTACGGGACATCGCCGCAACAATTCGCGAACCTGCGAGTGCCCAAGGCCGCCGGCCGTCACCCGGTCGTCGTCTTCGTACACGGTGGTTGCTGGCTGTCGCAGTTCGACATCGCGCATGTAGGCAAACTCGAGCAAGCGTTGGCCGACAGCGGCTTCGCCGTTTGGAGCATTGAATATCGACGCGTCGGCGATGAAGGCGGGGGCTGGCCGAACACTTACTTGGATGTAGCGCTCGGCGCCGACTACCTGCGGCGAATCGCCGCACAGTACGAGCTCGATCTCGACCGAGTCATAGCCGCGGGACACTCGGCCGGCGGCACGTTCGCGCTCTGGCTCGCGGCGCGACCCAAAATCCCGTCGTCGAGTGAGCTGTACGTCAAAGATCCGCTGCGCGTGCACTCGGTCGTCGCGCTCGCGCCGGCGCCGGACCTCGAGCAACTCCATCAATCCGGCGTGTGCGGAAACGTGATCGACAAGTTGATGGGAGGCTCGCCGGCGACGCGCGAGGATCGATACGCCGCGGCGTCGTTGATGCAACTCGCGCCAGTGAACGCGCCGCAGACGCTGTTGATCGGCGCCAAGGACGCAACCTTCGGCCCGGTTGGCCGAGCGTATTTCGCGCCGCGCGCGCCGTCGGCGATTCGACTACTCGGATAGTCGAGCTACCGGAGTCGGGCCATTTCGAGATGATCGATCCCGGGTCGTCGAGCTGGCCGGAGGTGTACGGCGCGTTCAAGGCGAGCCTTACGCAAGACAGCCATGCGGTCAAGCGAACGGCAACGCTGCTGCCCGCGTCTCACTCGAGGGTTCGTTTTCGCCCGGCATACTGACTGCGCACCGACGCGTTCTCAAACGGAGTGACCGATGACTGGCGATCGACGGGATTTCTTGAGGCAGCTGACCCTGGCCACCGCGGCGGTCGGCGGCGGCGCGATGGTGTCGCCGCTCGGCGCCGAGGAATTGAGCCGCGTCACCGATCGCTTCGGCGCGCCGAGCGCCGCGTGGGACATGTCGTGGGTCGACCAACTTCAGGCCGCCCGGTACAAGGCCGTGTTTGACTCGCCCACGTTGTCCGACGGCGCCGCCCTCGACCTTGCCGCGGGAATTCAAGACAATTTCAAGGAGGTCTACGGCTCGGACGACGGGGTTCGCATGGTGATCGTCATGCGCCAACTCGGCCAGGTGATGGCGTTCAACGATGACCTCTGGAATCGTTACGGGATCGGCGAGGATCGCAAAGTGAACGATCCGCTCACCAAGCAGCCGGCGCGTCGCAACCCGTACCTGAAGGCGATGCCTGGCGAACCCGATTGGGCCACCGGGTCGAAGCTCGAGACGCTTCACGCACGCGGCGCGATCTTCCTCGTCTGCAATCGTGCGTCGATGAATTTTGCGGCTGGCGCCGCCGAGCGGACGAAGAAGGATGTCGAGCAGGTTCGCAACGACGTCCGGACTGGACTCGTACCGGGCGCGACGCTCATGCCGACGGGAGTGTTCGCGCTCGTGCGCGCGCAGAATGCGGGGTGTGCATACATGAAGGGGTCCTAGGCGGGGAAACTTGCCGCATCAACAATTGCGGCCAGGCGGATTTGCTGGATATTCCGTCCGTCCTCCCCGAGTGAGCCGGATGGTACCGTTGCCTGGTCCAAGCAAGATCGGCAAGTACGACGTCGAAGAGCGCGTCGGCGAGGGCGCGATGGGCGTCGTCTATCGCGCCGTCGATCCCGTGCTCAAGCGGCGCGTCGCGATCAAGGTGATGAGCGACGCGTTCGCGCAGAATGACGATCTGCGAGAGCGCTTTCTACGCGAGGCCCAAGCGGCCGGCTCGCTGCAGCATCCCAACGTCATCACCATCTACGACTTCGGCGACGTCGACGGGCATCCGTACATCGCCATGGAGTTCGTGGAGGGGCAGGACCTCGCCGAACTGATCGCGCACCAGGTTCCGCTCTCGGTCGTCGACAAGCTGGACCTGGCGATCGGCGTGCTGCAGGGGCTCGCATACGCGCACAAGCGCGGCATCGTTCACCGCGACATCAAGCCGGCCAACATTCGCGTCGACGACGAAGGCAAGGCTCGCATCATGGACTTCGGCGTCGCGCACCTCGCATCGTCGAACATGACGAAGAGCGGCGTGATGCTCGGCACGCCGAGCTACATGGCGCCGGAGCAAATCGTCGGCGGAAAGGTGGGGCCGCAAACCGACGTCTTTTCGGTCGGCGCCGTGCTCTACGAGCTGCTCACCGGGGCGCGTCCATTCGACGGCGGCACGCTGCAGGCGGTCATGTACCGCGTTCTGAGCGAAAATCCCGCGCCGCTATCGAGCGTTGTCCCCGGGCTTCCAGCGAGACTGAATGACGTCGTGATGCGCGCCCTCGCCAAAGACGCCGAGAACCGGTACTCCTCCGCGCTCGACATGGCCAACGACCTCCTCGCGGTTCGCGCGGCGATCGACGCGAGCACGGCTTCGCCGGGAACGTTGTCGCTGCGGGCGACGATCGAGTCGGCGATCGAAGTCCGTAAGTCGCGCGAGATACAACGAACGCGGAACCGGCGAGTCGTCATGTCGAGCGGAGGCGTAGCCCTCGCCGCTGTGCTCATGCTGGCCGGCTGGGCGCTGGCGCGGAGAGGTTCGGCACTTGCGGACCGGTCGCCACCGCAGAACGGCGCGTCGCCGTCTTCCGCACCGGCGGGCGGAGACCCGTCAGCGGCTGTGACGGCCCCTATCTCGCCGGCGCCGACCACAACGACCGATCAGCGTCTGACTCGTTCAGCATCGCCATCGAACTCGGCCGCGACGAATCGGGCGACGGAGACGCCGTCCAATCGTGCGCGAAACGCGCCGCAAAACACGCCGAGACCCGAGTCTCACACCGCGATCGTGCAGCCGGAGACGCGTCCGCAGGAGCGACCGGCCGCCGGCCCAGACTCCGGCAGGCAACGCCGGACCGCCTGTGGTTACGCCGCCGAATCAGGCGACACAGCCGGCCGCGACGACGACGACCGGCTCGTCGCAGCCTGTCGTGAGTCCTCCGCCCGCTCCCGCTCCCGCCGCCCAGCCCCAACATCCTCGCCGGTTGCTGAAGTCCGGCCGAGTGGCGGCGCAGCGGCGACGACGCCGGCGAGCCAGAACGCGAGCACGAGCGCGAATGCGACCGCGGAGATCGGCGCCGTGATCGACGCGTACGCCCGCGCGATCGAATCGCGAAGCGTGGACGAGCTGCGCCGCGCGTACCCGGCACTCACCTCCGATCAGGCGCGCGCGTTTTCGGATTTCTTCGCGTCGACGCGGACGCTGCGCGCGACGCTCGCCGTGAAAAGCATGCACGTCGACGGTGCCAGCGCGACGGCGTCGGTCGCCGGCGTCTACGAATTCACGACGACCAACGGCCGCACCCAGCAGCAGTCGGTGAGCTTTGCAAACCGAGTTGCGCCGCGACGGATCCGCCTGGAGGCTCACCGCGGTGCGCTGAACGGCGCGCCGACGCGCCGCCTTAGAAGTTGAATTCGAGCGCCGTGCTGTACATGATGTCCGGCCGCATGCCGCCGCGGTTCAGCGGAACGAGCGCATTCGTCACGACCGTGAACCCGTCGGGAACCTGGAACTTGAATCCGAACGAGCCGTTCACGAGGTCGTCGCGCATGCTGGGGATCGTTGTCGGCTGAATCACGCGGTGGAACGGAGCGTCGTAGGTCACCGGCCCCGGAAGGGTGAGGTTCGACCGTCCGACCTGAAGCTCGCTCACGAGGTCCACCGCCAGCGAGATGCGCGGCGCGAGGAGCTGGTCGAATCCGGCCGTGGCGAGCACCGCGTCGTTCACCTTCGGCGCGCCGCCGGCGCCGACGTGGTGCGCATAGCCGACGTTGCCGTGCGCCGAGAAGTTCTCGATCGATCCTGAAATGATGGCGAGGCCGCGGGCGGAAAACGAGCCCGCGCCGAGCATGTCGTCGGCGTTCCCGGTGGCGAAGCGCGCCTCGCCGATGAGCGCGATGCGGGCGCGGTCGGACTCGTGGACCATGAACTTCGTGCGAACCGCGACGTCGCCAAGCCCGAACGATGAACCTTCTATGTCGCGGCTCGCCGACAGCACAGGGTTCTCCGGCGTGCCTGCGAAGAAGTGCGCCGCGGTGGGGCCGCCGAACGGAATGATCTGCGCGTAGCTCGATCCGTGCAGCCTCGCCGACACGATCGGCATCACGACGCCGACGTCGAGCCTGTCCGTCACGCCGTACGTCGCGTAGATGTTGGTGACCGCGATGTCGAGGTCGAGGTTGAGACGGAACTGCATGATGTCGTTCTCGAGATTCGGAATTCCCATCTTGGAGCAGTCTCCGCCTTGGATGGAATCGCAACCGGCGAAGTTCACGTTTTCGTGCGTGAAGATCAGCTCGATGTCGTTGAGCGGAACGCCGCGCAGCGACGTGAAGTGGAACGTGTTGCGTCCTATGCCGACGACGGACCGCCCTTGTCCAAGCGTTTGCGCGCGCTCGGCGAAGATCGGCCCGGCCGAGCTGGAGGTCTTGACCGGGACGCCGCTCTCGAACTTGAAGCTGACGCCTCCCGACGTCGCGCCGATCGGCAAGTTGCCGACGCTTGTTGAAATGGCGCCGCTGATGAAGCCGATGAGGCTTCCATTTTCCGAGACCGCCGACGGCACGAAGTGATCGCCATGTGCCTGGATCGACGCGGGGTTGCTCGGATCGGCCGAGCCGGCGAGGAAGAGCGGGTCCTGTCCCGCGCCGAAGATGAAGAGCTGCGCGATCTTGTTGCGCAGCGAGTTGTCGGTCTGGGCGCGAGTGACGTGGGGAACGAGGATCGTCGCGCCGGTGGCGAGGGCGAGACGGAGGGTGCGGAGGGCAGCGCTGGGTGGCATGCGGATTCGCTGAGGAGGGGTGGGAGAAACTACGACCGGCGGGCTCGGCTGAACAAGGAATTGACGTCGTGCCAGACGCAAGACCAGCATCGAGCGGCACGCGTGGCAGCGTGCGCACGCTTTGGCGATCGCGATCCACAAGCAGACCAGGCACTCTAACCGGATCGGGTGCAGCCATTTGCTATCCCAACTGACTCGCGCCGCCGACTCGATTGCCTCGAACATCGTCGAGGGTTGCGGCGCGACCGCGCGACGACGTACATCGCCGCCGGCGCGTAGCCGTAGTCGCGGGGCAGCTGTTGGTAGTCGAGGTAGAGCTCGGTCCCCGTCTTCGAGCTCACCCCGCCTTGCTTCACGTCCTTGGCGACGCCGATGACAGTGAACCACACCGAGTCTCCGCCGGGCCGGATGCGTCTCCCGACGGGGAGACATTCCCATAGTATCGCTTGGCCAACGTCTCGTTGATGAGCGCCACAGGCGGCGAGAGCGGACCGTCCTGCGGGCCGAACCCGCGCCCGGCGACGATCGGGATGCGCATCGTCGTGAAATAGTTCGGCGTCGCGTACTGGTAGTAGTCGATGTTGGGCTGCTTCTGCTCGCCCGGCCCGGGCACGTAGCCGTCGATGTCCGTGTCATTGGCGTTGATGGAGCGCTGCGGAGGAAGCCCGGACATCGCGGCCGTCGCACGCACGCCGGGCACCGCGGCGAGCTGACGCAAGACGTTGTCGTAGAAGGCGACGCGACGCACCGAATCGCGATAGACGCGCGGCGGCAGCGAGAGACCGAAGGTCGTGAGATGCGAGCGATCGAAGCCGGCGTCGACCGACATCAGATTCGAGAAGCTCTTGATCAGCAACCCGGCGCCGATCACGAGCGTTACCGCGAGCGCCATCTCACCGATCACGAGCGCGCTCCGCATGCGACTGCGCGCGCCGACCGCCGTCGTTCGACTCCCCGCTTCGCGCAGCGTCAGGCCAAGGTTGCCGAGACTCAGATGAAGCGCCGGCGCCAGACCGAACAGGACACCCGTCCCAACGGCGACGATCAACGTGAACGCCAGTACCCGGCCGTCGATCCCGACCGCCGCCGCGCGCGGAATGCTCGACGATCCCGCGGCGACGAAGACCTTGAGCCCGACTCTCGCCAACGCGATGCCCGCGATCGCGCCGACGATCGACAGCACGAGACTCTCGGCGACGAATTGCCGGATCAGCCGGCCGCGCCCCGCGCCGAGCGCGGCGCGCAATGCGAGCTCCTTGTGCCGACCTTCGGCGCGGATCAGCAGCAGGTTGGCGAGATTCGCGCAGGCGATGAGCAGCACGAATCCCACCGCCGCCTGAAGCAGCCAGAGCGTGCGGCCGATGCCGCCGACGATGTCACCCTGCAGGTTGTCGTAGCGGAGGCGGTGCTCCACCGGATGCGGCGTGTGAACGAATCCGTTGCCGCAACACTCGGACGGCGGCTTGCCGTTGCCGCCGTCGAGCACGTTCCACTGCGCGAGCATCGTTTCCAGATCGCTGCGCGCGCGCGCGAGCGAGACGCCGTCCTTGAGACGGCCGACGAGCGTGAGGTAGTGGCCGCCTCGGAACTGATTGCGATTCGCCGGATCGAGGATGAGCGGAGTCCACACCTGCACGCCTTCGTCGTGTACGTCGAAACCGCCCGGCATGATGCCGATGATGGTTCGCGAAACGCCGTCCACCTGGACCTGTTGGCCGACGATCGAGCGTCCGCCGAACGCGTTTTGCCAAAGATCGCGCGAGATGACGACGACCGTCGGTCCGTTGGGGAGCGTCTCGTCTTCGCGAAACGTGCGCCCGGCAAGCGGCGCAACGCCCATGGCGGTGAAGAGGCTCGCCGAGGCGATGGCGGCCGTGACGCGGCGCGGGTTTGCGTCGGCGCCGACGTTCACCGCGCCGACGGCGTAGGCGCCCACTTCCCTGAACGAATGATTCCGCTCCCGCAGCTCGATGAACTCGGCGCCGTCGAGCGGGAAGTGGTCGAGGTTCATCTTCGGAAACTGGCTCGTGATGTACACGAGCTCGTCCGGCTTGGCGAACGGCAGCGGCCGCAGCACGACGCCGTTGATGACGCTGAAGATCGCCGTGTTCGCGCCTATGCCGAGTGCGAGCGTGAGCACGGCGGCGAGCGAGAAGATGGGGACGCGAGCGAGACTCCGGGCGGCCTGCTTGAACTCCTGCGCGACCTGGTGCGGCCAATCGCCGCTCCACATGTCGCTCGTCGACTCGCGAACGGTGGTCTGATCGCCGAACGTGCGCCGCGCGTTGCGCGCCGCTTCTTCCGGCGATTCGCCACGCGCTATGCGGTCGCGCGTCGCCATGTCCAGGTGCGCCTGCATTTCGGCGTTCAGGTCGCGCATCCGCGACGCTCGACTCTTCCAGAACATGGTCAGACCTCCTTGGGTCCAGCCGGCGGCACGAATAGCTCGGCGATCGCGGTCGACATCTGCTCCCATCGCGAGCGCTCGGCAGCGAGTCTGGTGCGGCCGGCCGCGGTGAGGCGATAGACACGGACGCGTTGCTTGTTTTCGGACACCGTCCAGTCGGCGTTGATGAGCTTCTGGCGCTCGAGGCGATGCAGCGCGGGATAGATCGCGCCCGCGTCGACCTGGAGGACGCCGCGCGTGGTGGCGTCGATCATCTGCACGAGGCCGTAGCCGTGGCGGGGGCCCCAGCGAAGAGTTTGGAGGACGATGAGGTCGAGGGTGCCCTGGAGGAGTTCGATACGGGCGAGAGGGGGTTTCTCGTTGCGCTTGATCACGTCGGCTCCGCGGGCTGGGGCTGGGTATAAGCAGCTTATGGGTGGGGATATAAGGCGTCAATACCCACGGGATGAGACGGCGGTGGGTCGATGTAAGGCCCACAGGAGACCAGGGATCAGACCAGCATCGAGCATCGAGCGTCGAGATGCGAGGGCTCGGAACTGCTTTGAAGCTGTCTCGCCCGGAATGGCTACTACGGCCCGACCCAGGCGTCAGGACTGCTCGACTTGCGAGTTGCGAGAAAACCGTGGTACTGGAGTGCGAATGGTCCGGGCAGACGAGAGACGTGAGGCTACAGTGTGCCCATGCAAGATTTCAAGCACATCCGGGCGTGGCAGAGGGCCCACGCGTTGGCGATCGCGCTCCACAAACAGACCCGGCACTTCAGCCGGATGGGGTACAGCCATCTGCGATCCCAGCTTACCCGCGCCGCCGACTCGATCGCCTCGAACATCGTAGAGGGGTGCGGAGCCGCGACAAACAAGGAGTTCGCCCGCTTTCTCGACATGTCGATCAAGTCGGACAATGAGCTCGAATACCATCTACTCGAGTCTCGCGATCCGGATTTACTCGCTGTCCCGAGTCTGGAAAGGCTTCAACGACGAGACCATCGAGATCCGCAAGATGATCTTCGTGTATCGACGAAAGGTGCTCCAGAGCGCTCGCAACCGAGAGTCTGATGACTGAGTCCCGCGCAGTCCTGAGACCTGGGTCGGGCCGTATTCGCCATTCAAGGCCACGTGGAGTGCAAAGCAGTTCCCACGCCTCGCCTCCTCGATGCTGAAGCCTCGATGCTGGTCTCACGCCTGTCAGTTCCCCTTGAACCGCCAACCGTGACACAACGCCGTTGCGCCTTTCGTGCAACGTTTCTTTGCGATCTTTCTGTGACCCCCCGCATTCAGCCCGCGTAGCATTTCTGACATCGTTCGCCCAAGCCCTACGTCAGAGACGCCGCGCCATGAGAGTCTTCGTCCTCGCCATCGCCTGCGCTTTCGTCGCCGCCTGCGACACTGCCCTCACCACGAATCTCGCCGGCGTCGGACCCAGCCAAGGCTCGGGCTCCGATACCTGCGCCGTTCAGGCGGTGAGCGTCACGCCCGACACGGCGACGCTCCGCGTGGGTCAAACGCTCCAGCCCAGCGCCAGCGTCCAGTCCTGCGCATCGTCGGCCAACGAGGGCGTGCGCTGGGCTTCGTCCGATTCGACCATCGTCTCGGTGGACCGGAACCTCGGCTTCATCCAGGCGCGGCGCGTCGGCAGTGCGATCGTCACCGCAAGCGCGGTCGCCGACGCGAGCATGCGAGCGACGCTTCTCGTTTCGGTGACGCCTTAGCGCTGCGCGGCGGCGCTCGAGGCTTCGCGGGTTGTTCGCGAGCGTCGTAAGACAATCGTGAATGTCGATCCCGCCCCCGGCTCGCTCTCGACGACGAGATCGCCGTCCATGCCGCGCATGAGATCGCGGCTGATCGAGAGACCCAGCCCGATCCCCTGAGTCGCCGAAGGGTTGAGGTGACGGTCGACCTGCACGAACGGCTCGAATATCGCGGCGAGCCTTTCGACCGGGATGCCGCGCCCGGTGTCCTTGCAGAAAAGCCGCACGCTCTGCGCGTCGGCCGCGCTCGTGAGCACCACCGATCCGCCGGGCGGCGTGAACTTCGCCGCGTTGCCGACGACGTTGAGGAGCACCTGACGCAAGCGATCCGGATCCGCCGACACGATCGCGCCGGCGTCGCCCGGAACGTAGTCGAACCCCACGCCTTTCGCGTCGAACACCGCGCGCGCGAGCGTGTGTACTTCGGCGAGCGCGTCGCCGGCGATCACTTGCTGCATGTCGTACTCGAGCCGGCCCGCCTCGAGCTTCGCGTAGTTCAGAATGTCGCCGATCAGAGTGGCGAGGTGCCGCTCGTTCTGGCCGATCCGCGCGAGATCGGCTTGCTGCTCCGGCGTTATCGGCCCGTGGATGCCGAGCGCCATGAGGTCCACGAATCCGGCGATCGCGTTGAGCGGCGTGCGGAGCTCGTGGCTCATCGCCGCCAGGAAGTCGACCTTGGCCGCGTTCGCGAGTTGTGCCTCGTGGCGCGCCGCGTCGGCTTCGCGGAAGAGACGCGCGTTGTCGATCGCCAACGCGCGCGCCTCCTCGAGCGGGTCGGGCGAATCCGCAAACGCTTCGTTCACATCGGCCAGCAATCGCTCGACGTCCTCGGCCTGACGCGTGCGCAACAGCGACCGCACGGTGGCGACGAGCAGCGTCGGGTCGACGGGATGATTCAAGTACGCGTCGGCGCCGCTCGCCAGTCCGAGCGCGTGCGCGCTCGGTTCGATGAGGCTCGCGGAGACGAAGAGGATCGGCGTGGACCGGTGGTCGGGCTTGGCGCGCAATCGCCGCGCGAGTCCGAAGCCGGTGATGTCGGGAAGCCGGACATCCACCACGACGAGATCGTGCGGGGACCGATCGATCGCGGCGAGTGCCTCGCGGCCGCTTCTCGCCTGGCTGACGCGAAATCCCGACTTCGTGAGCACGTCCGCGACGACGAAACGACTCGCTTCGCTGTCGTCCACGACGAGGATGAGCGGTACCGAGGTGCTACGCATGAAATCCCCCCCCCGCAAACCAGTCCCTGACCCGCGTTTGCAACGAATGCTCCAACCGGGGGGATTTCTCGAAGATTCGCTCGAATTTTCTCGAGCGCCGATCCCCGATCCGCATCGCCGGCGGCGAGCTCGACGCGAGCATGCCTCAGCTCGGCTTCGCCGCGCGACACAACGGGCACGCGTCTCGCTGCGAACAGTCAAATGGTCTGGCCTCGCGCCGAGGCCGGCCGCCACGCGCACTCCGGAGACACGCAGATGAAGGCCGCCGACATCATGACGAAGAATCCCTGTTTCTGCTCGTCGAACGACTCGATCACGAGCGTCGCGAAGACGATGCGCGACAACGATTGCGGCGCGGTGCCGATCGTGGACAACGGGCGCGTCGTCGGTATCGTGACCGACCGCGATCTGGTCGTGCGCGGTCTCGCCACGGGAACGAACCCCAACGCGATGGTCGGTGAGATCGCGACGCGCAATCTGTGCAGCGTGCGCACCGACGCCGACGTGAAGGACGTCGAGCGCCTCATGTCCGACAATCAGGTGCGTCGCGTACTAGTGATGGACGATGACGGGTGCGTCGGCATCGTGTCGCAAGCCGACCTCGCGCGCGCGATCGAACGCGGCGACGGCATCAGCGATCGCGAAGTGGGCATCGTGGTGGAACGGATTTCGGAGAAGCGCGGGCGGGCGGCGAGCAGGGGGGACACGAGTCCCCAGGCCCGGCTCTGAGCTCGCGCCACCCGTTCAGCTACTTCATCGGATTCTGATCCAGATGCATCGCGCTGATCGGGTTCAGCTTGATGCCGATCGAGTAGCGGAACGCGTTCATCCAGTACGTCGTGCCGGTCGGCAAGCCGCCTGTCAGGCGATACGCCGTCATCCGGCTTCGCACGCCCGACACCTCGGTCGTCAGTTGGAGCGATTGCGTGAGTGGAAAGTCTAGACCGGCGCCGACGGCGCCGCCGAAGCCGCGCATGTAGCGGCCGACGTCAGAGTAATCGCTCCCCCCGAAGCCGCCGTTGACGGTCGGCGCGACGTTCGACTGGTACGAGTCGTACATGTGCATGAACGCCAGGCGGGCATCGAAGAACGGGCGGAGCTCGTGATCGAGCGCCAGCGGGGCGTAGCGCGCGCCGACCTCGCCCGTCTCGGTTATCGCGGGAGAAAAGAGGTACGAGGCCGTCATGTCGACGGTCGCGGACCAGTGGTCGGTGTAGCGATAGTCGGCGCGCAGCCCGTTCCCGAAGCTCGTATACCGCGAAAGCTCGGGCCCGGTCGGCACCTGGGCCGTGGTGATCACCGAATACGCCTCGGCGGCCCATCGCGAGCGGCGGTACTGAAGCTGGCGGGCGACCGCCGCTGGTTGCGGCGCAGGAGACGCAGGCCGAACGGGAGGTGGCGCAGGCCGCGGGGGCGCGTGCGCTGGAGGCGACTGCGCGGTCAAAGCAGCGGGGACGACGAGCAGGGCGAGGACAGCGACGGCTCGAATGCGCATGGCGGCCTCCGGGTGCGCTCCGGGTACACCCTAAACGGTGCGAGGATCCGAGAGAATTGGCAAGACGATCACACCCAACCGACGACCCCAAACCAACAACGTCAGTTTTTCGCCTATCGATTGCTCAACACTATTCCGACCGCAGGACCCCCGCCGGATCGACTCGTCCCGCCCTTCTCGCCGGTAGAAAGGCCGCTACGGCACCCACGACAATGAGCAGGACCGGCGCCGCGATGAACGTGATCGGGTCCGCAGCCCCGACTCCGTACAGGAGCGTCCGCAGCACCTGCGCCGCGCCGAGACCGAACAACAGTCCCAGCGCGGAACCGATCGCCACGAGCACCATCCCTTCGCGCATCAGCAATCGCACGATCGCGCTCGGCTGCGCGCCCACGGCGAGGCGAATGCCGGCTTCTCGCGACCGGCGCGCCACCGCGTAGCTCACCACGCCGTACACGCCGAGCACGGCGAGCGCGAGCGCGAGCGCCGCGAAGAGCATGAACGCCATCGCGCCGAGTCGCGCCGGCAGGAGCATCGCGGCGAGGTGGCGCGAAATCGTGTTCACCTGGACCGCCATGAGGCTCGGATCGATCTCACGCAGCGTCGCGAGCATTTGCGTCGCGGTGCGGTCGGCGTCGCCGTTCGTGCGCGCGATCAGCCGCACGGTGGCGGAGAATTCCTGCGCGAACGACGTGAAGAAGAATGGCCGCGGCTCTTCGCCGAGGCTTCGAACCTTCGTCGTATGCATGACTCCGACGATTTGATATGTCACCGAGTCCGTGTTGAACGTCCGGCCGACGGCTTCCTGCCCGGGCCAGAATCGGTTGGCCATCGCCTCGTTGATTACCGCGACACGCGGCGCGCCCGGGACGTCGGCCGCGGTGATGCCGCGCCCGCGAACGAGGGTGAGCCCAATCGCGCCGAAAAGCCCGGAGTCCGCGGACGTGTAGTCGACGTCGAACGCGGTCTGGCCCTTGGGAGGCGTCACGCCAGGGACGTGAATGAGTTTTCCCTGCTGGTTCAGCGCATTCAACATCAGGTTGTCGATCGCGCCGACCGTGACGACGCCGGGAATCTTCGCCATGCGATGCTCGATGTTGTCGAGCAGCTGTTGGCGTCTTGTGGAGTCGTAGCGGTCCAGCGGAATCGCCATCCACACCATCCCGGCGGGCGCGGTGCCGAATCCGGGGTTCACGTTCGCCCGCGCCTGGAGGCTTCGCAGAAAGAGCGCGGCGGTGATGAGCAGCGTGAGCGAGACCGACACCTGACCGATGACGAGCGCGTTGCGCATCGTGAAGCGGCGCTTCGGTCCGCCATCGGCGTTCTCGTTCTTGATCGTCTCGACGACGCTCGTGCGCGTCACCTGAAGCGCGGGCAGAAGCCCGAACAGCACGCCGGCGATCGCCGACGCCGCGATGGCGAAGCTCAACACGCGCCAATCGAGCGAGATGTCGAGGGTGATCGGCAGAGGCAACGGAAGATCGGCACGCATCACGGCGTGGAGCGCGACCCCCGAGACGAACACGCCCGCCACACCTCCGACCGCCGAGAGCAGCAGCGACTCGATAAGGAACTGTCGCACGAGCACGCTGCGGTTGGCGCCGATTGCGAGACGGATCGCGACTTCCTTGCGACGGTCACGGGCTTGCGCGAGCAGGAAGCTCGCGAGATTCGCGCACGCGACCAGCAGCACGAGTCCGACGACGACCATGAGCGCCGCCGCCGCGGGGACGACGACGGAGTCGAGCAGCGGATTGACCGCGATCTTGGTCTCCGGAATGACGGTGAGCGACGTCCCGGCGGGCCAATTGCTCGGATACTTGCTCGCCATGTCCGCGGTGAACCGGTCAGCCACGGCCTTGGCCTGCACCATCGACGCGCCGGGGGAAAGGCGCGCTTTGAGAAACGCCGAATGGTTGCCCCGCTGCGTGAGCTCGTCGTGCACGTCCGGCTGCAGCTGGTTGATCATCTGGACCGGAACGAAGACCGCGGGCGCGATCCCGTTCACGATTCCCGTGTACGACGCGGGCGCCACGCCGACGATCGTGTACTCCCGCCCCGACAAGCGCATCGTGCGTCCGACGGCGGATGGATCGCTCGCGAACGTGCGCTGCCAGTAGTCGTGCGACAGCACGACAACGGGATGCGCGCCGGGCGTCACGTCGTCCTGCGGCCCGAGCAAGCGGCCGGCGGCCGGGCGAAGCCCCAGCAGCGGGAAATAGTCTCCGTTCACCAGCTCGCCCATGAGCGACTCGACGTGATCGCCCAGGTCGTGCGCGGCGACGGTGAACATCGAGATCGATATCTGGGAGAACGTCCCCGCTGTCGCGCGCCTGAAATCGACGTAGTCCGGATACGAGAATGGCGCGTATGGGAAGTCGGCTTGTTTCTGATAGACCTCGGCGATCTGCTCCACGTGCGGAATCGGCGCCTTCCGGAGGAGAATCGCGTTGACGAGGCTGAATACCGCCGTGTTCGCTCCGATGCCGAGTGTCAACGAGAGCAGAGCGACGATGGTGAAGCCCGGGCGCTTGCGGGCGCGGCGAAAGGCGACGCGAAGGTCAGTGGCTAGCTGGTGCACGCGCGGGCTCCGGAGAGGGCTGGGGGAAGGTACGAGCCGGGACGGATCCTTGTTTCAGGCCCGTTTGCGGGGGGCGAAGCGGCCGCTTGGCACATTCATCGAAGCAGGCCCGCCACCCGATCGGTCGAATCCAGCGACAAGATCCGATGAATCGCCGCTCGCACTTGGGATTCGTGCGCTCCGCCGCCGAAGCGGGCAAGCCGCAGGGCTTTCGCTTCGAGCTCTGAACGCGAGAGCGAATTTCCCGGATCTCCCTTCGGCACATCCACTCGCCCGCGAAGCATTCTTCCGTCCGTCGTCTCGACGTCCACGCGACCAAGCCAGCGGCGCGGATAAGCGGCGTCCACCTCGTCGTCGAGAACCATCCGCACCTTCTTGCGGAACGCCGAGACTCGGCCGTCGTCCAGCGCGTGCTCGAAGTCGTCGAGACTGGCGCTGCCATGCACCGCGATGAGTCCGAGCACCGTACCCATCGAGAACTTCGCCTGGTGGACGTTCGTCGGCTCGGTCACCTGGCCGAGCACGTCGATCGCGCCTTGATGCACACGCGCGGTGACGCGGGCGATCTGGTCGTGCGACAGGCGCTCCTGCTCCATCAACGACAACAGCGCGTCGGCCGCCGGATGGGTGTGACGGCAGGACGCGTGCAGCTTATAAGAAGTCTCAATCGTCGCCCAGCGCGTGCCGAGTCCGTCGGTGAGCCGCGACGGATCGGCGTCGGTCGACATGCCGGCCGCCAGTCCCTGCGCGCCCTCGAGAATTCGGCGCGCGCCGGTGACACCCGAGCGGGCCAGGTAGGCGGCCAGAAGACCGTCGGCCGCCGCCTTCGCTGTGTGCAGTTGTTTCGAGTCGGCCGCGTCGCGGAGGAATTCCCACAAGCCGGCGGCCTGCGTGCCCGCGGAACCCAGCGCATTCTGCGTGGCGTCGGCGTCGAGACCGAGGAGGCGCGAGACGGCTGCCGCCGAGGCGAGCGTGCCGGCGGTGCCGGTCGTATGAAAGATCTTGTAATGCGAGCGGCCGAGGAATTCGCCGACGCGGATGCCGACCTCGTAGCCGGCGATGGCCGCGGCCAGCAGATCGCGGCCTGACGCGTCCTCGGCTTGCGCCACCGCCAATACCGCCGGAAAGACGACCGTCCCCGGATGGAAGACCGCGCCGTTGTGCACGTCGTCCTGCTCGGCGACGTGCGACGCGGCTCCGTTGATGAGAGCCGCGAATAGCGGGCTCGTGTTGCGATCACCGGGAATGATCTCCGACGGCCCGTCGCGCGGCCCCATCTCGGCGGCGAATTGCTCGAGCGCGACGACCGGCCGCGCGCCCTTGCCGGCGAGCGCGGATCCCAACCAGTCGATCATGAGATCCTTCGTCCCGTCGATGACGTGCGCGGGGAGGTCGTCGTAGCGCAGGTCGGCCACGAATTCCGCGAGCGCTCTCGTTCCCGTCGAGGTCAGTGTGGTTGTCGCCATGTCAGATCGCACCTCCCGTTCGCAAACTATCTATGGTTGCGCGATCGTAGCCGAGCTCGGCCAAGACCGCGTCGTTGTGCTGCCCGACCTTCGGCACGGGTGCCATCGCCGGTTCGGCACCGCTCAGCGCCGCGGGCGGGAGCAGCGCGTCGATCTCTCCGTTCTCGGTGGCGATCGGGCGCCAGCGGCGGCGTGCGCGGAGCTGGTCGTGGGCCGCGAAGTCGTGCAGGTCGTTTAGGCGTCCATTCGCGATCCCGGCCGAATCGAGCCGGCGTACGATGTCATCGACCGTCTGCGTCTCGAACGTTCGCTCGATGATCCGCGTCAGCTCGGCGCGATTGACGACGCGACGAGGGTTGTCGGCGAATCGCTCGTCGCGCGCCAGCTCCGGCGTGCCGAGTACCTCGGCGCAGAAGCGCGTCCACTCTCGATCGTTCTGAATTCCGAAGAGCACCTCGCCGCCGTCGCCGGCGCGGTGGGGTCCGTACGGCGCGATCGTCGGATGGGAGGCACCGGTGCGCGGCGGCGGGGCACCCGAGTACTTCGCGAAGTACATCGGTTGGCTCATCCATTCGCCGAGCGCATCGAGCATCGAGACGCCGACGCGCGTGCCGCGTCCGGTCTTCGCGCGCTCGAGCAGCGCCATGAGCGTTCCTGAATAGGCGTACATGCCGGCCGCGATGTCGGCGATCGACACGCCGGCCCGCGACGGCGTGTCGGCGGAGCCCGTGACCGACAGCAGCCCGCTCTCGGCTTGGACGAGCAGGTCGTACGCTTTGCGATCGGACATCGGGCCGCCTTCACCGTAGCCCGAGATGTCGACGACGATCAGGCGGGGAAATCGCTCCGAGAGTGTCGGCCAGTCCAATCCGAGCCGCGCCGCGGCGCCGGGGCCGAGGTTCTGAACGAACACGTCGGCGCGCGCGAGCAGGCGGTCGACCACGCCGCGGCCGGCCGGCTGCGCGACGTCGAGCGTCACGCTCTCCTTCGATCGATTCAGCCACACGAAGTACGATGACAGGCCGTTCACGGCCGTGTCGTATTTGCGCGCGAAATCTCCTTCGCCCGGACGCTCGATCTTGATGACGCGGGCGCCGTAGTCGGCGAGCTGGCGCGTGCAGAACGGCGCGGAGACCGCCTGCTCGAGCGAGACGACAGTGATCCCGTCGAGCGGAAGCATCTCAGAACGAGCGCGGGAGCCCGAGCACGTGCTCGGCGACGTACGACAGGATGAGATTCGTGGAGATCGGCGCGACCTGGTACAGACGCGTCTCGCGGAACTTGCGCTCGACGTCGTATTCCGCGGCGAAGCCGAAGCCGCCGTGCGTCTGAAGACAAACGTTCGCCGCTTCCCACGACGCCTTGGCCGCCAGATACTTGGCCATGTTCGCCTCGGCGCCGCACGGTTCGTTGTTGTCGAACAGCGTGCACGCCTTCCATCGCATCAGGTCGGCGGCTTCCGTCTCGATGTGGCACTCGGCGATGGGAAACTGCACGCCCTGGTTGCGGCCGATCGGCCGGTCGAAGACGACGCGCTCGTTGGCATAGGCGGTCGCCTTCTCGACGAACCAGCGCGCGTCGCCGATGCACTCGGCGGCGATGAGTGTGCGCTCGGCGTTGAGTCCATCGAGAATGTAGCGAAAGCCCTTCCCCTCCTCGCCGATGAGACTCGCTGCCGGGATTTCGAGGTCCGTGAAGAACGCCTCGCTCGTCTCGTGGTTCACCATGTTGCGGATCGGGCGAAGCGTGAGGCCATTCCCGAGCGCGGCTTTGATGTCGACGAGAAAAAGCGACATGCCGGCCGTGCGAGCGGAGGCGGTCGTACGGAGACGTGCGTGCCAGGAGGACGAGGAGGTCCGAATGGTGCGCACGGGAGAGCCAGACCTTTTGCCCGTTCACGACGTAGCGGTCGCCGTTTTTGGCGGCGAACGTCGCCGTCTTGGTGGTGTCCGTGCCCGTCGTGGGTTCGGTGACGGCCATCGATTGAAGACGCAGCTCGCCGCGCGCGATGCGAGGCAGGTAGGCGCGCTTCTGTTCCTCCGATCCGTGCCGCAACAGCGTGCCCATGTTGTAGAGCTGTCCGTGGCACGCGCCGGAGTTGCCGCCGTTGCGATTGATCTCCTCGAGGATGACCGACGCTTCGGCGAGTCCGAGGCCGGCGCCGTCGTATTCCTGCGGAATGAGCGCCGCCATCCATCCGGCAGCCGTGAGCGCCGAGACGAACTCGTCGGGGTAGGCTTGCTCGGCGTCGAGCTTTTGCCAATACGCGCCCGGAAAGTTCTGGCAGAGGGCTCGAACAGCTGCCCGGATTTCTTCGAAGGGTTCGTGCGCCAAGGGAGATCCTTGTGGCTGGCGGGCCGGTACGACGAGGAACTAAGGCTCGTCGAATATGGCACGGCGAGACGAGCGCCGGGATGCGGTCTGGTCTTGCTGGTCGCCAGGCCCGCGACGAGAATCCCTAGAGGGCCGCGAGGAGCGATGGTGGGAGTCGAATTCGTACAGACGGGCCATGACTGGAAGGCGTGGATCGGGCGGACGCAGACGGCGGCGGATTGGATCACGCCGAGCCGCGTCGCGGCTTGGCACGCGACGCTGGATCATTCCGCCGAGACGCCGAAGGAGGGCGATGCGGCGCCGCTGGGGTTTCATTGGACGCTCGCGCCGGGAGTGGCGCGCGAGTCGGAGCTGGGGCCCGACGGCCACGCGCGCCGCGGCGGGTTTCTGCCGCCGGTGATGCTGCCGCGGCGGTTGTGGGCGGGGAGCCGCGTGACGTTTCACAATCGGCTGCGCGTCGGCGAGCGCATCGAACGCGCGTCGGTGATCCAGTCGGTCGAGGAGAAGAAGGGGCGCGAGTCGGCGCTCGTGTTCGTGACGGTGCGGCATCGCTTCAGCAACGACGCCGGCGTCGCCATCGAGGAGGAGCAGGATCTCGTGTATCGCGATCCGCCGCCGCCTACGCCCCGTGCCGTCGAGCGACGCGAGGACGTTGGCGGCATGGATCCAACATGGCGGCACACAGTGCGCCCTACGGAGACGCTGCTCTTTCGCTTTTCGGCGCTCACGTTCAACACACACCGCATTCACTACGACCGGCGCTACGCGACGCATGTGGAAGGGTACGCGGGACTCGTCGTGCACGGCCCGCTGATCGCGACGCTGCTGCTCGATCTGCTGCAGACGCACGTAACATCGGAGCGCGTTCGGCGGTTTCAGTTCAAGGCGGTGCGGCCGACCTTCGACACGTCCGATTTCCTGGTGTTCGGCGCGCCCGGTGACGACGCCGGTCATTTCAAGTTGTGGTCGACCGACAACGACGACGCGCGAGCGGTGGAGGCGGAGGCGTGGGTTTCCGGATGATTGGTCCCGCCGTAGCTTGTTGGCCGGCAGGAGGCCACGGATTGCACACGTTCGTCATTCACACCCCTCAATGACTCCACCCGCCGGCCGAGGCGACGGCCCCGCACGGTCTTGGCTCTTCGTCCCCGCGACTCGACCCGACCGCTTCGCGAAGGCCGCCGCGAGCGGCGCCGATCGCGTGATCGTCGACCTCGAGGACGCGGTCGCGCCGGAGGAAAAAGCCGACGCGCGTCGCGGCCTCATGACCGCGACGATCCCGCGCGACGTGCCCGTCTACGTGCGCGTCAACAGCGCGCTCACGCCGTGGTTCGACGAGGACTTGGGCGTCGCGCGCACGCTGGCGATCCGCGGCGTGCTGCTGCCGAAGGCCGACAGCGCGGCGCACGTCGAGCGGGCCCTCGCCGCGATCGCGCCGGAGCACGTCGTCGTCCCGATCATCGAGACCGCGGCCGGGTTGTGGAACGTGCTCGACGTCGCACGATGTCCGCGCGTCGAGCGGATCGTCTTCGGCGCGCTCGACTTCACGCTCGACACGGGGATCCACGACGCCGATGGCGCGTTCGACGCCGTCCGCTCCCGCATCGTCGTCGCGTCGAAGGTCGCCGGCATCGCGCCGCCGGTGGATCTCGTCACGCTCGCGATCGACGATCCCGACTTGCTACGACGCCACGCCGCTCGAAGCCGGAGCTTCGGATTCGGCGGCAAATTGTGCATTCATCCGAAGCAGATCGCGATCACGAACGACGCATTCAGGCCGAGCGACGACGAGGTCGCATGGGCGCGGGCCGTTCTCGACGAGTTGTCCGCTCGGCCGGAAGACGCTGTGTTCGCGCACCGAGGTGAATTGGTCGACCGACCGGTGATCCAACGTGCGAAGCAGATCATCGAGCATGACTCGGCTGTTCGCTGAGCCCCCTGTCGACCCATGAGACTGTTCGTTGCCGCAGCCATCGCCGTCGCAACCGCCGCCGGAGCCCAGGTCCCACACGACACCGCGCGCTGCGACGCGGCGCTGAGCGCTCCATCGCCGGACTCGCAGACGACGCGAGTCTCGTTGCTGATCTTCCCGTTCGACACGAGCGACAAGCTGAGCGCTTCTTATGAATCGCTCATAGGGATGGGGATTCGTCAGTTCCTCGTCGTGCCGCAGCCGCTCGTGCTGAAGCACGTACGAGACGCACACCGCGCTGGCGCCGCCGATCGAGGACATGGGGGCGAGGGCGATCCTGACGCTTCGAAGCGTCTATCGCGCAACATTGCACCGGGACGGCCAGTTCTCGAGAGTGCGCGCCGTCGGCGGAACGCGCACTGCCGCGATTCGACGCCGCCTTCATCGACGCGCTGCAGCGTCTCAGCGAGAGCGGGCATTGCCGGAGCCCGACGTCGCCAGAGATCACGTTCAGCGGAGACAGCATGGACGTGCGTTTCGTCGTTCAACCCGATGCGATCAGCCTGAAACCGACGATCGCCGTGGCGCCCGGCGCCGGTATCACGCCGCTGATTCAGATGCGGTTGCCGATTCGGCACATCACGAAGTGGTGGAGCCGAAGCGAGGCAACAAGCCGCCGCCATATCCGCCCAGCATGAGACGAGGCAAACGTGACTGGGCAAACGCTGCTCGACTTCATCGTCGACGCGGCTGGCCAGGTGGACGTCAGCTCCGCGCAGGTTCAGAGCACGACGGCCACCGAATTCGTCGAGTCCGTGTTCGAGACGCTGCCGAAACTGCGTTTCGATCCGCTCTTCGTCGAGGGGTGTCCCGTGCGTTCCTGGCGCGTATGCCGTTCCAGTTCAACCTGACGCGCCATCCTCCGCAGTGAGCGGCTCGCGGCTCACGTCTCAGCTGGCTTTCGCCAGCGCGCCTCCGAGCGACGCCACCGCCTCCGCCAACCGGCTCGCCGTGAACGGCTTCTCGAGGAGCCGAGCCCCCGTCGCCTTCAACTCGTCGATCATGCTGGCGTCGTCCGTGTAGCCCGTGATGTAGAGAACGGGCAGGTGCGGCCGGCGCTTGCGGAGTTGCTCCACCAGCGGACGCCCGCCCATCTCGGGCATCACGACGTCCGTCACGACGATGTCGATCGAGGCCTCGTGCTTTCGCATCTGCTCGAGCGCCTCGACACCGTGGCGCGCCGAGCGCACGTCGTAGCCGGCCCGAGACAGCACCTCGGTGGCGAAGGCGAGAACCCCGGCATCGTCCTCGACGAGCAGCACGCCTCGATGCGGCGAAGTCGTGGCGGCGGCGACGCTGGTCCACGGAGCCGAGCCCGCGTCGTCGAGCGTGTCGCTTCGCGGCATGCGTCGACGCTCCGGCGCGGGGAGGTGAATCGTGAACGTCGATCCCAACCCCGGCGCGCTCTCCGCGTGTATGTCGCCGAATGACTGTTTCACGATGCCGTACACCGTCGCGAGGCCGAGACCCGTGCCGCGGCCGTGCGGCTTCGTCGTGAAGAACGGCTCGAACGCGCGCGCCAGCGTGACGGCGTCCATCCCGGCGCCGGTATCCCGCAGCGTCAGTCGCACGTAGTCGCCGGCGGGGAGCGCGCCATCGGCGGACGCCGCGTCGCCGCTGCGCTCCGCGCGGTCCAGTAGCGTGGCGTTCGCCGTCTCGATCGTGAGGGTTCCGCCGTTCGTCGATTGCATCGCGTCGCGCGCGTTGAGCCCGAGATTCACGAGCACCCGCCCCAACTGACCGGCGTCCGCGTACACCGGGCGCAGATTCGGCTCGAGGCGGGTGACGATCTCGATGCGCGCGCCGACGGCCGGCCGCATCATGTGCAGCGTTTCCTCGACAACGGCGTTCACGTCGAGCATGGTCGGCGACAGAAGTTGCTTGCGCCCGAACGCGAGGAGCTGGCGGGTGAGCGAGGCCGCCCGATCGGCCGCGCGCGTGATTCCCGCGAGATGCTTCACCGACCGCGGGTCAGGCTCGCCGGATCCCGCGGCGGCGTCCGCCGACGCCTGCTCCAGCATGAACACGTGCCCGCCGATCACGGTGAGCAGGTTGTTGAAGTCGTGCGCGATGCCGCCGGCCAGCTGGCCGACGGCCTCCATCTTCTGCGCCTGGCGGAGCCGCTCCTCGAGGAGATGCTCGCTCGTCACGTCGCGAATGGACCCGATCACTCGCTCGGCCGTGCCGTCCGCGGCGCGCTGCACGATCAGGCTTCCGGAGACATGGGCGTAGCGGTCGTCGGCACGCCGCGCGCGGTACTGAACCGTCGAGACCGAAGTCTTGGAGTCGGCCACCGCCGCGGCGACTGAGCTTTGAAGCGCGTCACGGTCGGCGGGATGGACGCGTTCGAGCCACCACGCGCCGTCGCCGATCTGTTCCGGCGTGTAACCGAAGACGGACTGCATCGATTCCGTCCACTCGATCCTGCCGCTCGCGACGTGCCAGTCGTAGACGACGTCGCGCGTCGCGCGCGCGATCAGCCGATAGCGCTCGTCGCTGCGCGCCAACTCGTGCGCCATGGCGCTCTGCCGTTGCGTTGCGCTGACGAACAGATGAAGACTCGCGGCGATGATCGTGAGGCCGAGCACCGAGATCAGCGAATTCGGCGAGAGCGGACCGTACTCGACGTGGCCGTTCGAATACCAGAGCGCCGTCGAGCCGACCCGCGCGATGGCGAACGACATGATGAGCAGCCCGAGCTCCCGTCGAGGCACGAAGAGCGATCGGAACTGGAGTCCCGCGAAGAAGAGGGCGATGGCGTCCGACGGCATCGGCGACACTGCCGCGACCACCAGCACGAGTGTCGCGTCGATGGCCCACCCGAAGATCGGAAAACCGCCGCGCCGATAGCCGTAGATCCACCACGCGCCAAGCGTCGCCGCCGCGGCGGCCTCGACCCAACGCAGCCCGGTCGGCAGGTTGGCGTCGACCATGAACAGCACGACGTTGAGAAACGCCAGCCCGGCGGCAAACCAGACCGACATGAGCCGGAAACGGTGCACCGGCTCGTGCGGTAGTCTCGGAAGGCGAAGTTTCGGTCGGCCCATACCGTATATGAGGACGAGCGGGTTGGCCGGGGGTGACGCGCCGATCGTCGAGGGTGATATTCTCGGGCAACGGGAGGAGAACTCGATGACCGGCAGCGCGACCGAGAGCGTTCGTTCCGACTGGAACAGCCAAGCGAGAGCCTGGTTCGATCAGCGCGAATCGATGTTCGCGGCGTCGCGTCCGGTCCACGAATGGCTGGTGAGGACCCTCGATCCGCAGGCCGGGCAGCGCGTGTTGGAGGTCGCGGCCGGCCCGGGTGATACGGGCTTTCTTGCAGCCAAGCTTTTGGGGAATGGTCGCCTCGTCTCGACCGACCTGTCTCCGGAGATGGTGGACGCCGCGCGGAAGCGCGGGACCGAGCTGGGAATTCAGAACGCCGACTATCGCGTGCTCGACGCGCAAGCGATGGACCTCGCCGACGCCTCGTTCGACGGCGTGCTCTGTCGCTGGGGCTTCATGCTCATGCCCGACCCCGCGGCCGCGCTGCGGGAGTGCAAGCGGGTGCTCGTGTCGGGCGGCCGTCTCGTATTCGCCGTTTTCACTGGTCCCGAGGAGAACCCGTTCGCATCTCTGCCGGCCCGAACATTGATGGAGCAAGGCCACCTTCCGCGCCCGACAGGCGCCTGGCAGCCAGGCATACTCGCGCTTGGCGATCGCGGCCGCCTGCAAGCGTTGCTGGACGGCATCGGCTTCTCGTCGACGCGCATCGAGCCGGTCGAGATGGCGTGGCACTTCGCTGACGTGAACTCCTATTGGGATTTTCTCATCGAGCTCACGGCGCTCGGTCCGTTGATCCGTTCGATCTCCCATGAATCGCGCGAGGCGTTTCGCACGACACTCACTGAGCGGCTGGCGCCGTTCACACGCCCGGACGGCGTCACGCTGCCTTCGCGGTGCTGGGGCGGCGTCGCGGTTCGATGAGCGCGTCGCCGCGCGGAATGCGAATCCGCCTCGTTGTTCGCCGCGCCGCCCAGCTCTCGAGCTTTGCGCTGGCGCTCGTCGCGCCGCGCGCCGCCCTCGCTCAGGGGTATCCGTTCAGCCAGCGCGGCACCATCTCACAGAATGTCGCGCTCACGACAATCACGGTCTCGTACGGACGCCCCGTCGCGCGCGGGCGTCCGCTGTGGGGCCAACTCGTGCCGTGGGACAGCATCTGGCACCCCGGCGCCGACTCGGCGACGCGCGTCGTGTTCGACCACGACGTGAAGGTCGAGGGACATGACCTCAAGGCCGGAGAGTACTCGCTCTGGCTCCTTCCGCACGAGCATCGGCCGTGGACGGTCATCTTCAGCCGCGCGGCGCACACGTTTCACAAGCCGTATCCCGGCGAAGCCGATGACGTGCTGCGCGTCGACGTGACGCCGGAATCAGCCTCGCAGATGGAGACGCTGGCGATCGAGTTCCCCGTCGTGCTTCGCGACGAGGCGGTGATGCGGATTCACTGGGGAACCACGGCCGTTCCGATCCGAATCAAGGCGCCGTACAAACCCGACTAGAGCGGTCAACACCGTCGTGGCGTATTCGCCACGCCGCGTCGTCGCGACCTTGACTTGTGCCACGCGTTGGTCGATGCTCCCTCATCGTCAACTCAAGGTTCCTTTCGATGCGGAACGGATACACCCGGTCACTCTCGACCGCGGCCTGGCTCACCACGACGGTCGCCGCGCTCGCGACGGCCTCACCGGCGTCACTCAGCGCGCAAGCAAAGCAGCAAGGCGCCGTCATGAACGTCCCGGCGATCACCGCCGTGCGAAAAGCGCTCGATAAGTACAAGGATCCCATCGCCGCGGTGCGCGACGGCTACTTCTCGACCGTCGGCTGTGTCGATTTCCCCGCCGGCGGTACCGAGCACGGCGCCATGGAATACAAGCCGGGCGCCATGGGCGTGCACTTCCTCAACATGTCGAACGTCGAGCCCCAAGCTCGACTCGACCAAGCCGCAGATCCTTCTCTACGAGCCGGTCGGCGACAAACTCGTGCTCACTGGCGCCGAGTGGTTCGTGCCGACCGAGCTGTCGAAGACACCGCCGACCATACTTGGCCACCAGCTCATGGGCCCGATGGAAGGACACGCGCCGATCATGCCGGCCGAGCTGCACCACTGGGACCTGCACGTGTGGCTCTTCAAGGACAATCCGAACGGAATGTTCAGCCCGACGAATTCCGCAGTGAAGTGTCCGAAGACGGGCTACGGCTACACGTTCGAGGATGCGGCTCCTAAAATGGTAAAACCGTAAAGCCTGTCGTTTAGCCCCACCGGCTGACGGGCGTCGCGGATTCGGAAGCGAGCCCGGCCTCGAGCTTGAGCAAGAGCCGCGAGCAAGGGAGGCCGCCAGCATGACTTCACGGCTGGCTCACTTCTCCTGCTCGCGGCTCTTGCTCGCAGCCGGGGGCGCGCCAACGGCCGAGATGTTGGACTCGGCGCCCCGAAGCCAAACTCTACTTTGCCTTTCCCGGTTTCGCGGGCGGCTTCGCGGCTGCCGCCATTCCGGCGACCGTCGCGGAATCCGGAATCGCGGCGACCGACGAGAGCTTCCAGGCGCCGGCGCTCCGATGCAACGTCACGATGTACGCGCCCGGAATGGTCAGCGTTTGTCCGCCGGGGCCGGGGACGTGCGTGGCAGTCGTTCCGGTGGAAAGCGCCATGTCACCCGAGATCTGGTAGGGAGTGATCGGCGTGATCACGAGGTGCGCCCAGTTCGCGGTGTCGGCGGCCAGCGACGCCGTGATGTCGCTCATCCCTTTCACGAGCTTCCCGTTCGACTGGAGCACCGTCGCGTCGGACTCGTACGTCGCCGCGACACCGGCCACGTCCTTCTTGTTGTAGGCGTCCTCGTATGTCTTGGCGAGCTGAGTGATCGCCGCGGTGTCCGCGGCCGTTGCCGCGCTCCCCGCACCGCCGCCGGCCGCCGCGCACGCGGCCACCGACCCGATCACCGATACTCCAGCCAGAATGCTCAGCTGCGCGCGCACCGCGGATCGAATGCTCATCCTGCCCCCCTTGCGTTGATGTAAAGGAACTCGGACACCTAGGACCATCAGTCTCGTCGTCACTGCCAGCCGAATATCGAACTCGTCGGCGCCCCCGCTCTCACCGGCGCCAGGTCGCTCGGATCACGCCAGAACAGACGCGTCATGTCCGATGCGTAGACTCGAAATACCACTTTCTTGGGAGCGTTTCCAGTCACCGGCACCGCCAGGTCCGCGCGCAACATGCGCCGAGAGGTCGGCGGTATGGCGGCGAGCAGGCTCACGCCGACGCTCGCGCGGGCGACCGTCGTCTGACCGAACGGCACGTCGCCCGCCCACGTCTTCCCGATGTCGGTGAAGAACGCCGTTCCCCACTGCGAGTAGCGGCCGGTCGCGAAACGATTCTGTCGCTCCTCGAGGCGCACCACCATGCGACGGCCGCCGGCGATCGCGGCGCCGTTGTAGCCGCGAACCCCGGCCATCGGATCGCCGAGAGATAGTTGCAAAGGCAAACGCTCCCGCCAACCGCCGGAAAATTCCGCGCTCGCCACGAACGTCGCGCCCGGACTCGGCTTGAAGTACCACGCCGACCGGCCGCTCAACACGCCAGCGCTCCAGGAATCTCCGCCGCCGGCCGGCAACTCTTCTCCCTGCATCGCGAGGCCGATGAACGACCTCGGCGTTCCCACGCCCGAATAGAGATTCAGCGACACGAGCGATGATTGATCCGTCGCCTGTGCGAGACTGAACCCATGCTCGATCGTGCCCGATAGTTGGAACCCGCGCGCCACGTCCTGCTCGCCCAGCAACGCATCGAACCCGCTCACGCGCATGTAGTCGATCCAGCGAACGCCCGCCGCCAGACCGCCGCGGAACGTTCGATAGGGCGTATAGCGATTCTTGAAGGTGGTCGTATCGCCCAGCAGCAACCCGCTGTCCGACGAGACAAATCCCTCGTTGCCGGGACGCGCGTGCTCGTACGTGACGACCGGACCGATGAGAAACCCCGCCGACTTCCACGAGAATCGCGCCACCGCCCCGGTCGACCAGATGTCGCGCGCGACGGGGACGATGAAGTCCGCCGCCGATGCGCGGACGAACGGGCGATAGGCATCTTCGTGCGTGCCACCCATGTACCACGCGATGTGCTCGAGATCGCTGAGGAACGGCCGCGACACGTCGGCCGAAAAGCTGCCGCCGAGCGGCTCGCGGTGCGCGTCCATCTCGGCGACGACCGGTTGGCCGCCAAGACCGTACTGACGCATCGAGAGCGACAGTCCGTCGCGGTACGCTTTGCCGTCGCGCCACTGCCCCGCTGCGAGGAGGCCGGTTCCACCGATGTTCGAGTTGCCGTACTTCACGTTCGAGAGACCGCCCTTTGTGATGCCGCCGCCGATGACGACGGGAACTTCGTCCACGGTCTCGACCTTGAGCCGCACGCCGTCCGCGCCGTCGCTGACAGCGGTCACGCTGGCCGAGGCGATGTACGGCTGGGCGCGAACGACGCGGGCGAGCTCTGTCAGCCAGTCGTCGGAGCAGCGCTGATCGACCCGCGCGAGAAGGAACGCTCGAATGCGGCTCTCGTGCGTCGTCCCCGATTGAAAGAGCACGTGCTGCATGAACCGTCTGACCGCCGATGGATCACGCCCGACGATCGCCGGCGGTTGCGATTCGATCTCGATGCCGGTGATCGTCTTGCCGTCACAATGGAACTGAGCCGAATCGGGAGACTGCGCCCGGACCGATCCGGCGCAGAGCATCGGGCCGACTGCGAGCGCGCGAATCACGCCGACGCGCAACGCCCACGGATACTTCTGGTTGGCCGCCATTTTGTCGGGGCGTTCATGCCCACGGTAGAGAGTGCTAAACTATCCGACCTCGGCGCGGTGGACGTCAAGCAACCCGCGCCAGTCTTTTCGCCCCCCAGCCTCATGGCCGCGCTGATCGTCGCCCTGGCGTCCCCCCGGGTCGCGTCGTCCGTCGACGACGGTTTGGAGCGGGTCCGGCGGCTTATGGCCGACGCGTCGGCGCAGGGCGCGCTGCTTGTGTGCTTCCCCGAGGCGTATCTGCCCGGACTGCGCGGACAGGACTTCGACGTGCCCGCGTTCGACGCGGCCGAGCAGCAGCGCGCGCTGGCCGCCGTGTCAGGCTGGGCGCGCACACTCGCGATCGGCGTCATCCTCGGCATGGAGCGCATCGTCCAAGCCGGGCGCCAGATCGCGGCGTTCGTGATCGATGCGGACGGACGGCTTCAAGGAATTCAAACGAAGAACCAGCTCGATCCGACGGAAGATCGATTCTACGTCCCCGGTGACACACGCCGGATCTTCGAGGTGAGCGGAGTGAAGTTCGGCATCGCGATCTGCCACGAGGGGTGGCGCTACCCGGAGACGGTGCGATGGGCGGCGACGCGTGGCGCGAAGATCGTCTTTCATCCGCAGCTCACCGGGACGCACGCCGGCGGACCGCGGCTCACCGAGTTCGGCTCGGCCGACGCGCCGTACTATGAGAAGGCGATGATGTGCCGGAGCATCGAGAACGGGATCTATTTCGCGAGCGTCAATTACGCGCTTCCGTTCCAGGAGTCGGCGACCGCGCTCATCGACCCGACGGGCAAGTGCCAGGCGTTCTTGCCGTACGGGCCGGAGGGCGTTCTCGTGCAGCCGATCGACCCCGAGCTCGCCACCGGCTTACTCGCGGCGCGATACGCCCCGGATCGATATCGCTCGGAGCACGAGGCGACCGGCGGCTAGACAGGTCGAGTAGAGACCCTCAGGGAGCTCTGAGATCGGAAGGAGGGAGCCGTCGCGACGACTCGATCGCGCGACTAAGCGCGCCCTCGAGATAGACCTGCGTCAGTCCCGTCGCCCAGTAGGCGAGATCTTCTCGATTGGGTTGCTCGGTTTCGCGCGCCGTCCGCACGTGCGCCGTTCCGTCGGCCGACGCGAACTCGATCCACCCTTCCCACAGGCCGTCGTCCGCGACACCGCCGCAGGCGCGCGGCGTCCAGCGGGTGCCGTCGCGCGCTACAAGCGAGGCATCGAACTCGACCAGGACTTCCGACATCCGCGCCTCCGATCAGGATTCGAAGGGACCTGCTGCAACGATGACGCCAGCCGAATCGATCGACGCCGATTCGTCGACGGTCGGCTCAGAGTGACCCGTCGTTACGCGCGCGTTGCCGAGGCGTGACGCCCACGATCCCAGTCGATCGCGAGAGTGAACGGCCGCAGGTCGCCACTTATTCGCTCGCATCCCGCCCGATTCGCATGATTCTCGACTCGAAACTCCGCTGCGCGGCGCTAGCCCTCGCGTCGCTCCCGCTCTTCGCCGGCGTGCTCGCCGCGCAGGCTTCCGCCCTGCCGGACTCTGTCGCCGCCCTCGTGCCGCCACGAACGCCGTTTCCCTCCGAAGCGGCGACGCTGGGGACGACGCGCTTCTCCTTCATCATGTACGGCGACACGCGCGGCCGTCACGACGGGAGCCAGGTGCAGGCCGAGCATCAACTCGTGATCGAATCGATGTTGTCGACGATCAGGAAGGCGGCGACGACGCCCGACCCGATCCGGTTCGTCGTGCAAAGCGGCGACGCGATCCAGGACGGGAGCGTCGCCGCGCAGCTCAACGTCAGCTACGCGCCCCTGATCAACCGGCTGATGCGCGAGGGAGACGTGACCTATTTCCTCGCCGTCGGAAACCACGATGTCGGCAACTCCGTGGATCTCGCCGACGCCCGTCGCGTGAGCGGGCTGCGGAACTACTTCGCCGCCAACGCGAAGCTCATCCCCGCCGAGGACTCGCCGCGCCGCCTCGCGGGCTACCCGACGTACGCGTTCGGATACGGCAACATGTATTTCATCTCCGTCGATTCGGACATTCCGGACGACACGACCCAGCTCGCGTGGATGCGGTCGCAGCTCGCCGGGATGGACCGGCGTCGCTACACGAACGTCGCCGTCTTCTTTCACCATCCGCCGTTCTCGTCCGGACCGCACGGCGGTGCGACGCTCGAACGGCAGGCGGCGTCAATTCGCGCGAAGTGGATGCCCTTGTTCCATCAGTACCACGTGCGCCTCCTGCTCACGGGCCACGAACATCTGTTCGAACATTGGGTCGAGCGATACACGGACGCCGGCGGCGCGCATCGCATCGACGAGATCGTGTCGGGCGGCGGCGGCGCCCCGCTCTATACGTACCGCGGCGAGCCGGATGTCCGCGCGTACGTCGCCGAGAACGCGGCGGTGAAGGTGTCGCTCGAGCACCTGGCACGCCCGTCGAGCGATCCGGGCGCGAACCCGTTTCACTATGTCGTGGTGCACGTGGACGGCGATCGCTTCAACATCGAAGTCGTCGGCGTCGACTGGGGAAAGGGTTTCGCACCGTATCGATCCAACACGGCGACGCTGAACGATCCGCGGCCAGCCAATCCGTGACGCGCCGCATCAAGAAAGACGGCGCGCCGACCAGGCGCCGGCCTCTAGCTGTCGGCGCGCTGACAAACTGGTGCCGGTCGCGTATCGGCTCGCTGCGAAAACACGTCGGTGTCCGTGACCGCGTCAGTCCACCACCGTGACTGGTTGATCGCCTGAGCATCGCGGTTCGGGCGGTTATTCGGAGGGCGGCGATGTTGCCGCAGGTGTCTTCCCCTGCCCCCGAGTTCTCCGATGCTCAATCAGACTTCGCTCATCGATCGCGGTTGGCGCTCGCGCCGGCTCGCCCGGCTGGTCGTCGCCTCACTCGTCGCCCTGCCCGCAACGCTCCTTTCACAATCAACGCGAGGGGCGCTCACGGGGCGACTCACCGACACGGTCGGTACGCCGATCTCGGGCGTTGTCGTTCACGTCGTCGGGACCTCCTACGGCGGCGTCTCGGACGGCGCAGGCCGCTATCGCGTCGAGCCGATCGGGTCGGGCTCGTACGTCGTCAGCCTCCGGCGCCTCGGGTTCGCCTCGGACACATTCTCCGTGGCGATCGGTTCGAGCGTCGTGACGATGCCGGATCACGTGCTGCGCAGCGCGGCCGCGGTGCTCGCCGGCGTGGTGATCAAGGAATCGCAGCGGCTCAATGAGACACGCGAGTCGGCGCTCGCCAAGCGCAATCAGGCCGACAACCTGATCGTCGTCCAGTCGGGCGACGAGATTCGATCGCTCCCCAACGCAAACGCCGCCGAAGCCTTGGCCCGCATGCCCGGCATTTCGACGGAACGCGACGAGGGTGAAGGAAAATTCGTTCAGATCCGGGGTACCGAGCCGCGCCTGTCCAACGTGACGATCAATGGAGCGCACGTCCCGGGGACCGAGGACACCGATCGTGTTCCCAAGCTCGACGACGTCCCCTCCGACCTGCTCGGCGCGATCGAGGTCTCGAAGACGCTGCGCGCCGATATGGACGCCGACGCGATCGGCGGCTCGGTCAACCTGGTGACAAAGCTTCCCGAGGGCGCTCCGCGCGGATACATCGCGCTACAGGGCGGCCAGCAGTCGCAGCTCAACGCGCGACAGGGGCAGTGGAGCGCCATGTACGGCGGCCGCTTCGGCGAAACGCAGAAGTTCGGCGCGCTGCTCGGGTTCACCTTCGACCGCAACAATCGCTCGATCGAGGACGTCGAGCCGGCGTGGAGCGTCGACGGCAATCGGTCGTTCCCCGTGGAATGGGATCAGCGCGACTACCTCTACGGCCGAACACGCGGCGGCGGCCTTGGCGCGTTCGATTATCGCTTCGACAACGGCAGCACGCTCGGACTGCGCGGCATGTACAGCGCGTTTCGCAACTATGGAACTCGATATCGCTTTGACGCCGCAGGCGGCGGCGACGATTCGCTCGCGTCCGGAACGACCGGGATCGCGACGGGAGCGACGTTCGTTCGCGAAGTGTCGCACCGCAAGCCGGACGAACGGATGTACGGCGTGTCGCTCAACGGACAGTCGCCGATGGTTCCGGTCGCCCTGTCGTACGGACTCGATTTCGCCGGAACGAGCCAGACGTCGAAGAACTATCGGACGAACGACTTCGAATACGACGGGCCGGGCGGCGACGGCGTGCCCCTGCGCTACGACGCCTCGGACGTGAATCAACCTCGCTACCGATTCGTGAACCCGGCCGATTCGGTCGCGGCGCTCAACCCCACGAACTACATGCTCACGAAGTATTCACTCAGCGACGGTACCGCCCTGGGGCACGACATCGGCGCGCACCTCGATGCAACCTCGCGCTACAGCCTCGGCACCACGCCGAGCACGTTCCAGTTCGGGGTCAAGCTGCGACACGAGACCAAGTCGTTCGTGTCGAACGCCTCGTCGTTCGCCGCCACGTCGCCGCTGACCTTGGACAAGGTCCAGAGCAACTACAACGATCCGTCGTTCTACACGACGATCGCGTCGGGCTTTCTCATGGGCCCGCAGCCGAGTTTCGGCGCGATCGAGTCGTGGGAGAATGCGAATCCGGGTGCTTTCAAGAACACGACGAACCTCGTCAAGAACCAGCTCGCGAGCTACGACGGCGGCGAGACGATCACGGCGGGCTACGCGATGCAGTCGTCGGATTTCGGCGCAATGCACGTCAACGTCGGGTTGCGTGCCGAGCTCACGAACTCGAGCTACACGGGGCACGTGGCGTCGAAGCCGCAGAGCGGCGCGACAACGGTCACCACGACGCCCGGATCGCAGAACTATCTCGACCTGTTTCCCAGCGTGCAGGTGAAGTACTCGCTCGACGACCGGAGCGACATCCGCGCCGCCGTGACGCGCGGCATCGCCCGTCCCAACTACGGCGACCTCGCGCCGCACCTGACCGGCACCGTGTGCTCGTCGTGCAAGAATTCGTTCGGCAACCTGTCGGCCGGCAACCCCGACCTCAAGCCGCAGCGCGCGTGGAACTTCGACCTGCTCGGCGAGCACTATCTCACCGCCGGGGGCCTGATCTCGGGCGGCGTGTTCTATAAGAAGATCAGCGGCTTCATCTACGATCGCGATTTCGTGTACGACGGACCGGTGACCGAATTCGATGGCTACCTGGGGCAGCGGCCGGACAACGGCGGCAACGCTACGCTGCTCGGCACCGAGGCGAGCTACACGCAGCGGTTGTACATGCTGCCGGGCTATCTCGCGGGCCTCGGCTTCGACGTGAACTGGACGCACGCCGACAGCCGCGCCGAGCTGCTTTCCGATACCGCGTCGAGCGCGGCGACGCTCGGACGCCCGGTGACGCGATTCGCTCCGTTGCCGCGCCAATCGGAGAACATCGCCAACATCGCGGGCACGTACGACCTCGGCCGCTTTTCCGCGCGCGTTGCGTGGCAGTATCAGGGTCAGAGCATTTACTCGTACGGGGACGGGACCGCGACCGCCAACGGCGATACGTACCTCTATTCCCACGCCCAGCTGGACGCGTCGATGGCGATCAACCTCAGCCGTGGCGCGCAGCTGCAGATCCAGGGGCTCGATCTCAACAACGCGATATTCGGATTCTTCAATGGGACGCCCGGCTCCGTGCACGACATTCAGCGCGAGGTTTACGGACGGAGCTTCATCGTCGGAGTGAAATTCGGCTTCTAACGACGCAATTACTCTTCGAGGACGGGCCGGCGCACATCGCGCCGGCCCGTCGTGTTTTTCGACGGCCCCGTGACCGCGATCACATTGGCGGTTCCGGCGTGGCCCAATTCGCGCGTTGCCGATGGCCGGAGAACCAATCCACTCGGTGCCGGGTACGGGTTTGAACCGTCCATCTACCGGCGGGCCGAGTTGTCTCACGCATCACGCAGGGGGCAGCATGCACGTGCGAACTTTTCTCTCCGGCGCGGGTCTCGTCGCGGCGATCGCGCCGATTGCCGCGTCGCAGGTGACGATCACGCCGATGGCCGGCGGCTACATCGCGGCGAGTAATGTCGGTCAGGTCTCGAGCGGAGCCAAGGACCTCGTTCGCTCGCGCGACGGCACGCTCTCACTTGGCGCGAACATCGACTTCGGCATGCTGCGGGGCACCTTTGCCTACGCCTCGGGGACGACGATCAAGAGCGCGAGCAGCCAGGAGCTCGGCAAGGGATCGATGTTCGCCACGACGGCCGATCTGGTCGTGCGGCCGCTGCCGAGGGTCCTCGTCCAGCCGTATCTGGTCGCTGGCGCCGGCGAGAAGTTCTATCGGTACGACGAAAGCGCCAGCGTCTTCACCGGCGGCAATACAAAGGCCTTCGGGCTGCACTATGGACTTGGCGCCGACGTCATGATGGGACAGATCGGCGTCGCGGGAGAGCTCACCGATTTCGTCAGCAAGGGCGCCGACGACAGCTGGAACGTGCACGACGCGTTCTTGATGGTCGGGCTGAAGCTTCGGCTCGGCGGCAAGTAGTTCGAGCACGGGCGTCGGCCGTCGGGCGGCGCGCTCGTATCCGAGGGCGCGCTTGGGTCGCGGGCGGTTGCGTCAGCGTGGATACTTATGTCATCCACGCCTCGTTTGGGGGGCTCCATGACGCAATCGCCCGCGGCCGTCGACGGATCGGTGGTTCTTCGTTCGTCGTTCGTGGCACTTTCGTTGTTCGTTGCCGGCATGGCCGTCGGCGCCGTCTACTGGTCGTCGCGGCGCAGCGGCCTGGCCGAGGCTGAGTCGCGACGCCGAGGGATTGTCGCCGCCGGTCTCGCCGGTCTGTGGTTGGCGATGACCGGGCTCGCCGCCGCGACGGGAGCGCTTCACTTCACGTCGCCGCCCACGATGCTCTTGCTCTTCCCCATCGTGTTCGGACTCGCTTTCGGCATCGCGCTCTCTCCGCTCGGCCGGCGGATCGCATTCGGGCTGCCCGTCGCGGTGCTGGTCGGCTATCAGGGATTTCGCATTGCTGTCGAGCTCCTGATGCATCGCGCGTACACCGAGGGACTCATGCCGGTGCAGATGAGCTACTCGGGAAGAAACTTCGACATCATCACCGGCGTGACGGCCGTACTACTTGGCGCTTGGCTCGCGTTCACTCGCCGCGAGTCGCGGGGACTCGTGCTCTTGTGGAACACGCTTGGTCTTGCGCTGCTCGTCAACATCCTCGTCGTCGCGCTCCTCTCGACGCCGACGCCGATGCGCGTCTTCATGAACGAGCCGGCCAACGTGTGGATCTCCCGCGCGCCGTGGGTGTGGCTGCCGGCCGTTCTGGTGCTCGCCGCGCTGTGCGGCCACGTGCTCGTGTATCGACGACTGGCGTCCGCGCCCGCGACGTAGGTCGAGCTGAAGGGCTCGCTATGCCGCGATCGGAGGACCGTTTCAGCCGCGATCGACGCCTAGATTGACTCAACGTCATGGAAATCCGCGACCCGAAGGTCTTTCTCGACTACCACGCGCGAATGCACGAGCGCACCGTTCGCGTGATCGATTGCATTCCTCCCGCTGATCTCGATTGGGCTCCGGGTGCCGGGCGTTTTTCGTTCGGCGACATGATCCGCCATCTCGCGGGGATCGAGCGGTACATGTACGCCGAGGCGGCGGCCGGGAGACCGAACCGTTATCCGGGGCACGGCCCCGACCTCGCCGACGGGCACGACGCCGTGCGAGCCTATTACGATCGCCTGCACGGCGAATCGCGCGACATTTTCGCGTCGCTGAATGCCGACGCGTACCAGCAACGGACCACGACGCCGGCGGGAACGACGATCACGCTCTGGAAATGGCTGCGCGCGATGCTGGAGCATGAGGCCCACCACCGCGGCCAGATGTACATGATGCTCGGATTGCGCGGCGTGGCGACGCCCCCGATCTACGGCCTGACTTCCGAGGAAGTTCGAGATCGTGCCGCGAAGTGACGCCCGGCCGGGCGTTCTGGCGATTCCGCCGTCCGCTGCGTAGCCTTTCCTCACGCACGGAAGCACTCCCAAGCGGGCGAGGCGACGTGGACCGGGCCCGCACTCATACCAATAAGAGACAGTCAGGACCGCCATGAAGAGCGCACTCATTCTGATCGCCGCGATTCCGGCTTTCGTCATTTCCGCCTCCGCGCAACAACCGGCGGCCACGGAGCTCGCCGCGTGGAAGCGCCAGGCGCAGAACGTGACGATCACGCGCGACGATTGGGGCATCGCGCACATCCACGGCAAGACCGACGCGGATGTGGTCTTCGGCCTCGATCTACGCGCAGGCCGAGGACGACTTCAATCGCGTCGAGACGAACTACATCAACTCGATGGGGCGACTCGCCGAGGCGGAGGGCGAATCGCAGATCTACCGCGATCTCCGCATGAAGCTCTTCATCAATCCGGACTCGCTGAAGGCGCTGTACGCCGAGAGTCCCGATTGGCTCAAGAAGCTCATGAACGCCTACGCCGACGGGCTCAACTTCTACCTCTACGAGCATCCCAACGTGACGCCGCGCGTCATCAAGCACTTCGAGCCGTGGATGGCGCTCACGTTCAGCGAGGGGAGCATCGGCGGCGACATCGAGAAGGTGAACCTCAACCAGCTCGAGGCGTTTTACGGCGGCCACGCACCCGCGAGCACGTCCGGCGACGAAGAAGAGGAGCTGTACAAGGAGCCGAGCGGCTCGAACGGCATCGCGATCGCGCCGTCGAACACGCGTCAACCACCACGCGCTGCTGCTCATCAATCCGCACACGTCGTTCTTCTTCCGCTCCGAACTGCAGATGACGAGCGACGAAGGGCTGAACGCCTACGGCGCGGTGACGTGGGGGCAGTTCTTCATCTATCAGGGCTTCAACCCGCACGTCGGCTGGATGCACACGACGAGCGGCGTCGACGCGGACGACGAATTCCTCGAGACGGTCACGAAGAAGGGCGACGGCTACGTCTACAAGTACGGTGAACGAGGAGCTGCCCGTCGTCTCGACGAAGATCAGCGTGCCGTACAAGACCGCGACGGGAATGGCGACGAAGGACTTCACCGTCTACTACACGCAGCACGGCCCGGTCGTCCGCGAGCTGAACGGCAAGTGGGTCGCCGTCGCGCTGATGAAGGAGCCGGTGAAGGCGCTCACGCAGTCGTACACGCGCACCAAGGCCACGGACTACAAGTCGTTCCGCCAGATCGTTCGAGCTGCACACAAACTCGTCGAACAACACGATCTTCGCCGACGCCGACGGCGACATCGCGTACTTCCACGGCAACTTCATCCCGAAGCGCGACCCGAAGTTCGACTGGACGAAGCCCGTCGACGGCAGCGATCCGGCGACCGACTGGCAAGGGTCTGCTCTCGGTGGACGAGACGCCGCACCTGCTCAACCCGGCGAGCGGCTGGATCTACAACAGCAACAACTGGCCGTGGTCGGCCGCGGGGCCGTCGCAGTCCGAAGCAGTCCGACTTCCCCGCGTACGTCGAGACGGGGCGCACAGAACAGCCGCGCGGATACCACGCGCTCAAGGTCCTGCCGGGTCGCAAGGACTTCACGATGGACAATCTGCTCACGACGGTCGCATTCGACAGCTACATGCCGTCGTTCGAGAAGATGATTCCGCCGCTCCTCAAGGCGTTCGACGCGACGCCCGCGTCAGATCCGGTCAAGGCGAAGGTCGCCGACCAGATCGCCGTGCTGCGGCCGTGGGACTACCGGTGGGGCGCCAACTCGGTGGCGACGTCGCTCGCCGTTTTCTGGGGTGAGGACGTGACGCGCCGGGTCAGTACGGGACGACGCGGTGGTGGCGGCGGCGGCGGATCCGCCGAGGACAATGTCGCCGCCGCACCGGCCGCGACGCTGCTGCAGTCGCTCGCCGCCGCCAGCGACAAGCTCACGGCCGATTTCGGCACGTGGAAGACGCCGTGGGGCGACATCAATCGCTTCCAGCGCATCAACGACGACATCAATTCGAAATTCGACGACGCGGGGCCGAGCATCCCGGTGCCGTTCGCGTCGGCGCGTTGGGGGACGCTCGCTTCGTTCGGCGCGCGCGCCTATCCGAACACCAAGAAGTGGTACGGCACGAGCGGCAACAGCTTCGTCGCGGTCATCGAGTTCGGCGACAGCGTGCGGGCGCGCGCCGTGACGGCGGGCGGCGAAAGCGGCAATCCGTCGTCGAAGCACTTCAACGACGAGGCGGCGCGCTACGCGACGCGGCAACCTGCGCGAGGTGTATTTCTACCCGTCGCAGCTCAAGGGGCACACCGAGCGCCTGTACCACCCGGGAGAGTGACAGTGACACGCGCCGCGGGAACGTTCGACGTCAAGCTCACGCCGCAACCGACCGGCATCGCGGGAGACGCCGTCGGTCACTTTTCCATCGACAAGCGGTTCGCCGGCGATCTCACGGGCAGCGGCAAGGGCGAGATGCTGAGCGCCGGCTCTCCTACGAAGGGGTCGGCGGGATACGTCGCGATGGAGTGCGTGACGGGGACGCTCGCCGGACGCGAGGGCACTTTCGTTCTCCAGCACACCGCCACGATGCACGGCGGGAACAGTCAGCTGTCGATTCAGGTCGTGCCCCAATCGGGCACCGGCGGGTTGGCCGGGCTGAGCGGGACCTTTGCCATCGTCATCGCCGATGGCAAACACTCATACCAGTTCGACTACGAGCTGGCCGACGGCTGAGCCACCTCGACGGGCGCTGACATCCGCGAGGGGACGCCGTCCGCTCTGTAGGCGCGCGCGCCCGGAGCAGCCTTCGGCACTTCGAGAACAAAGGTCGACCCCTCCCCGGCGACGCTTTCCGCCGTCAGCTCGCCGCCCATTCCGCGCGCGAGATCGCGGCTGATCGACAGACTCAGCCCAGTCCCGTCGAGGTGGCGCACAGTCCCTTGAGGCTCCTGGGCGAACGGTTCGAACACCCGGCGAAGCCGCACCGCCGCGATGCCCAGTCCCGTGTCGCGAACCGTCACCGCCAGCGCGTCGCGCTTCGCGGACGATTCGGCGACGGTGACCGTGAGCTTGCCGCCCGCTCGAGTGAATTTGACGGCGTTCGTGAGCAGGTTCAGCAGGATCTGCCGCACCTTCTCGCCGTCGACCGCGGCGATGAGCGGTGGCGCGTCAGCCGAGGGAAGCTTCAGCTCGCACGTGAGCTCGCCGCGTCGGATCAGCGGATCGAATCCATCCACGACTTCCTTCACGACGGCCGACAGGTCGAGCTCCTCGGCCGCGAATTCCATCTGACCAGCCTCGAGACGCGCCAGGTTGAGCACGTCGTTCACCAGCATGAGCAGGTGATGCTGGCTGCGGGCGATGCGGGCCAGCGCGTCGCGCTGCGCGGCGCTGACGGGCCCGTGCAACTCCAACTCGATCAGCTGGACGTGCCCGCCGATCGCGTTGAGCGGCGTGCGCAGCTCGTGGCTCATCACCGAGAGGAATTCTGCTTTCGCGCGGTTCGCCGCTTCGGCTTCGGCGCGTGCCTCTCGCTCGCGTCGCAGGAGACGCTCGCGCTCGACGCTCGCCCGTTGCAGCTCCTCCTCGATCACCTTTCGCGCGATCAGCGCTTCTCGTAACCGGTTCTCGAGGACCTTCCGCTCCTCCAACTCCCGCTCGAGCTTCGCCGTTCGCTCCGCGAGGGACCGATCCGGCCGATCGTCCGACTCGGCGACGGGTTCGACGGCGTCACCCCCGTCGTCGGCGGCGCGGATCTGCTCGAGAAACTGCGCGGCACGCTCGGCCGACCCCGTGACCGTCAGGAACTCGCCGCCGACGTCGCTCGAGAGAACCAGCAGCGGTTGAGCACCGGTCAGCTCGCCCCACAATTCCTCGAGGCGCACCGCCGCCCGCGTGTTGCCGTCCTGCCAGAGTAGGCTGACCATCTCGCCGAAGGCGCGAACCGGGCTGCCATGGTTCGCGGCGCACAGGCGCTCGACGGCCGCGCCGACCGAGTGGCTGAACTTGTGCGCGTCGGGCAGGTCCCCGACCATGAACGTCGCGAGCGTCGCGCGGGCGTCGAGCAAGGTGATCCGCGATTCCCGTTCGAGATAGTCGACGTCCAGTCCTCGCTCGCGCAGGCACTCGCACATCGTCTCGCGGCGCGCGGGCGTGGCGAACACCACCGCGGGTTCGCCGGACGCAATTCCGTCCGCGAGGAAACCGGCGGCGCAGACCGTCAGCGCCGCGTCGTCCTGGCAGTAGCGCAGAACGTGCGTCGCGCGCGAAAAAAGCTCGCCGGCCGGCCGCGATGCCCCGCCGGAAACAACCGCTCGCGCAATGCCCGAATTCATGTCGAGTCCTCGCCGCCTCTCAGCTCCACGACCTTCGCGTCGACGTACGGTCGATCCGGGCGAGTACCCGGCTCGACGCGGCGCGAGGAACGTGATAGTAATAAATCGCTCCGAGCCTCGCGTGTCAGGCGAGTTCGGCCGTGAGCGTGACAACGTCGTTGAACCCGGAGGCGTCTCATCGCGAAACACATTGCGAAACACATTGCGCTGCTCCGCGCCATCAACGTCGGCGGGCGCACGGTCAAGATGGATCACTTGCGCGAGCTCTTTGCCGAGCTCGGCTTTCGCAACGTCGCCACGCTCATCGCTAGCGGTAACGTCACGTTCGATGCCAGCACGGCCGAAGCCGCCAAGCTGGAATCCAAGATCGAGCGGCATCTTCACACGCGACTCGGGTTTCTGAGCGAGACTTATCTTCGCTCTCGCTCCGACCTGGAGGCTGTGATCGCGCACACCGCGTTTCCCGCGACGACGGTCAAGTCCGCCCACGCGCTATGGATCGCGTTTCTGAAAAGGGAGCCGACCCGCACGGCGGTCGAAACGCTCATGGCCGCGCGATGCCCGAGCGACGAGTTCCATGTTCACGGCCGCGAGGTCTATTGGCTGCGCCGCGTCACCAGCACCGAGTCGAAATTCACCGGCTCTCTGGACAAGATCCTCGGCATGCCGGTGACCGCGCGCAACATCACGACGGTTCGCAAGCTCGCCGATCTGTAGCGCGCGGCCGCCGGGCGACGGCGTTACTTCGTGATCTGAAACTCGAAAGGCATTTCGGCGAGCGCGCGCACGCGGTGTCCGCCCAGCTCGGCCGGCTTGAATAGAAACGCGGGCAGCGCGTCGCGCACCGCGCGTGCGAACAGATCGTGCGTGCTCGCCAGCACCGACACGCTGCTCATGTCGATCCGGCCGGTCGTGTCGACGGTGAAGCGAACGAGGACGCGTCCGTCGATCGCGGCCTGGCGCAGCGACTCCGGATACCGCGGCTTGCCCGACGCGAGGATTCGAGTCTGCAGATCCGCGCCGACCCATTCCCTCGGCTCGTTCGGCTCGGCGCCCTCGCCGACGGCGTGCGCCAGCCCCGGACCGCCGTGACCGATGACGATGCTGTCGATCCCACGGCCAAACGACGAGTCGATCGGCGGCAGGTGGTCGAGGATCGTCTGCGGCGGATCGACGCGATGAATCGGAATCGCAACGGCGATGACTGGGCCAGGCATGACGTCTCGAATCGTCGCATGGTCGACCGGCCGCGGCGGCGGTGGCGGCGGGTTCTTGAAACGCAGCAGAACCGGCCCCGGTTTCTCCTTCGATACGGCCTTTCCGTGAACTGTGCCGGCCGTGATCGCACCGATGATCGCCATGTGCATCGCGATGCTGACCGCCGCACCGCCCGGCCGGCGTCGTCGACGCGCTCGAGACTCGAGGAGCGTTCCAAACATGCTGGTAGCCTCCACAATCGGGTGACCGCCGAGCGGCGAGTTGTCGCTCGGCGCCACGTTACAACTGCCCGATTGCGCCCCGATTGGCGGGTGATGAGGCCGGGGTGAGTCCTCGATGACGATCGCCTCGCCGCCCGATGAGCGTCACCTGATTCTCGAATTACGGGGGGATTAAGGCGGCGACGCGCGCACCGCCAAGCCGTTTTGATTCCACGAGATAGCCCCATAGATGGCGCCTGCTCCCTTCCGTTGAATCGCGCGCGTCGCCATCGTCAATCGCCCACGCGGGACCTCGCAACCACCGACCGCCGTCGCGCATGTCGTCGCCTTCGCCCTCATCCGTCAATTCGAAGCTTGGATTTCGTATCGCCGCCGCGCCGCCTCGTCTCGCCGACGCGCTCGTCGAGCGCTTTCGCGGCATAGCCGCGGCGAACGTCGCCGACGCCATGGGGCGATTCAACTTCATGGATCCAGGAATTTTGTCGCGAACTGGCTTGTCGCTCTGTGGCCGCGCAGTGACCGTGCGCTGCCGCCCCGCCGACAATCTCATGGTTCACAAGGCGCTGCAGGTCGCCGACCCGGGAGACGTGATCGTCGTCGCGACGTGCGGCAACACGACGAGCGCCGTGTTCGGCGAACTGATGTGCCACACGGCGGCCGCGAAGAAGATCGGCGGGATCGTCGTCGACGGAGCCATTCGCGACGTCGACGGCATTCGCCGGCTCGGGATGCCGGCGTTCAGCCGGTCCGTCAGCCCGGGCGCGTGCGACAAAGACGGTCCCGGCGAGATCAATCTCCCGATCGCGTGCGGCGACACCGTCGTGATGCCGGGCGACATCGTGATCGGCGACAAGGATGGCGTCGCGGTCGTGGCGCGCGACGACGCGGAAGCGGTTCTGGCTCTGGTCGGCGAGCTCATGGCGCGCGAGACCGCGCGCATCGCCGAGATCGGGCGGGGCGTGTTGTACCGCGCGGAGATCGACGAGTCGCTCAGAAAGAAGGGCGTAATCGAGTGACGTCCCATTCGGGCTTAGCCGGCGACGAGCCGTTGCTCCTCATGACGCCCGGTCCCACGCGTGTTCCCGAGCGCGTGCTGCGCGCCGGCGCGCGCCCGATGATCCACCATCGCACGCCTGAATTTTCGCGCGAGCTCGCCGTTGCGCTCGAGTTGCTCCGGCCGGTGTTCGGGACCGCCGAGACGCCGCTTCCGATCCACACGACCGGCCGCGGCGCGCTCGAGGCGGCGATCTGCAATCTGTTTTCTCCCGGCGACGAGATCGTCGTCTGCTGCAACGGGAAGTTTGGCGAGATGTGGGCGCGTCTCGCCGAGGCGTACGGCGTCGTCGCGCGACGCATCGCGACGCATTGGGAGCATGGCGTCGACACGCGCGTGCTCGAGTCCGCGCTCGACGACCATCCACGCGTTCGCGCCATCGCGCTCGCGTTCGGCGACTCGTCCACCGGAGTAGCGAACGACGTCGAGGCAGTCGCTCGCATCGCGCGATCGCGAGACAAGCTCGTGCTCGTGGACGGCGTCTCGTCTATCGGCGGCATGCCGTTCGCCTTCGACGAGTGGGGCGTGGACGTGGCGGTCACCGCGTCGCAGAAATGCTTGATGTCCGCGCCCGGACTCTCGTGGGCGGTGCTCAGTGAGCAGGCGCGGTCCGCCTGCGAGTCGTCAAGGCTGCCGAGGAGCTACTGGGACCTCGCGGCGGTAAAGCGCGCGGTTGAAAAGGCGCGACCGGAGACGCCCGGCACGCCTCCCGTCGCAATTGTGCTGCAAGTCGCCGAGGCGCTGCGCATGATCCACGAGGAAGGTCTTGATTCAGTGTACGCGCGGCACGCCGCGCTCGCGCGTCGAGTGCGTGAAGGCATCCACGAGCTCGGACTTTCGCTCCAATGTCCCGAACTCCCGCGCCTTTCGGCGACGATGACAGCGGTCGCGCTGCCCGCGGGCATCGAGCCGCGAGCGCTGCGAGAACGGATCAAGACCCGCGGCATTCTCACCGCCGGTGGACTCGGCCCCTTCGAGTCGGTCGGATTCCGAATTGGCCACATGGGCGACATTCGCATGGCCGACGTCGAGCGCACGTTGGATGCGTTGCGGCATTCGATCGACGAGTTGCGCGCCAACGAAACCGGCGCGCCAACGCACGAGTCGCGGTCCGAGCGGGTCGTCGCGTCGTGAGACTCGAGCGAAAGATCCTGCTGGGCTTCGGAGCCGGCGTCGTCGTCGGGCTCGCCGCGCGCGCGCCGGGAATGGGTTCGTTTGCCGTCGCTGTGTCGTACCTCGAGCCGGTGGGCACGGTGTTCATCCGGCTGATCACCATGGTGGTCGTGCCGCTCGTCGTCGCCAGCGTCTTCGTCGGCGTCTCGTCGCTCGGCGACATCCGATCGCTCGGCCGCGTCGGCGCGAAGACGTTGATCTTCTTTTTCGGCACGACGCTCGTCGCCGCGCTCATCGGACTCCTCGTCGCGACGACGGCGAACGTAGGGGCGGGCTTTTCGATTCCAAGTCAGGACGCGGCGACGTCACAGGCGGCCGGCGCAACAACGCCCGCGGTGCCTGGTGTCGTGCAGACGTTGATCAACCTCGTGCCGCAGAATCCATTCGCCGCCGCGGCGCAGGGCGGCGCCGATTTGCTGCCGCTGATCGTCGCCGTGTGCTTCTTCGGCGCGGCGGCGACAGTCATCGACGCCGAGCGGCGCCAGCCGGTCGTGCGGTTCTTCGAAGGCGTCAACGAGATGGCGATGGTCGTCGTCGGCTGGCTGATGCGGCTCGCGCCATACGGCGTCTTCGCGCTCATCGCCGCCGCCGTCGCGCGGTCCGGGCTCGGACTGCTCGACCAGCTGCTCGCGTTCGGCGCGGTAGTGGTCGTCGCGCTCCTCGTGCACGCTGTCGTCGTGCTCGTGCCGATTCTGCGCCTCGGAGCGGGCCGCCCGCTCGGCGAATTTTTCCGCTCGACGTCGGACGCGCTCTTCCTCGCGTTCTCGACGGCCTCTTCGAACGCGACGCTTCCCGTGAGCATGGCCGCGGCGACGGATCGCCTGGGCGTCCCGAGCGACATCACGAGCTTCGTCTTGCCGGCCGGCGCGTCGCTCAACAAGAACGGATCGGCCGCGTACAAGGCGGTCACCGCGGTCTTCATCGCGCACCTATACGGGCTTCCGCTATCGGCGGGCGCGATGATCACGATCGTCATGATGGCGACGGTCGCCGCGTTCGCCGGCGCGGGCGTTCCCGGCAGCTCGCTCGTCACCACGCTCATCGTGCTGAACGCGATCGGGCTCGGTCCGCGCGCGGCCGCCGGTATGGCGCTCGTCGCTGCCATCGACCGCCCCCTCGACATGTGTCGCTCGGCGGTGAACACGATGAGCAACCTCGTCGGCGCGGCGTGGGTCGCACGCACCGAGCGCGTCGGCGCGACGACCGCCGCGGGAATCGAGGGCCGCGTCGCCATCGAACCGACCGCCGCGCCGGCGAGCGAATGACCGTCGCTCGCGGCAAGACGATCAGCGAGAAGATTCTCTCGGCCAAGTCGGGCGCCGACGCGCGCGCCGGCGACGTCGTCGTGTGCGATGTGGATCTCGTCATCGGCACCGACGCATCCACGCCGATGACGATCGGCTACTTCGAGAAGATGGGCGGCGAGCGCTTGTTCGACGCGAGCCGCGTCGTGTTCTCGCTCGACCACTACTCGCCTCCTTCTACGCCCAAGACCGCGGCGTTTCACGACCAGGTCCGAACGTTCGCGCGCCGACACGGCGCGACGGTGTTCGAGGTCGGCGAAGGCATCAGCCACCAGGTGGCGCCGGAACGGGGCCGCGTGCTGCCGGGCGATCTGGTCATCGGTGCCGACAGCCACACCGTGACGGTCGGCGCGCTCAACGCCTTCGCCACAGGTCTCGGATCATCCGATATCGCGGCAGCGCTGATCACCGGACGCACCTGGCTTCGAGTGCCGGAGACGATCCGCGTCGAGCTCACCGGGGAGCGGGCGTTGGGTCTCGCCGCGAAGGACGTCGGCTTGGCGATGATCGCCGCCCTCGGCTCCGAGGGCGCGAACTACAAGTCGCTCGAGTTTGATGGGTCGAGCGTCGGCGCGTTCACGCTCGACGAGCGAATGGTGTTGTCGAATCTTTCCGTCGAGGCGGGCGCGAAAGCCGCGATCTGGAACGCCGACGCGGCGACGAACGCGTATCTGTCGGAGCGGGCGGACGGGTGGACCGGTGGACACGTGGACGGGGCGGTCCACGCCGACTCCGACGCTTCATACTCACGCGAACTTCGTCTCGACCTGTCTACCCTCTCACCGCGCGTCGCCGTCCCGCACGACCCGACCGACGTGGTGACCGTTGGCGACGCGGCCGGCACGCCGGTCCACATGGTGTTCCTCGGCACCTGCACCGGCGGACGCGTCTCCGATTTTCACGAAGCCGTTCACGTGCTCGAGCGCGCCGGCGGGCGTGTCGCTCCGGGCGTGCAGCTCGTCGTGACACCGGCGTCGCGCGAGGTACTGCTCACGCTTGTCGACGACGGCACGCTCGCCAGGCTCACGGCGATGGGCGCGATCATCACGACGCCCGGCTGCGGCGCGTGCTGCGGAACGAGCGGCGCAATCCCCGGCGACGGAATGAACGTGCTGTCCACGGCGAACCGGAACTTCAAGGCGCGAATGGGCAACGCGACCGCGTCGATCTATCTCGCGTCGCCGGCGACTTGCGCGGCGTCGGCGGCGACCGGACGCATCACCGATCCGCGAGAAATCGGATGACGATGCGGACCTTCGATGGACGCGCCCGCGTCTTCGGCGATGACGTCAACACCGACTACATCATCGCGTCCACGCGCAAGCGCGACACGCTCGACGAGGGCGTGTTGAAGCGCTACCTCCTCGAGGCCATCGATCCGGCGTTCGCGGCGTCGGTGGAACCGGGCGATCTCATCGTCGCCGGCGCGAACTTCGGCTGCGGGTCGGCGATGGAGATCGCGGCGACAGTGATCCTCGCCGCCGGAATCAAGGCGGTGCTGGCGAAGAGCTTTTCGCGGACCTTCTATCGCAACGCGGTGAACAATGCGCTGCTCCCGATCGAATGCGATACGAGCTCGATTCGCGAGGGCGATCCGTTGCAGATCTCGTTCGACGACGGTGGCGCGACAGTAAGAATCGTCGATCGGAATGAGACGCTGGCCGCGGCACCGCTGGCGCCGCTCATGGCCGCCGTGCTGTCGGCCGGCGGCCTAGTACCGTATGTGCGCGGCGGCGGCTACGGTGCGAACCGTGGGGCCGACGTAGAGCAGCGGTGAGCGCGCCGTGGCGAGGCCGCCGCCCGCGGCGCTCGCCACTCGTTCGTCGACGACCGAGGGCGTCGCCTGCTGGAGCAGCTCCATCATGACCTGGTCCGGCGACGCTTCCGGATCGCGCTCGAAGATCAGGCTCGCCGCGCCGCTCACGTAGCCGGCCGCCATCGACGTGCCGTTCCACGGCGTCGTCGTCGGTCCTTCACGATCGAATCCCGGAAGCAGAACCGAGTCACCGGGGGCGTAGAGATCGACGCACGGACCCCACGCGGTGTTCTTCGCGCGGACGTCCTGCCACTCGTGCTCCGCGCCGCGCGACTGCACGAGCGCGCTCGCGCCGACGACAAGCGAGCGTGGCGCGTTCGCCGGCGACACGTGGCACGCATCGATGTCGAAGTTTCCCGCCGCGACTACGACGAGGATGCCGGCGTCGCGCAGCATCACGAGCGCGCTGTCGACTTCTGGAACGTTGCGCGTCGTGTCCACCGCGAACGACCAGTTCGCGATCGCCGGCTGGCCGGGGTGACGGCGATGATCCTGCACGGTCCACCGCGCCGCGTCGACGATGGCGCCGACCGAGCCGCGCATGTGGTCGCAGTTGATGATCTTGACGTCGACGATCTCCGCTTCGGACGCGACGCCCAGTGTCGCTCCCGCGGCGGCGCCGGCTACCGCTGTGCCGTGCGCGTTGCAGATACGCGGCGTGCTCGGAAATGCGTCGAATCCGACTCGAACGCGGCCCGCCAGCTCGGCGTGCTGGTCGCTCACCCCGCCGTCGAACACGTAGATGGCGACGCCGCGACCGGTGCCCGATCGGCGCATCGTGCTGTCGAGCCGCGGCTCTCGCTTCGTGATTCGGTCGAGCGCGCTGGATCGCGTGCGCAGCGACGCGCCGTCGACGTCTGGCAGCGAGACTCCGGACAGGACGAACGTCTCCGCGGGATGAAATCCCGTGGAACCGCGCGTGAGCGCGCAGGCCGTCGAGGCGATGACAACAGTCGCCGTGAAACTCCGTCCGATATGCGGCAGGACGCCCTCCCGTGTCGCGGCGTCGAGCTACTCCGAGCACCGCGGCGGTCGCGGCCCCTTTCATTGCATATCGGCACATCCGGCCGTTTCTGAAGTCGGAGGCGGGTGCAGCAAGGCGGCTGGACAGCAAGACGGCTGGACAGCGCCATCAAGCCGTCCAGCCGTCCAGCCGTCAGGCCTTCAAGGCCTGCAGGCGGTTCAGTCTCCCGCCACCGGCACCGCGTGCTCTGCCGTCATCTGCTTCGGCTTGGAGCCCATGGCCCGCATGAACGCCGAGCGCCACTCGTCGAGAATCTCGTAGCCCGTCGGGATCACGAGCAGCGTGAGGAACGTCGACGTGATCACGCCGCCGATGACCGCCACGCCGAGCGGGGCTCGGAACTGCGCGCCTTCGCCGCTCCCCATGGCGACGGGAATCATGCCGGCGATCAACGCGAACGTGGTCATGAGAATCGGACGCAACCGAATCGCGCCGGCCTGATCAGCGATTCGCGCAGCGGGACGCCGCGTTCTTCACGCGCCCACTTGGCGAAGTCGATCAGCAGGATGGCATTCTTCGCCACGATGCCCATGAGCAGGATCACGCCGATCAGGCTCATGATGTTGATCGTCATCCCCGTGATCGCCAGCGACAGCATGACGCCGATCAGCGACAGCGGCAGCGACATGAGGATCGCGACCGGATCGACGAACGATCCGAACTGCACGACGAGAATGAGGTACATCAACAACACCGCGAGCCCGAGCGCCGAGAAAATCTGGCCGAAGACTTCTTGCTGCGACTCGGCGTCGCCACCGATCGTGTAGTGCACGCCGGCGGGAAGCCGCGTCCTGTTGAGGAATGCCTGGATATCCGCGGTGACGTCGCCGGCGGCGCGTCCGGACGTGTTCAACTCGACGGTCACGACCGGCTCGCGATTGAGGTGGTCGATGAGCGCCGGACCGATGCCCTGCTTGATCGAGGCGATTTGTCCGAGCGGCATCGTCGCCGGCAAGCCGTTCGGACCCACGACGACCATCGGCAAACGCTCGAGGTCCGACGCGCGCTGACGCGACTCCGGAGTCAGACGCACGGTGACTTTGCGCGACTTGCCGGTCGGGTCGATCCAATAGCCCGCGTCGATCCCGGCGAACGCCGGCCGGAGCGACTGCGCAACTTGTCCCACGGTGAGGCCCAGCGAACCCGCCACTCCACGATTGAGGTCGATCTCGAGCTCGGGCTTCTGGCCTTTCGTCGAGAGCCCGATGTCCACGGCCCCCGGAATCTTCTCGACGCCGGCCTTCACGATGTCGGCCGCCTGCGCGAGCGCGGCGACGTTCTGGCCGCGCAGCTGGAGTTGAATCGTCTTGAAGCCGCCGTTGAAATCATTCGTGAACACCGAGATCGTCGCCCCCGACATCTGCTTGGTCTCGTTGCGCAGCACTTCGGCGAACTGCTCGGCGGAAAGGGTCCGCTTGTCCTTGGGTACGAGGCGAACATAGATGTTCCCCTCGTCCACGCCGCCCGTCGACTGATTGCCCAGCGTCGTGTATGTGTAGAGCACCAGTTCGGAGTGCGCGCGCGCGATCCGCGCCGCCTCCTCCGCCTTGAGCCGCGAGTATTCCAGGTTCGAGCCTGGGGGCGTCTCGATCTTCATGTTGAATTCGCTGCGATCGTCCTCGGGGAAGAACCCCGTGCCGACCGTGCGAATCGGTGCCACCTTGAACGGAAGAATTCCGTAGGCGACGAGGCCGACCGCCGCGATTCCGAGTCGAGCCGTCCAGTGCATGCGGCGTCGTGTGAGTCCGAAGACGACGATCGCCATTCCGACAGCCGCCGCGGCAAGTCCGCTGAGCCCACGAAACACCAATATGAACGACGCAAAGAACGTGAGCGCGGCCATCATCATCATCGCCACGCGATTGTCCAGCGCCCACGCGATGACCTTCTTGTAGTCCTCCGCGCGCGCGTTGAACCAATGATTGAACCTGTCGAGCTGCCGCGTGATCCAGCCGCGCTCGTGCGGCGCCTTGTGCGGATCCGCCCAGTACGCCGAGAGCATCGGGTCGAGCGAGAACGACACGAACAGCGACACAGCCACCGAGCACGCGATCGTCAGCGCGAACGGCTTGAACCACTGGCCGCCGATGCCCGGCATGAAGCCGATCGGAACGAACACGGCGAGGATCGAGAACGTCGTCGCCGCGACGGCGAGGCCGATCTCGTCGGTGCCGTCGTGCGCCGCGCGGAAATGGTCTTTCCCCATCTCGACGTGGCGCACGATGTTCTCTCGCACCACGATCGCGTCATCTATGAGAATGCCGATCGCGAGCGACAGGCCGAGCAGCGACATCGTCTCCAGCTTGAAACCGAGCGCCCACACGGCGATGAAGCTCGCGAGCACCGAGATCGGCAGCGCGACGCCCGTGATGACCGTCGACCGCCACGAGTTCAGGAAGAGGAAGACCACCAGCACGGTGAGGCCGGCGCCGAGCAACAACGCCTCTTCGACGTTGCTCACCGCGTGGTCCACGCGCTCGCCCGAGTCCTTCACCAGATCGAACTTCGTACCCTTCGGCAGCGTGGGCTCGATCTGCGCCAGCCGGTCGCGCACGCGGTTGGCGACGTCGGTCGTGCTGTAGCCCTTCGCTTTCTTGACGTCGATGCCGATCGCTTCCTTGCCGTTGTAGAGCGCGAGCGTGCGCGGCTCCTCGGTCGCGTCCTTTATCGTCGCGACCTGCCCGAGCCGCAGGAGCGTCCCGTTTCGATCGGCCACGACGAGGTTCTCGAACTCCGCCGGGTTCTCGAGACGCCCGCGCAGGCGAATCGCGCGTTCGTTGAGGTCGCCGTTCACGCGGCCCACCGGCGCGGCGAGGTTCTGCGCCTGAAGCGCCTGCACGACCTCGGCGACGCTGATGTTCGCCGCCTGGAGCTTGTGCGGGTCGACCTCGACGGTGAGCTCACGCTCGACCTTTCCGAAGATCTGCACGTCGGCGACGCCGGGGATCGCGCGCAACTCCCGCGTGATCGCCGGATCGGCCAGCCGCGTCAGCTCCGGCGGTGAAAGGACGGTCGACGAGATGGCGAGCGACACGATCGGACGATCCGTGTCGTTGAACTTCTGGACGATCGGCTCCTTCATCTCCGTCGGCAGGTCCGAGCGGATCGTCGAGATCGCGTCGCGCACCTCCTGCGATGCCACGTTCAGGTCCTTGTCGAAGAAGAACTCGATCATGACCATCGAGTAGCCGTCGTACGCCTTGCCCATGATCCGCTTGACGCCCGAGATCGAGCCGATCTGCTCCTCGACCGGCTTGAGCACCTCGCTCTCGACGACGTCCGGCGACGCGCCCGGATAGACGATACCCACCGTGAGGAACGGCGGATTCACGTCGGGGAACTCGTCGGTCTTCAGCTTGAACAGCGCGAACAGGCCGAAGATCACCATGGCGACCATCGCCACCACGGTGATGAGCGGCCGCTTGATTGCGAAATCTGAGATGATCATGGCTTGCGCTCCGTGTCAGCCGCGACCGCGCTGACTTTGACCGGCGTCTTCTCCGAGATGCCTCGCGCCGCGCCGAGCAGGATCGTATCGCCCGGCTGTACGCCGCTCTTGATCTCGATCGTCTCCGTCGCCGCGTCGCGAATGCCCAATTCCACTTCCGTTTTCGTCACGAGCCCGTTCTTGATCTGCATCACGAAGGGCTTCAACCCGCTCTCGTCCACAGCCGCGGTGGGAACGACCGGCGCCCGGCGTACGTCGCTCGCCACGTGCCCGTCGGCGAAGAGACCGCCCACCAACACGCCGCCCTCGTTCGGCAGCGACACGATGATCCGCACCTGGCGCGTCGACGGGTCGGCCACCGGATTGATGCTCGTGATGTGACCGGTGAACGCGCGATTCGGATAGCCGTTGACCGTGAAGTCCACCGGCGCGCCGAGGTGCACCGCCGCCAGCTGATCCGCCGGCACCGACGCCTCGAGCCGCATCGTCGCCGGATTCACGATCACGTACAGCGCGCCGCCCGGTTGCAACACGTCGCCCGCGCTCACCTGCCGCGCGCTCACGATTCCCGTGAACGGCGCGACCACCGTCGCCTTGCTCAACTGTTTGTTGGCGTTGGCGAGCATCGACTTGGCGTTCGCCAACTGTGCCTGCGCCGACGACAACTGGTTCTGCGACATCTCGAGATCGCGGTCGGCGATCGCGCCGGCCTTGAGCAGCGCCGCGTTGCGATCCACTTGCCGCTTGTCGAGATCGACCGTGTTCTGCGCCGTTGTCGCGGCGGCCTGCGCCGAGAGCACGGCCTCTTGCAGCGTCGCGTCGTCGATGCGCGCCAGCGTCTGCCCGCGCGAAACGCGCTGGCCCGCCTCGGCCAGCGTCTGCAGGATCGTGCCGCCGACCTCGGCGCGCACGTTCGCCTGCTCCTCGGGCTGCAGCGTGCCCGAGATCGCCGGACCGGAACGCAGTTGCTCGCCCTTCACGACCGCGATGTTCTCCGGACCGACGAGCATCGCCGGCGGCGTCGTTGCGGCCTTGCCCGCCGGTGTGGCCTTGCACCCCACCACCGTCACGAGCGCCAAAGACAACACCGCAGTGGTGAGGGTGGTCAGTCCGCGGCGTGTTGCGCTCTTCGTTCCATTCATGGTTGAATGCTCCCTGTCGTTCCACCGGCGCCGGTTGGCGTGCGCGCCGCCGAGTTCGTTTGTTGTTGTGATTGCTGCTGTTGTTGTAGTTGTTGCTGCGCTGTCGCGTTCTGGGCCGACACCGCGCCGGTTCCGGTTTGCTGGATCGGCAGATCGTGCAGCAGCGCGAGACGGACGCGCGCGACTGCGAGGTTGCGCGCCGCCATCGCCCGGTTCGCGCGCGACTGCTCGAGCAAGAGGCGCGACTGCGTGAGATCCGTCTGCGTGGAGATGCCTTCGCGGAATCTGACTTCGTCGATCGCGTAGGTCTTCTGCGCCTGCTCGGCGGTTCCCTTGCTCGCTTCCCACGTGGACTGCGCTTCCGCGAGCTGATTCAACGCGACGCGCGTGTCGAGCGCCGCGAACTGGCGCGTCTGCTCGCGCTGCGCGCGCGCCTGTTTCAATCCCGCTTCGGCGATCAGCTGGTCGCCTTTGATCCGCCCGCCATCGAGGATCGGGAAACTGGTCTGGACGCCGACGGTCCAGTTGTTCACGCCGAAGTTCGAGCTCGGGAAGAGTTGCTGAGGGAAGTAGAGGCGCTGGAACGCCGAGACGATCGAGAGCGATGGGATGCGCTCCGCCCGCGCGACCTTGATCTGCGCCTCGGAGGCGCGCACCGCTTCGTCGAGCTCGCGCACCGGCGCCCGCCCCGAGACCGCTGTGTCGACCGTCGTCGAGGCGATCGATGGAAGGTTCGGCCCTTGAGGGGTCTCGATCTGCGTCGTGAGCTGCACGACGTTGTCGAGCGGCATGTTGAGCAGCTGCTTGAGACGCAGGTACGCGATCTCGCGGTTCGACCGCGCCTGGATGGCGGCCGGCAGCTGGTTGTCGCGCGTGACCTGCGCGCGCAGCAGATCGTACTCGGCGGCGTTGCCGACCTGCCGTGCAACTCTCGTCTGCGCGAGAACGACTTCGGTCTGCGCGACCGACGAATCGGCGATCGCCACGAGCTGGTCGGCGAGCGCCGCGTCATAGTACGCCGACGTCACGTCGAGCGCCGACTGCGCGCGCTGCGCCGAGACCTCGATGTTCGCCGACGAAAGCTGCGCGTTCGCGGCGTCCGCCTGCGCGGTGATTCGGCCGCCGGTGTAGACGTTCTGCGAAAAGTTGAGCCCGACGGTCCACTGGTTCTTCGCGCCAAAGCTCGTGTTGCTCAGGTCGAACCCGAGCCCCGACGTGGACGATTGGCACGACGACGACTGCGCCAAAGCGGCGAGGCGCTGGTCGGGCGTAGCGTTGGCCGGGATGTTGGGCGTGCAGAGCGCTTGCAGCTTCGGCGTCGTGTCGACCGTCACCGGAGCCGCGGAGAAGCTCGAGAACTGCGACTCGAGCGTCTTGTTGTAGCCGGCCGTCGCGTTCAGCTGCGGAAAGAACTGGCTGCGCACCTGGTAGCGTTGCCCGTTGGCGCGGACGACGCTCGACCGCGCGACTTCGATGTTGGGGCTCTGCGCCTCCGCCAACCGCAGCGCGTCGTCGAGTGAGAGCCGAACGGTGGCTCCGACGGCCGCGCCTGCGGCTGGAGGGGGCGGTTGTTGCGCGGAGAGCGGACCGGCGCAGACGAGCGCCGTGGCGAGCGCGAACGCGGCTCGCGCGAATCGGGAATGTCCTTCGGTCTTCATGGGACTCGGTGGGTAAGAAGTCATGACGAGCGCGTCAGTCTCCGGCGGCCGATCGCGCGACCTGCAGTGGGCGCGCGCGGTCGATGCCGAGCGCACGGACGACGATTCCTACGTATTTCGCCGCCGCTTCTGATTCAGGTTCGGGGAATACGTGCTCCATCATGTCCCGGCAGATCGCGTCGCCGAACATCGCGCTCAGCAGCATCGCGCGAACGGTGTCGACGTCGACGTCAGCGATCGGCCAGGCCTTGGGCCTGGAGCCGGCGCATGTAGTCCGACAGAATCCGCCCCGCGCACGTCGGTCCCTCGCACATCGTCACCGCGGCGCCCGGCCGTTCTTCGGCCTCGCCGACGGAGGTGCGAATGAGCGCCCGATTCTCCCGCAGATGCGTCAGCACTCGGCGCACCCAGTCGGTCAGTTCCTTTGCGGGATCCGCCGGGTCGTCGGGGAGGAGCGGGATGGGGGATTGCGCGTTGTGCGCGGCCATCAACGCTTCGAACAGGGCGGCCTTGGAGCCGAATGTTCGAAAGAGGGTGACTTCGTTGACGTCTGCTTCGATCGCGATGAGGCGCGTCGTCGCGCCCCGGAAGCCGTGCTGGGCGTACACTCGCTTCGCGGCTTCGAGGATTCGGTCACGGATGTCCATGGCGGGCATCCTAAGGCCGGCGCGGCGTGGATGCAAGTACCTACTTACTTCTAGGGAGCCAAAGAGCCGAACTCCGAAGGGACCAAACTCCCAGACCGCCGAACCCCGAACGGGCCGAACTCCGAAGGGGCCAAATAGCGAGAGGGGCGTCGAGCGCGAGTCGGAATAGCTCCGATTCGCTCTCGACGCCCCTTTCGCCGTGTGGCGATTCGACCCTTATGCTGCTTCGCTCTCAGACTCCTTCGCTCTTGGGCTCTCTCGCCGCTCGGCTGTTTCGCGCTTTACGGTTTCTTCGCCGTCGAATCCATCGCCGCTCCCGCCAGCTTCGACTGGATCGACTGTGCCTTCTCGAGATGCGCCTGGATCGTCGGCTGCGCCTTCGTGATCAACGCCTTGAGCGACGTATCCTGCGCGGCGGTGCCCGCCGTCTGCAGCAGATTCAGCACGGCCTGGTGGACCGCGACCTCGTTGTCGATGTAGGCCTTGTCCCAATCCTTCCCCTTCGCCATCGATGTCAGGTTGTCCTGCATCTTGGCCGACGCGGTCGCGAGCGTGTCGTTCGACGGCGCCTGGGGCGCGAGGTTCTCTTTCTTGGCCACCGACTGACCCGCTTCGCGCAGCTTGTGGTGGTCGCGAGCCATGTCGCGCCCGAATTCCTTCACCGACGCGCTCGTGCCTTTCGTCGACGCGAGCTTGCCCATCGCGCTGTCGCCCGCATTCGCTTCGTCGAGCAGCGCGACGATGTTCACGTCGGTGAGCGTCGCGACCGGCGCCGCGGTCGTGTCAGGGATTGGCGTTGCCGCCGCGGACTTCGCCGTCGTATCCATCACGGCCAGCGTATCCGAGTTCTTCGCACTCTTCGAGCACGCCGCCCACATCACCGTCAGGGCGCACGCGCTCACGATTGCCATGCTTCGAGCAGGGCGTTTCGACATGGATTCCTCCGCACGGTTGAGACGCCCCGGGCTCTCCAGGGCCGCCCCCAACCATTGGCAAGATCCGTACGCACCGCTCCGGTTGGCGCCGGTCGAGCCGGTCGCCTTGCGTGCTCGTCCGTATTCGACTTCGCTAAACCCGGCTAGTCACCGGGCTCAGGCACCGGCGCCCGCGCCGGCACGTGCGCACGCGCCTTTCGCCCGAACCGCGCCAACAACCGCTCGCGCCACTCGTCGAGAATCTCGTAGACCGTCGGAATCACGAGCAGCGTCAGCACCGTCGACGTGATCACGCCGCCGATCACCGCGCGGCCGAGCGGCGCGCGAAAATCCGCGCCCTCGCCAAGCGCCCAGCGCGACCGGGATCATGCCGGCGATCAGCGCGAGCGTCGTCATCAGGATCGGGCGCAATCGGATCCGACCGGCCTCGATCAGCGCGCTCGCGCGTCGCAGCCCGCGTCCTCGTGCGCCCACTTCGCGAAGTCGATCAGCAGGATCGCGTTCTTCGCCACGATGCCCATCAGCAGGATCACGCCGATCAGGCTCATGATGTTGAGCGTGTCGCGCGTGACGAGCAGCGCGAGCACGACGCCGATCAGCGACAGCGGCAGCGACACGAGAATCGCGAGCGGATCGAGGAACGATCCGAACTGCATCACGAGAATCAGGTACATCAGCAGCACCGCGACGCCGAGCGCCGACGAACATGCTGCCGAACACCTCGTTCTGATCTCTTCGATCTGGCCGCCCTGCGAGATGCGGTATCCGGGCGGCAGCGGACACCTTGTTCACCGCTTGCGATGCACGTGCGCGCGACATTCGCCGAGCGACGCGCCCTCGACGTTCGCGCCGATCGTCACGACGCGCTCGCGCTGAAAGTGGTCGATCTGCGCCGGCCCCGTGCTCGGCGTGATGTCGCGACCTGGCCGAGCGGCACGAACTGCGGCGTCCCGCCACCGGTGCCGGCGCGCCGGCTTGCGCCAGCGTCACGAGGACCGGCAGCTGCGCCGAGATCCGTCGGCGTTCTCGCGCGCCGCGGCGACGAGTCGCACGTGCACGTAGCGCGACATTCCCGCCGGGTCGACCCAGTGCCCGCGTCGACGCCGGCGAACGCGGACCGCAGCGACTGCGCGAGCTGCCCACGCTCACGCCGAGCGTGCCGGCGAGCCCGCGATTGACGCGTACGTTGAGCTCCGGCTTCTGCCCTTGCGTCGACAGCCCGACGTCGACCGCGCCCGGCACGGCCGCACGACTTTGGAGATCCGATCGGCGAGCCGTTGAGCACGGTCGGCGTCGGGACCCTGGAGTTGGAGCTGCAGCTGCTTCTGCGCGCCGCCGAACCCGGTCGCGAAGGTGTACGCCGTCGCGCCGCCGACCTGGCGCATGCTCGCGTGCGCAGGAGCTGGCCGAAGTCGTCCTGGCTGATCGAGCGCTTGTTCTTCGGCGCCGAGCCGCACGTAGATCGTCGCGTTGTCGACCCGCGCCGGAGCCGCGTCGTGCTGCCGACCGTCGTGTAGGTGTACTGCGACCTCGGGGTGCGCGCGCGATCATTCGCGCGACCTCCTCGGCCTTGAGCGTGGTGTAGTCGAGGTTCGAGCCCGGCGGCGTCTCGATGGCGATGTTCAACTCGCTGCTGTCGCTCACCGGCACGAAGCCGAAGCCGCCGAACGCGACCTGCAGCACGATCGCGCCGACGAACGACGCCAGCGGCGATCGCGATCATCGTCCAGCGGTGATCGAGCGCCCACGCGATGACGATCTTGTAGCGGTCGGCCTGCCGGTCGAACCACTTGTTGAACCGGTCGAGCGCGCGCGCGATCGGATTGCGCCGCTCGTGCGCCTCGAGCTGCGGATCGGGCCAGTACGCCGAGAGCATCGGGTCGAGCGAGAACGACACGAAGAGCGACACCAGCACCGCAGCCGCGATCGTCAGCGCGAACGGCTTGAACCACTGTCCCGCCACGCCGGGCATGAACGCCGACCGGCACGAACACGGCGACGATCGAGAACGTCGTCGCCGTCGACGGCGAGGCCGATCTCGTCGGTGCCTTCGTGCGCCGCGGTCATGTGGTCCTTGCCCATCTCGACGTGTCGCACGATGTTCTCGCGCACCACGATCGCGTCGTCGATCAGAATGCCGATCGCGAGCGACAGCCCGAGCAGCGACATCGTGTTCAGCGTGAAGCCGAACGCCAACAACGGCGACGAACGCCGTGAGCACCGACACCGGCAGCGCGAGTCCGGTGATCACGGTCGAGCGCCACGAGTTCAGGAACAGGAACACGACCAGCACCGTGAGCAGCGCGCCCTCGATCGAGCGCCTCCTCCACGTTGCGGACCGAGTTGCGAACGCGCACGCCGGCGTCACGCACCATCTCGATGCGCGTCCCCGGCGGCAGCGGCGCTGCAGGCTCGTCGATGCGCGCCTTCACGCCGTCGCTCACGGCCGTCGTGCTGTACTCGCGCGACTTCACGATGTCGAGGCCGATCGCCTGACGTCCGTTGTAGAACGCGGCCGACGGCGGCTCGGCGGCTCCGGCCGCGACGTCGGCCACCTGGCCGAGCGTGACGAGCTGCCCGTTCCGCGCGGGATGACGAGCGCGGAGAAATCCTCCGGGCGGTCGAGCCGCCCCTGGAGGCGGATCGAACGCTGCTCGAGCGCGCCGTTCACGTTGCCGACCGGCGCCGCGAGGTTCTGCGCGCGGAGCGCGTTCACGACCTGATCGATGCCGACGCCCGCCCGGCGAGGTCGGTCGGGCGGACGTCGACGTTGAGCTGCGCGCTGTCGCCGCCCACGACGTTCACCTGCGCCACGCCGGCGATCGCGCGCAGCTCGCCGGCGATCGTCTGGTCGGCGATCTGCGTGAGCTGCGGCGGCGAGAGCACGCTCGACGTGAGCGCCAGCGACACGATCGGCAGCTCGTTCGGGTCGAAGCGCTGGATGATCGGCTCGATGATCTCGGCCGGCAGCTGAGCGCGCACCGCGGAGATGGCGTCGCGCACGTCCTGCGTCGCCTGGTCGACGTGCTTCGAGAACACGAACTGGACGATGATCTGCGCGAAGCCGTCGGTCGACGTCGAGTTGAGCTTGTCGACGCCGCTGATGCCGGAAATCTTGTCTTCGATCCGCGTGACGACTTCGCGCTCGACGACGTCGGGCGCCGCGCCGGGATAGGCGATGGCGACGAAGACGATCGGCTGCGTCGATGTCGGGGAACTCGTCGGTGTCGAGCTGCGCCAGCGAGGCGGCCCGAACACGACGAGCGCGATCATCGTCACGACGGTGACGATCGGCCGCTTGATGGCGAAGTCGGAAATGAACATGTCAGCGGCCTGAGTGGCAACATGGGTGCCCGCCCAGCGCGCTACGGATCACTGATGGGCGGGCGTCGGCGTCTTCACGAACACGATTGCGTCGAAATTCGCCGGCAACTCGATCGTCGTTTCGAACGCCCCTGGTATTACGGGGGAGTACAGCTCGGTGATGAGACGCATTTGCCGAGGGCCGCGCAGCCAGCCGCCGGCCTTGTCGCTCGGTAGGGTTCGCGCGTCAAGCCAGAACGCGTCACCCGGCGGAACAGGGACGCGATTCAACACGTCTTCGTACGAGTCCTGCGTCGGGCGCGCGACGCGCGCGTCGGAGAAGCCCGGCTCTCCGCTTCCACGTCCGCCGCTGCTGCGGTTCACCGAGGGGACGCGAGCCCTGATCGTTCCGCCGCCGACGGCGAACGCCGCCGCCCGATAGGCGGTCGAGAGGCGCTTCTCGAGCGGGACGCCGGTCTGAATCGTCGTTCGGTCGAGCGTGAGTCGTCCCATCTCCACGTCGCCGCCCCACAGGACGATCCGCCCCTGCGGCCCGAAGAGGTTCGCCAGGTACATCACGTGCTCGGCGTTGCCCTCCTGGCGCGCCAAGTGTCGCAGGCCGACCGACACGTGGTGCTGAATGAGGCGCGCCATCTGTTCGGCGTACGCCAACTCGCTCACGGCAGATGGAGTCTTCGCCCGCGCTCGCGCGGCGACGATGCTGTCGACCGCGTTGCGCGTCGCCGGCGCGCAGGCGTTCCAGAACGAACTGTCCGCGGTGCGCCCCTCGAGGCCAAAATGCGCGCCTTCGTTTTCCGCCACGCATCCGTAGTTGCGGGTGAGCCAACCGCGCGTCGCGACGTCGATCACCGTGTCCGGAAGCGTCACGATCGTGCGAACGGCGAGCTCGGCGGTCGGGATTTCGAAACCGTAGAAATCGATCTGTTTGTCGGGATGCGCGTGGTTCCACTCGCGCAGCGCGCCGACGAACGCGATCATCTCGCGCGTCTCGAACCGCCAGGAGCCAAGCGCGCGAAGAAGCCGTCGCAGGTCGCCGGTGCCTCCGTGCACGTAGCGATCGATCGCGAACGCTTCGGGCATCGGCGCCTGCACCGCGATCGCCTTGAAGCCGGAGTCGGTGAGCGTCACCAGCGTGCGACGCACGACTTCCGGAAACTCCGCCGTTCCCTCGGTGAGCTCACTGAGGCCGAGAATTCTCGCGCCGCTCGCGAGCGCGAAAATCCCGCGCCGCTCTTCGGCGCTTGGCGTCGAATCGTGAAGGGCGATCGGCGAGACGTGCGCCGTGACCCATGTGAGTGCCGCGGCGCCGGAATCACTGAGCGCCGGCGGCGGCGCGGGCGGAGGCGGCGGCGGGTGATTGCAGGCCGCCGCGGCGACGCACGCGGCGAGAGCGATCCGGCTCACGCGATTCGAGAATCGAAGACTGCGAGGGCACCGCGAGGTCGAGCGTATCATCGTGAAATTTCCGGGGTGCGCCATGGGCGCGCGTTCTGTTGGCGTCTCTCGAACTTATCGCCTCTGGGCGTCTCCGCCTTCGGCAGGGCCTTCGGGATCGACGGACATGAAATCCGAGACGCCGGTCGCGTCCGACGCAACGTCGTCGTTCGACGCGTCGTCCAGCAGCAACTCCAGCTCTCGGCTAGCAGGACTGATACCCCCGACGCGCCGCCGCAGCCTGAGCCGCGAGAGCGTTCGGCGAATCACGAGCCCGTCGACAGGGACGATCGCGATTCGCCCTAGCGCGAGCAGGTCAGTCGCGGCGGCTCTCGACACTATCGCGAGCCCAAGCCCCGCCGCGACTCCTTGTTTGATCGCCTCGGTTCCCCCAACGCGCATGGTCCGTCGGAGTTGCACGCTCCGGTCGGCAAGTGCCCGCTCGGCGACGCGTCTGATCGAGCAGCCAGGCCTGTTGATGAGGAAGGGGACGTCGGCCAGGTCGGCGGGAGCGACCCGGTCGCGAGTCAGCAGCTCGTGCTGGGCGGCAGCGACGACGACCAGCTCGTCGACACGCCATGCTATGGCCTCCACCAAATCGTCCGATGGTGGATCTTCTGTCAGCGCGACATCAACGCGCGACTCTAGCAGTAGTTTGGCGACAGTTGTTGGATTGGCCTGTATTGCTGTGATTCGGACGGTTGGACGACGTCGGCGGAATCGCGCGAGGACCGGAGGAAGCAAATAGGCCGCGATCGTCGGGCTGGCGGCGACCCTGAGCCGCCCCCGTTTCAGGCCTCGGACCTCCCTCAGCTCGTGCTCGGCAAGTCGCTCAACACCAAAGATTTCGCGTGCACGGGCGTGAAGGATCTGTCCCGCGTGGGTCAGCTGAGCCGAGCGGCCGCTCCGGTCGATGAGGCGAACGTGGAGGCTGCGCTCCAGTTCGGCGAGCGACTTCGAGATGGCGGGTTGGCTGAGGCCGAGCTGCGCAGCCGCCTTCGTGAAACCGCCGTGGTCTACGACGGCGGCAAACAGGCGGAGGTGGCGAAGGTTGATTGCCATTACCTGTTCTCATGAATTGTCGAGAACAATGTATTGGCGTTATCCAACCCTAGCCACCTCCAGCCTGGCCTACGATCCTACGACCCCATCGGTCACCCGGGGCCGCTGTGGCCACCGTGGTCGTCGTGGCCGTCGTGATCCTCGTCCTCGAACGCGTGGAACGACGTCGCGATCCGCCCCACGAACTGGCTCATCAACGACGGCGTCGTGTTGAGCTTCGATGGATCGAGCAGCGAGCCGTCGGCGTTGGTGAACCAGCTCGCGACCGGCACCGTGACGGTGATCGACGTAGCGGTCCCCGCAGTCACCACGAGCGGCGTGGCGAACTCGATGTCGCCGCGCACCGGCGTCGACAGCGTCACGTCGAACGCCTTGCCGTCGAACGTTCCCTGGAGGCGAACGAACGCGAGTCGCAGCTCGAGCTGCTGGAACGTTCCCGCGGGAATCGCGTCGGCGGGAACCGACACGACGCTGCCGTCGAGCGGCAGGTCGATCGTCGTCGGACCGATCTTCATCTCGCCGCAATCGTCGTGGCCTTCGCCATTGTGGCCGTCGTCGGCGCTCGCGCTGCCGCTCGGGGTTCGATTGTCGTCGGCGCCTTCATTGTCGTCGTCGGCACAGACCGCGGACGCGGCCGGTTTCAGCTCTGCCCGCGAGACGGTGAGCGTCACCGCGCTGAGATCCAGCGTATGTCCGCCGACAGTGATCGGCGCCGCGTCGGCGTGCGCGCCGAGCGCGGGGCCCGTAGTGAACGCCAATTGGCTCGCCGATGTTTTCGCGCTCGTCGAGTCGCTGCACGCCGTGGCCAGACCTGCCAGCGCGATTAGCGATGCAATGCCGTACGTCGTTCGTGTGTGCTGCATACGTCGAGTCCCTCGCGAAGCATGTGGGAGATACCGCGGAGTCGCGGCGGCTGCATCGACAGTCGAACTGCATCGAGCCGCCGTTCCCCCGTGAATCTTCCTTGCACGCCGTTGGTTCCTGGGCACGCGCTCGTGTGAGGATTCACATGAGTACGACGTGATGGCGCGCACACATCGGGCGAGGGTGGAAAAATCCTTTCACTCGCAACTTCGTTCGCGCGCGGCTCGACGTCAGCGAATCCCCGACGGCGGAATCGCGCCATCGCGTGTCCTCAGTCCGCGCGGAGCGCGTTCGCGGGATCGATCTGCGTCGCGCGGCGCGCGGGCGCGTATGCCGCGACCAAGACGACGACCAGCAGCACGCCGCACGCCAAGGCGAGCGCGACCGGGTCGGCGGGACTCACCTCGAACAGGATCGCCGACAGCATTCGCGACGTGCCGAACGCCGCGACGAGGCCGACGGCGGCGCCGATGCCCGACACCTTCAACGCATGAAGCAGCACGTCGCGCCGGAGCCGCTCGGGCTCGGCGCCCAGCGCCATGCGAATACCCAGCTCGCGCGTGCGCTCGCGGACGATCGACGCCATCAGGCCGTAGAGTCCGATGGCCGCGAGCAGCAGCGCGGCGACGGCGAACACGGACATGAGAAGAGCGCTCATCCGCGGCTGCGCGAGCGGCGCGTCGAGCAGCTCGTCCATCGGGTGCACGTACCAGAGCTTCATCTGCGGGTCGACAGCGGCGACGGCTTGTCGCATCGCTGGCAGAACGCCCGAGATGTCGCCGCGCGTCCGCATCGCGAAGCTGAACTGCCAGAAGTCCATCTGGCGCCATGGTACGTAGATGAGCGGCGCCGTGGTTCGCAGCGCTCGAATGCGGGCGTCGCCGACGACCCCGACCACCGTCCGCCACGCCGTGCTGTCTCGCGACAAATAGTGAATGCGCTTGCCGATCGGATCTTCACCCGGCCAGAGCCGCTTTGCCGCCATCTCGCTCACGATCGCGACGAGCGGAGCGTTCTCGCGATCGGCGTCGGTGAACGCGCGCCCGCGAAGGATCGGCGCGCCGAGCGTCCGAAAATAGTCCTTGTCGCCGCTGAGCTCGGGGAAGAACGGATTCGACGCGTACTCGTTCGGCGACTGCCCTTCCTTGTCGACGCGGGCGAGAAAAACGTTCTCGCCCACGAGCGGCGGGATCAGCGCGGGCGTGAGCGCGACGACGCCGGGAATCGCGCGCCACCGCCGAAGAATGTCTTCGCCGACCGGATAGTACTTGTACACCGAGTCGTACTTCTTCGACGGCCAGGACGTCGCGAGGTGCGTGAGATGATCCGCCGTGTAGCCGAGGTCGATCGATTCGAGGCGGGCCAGGCTGCGCGAGAGCAAGGCGCCGCCGGCGAGCATCACGAGAGCGAGCGTCGTCTGCGCCGCGACGAGCACGTGGCGAAATCGCCGGCGGGCCGCCGAGTCTCGCCCCGACCGCGCGTCGAGGCGCAGCGTCGTCGCGACGTCCGTGCGCGCGGCGAGCAACGAGGGCACGACGCCGAACAGCAGCACGGCGAGAATCGTCGCGCCGATCGCGGCGAACACCGGCGCGCCCCCCCCCGACATCCCGATCACGTCGAGCCTCGGCAACCGCGACGGCGCGAGGACGATCAGCAGCCGAATCAGGCTCGACGCGAACAACAGCCCGAGCACGCCGCCGCCCGCGGCGAGCAGCGCGCTCTCCAGGAGCAGTTGCCTCGTGACGTCGCCGTACGTCGCGCCCAGGGCTCGGCGGATCGCCAGCTCGCGCCCGCGTGTGCCGGCACGCAGGAGCAGCAGGCCGCCGACGTTCACACACGCGATCACGAGCAGCAGCACGACGGCAGCGGTGAGCGCGATCAGCGCCGGTCGCGCGTCGCCCAACATCGCCTGCGTGAACGGGACGACTTTCGCCCCGGTGATCCCGTTCTCGCCGGTGCGCCATCCCGCCAGCGGCGTTCGCTTGATGATCGACACGAATTCACTCGCCGCCGCCGACGGCGTCGCGTGCGCCGCGAGGCGCGCGATGGCAATCGTGCTGAAGCCGGTGTTGCCGGTGTCGGGCGACGGCCAGGGGAGCCAGTATCCGGCGCCGTTTGGAAAATCGAGGCCGGCCGGCGCAACGCCGACGATCGTGTACGTGAGCTGTGAGTACGGTTCGTATATATGATGGCCGACGACCTTCGGATCGCCGCCGAACCAGCGTTGCCAGTTCTGGTAACTGATCACGAGCACCGGCGCCGCGCCCACGACGTCGTCGTCCGGCTTCAGCAGTCGTCCGGCCGCGGGGCGCGCGTCGAGCACGTCGAAGAAACCGCCGCTCACGACAACGCGACCGAGCGTCAGCGTGCGGTCGCCGTCGACGAGCGGGCCCTGCGACGTTCCCCAGTGCGCGTAACCGCCGACGCTCCGCAGCGTGCGACTCTGCTGCTTGATCACTTTCAAGTCGCTCTTCACGAGCCCGAATTCGACGCTCGGGTCTTCTCTGTACGTGGAGATCTGAACGACGCGATCCGGATCGGGCACTGGGATCCGTTGGTACAGCACGGCCCGAAAGACCGTGAACACGGCGACGGCGGTGCCGATTCCCAGGCCGAGGATCGCGAGCGCGGCCGCGGTGAACGCGGGCGTTCGGCCGAGGCCGCGAAGAGTGATGCGAATCGAGCGGACGATGTCGGTCATCTACCCTCGAGGCCTCAAGGCGCGACGCGCGGAGAGATTCCTTCCGAGGTCAAGACACGCCGCGACGCCTGGACCCTGAGCACGCGATTACGGCCGCGCCGATCAGGCCCGCACGAGCTTCTTGTAGGCGACGCGATGCGGCTGGTCGGCGTCGGCGCCCTTTCGTTTGTGCAGATCTTCGACGTACGACTGGTAGTTCCCTTCGTGCCACACGACTTCGCTGTTCCCCTCGAACGCGAGGATGTGCGTCGCGATGCGATCGAGGAACCAGCGGTCGTGCGAGATCACGACGGCGCAGCCGGCGAAATCGATCAGCGCGTCCTCGAGTGCGCGCAACGTGTCGACGTCGAGATCGTTCGTCGGCTCGTCGAGCAGGAGGAGGTTGCCGCCGCTCATGAGCGTCTTGGCAAGGTGCAGCCGGTTGCGCTCGCCGCCCGAAAGCAAGCCGACCTTCTTCTGCTGGTCGGTGCCCCTGAAGTTGAAGCTCGACAGATACGCGCGGCTGTTGAGCTCTTTTCTGCCGACCATGATCATCTCCTGGCCGCCGGAGATCTCCTGCCATGCCGAAAGATTCGGATCGAGCGTGCGATTCTGGTCGGTGTAGGCGATCTGCACCGTCTCGCCCACCTTGAGCGTTCCGGAATCCGGCTCCTCCTGATCGACGATCATCTTGAACAGCGTCGTCTTGCCGGCGCCGTTCGGGCCGATGATGCCGACGATGCCGCCGCGCGGCAGGGCGAACGTGAGTCCGTCGATCAGCAGCTTGTCGCCGAACGCTTTGCGAAGGTCCTTCGTGTTGACGACGTCGTTGCCGAGTCGCGGCGGCGGCGGAATGACGATCTCGTGCTGCAGGATCTTTTCGGCCGTCTCCTCGGCGACCATCTCTTCGTACTTCTGCACGCGTGCCTTGTTCTTTGCCTGGCGGGCGCGCGGCGCGAGCCGCACCCAATCCAGCTCACGCTGCAGCGTTCGTTGCCGCGCCGACTCGGTCTTTTCCTCGGTGGCCAGTCGCGACTTCTTCTGCTCGAGCCACGACGTGTAGTTGCCCTCGTACGGAATGCCGTAGCCGCGATCCAGTTCGAGGATCCAGCCGGCGACGTTGTCGAGGAAGTAGCGGTCGTGGGTGACGGCGATGACGGTGCCGGGGAAATCGTGCAGATACCGCTCGAGCCACGCGACGCTCTCGGCATCGAGGTGGTTCGTCGGCTCGTCGAGCAGCAGGATGTCCGGCTCCTCGAGCAACACGCGGCAGAGCGCCACGCGCCGTCGCTCGCCGCCCGAGAGCTTCGTGACGTCGGCGTCGGCCGGCGGCAGACGCAGCGCATCCATCGCGATCTCGACCTTGTTGTCGAGATTCCAGAGGTCGTGCGCGTCGATCTGTTCTTGCACGCGCGCCTGCCGCGACAGGAGCTTCTCCATCGCCGACTCCTCCATCGGCTCGGCGAACATCATCGAGATCTCTTCGAATTCCTTGAGGAGCCCGCGCTGCGCCTTCACCGCGAGCTCGACGTTGCCCTTCACGTCGAGCGACGGGATCGAGCTCCGGTTCCTGAGGCAGAAACCCGACGCGCGTGCCCTCGGCGGCCCACGCTTCACCCTGAAAGTCGTGGTCGACGCCGGCCATGATCCGCAGCAGCGACGACTTGCCGGCGCCGTTCGCGCCGAGGACACCGATCTTGGCGCCGTAGTAGAAGGACAGCCAGATCCCGCGCAAAATCTCCCGCGACGGCGGGACGACCTTGCGCAGGTCTTTCATGACATAGATGAAGGACGGGGGAGCCATTAAGCGGGGTGGACGAGTGGACGGTGGACCGGTGGACCGGAACGGCGTACGCGAGCGGAATTTAGCCGATCGCCAAACCCCGCACCACCCGCACTCCGCCTCCGCCCTCGTTCCAGTTCCCCGCACTCCGCCCCCGCACTCCGCGCCCGCCGCCGCCCCCGATCGCGCTACAGCTCGAGCTCCCACACCTCGGCCACGGCGGGCGTGCCGAACGAGCGATGGGATTCCTCACGCACGCAACGGAATCCCGCGGCGTGGTAGATCCGGCGCGCAGCGGTCAGCTCGCTTTGCGTCCAGAGCACGACCTTTCGGTAGCCGGCCCCGCGCGCGAACTGCACGACTTCGTCGACGAGCCGCTTTCCGATGCCGAGCCCGCGTGCCGACGGCTCGACCAGCAGGAGCCGAAGCTTCGCGACGTGCTTCGACTTCCCGACGACGAACACCGAGCCGACCGTCTCTCCGTTTCGCTCGGCGATCCAGCAGCGTTCGCGCGCTGGATCGAGGTGCTCGATGAAATCGGCGACGACCCGCGCCACGAGCGCCTCGAACCGCTCGTCGTAACCGTACTCGGCTTGGTACAGAGCGCCGTGCCGGTGCACGATCCAGCCCATGTCGCCCGGACGGTGTGGCCGGAGCGTGTACGGCGCCTCGATCTGACGCGGGCCCGGCCGCGCGGATCGCTTCGAGCGAGCCGCGAATCGTCGCCATCGCGCTCGACCACGCGACGTTGCGCGTGAGTCGCTCAGCGGCGCGAGCATCTCGCGACGACCTCGTCGCGCGCCCGGCGGTCGAGCGGCGCGAAGGCTTTGCGGCCGGCCGCGGTGAGCGCGAGATGCGTGTGCCGGCGATCGTCGGCGTCGCGGCGCGTGGCGATGAGACCGCGTCGCTTGAACGCCCGCAACATGCGGCTCAGATAGCCGCGGTCGATGCTCCAGCGCCGACGCGATGCCGCTGGCGGTCGTCCGATCGCCGTGCGCGAGCTCGTAGAGAACGCGGACCTCGGTGAGCGAGAACTCGCTGCCGAGGTGCGCGCCGCCGAGCGCCCCGATGCGGCGCGTGTAGAAACGGTTGAAATGGCGAACGACATCGGCGCGCTGATCGATCGGCCGCATGGCTCCGTCTCCGGTGGTGACGAAGTCACGATCGGCCGATTGGTTGACTTTGTCAACTATACGCTGTCGGTCGTGCTCACCGGTGCTCGTGCCCGTCGCCGTGATGATCGTCGCCCCAGATCGTCGGCGAGGTCGTGTCCCTCGACCACGTTGGCGTGGATCATCCAACCGAAAAGACTCGGATGAAAGTCGCCGCCGACGGCGTCGCAGTCGGCCTTGGTCGCGATAGGGCTCTCGGGACCGAACACCGGCGCGCCGTTCTTCCGTTCCAGGTAGCGCGACTCGCTCCCTTTCTTCGGCAGGCACCAGTTCACGTGCTTGTGCCACCGCGCGACGCCAAGCGGAACGCGGTCGTCCAGCCGGTCGAGACTCGCGTTCTTGGGCATCGTGTACATCGCGCCGACGAGCCTGAGCTTGCCGTCCGCGCCGCGCGAATAGAGGATCGACGTCGGCTTGGCCGGGTCGAATCGGAATGCCTCCATGAATGCGCGTCCGTAGTTCGTGAAGTGATAGACCTTCTGCTGCTTCACGTTGGGCAGGAACATCTTGTAGCCGTCGGCGACGGCGACGGCGGTATCCGAGTACTTCGCGATCGCCTGTTTCAGTTCACCGGCCAAGTGCATGGCACGCACGGAGTCGTCGTGGGTCGCCGCGCGAACCGGCGTGAGCTCCATGTGCTTCATCATGTTCTCGTCCATGGAGCCGCTCATGGCGTGATCGGCCATTCCGGCCATCCGCGCGCTGTCCATCGCGCCCGTCGATTGCTGCGCGCCGGCCCCACGCCTTGCGCGGCAGCGTGTTTCGCGTGGCGCGCCGCGATCAGGATCGCCGCCACGCCGAGCGTGATTGTGATGGCAGTTGTCTTGGTCATACCTTACCTCGGGTGCGACCGGTGGCTTGTTGCAGCCGTCTCGCTGTCCAGCTGTCTAGCCGTTCATCGTTTCAGAGATCGACGCCCGCTTCCTTCACTTCGTTAACCCGCGTGGTCCTGCAGACTTTCCTTCCCGACCTTTCCGGCAATCCGCTCACGGGCCTTCCCGTTCGTGTTCGCGGGTGGCGTCCTGACGAGCCTGACGCCCTGCATCTACCCGATGATCCCGATCACCGCGGCGATCGTCGGCGGGACGTCGGTCGCGGCGCCCGCGGGTGCCACAAAGCCCTCGAGGTCTCGGCCGATCGCCCTCACACTCACCTACGTGTTGGGGCTCGCCCTGGTTTACTCGGCCCTGGGGCTGTTTGCGGGGATGACCGGAACGCTTTTTGGCACGGTGAGTACGAATCCATGGCTCTACCTCGCGATGGCGAACCTGTTGCTGATCGCGGCGTTGGCGATGCTGGACGTCGTCCCGATCAGCGTGCCCGTCGGCGATCATCGAGCGGGCAAGTAACGTGCGGGAGCGCGGGACGGCTTTCCGGCGCGTTCGCCATGGGTGCGATGTCGGGTCTCGTCGCAGCGCCTTGCTCGGCGCCGGTGATGGCGGCGGTGCTGACCTGGGTGGCGTCGACGAAGAGCGCCCTGCTCGGCTTCGTCTACCTGTTCGTGTTCTCGCTCGGGAATGTGCACGCTGCTGGTGGTCGTCGGCGTCTCATCCGGCACGATCGCGCGGTTGCCGCGCGCCGGCGTCTGGATGGTGTGGGTCAAGCGCTTCTTCGCGCTCGTGATGATCGATCGCCGCCGAGTACTACCTGGTGAAGATGGGCCAGCTGCTCTTCTGATTCGAACACATCCCGAGAGTTGATTCGATGAGACTCGCTCGAATTGCCGCGTTCGCCGCCGCCGCACTGGCAATGACGCTTGCCGCTGCGCGCGAGGTTTCCGCGCAGGATCTCGGCATCGAAAGGGGCAGCATGGCGCCCGGCGCCAAAGTCGCAGACGCTCGACGGAAAGGACGCCGACCTCTCGGCGTACATCGGCAAGATGCCCGTCGTGATGGAGTTCTGGGCGGTCTGGTGCCCGAACTGCAAAGAGCTCGAGCCGACGCTGCTCGCGGTGTCGAAGAAGTACGCCGGCCGCAGGTCAAGTTCATCGGCGTCGCGGTATCGGTGAACGAGACGCCCGATCGCGTGAAGGCGTTCGTCGAGAAGCACGGCTTGCCCGGCGATCAGTTCTTCGACAACAAGGGAAACGCGACGAACGCGTACGACGTTCCCGCGACGTCGTTCGTCGTTGTCATCGACAAGACGGGCAAGGTGGTCTACACGGGGCTCGGCGGAAAGCAGGACCTCGACGCCGAGATCAAGAAGGCGATGTAGGCCGGTGGACCGGTGGACCGTTAGAGAGCCGCGCCGATTGCCGCGAGACCGTCGACGATCGCCCTGACGTCCGACGAGGTCGTGCGTGGGTTCATCATCGTCACGCGTAGCACGCGGCGGCCGTCGAGCATCGTCGCGGTGATCCATCCCTCGCCCGACGCGTTGAACCGCTCGCGAATCCGGCGGTTCAGATCATCGAGCTCTTCGTCGGTGCGCGACCCGACGCCGACGTAGCGGAAACAGAGGATGTTGCCCTCGGGCTCGTGCAGCGCCTCGAAGTCGTCGCGCGCCGAGATCTCGTCGTAGACGCAGCGGGCGAGCGCGCAGAAGTAGTCGTAGAGCTGCTCCATCCCGGCCGCGCCGTACCGCTCGAGGCCGACCCACACCTTGAGAACATCCGCGCGGCGCGTGCACATGAAGCTCCGCGTCCCCTGATCCCAGGCCCGCTCGCCGCGCGCGTCGTGAAACAGGTACGGCGCGCGTTGGGAGAAAGCGGATTCCAAGTCTCGCTCGTCGCGGACGAGAAGCATCCCGGCCTGGCTGGGCATCAACATCATCTTGTGCGTGTCCCACGCGACCGAGCGAGCGCGCTCGATGCCGCGCAGCCGGTGCTTGTGCCGCGCGGACCAGAGCGCCGAGCCGCCATGCGCCGCATCGACGTGCAGCCAGACGCCGTGGCGCTCGCAGGATGTTGCGATCGCTTCGAGGTCGTCGAATGAACCGGTAGCCGTCGAGCCGGCCGTCGCGACGACGGCCATCACTTGACGGCCATCCGCGCGCGAGCTCGTCGAGCGCCCGCTCGAGCGCCGACGGATCCATCCCGTAACCGCGCGACGCGATCGCGCGAACGTTGCGCATGCCGAGCCCCAACTGCGCGGCTGCCCGAGTGACGGCGTAGTGCGCGTGCTCGCCGCAGAGCAGCGTCGGCGGATCCGCGCCGACGCCGTCGGTCCACGCGTTCGGCATCGCGGCGCTTCGCGCGGCGAGCAATGCGGTGAACGTCGCCTCGGTGCCGCCGCTCGTGAACGTTCCGCCCGCGCCGGCCGGAAATCCGACGAGCTCGCACAGCCATGAGATGACCGGTGTTCGAGAATCGTCCCGACCGGCGACATCTCGAAGACGGCGATCGACTGATTGAGCGCCGCGGTCACCGACTCGGTCCAGATCGCGGCCGGGAGCGGACCGGAATTCTGATGTCCGACGTAGCGCGGGTGCCACAGATGATTCGACTCGGCGACGACCTCGCCGCGGATGCGTTCGACGATCGAGGCGATCGAGTGTCCGTCGCGTGGAAGCGGCTCGTCGAATCGCGCCGCGATCGCCTCGGGGTTGTGGCGAGTCGTGACGCGCGTCTCGCGATTTCGCGTTTCAGCGAGATAGCCCGCGATCACCTCGGCGAACGCGTGCCCCACGCCGAGCTCGGCGTCTGATTCGATGGCGTCGAGAATCGCCGGCCGCGCGAGGCGCGCGGAGCGCGTGGCCGATTCGGTCACGTGGCAGGTCCGAGCGGCAGGTCGACGACGCGAATCGATCGCGTGAGGTCGAGCGCGCGATACGCCTGAATGCGGTCGATCGTGATCGGTTCCTTCACGCGAAAGCGCGTCAACTCGCGCAGCGCGTCGCGCGACAACTCGGGGTAGAAGCTCAACGTGACGTGCGGAGTGAAGGTGAAGCGCGGCCGCGAGTGCGGCAACCCGCTCGACTTGATGCGTTCATGCAGCGCGCGGATCGGGCCGTTGGGGTCGATCGTCATGACGACCACGGTGCTCTGCATGAACTGCATCGGAGGCAGGAGTTGTACGGCGAACGGCGCGGTCTCCGCGGCGACGGGCGTCAGCGCGGCGATCAGCTCGGCTTCGGTCGTGTCGGGAGAGATCGGGCCCATTCCCGAAGACCCGGTGATTGTGACGTGCGGCGGGAGCTCCGCGGCCATCCGCGGATCGAACCGGCGCTGGACGTCGAGCACGCGCGCGGCGACGTCGCCGTTCAATTCGGACATCACGATGATCCCGGGCTTCACGCCCGAAAGCTACAAGGTGATCTCGCGGGATCCTTCGAGATCGAGGAGGAACATACGCTCCGCTTCCTCGCCGAGCGCGGCGTCCTCGATCACGGCGTCGAGCTCGTAGTTGACGGTCACGCCGAGCGGATTGAAATCGGTCGAGCCGACGCGCACCCAGCGGCCGTCGACGACGCTCGTCTTGGCGTGCATCATCTCGCCGCACCACTCCCAGATGCGAACGCCGTTGGTGAGCAGCCGGCGATAGTAGCGCTTCGCGAGCAGCGACACCCAGGGGTGATCGTTGCGTCCGGGCAGGAGGATGCGCACGTCGACGCCGTCGCTCGCCGCGCCGTTGAGCGCCTCGACCTCGGACGGCGACGGCGTGAAGTACGCGGTGGCGATCCAGATCGATCGGCGCGCGGAAATCGCCTGAATCTGCAGCGCGCGCGACACGCGCTGCCTGAGCGGCTCGCCCTCGATGATTCCGACGAGGGCTCGTTCGTCGGTGTCGGGGTCGAGGTGCGCGCCGCGCGCGGGCCGGTGGAGGAATCGATGTGAGCCGCGCCGTTCGTGTCCCACGGCGCGACGCCACATTCGATCGAACGCCTCCTGCATATCGTTCGCGGCGGGGCCGTCGATGCGCACCGCGGTGTCGCGCCATCGCGAGCGCCGAATCTTGTCGACGCCGGTCATCCACTCTCGGCCGATCCCCACGCCGCCGGTGATTCCGATCGCGCCGTCCACGACGAGAAGCTTGCGATGGTCGCGCGGTACGAACCCCAGCCATCGGTGGAATCCCGGGCGGTTGAACAGCACGACCTCGATGCCGGCCGCGCGGAGCTCGCGGAGAAACCGGCGCCTCGTGCCGCGAACACCGATCCAGTCGAGCAGGATGCGGACGGCGACGCCCCGCTCGACCGCCGCGGCGAGCGGCACGGCGAATCGGTCGCCGACGTGGTCGGCGCGGAAGATGAAGCTCTCGAGCGAGACGGATGACCGCGCGCTTTCGATGAGCGCCAGCATCGCGTCGAACGTCGCCGGGCCGTCGCGCAGCAGGGACACGCGGTTGCCGCTCGACACGTTCGCCGCGGCGATTCGCCAGAGGCCGCGCGCGAACGACGGCCCGCCGTCGAGCAGGCGAGGCGTCTCGGCCGAGGATCGCCGGGCAATGGTTTGCCGAGCCGGGCTGGTCACGCTGTCCCCTGATTACAGTTTGCGTGCCCGGCCGCAGACCGCCCGTGGCCGGACGAACTATTATATCGCATGCTCGAGATCGATCTCACAGGGCGACGGGCCCTCGTTGCCGGGGTCGCGGACGACGCCGGCTTCGGGTTTGCGATCGCCAAGGCGTTGGCCGAGGCCGGAGCCAGCGTTTGCGTCGGAACGTGGCCGCCCGCCCTCAACATTTTTCTGAACTTGCTCGAGCGCGGCAAGATGGACGGGTCGCGCACGCTGTCCTCCGGGTCCTTGCTGACCTTCGAGAAGGTCTATCCCCTCGACGCCGTCTACGACACGTACGATGCGATCCCCGAAGACGTCCGGACGAGCAAACGCTACAAGGACATCGGCGACTGCTCGATCGGCGGCGTGGCGGCGCGGCTCGTTCAGGACTTTGGCGACAAGCCGCTCGACATCGTGGTGCACTCGCTGGCGAACGGGCCCGAGGTCAAGAAAGCGCTGATTGACGTGAGCCGCGAGGGCTACCTGGCTGCGATGAGCGCGAGCGCGTATTCGCTCATCTCGATGGTGAGTCGTTTCGGGCCGATCATGCGCCCCGGCGGGTCGTTCGTGTCGCTGACCTACCTCGCGAGCGAGCGCGTGATTCCCGGCTACGGCGGCGGCATGTCGTCGGCGAAGGCTGCGCTCGAGAGCGACACGAGAACGCTGGCATTCGAAGCCGGCCGGCGGTTCGGTTGCCGCGTGAATACGATCTCCGCCGGCCCGCTCGCGTCGCGCGCGGCGAGCGCGATCGGGATCATCGAGAAGATGGTCGAGTACGTGGCGGAGAACGCGCCGCTCACCGAGAAGCTCACCGCACAGGAAGTGGGGCGCGTGGCGGCGTTTCTCTCGTCGCCGCTGGCGAGCGGCATCACGGGGAACACGATGTACGTCGACAAGGGCTATCACGCCATGGGAATGGCCGTGCCGCCCGCGTCGACTTCTCCAGCCTGAGCCGCTCCGTCTACGCGATCGGCCCCTTCGACTCGATCTCCTTGAGACCCGCCGCCTTCAACATCGTGTTGATGCGCGGAAGATTCGCGTTGATCGTCGATCGCAGCTTCGTGAGATCCTTGTTCAGCTCGACCGTCAACACCTTCTCGACGTCGTAACTCTGTTCCGTGGGCCGCCCGTCCGCGCTCTGCACGACGCCGAGCAGCGCGCCGATGCGATTGTTGAGCCGGATCGGATAGTTGAGCGGATCCTGGCCGCTGCGGTTCTTCGTTTGATACAGTGAATCCTCCACCTGCGAGAGCGCGGCTGCGAACGGGGTCGAAAGCGCCGTGAGCTGCGAGAGCTGCGCGGGGGACATTTTCTTCTCGCGATCGGCGAGCTCCGACTTGATGCGGCGGATCTCCTTCACCGCGTCGTTCGCCTCGGAGAAGCGATCCCGAATCGCCAGCGCGAGGCGCGACTGCTCCTGCCAGTCGGCGAGCGCCGCCTTGATGCGCGGGTCCGGCAGGACCTTGAACGTCTCGGTCCCGACCAGCTTTCCGTTCACCGCGAGACGCACCTTGTACGTGCCCGGCGGCACGAGCGGCCCCGTCACGCTTGCTGCCCAGAGAATCATTCCGGGAAAGCTCGACGCGTCGGGGTAGCGCATGTTCCAGGCAAACGTGTTCACGCCCTTTTTGTTGGGGACGCGAGGCGCCGGGGGCGGTCCGAAGCCGTCCTCGGGCGGTTGCGCTGGTTGCGCGGTGGAATCCGCTTTGCTCGAGTAGCCGCGGATTACTTTCCCCGCTGCGTCGAGAAAATCGAGGGCGACGGTGTCGTTCGCCGCGCCGAGCCAGTATTGGACGACCACGCCGGCCGGCGGATTTTGTCCCGTCGGATGGACGGGAGCGTTCTCGGGCGTCAGTTGCGCCGGCGCCGCGCCTCCGCGGCCGCCGCCACCACCGCCGAATCCGCCACCGGTCGCCAGCCGATACTGATCGCGCGGCTTGAACAGGTGGGCGCTCTCGGCTTCGATCGCGCCCGTCATCTGCTCGAGCGTCGTGATGTCGTCCATGATGTAGAAGCTGCGGCCGTGCGTCGCGAGCACGACGTCGCCTTCCTTGAAGACGAGGTCGTGTACCGGGACGATCGGCAGGTTGAGCCGCAGGCTACGCCAATTCGCTCCATCGTCGCTCGAATACCAGACGCCGCGCTCGGTTCCGGCGATGAGAAGGCCGCGCTTGGCGGGATCCTCGCGCACGACGCGCGTGAATTCGCTCGGCGTGATGCCGGCGTCGATCCGCGTCCAGTGCGCGCCGCAGTCGGACGTCTTCCAGAGATAGGGCTTGTCGTCGTCCAGCTGAAAGCGATTGGCCGCGACGTACGCGATGCACTCGCCGAACTTCGACGCGTCGATGCTCGACACGCGCGTGTACTTCGCCATGTCTTTCGGTGTGACGTCGGTCCACTTCACGCCGCCGTTCCGCGTGAGATAGACCTTCCCGTCGTCCGAGCCCGTCCAGATCGCGCTCGGCGTGACGGGCGACTCATCGATGATGAACACGGTGGCGTAGTACTCGACCGACGTCTGGTCCTTGGTGAGCGGACCACCCGAATTGCCGAGCGTCGCGGGATCGTGGTAGGTGAGATCCGGCGAGATCGCGGTCCAGCTCCTTCCGCCGTTCGTCGACTTGTGCACGACGTTCGATCCGGCGTACACCACGTTCGGGTTGTGCGTCGAAACGATGATCGGAAAGGTCCACTGGAAGCGGTACTTCAAGTCCATCGCCGGATGGCCCATCGGATTGTCGGGCCACGGATTCACGTTCGCCGTGATTCCCGTGCGAAGATCCTTCCGCGTGAGCAGGTTGCCGTAGCTGCCCGCATACACGATGTCCGGATCGTCGCCGCGCGACGCGATCCATCCCGACTCGCCGCCGCCTGCTTCGAGCCAATCCGATACATCCAGACTGCCCCGGCTCGGACCGCACAACGTCGAGTTGTCCTGCTGCGCGCCGCAGATGTGATACGGAAAGTGCATCGTCGCGATCACGTGATAGAACTGCGCCGTCGCGAAGTCCTGGTCCGACCACGTCTTGCCGCCGTCGACGCTCACCTTCGCGCCGCCGTCGTCGGACTCGATCATGCGCTGGTTGTCGTTGGGAGCGATCCAGAAGTCGTGCGTGTCGCCGTGCGGCATGCCGCCGCGCACTGTGCGGAACGTCCTCCCGCCGTCGGTCGACTTCATGAACGACACGTTGTTCGCGTAGACGACGTTCGTGTCCTTCGGATCGGCGTGGATCTTCGTGTAGTACCACGCGCGCTGGCGCAGATTGCGCTCGTTGTTCGTACGCTGCCACGTCGCGCCGCCGTCGTCCGATCGGAACACGCCGCCGGAATCGGCCTCGATGTTTGCCCAGACGCGATTCGAGTTTCCGCCGGAGACGGTGAGGCCGATGTTGCCCCAGATCCCTTCGGCAGACCGGGATTGCGCGTGATCTCGGTCCAGTGATCGCCGCCGTCCGTCGTCTTGAACATTCCGCTGCCCTTGCCGCCCGACGACAAAAGCCACGGCGTGCGACCCGCCTGCCAGAGTCCCGCGTACATCACGTTCGGATTGGCCGGATCCATCACGAGATCGACGACGCCGGTCGAGTCGTTTCGAAAGAGGATCTTGTCCCACGTCTTGCCGCCGTCCTTCGAGCGGAACACGCCGCGCTCGGGATTCGGTGCCCACACGTGACCGAGCGCGCCGACGTACACGATATCCGGATTCGTCGGGATCACGACGATGTCGGCGATCTGGCGCGTCTCGCCGAGTCCCATGAACGTCCACGTCTTGCCGCCGTCGGTCGTCTTCCACACGCCGTCGCCGTGCGACACGTTGCCGCGGATCGGATACTCACCTCCGCCGACGTACACGACGTCGGGCGATGACGCCGACACGCGATCGCGCCGATCGTGCCGCCGAAATACTTGTCCGTCACTGGCGCCCACGACTGTCCGTCGTTGATCGACTTGAAGACGCCGCCGCCTGTCGTGCCCATCCAGAACTCGTTCGGCCGCGACGGATTCCCCGTGGCCGCGACAGAGCGGCCGCCGCGATACGGGCCGACCTCTCGCCAGCGAACACCGGCGAGCGCGAGCGAATCCTGCTGCGCCAGCAGCGGCGCGGTGGTGAGCTGAACGACGACGACGGACACGGCGAAATGGCCGGCAAGACGAACGGAGAGCATCATGGCGTCGGGGCGAGGTGGCGGTTCTGCTCAAGACCAGAACGGGGTCGAGTGTAGCCTATCCGTTTTCACCCGATCTGGCCATGCACGCCACCCGTTGAACACAGGCGGCACCCGCCCTGCACCTCTGGAGGGCGTGCGAGCGCAACCATCAGATACAAATCGCTGCGTCGTCTGCGGTGGAGTCGAAAACGTCGTCGTCGCGGATCACAGAAGTGTCCGCGACGAGATCGAAGCGCTGTGGGCGTATCACGCCCGTCGCCTTCGCGTCGACACGCCGACGACCCGACTCGTCGACCGGGTCACGTTTTCGGAGAATCCTCCGCTCCGCGTCGTGAAGTGCCGCGACTGCGGACTCGTCTACCGCAGTCCGGCCGAGCCGGCGCGCGAGCTCATCGACGCGTATCGGCGCATGGCGCCGGCCCCGGACGCTCTTCGCGCCCTGCACGCAGCGCAGTACGCCTCCGCCCGATCGCAGGTGCGCCGCCTGCGGCGCGTGCTCGGACGCCGCTGCAGCGGCCTCGAGGTCGGGAGCTACGCCGGAGCATTTCTCGCCGCCGCTCGCGACGACGGGATGCGGTTCGAGGGCCTCGACGTGAGTCCGTCGGTCAATGCGTTCACGCGATCGCTCGGATTCGCCGTCGAGGACGGCGATTTCGGGACGTATCGCGCGCGCCGGGTCTTCGACGTCGTGGCCATCTGGAACACGTTCGACCAGCTCGGCGATCCGCGCGCCGCCGCCGAGGCCGCGTGGCGCATGCTGCGGCCCGACGGCACGCTGGCGCTTCGCGTCCCGAACGGCGGGTTGTACGCTCGCCTTCGCAACGATCTCACGAGTCGCAGCCGCCTGCGGCGCGGGCTCGCCCGGTCGACGCTCGCACAGAACAACCTGCTCTCGTTCCCGTATCGGTTTGGGTTCACGCCGGGCGCGCTTGCCCGAATGCTGCGCGACGTGGGGTTCCGAGTGACGCGCGTGGAGGGCGACGTGCTTCCGCGCCTCGCCGACGAGTGGACGCGGCCCTGGGCGCACGTCGAAGAATTGGTGTTCAAGCACCTCCTCCGGTCCGGTGCGCGCTACGACCCGGCCGTAGCCCCCTGGTTCGAGCTCTACGCCCGCCGCGTCGGCTAGCCGTTCTTCCGGTCGGCCGGCCCACCGGCGCACCCGCTTCAAACCAATTGAATCCTCGCGGCGTCCAACGCCGTACGAGTTCTTGCACCAACCTCGTTAGTGGAGCCCCATGCCCCGCGACGCCAGCGATTTGCTGCACGGGACGCTCGACGTGCTCGTGCTCAAGGCCCTCTCCCTCGGCCCGCTGCACGGGTACGCCGTCAGCGAATGGATCGAGCGGTACGGCGATGGCGATCTCGTGATCGTCGACGCAGCGCTCTACAAGGCCCTCCACCGCCTCGAGGACGGCGATGCGATCGAGGCCGAGTGGGGCGTCTCCGAAAACAACCGAAAGGCGAAGTACTACTCGCTCACGCAGCGTGGACGCGCACAACTGCGCGCCGAGACAGCGACGTGGCGGCGCTACGCGAGCGCGGTCGGCAGGATTCTCGAGGCCACGTAGAGCCATGCGTCGTCCGACCGGCGTCCGGCGCGTCTTTCGGCTTCCGTCCACGGAGGACCGGCTCGCGCGAGACCTCGACGAGGAGGTCGCGTTTCACGTCGAGCGGCGCGTCGCCCGGCTCATCGCCGAGGGGGTGCCGTACGACGAAGCGCGCGCCGAGGCGCTGAGACAATTCGGGGACGTCGACGATCTGCGAACCTACTGTCACGACATCGAGAGGGCGCATATGCAGCGGATGCACACGGCCGAACGAGTGGAGAGCGTGATGCAGGACGCTCGCGTCGCGTTTCGGCAAATGCGGAAGTCGCCGGGTTTCTCGTTCGCGGCGGCGTTGACGCTCGCCCTCGGCATCGGCGCGACGACGGCGCTGTTCAGCGTCGTGAACGGCGTGCTCCTCAAAGCGCTGCCGTTCCCGGCGCCCGACCGTCTCGTGCAGGTCACCGGGTTGAACGCGAAGGGTGACGTCCTGCGCAACTTCGCCGACCCCACGTTCGAGGCGATAGCGGAGAGGAACCGATCGCTTTCGGCGATCGCCGAGATGAATTCCTACTACGTGACCGTGTCGAACGACGGAGAGGCGATGCGGCTCTCGGCGTCGTGGGTCAGCAGCCAGTTCTTCGACGTGCTCGGCGTGAAGCCCGCCGCCGGCCGGTTCTTCGTGCCGGAAGAGCAGCAACGCGGCGCCGCGAAGGCGGCCGTCATCAGCTACGCACTCTGGCAGCGGCTCTTCGCCGGGACGAACAAAGCGATCGGCGCCAAGCTGCCCAGCGGCTCGTCGTCGATCACGGTGGTTGGCGTACTGCCGAAAGGGCTCGAGTATCCGCCGCAGACCGACGTGTTTCTCGCGCGCGAGACCGAGGTGCGATACCCGAGCTATACGGCGGGCAACTGGAGGCTCCTCGCGCGCGTCAAGCCGAACGTCACGATCGACCAGGCGCGACAAGACGTGTCGCTCGTTCTCCGCCGGCTCAAGGCGCAGGTCGGCGACTTTACTTATACCGTCGATGGAACCGTCGTACCGCTCCGCGATCAAATCGTCGGACAGATTCGGCCGATCCTGCTCCTGCTCTTCGGCGCGTCGGGCGTGCTGCTGCTCATCGCGTGCACGAACGTGGTGAATCTGCTGGTGGCGCGAATGGCGGCGCGCGAGGGAGAGCTCGCTGTGCGCGTCGCGCTCGGCGCGGGGCGCGGACGTCTCATACAACAGCTTCTCATCGAAGCGGCATTTCTCTCTCTGTGTGGATGCGCGGGGGGTCTGGCGTTGGCGTTCGGCGGAGCGAAGCTGCTGCTCGCGCTGCGACCGGCGTCGATCCCTCGGCTGTCCGAGTTGAGCGTCGACTGGCGCGTCATGGTGTTCGCGGTGGCGATCTCGATGGCCGTCGCCGTTGCTCTGGGGTTGGTAGCCGCGTGGCGCGGCGCGCGCGGCGATCTGCGCGCGGCGCTCTCGCAGTCGCAGCGATCGCAGGGGGGAGGAGCGGCGAGCTATGGAATGCGCAGCGCGCTCGTCGTCGTCCAGCTCTCGATGACGGTCATTCTCATGGTGGCGGCGGGCGTGCTTGGCCGCAGCTTCGTGCGACTGATCACGTCTGACGCGGGCTTTCGGACGCAGGACGTGGCAATCGTCACGCTCGTGACGGAAACGGGAGATTTCTTTTCGGCCGCCGACGAGCGAATCGCGCGCAGGAGCCAGTTGCTCGACGACGTGATGGCGTTGGCTCGGCGCACACCCGGGTGTCAGCGCCGTAGGTGCCGTCAGCAATACGCCGCTCAGCGGCGGGGGCGCCGACGGAGGGTTTCTCGTGCTGGAGAGCGCGTCAGAGAAATTTCAGCCGTCCGATTTCGAGCGCATGTTCAAGGACAAGTCTCGAACCGGCCAGGCGAATTACCGCCTTGCAAGTGCCGACTACTTCAAGACGATCGGGATTCCGCTCGTCGCCGGTCGCCTCTTCGACGACCGGGATCGCCGAGACGCGCCGCACGTCGCGGTGATCAACGCGTCGCTCGCCAAATCGCGGTGGCCGAACGAGAGCGCGATCGGCAAAGTGCTCGAGTTCGGAAACATGGATGGCGACGTCACGCCGATGACGATCGTCGGCGTGGTCGGCGACGTGCGCGACGGCGGACCGTCGACTGATGTGACGCCGATGATCTACGGCTCCTACCGCCAGCGTCCGGGAAATGGCGGGCAGTTCAGCGTGGTGATGGTCACGTCGACCCCCGGCGCGACGCTCACGACGATGCGCCGGGAGCTGCGGCGAGCTCGGCCGGACGTCCCGGTTCGCTACTCGACGATGGATGAGGCCGTGGCGGCGTCGGTGACGACGCAGCGCTTCATGCTGACTCTCGTCGGCGTGTTCGGCGCGTTGGCGCTCCTCCTTGCCGCGCTCGGCGTGTACAGCGTGATCTCGTACCTTGTCGCGCAACGCGGGCGGGAGATCAGCATCCGCGTCGCCCTCGGCGCACGCTCGGCCGACATTCTCGGTCTCGTGATTCGGCACGGCTTGGTGCTGGCGACGATCGGAGCGCTCGTCGGCGTGGCGGGCGCGTTCGCGACGACGCGGCTCCTGACGCACATGCTCTACGCGATCAGCGCGTCGGACCCGGTCGCCTTCGCGGGGGTCATCGCCCTTCTCGGCGCGGTGGCCGTGGTGGCGAGCTACATCCCCGCCCGGCGCGCCGCCCGAATCGAGCCGATGGACGTTCTTCGCGGCGGCTAGCAGCCCCGGCCGCTGCACCGAACTTCCGGCGTATCGAGGCCCCCGATTCAATCTGACGCAGGGGGCCTCGTCGTCTCTGTGGGCGCAGCGATTTGACCAACGAGCCCGTTCGTGGTATGAGCAGTAAGTAAACGGGGACGCCCCGTCCCCTCTCCTCCACAGTCAGGGCTGTATCCATGCGAACGAGCTCCCTCCTCGTCTTGGGATCCGCCACCGCGGCAATCGTCGCGATCGGCTGCACCACCAAGACCCCGCCTGCCGCGGCCCCCGCGCCGGCAGCGGCACCGACGCGACCGGCCGTGCAACAGGCGCCAAATGTCCCCCTCCCGACTGACACCGGCGAAACGCCGGCCGGCGGCGGCGGCGGACTTGGGCGCGGCGGCCGAGGCGGCGGCAACGGCGCGGCTCAAGGCGGCAACGCGAATCCGCAGCCGTACAACCGCGTCGTCACCGCGCAGGCGCAGACAAAGACCGGATTCTTCAAGACGATTCGCATCGGCGACCGAGCTGCTGTTCGAGATCCCGCGCGACCAGATGAACAAGGACATCCTCCTCGTTCAGGAAATCGCGCAGACGGCGCTCGGCGCCGGATACGACGGACAGGCGGCGGGCAACCGCGTGCTGCAATTCGAGCGGCGCGACAACCGCGTGCTGCTGCGCGGCATCTCGAACGAGATCATGGCGAGCGACACGCTGTCGCCTGTCGCCGGCGCGGTGAACGCGTCGAACGTTCATCCGGTCATCGCGATCTTCAACGTCGAGGCGTACGGCGCGGACAGCTCCGCGGTCATCGACGTGTCGCGCCTGTTCACGCAGCCGCCGACCGAGCTCTCGCCCGCGCAGCGCATCGCGGCCGGCTACACGGTCGACGCGACGCGTTCGTGGATCGAGCGTACGTCGGCCTTCCCCGACAACGTGAACGTCTACGTCGACGCTCACGCTGCAGCAGGGGAACGCCGGTCGCGGCGCGGCTCCGGCCGGCGGACGTGGCGCCGGACGCGGCGGCGCGGGCTTCAGCGCGCCGACGGCGACGATCGTGGCGTCGTACAGCTTCCATCGAGCTGCCCGAGACGCCGATGGAGCCGCGGCTGTGCGACAATCGCGTCGGATACTTCTCGCTCACCGTCACCGACTACGCCGGCGACGACCAGCGCATGGCGAGCAACACCCGCTGCTTCATCACCCGCTATCGCCTGGAGAAAAAGGATCCGAACGCCGCGGTTTCCGATCCGGTCAAGCCGATCGTGTACTACCTCGACGCGAACACGCCGATGAAGTGGCGTCCGTGGCTCAAGAAGGCGATCGAAGATTGGCAGCCGGCGTTCGAGGCGGCGGGCTTCAGCCACGCGATCATCGCCAAGGACGCGCCGACGAACGATCCCGACTGGTCGCCGGAAGACGCGCGCTACTCCGTCGTGCGCTGGCTGCCGTCGACGACCGAGAACGCGAGCGGCCCGAACGTCCACGACCCGCGCTCCGGCGAAATTCTCGAAGCGCACATCCAGTTCTATCAGAACGTTCAGAACCTGGCGCGCACCTGGTACTTCACGCAGGCCGCGGCGAACGATCCGCGCGCGCGGACGTTCCCCTACCCCGATTCGCTCATGGGCCGCTTGCTCGAGTACGTGCTCGCGCACGAAGTCGGGCACACGATCGGCTTCCAGCACAACATGAAGTCGAGCTCGGAGTATCCGCTCGACAGCATTCGCAATCCCGACTTCCTGCGCCGCATGGGCCACGTCGCGACGCTGATGGACTACTCGCGCTTCAACTACGTGGTGCAGCCGGAAGATCACGTGCCGGCCGATCTGCTCATCCCGCGCATCGGTCCGTACGACATCTGGGCGACGCACTGGGGCTACGCGCCGATCGCCGCGCCGATGGCCGTCGCGCAGCAAGGCGCCAACAGCCACACCGGCGCCGAGCTGATTCGTTCCGCCGAAGCGAAGCGCACGGTGTTGAACCAGTGGGCGCGCGAGCAGGATTCCAAGCCGTGGCTCCGCTTCTCGACGAGCGGCGCGTTCGGCTCCGATCCGGGCGACGAGACCGAGGCCGTCGGCGATGCCGATCCGGTGCGCGCCACGGAGCTCGGCTTCAAGAACCTGCGTCGCAACATGCAGTGGATCGAGTCGGCGACGGTGAAACCGGATGACGACTTCGACGTGCTCGCCGAGTTGTACAACCGCGAGATCGGCCAGTACCGCACGGAGCTCGGGCACGTCGCGAATCTCGTCGGCGGCATGAACTCGCAGGAGAAGTACGGCGATCAGCCCGGCGTGCGCTTCGTGCCCGTACCCAAGGCGAAGCAACAGGCGGCGATGAAGTTCCTCGCCGAGAATTCCTTCCAGACGCCGACGTGGCTCATCGACACGGACATCCTCCGCAAGATCGAGCCGGACGGTGAAGTCACGCGCGTCACGGCCGCGCAGTCGTCCGCGATCAACGCTCTACTCAACGACGGCAAGCTCACGCGACTCATCGAGAACGAAGCGCTGGCGAAGAATCCGTCGGAGGTGTACACGCTGACCGAGATGCTGAGCGATCTGCGGCACGGCGTGTGGACGGAGCTCTATGGCACGGCGCCGGTGAAGATCGACGTCTATCGCCGCGGCGTGCAGCGCGCGTACCTGACCGACGTCGGCAACAAGATCAATCCGCCGGCGGCCGGTGCGGCGGCGGGCGGCCGTGGCGGCGGCGGTGGTGGTGGCCGCGGCGGCGCGGCTCCGGCGGCGAACACCGGCGAGATCAAGGCGATGCTGCGCGGCGAGCTGAAGACGCTCGACGCGGAGTTGGCGGCTGCGGCGAAGCGCGCGACGGACGTGCCGACAAAGCGCCACATCGACGACGCGCGTCAGCAGATCAGCCACATCCTCAAGCCGGCTGCCGCCGCGAGCTCCGGCGCGGCGGATGAAGAGGGAATCAACCCGCCGAGCGTGAAGTGGTAGGACGATACTAGAGAGCAACTGCTTAACGCAGAGCCGCAGAGACGCAGAGAGATTTGGGAATAGAAACGCCCCGCGGAGGTTGCGGGGCGTTTCTATTTGCGTTCACGTTCGGGATCCAGCGGAAGGTCCGCTCGGATTTCTCGACGGCCTCCCATCGCTCCTTGATCGGCGTGAGATTCCAGCGCCCGCAGTGTTGAGCACACCCCACAAAGCGACCATGTCGAACGTCGTGAAAGTGCTCTTTCCCCGTGAGCCCGCGTGAACTGGAAGCGCTGGGCGTTCACCCTCGCGTCGTTCGCGGCGGTGATCGGCGTCTCCATCTTCTTCATCGTCCGCTGGTGGCGCGCCGGAAGCACGATTCGCCTGCCGCTCGACGCGCATCTTCTGGCGATCGCGGCCGTCCTGTTCGAGATCCTCACACGCTCCTGGAAAATCCAGTGGAGTGCCAAGGCGGCGCACATCGAGCTCGGGTTCATGACGGCGCTGCGCACCACGTTGGCCGGCGATTTCGGCGCGTCGATCACGCCGGCGCGGTCGGGCGCCGAGCCGGCGCGATTCCTCGTCCTCGCTGAATCGGGAATCGAGACGCCGAGCGCGCTCGTCGTGCTGTTCGCCGAGCTGTTTCTGGAATCCCTGTCATTGGCGACCGTGGTGCTCGTCGTCGCGATCGTCTTCCGGCACGCCGGCTTCGTATTGAAGGCGCTCGTCGGCGTCGTCGGCCTGTACGCGGGCTTCGTGATCGGCGTCGGCGTGGTCGCCGTCGTCCTCGCGCGCCGGCACGTGGACGATACACCGCCGCGCTGGGCGATTCGGCTCCGCCTCGGCGGCAAGCGATGGAGCAAGATCCACCGCTGGTTCACCCAGGTGCGGTCGACGGTCGATCGAATGCGGCACATCGAGTTCCGTTGGGCGGCGGGCGCGTACTTCATGTCGGTGATGCACGTCGCGATGCGGCTTGTGCGTGCTCCCGGCGCTCGTCCTCGGCGCCGGTGCCGACGCGCCTCTGGCGCCGCTCGCGCTTTGGCCGCTTGGGATCCTGTATGGCGCGGCGATCGTGCCGGCGCCCGGCGGCGGCGGCGCCGTGGAGCTCGCGTTCCGCGCCGCGCTGGCGAACGTCATCGGCGCGCGCTACTTCGCGGCGGCCCTGCTCTGGTGGCGTTTTTATACTTTCTACATCTACATCGTGCTCGGCGCGATCGTCGCCGGCAACACGGCGCTGCGCGCGGTACGCAAAGCTCAGGAAATGAGCCGCTTCGAAGCCGCCTGACCTCTCATCCAAGTGCCGTGGCCCGATTGATGAAGAAGCGAGTCTCCGACAACGGATGAAACGGTAGTCACTGACTCGCGGGCGAGCCACGGAGGCTGGAATGCGTTGGACTCCCGGTGGTGAGAGCGGAAACATCGAGGACCGGCGAGGTTCGGGCGGCATAGGCCCCGTGCACGTCGGCATCGGAGGCACGGTTATCCTCCTAGTGCTGAGCCTGATCTTCGGACGGGATTTCGTGTCGGACAGCGTGAACCCCAACCCGTATTCGGCCGGCGGGAGCGCGGCCGGTTCACTCGGGCCTGGCGGACCCGGCGGCCCCGGGGCGCCAGTGAACCAGACTCCGGAGGAAGCGAAAGAGGTTCAGTTCGTCTCCTTCGTGCTCGACACGGCCGAAGCGACCTGGGCCAGAATCCTTCCCGCGACGACCGGAACGCCGTGGCGAAACGCGAAGCTCGTTCTGTTCCGCAATGCGACGCAGACCGGCTGCGGTGTCGGCGAGACGGCGATGGGCCCGTTCTATTGTCCCGTCGACCAGAAGTTGTACATCGACCTCGCCTTCTACGATGAGCTGCGGACGCGCTTCGGGGCACCGGGGGAATTCGCGCAGGCGTACGTCCTCACGCACGAGCTGGGGCACCACGTGCAACACCTGCTCGGGATCGACGCCGCCGTGCGTCGCGCGCAGCAGCGCGATCCATCTGCCGCGAACGATCTCTCAGTGCGCCTCGAGCTGCAGGCGGACTGTTTCGCCGGCGTGTGGGGCCACGCGACTCAGGGCGAGGGAATCCTCGAACCGGGCGATCTCGAGTCGGGCTTGAACGCGGCTGCGGCCGTCGGAGACGACCGCATCGAGCGCCAAACCACGGGACACGTGAACACGGACACGTTCACCCACGGATCGTCGGAGCAGCGCGTGCGGTGGTTCCGACGCGGGTTCGACACTGGCCAGCCGAAGGACTGCGATACGTTCAACGGCGCGATCTAGCCGCGGTTCGGCGCTCGACGCAGGACTACGGATCGAGCGCGCGAATCGCGCGATTCGCGTAAGTGAAGAGGGCCGGGTCGAGACCCGAACGCTTCATTCGATCCGGGTCGTTCACGTAGCCCGTGCGGACTTTCCGCGCGATCTTCGGATTCCCGCCGGTGAACTCGCGCACGAGCTCGCGCCAGCGGCTCGCAAGCCGCGCGACGTCGGCGCTCGCGGGATCGTCGCCGCGCAGCATCGACGCGCGCATCTGCGTGATGAGCGTCGGCCATTCGCGCTCGACGGCGCGCACGTGGTCGCGCCCGAGCCGCTCGCCACGCTCCTTGATCGCCGTCCATTCTTCCGGCGTGAACTCGCGCTCGAGCGACGTCATGCTCTCGATCGCGCGAATCAGATCGTCCGGCGAGGCGATGGTCCCCGTCGCGAAGCTCGCGTCGAGCGTCTCGAGGAGCCCGACGAGGCGTTCCTGCTCTCCGATCTGCTCGCGCAGTCGCTTGATGTGCAGCTCGATCACTCGATGCGCCGAAAACTCCGGCGCGTCGAGACAGGCGCGGATGTCGTCGAGGCTGAATCCGAGCTGACGGAGTGACTTGATCCGTTGAAGGCGTGCCAACTCATCGGCGCCGTAGACCCGATGACGCGACGCCGTCACGTCGCGCGGCTGCAGCAGACCGATCTCGTCGTAATAGTGCAGCGTCCGAACGGAGAGGCCGGTCCGTTTGGCGAGGTCGCCAACTTTCATTGCGTTTCCCGCACCCGCGGCCGTCGGCATCGTCTGGAGCACTCGCTTCTCGGTGAACGTGATCATTCATTCAGACTACGCCCTCACGTTACGTCAGGTGCAAGCGCCGAGGAACCGGTGAGCGAGCAGGCGAATGCCATCGTCATCCGCCGGGCCGACGCGAACGAAGCCGACGCGCGGCTCCTCGCCGCCCTCGGCGCCAGGTTGTTCGACGGACGCGTTCGGCGCGATGAACCACCCGGACGATCTGCGCCTGTTCCTGTCCAGGACGTACTCTCCCGACCTTCAGCTCGCCGAGTTGCGCGACGCGCATCGCGCGACCTGGATCGCCGAGGCGAGCGGCGAAGCGGTCGGCTATGCGATGGCGCGTCGCGAATCCGGGTCGCCGCACGTCGTGGCGCGGCACCCGGCCGAGGTGCAGCGCATCTACGCCGACCGCTCCTGGCATGGGCGCGGCGTCGGCGGCGCGCTGTTGAGTGCGTGCGTCGATCAGTCGCGCGCCTGGGGCTGCGATGTCCTCTGGCTCGGCGTGTGGGAGCAGAACCCCCGCGGCATAGCCTTCTACGAAAAGTGGGGCTTTCGCCGGGTGGGCGAGCAGCGCTTTCTTGTCGGCACCGATTCGCAGCGCGACCACGTGATGGCGCTTCGCCTCGCGTGAGGACGCGCGCAACCCGACACATACATCGATGAGCACAGCGCGGCCGCGTTTCGTCTACTACGTCCTCCCAGCCGCCTCGGTCTTCGCGGTGGGCTTCGGCGCGGTTTGGGGATGGGTCGGCGTTCGGGCTCTGATCGGCGGCGCCGGCTGGTTCGGCGTGCTGCTCGTCGTGTTCGGGTTTGGCGGCGTGGCGCTCGGCTTGGCGTTGTGGAGAGCGTGGCGACTGGTCGTCAATCGAGCGAGAGGCGGGTAGGTCGCGCCGAGACCGGCGACGAGGCCCGGAGAGAAAAATTCAACGCAGATGACGCAGACAAAAACAACAATCCCGCAGATGCTTCGCTCCTGGTCTGCGGGATTGCTTTTTTTCAATCTGCGTCATCTGCGTTGAATTCTTGCTCGCTAAACCCGAAGCCGGACGAGGCGCGCATCACGGCAACTGACGCTGGATCTCCTTTGCTTGCTCCGACGACACGATCCGGAACCACAGGAAGTTGTGTGGGCCGAGCGTCAGCACGTACGGCACCTCGCGGATGGGCGGGAAGCAGGCCTTGCTCCATAGCTCGAGCGGGACGCAGTTCTCGTAATCGTGCATCTCGAGCTCGACGTACTGCGCGAAGCGCGACAGGTTGTTGACGCAGAGAATCGTTTCGTCTTCGAAGCGCCGCAGAAAGACGAGGACGCGTCGGTTGGGGCAGTTGATCGCTTCCCACGTGCCGCGGCCGAACGCCTTGTACTCCTGGCGTACGGCGACGAGCCGGCGCGTCCAGCGGAGCAACGAGGTCGGCGTGCGCTCCTGCGCGGAGACGTTCACCGTGTGGAATCCGTATGGCGGATCGACGATGAGCGGCGAGTAGAGCGCGGCTGTTTCCGCTTCGCTGAACCCCGCGTTGCGGTCGGCGCTCCACTGCATCGGCGTGCGCACGCCGTTGCGATCGCCGAGGTAGATGTTGTCGCCCATGCCGATCTCGTCGCCGTAGTAGATGATCGGCGTGCCGGGCATCGACATCAGCAACGCGTTCATCAGCTCGATCTGGCGGCGGCCGCTTTCCATGAGCGGCGCAAGACGGCGGCGGATGCCGGCGTTGATGCGCATGCGCGGATCGCGGGCGTATTCGCGATACATGTAGTCGCGCTCTTCGTCGGTCACCGTCTCGAGCGTGAGCTCGTCGTGGTTGCGCAGGAACACCGCCCACTGGCAGTCGAACGGAATCTCCGGCGTCTGCCGCATGATCTCGACGATCGGCGTGCGGTCTTCCTTTCGCACCGCCATGTACATGCGCGGCATGATCGGAAAGTTGAACGCCATGTGACACTCGTCGCTGTTCCCGAAGTACGCGCGCACGTCGCTCGGCCAGAGGTTGGCCTCGGCGAGGAAGACGCGATTCGGAAACTCGGCGTCCACCGTGGCGCGCAGCGCCTTGAGGATGCCGTGCGTCTCGGGAAGATTCTCGCAGCTCGTTCCTTCGCGCTCGACGAGATACGGAATCGCGTCGAGGCGCAGCCCGTCCACGCCCATGCGCAGCCAGAAGCGCATCACGTTGAGAAGCGCCGTGAGGACGTCGGGGTTGTCGAAGTTGAGGTCCGGCTGGTGGCTGAAGAAGCGGTGCCAGTAGAACTGCTGCGCCTCCGGATCCCACGCCCAGTTCGAGCGCTCGGTGTCGCTGAAGATGATGCGGGTGCCGGCGTACTTGTTCGGGTCGTCGCTCCACACGTACCAGTCGCGTTCGCGCGACCCCTTCGGGGCCTGACGCGCCCGCTGGAACCAGGGGTGCTGGTCGGAGGTGTGGTTGATCACCAGCTCGGTGATCACGCGGATGCCCCGCTCGTGCGCGGCGGCGAGGAACGACCGAAAATCCTCGATCGTGCCGTATGCCGGGTTGATCTCCTCGTAGGCGGAGATGTCGTAGCCGTCGTCTTTGAGGGGCGACGGGTAGAATGGCAGCAGCCAGATCGTGTTCGCGCCGAGTTGGCGCACGTAGTCCAGCTTGTCGATCAGCCCGCGAAAGTCGCCGTAGCCGTCGGCGTTGGAGTCGCGGAAGCTCTTGACGTGGAGCTGGTAGACGATCGCGTCTTTGTACCAGAGGGCGGGGTCGTTCGTGTTCACGGGGGCGTGGCGGACGCAACAACCGCGCCTCGGCGATGGACGGTTTGCGACTGGAAACGGCCGCGAGTACATCTATTCGGTTGAGGTTGCGCCGGATTGCGCGTCGTGACCGCTCGCTCTCGAGTCCACCCGCGAAGGAAGGGGGCCTTTATGTGGCTTCGACTCACGCAGCTGCGTCGATCACCCCTGATGCTTCTGCTCGCCGCGATCCTGCTGGCGGGCGTGGCGATCATCGTCCTCGCCGTAACGCCGGTCGCAGGCGTGAGCGAGTTGGGGCCGGTTCTTCGCTGAGGCGGCGGACTTTGGATGGCCCAGATCGACCTCGAGTAAGACCGAGCTAAGGCGTGCACGGCGTTCTGGCGACGCGCACGCTGTCGGTGCGGTCGCTCGAGCTCACTCGCGCGTTCGAGCCGCCGCCGGTCAGCAGGACGGTTATCGCTTTGCCGGGATCGGCCGACGCAAATCGGACACCGATCGTGTCGGCGCGAACGGCGAACCAGAATCCGATGACGCGCGAATCGAGGCGCCCGTTCGCGGCCAGCGCGTGGACCGGATTGAGTGTCGCCCGCGGGGAGAATTGGAGGGCGGTGTTCGTCGGCTGCGCCGCCGCCTTCGGAGCAGCTCCCGGTCCGGCACCTCCGCCCGCCCCCGCGCCCGCACCGGCGACCCCGCTTGCCGTGCGAAGCGTGGAACTCGCGAAATCGAGCGCAAAACCGGACGGCAGGACACCGCGCCAGTCGGTCGAGTCGACGGCCAATCGGTAACACTCGCGCAATACAACAACGCTCTTCGGCTCCGCATCGCGCTGGTTCGTGGCGACTCCTCTGAGCTGACTGGCGTTGCCAGCGACGAGCGCCGTTCGACGCCGCTCGAGGGCCTCCGCTCTCGACAACGAATCAACGGCGACCTTCGCCTCCTCGTCCTTCGCGCGCAGCGAGTCCAGGCGAGCCACAGGCGGCGACGCGGCTGGCGACGCGGCTGCCGCGGCTTCGGCAACCTGTCTTTGCAGATCGGTCACGGCCGACTTATCCGCCGACGCCGCCTTCTGCGCCACCGGCGCTTCGCTCACCCGTGGCGCGGGCGACGCGGCCGCCTTCAGAGAAGACATGTCGGCATTTGCGGACGCGATCGGCGACGGCGTGCTCGCCGGCGCTTTTAGCTTCCCCGTCGGCCGGCCGGCCACCATGGCGGAGCCTGAGTCGGCCGACGGGCTGGCCGCGCTCCGCGTGGCCGCGTTGATCGGACTGTCGATCATCCTTCCGCGGACCGCGCTGTTGTCGGCGACGCGACGCGCCGTGAACGTCACGCCCACAGCGACGATGATTGTCGCCGCGATCGACATTCGCATCGGCGTGAGGGCGAATCGAGTCCACGGCCGGCGGCGCGAGCTTTGCCCGCGCTGGGCAGGCGGGATCACACCCGCCGGTCCCGCGTCGAGCGCCGACACGATCCGCGACGCGCCGGCCATGAGCCCACGCGCTTCCGCGACGAGCGTTTGGCATTCCGCGCAAGTCGCAACGTGTCGCGCGGCGGTCTCGGCGTCGTCCGGCGGAAGCTCGCCGTCGAGCCACGCGTGGACCGTTCCTTCATCAAGATGCAGCATGTGTCCCTTCTCCTCTCGGAGCGGTCGCGCGAGCGCCACCGCCCGGCCAACCGTCGCGTTGCAGCGCTTCGTACGCCTCGACCAGCCGCTTTCGGGCGCGAGCGAGCGTCGTTCCCACGGACGCGACCGACAGATCGAGCGCGCTGGCGATCTCGGTGTAGTTGAGTCCTTCTTCCCGCATCAGCAGCGCCTCGCGATCGCGCTCGCCGAGCGCGTCGATCGCTCGCCTGGCCAGCGCAGCTTCCTCCGCCCGCTCGAGCGTCGTGGGCTCCGGCTCGACCGCTTCTTCGGCGCGCGCGTGTTCTCGAAGAAGCTCGAGATGACGCCGGCGACGCGCGTCCTTCCGCGCTTCGTCGCGAACCAGATTCGTCGCCACCGCGAAGAGCCACGACCGCTCGCTGGTGATCGACTCCTGCCGCGCTGCTCGGAGAAACGTTTCCTGCGCGACTTCTTCCGCCCAGTCGCGATCCCCCAGCCGCCGTGCGAGGTAACGCACGAGCGGCTGATGGTATTCGCGGAAGAGTCGGTCGAGGTCGATCAAGAGTTCACCACCCACTCACCAACGCCATTAGTGCACTCGGCGTCATTTCCGCAACGCCACTGTCGTCCACTCGAATCGCTCGCGTCTTTCCAACCACGACCACGCGATCGCCGAGCGCGAACACGGCCTTCAGCTCCGGCACCTGTTGCAACAAGTCGAAGTACGCCTTCGAGTACGGCTTGATCGTCGTCACCTGCATACCGGCATGATAACGCGCGTCGGTCCACGCGCCATCGCGCAGCCCGAACGTCCGTCCGTCGACGCGACGGGTGGTGCTCGCTTCGTCCTTGTCGCGCGTCGGACGTCCGACGGCGAGCGACAATGAGTCGATAGCGGCCACGTTGGACATGGTTCGTTGCGCTGACGCCGCCTTCGCCGACTCGAACGCCAGGCTCGCCGCGTCAACCGCTCGCGCCTTCATGACGGCGGGCGTCAGGCCAGCCTGTCCACCCGCCCCCATCATCGCCGTGCGCACGGGAAGGTCCTGTCGCTCGGTCACCAGATACGAAGTGAACTCGGTCGGAATCCCGTACCGCTCGCCGAGCGCGCGGATTTCGTCGTCGAGTTCCGACGAGCCGCCGTTCTTTCGCTTCTCCGCGCTCAGGTAGCCGACGCGCTGCGTCGCCCAGAGTCGCGCGACGAACGAGTTCTCGCGGTCGCGATCCGGGAAGTCCACCGTCGACGTCCACGTCACGGGCGTCGTTCCTCGGCGCCCTTCGACGACGACCCGCGCGCGCCCGTGGCCGGAGTACCGCGCGACGAGCGAGAGATCACGGTCGGCGAAGATGTCGGTCGTTTCACCGGGGAGCATTCTCGAGAGACGCACGTCGCCGTCGACGTGCACGCGAACGTCCGTCAGCATCGGTCCGACGAGACGGTCGGCGACGATGCTGACCATTCGCTCGACCGATTCATCCGGCCGTACGAATTGCGACGTGCCGCGTCCCTGCAACGCGAGTTGTTCCAGCAGACCCACGTTGACATCTGACCCCAACCCGAACGTGAAGATCCGCCGCGGCTCCTCTGCGTGCGCGTTGGCGTCGGCGGCCATCGCGGCGAGATGGTCCGGACGCGTGTCCCCGACCGTCGGTTCGCCGTCGGTCACGAACAGGATCACCGGCAATCGGCCGCGAACCAGCGGCCGGGCGCAGCGCTTCGCGCAGCGCGCCTTCGATGTTGGTGCTCCCCGACGCGTCGAGCGCGGCGAGATAGCGCGTCGCCTCGCGGACGTTGTCGGGCGTCGCGGCGACGAAGTCGTCGCGGAAGGTGCGCACGTCGCTCGAAAAGTCGATCAACCGAAAGCGGTCGGCCTCGTGAAGCGTCGACAGCAACTGGCGCCCCGCCGCACGCGCCTGCTCGATCTTGCGTCCATTCATCGAGCCCGAGACGTCGAGCACCAGCGTGACGTCGCGCGGGATGACGTCGGTTCGGCGGCCGGCCGGCGGCGTCACGCTGAGCAGCGTGAAGCCGTCCTCGTTGCCGGGCGCGTAGTTGAGCGCGGTGATCGCGGCCTCGTTGTGCGCGCGCACCGGGACGAGCAGGGTCACATCGCGCGCGTCGCCGCGCACCGTGACCACCCTGCGGCCATCTCGGTCGGCGACGTCGAGCTGGTGCGTCGGTGAGAATGGAGCGCCGAGCTCCGGCGCCTGGCGGTAGCTCAGCGTGAACGACGCGTCGCCGCCGTCGCGGACGTTGGTCGTTCCCGGCGCACCGCCGCGGAAGTAGTCGACGCGCAACGCGTCGCCTTCGCGCGGCGCCACGCTTTGAAATCGCACGACGACCGTTCTCTCTCGGCCAGGCTCGAGCGGGAAGATGCGCGCGTGGAGCAGGCCGTGCCCCATCCATTCGACCAGCGCCGGATCACGCCGCGCGCGGACGATCGATTCGTAGATGTTGCGCGCCTGGCCGGCGTTCATCGTCTCGCCCGCCACGAGCTCGCCGTCGATCGACAGCGCGAGATTCTGAAAGGCGGCGTTCGTCGGCAGCGGAAACAGATAGTCGGCCTCGCCGAGCGTCGCGCCGCGGTTCACGAACCGCTCTTCGACCTCGTAACGAAGCACATGGTCGGCGAGCTCCACGCGCACATCGCTGCGCGTTCGCACGATGTTCGTGGAACAGTCCCCCGCCCGCGCGATGGGCGGCGTCCGCCCCTCGATGGGCTGAATGCCCAGACCGCACGGACGTGGGACGATCCATCCCTGCGCGCCGAGTGCCGGCGCCGCGAAGGCGGAGGCGACGACGATTGTGCCGCGAATGACGCGACGGCGAACTTGACCAACGACCCGACCAGCGACGCGACTCATGATTGACCCCTGAAACGGTGCGTCAGGGAGACGTCGGTCGCCGGAAAGCTTGCACACCTTTGCACCGATTGGGCCAACGGACATGCGTCAAATTCTTTCGATGGAACGCCTTGTGGCATGCGCTTTCCCTAGTCGCAGGGCATGCGAAGCACCTTGGTATTGGCCGGCTTCATCGCCGGTACGGCCGCGGTCGGTGGCGCGCTGATCCAGAGTTGCGCGCGACCGCCGCGACCCGATCCGACCGCCGCCGCGGAGCCGCGGGATCCCGCGGCGCTCAACGGGTTGGCGTCGAGCGAGGTCCGGCCGACGACGATTCTCGAGTCCCCCACGGTGTCGCTCGCGCTCGACCGCATCGACCAGCACGAACTGCCGCTCGATCGGACGTTCGCGCATTCGGCGACCGGCAAAGGGGTCACGGTCTACGTGTTCGACGGTGGGATTTCCCCGAACCACCCCGAGCTCGCCGGGCGAGTTCGCATCGGTTACACCGGATTCTCCGACGATCCCAAGATCTGCAACGCACACGGCACCGCGGTCGCCGGCGCCATCGGCGGCGCCACGCTCGGCGTCGCGCCTGACGCGCAGATCGTGGACGTGAAGATGGTGCAGTGCGAGAAGCTGCGCGGCACCATCAAGGCCATCGTCGACGGAGCCCATTGGGTGATCCAGGACCACAAGTCACATCCCGGTCCCGCCATCGCGAATTGGTCGTTCATCGCCGACACGTCGTCGCGAATACCGTCGCTGGATTCAGCAGTCGCTGAGCTTCGAGCCGCGGGCATTCCCGTCGTCGTGTCGGCGGGCAACCTGGACATCGACGCGTGCCGGGTGTCGCCGGCGAACTCACTCGGCGCGATCGTGGTCGGCGCCTCCGCCCTCGCATCGGAAGAGCTCGGCGACGGCACGACGCACACGATCGACCGGCGCGCGCCGAACACAGCCTTTGGTCCGTGCATCGACATCTACGCGCCGGGCGATTCGGTTCTGCTGCCGAGCCTCGACCGGAACAACGCGCCGGTGACGCAGCTGTGGAACGGCACGTCGATGGCTGCCGGGTACGTCAGCGGCGCGCTCGCGCTCTACCTCGAGACTCACCCGAAGGCGACGCCGGACGAAACCGCCGCGGCGGTCGAGCAGGCGGCGACGCTGAACGTCGTACACGACGCCAAGGCACCGGTTTCCAGAATGCTCTACGTCGGCGCCGTCGAAATGCGCTTCGCCAACCGCGTCGCCACGCGAAGCTCATCGCGACATTGACGTCGCGCGGCGCCGCTCAGCCGCCGACTGTCGAGTAAGCCCGCTTGGCGAAACGAATCGCGCGCTCCAGCGCCCCCAACTGATCGTCCGGGGCCGGAGCGCGCATCTCGATTGAGACCCATCCCGAATATCCCGCCTGAGCGAGCGCCGACGCGGCACGCTCGTGCGCGGCGATCGTCGACAGTTGGGCGAGATGCGGCTCGCTGGCGTGAACGTGTGCCACGTATGGCGCGGCGTTGGCGATCGCGCCCGCTGGATCCTCGCCCGCCAGGATCATCCCGCCGAGGTCCGCGTTGACGCGGATCGATGAATCGTCCGCCAGTCGGCAGAGCTCGACGGCCTCTGACGTTTGCGTGATGAAATCGCATCCATACGGGGGAGGATTGGCCTCAATGCAGAAAACAACGCCACGGTCACGGGCGTGTGGCGCGAGGATACGAAAGGCATCGCGCGCGATGTGCATCGACTTCTCGAGCGGTCGTTCGCCGCGCACGCGGTTCTTCGGCGACCCGAACACGAGCGCCTTCGCGCCGACCGCGGCGGCGAAGTCGGCGACTCTGCGTAGATGATCGAGGAGCGCCAGCCGTTCGGCGTCGCCCGCGAGTAGTTGAAGGTCCGGCCGGCCGAAGAGCAGCGATTGCAACGAGACGATCGGTAGCCCGCGATCCTCCCAGCGAGCGCGCAGCTCGGCGACGTCGGCCGCGGGAGCATCGAACGGTGCGGCGCGCCACTTGGTCGGAGCGAGCTCGACGCCGCGCGCACCTTCCCGAACCAGCAGCGCCGCCGCGGCGTCGTCGGCGTCAGCGTCCCACGCGATGTTCGAAACTGCGAGCTTCACGAGGCTTTGCCTCGTTCGCGTGCTACGAACGCGGCGATTCCGTCGAGCACGCGTCCCGAGTCTTCGATGTACGGACCTTCGCCGCCGAAGAGGGCGGCATGCCGCGTCCGCATGTCGTACCGCGCGGGCGCCGGCGCGACCCTATTGTCGAAATCGATGCCGAACGCGGCCCGCGCGACGCCGGCGACGCTCACCGGCTCGGTCGCCAGGTGCACCAACGGAAGCCGGCTCCGAACCGCGATGTCCACGTCGCTCCACAGCCGCGTCGTATCATAGAACTGAAACACGCCGCGCGAATCGACCTTCTGAACGTCGTTGTCGTGCAGGAAGTCGAAGATGACGTTCTTCTTGAGCCCGGGGCCGTAGAGACCAGGCAGCCGCACGATCGTCGTCTCGAAACTCGACGCGATTCGTTCCTCGAGCAGGCGGCGGTGGCGGCCGTAGGCGTGGAGACCTTCCGTCGACACCGGCGACTGCTCGTCCACGGCGACGGGGGATCCGAAAACGTCTACGGTGGAGAGCAACACGAATCGGCGCGCCGACGCCCGGGCGAGGGCCGCGGCGAGACGCTCGATGTTCGCCAGATCACGCTCGGGCTCGGCGTTCGCCTTCCATTTTTCGGCGGGCGCGCCGGCACACACGATCAGGTCGAACGAGCGGCCGGCGATCTCTTCGATGTTGGACGAGTTGTACAGCGCGTCGAACGACCGCTGCGCGAGCAGGTTTCCGCCCACGAACCCGGTGTAGCCGATGAGCGCCGTCTCCCGCGCGGTCATGGGTCGAATCGGCCGAGCACGGCGGCGGCGAGCGTGCGGAGCACGCGAAGATTGCCTTTCACGGGGCTGATCTTGGTCGGCGTCTTTCCGCTCGACGGATAGCGGCGCGTCACCGGCGTCTCGATCACGCGGAAACCGAGCCGGGCGGCGCGAATCGCGAGATAGTAGTGGAGCTCGTAGTCCATGAACACGTCGCGCAGCGGCGCGACGCGCGGATCGGCGAGCAGACGCCGGCTGTACGCCCGGAATCCGTTCGTCGTGTCCGTGTAGCGCTTGCCTGCCGCAAGGCTGATCATCGGCGCGTGAACGAGCCTCACCGCCCACGTTCGGCTCGGCGGCGTGTTGATGCCGTGGCCGCCCGGTATGTAGCGCGAGCCCTGCACGTGATCGTAGCCCGCGTCGAGCAGTTCGATCATTCGCGGCAGCGCGTCGATGTCGTCCTTGCCGTTGCCGTCGATCACGACCATGCCGTCGTAGCCTTCTTCGAGCGCGAAGCCGATCGCCATGCGCATCTGCGCGCTGAGGCGCCCGGGGCCGCGTTTCACGAGGAGCGCGCGCAACCGAAAATCGGCGAGGGAGTCCGGCGCGAGCGATCCGTCCGAACTGCCGCCGTCGGCGACGACGATGTCGATGGTGTCGGCGAAGCGCGCCATCGCGGCAAGCTGTTTTCGCACGCGCTCGCCTTCATTGATCACGAACACGGCGACGCAGTACCGATGGCGCCTTGCTGTGAACAGGAAACGTTCGTGCTCGGGAACGCCTCCCTCCGACGCTCTCACCATGGTGGGCGCCGGCCCGGTCACTCCGCCGTCTTCCCCACGACGTTTCTTCGTTCCTCGCGCAGCAGCACGGAGCTCGTGTGCTCTTCGCGCACGTAGTACGCCGGCCGGTCGCGCAGCCGCTGCGACAAGCTTCCGACGTACTCGCCGATCGCCGCCAACATGAACGCGAAGACCACGAACACCACCGCCTCGTGGAACGCGGCGCCGGCGATCTCGCCCACCGCCGAGTGCACCATTACGAGCAGGAGATTCAGCAGCGACAGTCCGACTCCCGCCCACACGACGAGGCGCAGCGGGTGCGCCGTCGAGTCGATGATGAGCGCCCGGGCGAGATCGATCGCGTCGCCCTTGGGGCGAACGGTCGGCGTCCCCGAACGGTTAATCGGCGCGTAGGGGAACGGCTGCTTTCGGAAGCCGATGTACGACGTCAGCATTCGCAGGTACTGATCCGGCCCGCGAATCTGCGTCAGCGCGTTCACCACCTGCCGACTCATGCACCGGAACTGTGTCGAGTCGCGCGGAATGCCGAGCTTGGCGACGTCGTTCATGTACCAATAGAACACGCGCGCGCCGGCCCGATACCAGAACGGCTCGTTGTTTCGGTGGAGCCGCACGCCGTACACAACATCCGTATCGCCCCGCGCTCGCTCGAGGAATTCCGGAATGAGCGCGGGCGGGTCCATGCTCGGCAGCATCACGACGACGTAGTCGCCGATCGCCACGTCGAGCCCCGCGGTGATCGCCGTTTCCTCGCCGAAGTGGCGCGACAGTCTCAGGAAGCGAAGAAAGTCGTGCCGCTCGAGGAGCGTCCGCACGCGCGCGACCGTCGCTTCCGGCGCGCCGTCATCCACGAGAATGATCTCGTGGTGCGAGACGAGGCCGCCCAGCACGGCGACCGTCTCTTGGACGAACGCCTCGACCGCGTCGGGGCTATCGCTTTCCAGCGGGGCGACGATCGAGATCAGGGAGTCGGCGGACATCGGTCGGGGTGGGGCGTGGAACTCGCCGCGCGGGCCGCTGGTCGAGCTCCGCGAGCAGTGCGTCTTCGACGTCGTACACGCTGTCGATCTTCGCGCCGAGCACGGTGATCAGCGCCGGGTGCTCGGCGCAGCGGCGCAGCAGGATCGGGCGGCTGTCGTCCTTCTCGCTGCGCGGCATGACCGTCTTGACCTCCCAGAGCGAATCGACGTACCGCGTCGCGCGCATGGCGGGAAGGTAACGCATCGCGTCGCGCACCATGTGCTCGAACCGCGATGCGCCGCGCGTCGCGAGCACTTCGACGATCGGTTGGTTCGGACGGTCGTGCCAATGATAGTGCGGCGTGTACCGCACGTGGCTCAGCGTGTAGAGGCCGCGCGACGGATACGGCATCAGCGAAAAGAACGGACCATCCATCACCGTCACCGCCGCGCCACCGAGAGCCTCGGGTGGCTCGACGAGCGCGAGCTCCGTGAGCTCGTGCTTCGCCGGGATGGGTTCGGCGTCCGAGGCCGCGAGCAGCTGATTGAGTCGCGAATACGTGCAGTTGAGGGCCAGATCGGCGTTGACCGCGCGACCGGTGGACCGGTGGCCCGGTGGACCGGCGGCATCGCTCGAATGTCGGAGTGTCACCTCCACGCCGCCGCGGGTCGAGTTGACCGACACAGCGTCCGTCTCGAGCAGCACGTCGACACCCGCGTCCGCGAGCTCTCGTGTCATGCGCGCGCCGAGCGCCGCGCCGTCGAACGCGCACTCCTCGACCTCGAACACGGCCTCGATCCGCGACGCGTCGAACAGATCGGCGACGTGGGACGGCGCCGGCGTCAGCGGCGCCTCGATACGCCGGCAGAATTCGGCGAATTGGCTGGCCGTGACCTTCGACATTCCGCGCGCCACGGCGTAGTAGTGAGTGAACCCCGCGTGCACGCAGTCGCCATACTCGTCGAGAAAGCGGCGGTAGTTGAGCCGCGACCGCATCGAAGTCAGGATGCTGCGCGGATAATGGTATCCGTTGTGCACGCGCGCCTGGTTGCGGAGAGAGGCCCGGGCGAGCAGCGACGCCTCCCGTTCGACGAGCAGCACGCGGAGACCGCGCCGCCGCAGCATCGACGCCAGGCGGGCGCCGTAAAAGCCGCCGCCGATCACGATGGCGCCGTAGCCGGACGACGCGCTCGAATTGAGGGAGAAAGTGGTCTCGTTCATCGCCGCCCGTCTGGGAGACGATGCCTGCCGGGCACGGTAACGCGGGTTTTCGCCCGTCAACCATGGTGAGCTAACTTCTGCACGGCCTTTCATCCAAAACCGCCCCGACCCGCGATGCCCGCGACCGCCCTCGATCTCCTCTGCATCAACACCGTCCGCACGCTGTCCATGGACGCCGTGCAGCAAGCCGATTCCGGACACCCCGGCACGCCGATGGCGCTCGCGCCGCTCGGCTACGTGCTGTTCACGCGAACGATGCGCTTCGACCCGGCCGATCCCGCGTGGCCCAACCGCGACCGGTTCGTTCTCTCCTGCGGCCACGCGTCGATGCTGCTGTACTCGTGCCTCTACCTCAGCGGGTACGACCTCTCGCTCGACGACCTCAAGCAGTTCCGCCAGTGGGGAAGCAAGACGCCGGGTCACCCCGAGCACGGCCACACGCCCGGGGTCGAGACGACGACCGGTCCGCTCGGCCAGGGGGTCGGCAACGCCGTCGGCATGGCCGTCGCCGAGGCCCACCTCGCCGCCGCGTTCAACGCCCGGACAGGACGATCGTCGACCACTACACGTTCTTCATCTGTAGCGACGGCGACCTCATGGAAGGGATCTCGCACGAGGCGGCGTCGTTCGCCGGACACTTCAAGCTCGGCAAGCTGATCGGGTTCTACGACGACAATCACATCACGATCGACGGCAAGACCGAGCTCACGTTCACCGACGACACCGCCAAACGATTCGAAGCGTACGGCTGGCAGGTGCTGCACATCGCCGACGTCAACGACCTCGACGCCATCGAGGGGGCGATCGCCGAGGCGAAGAACGACGCCGAGCGGCCGACGCTGATCATCACGCGCACGCACATCGGCTACGGCAGCCCGCACCAGGATTCCGAAAAGGCGCACGGCGAAGCGCTCGGCAAGGAAAACGTCGTCATCACCAAGCAGAATTACGGATGGCCGACGCTCGACACGTTCTACGTGCCCGACGACGCGCTCACGGAGTGGCGCAAGGCGAAGGATCGCGGCGCCAGCTTCCACGCCGAATGGAACGCGCGCTGGACAAGCGTACGCCGGCGCGAATCCCGCCGACGCGGCGGAATTCGAGCGGCGACTCGCCGGGCGCCGGCCGGAGAACTGGGAAGCCAAGCTTCCGACGTTCACCGCGGAGAACGGCGCGATCGCCACGCGCGCCGCGTTCGGCGCCGTGCTGAACGCGACCGCCGACCTGCTCCCCGAACTCGTCGGCGGCTCGGCCGACCTCACGCCGTCGAACAACACGTCGGTGAAGGCGTGGCAGAACTTCACGCCGGAGTCACCCGGCTCGCGCTACGTCCATTTCGGCATCCGCGAGCACGGCATGGCGTCGATCATGAACGGCATGGCGCTGCACGGCGGAGTGCTCCCCTACGGCGGGACGTTTCTCATCTTCTCGGACTACATGCGTCCGTCGGTGCGCCTGGCGGCACTCATGGGCGCGCGGGTCATCTACGTCTACACGCACGACTCGATCGGACTCGGTGAGGACGGGCCGACGCACCAACCGATCGAACAGCTCTCGTCCCTCCGCGCGATTCCCGGTCTCACCGTCGTCCGCCCCGCCGATGCGAACGAGACCGCCGTCGCGTGGAAGCTGGCGGTGGATCTGCCGGCCGGCCCGGTCGCCTTGATCCTCACGAGACAAAAGCTCCCGTTCATCGACCGCTCGAAGTACGGCGCCGCGGACGGATTGATGCAGGGCGCCTATGTCCTCGCTGACCCGGCGGGCGGCGCCAAGCCGCGCGTCGTGCTCATGGCGTCGGGCTCGGAGGTGCAGCTCGTTGTCGCGGCCCAGACGCAGCTCGCCGCCCGAGGCGTCGCGGCGCGCGTCGTGTCCATGCCGTCGATGGAAGTGTTCGAGCGGCAGCCGGCGGCGTACCAGGATGCCGTGCTGCCGCCGGGAGTTCCGCGCGTGGCCATCGAAGCCGCGCAACCGATGTCGTGGTATCGGTGGGTCGGGTTGTCCGGACAGGCGATCGGGCTACACCGGTTCGGCGCGAGCTCGCCGTACGAGCGTATCTACAAGGAACTGGGAATCACCGCCGACGCCGTCGTCGACGCTGCGCTCCGCGTGACGTCGGCGTGATTTCCCCCTGACCGTGCGCGCGTCAGCGCGCGTGGCGGTACATCATCTCGACCAGCTCGTCGTACATCGGCTCGGCCTCGGACGCGCCGGCGCGGATGGCCGAGGTCGCGCAGTGGCGCAGATGATTTCGCATCAGTTCGCGGCCGACGCTGCGCAGCGCTTCGTGCACCGACGATATCTGCGTCATCACGTCGGCGCAGTAGCGATCCTCCTCGACCATTTTCTGCAGGCCGCGCACCTGCCCTTCGATCCGGCGGAGTCGCTTGAGGTTTCGCGCCTTGATGTCGGGATCCACGGCGACGGCTTTGCGGCCTGACGTGTGTACGTCGCACGCGCAGTCGGCCGTGGGGTGTTTGCGTTTCACGGCATCCACCTCCGCAAACGAAGACTGTTGCCGACGACGCTCACCGAGCTGAGCGCCATCGCCGCGCTGGCCACCACGGGATTGAGCAGGATACCGAAGCGCGGAAAGAGCACGCCCGCCGCGATCGGAATGCCGATGACGTTGTAGACCATCGCCCAGAAGAGATTCTCGCGAATCGTGCGCATCGTTCGACGCGAGAGCGAGATCGCGTCGGCGACGCCGCCGATGTCGGCGCGCATCAGCGTGACTTCGCTCGCCTCCATGGCCACGTCGGTGCCCGTGCCGATCGCGATGCCGACGTCGGCCCGCGCGAGTGCCGGCGCGTCGTTGATCCCGTCGCCGACCATCGCGACGACGCGCCCCGCTTCCTGGTAGACGCTCGACCTCGGCGATCTTTTGTGCGGGAAGCAGGTTGGCGGAGACGCTCGAGATGCCCGCTTCGGCCGCGATGGTGCGCGCCGTGCGCTCGTTGTCGCCGGTGAGCATGACGACGTCGAGACCGAGATCGCCCAACCGCCGGATCGCCGGCGCCGACGTCGCCCTCAGTTGATCCGCGACGGCGATCACTCCCAACGCCCGTCCGCCGCCCGCGACGAACGCGAGCGTTTTTCCCGCGTCGGCCAGTCGGCTGCCGGCGTCGGCGAGATCGGGGGGGATCGCGTTCGATTCCGCCACGAACGACGCGGTTCCCACGAGTACTTCGCTTCCGTCGACGTGCGCGCGCGCTCCGTGCCCCGGCTCGGCGGTGAACCCGATCGCGGCGAGGCGCGGAAGATCCGACTCATCGGCGCGATCGACGATCGCGCGTGCGATCGGATGCTCGGAGAGTCGTTCGACGCTGGCCGCCGCGGCGAGAAGCGTCGACTCGTCGACTCCGCTCGCCGGCACGATGTCGGTCACGACCGGTCTCCCCGTCGTCACGGTTCCGGTCTTGTCGAGCAGCACGAGGTCGACGCTCCCCGCTCGCTCGAGCGCGCGACCTCCTTTGATCAGAACGCCGCGCTCCGCGCCCTTCCCCGTGGCGACCATCACCGCGGTCGGCACGGCGAGACCCATCGCGCAGGGACAGGCGATGATGAGCACGGACACGCTCGCGGCGATCGCTTGCGCCGCGTGCGCGCGCCCGCCGGCAACGAGCCACGCCACGAGCGTGAGCACCGCGACGACAAGCACCACCGGTACGAACACTCCGCTCACCCGATCGGCGAGGCTTTGGATCGGTGCGCGCGTCGCCTGGGCCTCGCGCATCAAGCGCACGATCCTGGCGAGCGCGCTGTCCTCGCCGACCGACGTCGCGCGCAGGAGCAGGGCGCCGCGACCGTTCACCGTGCCGCCGAACGCGTGAGCGCCGATCGCCTTGGCGACCGGCATCGATTCGCCGGTCAGCATCGACTCGTCGATCGCGCTGGTTCCCTCGACGACCTCTCCATCAACGGGAACGCGCTCGCCCGGTCGCACGACGACAAGATCTCCCAGCCGCACTTGCTCGACCGGCACGTCATGCTCGACGCCGTCGCGCATCACCCGCGCGCTCGGCGGCTGCAAGTCGACGAGCCGGCGCAACGCCGACGTCGTTTGGCCCTTCGCGCGTGCTTCCATGGCGCGGCCGGCCAACACGAATCCGAGAATGAAGACGACCGCCTCGTAGTAGACCTGCGGCTGCACCCCGTTTTGCGCGAGCACCTGCGGACTCACCGTCGCGACGAACGAGAAGAGAAACGCGGCGCCCGTTCCGACGCTGATCAGCGTGTTCATGTCGGCCGAGCCGTGCCGCAACGCGCTCCATGCCCGCGCGTAGAAGTCGCGTCCGGCCCATGCCATGACCGCGAACGTCGCGACGAGCATGATCCACCACGCGACAGGGGCCGCCGCGCCGGGCGCGCTCATCGCCGGACATCGACGATTGCGACATCGAGGCCGCCATCTCCGCGGCGCCGACGGCGAGCGCGAAACCGGCCTTGGCACGAAGGCTCCGGAACTCGTCCCGCCGCGTCTCGTCCTGCTCCAGCTGCGCGCGACGCGCGCTCGGCGTCGCCGCTGGGAGTTCGGCTCCGTAGCCCGTCGCACGAATCGCGTCGACGAGTGCTGACGGCGACGCGCGCGACGGGTCGTACGTCACCGCGGCGTTGTTCATCATGAGGTTCACCGATGCGTCGTCGACACCCGGCGTCTTCGCCAACGCCCGCTGCACGCGCGCCTGGCACGCCGCGCACGTCATGCCACTGACCGGAATCGTGATCGCTGCTCGCTCGCCCATGGGGGAAGTATACCCCCTAGTGGTATAGCCTGCCGCCTCCTGCCTGGCGACTGACGCCTTCTGCCTGTCGCCTCGCAAACACAACGGCCCGCCATGAGGCGGGCCGTCGGGTATATCAGCAGGCGGCGCGTATCAGGTCAGCGTCCACCGTATCGCGGTTCTCAGCGCCGTTCCGAGCAGCGCAAGCTCGGCGGCAAGACGGCTTCGAAAGAGCATCGCGGCGCGAGCACCCGCGACCTGAAACCACCGGCGCGACGCGCTCGGCGCCAGAGCGGCGGACATCGCGCCGCCGTCCTTCCAGCGGAGATCGCGCTCTTTCGCAAGCGCTCGCTCGATCGTCTCCGTCAGTGACGCGGGCGCGTTCGGAACGAGCGTCCGCAGCGGCGCATGCGCTTCGCCGATGTGCTTCGCCGCCAACGCCTCGAACGTGGGGGCGTCGAACGGCAGCCTCCCGCTCAGCATGTAGTACCCGAGTACTCCCAGCGAGTAGAGATCGCTCCGGCCGTCGAGCACCAGCTCGCCCACGGCCTGCTCGGGCGACATGTAGTGCGGCGTGCCGAAGACGCGCGACACTTCTCCGCGAACCGGATCGAGAGAACGGACGAGCGCGACGCCGAAGTCGGTGAGCATCGCTCGCCCGGTGCCGCGCTCGATCAGAATGTTCTCGGGCTTGAGATCGCGGTGAATCACCCCATCGCGATGCGCCGAGTCGAGCGCCAGCGAGAGGTCGCGCAGCAGGCGCCGCACTTCGTCCGGTGAAAGACGACCCTCGCGCCGCGTTCGCTCGGCGAGCGACTCGCCATGAACGTATTTCATGACGATGTAGACCAGATCGCCGACTTCACCGAACCCGAACACCGGAACGATCCCCGGGTGGCTGAGTCGCGCCGTCAGCCGCGCCTCGCGCCGAAAACGCTCGCGGTGCTCTTCCGACGACGCAAACTCGTAGCGCAGCGCCTTGATCGCGACGAGGCGGTGCAAGGCGATGTCGCGGGCGAGAAACACAACGCCCATGCCGCCGCGACCGAGCTCACGAACCACCTGATACTGCGCGCCGAGCAGACCGGCGATCCGATCACGCTCCCAAGTACGCGAGACCGCGAGCGACGCCGACGTGGGCATCTCGAGCGTATCTGCGTAGGGATCGATGAGTAACGACAGGGAGCTCATTGCTGACCAGAACCGAACCGAGACGTTGAGCGCACCGTGCGCTCTTTGCTTTCAGACACTCGAAACGTTGGACACCCGAGTGCCGAAAAGCGTTTCCCTCACGACGCCCCAGCTTCGAGCAACGCCGTGAGAAATCCTACGGAGGTTCTGGGCGAAAGTTGCGACTGTCCGCGCCGCCTAGTCGCCAGTCCAGTTGTCTGGCTGTCTGGCTGTCTGGCCGTCTAGCCGTCTAGGCGTCTAGCCATCCACCGGTCCGCCGATCTACCTGACCAGCATCCCCGTAAACACGTACTGCTGCAGCAGAACCAGGATGCCCACGAGCGAGGCCAGCGCCAAACTATGGAAGAAGACGAAACGAAGGATCCGCCACTCGTGGCCGGTCCACCCGGTGGTCGTGCTCGCCACGACGATGCTCTGGGCGTCGATCATCTTCCCCATCACGCCGCCCGAGCTGTTCGCCGCCGCCATGAGCACGGGGTCGAGCGATAGCCGGGTCGCCGTGATTTTCTGCAGGCTCCCGAACAGCACGTTCGACGACGTGTCGCTCCCGGTGAGCGCGACGCCGAGCCAGCCGAGCATCGCCGCGAAAAACGGATACGCCGCCCCCGTGTGCGCGAAGGCCAGTCCGAGGATCGCGTCCTCCCCCGAGTACCGCGTCGTGTAGCCGAGGGCGAGCATCGCCGCGATCGTGAGCAGCGAGCGCCAGACGACGCGGAAGGTCGTCACGTAGCGGCGAATGAGGTCGGTCACCGAGTAGCGGAGCGCGAACCCCGCGATGATCGCCGCGAGGAGGATCGCCGTCCCGGTCGCCGACAGCCAGTTGAGCGCGAAGACCGCCGGTTCGTTCGTGGCCTTCGCCACGACCGGCGGGACGCGAGCACCATCTTGTCGAGGCCGGCGATCGGAATGTTCGGTGAGGAAATGTGATTGAGAAAACTCTTGACCTGCGGCGTACCCCACGCGAACACGACGATTACGAGAACGATCCACGGAATGAGCGCCACGCGGAGCGGCGGCGCCGCACGCCCACCTTCCGTCGCGAGAGGTGCGGCGCCCGCGACGTCCCGCTCGAATCGCCCGTGTCGCCAGTAGCGCAGGAAAATCGCCAGCGCCAGCATCGAGCACGCCGAGGCGACGATGTCGACGAGCCACGGGCCGTGGTAGTTCGACACGAGAAACTGCGGGATGGCGAACGACAGCCCGGCGACGAGCAGCGCCGGCCAGACCTCGAGCATGCCCGCGAAACCCCGCGTACGCCGCGATCAACCAGAACGGCACGATGACCGAGAAGAACGGCAGCTGCCGCCCGATCATCGCGCTCAGCGAGCCGAGGTCCAGGCCCGTCACGCCTTGCAGGGCGATGACCGGAGTGCCGAGCGCGCCGAACGCCACCGGCGCCGTGTTCGCGATCAGCGACAGCGCCGACGCCTCGAGCGGCGGAAAGCCCAGCCCGATGAGCATCGCGCCCGTCACCGCGACCGGAGTTCCGAATCCCGCCGCACCCTCGAAGAACGCGCCGAACGCGAACGCGATCAGCAGGAGCTGCAGCCGACGATCGGCTGTGATCCCCGCGATGGCGCGCTGAAGCGCGACGAACACACCGCGTTCCTCGCTGATACGGTACAGGAAGATCACGTTCAGCACGATCCAGCCGATCGGCAGCATCCCGTAAGCGGCGCCGAGCAGCGCTGCGCGGGCCCCCAGTGCCGGCGGCATCCCGATCACGCCGATGGCGACCATGAGCGCGGCCGCCAGCCCGGAGAGTGCGGCGACGTGCGCCGGCACCTTCCTCGATGCCAGCAGGCCGAGCAGGACGACCAACGGGAGTGCCGCCGCTACGGTCGACAGTGGGCCGTGCAGGGGATCGTAGTTCTGGAGCCAGGGCATGGATCGCGGATGGCGAGGGGTTCACGGCGAGCTGCGGTGAGCTGCGGCGAACTGCGCTGGCAAACAAGCGGCTGAGCTTACTCTTCTTTCGTCTACATTCCAATACCCGTTCGTCTCTCGGCGCGCTCCTCGCCCCGCCCGTGCATATGAGATCCAGTCGATTCGCCGCCGCCCACCGCGCTTGGTCGGCCGCGGCGGCCAAGGTCGTCTCGGCCTCGCTCGCTTGGCTTGTTTGCGCGTCGGCAGCCTCGGCGCAGCGCCCGGCGTCTGATTCCGCGCGTGCGCGATCTGGGCAGGCCGTGAAGAGCACGACTTCGAAAACGACGCCCAAGAAGAGCTCGCCGACCGCGACGAAGCCAAAGACGGTCGAGCCCCCAAAGTGGCCGGTCGACGCACCGGATCCATTGCCCGGCTCGATCCTGCCGGCCAAGCGGATCGTCGCGTTCTATGGAAATCCGCTCTCGAAGCGTATGGGCGTTCTTGGCGAGCTGGCGACGCCGGACATGCTGGCGAAGCTCGATCAAGAAGTCGCCGCGTGGAACGCCGCCGACCCCCAACATCCCGTGCAGCCCGCGCTTCACTTGATCGCCGTCGTCGCTCAAGGGACGCCCGGGGTTGCGGGTAAGTACCGCATGCGGATGGACAGCGCGCTAATCGAAAAGGTCTACGGGTGGGCGAAATCGAAGAACGCGATCCTGTTCCTCGACGTGCAGGTGGGACAGGGCACGCTTCAGGAGGAGCTGCCGCGGCTCGTTCCGTTCCTATCGCGGCCCGACGTCCACCTGGCGATCGACCCCGAGTTCTCGATGAAGCACAACGACGTCCCAGGCACGCGGATCGGCACCTTCAACGCCGAGGACATCAACTACGTGTCGGGACTGCTGCGGGACCTCGTGACGCAGCTCCATCTCCCGCCGAAGATCCTCATCGTCCACCGATTCACGCGAGACATGCTCACCGGCTACAAGCGCATCACGCTCGATCCGCGCGTCCAGACTCGTGATCAACATGGACGGCTGGGGTCCGCCGGCGCTCAAGCGCGAATCGTATCGCGCGTACGTGTACTCGTATCCGGTCGAGTACACGGGGTTCAAGCTTTTCTACCACAACGACACGAAGAAGAAGGGGAGCACGCTAATGACGCCGGCCGACGTCTTGGCGCTCAACCCAAAGCCGCTCTACATCCAGTATCAGTAGGTCCAAAAGGACGCTTCGGACTTCCCGCCAAGTCACGAAGTGGTTTCGGGCGCATGCATGGGCACGTTCAATGCTGACGACGTGAGCCACGCGTGTAGTCATCGTCCAACCAAGTCCTGGAGGAGCGATCCATGTCGCGAGCTCGGTCGCGGTGCTTGCTTGCCATCACGATTCTCGGTGGCATCGCATTCGGCGGGTGTGGTGGCAGTGACAGCGGTGGCACGACGACGCTCACGCCGGCGATCTCGATCGCGCTCGCGTCCCCGTCGCTCTCCGTCGTTCAGGGAACGGCGGGCAACGTCACGGTCAACCTCACCCGCACGGGCGGCTTCTCCGGCGACGTCTCGATCGCCGCGACCGGGCTTCCGACCGGCGTCACGGCGTCGACGGCGACGATCGCGTCGGGCGCGACGTCGGCGACGCTCACCTTCGCCGTCGCCGCGACCGCCGCGACCGGAGCCACGTCGGTCACGATCAACGCATCTGCAACCGGCGTCACCACTTCGTCCGCGACGCTCGCGTTGACGATCACCGCGCCGGCCGTCACAGGGAACTACACGCTCACGGCGAGCCCCGCGACCCCGTCGTTCGCGCAGGGCGGAGGCGCGACGGTCGTCATCACGGTCAATCGGACCGGCGGTTTCGCGGGCGCGGTGGCGCTCTCCGTCACCGGCGCGGCGAACGGTTTGACGGCCGCGCTGTCGACCGCCAGCACCACCGGCACGACCGACACGTTGACACTCACCGCGTCCGCGACGGCGACCGTCGGCGCGCAAACGCTGACCGTCAAGGGAACGGTCGCTGGCCTCACCGACCAGACGGTGACGGTGCAGCCCACCATCACGGCGCAGACGGCGTCCGGCAACGTCACCTGGCAGTTCTGTGGCAGGCTCGGCATTCCGATCTTCGTGGCGTTCCAGGACGGCACGGGCGCGTGGACGCACGTCACGGGCACGAACGACTCGTACACGTTCAACATCACGCAGGCGGTCGGCGGCGTCGCTTACGTGCTTCCGTTCTCCACGGGCGGCTTCGATCTCGAAGTCTTCTATGGATCGAAAGCCGATTTGCAGGGGCGCGCCAACGAGGTGTGCAGCGGTGCGGCCGGCGCGGGCAAAACGGTCACCGCCGCGGTGGCCGGAACGAGCGCCGGCGACTTCGTGTTGGGGAGCCTCGGCACGTCCGCGGGCGTGTTCAGCGCGACATCGCTGACGTTCTCCAACGTGCCGAACGGCAACGTCGATCTCGTCACCGGCCGGTCGGTGCTGGCGATAAACGGCACGTCGTTCTCGCTCAACCTCGCGAAGATGATCATTCGCCGAAACCTGAACCCGGCCGCGGGCAGCGCGCTCGCGACGGTCGATTTCGGCGCGTCGGAGGCGTTCGCACCGGTGACGAAGAACCTCACGATCACGAACCTCGGCACCGATGTTTCGGCGGTGCTCGGCATCTATTTCACGACGAACAACACCTTCGCGACCTACTTCACCGACTTCACCGGCGGCGGAGCGACCCGCACGTATCCCGGCGTGCCGGCCGCGAATCAGGCGACGGGCGATCTTCACATCCTCGCGCTCGTGGGGTTGCCGAGCCTCACCGGCACGACTCCGCAGCGCGAAGCGCTGTTCGCGTTCCACACCGCGGTCGACCAGACGTTCGCGCTCGGCCCGGCGCTCAGCACGCCCACCGTGTCGACGCTGACGGCGACCGGCTACGCCCGCCTCCGCGCGGCGATCAACGTCCAGTCGCAGTACAACAAACTGTTCACGTTCAACGCGACGCAGGCGGGAGGCGCGCCGCGCGAGGTGACGATCCAGCAGACCGTCGGCTACTCGAGCGCGTCGGCGCTCAACCTCGACGTTCCGGATCTCTCGGGCGTTTCCGGCTTCGACGTGAACTGGGGTCTCAAGGCGGGTGCGCTCACCAACTGGACCGTGACGGGAACCGGGTGGCCCGGAACGGTGGGCGTCGGTCAGCCGCCGTTCACCGACGGAGCGAGCTACATGTTCGCGAGCTTCCCCGGGACGATTACGCCTTGACGATCGCCCGGCGGGTCTAGCGTAGACGAAAACGGCCGCCCGAGGGGCGGCCGTTTTCTGTTCGGGACGAGCAATGGCTAGGGACGGAATCGAACCGCCGACACGCGGATTTTCAGGTCGTCCCTGGCTCTGATTGCTGTGTATCCCGCTGCGCCTGTCGCGGTCGTGAGCACTCCGTGCGCTTGGTCCATTCGTTTGCGCTTTTCAGCTGGTACGCCACGCGTTTCCGCGCATACGCCCCTCAGCTACGAACCGCCCCCATTCGTGGTATCGCCGTAAACCGTCCCCACCCGTGGCATCGCCGTAATGCGCGTCGTCCATGGCGGAATCGTCCAACTTGGACGCCGCCCGGGTCTTGACGGCCGGCCCTCTGATGTAAACGTTTTCACGCGTGTGTAAACGTTTTCGCGCGTGACCGTTACAATCAAGGATGTGGCCCGACTGGCAGGCGTTTCCGTCGCGACCGTCTCGCGCGTGCTCAATGCTAGCGCACCGGTTCTCGAGGAGACGCGCAATCGTGTGCTCGCTGTCGCCGAGGATCTGCGGTTCTCGCCGAACGGCGCTGCTCGCGCGCTCAGCACACGGCGGTCGCTCGCCATCGGCGTCGTCCTGCCGGACCTCTACGGAGAGTTCTTCTCCGAGCTGCTGCGCGGGATGGACCAGGCCGCACAGCGCGGTGGCTTCTCCCTGCTCGTCTCGAGCTCGCACCATGACGCGCGCGGGATCCAGATGGCTGTCGCCGCCATGCGCGGGCGGGTCGACGGGCTCCTCGTCATGGCACCCGAAGTACCGCGCAGGGCGCTCGCCGCAGCCCTGCCGCGGGGGGTGCCCACAGTGCTGCTCGACGGCCGGCCCATCGACGCCGGCAACGTCTTCACCCTCGCCGTCGACAATTACGGCGGCGCTGCGGCCATGACGAAATACCTGATCGCGCTCGGGCACAGCCGCATCGGATTCATCGCCGGCGCGGCGCGCAACGCCGACGCGCAGCAGCGGGAACGAGGTCATCGTGCCGCCCTCCGTTCCGCTGGCGTGGCCGGTGCGCCGGAGCTCATCGTCCGTGGCGACTTCACCGAAGCCTCGGGCGTCGTCGGCGCGCGCGCGCTACTCGCGCTCGCGTCGCCGCCGACGGCCATCTTCGCGGCGAACGATGCCATGGCGATCGGCGCGCTTGCCACGCTGCGTGAAGCCGGCATCGACGTCCCCGACCAGATCGCGATGACGGGGTTCGACGACATCCCCATCGCCGCCTTTCTCAACCCACCGCTCACGTCGATGCGCGTCGGCATCGCGGGGCTCGGCGCGCAGGGCATTCGGGTACTTCTCGATGCTCTCGCCTCTTCCACTCGCCGTGCGCGGCCTTCGCAGCCGCGTCTTGACGTCCTTCCCACCGAGTTGGTGATCCGCGGCTCGTGCGGCGCCACCAGTCCAACCAGTCCCTTTCCTGGGAGTTCGTATGCCGTCTCGTAACATCCTTTCCTTCCTCGGCGGCGCTTGCGCCGTGATCCTGCTTGGCCTCACGAGCGCGCCGAGTGCCGGCGCGCAGAGCGCGACCGGGACCATCCGCGGGCGCGTGATCGGCACCGATGGCAACCCCATCGAAGGCGCGCAAATTGAGGCGCGCAACACCGAGACTGGCGCGCAGCGCGGTGCAACGACGCACGGCGACGGCACCTACGTGCTCGCCGGCCTCGTTCCCGCGCCGTATGACATGACGGTGCGGCGAATCGGCACGTCGGCGCAGAACCGTCGTGTCGTCGTGCAGATCGGCGCGACACAGATCCAGGACTTCAATCTCACCGCGGTGCGACGACACTCGGCGCGGTCGAGATCACCGCCGCCGCGGCGCCCGAGACGCGGACGTCCGAGGTCGCGACGAACGTGACGCCGGAGCAGATCAACAAGCTGCCGACCTCGAGCCGCAACTTCCTCGAGCTCGCGCAGCTCGCGCCCGGCGTCACGGTCAGCGAGGACCGCATCAACGCGACGAACTTCCGCACGATACAGGCGGGAGGTCAGTCGGCGAACGCCGTCAACCTCTTCATCGACGGCACGAGCTACAAGAACGATCTGACCGGCGGCGGCATCGCCGGCCAGGATGCGAGCCGCGGCAATCCGTTCCCGCAGAACGCGATCAAGGAGTACCGCGTCATCAGCCAGAACTTCAAGGCCGAGTATCAGAAGGCGTCGAGCGCCGTCATCACCGCCACGACGAAGGACAGGCACCAACGAGTGGAAGGGCAGCGCGCTCGTCAGCTTTCAGAACACGAGCATGGTGCAGCTCGACAGCTTCCAGCGACGCGATCGCAACGTTGCCGACTCCATCGCGCAATCAACCGGCAAACCGTCGACGTTTGTGAAGCCGCCGTACGACCGCACGCTGACGTCGCTGAGCCTCGGCGGCCCGATCATCAGCGACAAGCTGCACGTTTTCGGCTCGTACGAAGGCAATATCCAGAATCGTTCGAGCCGCGTGACTTTTACCGGCGTTCCCAGCGGATTCCCGTCGCTCGACACGGTCGGACTGGCGAAGTACAGCGGCGACGTTCGGCTCGCCGTTCCGCGAGAATCTGTTCTTCGGAAAGCTGACCGACGACATCAACGACCGTTCCACCGCCGAGCTGAGCGTTCACGGATCGCCACGAGACCGACGTGCGCGACTTCGGCGGATCGCACGTCGCAGCAGGCCGCGGTCGACTATCGCCAGAACGTGACGGTCGTGCAACTCAAGCACAACTATTTCACCGGCTCCATGGTTCAACGAGGCGAAGGTCGACTATCTCGCGCTTCCAGCGCAATCCGAGTCCGCTCACCCCGGGGGTTCCGGCGCGCGACTATCAGTTCAACAACGCCGACCACATCATCGGCAGCAACCTGAGCACCCAGGACTACGGCAGAATCGGCTCGGACCTTGCGCAACGACCTCACGTACACCGGCTTCGCATGGCATGGGCGACCATGTCATCAAGGGCGGTGCCAGCATCAACTTCGAGCAGCTACAACATCTACAAGGACAACGGCGGAACGCCGGACGTTTTACTACGCGGCGACGGCGAATGGCCAGGCGTACAACTTCAATACGCCGTTCCAGGTCGTGTACGGGCGCGGCGACCCGAACTTCAACGCGCACAACAACGAGATCGGCGCTTATCTCCAGGACGACTGGTCGCCGACGCAGCGGCTGACGTTCAATCTCGGCGTCCGCTGGGACTACGAGTCGCACATGCTGAACTACGACTACGTGACGCCGACAGAAGGTCGATCGACACGCTGACGCGCTACAACAACCAGCTGCCGACGCCGCTCGACCTCAACCGCTACATCAGCAACGGCAACAACCGGTCATCCGTATCTCCGGCGCGTTCCAGCCGCGCGTGGGATTTTCGTACGCGCTCGACCAGGAGAACAAGACGACGATCTTCGGCGGCGCGGGGCTGTACTACGACCGCATTCCGTTCGATCTCGCCGTCGACGAAACGCAGAAGATCACCCATCCGACGTTCACGATCGCCTTCGCGCCGTCCGGCGTGACGCCGACCGGCAGTCAGATCGCCTGGAACAACGCGTTTCTCACCGGCAACCGTTCGGAGCTCGACGCTCTGATCGGATCCTCCGGCAAGCCGGAGGCGTGGTTGATCGCCAACGACATCAAAGTGCCGTACTCGAACCAGTGGAGCCTTGGCGTTCGCCAGCTCATCAGCGACTGGACCGTGACCGCGACGTATGCCGGACAGCGCGGCCTCGACCAGGTCACGCTCAACTGGGCGAACTTCGGCCTCAATCCGAACGGCACCTGCTGCACGAGCTTCGACCTCGGCCCGCACGGGTTCAGCAACTTCATCTACTCCACGAACGACGGAAAGACATGGTACGACGCGTTGCTTTTGCAGATCGACCGCCCGTATCAGCGACGCACGCCGGGCAGCCATCGGCTGGGGTGCCGGCCTCGCGTATACCTACGCCATGCGCTCCGTCGCCGGCGTCGACAACCTCGGCGACGAGTTTTCGTTCCCGAACACGCTCGGCATTCCCAAGCACCAGTCGACCGCCGCCGAACAACGCGCTGTCGGGCGACGAACGGCATCGTCTCGTCGCTGAACGGCGTCACGGACCTGCCGTATCTGTGGGGCATTCAGTTGTCGGGGATCGGCACGTTCGGCGGCAAGTACCGGCAGGACATCGGCGGTGCGGGCCGTTTCAATCAGGGAGTCTACGTGCAGGGCGGCTTTACGGTGCCCGGCCTGTTCCCGTATCAGAACGTGAATCTGCGCTTGCGCAAGGATTTCTATCGCCTTGGCGCGACGCAAGCGGTCGGGGTCACGCTTGACCTGTTCAACGCGCTCAACCACAACAACCTGGGCTGCTACGACACCGGCAATCCGAACGAGCCCGACGTTCGGCACGGCCGATCTGTACGCTCACAGATGCACGCCGGATGCAGATCGGCGCACAGTACGATTTTTGATCGCTCGAGCATCTGGCGGTAAGGTCGTCACGGATCGAGAATGACGCCGTTTAGGGCCAACTTGCTGGCCACGATCGTCGCCGGGTCGAGTGTTGCCTGCTCGAACCCGGCGACGATGCAACGAGCGACCGGCGCGCCGACGCTCACCGCCGCGGACACGGCGTTCGTCGACACGCTCTCGAAACGCACCTTCGAGTTCTTCTGGCAAACCACCAACCCGCGCAACGGGCTCGCGCCTGATCGTTGGCCGAGCAAGTCGTTTTCAAGCGTTGCGGCGATCGGTTTCGCGCTTGACCGCGTACCCCGTTGGCGTGGAGCGAGGATGGGTAGGTCGCGACTCGGCGCGCACGCGCGTGCTCACCACACTGCGCTTTTTCTGGCGATCGCGCCGCAGGGACGGCAAAGCGACCGCGTCACGGGCTACAAAGGCTTCTATTATCACTTTCTCGACATGGAGACAGGGTACCGATTCGAGCACGTCGAGCTCTCGACGATCGACACCGCCCTGCTTCTGGCCGGCGCGCTCGACCTGCCAGCAGTACTTCAACGGCAACGATCCCGCGGAGCGCGAGATTCGCGCGCTCACCGATTCACTTTACGCGCGCGTCGACTGGCAGCTGGGCCCGCGACAGTGGAATCACCGTGAACATGGGCTGGCGTCCCGACGCCGCACCCTACCAGAACGCGCGCGGCTTCAACATCAGCAGTTGGCGCGGCTACGACGAGGGGATGATCCTCTACATCCTCGCGCTCGGCTCGCCGACGCATCCGATCGATCCCGCGGCGTGGACGGAGTGGACGAAGACGTACAAGTGGGATCGTTTCTAGGGTCTACGAGTTCGTGCAATTCGCGCCGCTGTTCGGCCATCAGTATTCGCAGATCTGGATCGATTTCCGCGGCGTGCGCGACGCGTACATGCGCGGCAAAGGCATCGACTACTTCGAGAACTCGCGGCGGGCGGCCTTGTCGCAGCGCGCGTACGCGACGGCCAACCCGAATCAGTGGCGCGGTTACGATGCTGACGTGTGGGGCCTGAGCGCGAGCGACGGCCCACTCGACTCGACTCTCACCGTCGACGGGCATCGCCGCCAGTTCCACACGTACTGGGCGCGCGGTGCCGCGGCGGGCGAGACGAGAGACGACGGCACCATCGCGCCCACGGCGGCCGGCGGATCGATCGCCTTCGCGCCGGAGATCGTCGTCCCCGCGTTGCGCACCATGCGCGCACGGTACGGCGCGCCGCTGTTCGGACAGTATGGATTCGTCGACGCTTTCAACCCGACGTTGCTCGCGCACCGATGCGCCGCTTCATCACGGCCACATCATCGACGGTCTCGCCTGGTTCGACACCGACTACCTCGGCATCGACCAGGGCCCCATCTCGCGATGGCGGAGAATTGGCGGACCGGCATGATCTGGCGGCTGCTGCGCGACAATCGCCGACGTCGTGCGCGGAATGTGCCGCGCTGGATTCGACGGCGGATGGCTGGCGGGGCGCTGCTGATTCGCCGCGCGTGCGCCGTCCCGGCGCTCCTCGCGCTGGTGCGTGCTTGGCGCTTGCGGCAAGGCGGACGCTCGCGGAGCGCGCGCGAGCTGAACGTCTGGGCCTTCGGAGTCGAAGGCGAGAACATGGAGAAGATGGTACGCGATTTCGAGCGGGCGAATCCCGACATTCGCGTCCGCGTGCAACAGATCCCCTGGACGGCCGCGCATGAAAAGCTGCTGACGGCATTCGTCGGCGGCGCGCTGCCGGACGTCGCACAGCTCGGCAACACGTGGATTCCCGAGTTCGCCGCTCTGAGGGCGCTGGCGCCGCTCGACGCTATCGCTCGCGCGCGACTCGGCACGCATGCCGCGCGCCGACTACTTCGCCGGCGTGCTCGCCACCAACGTTGTCGATGACACGCTGTACGGCGTGCCGTGGTACGTCGACAGCCGAGTGCTTTTCTATCGTGCCGATCTCTTTCGGAACGCGGGTGTCTCTTTCGCCGCCGACGACATGGGCCCAGTGGCGCGACGCGCTCGAGCGGGTCAAGGGTGTGCAGCCAGCGGGCGGCTACCCGATGCTGTTGCCGCTCGACGAATGGGCGCAGCCGGTCATTCTCACAATGCAATGCGGCGCGCCGCTGCTGGCGGATCACGATACGCGCGCGTTCTTCGACGACTGGCGCTTTCGCCGCGGGTTCTCGTTCTACATCGATCTCTTTCGCGCGTGGCTCGCGCCACCCCTCGGCAGCGCGCAGATCAGCAACATCTATCAGGAGTTCGCCGCCGGGCGCATCGCCGCGTACATCACTGGTCCGTGGAACATCGGCGAGTTTCGCAAGAGACTCCCGGACTCTCTCCAAACCGCGTGGAGCACGGCGCCGTTGCCCGGGCCCGACGGCCC
>CAWBKI010000011.1:0-9715 GCA_963789315.1 uncultured Gemmatimonadaceae bacterium | reverse complement strand
GGCAATGGGTATGGCGTTTCGCGGCGTGGACCGCGTCTCGCCGCCGCGGCGATCTACGCGCTGCGCGAAGAGCCGATCCTCCGCGCCGTCGTCTAGCTACCCCGACCTACCACCACCGCGACGCGGACGCGATCGCCCACGGATCCGCGGGCACCTTGCTGAGCTTCATCCAGGCGACGATGAAGAGCGCCAGCAGACCGAGGTCGATCGCGCCGCCGGCGAGCGTCACCGGCGCCTGCACGCGGCCGTCGGCATAGAGCATGGCGAGCGCCGCGGGGTAGAGGAGCTTCTCCAGAAACACCGCCGGAAAGAGCGGCTGATACCGGAGCGGGTCGCCGGAGATGATCAGAAAGGCGATCTGCCACGCGATCACGACACCGATGAATCCGTAATAGAACTCCGGATGCGTGAGCGCCGGCGGCTGGTTGCGATTCAGCGCGCCCTCGGAGAAGTAGAGCGGCATGATCTCGATGAGCCCCAGCAGTCCGGCGAATCGAAAGGCGAATCGTGAGAAACGAATGCCCGGGTGTACTGAACTGTATTCATTCATGGCACGCACGTTCCAGTAGGTTGTTCGATCGGCGCGCACATCACCCGCCTCGGGTGTCGCGCCTTCCGACCGAGGCTTACGCCATTCGTCGCGATAAGCGGACGCGATGAGACGGTTCCCAGTTCTCGCGACGAAGGTCAGGAGAGGTCGATCTCCTTTCGGCCTCGCAGCGACGACAATAGCGCCACGACCGAGAGCACCACCAGGAACGGATCGATCACCAGCAGGTCGACGCGGCTGCACTCGTCCGGACAGAGCACCCCGCGGTTCATCAAGAACTCGTAGACGGCATAGGTCGCCCAGATGAACGCGGCTCCCCACACAAGCCCGCGACCCGTGCGGAGCGCGAGGGCGAAGAACAGCGCGGCGGGCAGAAACGCCGCCAGCGGCCATTGTCTCAGAAAGCCAAGGACTAACATGACCCGATTCCCGAACGGTAATGCGGCGGTCGATCCACGAGACTCGCGGAACCGTTGTTGGGGCTTCCTCGCCCCCTCCCTCCCAGGAGGGCTCTCGCCCCACGGGGGAGTCGGTTCCATCATTAAATACGGATCCGGACAACCCGACGCCTCACTCATTTCATTGCCATGCGACTCAATATTGCGCTTGTCCTGTTCGGTTTCGCTACACCCGTGCCGGCCCCGCCAGCCCAAACCCCGCCGCAGGCCCGGCGCGCGGCCGCGACGCCATGCACCACGGCGACCGCCGCCGTGCGAGCGCTGGATCACGTTCGGCGGCGGGCCGGCGCGCTCGATGGTCTACGCGTCGTACCCGCTCGACGTGCCGAATCCGGCGATCACGCGCGCGCTCATCATGGTCCACGGCGCCGGTCGCAACGCCGATCACTACTTCGAGACGAGCACCGCGGCGCGGCTTTCTCGCCGGCGCGCTCGACAACACGATCATCGTCGCGCCGCACTTCATCGCGGGCACGGACAAGCCGGCGGCCAACGAAATCATGTGGCCCGACGCGGCGAGAACTCGTGGCGATCGGGCGGAATGTCGCCGACGAATTCCGACGATCTCGTCGTTCGACTTCGTCGATGAGATCGTCCGCAAGCTCGCCGACAAGAAGATCTTTCCCAACCTCACGAAGATCGTCGTCGCCGGACACTCGGCCGGCGGCCAGTTCGCGACGCGATACGAGATGGCGAACAAGGTCCACGGCACGCCGGGCGTGAGCATCACGTACGTCGTCGCCAATCCGTCGAGCTACGCGTGGCCGGCGGCCGTGCGCCCGCTGCCGACGGGCGACGCCGATCCCGGCGACGGCCGACAAGGAGGCGCTCGGCCCGGACGGCGAGAAGGTGCACACGCACTTCACGTACGGCCGTTCGACGCGACCAAGGCGCCGCAACTTCAACCACTGGCCCGCGGGACTCGAGAATCGCACCGGCTACGCGCGGGATGTCCGACGAGCAATTGAAGCAAGCAGCTCGTCGAGCGGCCGACGACCTACCTGCTTGGCCAGGTCGACGTGCTGCCGCTCGGCGGCTTCGATTCGTCGCCGACCGCGATGGCGCAGGGTCCGACGCGGCGCGCGCGCGGTGAAGCGTTCTTCAAGTACGTCACCGAGACGCTCGGCGCCAAGCACAACGCGATCATCGTTCCCGAGTGCGGGCACAACGATCGCTGCATCTTCACGACCGACGTCGTGTTTCCGGTGATCTTCCCGAAGTAGGCGAACGACGGTCGCTCAATGGGTGGCGTGCGCCGCGTTGTCGACGATGGCCTCGGCGCCTTCGGCGTGCGCGCAATGAGCGCAACAATAGAAGGAGCCGTCCGCCTCGACGCCGTGGCCGATCACCTTGCAGCCGCAATGCTCGCACACGGGCGCCAGCTTCTGGATCGCGCACTCGAAGCTGTCGAACGTGTGCGTCTGTCCGGCCGACACCACCTGGAACGACATCTCGTAGTCATTGCCGCACACTTCGCATATGGCCATGGCCGGCTCCGGCTGAGGTGAGTCGCACGGTCGAGACTGATTCGATCTCGACCGTGCGTTTCCGCCTGGCTGAGAATCAGGCGTGCGTGCTCTGCGCCGCGAACTGCTCCATCCACGCATCCTGACGCTGCTTCATCTCTTCCGGCGTCAAGTCCTCCTTGTGCGTGGCGATGGTCCACTGGTAGCCCTCGGGATCCGTGATCGTCCCGCACCGGTCGCCCCAGAATTGATCGGCCATCTGTCCCATCGGTCCGTCGGCTGCTTTCGCGCCGGCGGACGTCGCGCGTTTGTAGAGAGCGTCAGCGTCGTCGACGTACACCCAGAGCCCGACGGGTGTGGCGCCGAGTGCACGCGCCGACTTCGCGCCCATCATCGCGTCGTGCAGCATGATGCTCGAATCGCCGATCCGGATTTCAGCGTGAAGGACCTTGCCGTCGGGCCCCACCGCTCGCGATTTCTCTTCGGCGCCGAAGGCGCGCTTGTACCAGTCGATGGCTTTCGTCGCGTCGTCGAGAGTGAGCGCCGGGGTGACCGTGTGCAATCCTTCCGGTACGGCTCGCTTTGCTTTCGCCATGTTGGTCTCCTGGAGGGAGGTCGGGTCGTGAGCCGCAGCGTCGAGGCTCGCGAGAGCGATTCCGGGCTGCAAGGAGTGCGCCGCCTACGGACCGACGCGCCGCCCAGCGCCGTGTCGTCTCAGGAGTGCGTCGATCGCCTCGTTACCCGACGGATACGCCGCGTTCACGTTCGCGCCGGCGGCAATGAGCATTTCGAGCATCGCCGGATAGTCGACGCCTCTGACGGGCATGTGAACGGCGAAGTGGATGGTCGAGCCGAGCACCGTGCCTCCCCACCGATTGAGCGCCTCGAATGGCGCGCCGAGCGAGAGCAGCCGGCGCACGACGCCGATCATTCCATTCGGCGCGGCCCAGTGCAGGGCGGTCATGTCGTAACCGTCCTTCGAGACGGGGTTCACCCCGATGTCGAGCAAGAATTCGGCGACCTCGGCGCGCGCGAACTTGCACGCCCACGCGAGCGCCAGCTCGATGTGGACGTCGGATCGTCGGGCAGGTTCCGCCATCTCGGAGCGACTAGCGGGACCCCCGGCGCGACCGTGTTCTTGTCGACGACGAAGCGACGAACGAGGTCGAGTCGCCCCAGCGCGGCGGCGGTGACGACGTTGTTGACGCGTGCGCCGCGCCTGGCCAGCGTTTCCGCTGCGTCGCCGTAACCGAAGTCCAGCGCGGTCATCATCGGCGATTCGTCGTCACCCATTCCGCTGATTGCGGCGCCGTGGTCGACGAGCACATCCACGAGGGCGGGCATCAGCCCGGCACCGGCCGGATGCGCGCTGGAGACGAGGAGGTTCATCGTCGTTTGCCAATGGCCGCCGTCATACGTCTCCGCGGAGGCGTCGACGTCGGATCCGGCCTCGAGCAAAAACCGAGCGATCGCCACAGCGTTCTTCGGCGTCTTCTGACGAAAGTCTTCGACGCCGTTCGCCGCCACGTAGTGAAGAAGCGTCGCGCGGTGCACGCGCCGGGATCGGGCGCGAACCAGCTCCGGATTCTTGCGCACGAGCGACTCGAGCGTCGCGAGATCGCCGTTGACGACCGCGTCGGCGGCGAGCTCGAAGTCGTCATGCGGTTTTCGCTTGCCCTCCGCTTCTTCGACGTGCTGCGCGAACGCTCCCCAGCTTTCGTATCCGTGCGCCTCGGCGATGAGGTGCTGCGCGTCGGCGAGGAGAAACGGCTTTGACCCGCGCCGGTCACGCACTCGCGCTTCGATGTGCGCGACCGCACGGTCGATGCTATCGCGGACGAACGGCGTGATGATGTCAGCGCCGAGCGACGACGCGAGCGACTCGAGCCACTTGCGAGCCCACTCGCGAACCGCGGCGGGGTCCGACGATTCAGCCGCGCCAACGAGTGCCTTCGCCCGTTTCTTGTACTGCTCGAGACTCGGCGACGGCGGGAGAGGAAGCGTATCCATACGAAGCTCCTTTCAAGAGTCCGCCCGGAGTCCGCTCGCGTTGGGGCGTGAAGGAGTTCGTACGCTCTCGATTGTCGAACTGACGGGTGGGCATGGCCCTTTCCGCGGACTGGATGCGCCCCTCGCGCTGCGGAAAGACGCTAGGCGCGCGCGACTAAGGAGTCAAGCGCTAGCGGGTCCGATCACTTGTCGGGGCCCGGAAGCGGCGCGAGACGTGCAGGTACGCGTACATCGCCGCGAGGTCGTCGTCGGTCGCGAAATGGGAGATCGATTTCCACGGCATTTCGGACGTGAGCGTGTGCTTGTTGGGGTCGACGCCCGTGCGAATCGTCTGCGCGAACTGCTCGGCGGTCCAACTTGGCACGAGCGTCGTGAGATTCGGTCCCGCCGGCGGGCCTGGTCCCTTGGCGACGCGGCCGGCGAGGTGTTCGCCGTGACACGTGCGACAGGCGGCGATCGAGACGAGGTACTTCCCGTAGTCCGCGGAGGTGCCCTCGGGGGGAGCGACGACCGGTTGCGCGATCGGCGGCTGCGCGGCCGTCGGGAATCCGAGCGCGACCAAGAGCCCCCCGACGACGTTGAGCTTGGTGGGCGGAGTCGGTGTTCCGGCGGCCGGCTGCGACCGCAGATACGCAACGACTGACTGCACGTCCGAATCGCTCAGGTTGTGAAAGACTTCGGAGGGCATGATGACGAGCGAGCGGCCGCTCTTGTGCAGGCCTTCGCGAATGGCCCGAATGATCTCTCCGTCCGTCCAATCCTTGATCTCGCCGGCCGGCGTGAGATTCGCCGCGTACAGTGTGCCGATAGGCGGGCCGCCGTTCACGAACATGTCGCGACCGGCCAACGGCGGATTCTCATTCGGCGAATGGCAGGCGGCACAGATCACCGCGATCTTCGCGCCGCGCGCGAGTTGATCGGGTGTCCCGGCAACCTTGACGTCCGCGGCAGCGGCGTGGTACTGCGGATAGCTCACGCGATAGAAGCCGGCGAGGACCGTGCAGAACGCGATGATGCAAGCGAGCGTGACGACGCCCGAAAGCGTTCCGCCGAGCCATTTCACAGCTCGATTGCGCGCGCGTCGTGCGCGAGCGATGAGCCAGCGCACCGCCGAGCGCAGCGACGACGAGTCAGAAGCGCGACGCCGAGGAGGTCGAACATGGTGATCTCCGTTGGACTGCTCGGGTGGGTGGGGCAAAGCAGTCGCCGGATTCTGCACGCTGGCGAGCGCTCGCGATAGAGTCGAGCTCGCTTGCGCTCTCTTCTCCCGACGCCCCGCCGCCGAGCGCCGCCTATCCCCCCAACCTCACCCCGGCACTCGAGCCGCAGCCTCGGCCGACGTGATGACGGGATGGATCTCGAATTCGACGATGTCCTCCCACGCGCGAATCCACTCATCGAGCAGCGCGCGATCGTCGCACTCCATGACCTGGTAACAGCGGGCGAGATCCGGAGTCACCCAACTGTTGACGTATCGCAAACCGTCCGGCGCGAGTCGGCCGCGTTTGCGGAATCGGTCGTATACGGGCTTGGGGTCGCCGTCTAGATAGTGCTCGACGATCATGAAGATCACGCGGACTCCGTGAAGTGAGCTGGCTGCTCGACAGCATGACGGCCTGACGGCAGTGCCGTCAAGCCGTCATGCCGTCATGCCGCCAAACAGGCTCACTTCCCGAACAGCGTGACCGAAACCTTCACCAGATCGGCGAATGCCTGATTGATGTACGTCGTCGCAGGCTGGAAGGTGCTGCCTGCGGGAGGCGCGACCTTGATCACGTAGACCGCCGCGCCCTTGAGATTCGGCGCGTTGAAATTGCCGCTCGCGTCCACGACGCCCGACGCGACCAGCGCCTGCACGGTGTTGAGCGTGTCGGCACCCGACGGATTGCCCGGCACGAGCGTTTGCTGAAAGATCGAGACCGCCGCGCCAGGAATCGGATTCGTCGTCAACGTATCGGTGGCGCCCGGAAGCACCGACCCGACGTGTACGATCATCGTAAAACTCGCGACGGGCTTCGGCGCCGGCGTGCTGGTGATATTGGTGTCGGGGTGTCCTGCCGGTGGACTGCCCGGATTGCCCGCGCCGTTTTTGGCGGAATCGGCGGGGTTTCCCGTCGAGACGCTGGGGTTCGGTCCAGTGAGGTTGGCCTGCGAGCCGCTGTCGCTACAGGCCGCGATGACCACGACAACCGCCGCGGTCATCAACGTCGCGGCCCGGCTCGTCACAACACGATTCATGCTTCCTCCAACAGTGAGATGGTTGCATCGACGACGCCGAGTGATACCTCGGCGCGTCAGCCGGAGTCACTGCAGCGCGGATGTGACGTTCATGCGGACTGCCTGGGTATACGGCGTAGCGAGGAGCGTGTCTTGAAACCATTCGTGAATCGTTGGTGCCGCCGCGCGTCGCGCGGGATCGTGGTTCTCGCGAGCGCATGGCCGGCCGCGGCGAACGCGCAAGGCGCATTCAACCCGGTGGCGCAACTCTGGCCGAGCGGCGCCGAGTCGGCGCATTCAGCGCTTGGGGTCTTCGGCAGCGCCGTGCAGTGCTCACATTTCGGCTGCGACGCCGCGCCGTCGTTCGGACTCGACGCGCCGCTCATCGGTCCGTTGCACATCGCGATCGCCGGGCCGCGGTCGGCGATGCAGTACGGCCTGTCCTACGCGTGGAGCCACATCGACGTCACGACGCGCATCGGTGCCGGAACGAACGTTTCGCGTCAGTTCAAGGCTCCCCGATTGGTTCAGCAAGTGAGTTTCACGCGCGACTCGCTGCAACGTCTCCACGCCGATACCTCAGACGTAGCAGTGTTCGACACGTCGGCCTCGGACGCGACGCGATGGTCGTCCGCCGAGGCACGACTCACGTGGCGAGAGGACCGTTGGTGGGTCACCGCGCTCGCCGGGCGGGTGGCGGTCGCGCAGCAAGGCGCCGGAGTGTGGGGTGGGTTACAGCTCGGCGCGGAACTTGGCCGCGGCGCCTCGCTGCTGCTTGGCGCCGCGACGGCGTCGCGGTTCGTCTCGGCCGGCAATCAGCAGATTGGGCGAGGCACTGTGAGTCTCGGCTTCGGCTTCAACGCGGCGATCTTCTCGCACCGATCGAGCGAACGGCCGGGGTCGACGAACGCGCCGCAAACCTTCGTCGTCTCGGCGACCGAGCCGGGCCGAATCCGCATTACGATTCGTGTATCGAGTGCCGGCGCCGTGGAGTTCGCGTCGGATTGCACTCAATGGAAGCCGGTGTCGATGGAGCGCTCGGCTGACGGTTGGATCGTCGAGCTGCCGGCCGCGGCCGGACTGCATCACGCTAACATTCGCGTCGACGGCGGCCGGTGGCTCGCGCCGCCCGGCCTCACGCCGGTCGACGACGACTTCGCCGGCGAGGTGGGAATATTCGTCGTCCAGTGACGCTCGGCCGTCGTAGTGAGGTACCACCAATCGGAATGACGGATGCCGAATTGGTGCGGAGTACTCTCGATGGCGACACGCGAGCCTTCACCGAGCTGGTCGATCGTCACGCGCCCGCGTGTCTGCGGTACGCGACGCGCATGTTGGGCGACCGGGCCGACGCCGAGGACGCGGCGCAGGAATCGTTTCTGCGCGCGCACCGGGCGTTGGCGACGTACGACGCGCGATTACCGTTTCGCACGTGGTTGTTCGCGATTCTCATCAATCGATGCCGAACGTCGATGGTCCAACGGGCGCGACGTGAGCGTCGCGTCGTCGCCGACGCGGACGCGCTCGCCGTTCCGTTCGTGGCCGACGATGGACGGGCGTACGAGCTTCGCGACGAGATCGAACGGGCGATGTCCGTACTTCCGGCCGAACAGCGCGAAGCGTTTCTGCTTCGCCATGTCGAAGAGTTGAGTTACGAAGAGATGTCGAAGGCCACGGGTGCCGGAGTGTCGGCGCTCAAGATGCGGGTGAAGCGCGCGTGCGAACGCCTCAAGATCCTGCTCGAGGAAGGAGCGAGAATCGATGACCGATCATAGATCGAACGACGCGGAGGAATCGCTCGACGCGGGGGTCGAGCGCGCCGCGAAGGTCTTGCAGCGGCCGGAGCCCGTGCGCGCCGCCTGGCGCGACGATCTGCTCGCTCAGGTCGCGTGGACTCCGCGGCCTCAGTGGTCGCTCGTCCGTGTGTGGCTGCCGGTTGGAATCGCCGCGGCGCTGTGCGGCGCGGTCGGCATCGAGCAGCTGACCGCGAGACAAGGCGCGGACAAGGTGCGGTTTGTGGTGTCGGCGCCGAGCGCGAAACAGGTATCGCTCGTCGGCGACTTCGACAGCTGGAATCCGTCCGCGGTGCCGATGCGTCGCGGATCGAGCGATGTATGGATCGTCGACGTCCGTCTCCAACCGGGTCGCCACGTGTTCGCGTTCTCGATCGATGGCGCGTTGCGCGCCGATGCAGCCGCGCCGCGCGCCGTGGAAGATGATTTCGGCGTTCCTGGCTCCGTGATCGTGGTGCCGCAACCAGGAAAGGGGAGCGACTGATGCGATCGGGTCTCGTTCGTGAAGCGAATCGGCTGCGCTGGATGGTAGCCGCACTGTTCCTGATTCCGGCGATCGCTCGCGCGCAAAGCGTGCCATCTTCCGCGTCCGTCACACCGCGACTGTCGGCAGGCGTTGAGGCGGTCGTCAGTCGACTCGCCGATTCGGCGCGCGCCCGTGGTCTTCCGGCTGAGCCGTTGTTCTCAAAGGCGGCCGAGGGTGCGCTCAAGGGTGCGGACAGCACGCGCATCGTCGACGCCGTTCGCCGACTGTTCGGAGAGTTGGGCGTCGCACGAAGCACGCTGAAAGGGTGCGCGGGGAGCGCCGAGACCGTCGCGGCGGCCAGCGCACTGCACGCTGGAGTGACTCCTGGTCAGCTTGCCCACGTCGCACAGATCGGGTGCGACCACGTAGGAGCCGCCGCGCCGAAACCGGATCGTCTCGTGATGCCGCTCGTCGTGCTCGCGGATCTCGTCGCGCGCCGCGTCTCGGCCGACGTCGCGGTGTCGTCGCTCGAGCCGCTGCTGGCGCGTCGCGCTCCCGACGCGGAGTTCGCCAACATGCGCCTGGCAGTCGAGCAGGACATCGCGAGCGGAACGGCGCCGGATGCCGCCATGCGCACCCGCAGCGCGGCGGTCGTGCGAACGCTCGACGCCCGAGCTAGCCGCCCACCGGACGAGTAGCGGAACTGCGCCGCGCTCCGCCGGTCTCCGACCGACGGCGCAGATCCACCCATGAGT
>CAWBKI010000010.1:0-33286 GCA_963789315.1 uncultured Gemmatimonadaceae bacterium | reverse complement strand
AGCTCCTTGAGCTGCGGCGCCGTGAGCATCCCCGGCATCTGCATGTGGCGCCACGACGACGTGTCGGGTGCCGACTGGCCGTTGCGGACCAACCAGTCCTGCATCAACCGGATCTCGGCGATCTGCGATTGGTCGATCTTGTTGGCGAACTTGAGCACGCGCGGGTTGGCGCCGTGCGCCTTCGCCATGCGCGACATGTAGATCGCCTGCGCGTGGTGCGCAATCATCCCCTGCTTGAAATGCACGTCGGCGGCGGTGAACACCGCGCCCTTGGGGATCGTCACCGGCGCGGACATGTCGGCCATCGATTGCTGGACGACCGATTTGTCGGCCGCCTTGCCCGACGTACACGCGAAAACCGCTGTGAGGCTGAGAAGGGCGGCGAATTTGGACGTAAACATGGGGACGATGGTCTGGGACCAACGGGATACGATACGGGCCGGACCGGGCCGTCCGCCACGGCTTCCACTCGCGGGCAAATTTCGGTATGTCGAACCCAGAGCCCGCCCCCGCCCCCAGCCGAACCGCCGGCCGCCGTCGCCGTTCGCCCGCGTTGATCATGGCGCGCGTCGTCACGTACTTCGTCGCCGCGTGGACGACGATCGCGGTGCTCGCCGCCGGGCTCTTTCCCGGCGCGCTGTGGGTGACGCTCGCCGTCGCGGCGTATTTCATCGTTCCGTTGGTCGTGTTTCTCCGGTGGCGCGGGTGGCCGTTCTATCCGAGCGCGGCGTTCCGGCTCCTCGTCGTCCGGCCCTTTCTCTACGCCAACCTGATGCTTCCGCTCGTCGCCGGCGCCGGGCTCATCGGCGCGCTCGGCGGGGCATTGTTCGGTCACGCGCTCGTCGCCGGGCGCGCGTTCGCGTTCGTCATGGTCGTCGCGTTGGCGATCTTCCTCGTCGCCGGCTACATCGGCTCGCGGTCGCTCGTCGTCCGCCACGTCGACGCGTTCGTGCCGGAGCTGCCGCCGAACTTCGACGGACTCAAGATCGGCCAGCTCTCCGACCTCCACGTCGGGCCGCACACGTCGCGTCGCTTCATCGACCAAGTCGTGCGCGCGACGCACGCGCTGGCGCCCGATCTCATCGCGATCACCGGCGACCTCATCGACGACCGCGCCGAGGACGTCGCCATTTACGCCGAGCTGCTCGGTTCACTCACGGCGCCGCTGGGCGTGTTCATGATCCCGGGCAACCACGACGTCTACGCGGGCTGGGACGACGTCGAGGACGCGCTGCGCCGAGCGAAACTCGGCACCGTGCTCGTGAACGAAGCGCACGTCATTCGACGAGGGCGCGACGCGATCGTGCTCGTGGGCACGGGCGATCCCGCGGGCGGTCGCCGAGGAACGTCGCGCGCCGCGCCCGACATCGACCGCGCGTTGGCCGGCGTGCCGGAAGACGCGACCATCGTCGCGTTCGCGCATAACCCGTCGCTCTGGCCGTCGCTCGCCAAGCGCGGAGTGGCGCTCACGCTCAGCGGGCACACGCACTGGGGCCAGTTCGCGCTCCCGAAGCTCGGCTGGAGCCTCGCGTCGCCATTCCTCTCGCACGCGATGGGGGCGCACACGAGTGAGGACGCGGTTCTCTACATCAGCCCGGGGACCGGGTACTGGGGGATTCCGTTCCGGATCGGCGCTCGGCCAGAGGTGACGCTAGTTACGCTTCGACGCGCGAAAGAGGCGGCGGCGGCGGTGCACAGAGCGAGGTCGGCCACTCACGCCGGCCCTAAGCCTTCGCCTCGAGCGCCTGAGCCAGCAGCGATTCCCAAACTTTATCGACCGCCTCGATCGCGGCCGTCGCCACCTCGGCTCCTTCGCGCCGATTCGTGAGCCGCCGATGGTTCCGCTCGTAGGACTCGCGGTAGCGCGCCGTCGCCGCGTCGCGGTCGAGATTCTTGGCGTACCATCGCGCGACGATCGTGAGCGTCTCGACGTTCCACTGCGTGGCAGGGAGCGAGCCGTCCTCGTACTTCAGCACCAGCTCCCACTCCGAGGAGCGGAATTCCGCGGTGAGCGTCATCGGGTCGGTCACGTATCTGTCCTCGCTGCGAGATTGGGGTTCGAAGGGTCAGTGAAGATCGGCCGATCCGCGACGCTCGGCTAGGCCCGCGGACTGAAAGAAACGCGTCAGTCCGTCAATTCCGTGGTCATCTCGATCATCGTCCGGCGGAATCCGACGCTCTCGAAGAGATGCTGGGCGGCGTCATTGTGCGTCGCGGTGCTGAGCACGACCTGGGTCGAGCCGTGGTTCTTCAAGAATCCTAAAGCCGCCTCGACGAGCTTCCGCCCGACACCGTTGTTGCGCCGGCTCGGATCGACGACGACGTCGTACAGTATTCCCGCCGGCCCGCGCAGCGACATGTAGTCGCGTCCCTCGACGCCGGCGTACGTGTAGCCGACGACCTCGCCGTCGTCGTCGGCCACGAGCACGCAGATGGACGGCTTCCCGAGCTGCGTGCCGAGGAACCACGAGTAGCCGGCCTCGGTCTCCGAGGTCGCGGGGATGAACCGCTTGGCGTCGAAGTCGTGGTGCGCCCGCACGAGCAGCGCGCCGAGCCGGCCGAGTGCGGGGAGGTCGGCGGGTGTCGCGGTGCGAATCTCTGTCACGCCGAGAAAATAAGCACGACCCCTGATTGCCGGCGAGGCGTCTTCAATCCCGTGCGCAGCTTGTTGGAGACTTCACGGCGCACACGGGCCGCGACCCGGCCGTCGTGCGCATCGACGAACACTCTGACAGCGGTGGGGTCGCGCTTCGCCAATTCGCGCAGCGCCCACGAAAGCGCCTTCACGACCGTGTCGTCGCGATCGGCGAGAAGTTGCCGGCAGACGCGGAGCGTTCGCCGAGCGTCGCCTCCATCCGAAGCGCCGCGCGCTTTCGAGTTGAGCGGAACTGTGGCGACGAGGGCGAGGCGACGGCGCCAGCGATCCGTCGATCGCGCCAGACGATCGATCGTCGTGTCGGACACTTGCCCCTCGCGCCAGGCGGGGCCGAGGATGGTGACGCCGAAGAGGTCCACCGTGCCCCAATCCTCGAGACCTTTCGCCATCGAAGCGACGTGTCGTTCGTTGAGCGACGCGGCCGCGGCACGGTGCGCGGCGACGACCTCGTACGCGATCAACCGCTCCTCCCAACACCCCCCGGCCGACAAAGCAAGCGCGAACTCGACGACCGCATGCGCCGGCCGCTCCTTTAGCAACTTCGAATAACGGCGGCGAACTGACCGCACCGTCGGCACGTCATGGTGCCTGAGCGTCGCGAGATCCTTCCTCGCGCGAGCGGCTAGGCGATTCGGCGCGACGTCGCGGAGGGGCGGCGTCATTGAGGGAGGTCACCGCCGGCGCCGCCCTGTGGAAGCGTGAAGTAGAAGCTCGCTCCACCGTCGGCGTTGGGCTCGGCCCAGATCCGGCCGCCGTGCGCATCGACGATCGCTCGGCTGACCGAGAGGCCGACGCCGGTTCCGTCGGGCTTCGTCGTGTACGACAGCGAGAACATGCGCCCCGTGTCGACGCGGGCGAGCCCGACGCCGTTGTCGCCCACCTCGACACGAATGCCGTCGGCATCCTCGTACGAGCGGATCCAGACGCGCGCCGCCGGCCGCGCTTCGGTGGCGTCGATCGCGTTCGCGATGAGGTTGAGGATTACCTGTTGCAGCTCGACGCGATCGCCGCGCACGGCCGGCAGGTTCGCGGCGAGCGCCGTCGCGACGTGCACGCCGCTGTCGGACAGGCGTCTCGCGGCAAGCGTCTGGGTCTCCTCGATCACGCCGTTGATGTCGACCGGCGCGCTTCGCACCGTGCGATAGCGAAAGAGCTCTCGATTTCGCCGGGTCACCTCGGCCGCGCGTTCTCCCGCCTCGACTACGCCGCGCAGAGACGCTCTGATCTCGTCGGCGCCGGGCGTCGCGTCGGGAAGTGTTTGCAACGCGGTCTTCGCGTTCAGGAGAATCGCGGTGAGCGGCTGGAGCAGCTCGTGTGCGAGCGCGGCCGCGAACTCTCCCATGGCGGTGAGGCGGGAGACGCGGTCGAGCTCCGCCTGGGCGAGGCTCATCTGCTCGTGGCTTTCCTTCAGCTGGCGCGCGAGCGTCGTGGCGCGGAGCAGATCGCTGCTCAACCCGACACAGACGACGACGAGAAAGCCGAGGGGCACCAGGCTGATGAAATACGGGCTCTTGTAGTCCGACGCGCCGACCACGAACTCCATTCCGCGGATCAACGCGGCGAAGATCGCCGGGCCGAGGATGGCTCCCATGAGCAGCGCTTGCAGTCGCCGGCGTTTCCGCCAGGCCGTGATGGAGGCGTCGGTCAGATAGGCGAGGAACAACACTATCCCCAAGTTGCCGACCAGCATCCACGGATTCGTTCGGCCGACTGGAATGGAGATCTGCTCGCCGAGGATCGAGGTGGTCTGAATCGCCGTGATCTCGCGGAAATTCAGATTGAGCGGGATCGCGAAGTTGAGCGCCAGCGCAACGACGCGCACAATGACCACCGACCACATGAGCCAGTCTCGGCCGGCCTTGAGGTAGTCTCGGGCGAAGAGGACGACGGAGATGAGCGCCCACGCCAGCGGGATGTGGAGCCAACGCAGCGTCGTCGCAAACTCCGCCGGCGTCCGCGAGTGCATCAGCGCGACGTCGAACGCGACAACGACCGCCGCGGCGAAGGCGCAGTTGCTCAGAAGGAGGTTCGTCCGCGCATCGCGAGAGCGCAGCCAGACGAACAAGTGAACGACGGCGACCGTGAGGCAGGACGCCGCGATCATGGAACAGAGGATGGTGATCCAGCTCATGTCGAGACCGCGTCGTCCCGGATGGATTCCACCATGGTTGAACGGCTGAGGCTGAACCCGCAGACAATCTCAATAGGTCGCGCGGTACGGAATCGCGCAACCACCGCCACTCATCTACGGGCGCTGGGCGTGAGCGGATTCATGGTCTGGTCATGGCCCGCGTTGGGGGGAGGGTCAGGTTGGCATCGGCGCGGATCTCGGCCCACTCCACGCGGCCGCCGCGAATCGCGTCGCGGACGAGCCGCTCGCGGGTCGTGAGCTTGGCGGCGCCCGTCTTCACCTCGACGAACACGATGCGTCGCAGATCGCCCTCGTCCAGCCCGTCGAACACCACGAAGTCCACGGGCCGGCCGAGGAACTGGGCGTCTTTGGGATTGAAGCGGAATCCGGGGAGGTACGGCACGAGCTGCTCGTAGATCTGCCCGCGCGTCACCGCTCGACTCTGCAGCGCCCCCTCGGCGCGCATGCGACGCGCGAACTTGGGCGCGATCACGGCGATGACGAGGAGCGCGACGACCGCTCCGATCGCTATCCCGACGAGGAGCATGCCCATTCTATGCCACGTTGCTCGGAAGGGGAGAGAGCCTCAATCTAATGCTCGAGACGTTCTCGCTCGCGCCGCTGCCCGTCCCCATAGAGATGGCCAAACCCGACCGCTCCGCGCCGCCGGTTCGCCTGGAATTTCCCGACTGGATCGAGCCGATGGCGGCGACGCTCACGCAGGAGCGTTTCGCCGGCCCGGACTGGACGTTCGAGCGAAAGTACGACGGCATCCGCCTGATCGCGTTCAAGAAGGGCGACGTCGTTCGACTCTACTCGCGGACGCGAAAGGAGAAGTCGCTCCCGGGCATCGCGGCCGCGGTCGCGGCAATGCCGGTAGCCGACGTGATCCTCGACGGCGAGGTCGAGTGGGACGGCCACACGGCCTATCACGTATTCGACGTCATCTGGCTCGACGGCCGCGACGTCACTCGGCTCCCGCTGACCGAACGACGGCGCATCCTCGCCGAGCTGCCGCTCGCGGCGCCGATGCGACATGTGCGCGAGCTCGACGACGCGGCGCCGTGGGAACGCGCGTGCGCGGAGGGCTGGGAGGGCGTGATCGCCAAGCGGCGAGATTCGCCGTACGAGCACAAGCGATCCAAGCACTGGCTCAAGATGAAGTGCGAGCTGTCGCACGACTTCGTCGTCGGCGGCTTCACCGACGCGCAGGGCAAACGCGTCGGACTCGGCGCGCTGCTCGTCGGCTACTTCGACGGCGACGATTTCGTCTTCGCCGGCAAGGTCGGCACCGGGTTCGACACGAAGCTGCTGACCGAGCTTCGCGCGCGATTCGACGCGATGGAGCTCGAGAAGACGCCCTTCACCAAGGCGAAGGGGCTGCCGAGGGTGCGCGCGCACTGGGTGCGGCCGGAAGTGGTCGTGCGCGTGGCGTTCATCGAGTGGACCGTGCACACAAAGCTGCGCCACTCGCGGCTCCTGAGCGTACGGACCGACGTCCGCCCGCGCGACGTGGTGCGGGAGCAGCCCCGCGGCGAATGAGCGAGATCGCGATCACGCATCCCGAGAAGGTGATGTTCCCCGACGACGGCATCACCAAGGGGGAGCTCGCGGCGTACTACGAGCTGGTCGCCCCCGCCATGCTGCTACATATGAAGGGCCGCCCCGTGACGCTCGAGCGATTTCACCGCGGCATCGGCGACAAGGGCTTCTTTCAAAAGAACGTCGTGAAGGGGGCGCCGGCGTGGCTCGAGCGCGTCGCCGTGCCGAAGAAGGACGGCGTCGTCAACTATCCCGTCGTGCGCGACACGCGCGGCATCATGTGGCTGGCGAACCAGAACTGCATCACGCCGCACGTGTGGACGTCGCGCGTGCCCGACCTCTTCCATCCCGACCTCTGCATCTTCGACCTCGATCCGCTCGACGAGAACGCCGGCGCGCTGCGCTCGGCGACGCTGCTGTTGCGCGACACGCTGGCGGAGCTCGGCGTCACGAGCTGGGTCAAGACGTCGGGCTCGAAGGGGTTTCACGTCGCGTTCGCGCTCGACGAAAAATCGGACAGCGGCCAGGTCGCGCACTTCGCGCACGCGTTCGGCCGAGAGCTCGTTCGGCGCGCGCCGGATCTGTTGACGCAGGAGTTCTACAAGGCCGACCGCGGCGGCCGGATTCTCATCGACACGGCGCGCAACGAATTCGGCGCGACGTACGCGGCGGCGTACGCGGTGCGGCCGAAGCCGGGCGCGCCAGTGTCGGCGCCATGCACGTGGGAAGAAGTCGAGAGCGGCGAAGCCGGCCCCCGAACGTTCACGCTGCGCACGATGGCCAAGCGTCTCGATGCCCGCGGCGATCTATGGTCCGGGATCTTTGAGGCCAGAAGCTCGCTGCCCGCCGCACCCTGACGCATGCCATCGCCATCCGCCTGAATCGGACTCATGTTTCCGATATGACCTTCCCCACCCCCTCGGGGGATATCGCCGCGTCACTGGCTGATCGCTACGTCATCGAACGAGAACTTGGCGCGGGCGGCATGGCGACGGTCTATCTCGCGCGAGACGTACGACACGATCGCTCGGTGGCGATCAAGGTCCTTCGCGGCGACCTGCCGATGGATGTGCAACGGTTCCATCGTGAGATTCGAGTGCTGGCGAACCTTCGTCATCCGTTCATCCTCCCGCTCCACGATTCGGGTGAGGCCGCGGGCGCGCTCTACTTCGTCATGCCGTACATCGACGGCGAGTCGCTGCGCGCACGGCTCGTGCGCGAAGGACGGCTCCCGGTGGGGCAGGCGCTCGAGGTCGCGCGCCAGATCGCCGACGCCCTGCAGACGGCACACGACCAAGGGGTCATTCATCGCGACGTGAAGCCTGAGAACATTCTGCTCACGCGCAGTGGACATGCGTTGCTCGCCGATTTCGGCATCGCGCGCGCGACCGCCGGCGCCGAGTCGGCGGACGCGATGACGCAGGCGGGGCTGACGATTGGAACGGTCGCCTATATGAGCCCGGAACAGGCGCTGGGCGAGCGCGACCTCGACGCCCGGTCCGACCTCTACGCGCTCGGCTGTGTGCTGTACGAGATGCTCGTCGGCGCTCCGCCGTTCACCGGTCCAACGCCGATGAGTGTTCTTTCGAAGCATCTCACGGCGGTGCCGCCGGATCCGCTCGTCGCGCGTCCCGACATTCCCGCGGGCGTTTCGGCGGCGCTGACGCGGACGCTGGCCAAAGAGCCGGGCGATCGTCCGTCGTCGGCCCGTGAATTCGCGTCCGCGCTCGCCACGAGCGCCGAGCGCCAGGCGGCATCGCGGTCGCCGCTGACCGGCGCGGTGGCCGCCGCGGCGCAGCTGTCGGTCGCCGTGCTTCCGATCAGCACCATCGGCGGCACGCCGGACGACGGATACTTCGGAGAAGGACTCACCGAGGAGTTGACGCTGGCGCTGTCGCGCCTCGAGGGGCTGCGCGTCGTCTCTCGCACGTCGGCGGCGTCCTTTCGTGGCCAGTCGATACCGCTCACCGCGATTGCCGCGCAGCTCGGCGTGGAGTTCGTCGTCGAAGGGAGCGTGCGCCGTGCCGGCGATCGGCTTCGTTTCTCCGCGAAGCTGATCCGCGCTTCCGAGGATTCGGCGCTCTGGTCCGACACGTTCGATCGCACGGTGCACGACGTGTTCGCCGTTCAGGACGAAATCACGAGGCAGGTGGTGGACACGATCGCCGGCGCGCTGCAGCTGGGAAAGCTGCGCGGACAGGTGCCGGTGGCGGCGACGCGCAGTCTCGAGGCGTACGACCTGTACCTGCTGGGGCGGCATCACTGGTCCGAGCGCAGCGAAGCGGGCATGCATCGCGCGCGCGAACTGTTCCGTCAGGCGTTGGCGCTCGACCCGGCGTATGCCCCCGCATGGTCGGGGCTGGCCGACGCCTCGGCCGTGCTGGCATCGTGGCAATTCGCGGATGCCGCCGAGATGTATCCGGTCGCGACGGACGCCGCGCGCCGCGCGCTGGAGCTCGACGAGTCGCTCGCCGAGGCGCATGCCTCGCTCGGCTTCGTGAAGATGTACTGGGAGTGGGATTGGGACGGTGTGCTGCGCGAGCTTCGCCGCACGATCGAGCTGAACCCCAATCACGAAACGGCGCACCGCTGGCTGTCCGCGTTTCTGGCCGGCATTGGCAGGTTCGACGAGGCCATGCCGATCGCCGAGCGTGCGCTTCTGCTCGATCCGGTCTCGGTCCTTCCTCACATGAACCTCGGCATCATCCACACGCTGGCGGGCGATCTGCCGCGCGCCGAATCGCGATTTCGTCACGTGCTCGCGATCAATCCGGGGTTTCTTCGGGCCTACCTCTTTCTCGGCGCGTTGCTCGGCCTGCAAGGCAAGTACGAGGAGAGCATTCGGACCATGAGCGAGCTAGTCGAACGCGGCAACCACGCGCCGTTTTATGTCTGGGGCCTCGCCATGGCCTTCGCCATGGCGGGCCGCGCTCCTAAGGCGCGGGAGCTTCTCGCTCCCATCGATCAGAGCAAGTTTCCGGCGCTCTATCGGGCCGAAGTCCTCTTCTATCTTGGCGAGCGCGATGCGGCGTTGACCGCGTTGGAACAAGGCCTCGCCGAACGGTCCGACTGGATGTACTCAATCGCGACACAACCGTTCTTGAAGGATCTCCACGGGGAGCCGCGATTTCAGGCGGTCCTTGCAAAGCTTGCGTTGCCGTCGTCGAGCGACGGCTCGCGCTAGCTGTCCGCGGCGAGCGTGTCCACCAACCGCACTCGCGTCGCCCGCCGCGCGGGAATCCACGTCGCGGCCAGCGTGGTGATCGCGAGCAGGAGTCCGACGCCTCCGTAGACGATCGGATCGGTGATCCGAACGCCATAGATGTATGGCGAGAGCATACGCACGCCGAGCTGCGCCAGCACAAGTCCCGCCGCGGCGCCGAGGACGACGCCCTTCGCCGCGCTCCCGACGATCAGCCGAGCGATCGACCCGGAGCTCGCACCGACCGCGACGCGAATCGCCATCTCGCGCGTGCGACGGGCAGCCGACGTCGCCGCGACGCCGTACGTGCCGACCGCGGCGAGCAGTGCCGCGATCGCGCCGAAGAGCGCGATGAGCTCCGTGCGCAGCCGGTCGTCGGCGAGCGACGCGGCGACGAGATCGTCCATTCGATCCACGCGGCTCACGGAAACGCCCGCCTCGACGCCTTGAACGACGCGGCGAATCTCGGCCGCGGCGTCGGCGACGTCGGAACGCGTGCGCACGAGAAGCGCCGGCGCGGCGCGAAGCATCAGCTGCTCGAGCGGCGCGTAGAACGTTTCGGGCGGATCGGTTGTCGGGCGCTCGGTCTCGATGTCGGCGGCGACGCCGACGATCGTGCGCCAAGCGCCGTTCACTTTGATTCGCTTGCCGATCGCGGTCTCGTCCGGCCATTCGCGTTGCGCCAGCGCACGACTCGCCACGATGACCGGCGGCCTGTCCCCGCGATCGTCGTTGGAGTAGGCGCGGCCGGCGATGATCGGGACACCAGCGGTCGCGAAGAATTCAGGCGACGTCGCTCGGCGATGCGCTACGAGGCTTTGCGAGTCGTGCGATTGCGGCCGCCCTTCGACCTCGAACGATCCCGTGCTCGACCCGGTGTAGAATGGCGGCAAGGTCGTCACGGCCGCGGCATCCACACCGGGAAGCAACCGTAGGCGGCGAACGATCTCGGTGTATAGTGCCCGCGTGTGCGTGCTGTCGGTGTATGGCGAGGCGCGAAGCCGCATCCCCACGACGAGCAGGTTCGACGAGCGGAATCCGATCGACGACAGCTTGTCGAAGCTCCTCACGAGCAGCCCCGCTCCGACGAGGAGCACGATCGAGAGCGCCACCTCGCACGCGACGAGGCTGCGCTGCGCGCGTCCTCGTCCGCGCGCGGAAACCTTGTTTCCGCTCGCACCGTGACTCGATTGCGTCAACGACAGCGCCGGCGCGAGACCGAAGAGGAGGCCGGTCGCCACGGCGACGGTCAGCGCGACACCCAGCACGCGGAGATCCACGCGCACATCGCCGAGGCCCGGAATCGTCGCGGGCGCCGACCGAACGATGAGCTTCGTCGCGAAGTACGCGAGCGCCGCACCCGCCGTCGCTCCGACGCCGGCGAGCAGGATGCTCTCGGTGAGAAGCTGGCGGAGGAGTCGCGTGCGGCTCGCGCCGAGTGCCGAGCGAGTGCGCAGCTCCTGTTCGCGGCTCGCGGCTTCGCCCATGAGAAGCGTGGCGACGTTGATGCACGCGATGAGCAGCAACAGGCTCGCCGCGGCGAGCAGAATCAGGAGCGGGCGGCGCACGATGCGCGTCTGGTCGGCGTGCAAGGTCGCCAGCGCGGCGCCCTTCACGCGGTCGTCGTCGTCCTCCATCGCCGCTCGCAACGATCGTCCCGACTCGGCGGTCGCGGCCGCGAGCGACACGTTCGGCTTCAGTCGCCCGATCGCCTGGAACGTGGACGCGTTTCGGCCGGTCGCTCCACCCGAGTCGCGGCCCGCGGCCGTCCAGTAGTCGACGATCGTTCCGCTGCGATCGAGGTCGAAGCCGCGCGGCATAACGCCGACGATCGTGTGCGGCACGCCGTCGAGAAGGACGATGCGGCCGACGATGCCCGGATCGCTCCCGAAGCGAGCGGCCCAGGTTTCGTGGCTCACGACGGCGACTGGCGCCGCGCCGATCGCTTCGTCGGACGCGGTGAACCACGATCCGCGCTCGACGTGAATCCCCAATACGGCTAGAAGCGACGCGCTGGCGCTTCCCGTCGTGACTTCGTCGGCCGCGGTGGGGTCGCCGGCGATGGCCGGTCCGGTTGTCCAGATCGCGACGTCGTCGAACGACGTCTGCGCCGCGCGCCAGGTTCGAAAGAGCGAAAGCGAGAACGTGCCGCGATCCCAACGCTTGGCGAGCCCGGGGATCGCCTTCCAGGCCGGGCGCTCGAGCCACACGGCGATGAGTCGATCGGCGTGCGGGAAGGGGAGCGGGCGAAAGAGAACGGCGTCGGCGACGGTGAAGATCGACGTCGCGGAGCCGATGCCGAGCGCGATCGTCGCGACGGTGACGGCGGCGAACGCGGCGCGCCGTCGGAGGAGCCGAAGAATGAAGCGAACGTCTTGGCCGGCCGCGTCGAACACGGTGAGTCCCGCGATCGAGCGGCGTTCTTCGTTCGAGTACGTGGTGTTTCCGAACTCGCGCCGCGCGCGCCAGTGGGCTTCGTCGTCGGACATCGTGCCGCCGGTGTCCGACTTCGCCTCTGCCGCACTGAGCTCGAGATGATGCGCGAGCTCGTCGTTCAGGTTGCGGGCGTGCGAGCTCCCTCGCAGGAGAACTCGCAACCGGTAGCGCAGTGCCGTCGATGAGTGACATCGGAGGCTCGGCGATTCAGGCGCGGTTGAGGACGCGCGCGATGGCCCACACGGCGCGCTCGTACCCGGAGACCTCTTTGCCGAGCTGCTTGCGGCCCGCCGCCGTGATCGTGTAGTAGCGCGCGCGGCGACCGGTGGGTGAATCCTCCCATCGCGAAGTGACCCAGCCTTTCTTCTCGAGGCGCTCGAGCGCGGGGTAGAGCGAACCCGCCTCGATGTGGAGGGCGTCGTCGGTCAGCCGCTTGATGTGCTGGACGATCGCGTAGCCGTGCATCGACTGGATGGTGAGCGTCTGGAGAACGAGCATCTCCAGCGTCCCTTTGAGGACGTCGCTCTTGGTCTCACTGGGCTTCGCGGGCACGATGTGTCGCCGAGTTGCAGAGCCGGCCTAATAAATAGAATGCCTACTGTCGATGGTAGGCATTCTATGCGTCGGTATCGAACGCGTCAAGGAGCTCGCCGAACCCGAAGGTCCGGCTTGGCGTCATCGGCTCAGGATGCCTGTCGCCGGAGGGAGTAAGCATCCACGACGTGGCACCGATCGGATCGGGTCCCGGCGCGATCAAGCCGCGAAACTCGAGGTTCAAGAGCGCAGTCTCCGCTCCGCCTGCTACGTTCGGGTTGGACGAGCCGAACGCATTGCGAATCAGAACCGCCGCGGGAATGGGATCGCCGGCGCGTGCACCTTGCTGCCGAAAAACGTGCAGCAGCGCTGATTCGGCGGATGAAAGCGATTCGGGCACGGTCACCCCACCACTTCTGACGAGGGACGATCACGCGATCACAGATCGAAGATACAGCCTTCGCCCTTCCCCGCGACTCCTCCCCTTCAGCGAAATCCGGAGTCCCCAGTCGTAACGGCTTGAGAGGCAACACCAAGCCATTACGCCAGAGATCAGCTCACCGCGCTTCGCAACCGCAGGAGCAACTACGCCGGCCCCACGGGCTGACAGAGCGGAACCGAGCCGTTGAAGTTCTCGAACATGCCGGCCTGGTTGTTCTCCCAGAGCCAGATGTGGAACATCCAACCGCCGAACCGGTCCGTCGCGGTGAACGGGACGTCGGGCAGATCGCTCGTCGACGGGAAGTCGTGCAGCGACGGCGCCTTCGTGAATCCGGGTTGGTTCGGGGCCGGGAACTTGGCGCTGAAGGGGAGGAAGTATTCCACCGCGGCCAGCCTCGTTCGCGCGACGTCATCCTTGCGCGGCCCGTTCTTCGGTGCGTAGACGAGGAACTCCGGATTGAGCAGATCGATCGCGTCGTCGCCGAGGTTGTCGAAGCGCGAGTAGTGATAGCCCATGCCGCCGAGCATCGGATCGGAGATGCATCCGTCGCCCTCGGTGGCCGGTGGCGCGACGAGAAGGCTGTAGTGCTGAGCCAGCGCCGCGTCGATGTCGTGCAGTGGCGCGGTGAGATTCTTCAGGTCGTTGAGCGTCTTTGCCTGCGAGGCCTGCGTCAGGTCGGAGAGCATCAGACCGCCGGCGTGCGACATGTGGTCGGCGGTCGGCATCGGCGCGTCGGAGTTACAAGCGGCGAGCGCAACGGCAAGTGCGAGTAACGGTACGGTTCGTTTCATGTGAGGCCCAAGTGTCGAGTGGTGGGATGAGTCGGCTTCACGTGAAGAACGAGTCGCAGCCGCGAACCCGGACATCCCGCTCTGGATTCATTGGGGTAATGGCAAGGTCAGCCATACAAGTCCGGGCGCGCGACACTGTATGCGAATGAACGTCGCTGCTAACCTTCGCGCCTCGGGCAACAGCACAGCCAACGACAGGAGACCGAACATGACACCCGTAGCATCAGCGACCGCCCTGAAAGTCGGATTGTTCGTTCGATTGGAAGCAAAACCGGGCAAAGCGGAGGAAGTACTCGCGTTTCTCCAGCAGGGACTGGAGATGGCGAATCAAGAGACCACCACGCCGCTCTGGTTCGCGTTGCGTCTCGGCCCGACGACATTCGCGATCTTCGATTCGTTCACCGACGAGAGCGGACGGAAAGCGCACCTCACGGGGCCCATCGCCGAAGCGCTGATGGCTCAGGCGCCAACGCTGCTGTCGGCGCCGCCGACGATCGAGTCGGCCGACGTGATCGGCGCGAAGCTTCCCAACTGAAGGAATGAACGCGGCAGCTAACGACTGACGACCTGGCTCCGGCGTCGTTCGAGATAGCGGCGCGGGCCGGCGTCTGTCGTGAGGGAGATCGCGCGATCGTAAGCCAGCAGCGCTTCGTCGGTGCGGCCGGCTTCGACGAGAAGGTGGGCGCGCGTCGCCCACGCGGGTTGAAAGCGCTGGACCGCGTCGTCGTCGAGTGCGTCCAGCGCGGCGAGACCTGCGGACGGACCTTCGACACGGCCTAGTGCCGCGGCGTGCGCGACGCGCGCGCCGAGTGTCGGGGCGACGGCGACGAGGGCGGTATGGAGCTTGAGAAGCGCGTTTGCATCGACGACGCCGGATGTCGCGCGCGCGCAGTGCAGCGATTGGATCGCCGCCTCGAGCTGAAAGCGGCCGATGGATTGGAACGTGCTCGCGCGTTGCAAGTAGCGCTCGCCGAGCGCGATGAGCTCCGAGTCCCAACGCGACGGATCTTGTTCGTCGAGCGGGACGAATTCATCGGATCGAACCGCGCGCGTCGCGTCGGGCGAGCGAGAGCGAGATCAGCGCGGCGAGGCCGAGCGCCTCCGGCTCGTTCGGCAGCAACTCGGCGAGCGTCGTCGCGAGAAAGTGGGCTTCGGCGGACAACGACTCGCGTTCGGCCGTTCCGGCGACGAGCGAGAAGTCGATCGCGTACGCGCCGTAGATCGCCTCGAGCACCGGCGTGAGTCGCTCCGGCATTTGCGCGCGGTCGGGAATCGCGAACGGAATGCGCGCGTCGCGGATGCGGCGCTTGGCGCGCACGAGGCGTTGCGCCATCGTCGCCGGCGGAACGAGAAACGCGCGCCCGATGTCGTCGGCGTCGAAGCCGAGCACCGTCTGGAGCATGAGCGGCGTGCGGACGGCGGGATCGATCGCCGGGTGCGCGCACACGAACAGCAGCGCGAGACGCCGGTCGGGGATCGCGTCCGGATCGATCTCGTTCATCGTGGAAACCGCGGAAAGCGCCGAGAGCGCGGCGGCGTGCGAGACGTCGTCGATCGAATCGGTGAGCTGATACGCGGCCGAGCGACGCACGTCTTGCCGGCGGTTGCGCGCGACGGTGAGGATCCACGCTTCGGGATTGTCGGGCACGCCCGTGCGCGGCCACGTGCTCAACGCCTGCGCGAACGCCGCCGCGAGACAATCCTCGGCGGACTCGATGTCGCCGTCCTTCGCGGCGAGAATCGCGAGCAGACGGCCGTACGAGGCGCGAGCCACTTCCTCGGCTCGCGCCATCGCATGCTCGGTGGTCATTGTGTGCTCGAGTGCGAGCGTCAGGCCGCTCTCACCCACGCACCGTCGATGAATCGCACCGCCGACGGACGAATCTCCACCGTGCCCCAGTGCGCCGCCGGACACTTCTCGGCCCACGCCAGCGCCGCGTCGAGGTCGGGCACGTCGAGCGTGAAGATGCCGGCGAACGCTTCCTTCGTGTCGGCGAACGGGCCGTCCTGCACCTGGAGCTTGCCCTGCTTCATCGAGACGCTCGTGGCGTTCGCGACGGTTTGCAGGACTTCGGCGGAGCGGAGGACGCCGGCGTCGTCGAGCGCTTTGGCGTAGGCCTGGAACGCGGCCATGCCTTGCTTCATGGTCTCTTCGCTGAGGGTGATGGCGGGGGGCTGCGGATAATGGATGAGGAGGGCGTAGCGCATTTGTCGGATGTCCGGTTGGAGTTGATGATGGAGCGGGACATCGGAATGACGGAAGAAGCGGGGCGAAATCGACAGGACGCGACAGACGGCACGCGCCCTTAGGCCATCCGGCGTTCTCGAACCTCATAGTGCGCCGATCGTGCATCGAAGTGACTCAACACGGCCCGCGCGGCCGGAGGAACGACGGCGACCTCGTAGTCCGCGCCGGCGAACGTCCGAACCGCGTCGAGCGACTCGAACCACATGATCGTGACGAACTCCACCTCGTTCGCCTGGTCGCGGCGGAGCAGGTCGATTTCCAGGAAACCGGCGATGTCGCGGTTCTTGATGCCCTCGAAGATCTCCGATCGCAGGAGGCCCTCGTAGGTGTCCGCGTTCGCGGGCGTGGTCCAGCCGTGCCAGATGCGTGAAATCATCCAACCTCCTCGCCCGCGAGGGCGACGGCGAAGATGAGAACGTCTTCCTCGCTGGTGATCCGAGTCGAGTGGCCTTTGCCCCAAGTGTCTTCGAGCAACAGAAGGTCGCCGCACGAGAAGTAGCGAACGTCTCCGTTGCTGGCCGTGATCCTGAAGTCGCCTTGTAGAACGCAGAAGATCTGGCGCCTCGGCGACGGGTGGGGATCTTCACCGTTCCATCCCGACGGCGTGCCGACCAAGAAGCTCTGCGTCGTCGGCAAGAACTGAGCGGTGAGCAGCGGCGGCGCTGGCGGGGCGAACTGCGTCGGCGACAGAAGGAGCGCGAGCTTCTCGAAACGAGATTCGCCGGCTTCGTCGGCGTACAGTCGGACATATGTCGCCGGCGCTCCGGCAGGAGCGCCCGGCGAGCGAGGTGGACTGGCGTCCCATTCCGTCAGGTCGCCACTGACGTCGCCGGCAGTTTCTCGTTCCGCTTCATCCAGATCAAGCTCTCGTTGCGCGGTAAGAGCGGCCGAGAGGGCGCGCTCGCATTCGTGCACCTGGCCCCACCGTTCGAAACCGGGATCGGAGCCGTGCGCGAGAAGGCCCGTGTAGGCCGAGCGCAGCTCGCTGCGAAGCGAGACGATGTCATCGGTCGGCGGCGAGAGCTTCCAGCCGGGAAGGTCGTCGGGGTCGTAGATGTTAGAGAAGCGCGCGAAGTTCGCTCGCGCGGTCTCGAGGGAGAGGCCGTCGTTGCGTTCCTCGTCCGACGCCGATGACGCGCTGATGTTGCCGTTGACGTCGAGCGGGCGGCTGTCCCATTCGCACAGGTCGCACGAGGTCGGTGTGAGGTCCCACGCGAAATCCGGTTCGCCCTCGTTAAAGACTGTCTGACGATACCGAGGCGAGGTCTAACGCGGACCGGCCTGCGACCGTAATGTTTGGTCGAAATCCCACCCGCCCGCTCCCTTCCGCCCATGAACTCCTTCCCATATCCGTCGTTCCCGCCGGCGCAGCTCGCTGCCAACGGGTGCCCGAAGGTCATCGTCGTCGGAGCCGGACTGGCCGGACTTGTCGCCGCGCACGCGCTCATGAACGCGGGCCACGACGTGGTCGTGCTCGAGGCGAGCGATCGGCCGGGTGGACGCGTGTGCACGCTTCGCACCGCCTTTTCCGACAATCAATACGGCGAGGCCGGCGCGGGTTCGTGCCCGGGGCGCACACCTACACCGTCGGCTTCGCGCTGACCTTTGGGCTCGGCCTCCTGCCATACGGAAAGCAGGGTCGAAGCACGGACTATCTCGCGGGTTGGCGCATCGACGATCAGGTGCGCGCGAAGTGGCCGGTCACCCTCACGCCCGAAGAGCTCGCGAGCACGCCGCCGGATTGGCTCAAGCAGTACACCGAGGCGGCGTTGAATTCGATCTTGTCGGAGCCGCCGCGCGCGGCGGATTGGCCGCCGCCATCCTTGCACGCCCTCGACACCATGAGCTTCGCGCAATTCCTGTCGAATGCAGGCGCGTCGCCCGGCGCGATCTCCGTGATCCGTCGCGGCTTCTTCGACCTTTGGGGCGACGGAGTCGATGCGTGCTCCGCGCTGCTGATTCTTCGCGACATGGCGAACACCATCGTCGCCGCGTCGAAGGACACGCCGGCTACCGCCGCGCCGGTGCATCCGGCCACGCATCTGTATCGCGCTCAGACTCCCACGCCGGCGAATTCGTTGGCGCCGGTCACGGCAGCGGCGGGAACCGCGACGGCTCAACGCAGCACGCCGACGTTCACTCGCCCGGTTCCTTCCGCGGCGATCACGAACATCGCCGACGTCGATCCGCACGGCGTCTATCACATCCAGGGCGGCAACGACGGGCTGCCGATCGCGTTCGCGAAGGGACTCGGCGCGCGCCTCCGCTACGGCGCGCCGGTGACTCGCATCGAGCAAGACGCGAACGGCGTGCGCGTGTTCTGCTCGGGCACGGCCGCGCCGGTGACGGGCGACTACGTCATCAGCGCGATTCCCCTGAGCACGTTCCGGTTGGTCGACGTGGCGCCGGCGTTGTCTCCCGACAAAGCGCGCGTCGTCGCCGAGCTTCCGTACACGTCGGTCACTCGGCTTTTTCTGCAGTTCGACCAGCGTTTTTGGCTCGACTCGGGGCTCGAAGGGCTCGCGTCCACGGATCTGCCGGTCTCGGACAACGCGCCGATCCCAGGCTTCTGGATCGAGGAGGCGACGTCTCTGCAATCCGGGCACGCCCGGCATCCTCGACTGCTACATCACCGGCCAGCGGGCGCGCGAGTTCGCGGCGATGAGCGACGCGGCGCGCGTGATGTACACGCTCGACCAGGTCGAGCGCGTATTCCCGGGCGCCAAGTCGCACTACACCGGCCGCGTGATGACGAAGATCTGGGACGCCGAGCCGTGGGCGCGCGGCGGCTACGGCTGGTTCAAGCCGGGGCAGATGCAGACGCTGTATCCGCTGCTCGCCACGCCGGAGGGACGCATCCATTTCGCCGGAGAGGCCACGTCGGCGCTTCCGGCGTGGATGCAGGGAGCGCTCGAGTCAGGTCTCCGCGCGGCGAACGAAGTGAACGCTGCGTGACGACAAGCGCTCGTTAGCGACTTCCAATCACGAACGCGCCGACCGACGCCTCTTCCAGCGGATCGGTCCCGATCACGCTGGCAAATGCGTCCGCGTTCCCGCCGCCGACGGCGCACGGCGCGAGGCCCATCGCCGTGGCGACCAGATACATGGTCTGATACAGCGCGCCGACTTCCTGGAGGATCAGCGCGTACGCGTTGCCCTCGTACCGGCGATTGATCTTGTCGAATCGCGCGGTGAAGACGAGCTGAACCTGCTGCGCGGACCCGCTATCCATTGGCACCGCTGAGTTGCGAACGAACGAACTGCACGACGTCGGGGTCGGCTTCGATCGGCAAGAGCTCGTGGCTCGTCGCGAGATAGCGATAGAGACCCGGCTCGAGTCCCGCGCAGTGCGCCGCGATGACGTACACCTCGAGCGGGTGGCACGCGCCGCCGCCGGGATAGAGGCGGAATCGGGCGTCATCGCTCGGCACGCGCCGTTCGAAAGAGAAACTGGCCGAGTGTCTCGATGGTGATCGGCTCCGGAGCGTGATAGCGCACCGACCGTCGCGACTCGAGCACTCGCGTGAACGGCACGTCATGGTCCGAGAGCGCCGCGACGTCGGCACGCGCGAGACGGGATCGTTCCCGGCCGTGGGTTCGCGGACAACGACTCCGCGTGCGCATCGGCGATCTTCCCGAACCGATAGGTGGCGCCGACGCCAAGGTCGTGACGAAACGTGCGGCTCCGTCCGTGCATCACTAGGTCGTGAAACTCCCAGCCTCGTGCATGAGCGTCACGGTCCTCGGCCGTTTCGCCATCGTCGGCGGCCGGCAGCACGAGATTTGCCGCGCGCAGCAACCCGATCGCTGCCTCAACGAACGTCGCATCCTGGCCGAGACGCTCGGCGGCCTGCGCCGCGGTGTGTGCCGTCGCAAGACACGCGACCAGCTCGACGCCGCACGACGCGTGCACCTCGACTCGTCCGCGCGCCCGCGGCGACTCCAGCACGAGACGCGTCGCCGTCCCGGCGCAGGTGCGCAAAGCGCGACAGACGCACCGCTCTGTGCATCGTCGCGTCGATCGCCGACGCGAGTGGTGCGGCGGGGACGAAGCGAGAGGACAGGCTCGCCGTCCCAGCATCGACCGATAGCGAAGACGACCATCGTGTTCGAGCGCCGGCTGGAGCGCGTGCCAGAGCGCCAAACGCTTCGACGTCGCCGAGGTCGAGCAGCCGATCTTCGATCTCCGACGTCGCGCATTCGCTCGCCAGCAGCGCGTCGAGGGGAGCTGGCGGCGCGGGTGGAGCGGCGCACCCGGCCGCCCCACCACCAGTCAGCGAAACGTACAACCCGGATGCCACCGCGCCTAACGTCGAGCAGAGCTGCGGCTCGACCTTGTGGCCCTCGCCGCGACACCGCCCCCTCGCCAGTCGAGCAGAGCTCGGGAGCGATCGTGAGCACAGCTGCGGATCGTGGGAGCAGGTTCCCGGCTTTTCCTTCTGCTTGCGAACGTGCTCGTCGAGCGCGTCGGGCCGCTTCGGCAGCACGAGATGGTGATCGGTGTCGCGTGCTCTGGTGCACGTGCACCTTCCCCTTCACGTGGATCCCGGCCTCCGTCAGGACGGCATGCGGGTCCTTCATGAGCCGCGCGTGAAAGTCCTTGTCGAGCCAGGCACGAGCGATGACCTTGCCGACCTTCTTACGGTTGTCTTCGGCCATTCGACGACCCTCTGGTGATGAGAAAGCTGCGGACCAACGGCGAGAGCTGCGACCGCGTGCGGCACCTACAGAACGGCGACCGGCTAGAGGAAAAAAGCGACGGGATTCAGCTCGGCCTCGGCGATGCGATGGGTGCGCCATCCGAGATCGACCGGGACGTCGTACAGGCGCCCCGGCGCGAACCGCTCCCGGAAGTGGCGAAGTCCGGGAACGATCGCCTTCACGACCGGCAAGCCAACGTCGGCTCGCGTCTGATCGCAGGCGAGGACCGTCATGCCTCGCGCTTCGATCGCCCGGCGGACCGCATGAATGTCGTCGACGATGTCGGCGCCACTAACGTCGTCGAAATCGCGGCGCCGGCGCAGCGCCCCCGGCGCGATTGCGAGATATGGCTGATTGGCGATTGTCGCGTCGCTCAGCCAGGATGCGAGCGCTGCATTCAACCCCGCACCACGCCGCATTCCGTCGAGCGCGGAATACATCTGATTCATCTCGCTCACGGCGCGCATCGCCGCGATGCCGACATCGAGGTGAGTGCCCAGCCCGACGAGAATCTGCTCTTCGCCGCGATCGAGGAAGCGCGACACGGCGACCACCGTTGAAACGCGAACGTCGTTCGTGAGGTCGAGAAGCCACAGTTCACGCCCCTCCCTTCTATAGAAGGCGCGCATCGCATCCCATTCCGGGCCCTCGAAATCATCGATGTCGATCGCCGGACGACAGATCGCGATTGTACCACCAGATACCCGGCGGCATCGCGCTCGACGAGCTCGCACAGGCCCTGCAACAACGCCTCCTCGCGCGTGTTCGCCGGCCGCGCAACCATTCGAGTCGGCATAGCAGTGGACGCCCAGCTCCGAAGCGGCGATGGCCGAGGTAGAGCAAAGCCCGTCGGCAGGTAGCGAACGCGCTGCTCTGAGAGCGACCACACCGGCGACCAGTCGAGCGTCCGTATCCTCGGCGATTGGATCCGGGACCCAGTCCGTGAACCGCCGTTTGGCGAGCGGGCTCCGCGCGTGCGGCGTATTGGGCTTCGCTGAAGAGCATGACGTCGCGTGGGTCGATCGCGCCGCGTTCGCGCATCGCAGTCAAGGGTCGAGCGCACGTGAGGCTCGTCGCCGTGCGCGCTCGCGGAATATCGCTCGAGCGCTTCGGCGAGAGCGCTCGCACGCGCTTGGGCGTCGGTGAATCCCTTTCCGCTGCTCGCGCGTCGTAGCCCCGCGCGAAGACCCGGTCAGGTCGTGATGCGCAAAGACCGGATTCGTGCCGGCCATGTACACGTGGAGCACGGAGTCCAGCGGTGTGGAGCGCGTCAGCGTCGTCACGACGCCAGTCACCGGGTCGACGAGGCTTCGCAGTCGAGCGACCGTCGCTTCCGGCGACACCGTCCGATGCCCGCCGTCCGCCGTGAATTGCTTCGGCGCCGACCGGAGCTCGAACGGTTTCGAAACCTGGCGTGCGTAGAGATCCGGATCGCCGCACGCCGGGCACTGCGGCCGGCGTGCCACCGGACGTGACGGTGCGACTCGAGCGTCACCGTGTCGACGATGGTCATGGACGCATCGTCATCATCGTCGCCGCGAAGCGCTCGCGCCAATCGTCCGCTGGCGAGTCCGATCAGCGTCGCCTCCGTCCACGGAGCGGCGTCGCTCGGCACACTCGGCGAGCGCTCGAGGCGTCGGTCGAGAACGAGCGCACCACGTCGTTGCGCGCGAGCCTGTGGCGCATGCATTCCCAGCACGGACCACGTCCCGGGCGAAACAACGGACCGATCCATGCTCGCGTTCCGCCCGCGCGCACCAGCAACCAGGGCCGCTGCTCGATCAGGGCGCGTCGATTCCACTCAGTCGAGTGCCGGGCGCGCGGTAGTCGGAGACGAGTTGCAGCACGACTTCGCCATCGTCGCCGACGTCGAATCCGTACGTCGCGAGCGCCGACGTCCACGCGCCGGTCGCGCCATCGACGCTCATGACGGCGACGCGGCGCGACGCGAGCGTCGGCCCGATCGGCGTTGTCGACGACGTGACCATCCGAGGCGAGCAGCGCGATCGCGTAGTACACCTCGGCGGCGTCGTGCTCGTTCTCCGAGCAGGTCGGCTACCTCGTCTGGCGGTTCGCGTTCCGTCGAGCAGCGTCGCGAGACGCTCGTACAACCCGCCCGCGAGCACGACCGAGCGTTCGTTCGCCGAGCAGCGCGACGCCGTCGCCGTCGACCACGTGTACCGCGAGATGCCGGCCGAACGCCGGACGGTTCCGGCAAGGCGAGCGTCGAATCGGCCGCGGTCGAGGTCGTCACTGAGCGCCGCCGCCAAGCAGAGCGTCGAACCGCGGATCGGCGTGCAGCGGCACGAACGCCGGATCCGCGCGCACGAAGTTCGACGTAATTCGTCGCCCCAACCTTGCCGAGGACGTCGAACGCCTCGTCGGCCGCGCCGAGGCGCGCATACAGGCGCGCGATCTCCCAACTGGCGAACCATCCGCGGAACGCGTCCATCTTCAAGCCGCCGAGCGCTCGAGCGCTGTCGGCGTAAGCGCGGGCCTCGCGGCGCGACCCGCGACCGAGTACGCAAATCCGAGGTCGGCGTACGTGAACGGCGAGACCGGCGCGACGCGTCGCCGCGGCTCGAGCACCGCGAGGACCGAATCGAAGTACGCTCGTTCGCGCCCGTGGTCGCCGTGCCTCGCGAAGAGGCGGCCCTTGGCGCGATAGAACTCGGCGCTGTCCACGCGCGCCTCGCCGATCGACATTCGTTCGAGTCGCTGCTCGTAGACCGGCGGCAGGCCGATCTCCCAGCGGAAACGATACAGCGGATCGCTGATCAGCTGCTGAACGATGCCGGGCACCTCGGCCAGCTCGCCCATCTTCTGGAACACTTCGTCGGTCCTGCCCTCGAAGAGCAGGAACTGCGTGATGCCGATGCGCGCCGGGAGCCAATCCGGATTGATCGCGAGCGCCCGTTCGAGGCGACTGCTTGCCATCGCTCATGCGCCGCAACATGAACAGCGAGACGGCGTCTTCGAACAGATCCGTCGTCGAGCGCGGATCGAGCTCTAGCGCGCGCTCGAAGTTCGCGACCGCCGAGACGTTGTCGCCGGCGCCTCGATCCAAGCGGCCGATCTGCACGAAGAGATCGGCGTTGTTGGGCTGACGCGCCTTCACTGATTCGAATTCCTTCAGTCGCGCGGGCGCGGTCGCCCGCGCCGAAGTACGTACCACATGCCGAGCGCGATGCGCGACTGCGGCAAGTCGGGAGCGAGGGCGATCGCGCGATCGACCGACGCCTTGAACGCCGCGAGCCGATCCGGCGTCTTGCCGTAGACTCCGAGACAAAGAGCCCTTGCACCTGCGCGAGGCGTGCCTGTGCGATGCCGAACTTGGGATCGAGCCGCACCGCCTCGGTCAGATCGGCGATGGCTTGGTCCTGCTCGCTGCGCACCAGGAACTGAGACGCGTGCAGATTGCCGCGCAGGAACGCGAGATACGCTTCGAGGTCCTGCGTCGGCAGACTGGCGAGCGCCGCCGTCGCCTCGGGCGACAGCGCGACGTCGAGCGCGTGGGCCACGTTGCGGGCGATGCGCTCCTGCACTGCGAAAACCTCGCCCGCTCCTACCGTCGTCGTGAGGTGGTCGGACCAGAGTTCCACGCCGGTTGCGACATTCATCAGGCGTGGCGAGACAAGAATCAGTCGCGTGCCGTCGGGCCGGCGGTCGGTTCGCACGCTGCCCGTCAGGATGTGTGTGACCTTGAGCTGGGCGCCGATGTCGCGCAGCGATTGCTTGCGCAAGTCGTACTGCATGGCGCTGGCACGCGTCACGACACGAATGCCGTTCACGTCGCCGATGCGGCTCGCCAGCTCGTCGGTGATGCCGTCGGTGAGATACTTCTCCTCGGGTGGACCCTGGTGGTCGAACGTCAGCACGGCGACGACCGGCGTCGTCGGCGGCGGCGCCCGCTTGGCCTGCGCGCGCGACGAACCAGCCGCCGACTACGGCAACGACGACGAGTCCCGCCCCGATTGCCATCCAACGGCGGCGGCGTTTCGGCGACGCCTTCCGCAGCGCCGTCGCACCCGTCGTGTCGCCGCCGAGCGCGCGCACGAACGCATCGACGCTCGGAAACCGGTTTGCCGGATCCTTCGCCAGCGCGATCTCTAATGACTCTGCGACCCCCGGCGGGACGCCGTCGCGCAACTGGCGCACGTCGGGAATGGCCCCCGAGTTGTGAAGCGCGAGCGTCGCGAGCGCCGACGATCCCTGGAACGGAGTCCGGCCGCTGAGCATCTCGAACAGGACGCACGCGAGACTGTACTGGTCGCTCGCCGGCGAGATCGCCGCCGCGTCCCCCATCGCCTGCTCGGGGCTCATGTAGGCCGGCGTTCCGATCACCAATCCCGTTTGCGTCAGCTGCTGCTGAGCCGCGTCGCCGACCAGACGCGCGATGCCGAAGTCGGTGACGACCGCGACGCCGTCGGACAACATGACATTGCCCGGCTTGAGATCGCGGTGCACGATGCCCGCGCCGTGCGCGTACGACAGCGCGCGTCCGACCTCGCGCGTGATGCGCAACGCGTCGTCGATCGGGAGCGGGCCATCGCGCGCGAGACGAGCGCTCAACGTCTCGCCGGTCACGAACGGCATGACGTAGAACAGCAGCCCGTCGCCTTCGCCGGACTCGTACATCGGCACGATGTTCGGGTGCGACAGCGTGGCCGCGAGCTGGATCTCGCGCATGAAGCGTTCGTGGGCGAGATGCGTGGCGATCTCCGGGCGCAGCACCTTCAGCGCGACGCGCCGGCCGTGCTTGAGGTCGGTCGCTTCGAACACGATCGCCATTCCGCCTTCGCCCGCCTGCCGTTCGACGCGGTAACGCTCGGCGAGAACGCGTCCGGTCTCGATGGACGTCGCGGTGCTCATTTACGCGTCCGTTCCGCGCGGCGCGTCTGGACGAGCGTGGTCACGATCTTTTCACCGTCGAGCGCGCCGAGCCCCGTGCACGCATTCCATCCTTTGCCGGCTCGATAGAACGCCACTTTTCCGTTCGTGACGTCGTTGTCTCCCGTCGTCACGGGACGGCAGCAGGATTTTGCGTCGGCGGTGTAGAGCCAGCCCTCCATTCCCGTAACCGCGTGGCCGACGGATGCGGACACGCGCGCGAGCAGCGACGCGCAAATCGGAGTCGCCGCACTCGTTCCGAAACCAACGAGCTCCTCACCGGCGAAAGCGATCGCGGGCCCCGAGCTGAGCGCGGCGTTTGCCGCAACGTCCGGTACGGCGCGCTTCGCCCCGTTCCCATGGCCTGGGGCGTCGGGCTGATGGCAGAAGGACGGTCGAACGGCGCCATCGGCAAAAGGTTGTTCCTGTCGAAAAAACCGTCGAAGCGCACGTTCGGACGATCTTCCTCAAGCTCGAACTGACTATGTCACCGGACGACGACCGCCGCGTCCTGGCAGTCCTGACCATGCTCCGATCGATGCCGTGACACAACGGCCATGCCGTTCCGGAGCACGGCACCTAATGTGAGCCGCTGACGAAACCGCTGAATTCGTGACCGTGAAGTGTGCGTTCGTGCGAGCGGCAGGACGACCTCCGATGCCTGAGCCAACGGCATATATCGTCTCCCCGGCACCGTTTCGCCCACTGAAAGCAACCCGTCGGAAGAACCGATCGCGGACAGTCGCGGGCCGCGAGGAAACCCACGGCGAGTAGCGGACTCAACGGATCGACGCCGACGCAGGCTCGAACGAACACGCATCCGAGCGATGCCCGACCCCTTAACGTGCCTCGACTGGTGATGACAACGCACCTACCCGCTGCGCAGCCGATCGAAGGCACCCCCGTCGCCCCATCGTCGGCAAACGCGGCCGCGGCCAACCACTATCCGACTCACATTCGTGGACCCACCAGGGTCTGCACCTAGAACGGGCAGCAAATCACCGGGCGTGCACCGATTCGGTCCAAGACCCCGACTGCCTAACGTTTCCTTACCTCCAGAACACCATCAAAGGGACTGGTCCATGCATATCAACCGTCCGCCAGACCAGCCGCTGCGCCTGCCCGGATCCTCTCACCCCGTACTCACCTTCCATGGGCAGCGCTATCCGCATTCGGAATGTGTGAGCCGGACCGCCGATTAGCTACAGGTCCAGCCGGCCCGCGGCGCGGGCGGCATCCGCGACCGGAACCTTCCTCCTCCACATGGTCCGTCGTCTGTCGCGGCGGCAGATTCGAGCTTCCCAGATTGCACACTGAGAAGGCTGTTATGAAGCCGACCTTTCGCCTGATCACATCTTTGTGGCTCGTCGCCCTTCTCGCCGGCTGCGCAGCGAATGGGACTGGTGGCGGAACCGCCGTCGACATCTCGACCGCGACCTCCGTTGGGTCGGCATCGGCGTCAATCCACATTGCGGCGACGAGCGCGCAGACTCCGACCGGCGAATCACCCGAGCCGTCCGCGCCGACATGTAGTGCACCGGGATGCATTCCGGCCGGCACCTACACAACCACCAGCTTGTCTGGACGGACATCTCACGGTCACCGTCGCCGATCCGTGGGTAAGCGGGGAGGATCAACGGCTGAGTTCTCAGCAGCACCGGCCGACTCGCCCGGGGCGTCCCGATTGTTGTTCTGGATGGACATTCTCCCCGTCGACCCCGCCGGTCATCGGGTCGATAGCGTGCCACGAACGGCTGCGGCCATGACGGCCTGGCTGTCGACGCGCCCGAACCTCAGCGTCACGCGCCCAAGGCCGGCGACGATCGGCGTCGCACACATACCGGCCACCGTCATCGACATCGGTATCGCACCCAACGCCAAGAACGAAGACCCTGGCTGCCCGACGACCGCCTGCCTAGCATTTCTGACCTGGCCGAATGCCGGCACCAACATCTACGGAATCGGTACGCCAGAAGTACTACGGCTCTATCTCAGCGATGTCGGCTACCACGGCGCCAAACATCTCTTCGCCGTCGCCATCGAGGCCACCAGCCAAACCGAACTCGAAACCTCCGCACCCCTCGCCGCGCCGGTGATCAAATCGGCATCCGGCCCTCTCACCCCCGGATAGCCCGCCGAACACTGTCTCCCCGATAGGGACCAAAAACACTGCACCTTTGACACACCCCAGGAAAACGCAGAGAACTAGGGAGACCAACATGATCGCTCAGCGCTCGATCCCCGCGCCAGTACATCCACACGAACTATCCGCCGCTGGGCGACCGCGGCCGTGACCGCCGCCGTCACGCTCGCCCTTTGGGCCGCGGCGCGGCGCGGTAGGCGGAAGCGGCCGGCCCGAACCATCCGCTTAACGCGCCCCACCAGAGTCCTTTGGTCGCAGGCCGTCGACCTGGACGGCACTGCGTTTCGCATCGTCAGCTCTGACTCGAATGGTGCACACGTCCGTGGCCTGACCCACCCGGCTACCGGGGTCCTCGACATCCACGCGAAACTGTCACCTGATGGCCGCACCGTGCTGTTCGAGCGCGACAACCCAGACGGCAGCGTTCAGATCGTCGTCGTCGACGCCGACGGGAAGAACCAGCGGGTCCTTGACCTCGGTTGCGTCGATCCCTGCGCGTCGGACCAGGACGCCAGTTGGACACCCGACGGCAGGCACATCGTGTTCACCCGCGTCGTCGGACCCTTCGATCTGGTCAACGAGAGCGCCAGATCCGCGGTGTTCTACCGCGCCGACTTGTCCGGGCGGAATGTCCACCGCGTTTCGCAAACCGGGATCGACGGCGTCTACGAGGACTACAACGCATCGTTCGCCCCGGCCGGCTACATGGTGTTTCTCCGCCTCCGCAACGCCGACATCAAATCCGCCGTGTTCAGAACAGCCCCCCAAGGCCCTGCCGTCCAGCTCACCCCGTGGTCGATCGACGCCGATGAACCGTCGATCTCCCCGGCCCGGTCCGGGCCCAGCAGAAACCTCATCGTGTTCGAAACCTACGGTCACGGAACCCCCGGCGGCGTCAGCCGCGCCATCGCCACCGTCCCCGGGACCTGTCGGGCGCAATGCCCCGGCCGTATCCGCTACCTGACCTCCAATGACGCCCTGCCGGAACAGAACTTCAACGCCGGCTGGTCACCCAGTGGGCAACGCATCGTCTACACCCACTTCTCCTACGACCCGGCATCCCCGCCTGCCCACGGCGATATCTGGACCATGACCTGGAACGGCAGCAACAAAAGCCCACTATCGACCTCGCCACTGTTCGAATTCTCCCCGTCCTGGGGGCAGACACCCAGATGACCAAGAGCCTCGCTTGTCGAATTATCCTGGCTTGGCTCAAGTTTCGTGATCATGGCCGAGCTGTCGTCATGCTGGCCAGTGGCTGCAAGTTTGTCCCACACGTCGGCGTCGAGGCGCTGGTCTATTGCACCAATATCCCGTCCTGACGCTGCGCCGGCACATCTGCTACACCGATCCCGACGGCACCGGGAAACCGCCTGACGCCGCGACCGGGTATCGACTTTCATCGCGGTCACCATGCGTCAGCTTCACACGACCTGAGCCAGAACCAAGTAAGTCGAGGAATCACACACCAACCCGGGGCCGCCATTCCCTAGGCGAGGCTGCGCGGCCCGGCCCGCGCAGGCGGTGTCACGCCGCACCCAGCGGACCATGGGGGCGCCTCACGCCTCGCCACGCCACGGGTAGAGATCACCCGGCCATATCGAGAGGACAGTTCAATGCCCACGAGAGCACCGAGCGGAGCGTTGACCGTGTGCCTGCTGGCCGTCGCGATCACGGCCGGCTGCACCACCGGTTCCCCCAGTCCGGCCTCCACATCCGCGACCGCCCCTACCGCAGGTTCCAGCGCCGCCAGCGCCGCCGCGCCGCCGCGTCGTCGCCCGGGTCGTCCACGCCGACACTTGCCGGCACCGGTCGGGCCGCGCCCGCTGGTGCTGAGAATGTCCGGAGACGATGTCGGCCCCGGGCAGGTCGACGACTACATTCTTGCGGTGACCAGGCTTTCCCACGGCTCCATCCAGATCACCGTCGTCGATGACGACGCGCACTCCGGCGACATCGACTACGAGCGGGAATACATCCAAGATGCGGAGGCCGGCCGCTACGACCTCGTCGAGGTCGGCGCCCGGGCCTGGGACCTCGTCGGTGTCAACAGTTTCCGGCCGATGGTCGCGCCTTTCCTGATCGACAACTACCCGCTGGAACAGACCGTCATCGGCCAGTTCCGCCGCGGACACCGCCCTGGCGGGAGTGTCCCGGGTCGGCCTGGCCGGTATCGCGTTGATTCCCGGCGAGATCCGCCACCCCGTCGGGGTCAAGAAGGCGATACTCACCGTGGCCGACCTGAACGGCCTGCGGGTGGGCATCCGCCCGTCCCGGACGGCCGAACAGAGTTTCCTGGCCCTGGGTGCTGCCAGAGCCGAAGGGTTCCCCCCGGGCAGCGACATCTCCGGCTACGGCGCCATCGAACAAGACCTGAACTTGGTGGCCGAGAACCAGTATGACCAGAGCACGGCGGCGACCACCACGAACCTGAACCTGTGGCCCCGGATGCTGACGCTGGTGATGACATCCACGCGCTACGCCCGCTTGAACCCGAACCAGCAGGAGATATTGCGACAGGCCGCACGGGAGTCCAGCGGCGCCAAGATCGCCCAGGTCCGCACCGCGGAGTCCGCAGCGGTGGCCCAGGTCTGCGGGACCGGCTATCACCTCCCGCACGCCACGCCCGCAGCTCTGGCAGCCTTCCGCAACGCCGTCGCTCCGGTCATCGCCGCGATGGCCGCCGACCCGGTCGAGGCCTCCGAGATCGCCACCATCCGCGCCCTGGCCGCTCACACCGGGCAGCAGGGAGCGGACGCACCGACCTGCCCGGCCCCGCCTCCGAATCGGGCAACCCCGCTGGAGGGCACCTGGCGGACCCGGTCGCTCCCCAGGTCGGCGTGGGTCGCGACCGCTACCAAGGCCGGCGCGTCCGCCGCCCATGGCGCCGCCTTCTTCCGGCAGCTTGGCGGCGGCGCCACCACAACGGCCGCGATCTCGCTGGTCTTCACCGGCGCCCAGTGGACCGAGTTGGAGCGGGGCGATGCCCACCCCCCGGTCCGCGGCGGCAACGGCACCTTCACCCTCGACGGCACGAACCTGCACCTCAAGAGAGCTAACTCGCCCTGCTACACCGATTTCACGCAGATCTTCAAGGCCACACACTCACCCTGACATTCCTCAATGTCAGGGGACCCCCCGACCGCAGCGCCTGCCAGCATCTACGAGTCCCCGTCACCGTCACATCAACCACCGCACCTTTCACAGCGGCCGCCCCATGAACCATCACGATCTACCGAGCTACCTGCCAGTTCTCGGTGATCCCGACCATGTGCATCGCCGATTTCAGCTGCCGCTGTGTCTTCGGCCGCCGGTCGTTGACGCGTCGAACCGAACAGCCGGCCAACCCGTTCGGTCTGGTAGTTATTCGACCAACCGCAACCGTTGCTAGGCGCCAGAGTGCAGGCGGGCCGGCCTGGTTGATCCCGCCGGGTTTGACCGACTGCCGTGATTGTGGAAATCGTCGATCTGGTGGACGGCCACGACGAATAGTCGCAGTTCAGCGGCTCAGCCGTGCCTACAGCCGCTGGGTCGCCTGACATAACGCTCGATCGCGGATCTGGCAGGGGATGGCGACGTCGCGACTCCACGGGCAAGTTCGTGGACACTTTTCGGTAGCAGTGGGTAACGATCAGGTGGGACGTGCCTGGGGCACCGACGTCGGCTGCTGAACGTCGACGGTGATTTTCCCGCGGGCGCGCCGCTTGTTCTGCCTCCAGGAGGGCTTCGTGGACGGGGGAGTCGAATGTGTGGGCCTTGAGCGGAGCTGCCGCCTCGATCGCCAAGAGTTGAGCTATGGAATATCTAGCCACGATGTCACGCGCTCGGCGGGTTGACTGGAACGGAGAAGGTGTCGACGACGAGCGGTGATGCCGCGGAACGACGGAGTGGCGAGCGTATTGGTCCCCCAGCTTAGGGTGGTCACCGCCGAGCCGGTGGACAGAATGCGACCTGGACGCTGCCCCAGGTCACCTAACGCTTGGCTGTGAAACCGAGACCCGCGGGGCCCCTCGTGGGTGTTGTAGGGTGGGGAGAACGGCCGAGCCGATATCCCGGCAATCAGTTGCAAGTTCAGGCCTTTTCAGACGCATTCGTTTGGAATTTGCAAGGCGGGGGTTGAAAGTTCGATTCTCTTCGTCTCCACAGTGTTTGACCTGCAGGTTTGTCCCTCAGCGGCCCCATCTTGAGGGCGTTTGGTTAGGAGTGACGCGTACTGCCCAAGTACCGCCAAGCGCCTCTGGCGCTGTCTCATCGTGAACCTCCGAGCACTCGATCGATGGCATCCATTACGGTTCTCGCCCAGGATGGAAGGACGTGACCGTAAGTGTCCGCGGTCAACCTGATGGTCGAGTGGCCGAGCAGATCCATCACGGTGCGTAGACCCTCGCCTTGGTCGATAAGGATTGTGGCGAAAGCGTGCCTGAGGTCGTGGAGCCGCACCCAATCAAGTCCAGCTGCTCTTCGGGCCACGCCGAACCGTCGCGTGACGTTCCGCGGCTCTAACGGAGTCCCAAGCTGTGTGGCAAACACCAAGCCGTGGTCCTCCGAAACCGGACCAAGATTCAGTCGGTCCGCGGCCTGGCGGTCCCGCTGGATCTCGAGTGCAGAAAGCGCCAGCTGGGAGAGTGGCACCGGCCGAGTGGATCGATGGATTTCGGAGGGACAAACTGAAGCCTCCCGTTCGCTCTCTATAGGGCTTGGCGGACGAAACAGGGTCGCGCCGTTCAGGTCGCAATCCGGCCACCGGGTCTGTCCCTCAGTGGGTTGACCGTCGGGACGACGGTCTGGACTGGACGGAATCAGGAGGCCTGACACATGTGGAGGCCGAGGTCGGTGATGAACCGGGTGAGCATGTCCGTTGGTGCGACAGTCCCGGTCGGCGTGAATGGTGATCGTGGTCGTTGGTGAGGCCGATCGTTTGTGAGCTGTCGTGCCCTGTGGTCAACGGGAGGATGTCGTCTACTGGTGGTTGCTGTCTCGCAGGTAGGACAGTACGGCCGCGACTCGCCGGCTCAGGGTTCGTTCCTCGGTGAGGCCGAGTTTGGTGAAGATCGCGTTGACGTGTTTCTCGACGGTCGACTCCGGACAGGAACAGGGTGGCCGCGATGGCGGCGTTGGTCCGCCCTTCGGCCATTTCACGCAGGACTTCCAGCTCCCGCGGGGTCAGCGCTCGTAGGGGGGATTCTGCATGCGAGACGCGCCGCTGGACGAGCCGCTGCACCACTCCGGGATCGACCACGGAGCGCCCTGCGGCGACCTCCCGCAGCGCGCGCAACACGTCGTCGAGATCCCCAACGCTGGACTTGAGCAGGTAGCCAAGGCCGTCGGTGCCGCCGGACAGGAGTTGTACGGCGTAGTCCGCCTCGGAGTATTGCGACAGCACGACCACCCCGATGTGCGGATGGGCCGCCCGGATGGCCTGCGCTGCTTCGATTCCTTCGGTGGAATGACCTGGTGGCATGCGGATGTCGGTGATCACCACGTCGGGACCCAGTCGGGCGACGGCGTCCAGCAGCGCCTCGGCGGTGCCGACCCCGGCCAGCACCTCGACCTGGCCGGAGTCTTCCAGC
>CAWBKI010000009.1:0-26727 GCA_963789315.1 uncultured Gemmatimonadaceae bacterium | reverse complement strand
AACGCTGTTTATACAGCGACGTTATCCTGCGAAAAATCAAGTTATGCTGCGAAGCCAATGTCGGATAATCTCGCGCGAATGTCCACCCAATTCCACAAGTGATAGCTCGGGACAGACACTTGTGGCTGGCGCTCGAAACTACATGAGAGTCTTATACTGCGAAACTCTTGCAGTATAACGCGCGCCGTCGCCGTTCGCGCGCCGAGCGACGCTGGAGGAGGTGTACACGCGCCGGCGCGAAGAATCCCGCCACCGCCCTGCCCCCCCGCCGCCCGGGTGAAACCCGGCCGTCACAGGCCTCGTATGGGTAACCCATATGACAAACCCACTCGCTGAAACCTCGCCCACCACACGAGGCCGAATCCTCGCGGCCCTCTATCTGTTCATCGTCGCCGGAATCACGGCACAGAGCTTCATCAGCGACCGGCTCGTCGTCGGCGGCGACGCCGCGAGTACGGCGGCCAGACCTTCCTCGCCAACAAGTCCCGCTACCGACTCGGCTTCACGATCTTCATGCTCGAGATGGTCGCGCAGCTCGCGGTGACCGCGATGTTCTACGACCTGCTGAAACCAGTGAATCGGAGCGCCGCCCGCGTCTCCGCGGTCATCGGATTCGCCGCCGGCATCGAGACCTTCGCCCGTGCGTTCTACTGCATGCCCCTGATCCTGCTCGGCGGAGCGTCGAATCTCTCGGCGTTTCAGCCGGCGCAGCTGGACGCGCTGTCGCTCATCTCGCTCAAGATCGGCAGCCAGGGCGCGGCCATCGCGCTCATCTTCTTCGGGTTCGAGACGCTGATCCAGGGCTGGCTGGTGTTCAAATCCGGATTCCTCCCGCGCTTCCTCGGCGTACTCTCGATGATCTCCGGACTCGGCTGGCTCACCTACCTCTGGCCGCCGCTCGGCTCCCAGGCGTTCATCGGGGTCGCGCTCTTCGCGATCGCCGGAGTGATCGCGACGACCGCATGGCTCTTCATCCGCGGCGTGGATGACGAGAAGTGGAGAGCGCGCGCCGCGCTCTCCACAACCTCGATCTGGCGGTAAGGCGGACTACTCCATAGAAGGCCCGCGCGACCGCGCTGCGCTCTCTATGGGGTCGCTGCGTCGCAGCTCACCGTCGGGTTCGTCGTCGCATACATCCCATTGGGATTGTGCTTCCAGACCCACACGTGCAACTCGTAGTTCGGGAACGGGGGGCTGCTCCAATCCGGAACACGTTTGTCCTCGAAGACCTGATCGCCCAGCATGGGCGGACTGCTGTGCGTCGGTCCCACATCGACGCGCGCACCACAAAAGTGACCGCTACCAACTCGATGTCGCCGTTATCGCGCGGCTCGTACACGAGCAACTCCGGCTGGAAGGGATCGACGACCCCATCGATCAACGACGCCTTGCGATAATGAATTCCGATCCCCTGACCGGGCATCGACTCGCAAGGGCTGCCGAACACATAGCCGTCGGCGATGGCGGCGTCGACCCTGTGGTACCGGGCAGTCGCCTGGCGAATACCCGCGAGCAGTTGGTTCTGCGAAGCGTCGCCAGCGTTCTCCACCGAAAGGGCGACCGCTTCACGTGCCAAAGCGCCGGCGGAGGGGTGCCCCAAGGGCTGGGACGGCGGATCGGCCGAGCAAGCGGCCGCGATTGTCGCCGCGGTCGCGACAACCGCTCCGATTGCAAGTTTACGCAGTTTCTTGGGTGTGCCGTGCATGAGGTGCCTCGTCGTGAGATGTGAGGGAAGTCGTTGGCGCATGATGCGCCAAAGTCCTTCACCACCTCTCACGTGCACCTCAACTGGCGTTGCCGCCGTCTCACGGGCGACTCAACTGGTCATTTTAGGAATCGGAAGTAGAAGGCCGAGAAGACCAAGACGACCCGTTCACCGTCAGTCGTTCCCAGAACCGATTCCGGAAGAAAAGGACATCAACGGCCACGACAGTGGCTATCAAAAGCGCTATGTAGAGCGCGGTAGTCGTCCGGCTTCCCATCTCAGTCACGCTTAACGCTCGGGATGAGTCTCATAGTAGCTGCCGGGCGACCCGAACACCGAACACCAGCACCACCACCAGAATGCCCCATACTGCGACATTCGGAGTCCGGTAGAGCACACTCGCCGCAGGATTGCGAGGATTGTAGTAGATACGGACCGGGCGACCCTGCGGGAATTCTTCGGCGAGCCGTGTGGCCGCGTCGGTCTGCGGCGCGGGGTCGAATGACGGCACGATCGACGCCGGCCGCACTTGCGGGCCAAACCGCATCCGGTCGTTTCGATAGGGCCGACCGTCCACCTCGTAGCGATACGCGACGTACGCGTAGTCCGTCGATCCTGCGCGACCGCGGCGGCGGACCAGCCGGTTTTCCGCAACCTCGCCTTGCACACTCGGCCAGCGGCGGGCCAGGACGCACTGAACACAGATACCCAGAACGTAGAGTAGCGCGAGTGCCAGGCCGCACGCGGCGACGACCTTCCAAGGGTCCGGCGTCATGAGTCTCATCGCTGATCGCCGCGTGGAAGCGACATGCTCAATCGACGATGAATAGCGTCGGAGATCTCCATGTGTTTAGACCGGCGGTGCGACGCGTTCGTGAGTCGCGCCGCGTCGCGCAATCGCGAGCGTCGCCCAGGCGCAGCTAGCGCCGAGGAGCGCCAGCACGGCGAACATGATCGGTGTGTCGGACGAGAGGCGAATATCGGGGAAGATGGCGATGAGCAGGCGGGTCCCCGCAATCGGGAGGGCAGCCCCCGCCGCGGCGCCCCAGAAGGTGAGCCGGCGAGTCGACAACTCCTGAAAGGAACGGCGGCCCTCGAAGAGTGCGAGCAGCAGCGCGAAGCTGGCCCCGCTGGACGCGCCAAGCGCCGTGAAGCCGAGGTACCAGAAGTCCGGCCGAATCGAGTGCTCGGCCCAGTCCAAAACGAAGCCGAGAATACCGCCGGCCGGCAACCAGACTGCGGCCCAAAGAGCCGCGAGGCTCAGGGTGCCGCGAAGACCACGAAGAAAAGTCCGCACCGATGCCACTCTCGCCGGCGATGGCGTAGAACAAGTATCACCTGACCTCGAAATACAAGGCCGGGTCCCGCAGCGTTGACAGATGATCGCCTGGACTTTACCCTATAAAGTCCTCTGTGCTGCTAGCCGCCGATGACAGTTTTCGATCTGCTGTTCGTCATTCTGTTTCTCGTCTCCCTCGGGACGCTGATCGCCGCCGCGGTCAGCGCCTTACGGGGACGGCGCGGGCGCGCCGTGGTGCTCCTGCGACGGTTGGGCGTCGTGCTCGCGCTCTATTTCTGTGCGGTAATCCTCGTATCGGCGCTCTCACCACAGCGCTTCAGCGCGATCGGCGTCGATCAATGCTCGGATGACTGGTGCATCGCCGTACAGTCGGTCCGCCGCGACACGGCGAGCACCGGCATCCGCTACGAAGTGACTTTTCGTCTCGCGAGCCGGGCTCGGCGCGTCGCCCAGCGAGAACGCTTCGTCGCCGTCTACTTGCTCGACGAACGCGGACGCCGATACGCCCCTGCGACTGACGCGAGCGACACGACCCAAGTCCCTGCCCCGTTCGACACGCTGCTCCAACCGGAAGAAACCGTTACGACGATCCGGCGGTTTCTGGTCCCGACCGATGCGAAGAGTGGCGGGGCTCGTCGTCACGCGCGGCGGCGGCGGATGGTTCCCCGGCTGCTGCATCATCGGCGATCAAGGCAGCCTGTTTCACCGGCCGACGATTGTGAAACTCGACTGACGCCGAGACTACAACTCCTGGCGCTCGAACGTCCAGAGAGCCGCCGCCACTCCCACGACGATCGCGGCGACGGCCGTCGCCACCGGCCAGCCTGACGACACCGCTTGTCCCATCAGCGCGTCGCGCATCGCCGACATCAGACCGACAAAGCTGTATCGTGCCGCCGGCCCCCAGACCGAGAGCAGGAGCGAGAGAAAGTAGAATCCGAGGCCCGCACCCGCCGCCGCGCCGCGCGATCGGAACGCCGCTGAAAAGATGGTCATCACGACGATCAGGAGTGTGGCGTTCAGGAGCCACAACGCCAGCGCCGCCGCCACGCGAGCGGGGTGCGTTGCGCCGAACACAGCGGCCGTCACAGCCACGCAAGCGGCCGCGCCCAACACGGTGGCCGCAACGAGGAGCACGACCTGCGAGAGGATCTTCGCCAGCACGAACGCACGCCGCGAGAGCGGTTTCGTGAGCGCGAGGACTGCCGTCCCCGACGAGCGCTCGCCCGACACCGCCGCCGCGCCGGTGATGATCACGGCAATGAGCACGAACTGATTGAGGTTCTTGAGGAGCTGCCCGTAGCCGTCGAGCGCGGTTGGCGGTGGAATGTGGATCACCACGCCCGGCTGCGAGGCCGCCATCGACCGCACCAACGCCGGCGTGAGCGCGGCGATGATCGGGCTTGTCACTCCGAAGAACACAAGCATCCCGGGAATCACCCAGATTCGCCACGTTCGCCGGATCTCGACGAACTCCTTCCATAGAAAGGCGCTGAACCCGGTCATGTGGGCGGCCCCCCGACGAGCGCCACGAACACGTCCTCCAGGCTCGCCTCGGCGGTCTCGAACCGCCGCAGCGGTACGCCGGCAGCCGCGATCGCCGCGGGAACCTCACGGCGTGCGGCCGGCATGTCGGAGACGGTCACGCGCAACGTTCGCTCGACGGTTTCCAAGGACCGCAGCCACGCTCGTCCCGCCAGGAGGCCGGCGACAGCGGCGGCGTCAGCGTCGTTCTCCAATTCGACCACCAGCCGGTTAGCGCCCCCTCCGATGCGCGCCGTGAGCTCGGCGATTCCGGCGCTCGCCACGACTCGGCCGCCCTCGAGAATCGCCACAGCGTCGCACACGCGCTCGACGTCGGCGAGGATGTGGGTCGAGAAGAACACGGTCGTCCGCCCGCGAAGCGACGCGACCATCTCGAGCACCTCGCGCCGGCCGATGGGGTCGAGCGCGCTCGTCGGCTCGTCGAGCATGAGGAGGCTGGGCGCGTTGATCAGCGCCTGCGCAATGCCGAGTCGCTGCTTCATGCCGCGTGAGAAGCCGCCGATGCGCGTGCTCACCGAGGAGAGCCCGGCCATCTCCAGCAGCGCGGCGGCGCGCGCGTCGAGCGTCGCGGCGTCGATCCCGAAGAGCCGTCCGGCGAACTCGAGGTACTCTCGCGCCGTCATCCATGGATAGAAGCCCGGCACGTCGGGGAGGAAGCCGATCCGCGCGCGGACCGCGTCGTTGGCGCTCGTGACATCATGACCGAGGATGTGAGCCGTGCCCGCGGTCGGACGAGCGAGTCCCGAAAGGATTCGCAGCGTCGTTGTCTTTCCAGCGCCGTTGCGGCCAAGGAAGCCGAACACCATGCCCGGGCGGACGACGAGATCGGCGTTGTCGAGGGCGAGCGTGCCGCCGAAGCGCTTTGTCAGGCCGCGAAGCTCGATCGCCGGTACGTCGCCCGCGCGCTCAGCGTCCATCGCGCGGACCGTACAGCGAATCGACGGCCCGCCGGGCCGCCGCGCCTCCCGCCGTGCCCACGCTGGAGCCCGAAATGTCGACCGCCGGCGGCAGCCGCCCGCCGACGAGGTAACCGATCGCTCCCAGCAGATTGCCGAGGACGATGATCAGCGCCCACGCCCACTTTCTGCCGCCGAACACTTCGTCGCGTCGCGCGAGGTCCACCAACGCGTACACCTGCGTCGCGAGTTGAACGGCGGCGAGCAGCAGGACGATGGCGGTGACGGTCGTCGAGACGTGGAGAAGCCGGGCGAGTCGGTCCAGCATCGGGTGGGCCTCCGAGATGGGAGGGGATGGGGAGCGTCGCAGCGATTGAATTCTGGACCCAACTGGTGCGTTCAACCAGATGGCGCTCCCTCGATTGTGAAACTCGACTGACCATCAATAGCTTCCTCGTTCGCAAGGTGCCTCAACCGATGAAACCCGGTTAAACGGGCCGCGTACGGGATGCCGTCTAACTGCCACGGAGCGACCTCTGTGAAGCAGAACGATCTCTTGAGTGCGACGTCGATACTCTCCGTCGTCTTGCTTGCCCTGCACATCTCGCAGGACATCGTCTTCGGCTTCGACCGCGCGGGGCTCAATCATCTTGTCGGCGTCGCGATCCTGCTCGTCGTTGTCTGCGGCGCCGTGCTGCTGCGAGAACGGACATCGGGCAAGGTGATCATGCTACTTGGCGGCGTGATGGCCGCCGGGATGCTGCCCCTGCACATGCGGCATGGATTGCGCCCGGAGTTTCTCGAGAAGAGCGGCGCCCTGCTGTTCGTCTGGACTCTCTATGTCCTCGGAGTGATCGGTGCGTTCTCGGTCATCCTCGCGGTCCAGGCGTTGCGCGGTCGGCGGGTCGCTTCGTGACGAGGTTACGCGCGATGTTCCTGACGTTGACCGCCGTCTGCAGCATGCCTTGCGCGACGATCGCCGGGCAGCATGAGGCGCACGGCACGGGTCCACTGGACTCGACGGCGAAGCGGTTCGGCGTCGTCTCATTCGCGAACTCCGGCCCTCCGGCGGCGCAACAGTCGTTTCTGCGCGGGCTCGCCTTACTCCACAATTTCGAATATCCGGACGCCGCGACCGCAGCCTAGTGCTTTTTCAGGCGCAGCACGGTGATGTACATGCGGTTCGGCCCATAGACGCCCGGCCTGACGTCCATCATCTCCGTGTTCCCGAAGGCGATCTGCTCCGGCTGAATCCCCAGCTTGCTCAATCGCTGTCGATGACTCGCCTCGATGATGCGGCTCCAACCCTCATCGTGGATCATCGTCACGAGGATCGCGCCGCCCTTTGCCACATCCGGTCCATACGCCGATACCGCCTCGGCGACATTCATGAATCGAATGTTCCCGATCGAGTTCAGAGGCAGCGAATCGACGCGGCGAACGCGCAGACCGTCGACGAGGTAGATCGGTTCGTTCCCGCCCGTACCGGGCACGCGCAATCGGCCCGCCACGAGTTCGCGCGCCATCCCCTCGATCTCGTTTCGCGCGCCGACCGACGCGAACATCGAGTCGATGGCCGCGGTGACCGCGACCGGCAATGAGTCCGCCACGCTCGCCGCGTAATGGCCTAGGCTGTCGACGACGAGCAGCACGGCGTTGACGCTGCGATCGCCCGCGATGACGTTCGGATGATGGCTCGCGATCCACTCGCTGATCTCGGCGTGCCCAATCCCCGGCTGTGCCGCGGCCACCGGAGCGATGGTCGCGACCGCCATGAGCGATAGGACGACGGGTAGGCGAGCGCTATTCATAACGGAGCGCCGTGGTAGCATCGACGCGCGCGGCGCGCAGCGCCGGAATGAGCGCGGCGACGAGCGCCGTGAACAGAAGGATGCCCACCGCCGTGCCGATCGCCGTCGCGTCGGTGGCGCGAATGCCGTAGAGCTGCGACTGCACGAACCGAGACAACCCGAGCTCGAGGCCAACGCCGGCGACGCATCCACCGACAACGATCCCGATGGCACTGCGCACGATCAACCAGACGACGTGTGACGCGTCGGCGCCGAGCGAAACCCGGATGCCCATCTCGCGCGTGCGGCTGACGGCGCCAAAGCTCACGAGACCGTAAAGGGCGATGGCCGCCAGCGCCAACGCGAGCGTTCCCGACCACGTGGCGATCGCGGCGACCAGGCGTTCTCGCGCCAACGATTCGGCCTTTTGTGCCGCGAACGTCTTGACGTTGTAGACGGGCACCCGCTTGTCGACCGCTCGGACGACCGAGGCGATGGTGCCGGCGAATCGCGATGGATCGCCGCTGGTACGCACATAGATGGTTCGTTCTCCGGCACTGCCGACGATCACCTGCGCGTCCCGGCCGAACGGCGTGTAGATGATGCGCTGCTTCTCCTCGCGCACGCCGGTGTACTTCGAGTCGCTGGCGACGCCGACGATCGTGACGCCAATCCGGCCGAGGAGGAGCGTCCGGCCTACCGCGTTGTCGTCTCCGAAATAGCTGCGCGCCGCCGCCTCGTTGAGGACCACGACGTGCGAGCCGGCGAGCGAATCGGCCGCACCGAACGCGCGGCCGCGACGGAGAGGGATGCCGGCCGCGCCGAAGAAATCGCCGCCGACGACATTCGCGGACAGCAGCCACGTCATGGGGTCCGACGGCCGGGGGAGGTTCGGTATGCGGACCGTCATCATACTGAGCTCGCCGCCGAGAAGCGGCCACGCCGAGAAGCCGACGGTGCGCACGCCGGCGATCGCTCTCAGACGCGATTCGACGTCGCCGTAGAACCGCTCGACGCCGGTGGGAGAGTATCCGCTCAGCGAGGGATCGATCGAGGCGATGATGACATGGTCCGTCGCGAAACCGAGCGGAATCGTGGCCGTGCGCGCGAGACTCCTCACGAAGAGCGACGCGCCGATCACCAGGACCAGGGGCAGCGCGACCTGCACGCCCACGAGGACTCTTCGTGCATCGAACCACTTCGCACGCGGCGTGGTCCTGGAATCATTCCCCGCCCTCACGGCACCGGCGAGGTCAGGCCGCGTGAACCGGAGGGCCGGTCCCATGGAGAACAGGAGCGCCGTGAGCATCGACAGCGCGAGGGAAAACGCGAGCGAACGCGAGTCAACATCCACGGCAACGGCGAGCGGCACGCGCTGCCTCGGCAACAGATGGAGCAACGTGTCGAGCCCCCAATGCGCGATGACTACGCCGACGGCCGCGCCGCACAGACTGAGCAGCGCGCCCTCGGTCACCAGTTGACAGATCAGTCGCGCGCGCGTTGCACCGAGCGTGAGCCGAACGGCAATCTCTTGCCGGCGCGCCGCCGACCGCGTCATCAAGAGCGTCGTGATGCTCGCGCAGGCGATCAGCATGAGAATGGCGACGAGCACCGTCAGTAGGCGCAGCGAGCTTCCGTATTGCGCCCGAAGCGGCGAGAGGCCGCGCCCGGCGTCGATCAATCGGACACTCGTCGGCCAATCGTCAGGCGCCGGCCGACCGATCGCGCGCTGGAACTGCTGAAACACGAGCGTCGCGCCCGATTCCGCCCGGGCATGCGTCACGCCTGGTGCCCGCCGGACGATCACCTCGAGCCAGTTCGCTTCGCGATCGTCGGCGAGGTTGGAACCCTGGAACACCAGCTGTGGCTGCATCGCGAGCGGCACCCAGACGTCGGGCATCGCGCCCACTTCAACACCGAAGAACTCCGGTGCGGCGACGCCGACGATCGTAACTGATTGGTTGTCGATCTGAATGACGGTGCCGACAATGTCTGGATCGCTCGAGAGACGGCTCCGCCAATATTGGTTGCTCACGACCGCTGCCGGCGCACCGGGTGACGTGCGGTCGTCGTCGTCGCTCAACAGGCGCCCGAGCGCCGCGTGGGTGCCGAGGACGGAGAAGTAGTTGCCGGACACGAGCTCGACGACGCCGCGTCTTGCGTCGCCGGAACGAGCAATCGTCGCGGGAACGAGCGTGCGTGCGAGCACGCCCGAGAAAGCGTCGGTGCGCCGGCGCAGCTCGCGAACGAACGGCGCGCTGAACGAGGACCAGTCATTGGGCAAGGTGACCTGCTCGAGCGACCCGGGCTGGCCGACGGGCAGCGAGCGCAGGAGCAGGCGGTCGACGAGCGTGAAGATCGTGGCGTTCGCGCCGACGCCGATGCCGACGGTGAGGATGACGGTGGCCGAGAAGATCTTGTGCTTGGCGAGGACGCGCGCGCCGTAGCGCACGTCCCGCCAGAGCGTCTCGACCCAGCCGCCGCCGCGCACGTCGTAGGCGACGTCGGCGATGCGCGCCACGGAGCCAAACCGGCGCTCCGCTTCACGCCGAGCGTCGGTGGCGCTCATGCCGGCGCGTTCGTTGTCGCGCGAGCGCATCTCGACGTGAAAGCGCAGCTCCTCGGCGATCTCGTCTTGCACGCGGTCGGGGCGCCACAGCGCGCGCAGGCGGTCGCGCAGGATACGCAGGATACGCAGGATTCTCATTCGAGTCTCCCCTACATCAGGCGGTGGTGGCGCGCAGGATCTTCGCGACGGCCGTGGTGAGATGCTGCCAGCGGTCGCCTTCGACGCCGAGCTGTTTCCATCCCGCGCGGGTGAGCCGGTAGTAGCGCGCGCGCCGGTTGTTTTCGGAGACTCCCCATTTGCTGTCGATCCAGCCGCTTTGCTCGATACGGTAGAGCGCCGGATAGAGTGTACCTTCTTCGACCCGGAGCATGTCGTCGGCGAGCTGCTCGATGCGGCGGCCGACGCCGTAGCCATGCGTCTCGCCCAGGCTCAGGGCTTTGAGCACGAGCAGGTCGAGGGTCCCCTGGGGCAGGTCGGACTTTTGCTTCATGGCGGCGCTCGTCTCCTATTTGCTTCTAGGAAAGCCGAACTTATGGCGCCTCTCCTAGAAGTCAATAGGGGAGCGTGGCGATGCGCGGCGCCTGGGACGAGTACGGCGGCCGGGTATGGAGAGGGACTACGTCAACCCTCGACACTGGGGCACCGGCTCGAGTCGCCGACTGGCTTCGCCCACCGCGATGCGGCTGATCTGCTAGGTTGCTGAATGTGCTTTTCCGCTGGCGCGAGTTTCACGATGGCTGGAGTGCTGGCTGCCATCGGCGGAACCGCGATCGGCGTCAGCGCCGACAAGCCGAGGCGCTTCTTCGCGGCGATTCCGCTCGCGTTCGCCGCGCAACAGGCGGCCGAAGGGATCGTCTGGCTGACGATCGACTCTCCGGCGCACGCGACGCTGAATCGCGCCGCTGTATTCGGCTTCCTCGCGTTCGCGCTCGTCGTCTGGCCGACCTGGGTGCCGCTGTCGCTGCGCGTCGCCGAGCGAAATGCCGCTCGACGGAAATGGCTGACGCGTCTCACGTGGACCGGCGTGCTCGTATCGCTCGGCGCTGTCGTTCTGCTCGTGCGGTGGGCGCCGAGCGCGTACATCGAAGGCAACAGCGTGCACTACAACTTCGGCGTTCCCACGGGCACGGTCAGCCACCTGCTTCTCGTCGCCGCGTACGCCGCACCGGCCCTCGTGTCGTTCTTCATATCGACTATCGAACTGTCGCACGTGTTCGGCGCCGCGCTCGTGCTCTCGATGGGCGCCACCCTGTTCATCCGCGCCGAGGCGTTGACGTCGGTGTGGTGCTTCTTTGCCGCCGGACTTAGCGTTCTGATATTCGTGTCCGTGAAGCACGTGCGGCCCTGACGGGCGCGCGCCCGCGGTGGCGGCTCGGAGTGGGGGTTCAGAGTGCGGGTTCGGGTTGGGGGCTCGGGGCGGGGCTGTCCTCCGCGGACCAGTGCAGTATTGCCGACACTGCCCGGCAATACTGCCTCGGCTCCGCTCCGGACAGCCCCACCCGCTCGCTCGCTCCAATCGGCCAACACCAGACTGCGTGCGTGCGTCGAGATCAGCGCGCGCGCGCACGGCACTCCGGTGGCGGCACGCGCCCCTCAGCTCACGCGGCGTCGCGCACGCCGCACGGAGGCAGCGACGAGACGGCCCGGGGTCTGGAGCGCGAGCCGAGGCAATACTGCCGGGCAGTGTCGGCAGTATTGCACTGGTCGCGCGGAAGACCTCGGGCGGCTCGGCGCGTGAGCGCGGCGTGACGTGAGCGTGAGTGCGTGAGTGCGTGAGCGCGTTCGGGCGATTCTCAGGCGCGGTGAACGCGGGCCTCAGTCCCAGAGAGTCGCGAGCGGCTTGTAACCGCGGAGTCGCGTATCCGCGGTGACGACTGTCGCGCCAAGGCCAAGCGCCGTGGCGATGATGAGACGGTCCGCCGGATCGCGGTGAGGAAAATCCTCGAGTTGAACCGATCGCACGGCGATTCGATTGTCCACCGGCACGAACGTGAGGAAAGGCAGGGCTTCGACGCTGGTGATCCAGGTGTCGGCGTCGATCGTGAGCGTGAGGCGCTTGCGCGCCACGAGCATGGCGATCTCCCAGAGGCTGATCGACGATACGGCGATCGACTCGCCGGCTTTCACGGCCGCATCGAGTGCCCGGCGGGCCTTAGCCGGGAGTCGCTTCGGCTCGGCGACCCACCAGACGAGCGCGTGTGTGTCGAGCAGAATCACTCGCTGCTCTCCCAATCCTCCTCGCCGACCGGTTTGGTCGGCGCCTCGTACTTGACGACCGATTCACGCAATACGCGCAGCGCCGCGTTGGGATCCTCACGGTAGGGCATGACCTTGAGGACGGGTGTGCCGCGGTCGGTGATGATGATCGGCTGGCCGGTGCGCTCTCACTGACGGAACAATTCGAGCGCGCGGGCCTTGAAGCGCGACTTTGAGACGGAGGTCGGCATGTGACCATGGTCAAGTGACCATGGAAATATATCACACGCGCGGCGCGTTTAGACGCGGCGGGCTTGGCGATGGGTCACATCGACGGCCTGCGCTTGCGCCTCTCCCAATTCGCGGGCACGTTGTTCTGTCGCCCGCACTTCGCGGCACGCCCACCCTCGAGGTCCTCATGCGTACATTCGGGCTCGTCGCTGCCCCAGCGCTTCTGCTGATCTCCGCGGCAGCACCGCTCATCGCCCAGCAAAAGCAACAACTCATTTCGCAGGCGGCCCTGATCGCCGTGGTGGAGAATCACAAGGGCGCCGTGCTTCGGTACATCGACGCCGCTCCCGACTCGATGCTCGGGTTCCGCCCGACCAAAGGCGTGCGGACCTTTGCCGAGCAAATCGAGCACGCCGCCGGCGGCGACGCGCTCATCGCCCACCTGGCCATCACCGGGACGACGAAAGTTCCGTCGATGGGCGACTCGGCGGTCTACCTCCATAACAAGGCGGCACTGAGGACGTACGCTGCCGCGGCGATGGATCACACGGTACAGATGCTCCGGGGCGTCACCGATGCCGCCATGCTGGAGGAGATCGTGCAGTTCGGAAACAAGGTGACGCGCGGCCGGGCGTTGATGGAGCTGCTCGACCATTTCCCCTGGACGCTGGGGCAGACGGTGCCCTACCTCCGGCTCAACGGGGTGACGCCGCCGGAGTATTCGCCGTTCTGAGCGTCATACCGTAGGACTCCGACGGAGCGCCACCCCAACGATCTCTTCCATCGGCTCACGTACGGTGCTCTCGCCACGCGCCGCGGCGCTGAAGGAGGCCGTCGCTGTCTAGAGGATTCGACGACCCTTCCGTCCTGGCCGCGCGACTCCGCGACCGATTGGCCGGCCTGTACAATCCGGCAAGCCAAGCCGATAGCGACGCCGTTCGCATGCAGATCGCGGACTATGCCCAGGGCCTGAAGGCGATTCATTGGGACGATGAGCGCGTCGTCGTCGCGGTGCTCCAAGTTGCCCGTGAGGCGGGAATGACGACCTCTCCGGCGGTCGTTACCGCCGCCCGATTGGCCGGAACCGACAAGTTGCTCGTCGACATGGTGCGGTGGGCCATCGAGGAGTACGACGAGGGAGTCGATCTTGACGGGGAGTAGCGCTATTGACGGAGTTGGGCCGCGCACGTTGTCAGAACGACTCGCGGGCGCGGCCGCGGAGGCGCGCTGGCATCGACGTCGTAGGTGCCGTCCGAAACGACATAAACCTCGACCGTCTGCCGGCACTGCTTGGCCAACTCGATGGAGAATCGAACGGCGCCGTAGCCCACTCGAAGTACGACGACTTCCAAACTGTCGTGGACGAAACGCGTGGTCCTGGCCTTCCCCTCGGCGTCGGTCACGAGAGTCCATGCAGGATGCGCGCGCACATCGGTTCCCGGCGCTCCGAACGCAATCCAGGCTCTTGGAGCGGTTGCTCCGGCATTTGAGCATCTCGGCGCTTCGCACGATAACCGTGAGGCTCGAGCCGCTGTCCGGCTGCTGCGCGCGTGGCACGCGTACCACTGATACGGCAACGAAGGGTATGGACGAGTGTGGCTGGCCTGCTGCGGGGGTCACCAGCCCAAGTGAAAGGAGCGGGACGTACGCGAGTAGCTTAGCGGCGGGGCGGTTTCCCTTCGATCTTCCCACGCTTTCACCGATCCGCCAGCCACCTGAGCACCACCACCGTGAAGCGCGCATTCTGAGCAGCCTCCGGTGCATTCATCCCCATCGGCGCCCGCGCTGGTCCCTTTCGCTGCGCCGAAAACATCGCCGCCTCACCGAAGGCCGCCACTCGTCCGCGCCCCACGCGCAGCACCGCTCCCTGCAGCAAACCTTCTCCCGATACCGCCGCGACCGAATCGCCAAAGACCCACGCCTCCCTCGGCAGCCAAACTCGCGTCGGCGAGCGGAACGTGAACAACGGCCACGCGTCGACTCCGACGCGCACGCCCGGCGCGAATCGGAACGCCGAGCCGGTGAACGTCACGACGGAATCGATCCGCTCGGCGGCGCCTCGCACCGGCGGGAGCGCGCCGAGCGATCCGTCGGATCGGCGAAACGTGATTGGATAGTCGCCGGTCCGCGAATCGGGCGGCTGGCCCTCGGGCAGCGCGAAGCCGTCAAACCAGATCACGCCGACCGAGCGGGCGAGATCGGCGGCGGCGCCGGCGAACGGCATGTGATCGGCGATGATCCACAGCGACCCGCCGCGCTTCACCCAGGCCGAGATGCTGGCGATCTCCGATGAGTCGAACGCCGGCAGAATCGGCAGCCGCCAATTTACCTCGTTGGCGGCGTTCACCGCGTTGGCGATCACGAGCACGCCGGCCGACGCCAGCGTCGTCGAGTCGTAGCGCGTCATGCCAGGGCGCACGACATAGCCGGCGTCCTCGAGGAGCCTGGCGAACGGCAGGTAACGTCCGCTCGCCGGTGTGAAAATTGTGATGGGCCTGATCGAGGACGACGACCGAGCGCGGCCCGGTGATCGGCGCGTGCTTGACGTTGGCGAGCGGACGATACGTCGTGTCGACCACTTGCTGCGCCGACGCGATCGCGCTCGTCAACACAGGCCGGTCACCATCGCTCCTGACGCAAGGCGGCGTTTCATTGGGGCTTCTCGGGATCGGCGAGGCGCGCGGCGGCGACGCACGCCTGAACCTCGGGGTCGGCGCTGACTACTGGCACACGGACTCCTTGGCTCAGGGATGTAAGTGTCGTTGGTGAGGCCAATTTGCGATTGCCGCGACATGCTCGCCAGCGGGGCGAGGCAATTCGACAACGGGATTCGATTGTCAGCCGAGAGGGTGCACTACAACCTCGGCACTGTTCATCCGCACCGAGGGCGCTGACCTCGGTGTGGTGCTTCTTTGCGGCGTGACTGAGCGTTCTGATATTCGTGTCCGTGAGGCGGGAGCGGCTCTGACGTGAGCCCGCCTTGTTGTGGGGCTCGGGGTGGGGGCTCGGTCGAATCGGCGAACACCAGACTGCGTGCGCGCGTCGAGATCAGCGCGCGCGCGCAGAGCACTCCGGTCGCGGCACGCGCCCCTCAGCTCACGCGGCGTCGCGCACGCCGCACGGAGGCAGCGACGAGACGGCCCGGGGTCTGGAGCGCGAGCCGAGGCAATACTGGGTTCTTCCGGGAATGTTGGGAGTTTGAGGTGACAGGGGTCAGAAATCGACGCATGCTCTAGGCACCCGCAGCGAGGTGCCTATGGCAAGCGACGACTTTCTTGCGTTCGTGGCGTCAGTCGGTGGGTGGGACGGATTCGAGATCGCTCGGTGGACGACGGAGGAGGCCCTCGAGCCCGATGCGTTCGGGTTGCCGGCCAAGCGGCTCATCATCGAGCTCCAGCCGGCGGCCGACGCGGTGAAGCGCTGTAGTCAGTGTGGCCGGCCGGTCGAGGCGGTGCACGATGTCACCGTGCGGCGCGTGCGCGATCTCCCGCTCATGGGCTTTGATCTCTGGCTCGTCTTTCCGCACGCCCGGCTCCAGTGCCCCCGCTGCGGCCCGATGAGCGAGGAGCTTTCGTGGCTCGATCGCTATCAGCGGATGACCAAGCGCTTGGCCGAGACGATCGCGCGCTTGGCCCAGCGGTTCTCGATTCAGGATGTCGCGACCCTGGTTCACGTCGGCTGGGATACCGTCAAGCAGATTCATGTGCGCGCGCTCGCCACGTGGCTCGGGCCAATGGACGCGGCCGACTTCGCCGGGGTGCGACGGATTGCCATCGACGAGTTTGCGCTCCACAAAGGGCAGCGCTACGCGACGCTCGTCGTCGATGTCGAGACGAAGCGCGTCCTCTGGGTCGCGCGAGGGCGGACGGCGGACGCGCTCGATGGGTTCTTCGCCGCCCTCGGCCCGGCCGGCTGCGCGCGGATCGAGGCGGTGGTGCTGGATCTGGCGATTCCCTACGTCGTCGCCGTGCAGCGCCACTGCCCGCGCGCCCAGATCGTCTACGATCTCTTTCATGCGCTGCAGCGCTACACGTCGCAAGTGCTCGATCCGGTGCGCTATGCGGAAGCCAATCGCATTGCCCGGCCGAATCGGCACGTGCAGCGCTCACAAATCGAACGGCTCCGCCGACATCTCACGGGGAAAGGCGTGCGGTGGCTGCTCCTCCGCGCGCGGCCCAATCTCCGAGGGCCCCGCGAGCGCGTGCGGCTCAAGGAACTCCTCGCGGCCAATCGCGCGCTGTTTGTCGTCTATGTCCTGAAAGAGGACCTCCGGCAGCTCTGGCGCTATCGTCGTCGCGCCGCCGCACGACGCGCCTGGGCACACTGGTACGCCCGGGCCTGTGAGAGCGGCATCCCGCTCCTCGTGCGCTTTGCCAAGCGGCTCGCGCTCTCCGCGGAGTACATCCTCAACCATGCGCACTATCCGCTTCACACTAGTCTGCTCGAGGGGATCAACAACAAGATCAAAGTGATGAAGCGAATGGCGTACGGGTATCGCGACGACGACGTACTTCTTCCTGAAGATCCGCGCCGCGTTTCCCGGAATTCCCTGAAGAACCCAATACTGCCGGGCAGTGTCGGCAGTATTGCACTGGTCGCGCGGAAGACCTCGGGCGGCTCGGCGCGTGTGAGCCCAGCGCGGAAGACCTCGGGCGGCTCAAGGCAAGCTTGTCATGGCCGACCGGAACATTGTCGGAATGTCCGCGTCCTTGATCATCGCCAGATTCACGAACCCCAGCAACGACGGCTTGGTCTCCGCCGTCGCGCGCTGCTCCGGGGTAAGAAGTGCCACGACGGCGCGGATGTCGTCGATGTAGCCCCTGTAGCTGGCGACTCCCGCCGCGTGCCACGACTCGCGCACTTCTTCCCCGCCGTAACTGCCGTGCCGCGCGACGAGATACTGCGCCATCACCGTGGCAATCGAATCTCGGCGGACCGCGTACCGCCGCGAGATCTTCATGACGCTGTCGACCTGCTCCTTCGACAGGGGAATGCTGTCCTTCTGCTGCATGAGCTGGTCGATCGGATTGAATCCGCGCGCGATGCGGTTCTTGATCTGGTCTACCGTGAGCGCCGCGCCTTCTGACCCGCGCGGACGCAACAGCGACTCGAGGTACTGCGTCTCGCGGTCGGGGCCGACCTCGAGCCTCACGTCGAGCGTGATGACGAATGGGGAGCGGAACGTGTTGCGGAACTGCGTCGTGCTGCCGAACAGCGGATTCACCGTGTAGTTGAAGCGATTCGCCGTCGGGTCGAAGCCGCGCACAGTGAGGAGCGTCGGATCGGCGAACGCCGACTGCCCCCAGCCGTGCAGCTTGTTCGATCCGTGGAGCGCTTGATCGAGCCCGCTCAACAGGTTCGTGAAGATCAGCCCGACCGAACCGCGATTCCGGAAGCCGAAGCGGTACGGGTCCGGGGACAGCGTCATGTTGAGTAGCGGGAACGACCACGGGCCGACGCAGCTGTTCCGGCCGGCGATGGCGCCGATCTGTTTCTGGAGACAGCTTGCGCGCCCACGACGGCGCGTTTCGGAGAAGCTGCGCCATGCTCGCGGCCGTTGTGTCTGCCGTAGACGGCGCGAACACGAACGCGCGGTCATTCGAGTAGCCGTCGCCGTTGACGTCGCCCGCGACGGTCGGCGTGAACGGCGTGCCCGGACTGCATGCGCGCCGTCAGCGCGAGCGATCCGAGATTCCCCTGCGTTCGATTGTAACTGAAAGTGACGACGTGCTTGGCCTGGCTGCCCCGCGACCACGAGATCTCGCGCGGATCGCCGGCCGTGCTCTGAAATCCGCGATACTGCTCGCGCGCGTCGTTGTAGCTGTACGACACGGACGCGAACCAGAACGCGGTGTTCGGACCGCCGAAGAAGATTTGGAACGGTGAGTAGTTCAGCGTGACCGCCGACGGTCCGCACCTGGCTGCGCAGATCCGAACGCGCCTCGTTCACGTGCGCGAAGTCCGACGACACACGCGAATCGGCGAACGTCTCGGCGCCCGTCGCCGGCACGATGCTCGTCGGCGAGACGTAAATGGGCCGATTGCCCTCGCTGGCGAGGCTGAAGCGCGCGGCCGGGTTGAAGTTGAGATCGTAGTTGCCGGGAACGTTGCGGTTGATCGCCCACGTGGCGTTCGCCGAGACGCGGAACAGAGAGTTAAGGATGTAGTTCACGTTGAACGCGGGGCGCCAACTGTCGTAGAGCGTGTAGTTGGGCGCGAAGAGCGCGACAGGCGGCGTCGTCTGGGCGAGCGGCGTCGACGCGGCGCCGTTGGCGCAATCGGTCGGGATCGACTCGCCGTGCTGGTAGCCCTCCCAATCCGGCGGCGGGGCCGCCGCGCCGATGCAGTACAACTGCTGAATGGCGCTCGGCAGTCCGGTCTGCCGCGTATACGAGTCGATCGACCGCGTAGAAAGCGTACCGCGATACTCGCGCACACCGCCGCTGATGCCTCCGCGACGGCCGAACGAAAGGCCATTGACCTTGAAGACGGGGAAGATCGGCCAGGTAAACCCGACCATCGGCATCACGCGCACGCCATCCGGGACGTGGTCGGTGCGCACGCCGAAGATCGAATCGACCTTGGCGTTGTACGCCGGCTGGAAGCCGAAATGGTTGCCCTCGACGCGCACCCCGTACTGGAACGTCGGCCGCCCGGGCGGAGGCGCCCCGGGTGTAAAGACGCCGGGTGCGGCGTTCGTGTTGAACACATCCCCGAGTCCGATCGCGCCCGTCATGCCCGTACCGTTCGTATGGAGCGACGTGAGCGTTCGCGAGAAGCTTGTCGGAGTGCCGTTCGCGAAATCCTCCAGCGAATTGAACGCGAACGTGCCGAAGCCGGCGTCCTGTTGGACCGAGTATCCGTCGAGCGTGGCGTCGAGCGTGAGCGCCACCGAGTGGTGCCGGTCCCACGTGTTGTACGTCGTCGCGTTGCGGAGCTCGGTCGACCAGGTCTTGCTGTCGCTGTGCGGGCTGGCGCTTCCGCCGACGCGCACGTTCGAGATGCCGACGCCCCCGTCGGACAGCCCCGACGCGAGGAGGATGTTCGCCGACGGCAGGTCGAGGTACGGGTTCGTTCTGTCTTCCGCGCCGTTGACGCTTATCGTCGTCTCGTTGAGCGTGTTGCGCGGCAGATACTTGGCCGAGGTGAACTGCGCCCAGCCGTCGCGATGCGAGATCTCGCCGCCCGACGACGGGATCGACGTGGGGCCGATCATCGCGCCGCCGTTGTTGCGCGCGCTGCCGCCCAGCTCGAGGTAGTAGTCGTCGAACGTGGCGTCGTTCTGGAAGAACTGACCGGGCTGCGAAGCCGGAACGTTCGGCTTGAAGTCGAACCGGAACGAGAGCCGGCCCTCGGTGTTTTCGCGACCATTCGGCACGCGCGACGTGCGCTCCGGAATGCCCGCGGTGCCGATGAGACCCATCAACCGCTGGACTGAGTCGCGGTTGATGTGCAGGCGCGAGGAGCGACGCGTCGCCGGCGGATTCGAGACTCGTCAAGCTGCTCGCGCGACGCGAGAACTGGTACGCGCTCGAGTAGAAGAACTTGTCGGGGACGATCGGTCCGCCGACCGTGCCGCTGGCGATCTGCTGCCCGTATGTCGTGCCGAGGTTCGACGCGACCGGCGACGTCCACTGCAATCCCGGCGCGTCGAACGTGACGTGCGTCGACCGCGTGATCGTGTTGTTGCCCGGCTGCATCCGCAGCGACTGCTGCACGCCGGCGAATCCACCGCGTCCCGGGTCGTACGACGCCGAGATGACGGCGACGCGGAATCCGTCGCGCGGGACCTGGGCGCCGAAGTTCATTCCGTTCAGCACGAGGCCGTTCTGGTCGCCGCCGATGCCGAACGCCGAGATGCTGAGCGATCCGTCGATGTTCGGGGTCACCGAGATTCCCGGCAGCGTCGCCATGAGTGCCGAGAGATCGCCGGTCACGTCGCCGCTGAGACCGCTCGACGCGCTCTGAAATGACGTCGTGCCGCCGACGCTGAAGTCCCCGCTCGCGTCCGAGCGGACCGCTTTGGGTCGCTCACCGACCGATCGAACCGCGTCGAGCTGCGCGGCGACCGGCGACATCTTGAAATCGACCGCGGGCATGGTGCCGTCAGGGCGGCGGGAAACCGTGCGGCGCTGAGGCGCCTGGCCGAGCATCGTGACGGCGACGATGTAGGTGCCGCCGCCGTTCTCGATGGTGATCGAGTAGTGGCCGGTCGAGTCGGTTCGGGTCGGGTGGGGCACTTTGGCCGCGGTGTCGATCGCGGTGACGACCGCGTTCTGGAGCAGCGGAGCTGTCGGCGGCGACGACCCGTCCGCGAATCACGTCTGGGCGCTGGGCGCGCGACGGGCGGCTAATGAGGGCGAGCAAGAGCGCAACGGCTACGGTCTCGGCGCGGGGGAATGAAACGCGAAAAGGCATGGGGCTCGGTCGTTGAACGATCGACTACGCAATAGAGTACCCGACGTTCGCCGCGTCGCGACATCGTCAGAACTTCAAACCTATCTACTGGCTTTGGCGCGCCCGAACCCCATCGCAAATCGTACCTGTGCGAACCGCCGTGCCGATTCTCTGCCGCTCACCGTCCATCGCCGCGACAAGCTCCCAAACGCGTACTGAACGCGCGTGCGACAGGCTTCGGTCGACGGGAGCGCGCGTTCGACGAGGAATCGGTTGCTCACGTCGTCCCACAGTGCATACACTTCCGTACCTCGCGCCGCGTAGCGCGCGAGCACGCCGACACTTTCATCGAGAGAGCCCTCGAACAGGCGCAATGCCGACCTCACGGATCGAAACGAAGTCGCGGCTATCCCGCGGGTCGACGACGTACCCTAGCGCACCACGCTGCGCTTCGGACAGCGTCGATGTCTCTCGCGACGTGAAACGGGAATCGAACGCGGAGCCGCTACCCTGCCTACCCGGGCCGAACGCAGGCGTGGAAAAGACATAGTCTCGGCCCGGCACCGCTTGGTGGCACGCATGACACGCTGCCGCCGTTGATTGCACGGAATCGTACGGCGGGCGGCCGCGGCCGATGATGATCGCGTACGCCCAGCCATCGCTCTCCGCGTGCCCCTTCGAATCCTTCAACATGAGCTGCAGGCGCGCAAAGCGCGCAGGCTCGGCACTGTTCGGAAACGCCGCGTCGTCGCTCGTTCCGAAAGCGATCTTGCCGAACATTGCGCCGTCGGGATACCTCGCGCGGCCGTCGCGTATGGCCTTCCACGCAATGTCGTTCGCATAGACAAAGCGCTGCTCGCCGTTGTCCTTGCGATAACGGACGGTGACGAGCTTCCACGAGCGCCAGAACGCGGCTAAGCGCGGCAAGTCGATGCCATCGAATGTGCGCTCCCGACCCAAATCAGGGAGTCCGGCCAGATAATCCGCGTTGAGCATGCTGTCGCGACCCGACCACCGATGCGCTGCCACGACGGCGCCGATGAACAGCAAAGCACCCATCGCCACAAGCTGACGGCTTTGCGACATTTTGCGGTTCACGGGCGCCACACCGCATTCACGCCGTGGCGAGCGGTACCGAGCAGGAGTTGCAGGCCGCTCCCGTCCGGGTTGAGCAGGTAGGTCGTTCGCTGAGAATTCGAGGGATCGTCCAACGGAATTGGCCCGTTCTCCCATTCGACGGAGAGCCGCGTCCCGTCGGGTGACCACGAAATATTCGCTGGTGCGTTGCCGGGACTGAAGCCACTGAGCAGCGTAACGAGGTTCGAGCCGTCCGAACGGATGGTGAACACGCCCGGCACTCCTAGAGGCATGGGAAAGTAATACGAGTACGGTGAACCAACGATGAACGCGATCCGATTGTCGCCTGAGATGGTCGACCACGCCCACGTATCCGGAGGCCACGTTGGAAGCAGGTGCGCGCCCGAGCCGTCCGCGTTCACGACGTACAGACCATTTCCCGACAGATCGTTCGCCCAGTTCCCCGAGAACGCCAACTGCGTACCGTCCGCGGACCACTCGAAGTCGCCGTAGTGGCTCGTGGCGATGAGCTGATGCTTGTTCGAGCCGTCGATGTTCATCATCCAGATACCACCAGGCGTGCCTGCTCCATTCGACAGCCGGTCTCCGTTTGGATAATAGAACGCGCGAAACGTGATCTGACGGCCGTCCGGCGTCCACCGCTCGGCGCACCAATCCGTGTCGAAGTAGCCGAGGAAGCTGGCGTCGTTGAACACGTGCAGACCGGTACCGTCAGGATTGATGACCGCGGGCTGCGCCCCGTAGTCGAATAGAATCGTGGTTCCGTCAGCCGACCAATGCGGGCATTGACCGCCAGTAACGAGCAGCCGATCACCGCTGCCGTCGGCCTTCACCACATGAAGCTCGCGGTTGAACCAGCCCAGCTCGCCAGGCGGTTGGACGGCATACGCGAGCTGTGATCCGTCGGGTGCCCAGTCCAGGGTAACTCCTCCGAAGCTGGGCCCGATCGGGATCGGGACCTCCGCGGTGTCGGTGTGGAGATACCATGCCTCCGGGTTGCCGTCCGTCGGCACCATGATCTGATAGAGCATTTGCGGGAACGAGGTCACTCCGTAACTGCTGAAGCTCGAGATGCCTGCCGTCACCGTGTGATGCAGTGCATCGACGGCGTTGCGCATCTGCGGAATGCATGCGGCGCCAACGACGTGGCAAACGGACAGCCGAGGTGTCCGGATACGCGCCGGAATGGCCGGATACGAGAGCGTGAGCGATATCGGCGCGACGAAGCTAGTTGGACTGGGCTGAAACACGTACTGAGTCCCGGCGATCACGCTCCGGTCGGGGGCCGCGGACGAACCTGCTGCAGCTGGAGTAGCAGTGACTGCGATTGGGGCCGAGACGGCGCCTCCCGGAAACACCAGGGTCACGGCACCGTCGTCGAGAGTCGTCGTGCCTCCGGAAGCTCCGACAATCGCAACGGCCCCTTGCTCGATCCGGAACTTGATGGGAAGCGTCCGTCCGTCGACGAGCACGATGTCCCCGCCAGTCGCCGCGTTCTTGGCCTCGCTCCCGTTATCGACTAGCAGCACGTCGCAGTGCCCGAGCTCTGTTGACAGGACTTTCACGGTAATTCGATAAGTCTTGGTCAGGTCGAGAGGAAACGCTCCGGTATGCCAATTCACGATGTAGTTGCCGTTTCCGTCCGAACTGACCGTGACGCCCCCTGGCCCCGTCGTTGTGGTATAGGTCGCGAACGGCCCGGCGGTGCAGACGCCGTTGTCCAAAGCACAGAGCTCGACACTTGGAGAAACGGTTACACCAGTACCCGACGCGTGCGGTAGGGCGACCATCGGCGGCAAGAAATAGAAGTGCGGTGTCCCGCCGTGGGCTCCGTCCGAGAGGTCATAGTGGCTGCGAGAAGAAGGGCGCAACGAGGGCGCGACGGCTTGCGTCGTGTCGCGACAAGCCAGCGCGAACCCGCCGACCGCCAAAGCGGAAAGGAGGACGACGACGCGCCAGGTGGAAAACGGTCGGTCGTTCATGCGGCGGATCTCCTTAGGTATCGGAGTCCTCGGACAAGCCCGATCGCGCAAAGCCCGGTCATCATCAACGCGAGCGTCGCCGGCTCTGGCGTAGTAGTCACATCGCTGACGACGCCGAGCGACCCAGAGGCTGATCCCAACCCAACGAGTTGGGTGATGTCGTTGCCCTGCGCGTCGACGACTTCGATGTGGCTGATGAAGCCAGTGCCAAAGAAGAGCGACGCCGTAGAGGCGTCGAACGTCGTCGTCCTCAAGGGCCCAGGCGCGGCGATTCCGCTAAGCGCCTGGAGGGTGAGTGTGAAATCCGCAAACGGGACCTGCGGTCCAAGGACACTCGAGAACGGAACGACGACGTTCTTGGTCGCGGTCGAATCTGTCTGATCCGTGATCACCAGCTGCGTGTTCGCCCCCGGCGCTCCATGGATTTGGAACGAAAGGGTTCCTGTACTGGCCGAAAACGGATCTCCTTGTGTTGAAAGGGTTGAGGGATTGGAGCCTTCGAACACGAGGGAGAAAATCAATGAACTCCCGAGCGGTATGCTCACCGCGGGGTTGTAGAAGAGCTCATCCGTGTACTGCGCTGAGGCCTCAGCAAACGTTTCCGTTCCCAGGAAGGTGCCAGTGAGGCTCGAGCTAGCCTTGAGAGGCCCGCCTGCCACGGCGGCTGCCTCGACGGTTCCCTGAAAAGCCGTCAAAGCATTCGCTGGCGCCGGGCAAGAGAAACCGAGGGTCGCCAACGTGGTTCCGAGGGCAGATACCGAGTGATTGCAGAATGGCGTGAACGTCCCACTTGGATCGTTCCACGACGCGGCGCTGAACAGGTTGCTCGACACTTGCGCCTCGATGTGCGAAGATGTCACAGCGCTCGCGCCGATCACCAGCGCCAGGAGTCGTGATCCTTTGACAAGTAGGCACGCCCGATTCGGTAGATTCATCGCGACCTCGCTCGAGTAGGGAGACTCGCCGGAGCAGCGCGCCGGCGGCCTTAATCCAGACTGCCGGCGCTACCGCTGGTCTGCGCTCGCGACGATCGTGAAATCGATCGCCATCCTCAGCAGCTCCCCGGTCTTCTCACACATCGCGATGTCGTGCGGCGTGCCGTCTGGATCGTCCGGCTTCGAGTACACGTGCCAGGTCCGCGCATCGAGGCGCCGGACGAGGACGCTGTCGCTTCCGACCCCGAGGGTCGAATTCGGCCCCAATCGGCCGAAGGAGAGCAGGTCGCACCGCGAGTTGCTCGTCCACACGCCCGGGTTGATCACGAATCGGCGCTCGGCCGTGGCGCCGATCGGTATCGCGAACGCGGTCGTCTCTAGTTCATTGAGGTTGTTGAAGCTCTGAACCAATTCCGAGCTGCCGTCGGGATACGCCAGCCTGAACTTCCGGATGCACTTTCCCTTTGTCGTGTTGATCGTCGCGTCGCCCGAACCGCCCTCGATAATCACCGTGCCGACGTCGCAGACGCCGTTACTATAGATGGAGTACGTCCCGTCGCCGTTCGTCCCATCGCTCCGGAATGCCAGCGTCGCGTCGGCGAGTGGGATCTCCCACGTTGGCGTAGGATTCGGCGGGGGTGTGACTTTGTTTGCGAGCGCTGTGCCCGGCGCGACGCCGCGCCGATCGGAGACGGTTGGGCTCTCCGTGGTGCACGCGGCGAGGCTCAGAAGGGCGATCGAGGTCGCGATCTTCTTCATCGTCGATTCCAGATGAGGGTATGCGGTCGGAGCTTTGGCGCTCATGCGTCGCTCGGTCTAGAAAAAGTGTCCGCTCCATTAGAGACGGACAACACAGGCACGATTGACGCACGGAGTGAAGCCGAGCCGCCGCGACTCGAGGCGGCGGGTCGGCGTCCGACCATTAGAAAGCCGTTCCAGGTTCGGCGCCGACCGCCGGCAGTGGCGGAGACCTCCGCCGAGCGACAGTTTCAGGACGCAAACCGCCCGCCCTGTCCGTTCAATGGAGAACAGCGTCCTATCCTCTTCACCCGGGCCGGATTTCGTCCATGAGTTCCGAGAGATCCCCGCCGGCCGCGCCGTTCACGTAGTCGCTCTAATGCTCGGTGCGATCTGGCTCGGTGCATGCAACTCGAAGACCCGTCCGGCCCGCGGTGCTGGACGTGCGGCCTGGGGCCTCGCTCCAGACCAAGGCTCCTTCAGGACCGAGCGTCTCCTCCGCCAACCCATCGTACGGCGACCAGGGAACCACTATCGACGTCCAGATACTCGGCAGCGGATTCACCAACGGTGCGGTGCGTCCTGGCTGTTGAATGGCACCGCGGACAATCACGTCCATACCAACAGCTCGAAGTTCGTCAACTCAGGTGAGGTCGACGCGAACATCACCATCGCGTCCGACGCCACCATCGCGTCTCTGGGATGTGCAGGTCGCGCTCGTCGGCGGCAAGAACGGTGTCGGATCCGACGCGTTCGAAGTGACGTCGGCCCAGGTGTTGGCTAACGTTGCGGCGGCGAATATCATCGGCGGGACGAACGACCTCCTCGAAGTCGGTGGCTTCGGCAACAACGCGTTCGTGATCGACGATGCGTTGCGTTACATCGACCTCGGCTCGGGCGCGGTGTGGAGACTCGACCGCACGGGAAATACGGCACTCGGTAGCGACGGGAGTGGCTTTCCGACCGCCTGGACGCGTCGGACGAATGGGTCGTGGACGGCGATGAGGCTTCCGCCCGCGCCGAACAGCATTGGGGGAAATGCGAGGGCGCGGCGTACGCACCGGACGGATCGCTGCTCGTCGCCGGGTTTGATGCTACCGGTCACCTCGCACACCCTCCACCGACCTGTCGTCTGGCGGCGCGTCGGCGGGACGTGGACCGCGCCAACCATTTATGCGCTTCCGTCCGGAGCAAGCTTCGGCTCGGGGTACGCGGTCAACGGGTCGGGCCAGGTGGTCGGCAACATCGACGGCTCCAATATCGGCGCCGTCTGGGATTCGCCCACGAACCCGGTACGACTCGATGGTCTTCCGTACGCAATCAATTCTGCCGGCACGCTCGTTGT
>CAWBKI010000008.1:0-110763 GCA_963789315.1 uncultured Gemmatimonadaceae bacterium | reverse complement strand
GAGTCGATCATTTTCGCTCAAGCCCATCAATCGCCAGTTAAAGGACTATGCCAGACTGACATGTGACGCCAAAACACGGGTCGGCGCTATTACCCAAGTAGGAGGGGGCGAGTCGAACAAAAAAAACGGCGTGGGGGAAAGGGGGAGACGAATGGCCGTTATCACCCTTCCGGAGACGAACCGTTCGCCGCCAAGCGTCAGACTTGAACGGTGGCGGAGCGAGGGGAGAGCGCCGCGACTAGCTCGTCGACGTCGACCGGCTTCACCAAATGCACGGTAAATCCGGCTGCGTCGCTGCGTTGACGATCCCGCGGTTGACCGTATCCGCTCAGTGCGATGAGAATGGGCGGCGAGTCGGCGAGACGCGAGCGAAGCTCGCCGGCCAGCGTGTAACCATCCATCCCCGGCAGACCGATGTCGAGGATCGCGATCTGCGGACGAAACACCTCGGCCAATTCGATCGCGTCGAGCGGACTCTTGGTGGCGCGAACGTCGTACCCGAGGACGTTGAGCAGTCGCGAAAGCCCCACGATGACGTCGTTGTGATCGTCGACGAGGAGAACCCGCGCCGTCGGCGGCGCGGACGGACTCGCGCCGAAGTCGGGAGTCGAGGGCAGCGTTGATCCGTTCGGCGCGACGGCCGACGGAAGCCGGACGGTGAACTCGCTGCCTCGTCCCGGCCCATCGCTGTGCGCCGACGCGCTTCCTCCGTGCAGTTCGGTCAGCGTCTTGACGAGCGACAACCCAATGCCGAGCCCACCCTCGGCGCGGTCGGGGCCGCGCGTGCCCTGCACGAACGTGTCGAAGAGATCCGGCAGCAGGGCGGTGTCGATCCCGACGCCGGTATCGCGAACGCGAAGCACGACCGAGTCGTCCTCGCGCGCGCCGGTGACGGTGACAACGCCGCCGGGCGGCGTGTAGCGCGCCGCGTTCGAGAGGAGATTGTCGATCACCTGCGTCAGCCGCACTTCGTCGCCATCGACCGTGAGGCTCGTCGCGGGCATCGAGACGTCGAGCCGATGCCCGCGCTCCTCGAAGAGCGGCGAGGTCGCCTCGACGGCTCGAGATACCACGGTGGCGAGATCGAGCGGCGCCTTGGAGAGCGTGACCGCGCCACGGGTAAAGCGGGACAGGTCCAAGAGGTCGTCCACCAGTCGCACCAGGTGCTTTACCTGGCGAACGATGGTGTCGACGTCCTGGCGTCCCTCCGCATCGACCCGACGCTCGAGCAGCCGAGCGGCGGTGAGGATCGGGGTCAGCGGGTTGCGCAACTCGTGTGAGAGGAGCGCGAGGAATTCGTCCTTTTGGCGATCGGCCCTGCGCAAGGCGTCCTCGATCGTGCGCTGTCCGGTCACGTCGGTCGACGGCGTTGATCAAGCAGGGCACGCCGTCGATCTCTGCTACGAATGCTGGACAAGACGACCCGAATGGTTCGCCCGTCTTTGCGGTGCTTCGAGACCTCGAGATCCGTGCTGCGGCACGTCTGCTCACCGATGCGAGAAACTCCGCGCGCTCTTCGGCGGACCAGAGTCCGAGCTCGACGGTACGTCTTGCCGATGGCTTCCTCGCGCGTGCAATCCGAGGAGCTCGAGGAGCGCATCGTTGATGACGAGGAATCGTCCGTCCGCCTCGCGCGTGATGGCCAACGGCTGCGGACTCAGGTCGAAGACCGTCTCGAATCGCCGCTCGGACGCGCGCAGCGCGTCCTCGGCCGCGCGCCGGTCGTGGATGTCGATCGCCGCCGCGACCCATCGAACGACGTCGCCTCGCGCATCTTTGACCGGAGAAGTGCGTCCGAGATGCCAGCGATACTCGCCGCGCGCGTGTCGCGAATCCGATATTCGATCTCGCGCTGGCGTCGACGTTTCGAGCGCGTGTGCCCAGCGACGCGCACAGCTCGTCTCGATCATCGGGGTGTACGGCGTCGAGCGCCCCTTTGTCGGTGAGCGTCCGCGCCGCGCTCATGCCCGTCAGCTCGAACCAGCGATCGTTGACCCAGTCGAGCTGCCCCTGGGCGTCGCATGTCCAGATGATCTGTGGAAGCGCGTTCGCCAGCGCGCGATCAGCGGCGTCGCTGTGCCGCGTTCAGGGCAATCTCGTCGTGCTCCGAGTGGCCGGTCTCTGACGACACGTTGGGCGGGGGCGGAAGAATTTCGTGGAGTATGTGTCCCGCGCGTTCACATCGCCAGCCGCTCGAGTCACGGTCGAGACTGGCCGCTGCGCGGCGCGAGCGGCGGACGCCCGAGGCCGCCTGTCGCCCTCGCATGCGCGCTTCCCGGCGGACTGGCAGTCCGCCGGGAAGATCGCGCGGCGCTCGCTGTTCACTGGATGAATCCGAACGCCGTCGGAGCTGCGGTGGGGTCACCAGTTACCCAGACCCGCCCGCCGAGGTGGGCGACGAGATCGGCCGGAGGATCGGTCAAGGCGATCGTGCCGCCTCGAGTCAGCTGGAGGGCGTAGCCGATGAGCGCGGCGGGCATGATGTCCTGAACGGTGTCGTCGTAGAGGGCGACGAGAATGCCGTCCATGGCGGGTGCACCCTCCACACTGCGCACCACGAAATCGTTCACCTCGAGAGCGCCGTCGGCGTTCCAGGCGCCTCGCACCTCGACCTCGGCCATGTCGACACTGGCGACCGACGCCAGTTCCGCGCCGATGAGCACGATCTCTCGGCCGTCGTCCGTGCTGAGCACGACCGAGCTCCGCAGGTCCGTCGTCTGATGGACGATCCCGATGAGCGAGATGACCGCGGGGGCCGGTTGGTCCGACGCGGCCGGCGCCGCGTGGTCGGCGGGAGCGAGCGAGTCGCTGCATGCCGTGGCGGCGACCAGCCACGCGGCGGCGACTACGGGGATCCAGCGATTGGTCGACATGTGTTTTCTCCGATGAAGGTCTGGTGATTCCGGCATCTGGTCGATGCCACGGGGCCTACGCTACCAGCGAGGCGTGGGGTGGCCGTTGCGCCCACCGTTCCCTGACCGTTCTTTTGTCGTGTGACGCCAAACGCGGCCGACGTTGGTCTCGAACTCTCCCTTTTCGGGGGCATCGCGCTTCGCGGAGCACCTCCAGGCGTCGCCGATGCGCTGCTGGCGCAATCGAAGCCCGTGGCGCTCCTCGCCTACCTGGCGCTGTCGCCCGACGGTCGGTTTCAGCGGCGCGATCGGCTCGTCGGCCTGCTATGGCCCGAGCTCGACCAGTCGCACGCGCGCGCCGCTCTGCGCAAAGCCCTCCACGACGTGCGCGGCGCCCTAGGCGCGGACTTCATCGTCTCGCGCGGCGACGACGAGATCGCCATCGGCCCCGCCGCGTTGCGCTGCGATGCCGTGCAGTTCGCAGCGGCGATCGACAAGGGCTATTTCGCCCGCGCGGTCGAGTTGTATCGCGGTGAGTTCATGCCGGGATTCTTTCTCGCCGGCTGTGCCGATTTCGAACAATGGCTCGAGGAAGAGCGGACGACGACGCGCGAGCGCGCGGCCGCCGCATCGTGGGCGCTCGCCGTCGCGCTCGAAGGGGACCAACAGCTCACGGATGCGGGCGTGTGGGCTCGCCGCGCCGCGCGACATGCGTGGACCGACGAGCGTGTGCTAAGGCGCGCGATGACGATGCTCGAGCGCCTCGGCGACCGCGCCGGGGCAGTGAAGCTCTATGAGGGATTCGCGGCCCGCCTTCGCGCCGATCTAGAGGTGGAACCGTCGGCGGAAACAAACGCGCTGGTGAAGTCGATTCGCGCGCGCTAGCGACTTTGGCGGCCAAGAAAGACCTTGTGATGTAAGGTTGACCGAGGCTGAGAGAACTCTGGTCAAACTCTGAGTGTGGGATGAGCGCGCCTCGTCATATTCCGCGGCCACACATTCAAGAGGCTCCGGATAAGCGTCTCGTGAAAGGCGCCTCTTGGCGGCCGGTCGACCATTCCACCAAAGGGGGCAACATGTTCAAACGCACGCTCGGGCTCGGCGCGGCCGCGCTCTTTGCCGCGGGCTGCGGCGTCGACCGCCCCCATCCCACCGACGCGACATCGGCTTCCACGAGATTGGCTCCCAGCGGGAGCGCGGCGTTCTCCGCCGTCAAGTTCTGGGACGTCGGCGCAACGGTCAGTTGGAACCAGTTGGCGACCGACCTGGCAACAGCGGCGCCGGCGCCAGGAATCAACGCAATCCGCCTGTACACGTATCTCTCGCTCGCGCAGTTCCGCGCTGCTGAGGCGGCACAGGCAACACCCGGCCCGCATCCCCCGATCGCTGCGGCCATCGGTGGCGCGTCGGTCGCCGTTCTGAGCTCGTTCTTCCCCGGCAGCGTCGCCCAGCTCGAAGCCGCGCTCGACGCGCAAGAGACTTCCGATCCGTGGCCGGGCGAAAAGCACGCGGATTTCGACGCCGGTGAAGCGATCGGTCGGACGGTGGGGGCGCGCGTGCTCACGTTCGCAGCGGGCGACCTCGTCAACGCCACGGATCCACTGCTCCCGCCCATCGGACCGCCACCCGTCGGACCTGGCTTCTGGATCTACGCTCCTCCTCCGGCTCATCGCACGCGGCAACCTCGGCGCGCGTCCGTTCTTCTTGACGTCCCAGGATCAGCTGCGCCCGGGGCCGCCCCCCGCGTTTGGTAGCGCGGCCTTCAATACGGCGCTGGCCGAGGTTCGTCACATCTCGGACACGCGGACCCAAGAGCAGATCGACATCGCGAACTATTGGAACGTGAACCAGTCGCCGCGGTCACAAGCCGCCTTCATGGGAATCGCGCGCGATCTGATCGTTTCGCACCACGTCAAGGACACGGACGCCGCACGGATCATGTTCCTTATGAGCGCGGCCGGCTTCGACGCGCTGATCGGATGCTTCGATGCCAAGTACCACTACTGGTTCATCCGGCCGCCGCAGGCAGACCCAGGCATCCACACGGTATTTCCGACACCGCAACACCCGTCGTACCCGTCTGCTCACTCCTGTTTCTCGGGCGCGTTCAGCGGCGTACTCATCGACGCCTTCCCAAGCGAGCGTGCACGCTTGGAGTGCCACGGCTCTAGAGGCAAGCCTGTCGCGGCTCTACGCGGGAATTCACTATCGATTCGACTTTGAGACGGGGCTCGCGCTGGGACGCAGTGCTGCCGCGCTTGCGCTTGCCGCGGACCTCGACAAGGTCGCCCCGGGGACGAGGTAAGGCGAAGCACCATGGCAAGACCTCGAGGTCGAGCCGTCTGCGGAAACGAACGCCCTGGTGAAGTCGATTCGCGCGCGCTAGCGAGTTTGGCGGCCAAGAAAGAATCTGTGACGTAAGGTTGACCGAGCCTGAGAGAACTCTGGCCAAACTCTGAGTATGGGATGAGCGCGCCTCCTCATGTTCCGGGGTCCACACATTCAAGAGACTCCGGATGAAACACTTCTCTCCCGCTCCAGTGCTCGCCCTCCTCATCGCGGTAGGTGCAATCGGCGCCTGCTCCGACGGAACCGCGACGACGGCGACTCTTCGCTCGAGCGCAAACGGGCCCGCGAGCGCGCGTGACGCTATCGAGGCCGGAAGCTTCACGACGATCGACTTCCCCGGCGCGACAGCCACCGTGCTGTTCGGGATCAACGACGAGGGCATGGCCGTCGGCCGTTATATGCATGGCAGCCAGACGCACGGCTTCGCGCGTAGTGCGAGGGGCGAGCTTGCCGCGATCGATTACCCCGGTGCGAGCTTCACGGTGGCGGCCGCGCTCAACAACCGCGGCGATATCGTCGGGTGGTACAGTCTGCCGGCCGCGCCCGGCATTCGGCATGGCTTCCTGCTGCGGGACGGCGCATTCACCACCTTCGACCCGCCGGGGTCGACCTTCACGAACATGATGGGGATCAACGCCCGCGGCGACATCGTGGGACGCTTCTGCACCCTCACCGTGTGTCAACAGCCCGGCAACGGCGACTTCCACGGCTTCCTGCTTCGCGACGGGGAGATCACGATGCTCGACGTCCCCGGGTCGACCGAGACGAACGTTTGGAAGATCAACAACCGCGGGGAGATCCTGGGTGGCTTCGGGCCCGCGGGCGGCGGGGTAGAGCTGTTCCTGCTCAGGAACGGCGAGTTCACTACGTTCGCGCTCCCCAACGGCAAGCCTCTCTCCGAGGACACCGGCGGCCTCAACGAGCGCGGCGACATCGTGGGAAAGTATTGCGACGCTAGTCCGTGTCTGATAGGCCCGACTGGCGCACACGGCTTCGCGATCACCGACGGGAACCTCACGACGATCAACGTTCCTGGCGCGTTGGGCACCGGAGCGTTTGGAATCAATGCCCGCCGCGAGGTCGTGGGAGGCTACTACGACGCCGGCGGCGTACTCCACGGCTACGTGACGAGCATCGATGGAGGACGAGACTAGAACACTCCAATCACGTGCCGGCTCTTAACGACAGCTTAGTAATCCCACCGCCACCGCGGACGCGTCCACGCGGCTTGGTAATCCCGGTAATTGGGGGACGCGGCCGCGACGGCATCGGGAATCAGTTGGTGTGTGGCTGTACCCACCGTGTCTCGTACGAAGATCCTCGCCCCAGATTCGGCGCCGGAGTCCCTGGTGAAGAGCAGACGGTTTCCGTCCTGTGACCAATCGGGGTCTCCGACGCTCGCACCATCCACGATCGCTCGCGTTCTGAGGTTCGAACCATCCGCGGCCACAGTCATGATCGTCCCGCCGGCCTCGAACGCGAGCGCGAATCCATCAGGTGACCAGCGGGGCCTACTTTGACTGGCAATCGAGGCGCCGCTGAGCAGGCGACGAGGTTTGGTTCCGTCGGCGTTCGCGATGTAGATCTGAGGTGTGTCGACGGAGCTTCCGGCGACGAACGCGATACTCGTTCCATCGGGTGACCATGCTGGGTCAACGGCCACGTCACCGGCGTTTGGAAAGTCATTGTTCACGAGCCGAGTGAGCCCGGAGCCATCGACGTTCGCGGCAAAAATGCCCAGCGGCGTTCTGAACATCAGCTTCGTGTCGTCCGGCGACCACACGGGCTCGATGCCATTCAGCGGAAGGACCCTGTCATCCGAACCATCCCAGTTCATCACGTGAAGCGCCGGCCCACTCCCGTCTGCGGCGAGGTCATTGAACGCGATACTCTGGCCATCCGAGGACCATGCCGGATACTGCCCCTTCGCGAGGCGCCTGGCGGGTGAACCATCGCCAGCGGCGACGTAGACATACGGAGAGCCATCGCGCGTGCTGGTGAACGCGATTGGGCCGACGAAGGGAGGAAACGTCGCGGCCAACGAGTCCCGCGGCGTCGTGAGCGTCCGTCCAGAGCTGCAGGCGTCCGCGAGCAAGAGCGCGCTTGCGCCAAGAACGAGGAAAGCACGCAGCGTCCTCCGCCCATTCACGGCTTCACCACTCTCGACCACACGGCATTGAAGTCGTCGTACGGATGGCGCGCGGGCGAAACGGCTTCCGGGATGAGCTGAATCGTCGCGTGCAGAACCGGATCGGTCGCGAAGATTCTCGTTCCGTTTGCGCCATCGTTGAGATTCTTCGGAGAGGCAGCGGTCCCGCCGGTGAACGACAGGATTCGACCGTCTGGCGACCAATCCGGCGTTTCCGGGAAGTCGATGGGAGTGGTCACCGTTCGCCCGCCCGATCCATCGGCGTTCGCGACACCGATTGCTCTCCCGGCGGGCGCATAAGCGTAAGCGATCGTCGAGCCGTCGGGTGACCATCGGGGGAAAACGCCGGGTTGTACCGTCAACTCGATTCCAGACCCGTCGGCCCTCACAACAAAGACTGCGGGACTGGAGGTCGACCCATCGTCCGACCAAGGGCCACCACTGTCGAGCGCCATTCTGGTTCCGTCCGGGGACCACGCTGCGTCTTCCACCCAATACCCTGCCCCCCAAAAATTGCCGGGGACAAGCAGTGTGGGATCGGAGCCGTCGATGTTCGCAACGTAGACGCCGAGCGCGGTGGTGAACGAGATCCGGCGACCATCAGGCGATAGGTGCGGCGTTGAACCGGAGACCTGCAGGACACGTTCGCTGGTTCCGTCGGCGTTGATGACGTGGACGGAAAGATCGCCCACGCTGTCCGCACCGTTGAAGACGATCTGCTGCCCATCCGAGGACCAATCTGGGTCTTGCCCCTTGGTCAGGCGGCGCAGGCTCGACCCGTCGGCCGCGGCAACATAGATGTACGGCGAGCCGTCGCGTGTGCTGACAAAGGCGATCCGTCCCACGAGGGAAGGAAAGTTCGCCGGCTTTGCCAACGAGTCCGTCGGAGTCGCGATACTCGGCGTCGTGAGCGCAGTGTCAGAGCTGCAGGCGCCGAGTAGCGCGAGCGAGAACGCACCCAAGGCGGGCCGGAATGCGCCAGAACGAACCATGGTGAACGGCCGCGGCTTGAAACGCCGGGCCGCCTTGCGGGGGCTAGCCCGCTGCCCGCTCAGTAGTCCCATGGTGAGTTTGTTGGTCGCAGCCAAGCGGCCTCAAAATCCATGTAGTTCGCCGAGGCGGCGTGGACCGCATCCGGGATCAACTGGGACATGGCACCCCTGTCGATGTCGAATATGAAAATCCTCGTCACCGACGGAGCCGCAATCTGGCTGAACACGAGGCTGCGGCCGTCGGGCGACCAGTCGCCGTTATTGACCTGCGAACTCGAGCCGTCGTCAGCGCGCGTTCTCAAATTGGAGCCGTCCACGTTCACCGTCGCGACGACGCCTTGCGGAAGGTCGAACGAAATTGTCAAGCCGTCCGGCGACCAGCGCGGGTCGTCTCCGGCGACGAGTCGCCGCGCGTTGGATCCATCGGCTCTCGCGACATAGATGTCGGACTGCTTTGCGGCGTTGATGCGCACGAAGACGATGTTTTCTCCACTCGGTGACCAGCGCGGTCGATGCAACTCGTCTCCTGGCTCCATGAAGCCGCTCGGGATGAGAAGCGTCGACCCGAAACCGGCCGTCGCGGAGTCAATCCCTCCTGACCCGGCAAAGAGCAGAAGGGTTGGAGCGGAGTAAATCCCACTCGTCCCGGAAAAGAGGAGACTGTTTCCATCCGGCGACCAATCCGGCTCGCTGCCCCTCACCGGGAGCACCGACTCCCAGGCGCCGTCGACCGTCATGACGTGGAGCTCTTGGCCCTTCCCCTCGGCGGCGACGCCGTTGAACGCAATCTGCCTCCCATTCGGAATCCACGCGGGATTCTCGCCCTTCGCGAACCGAACGACGCTGTCGCCGGCCGCCGTGGTGAGGTAGATGTACGGCGATCCATCGCGCGTGCTGACGAACGCAATTTCCGGCACGAATGAGGGAACCGGTGGCGCGCTCGGCGGCGGCTTCGCCACCGAGGAATCCGTGGGACTCAGCGCGGTCGTCGCGTCACCGCATGCTCCCGCGATGAAAAGCGTAGCCGCATTCAGCAGCGCGGCGCCGACAAGGCCGGCCCGCATTCTTCGCCGCTCGCTCACGGCTGCACCGTTCTCGACCACACGGCATCGAAGTCGTCGTACGGACGGCGCGCGGTTGAAATGGCGTTCGGGATGAGCTGAATCGTCGTGTGCAGAACCGGATCGGTCGCGAAGATCCGCGTTTCCGGAAGCGGTCTCGCCGGTGAACGACAGGACTCGACCGTCCGGCGACCAATCGGGTGTGTCGAGACTGGAATCGAGGTGGTCGCCGTTTGCCCGAAAGAGCCGTCGGCGTTGGCGATGCCTAACGCGGCAGTCGCCCCAAAATCCTCCTCGCAGGCGACCATCGACCCGTCCGGTGACCAGCTTGCCGAACGCACCTGAGGAACCCCCCGTTTCGGATCGTACGGCGTTAGCGGCCGGATGTCGGAACCATCGACGTTCACGACGTACAGCTGAAACGGCGTGGCCGTCCCAGTTCCCGCTGACGAACGCGATGCGTGTGCCGTCGGGCGACCACGTTTGACCGCCCACGGTCTCGCCCTGTGATGGGAAATCGCTGCTGAGCAGCTGTCGAGGATTCGAACCGTCGATGTTCGCCACGTAGATACCGCTATCCGTGCTGTACGCGAGCTGTCGGCCGTCGGGCGACCACGTGGGCCCGGAACCGTGGAGCGGAAGCAGGCGTTGCCCGGAGCCATCCGCGTTGATGACATAGATCGGCGGTGCGCTCGTCGAGTCGTCCATCCGTTGAACGCGATCTGTCGCCCGTCCCACGACCACGCCGGACTGGCGCCGGCAGCGAGACGCCGAAGGCTCGAGCCGTCGGCCGCGGCCACGTAGATGTAGGTCGAGCCGTCGCGGGTGCTGGTGAACGCGATCTGGCCGACGAGGGGAGGAAACTTCGCGGCGAGCGAGTCCGTCGGCGGCGCGGCGGTCGGCGTCGTGAGCGTCCTTTCAGAGCTGCAGGCGCCGAGAAGCGCGAGCGAGAAGGCGCTGAGGGCGGGCCTGAGTGCGGTGGAATGGATCATGGGGTACGGTCACGGCTCGAGCCGTGGGGCGGCTTCGGCCGTACCCTCCGGTAGTCGTAGCAGTCCGAGTCGCAGGGGGCGAAGCGGAGGGTGGTGTCGACGTAGGTGTAGGAGCCCACGACGGCGTCCATGTTCGTCTTCCCTCCGCCGGGGCTCACCGTCACGTCGAACGTATAGTGGCCGGGGACGAACCCAGTCGGCGGAAGGGCGAAGAATTTTCCTTGGGCAAGCGCGCTGTCGTAGGCCGCGAACCAACTCGGCGCGATTGCGCTGATCAATGTGTCGTTGAGCACGGTGACAATCGTCGCAGCGGCTCCGCCGAATTTCACGATCGTGCCAGGTTGGAACCCCGTACCGGCGGTCGATGGTGGGCTTGCGTGGAGGCGCACACTCACCGTTGTGCCACCCTCCATCGGTCCAGAAGTCGGCCCGAGACGGTAGACGACAACAGGCTGTGGTCCTGCAGGGGAGGTATCGCTGCCGCTGCAGCCAAGCGAAGCCGCAATGACGGCGAAGGCGACCGCCGACATGGCACCGCGGCTAGGCACGCGGGCCACAGGTGAAGGCTTGTTCCTCATTTTGAGTGTCCCCCGGACCACGGACAGACTTGCAACGCCGCGGCATCGCGGCACATCGCAGGGCAAAGGTGAGCGGTGGCACTCACCGGCGATTCAGAGTCGAATCAGAGTTGTCTCAGACTTATGGATTTGTTGCCCGGCTCGTGTCCCGGCGCTACGTTCGCGGCGTGGCTGACTCGCCGAAGTCGTACCCAGTCGCGCAGTATCGTTTCAGGACGTTCGGACCGCCGGCACTCTTGGGCGCGGACGACGCCCCATTCCTCGGCCAGCACGGCCATCACCGGCGTCGGCTGGCGTTGCTCGCCGTCCTGGCCGCGGGCGGCGACCGTGGCCGCAGCCGCGACCAGCTGCTCCTCCTCTTCTGGCCGGACGCGACCCAGGTGCGCGCGCGGCATTCGCTCGACCAGTTGCTGTACGCGCTCCGCAACTCGCTTGGGGAGTCGGTGTTCGACGGCGTCAATCCTGTGTGTCTGAATCGGGATGTCGTTGGCAGCGACGTCGCCGCGTTCAACGCCGCGCTCGAGCGAGGGGATCTCGAGGCGGCGGTCTCCGAGTATCGAGGGCCGTTCCTCGATGGCTTTTACGTCGACGACGCGCCGGAGTTCGAGCAGTGGGCGGAGGCGGAGCGCGCACGCCTGGCGGCCAGCTACGCCGGCGCGCTCGAGCGGTTGGCTCGGGACGCCGCAGCCGCGCAAGACCACGCGACCGCGGTACGCTGGTGGCGAATGCTCGTCGAGTCGGACCCTGTACGCGGCAAGAGCGCCACGGGCCTCATCAGCGCGCTCTTGAACTCGGGCGATCACGCGGCGGCGCTGCAGTACGCGAAGCGCTACGAGGCGATGTTGGCCCAGGAGCTCGGCATGGGCGCCGGCCCCGAGGTCGCCGCGCTGATCGACGAGGTTCGCGCGAAGGCGCGAGCCGAACCGCCGGCGGCGTTCCCGTCTCAGCCCGCGACGCGCGAACCCGCGTTGCAATCGCCGCCGCTCGATCCTCGGCCGCCGAGTCGATCGAGGCGTCGCCGCTCAGCCCCGTACGTGATTGGTGTGCTGGCCACGGTCGTGGTCCTGGCTGGCGCCGTCTGGCTGCGTCCGATGACGCGCGCCGCCACGCTGGCGCCTGCAGCGGACCCGTCGATCGCGGTGCTGCCATTTGAGAACGTCGGCGGGACGCCTGAGGATGCGGCGCTCGTGAACGGGTTCACCGCGGACCTAACGGCCGTGCTCACCAGGCTCGGGCCCTTGCGAGTGATTGCTCCGGCGTCCGCGCTCAATCTAAAGAGCGGCAACGTGAGCGCGCGCCGAATCGCTGACAGCCTCGGCGTAAACAGTATCCTCGAGGGCGCCACACAGAGAGCGGGCTCGCACCTTCGCGTTCAGGTCCGGCTCATCGACGCGCGCGACGGCTCGACGCGCTGGGCGCACACGTACGAGCGCGAGCTGCGCGACATCGTTCGGGTCGAGACCGACATCGCGGACGCCGTAGCGCGCGCTCTCGATCTCCACCTGGACGGGAGCACACTCGCCGCGATGCGGCACACGTCGACGCCGAGTATCGCCGCGCACGAGCTGTACCTGCGCGGCAGCGATCCAGCGCTGACACGGAGTGACAGCGCCGCGCGCACGGGGCTCGAGTATTTGCGCCAGGCTATCGCCCTCGATCCCGGCTATGCGGCCGCATACGCCAGCCTGGCACACCTGCTCACGAGGGTCGACGACGGAGAGATGCCCTTCCGTGACCGACTGGCACTTGCTGAACAGGCGGCGCTCAAAGCCGTTGCGCTGGACGACTCCCTCGGTGAGGCGCACGAAGCACTGGGCAACGTCAAGCGATATGGGCTGGACCTCGCCGGGTCGGAGACGGAGTTGAAACGGGCCGTGGCGCTGGAACCTGCCAACGCCGGGTTTCGCGGCGCACTCGTATTCCTTTATGTGTTGGAAGAGCGAGACTCCGATGCATTGGCCGAAGGGCGTCGTGCCGTGGAGCTCGATCCCATGTCGGCAAACGCCAACGCGGAGCTGGCGCACGCACTGCTCGCCAGCAACCGATGCGATGAAGCGCTCGCGCAACTACAGAAACTCAAATCTCTTCGCCCACCGCTCTTGAAGGCGAGCAGCTTTGCCGCGCAGTGCTACGCGCGCAAGCGCATGTGGCCGGAGGCAATCGCGGAACTGCAGCGGACCAGGAAACATGGCGGGCCGCGGGGTGAGGCGCAGCTCGGCTACGTGTTCGCCCGCGCGGGCCGCCGGGACGACGCGCAGCGAATTCTGACTGCGCTGCTCGATCGGTCACGGCACATTGACGGGGGCGCGTTCGAAGTCGCGGTCGTGTATGTCGGCCTTGGCGAGAAGGATCAGGCGTTCGCCTGGCTCGACAAGGCGGTGGATGATGGTTCGCTCGGGTTCGACTGGCTGCCGTCCCTAGTGGATGACCTTCGCCCTGATCCCCGCTTCGATCGCCTCCGTCAGCGCATTGGCATTCAGAAGCGGTAACGGTGAGGCGATGCGCCGTCGAGCCCTGCTGTTGATGCTGATGATCCTCGCCGCCGTGGCCTCGCCCGCGCGCGCAGCAATGGCGCAGGGTATCGCCGGCGCGTCGTTGCAAGGGACCGTGACGGCAAGCGAGCGAACGGTGGCCGGCGCAGACGTGACGCTCACCAACGACAGCACCGGCAACGTCTGGCGCGCCGTCACGTCGCAGCGCGGGGCGTTTTGGTTCGACAATCTGCCGATCGTCGGGCGATTCTCGCTCGACGTGCGTGCCCTCGGGTACCAGCACACCGTCATCCGCGACATTGTGCTGCGCCTCGGCGACCGGGCGGTGCGCAACGTGGCGCTCGATGCGTCGGCCCGCGCGCTCGATGCCGTGATCGTCGGCGCTCCAGCCGCCGACCGCGACCCCGGCGCTGGCGGCCCGGCGCAGGACATCTCGGGCGATGCCGCGCGGCGACTGCCGCTCCTTGATCGCGACTTCGTTCACTTGTTCACGCTCTCGTCGCAATCGACGGGGACATCGCCTCCATCGATCGGCGGACAGTTCGCGCGGTTCAACGCCATACAGGTCGACGGCGGATCAGCGGGCGACTTTCTGGGCGTCGAGGTCACGCCCGGCGCAAGCGCGGACGCACGGTCGCTTCCGCTCGAGGCCATTCAGGAAATCCGTATTCTCGTGTCTCCATTCGACGTCCGCGACGGAGGATTCTCTGGAGGATTGATCAATGCCGTTACCCGCTCGGGGACCAACGACACGCACGTGTCCACCCTCGCCAGCCTGACGGCATCGGGCCTCGTGGGCAACGACCCGAGCGGCGCGGCGCCGCAGCGATTCAGCAGCGCCGAGTATGGGCTCACGGCCGCCGGACCGGTGATTCGCAACCGCCTGCACTATTTCGCGTCCGGCGAAGTAAGGGTGGAGGGCGCGCCTGCCGTCTCGACCGTCGCGGTGAACGACTCGATTGCCGAACAGGTGGCGCGGATCTCCCGGGCCACGTACGGTTTCGACCCCGGCGGCACCGAGACGCCGACGCTGCGCAACCCGACGTGGAACCTGTTCACGAAACTCTCATGGCAGGCGTCGCCCCGCCATCTGGTCGACGTCAGCGTCAACGTGCTCGGCGGGCGGCTCGACAGTCTCGAGCGGGCGATCGTGAACCGCACCAACCGCGATGGTTGGGCGCTGTCCAACAGCGGGTTGGCGCTGCGCACGTCGTCGCTCACCGCGCGGGCCCGCGTCGCGAGCGACCTCGGCGCCGCCGCGAACGAACTGGTCGCGAGCTGGGCGGTGACGTCGAACAGCCAGGACTCCCGCTTGGCCGTGCCGCTGTTCCTCGTCCAGACCGACGCGCCGAGCACGTACGTCGCCGCCGGCTCATTCAAGTCCGCCGAGGGTACGCGCACGAACGAGCGCGCGGTCGAACTGACGGACAATTTCTCGTGGACCGCCGGACGACACGTGCTCACGGTCGGCACGCAGGACCAGCTGCTGCATTTTGACGACAACATACTGGTGACCTCGTGGGGTGTATGGACGTTCCCCAGCGCCAGTGCGTACGCGTTGGCCCAGCCGTCGCGCTACGAGGTGACGTTCCCGCGCCAGGGTGGGCTCCCGTCGTATTCGTCGGTGGCCGTCGCCTCGTACGCACAAGATCGATGGTCGCCGTCGTCGCGGCTTACCGTTACCGCCGGGCTTCGGTACGACGTGCCGACGTTCGATCGGCCGGCGCGCGACACCGCGTTGGCCAACGACGCCGCGCTCGGCCATCTCGACACGAGCCGGTTTCCGTCGGGCAACGGCGAGCTCGCGCCGCGCGTCGGGTTCTCGTACGACGCGCGCGGGGGCGAGCGGCCGTGGATCGTACGCGGGGGCGTGGGATCGTTCGTGGCGCGGCCGCCCTACGTGTGGATGACCAACGCATATACGGATGTGGCCGACCTCATCTGCGATTCGGCGGCCGGCGTGCCCGCGCCGACGACGAACATCGGCGCGCTCCCGAGGTCGTGCATGTCGTCGGGCGCGAACGCGGTGCCGACGACGACGACGTTCGCCCCGAACGTGCGCTTCCCCGAGACGGTCAAGGCGGACGTGGGGCTCGAGCATTCGCTTGGGCGCGCGTTCACGGCGTCGGTCGATCTCATGACGGCGCGCACGAGCAATTCGTTCGCGGTCACGGACCGCAACCTCGCTGTGACCGGCGTGAGCACCGAGGGACGCATCATGTACGGCACGATTCCCCCGATCGGGCTCGCACGGCCGAACCGAATCGATCCGGCATTCGGACCGGTCTACCGGGTCGACAACCTGTCCGGCGATCGCTACTGGTCCGCCACGTGGAGTGTGTCGCGGCAGTGGAGCGACTCGCGCCTTCTCGAGATCGGCTACACCTGGTCGCGCACGCGCGACCCCAGCAGCCTGTTCGGAGCGACGAGCCTGTTGAATTTTCAGAACAACCCGATCGGCACCTCCCTCAACGACCGGCCGCTGTCGCGGTCCAACCGCGACGTGCCGAACAGCCTCGTCGCGACAGGCGTGACGCCGATGGGGTTCGGCGCCACGCTTTCTGGGATTCTGCAGGCGCGGTCCGGCTCGCCGTACGAATACCTCGCCAACGGGGACCCGAACGCAGACGGCGCGTCCGGGAACGACCTGTTCTACGTGCCCCGATCTCCTACGGACATTTCGCTGCGCGACCCATCGCAGTACCCGGCGCTCGACTCGTTCATCCAGAGCGAGTCGTGCCTCCGCTCGCAGCGCGGGCAGATCATGGCGCGGAACTCGTGCCGCAACCCGTCTGTGTGGACGCTCGACGCGCGCCTCGCCAAATCGATTCGCGGCTTGGAGCTGAGCGCCGACGTGTTCGACCTGCCGAATCTCATCGACCGGCGGTGGGGCGTCACGCGCGCGACGGCGCTCAAGGAAGGCGTGGCGATCGTCTCGGCCGCCGGGTGGGATCCGAGAGCGCTGCGCCCGCTCTACTCGCTCACGCTTCCCGTCCGCGACGTTGCCCTCCCCGGCTCGTCGGAGTGGCGCATTCAGGTCGGCGCGCGACAGAGCTTCTGAACGAGCGCGCGCGATGGCGGCTTTCTCATGCTTTCTCATGCTGCAGGCCGAGAGCAGTACGGCGAGTAAGAATCAAACCGTATTCGTCGACCGGTGGACGACGTTGCTGGCGGCCGCTAAGCCGCGGCGCTGATCGCGGCTGGAGCGGGTCCCGCATCGACCAAACGCTTGTCCCGCGGCTCCACGCGAAGATTCAATCCCTCCAACGTGCGTGCCCCGAGAAGAACGAGATCCGCGGGCTCGCCGAAAACCACATCGTCGGTCGCGACGGTTCCTGCCGCGTACACACGGGCCGAGCCGACCCAGCGATCAATCTGTTGTCCGGTCGCTTGTCGAAAATGCCAAGTCTTGAGTCGCTCGATTCCAAGCGACTCGAGCACGGTGGCTGGCACCCACGACAACTCGGCGCCGGTGTCGACGAGCGCGCCTTCGACCTTCCGTCGGTCGCCGGGACGTGCCGGATTCTCGATTTCGATGTCGATGCGGAAGCAGCCCATGTCGTCCGGCATTCTACCTCCTCGGTCGAACGCTCGTGGCATCCTGATTCTGCGACCGTGGGCAATCTATTGCGCCGGTGCCCGAGCTCTCGGCACCGCCTCGCCACTTTTGCATCTGTGATGCATCGCGCAGGTTGTACCCAATGATCCGTGGCTTCAATTGCGCGATACTCGCGCTCGCTTTCGCCCGCGGCGTCGAACCGCATCCCACCATCGTCATCGACCCCGGCCATCCGTCGGAGGTGAGCAGCGGCGCGACGATGCACAACGGGACGAGCGAGGTCCATATCGCATGGCTCGTCGCGCAGCGTCTCGCCACGCTGCTGCGCGCGCAGGGATATACCGTCGTCATGACGAAGCCCGCCGAGCGCACGATGGTCACGAATGTCGAGCGGGCGGGCATCGGTAACGCGGCCAAGGCAACGCTCGTCGTCCGGCTACATTGCGACGACAGTCCCGACAGTGGTTACGCCATCTATCATCCGGATCGTGCGGCGACCGTTCAGGGGCGCACGGGGCCGAGCGAGACGGTAATGGGCGCGAGTGCGGCGGCGGCGGAGTCGCTGCACGTGTCCATGTCACGGATGTTGGCGGGGAAGCTCAAGGACGGCGGCGTGCGCGGCGATTCGAAGACGGCGATCGGTTCGAAGCAGGGCGCGCTTACCGGCTCCGTGTTCTCGGACGTACCGGTCGTGCTCATCGAGATGGTCACGCTGAGCAACGCGCGCGATGCCGCGTTCATCAAGCAACCGGCCGGACAGTCGCTCATGGCGCAGGCGATCGCGCAAGGCATCGCGCGCTACGCCCCCGCGGCCAACTCACCGAGGGTTCGATGATCCGACGCCTGTCGGGCGTGATCGCGCTGGCGGCTGTCGTCGCCGGCTGCACGCAGAAGCAGAAGCAGAAGCAGAAGCCGAATGCCGATACAGGTGCGGCGCAGGCGGGTAAGACGACCGCCTCGGCGGCGACATCCGTCCCCCAGCCGATGTCGATGGACGATTGGGAGCGGTTCGACTACTCGGCGCACGCAGTCGCGCCGGGGTCGCTCGAGCCGCTTCCGCTCGTCGAAGTCCAGCGCATTCGTGGAATCATCTTCGGCCGGCACGGACGCGTCTTCCAGGACTCGACGCTCCAGGCATGGCTGGCGACGCGCTCGTGGTATCACGCGGACACGACGTTCACCAACGCACGCTTGACCCCCGGCGAGCGCGAGAACCTCGAGGTCGTGCGCGCTGCCGAGTCCAAGAAGCACACGCAGATCGAGTCGGGCGACATGCGTTTCTACCAGGACCGCGTGATCACGACGGCGATGCTCGGCGATCATTCGCCGCAGGATTGGGAGGTGCTCGAGGCGGAGGTGCTGGCCAATCACGGTTACGTGTTCGCCACCGAGGACGAGTCCTACGAGATCAAGAACCACACGCTCGCCACGGACGACCTCCAGCACTATTTCAACGAGCGATACTGGTACAAGGCAGATACCGGTTTCGAAGCAGCAAAACTTTCGCCCATCGAGAAGCAGAATCTCGACACGATCGCTCTCGCCGTCATGCGACGGGACAAGCGGTCGGTGTCGCCCGGGTTGATGAATCTCTTCCAGACGACGCCGTTGACCGAGCGGATGCTCGCCAACGTCTCGATCAACGATCTGCGTCTCTTACGGAACGAGGTATACGCTCGGCATGGGCGACCGTTTCAGACGCCATGGCTCGCCGAGTACTTCCGGTCGGAGCCCTGGTACGCGCCGCGCCAGGATTTCAGCGACGCCGAGCTCTCGCCGACGGAGCGCGCGAACATCGCGCTCATCACGAAACGAGAGGAGGAGCTTCACCAGTCGCTCGGGACGCGACTCCTCACTGTCGCGGACGTGCAGGGCTTGATTCCCGAAGATGCGCGGCGGTTGCGGAACGAGATCTACGCCCGCCACGGGCGGCGCTTTCAGGATCCCAAGCTACAGCGCTACTTCGCGAGCTTCGCTTGGTACAAGCCGAGCGATGCGTTCCGCGAGAGCCAGCTGAACGAGACGGAGCGGTCGAACGCGGCGCTCATCAGCCAGTACGAGCACGGGAAGTTCACCGAAGGCTGATAAGGCCGATCAAGTCCCGCGTGCCGGGACACGATGATCGCGAACCTTCGCCCTTCGCTACCGTCGCCGACGATGCCGCGCTGACGGCCGCCGGCGACCGACACCGAAGAGGCAACACGAGATGAGAGCAACCGTGATGTACGGCGCGGGCGATGTTCGCGTCGAGACCGTCCCCGATCCGCGTCTCGTCGAGGCGACCGATGTCATCGTCCGAATCACACGGGCGTGTATCTGTGGCAGCGACCTGTGGCCGTACAAGAAGATGGCGCCGAGCGACACCGGTCAGCGCATGGGCCACGAGTTCATCGGCGTCGTCGAAGACGTGGGCGGCGCCGTGCGGACCATCAAGAAGGGTAATGTCGTCGTTGCGCCATTCCTTTGGTCAGACGGCACGTGCGTGTTCTGTCATGAGGGGCTGCACACGTCCTGCCTTCACGGAGGACGGTGGGGCGGGCCCGGTGTCGATGCCGGACAGGGCGAAGCCGTGCGAGTCCCGCAAGCGGACGGCACGCTCGTCGTATTGCCCGTCGGCAGAGACGACGCGCTCATACCCTCGCTTCTCACCCTATCGGATGTCATGGGCACGGGCCACCACGCCGCGCGCTCGGCGCGCGTTGCGCCGGGGAGAACCGTGGCCGTCGTGGGCGACGGCGCCGTGGGTCTGTGCGGTATCATCGCCGCGAAGCGCCTCGGAGCGGAGCGGATCATCATGCTCGGGCGCCACGCCGACCGAATCGCGCTGGGGCGCGAGTTCGGCGCGACGGATGTGGTGAGCGAGCGAGGCGACGAAGCGATCGAACGCGTGCGCGAGCTCACCGGCGGGCTCGGAGCCCACTCCGTCCTCGAGTGTGTCGGTTACGAGGAGTCGACCGTGACGGCATTGAGCATCGCACGGCCGGGTGGTGCGGTCGGCCGGGTCGGCGTGCCGCAATCGAAGACGATTCCAATGGCGACGGAGACGTTCTTCCGCAACGTCGCGATCGCTGGTGGTCCAGCGCCGGTCCGGGCGTACATCGAAGAGCTGTTGCCGGACGTGGTCGAAGGACGCATTCACCCGGGCCGGGTGCTTGACCGAAAAACGAACCTGGACGGAGTGCCGGACGGGTACCGCGCGATGAACGATCGCGGGGCCATCAAAGTCATGATCGAGTTCTAGGAGATAGACATGCAAAGCGTCATCGTCGGCCTCTTCGCTCCGCTCGCTTGACTGTTGGAGACCGTCGCTCCATAGTCATCGAGAGTACAGACCCAACATTAAGGAACCCTAATGACTGGCGGAACCCGGAGGCTGAGGCGGCGAATTCGTCGCTGTGACGTGGGGGGAAGGACGTTGTCGGGGAAGACGCGGGGAGTTCGTCTGGCGTTGCAGTGCATCGCCGCGCTATTGGCGACGAGCGCATCGGTCCTTGCGCAGGATTCGGCCTCGAAACGCCCCCACGCCCCAAGCGGCCACACTCCTGCACCTCAGCGGCTGCTTCGAGTCCTGGACCTGTACGATGCTGAGACTGAGGAGCCGGTCGCGGACGCGGAGGTCAAAGACAAGTTCACGGGAGCGACGGCTCGGTCCACCCGGACCGGCAATGTCGGTCTGGTTGCCCCTGACTTCGTTCGTGCCGGGACCAGCGCTACCGTGGTCGTGGTACGGAAGCTCGGTTATGACTCGCTATCGGTCTTCGTAGACCTAACCGACTCGACGAGGCTGGCCATCGGGCTGACACGTTCCGCGACGACCAGACTGCCGACCGTCGTGACCACGGCCCTTTCGCCCCACATGACGGAATTCGAACGCAACGTTAAGGCGGCGAACGGCGTGATCACGCCGGAGGAATTCCGAGCCAAGTGGTATGGTCATGGATTTTCAATCACTGAAGTTCTGGCCCGTCATGGGATGACCGGCCCTCATATTCGCGGAAAACTGAGCTGCACGCCCAAGATCGTGATCAAGGACGCGCCCGGGAACTTCGCGACGACTCCGGACGCCGACGTCTATCAAGCCGCTGAGTTGTGGATCGACGAGGCAATCCCCGAGGAGTATCAGACCAAGGGTCGCAATGTGTGTGCAGTCGTCGTCCTCTACACGCGTGAGGATCGCCTCCGGACTTCACCCTAGTACTCCGGCTGTCTACTGGCCGGAATACCATCCGTTCTGAAGCTCGCTTCGCAGGCGCCACGGTAGAGGGCGTTCCGGGCCTCCGTCGGTGATCGCGAGCGCCGCGAGGTCGACCACGTCGCTACGCACGTCTTGAAGAATGCCGACGGGAGCCACGCCACCCGAGGCGCGTCCGTGAATCCAGTTGGTGAGCACGATGACGACGAGGTCACGCTCGGGATCGATCCACATCGACGTCCCGGTGAATCCAGTATGCCCGAAGGCGTGCGACGATAGATACTGACCGCAGCTTCCGTCTCCCGGACACGTCTGCCATCCGAGCCCGCGCCATCCCGGACCGGGCTTGGTGAACTCGCGAGCGATGCTGTCGCCGAAGAGTCTCGTCTTCCCCGCGACGCCGCCATCGAGCATGAGCTGAGCAAACACGGCGAGGTCGCTGGCCGTGGAGAACAGCCCTGCGTGGCCGGCCACGCCGCCCATCGCGCGCGCGGTGGGGTCGTGCACCTCGCCGCGCGCGACGGGTGTCTCCGTTGGAGCGATACGCGCCTGCATCGACGGCTCCGGACGAAACATCGTCGAGCGCAAGCCGAGTGGGGTGTAGACCGCCCTCCGCACGAACTGATCGAGCGACTGGTGCGTGATCCGCTCGATGACGAAGCCCATCACATCGAGTCCGAGGTCCGAATACTCGTACTCCGAACCCGGCGCGCGAACGAGGCTCGTCGCCAGCACGGCATTTCGCGCCGACTCCGGTCCGGCGCCGCGCGAGACGTCGCGCCCGGCGGGCAATCCGGATCGATGCGTCAACAGGTCTCGAATCGTGACTTGCTCCTTCGCTCCGCCGGTGAACGTCGGCAGGTAGTGCGTCACGCGCTCGTCGAGCTGCAACTTTCGCTGATCGACGAGAACCATCGCGGCCGCGGTCGTCGCCACGATTTTGGTGAGCGATGCGAGGTCATACATCGTTCGCTCGGGGTCGACCGCGACGCCCGAGCGCCAGTCGAGCGTGCCATAGCCACGTTCCCAGACAATGCCGCCGTGCCTGGCGACAATCACCGCGGCCCCGGGGAAGCCGCCGGCTCGAATGCCGCGGTTCACGACGTCGTCGATCATTGCCAGTCGCGACACAGACATACCGACGGACTCGGGCGCCACGCGCGGCAGGCGTGCGGACACATCGGTCGCCACCCAACTACTTGCGGTGACCGCGGCGGCGTCAACCGCCGCTGAGCCGGCTAGAAATGCGGCGAGAGTGAGGAAATGAAGCGGACGAAGCATCAAACGCCAGACGACTCACACTGAGCGATGGTTGCGCGGTGGCAACATGCAGCACTGCCAACGTCATACCATCGCATCCCCCGCGAGGTCCATGACAAGCGACGGGCACGCAAACTACAGCCTGGCGTCCAGGGCGAGAGAGATCATAGCATTCTCGATGCTCCCATCGATCGAAGACGTCCTCCGGCCGGACGAATCCGCGGCCGGTGGCCGATGATGCTACTTCTGCGGCAGCTGAAACAGGAAACGGAGCGCGCGGTTGAATCCGCGGCGCCCCTCATGATACACGTTTCTTCGCCGCTGTCCACAGCGACATGAGAATTCTCTATATTGGCGGCACGGGCGAGATCAGCTTCGCGTGTGTGCACGAAAGCGTGCGCCTCGGCCACGAGGTCAGCGTCTTCAATCGCGGCAATCACAACGCGGGATTGCCGTCCGATTCTCGTCTCATCACGGGCGATGTCACCGACGATGCGGCGTACGCGCGCCTCGCCGCCGAGGAGTTCGACGTCATCTGCCAGTTCCGGCTCTTTACGCCCGATGCCATTCGCAGGGACATTGCCGCGTTCGCCGGGCACTGCGGCCGGTACGTCTTCATCAGCTCCGCCTCGGCGTACGCGAAGCCGGTTCGAACCCTGCCGATCACCGAACGGACTCCACTCCACAATCCGTACTGGGCCTATTCGCGCGCCAAGGCGGAAATGGAAGACATTCTCCGCGCGCAGGCCGCGCTGCCCTACGTCATCGTGCGGCCAAGCCACACCTATCGCACCAAGATGCCGACGCCGCTCGGCGGCGAGGTCTCGCGACTCTTGCGCGGAAAACCCGTCGTCGTGCACGGGGACGGCGAATCGCTCTGGACGATCACGCACGCCACCGACTTCGCGCGGCCGTTCGCGCGGTTGATCGCAGCCCCCGCCGCGCTCAACGAGACGGTGCACATCACCGGGGACCGCGCCTGGTCCTGGAACGAGATCTTTCGAGCGATCGCCGCCGCGATCGGCGTCGACTCGCCGGACATCGTTCACGTCGCGTCGGACACGCTCATTCGCTACCAGCCCGACTGGGAGGGGCCGCTGCTTGGCGACAAGGCCCCGTCCGTCTTGTTCGACAACACCAAGGCGAAGTCGATCGCGGGCGACTTCGACTGCCCGATCGACCCTTGGCAGGGAATGCGTCTCGTCGCCGAGCAGTTCCCACCGCAGGCTGGCGCGTACGACGCCGCGCCGGACGCGCTCTACGATCGGATCGTCGGCGACCAGCGCGCGCCGATCCGCATGGCATGAACAATGGAGGAAAGCCCCAAACATTCCTGCCGTTTCGCGACCGCCCTTTGGTCGTGCTAAACAAACCGTGGATCGGTGCCGAAAATATCTTCGCACCGTCCGATCTTGATGCCTTGGAGTCGAGGCGCTACGCCACAGTATGCACATGGCTGACACGAAAGCGTTGTTTACCCAACGGTTCGATGCAGCGCGCACCGCGCTAACCGCGGGGGACGCGCCGGCTGCCGCCGAATCCCTTTACGCGGCAATCGTCGTGGCGCGCGCCGATCCCAGTCTCCGGCGGGAGCTGGCCGCCGCCCTCTTTCACCTTGGGAAGCTCTCGCGGACGTTTGGCCGGGCAGGGGAAGCCGAAGCGGAGCCGCTCCTCACCGAAGCGCTCGCCATCAGCGAAGAGCTCTTCGGCAGGGAAGACGCCGCACTCGTCCCGCTGCTGAACGAGTTGAGCCGGCTGCACATTCATCGGTCGCAACACGCCCTCGCCGAGGACGTCCTCGAACGTTTGCTCGCGATCGCACGGGGCAAGAGCGAGGAGAATGCCGATGTCGCGACCGCGCTCGCCGGCCTCGCCGTTGTGAAACGCAAACTCGGCGATGACGCCTCGGCGGAAGCACTGTTCAGAGATGCATTGCGCATTCGAGAGAAAGTGCTCGAGCCGAGTCACATGGTCACCGTCGTCACGCTGGAGCACCTCTCTGAAACGTGTGCGGCACGCGGCAACTTCGCCGACGCGTTGGCGCTGCTTCGGCGCGGCCTGGCAACGCGCGAGGTGGCGTTGGGTCCTGGCCATGCAACGGTGCAGGCCGCGCGGTCGCGCGTGGCCGAGCTCGAAATGCAGGCCGCCGTCGCGGCCGACACGGCGGCGGCTGCTGCCGCGAAGACCGCCAGGCGTGCGAGACTTACTCCGGCCTGGTTGAAGCGGGTGCCGGACTCCGCTGCCGATACGCCATCGACGACTGTGCCATCACCGATCAATGCAAAAAAGCTGAGATTCCTCGCTAAACCTGAGCCGCGGGCGCTTCCCCCCGCCGCCCTTTCGCGCGAACGTGCGAAGACGCCGACGGTCACCGCTGCGGTGGCGGCCGCCTCGTTGATGGCATCTTCGATACAGACGCCGTCTGCTTCCCAGATCGGCATCTCCCCACCGGAGAGCGCTAGTCCGTTCGGGAGCGTCACCGGTCGCGAATCGGACGTCCCGCACCGCTTTGCCGTCTTCGCGGATGTCGCGCACACCGATGTCGCGAGTGAGGATGCTGCGCCTGGCGACTGGCGATCCACAATCGCACCGGTCCAGGCCGATTCGCCCGACCCGGCGCGCAAGAAACGAACGGTGCTGTATGCATCCGTTGGAGTGGCTGCCGTTGCGCTCGCCGGACTGCTGATGTTGCGCCCGCGCGCCGGCGGCGGCAGCGACCCCGTCTCCACGAAGATGAGCGCTCCGCAGCGTACCACCGCAGCCGTCGCTCCTGTCGTGAAGGCGCCGGCGACGAGGACCGGATCCGCAGCGACCGGCGCCGCGGCCATCGTGGTCGCAACGCGCGCCGAGTCGCTCCCCTCCGCAAGCGCGACGCCCGCGGCAACGCCGGTGGTGAAGCCAGAGCAGCATGCGGCGGACAGTGCTCCGCTCCGCCTGCCCCGCATCGACGTGAACCTGCGTCCCATAAATATCCCGAGCACCGCGGTCCCGAGCATCCCGGCGGCGCTGACGGTCGACTCGATCGTGCGTTCGGCACCGGAGCGGCAGCGCGCGTCCGACACCGATCGGACTGGAACGGCGGAGAGAGTCTCACCGCCGCCCGCTTCGGCGGGCGTCGATTACGCGGTAACCCCCCCCAAGATCATCGGGCGCGTGCCGGAGCCTCGCTTCCCCGACGCGCTGCTGCGCTCGGGACGCCGCGAAGGACAGGTCGTCGTGCGCTTCATGGTGAACGAGAGCGGGAGCGTCGACGCCGCGAGCATGATCGTGGAGCAATCGGATCACGAGCTGTTCACGTCTGCGGTGCGCGACATACTGCCCCGCTTCCGCTTCGAGCCCGCCCGCACGCCCGCGCCGGATTCGAAGCCGGTTGCCGCGTGGGTGATCGTCCCCTTTCGGTTTACGACGAAGAAATAGGGCGGTCTCCAAGCTGCACACCGCAGGTGATTGCAGAATTGGTATGGCCTTTCGCGAGTTGAAGGAGGCACCTGGGCCCCGAATCGCTCCCCGCGCAAGGATTGTCAGATTTGCGCGGCAGTCCCGGACACCTCTATACTTTGCGCCCGGCCCCCGGTGGCCCAAGCCATTTCGCACTGAGAGGTAGCGATGAAGCGCCTTTTGCCGTTGGTAATTACGTGCGTGTGTGCTGTCTCCGCGGTTGCGTGCAAGCCGCAAACACCCCCCGACGATGAATCGTCGTCGTCGGCCCCGGCTGGCTCCGGCACAGTGAGCGCGAATGTTGGCGGCGCCAATTTCTCCGCGTCGGGCAACGGGAACGTCATCGCGGCCCGAGAAACCAGCGGAGCCAACTTCAGCATTTCCGCCAACGCGGCGGCGCAACACTCGCCGTCGTCATGAGCGGCCCGACCGCGCCCGGGACGTACAACCTCGGCCCGGGCGGCGTCGGGGCCGGCAGTTATACGGCCGGCGCGTCCGCGTGGCAGAGTTCAATCGGCGCCGGAACGGGAACGGTCACGTTCACAGTGTTGACGACGGCGCACGCAACGGGAACGTTTTCGTTCAACGGCGCGCCCGTCCTCGGCACGAGCGCAACCGGCACAAAGTCGGTCACCTCCGGCGTGTTCGACGTCTCGTTCGGGCAGTAGCTCAGGGCGACGCGGGCTTTGCCGCCGTCACGGGAATGAACTGCCCCGGACCGATCTTCCCATCGGTGACGGTATACAGCACGAGTCCCGCGGGGAACGTCAGCGGCGGAACTCCCGACGGGCCGACGATGGCCGGGCTCTGCTCGAATCGTGTCTGCAGGCCGTCATTGATGAATGTGATGCGCTCGCCGGCGTGAATGTGCGCCCCGATCGCCAACACGTGACGGTGCGTGCGCAGCACGGCCAACACCTCGGCGGCGTTCGACACGAGGTGCCGGAGCGAGGTCTTTCCGTTGACCGTGATGAGGGTGGGGGCCGGCGGCCCGTCCCTATAGCCGCCGAGGGCGTCGAACGCCGAAACGAGCGGAATGTGGTTGAACGTGACGACGGGCATCTGCGCCGGCACGTGGCTCAGATCGCGGGCAAGCCACGCAAGCTGAAGGCTGTCGACGTGTCCGTAATACGACGGACCGCTGATATCCACGGAATTCAAGGCGATGAAGTGCACGCCGCCGCGGTTGAACGAGTAGTAGTCCGGACCGAAATAGCGGTGGTACATGGCGCGGCCAAAGAGCGGATTGGCCGGGTCGACGTGCGAGAGCTGCGTCTCGATTCCAAAATTCTCATGGTTTCCGGGCGCCAGCCACACGGGGACGGTGAACGCCGCGAACTCGCGCGCCGCCAGATCGTAGTAGCCGCGCGCCTCCGTTTCCGAGACACGTAGCGCGTCGCGCACCAGGTCGCCGGCAACGAGCACGAAATCGGGATGGACGGAATCGACGATCGCGCGGAACCGCCGCGTCTGCGGGAGCGAGGCAGGCGCCATGTGCGTGTCCGACGCGTCGACGAAGGTGAACGTCGCCGGCGCAGCCGACTGTTTCATCGCGAACGCGACCGACTGAACGGAATCGCCGATGGCGCGCCAGAACGACTTGACGGCGTGGTACCCGTCCGGCTCGGAGACGAACACGAGCGAGTTGGGTCCGCGACCGATCGTGAACGCGCCGGCAGAATCCGTGACAACCACGGCGTCCTGGTTCGAGACGGACACGCCGGGCAAGCCCGGCTCGTTCGGCTGCCGAACGCCGTCGCCGTTGCGGTCGAGGAACACGACGCCGCGAACCGGGCTTTGCGCGGCGAGAGACGCAGCGCCGGCGATGAGCGCCGACAGGACGTAAAGGAGGCTCAGTCGCATGTACACGGAGGGCGTTGTTTCTTGAATGACGCGGGCGGGTCTCGAACCCGCGACCTACGGAATAAAAGGGCGGGCGATCATTGGCGCTTCAGCATCGTTGAGCATCCACCCGGTGATGCTTTCATTCGTCGCGCAGCGTGAGCATGGGACTCAGTGACGCCGCCCGTCGGGCGGGCAGGTAGCTCGCGAGCGCCGCAATGCCGACGAACATTGCCGACATCACGACGAACGTGAGCGCATCGAGCGGGCTGACGCCGAACAGGTAGCGCACGAGCAGCCGCGTCGCCGCCGTCGAGAGCACGAGTCCGATCGCGACGCCGATCGCGGTGACCCGCATGCCCTCGCGCAGAATCATCCGCAACACGTCCCCACGGCGGGCGCCGAGCGCGAGACGAATCCCGATCTCCCGGCGGCGCCGGCTCGACGAGTGCGAGATTACGCCATAGAGGCCAACCGCCGCGAGCAGCAGGCCGACGGCGCCCAACGTGCCGCTCACGAGTGCGGCGACGCGCTGCGGAATGAGCGCGACGGAGTTCTCGCGGCCAAGTGTTGTGACGGTCGGTCGCGGTAGCGTTGGATCGATCGCACGCACCGCGCGCGCAATGTCCGGCGCGAGCGCGAGCGGATCGCCCGACGCGCGGACAACGAGACTCTGCGTCGCGCTCCAGTGCTGCGCGATCGGCAGGTACAGGAATGGACGGAGCGGTTCGGTGAGCGTGGAGTACTTCGCGTCGCGCGCGACACCCACGACGGTGACGCGGTCACCTTGGTAGCCGACCGTGCGACCGACCGCGCTTTGCCCCGGCCACGTCCGCCGCACGAACGTTTCGTTTACGACCACAACCTTCGGTGCGCTCGCGTCGTCGGTGCGGTCGATGGCGCGGCCCGCGACGATCGTCGTCCGGAGCGCGTCGAAGTACCCGGCATCCACGTACAGACGGCCGCTGTACATGCCGTTCGTCGCGTCGGTCGCCGGACCCACGCTGCCGTCGACCTTGACCATGGCCCCTTCGCTGCGTGTCGTCAGCGGCAGATACTCCGCGTACGACACCGCGGTGACCCCGGGCAGTGCGGCGACGCGTTCACGCAGGTCGCGATAGAACGCGCGCGCTCTGGTTTCACCGTACGCCCACGAGTCCGTGTTGAATTGCGCGGTTGCAACGCCGCGCGCGTCGAAGCCGGGGTCGATGCGGTTGCCACGATCGAGCGCGCGAACGAAGAGCCCCGCGCCAACGAGCAGCACTAGCGAGAGCGCGAGCTGCCCCCCGACGAGCGCGTTGGACACCCAGCCGCGCCGAGCGCCGCTCCCCGCCGATCCATCGCGCACGCGCGCCGCGATGTCGCGATCGGCCGCCTGCAACGCCGGCGTCAATCCGAACACGAGTCCGGTCAGCAGCGATACGGCGAGCGCGAACGACAGCACACGCCAATCGGGCGACAGTTCGAGCACGATCGGCACCGAGACGGGCATGTCGAGATGAGGCAGCGCTCGCGTCGCGAGCACAGCCAGACCGATGCCGCCGCCGGCGCCCAACAGGAACAGCACGAGAATTTCCGTCAGGAGTTGCCGCACGAGCCGGCCGCGACTGGCGCCGAGTGCGGCGCGCACGGCCATCTCGCGCCGCCGGGCGAGCGCGCGCGCCGACAACATCGACGCGACGTTCACGCTCGCGATGAGCAGCACGAGTCCGGCGGCGCCGAGCAGGAGTCCGAGGAAGATGGACAGCGGCCCGCTGGCGTCCGGCGGCAGGCCGGTGAGCGGCGACAACTGGAGATCCGAATACTGCTTCCACGTCGCGCCTTCGTCGTTCACGAACTCCTGCGTGAGCGCGGCGAGCTCGCGATGTGCCGCGACCGTCGTCACGCCGGCGCGCAGGCGGCCGACTCAGACGCAGCCACGGCTCCGTGGACGTTGCGAGCGGCGTAGTCCCCGGTCGAAATTGCCGTTCCATCGCGAGCGGAATCCAGATGCTCGTCGCGATCGGCGCATCCACGCCCTCGAAGACCGCCGGCGCGACGCCGATGATCGTGTACGGATGACTGTTCACGAGCAGCGTCCCGCCGATCGCATTCTGATCCGCGTGGAGGCGCGCGCGCCACAAGCGTTCGGAGATGACGACCACCGGCCGCTCGAGCTCAATGCGATCCTCGTCGGCCGCAAAAAAACGCCCGAGCGCGGGACGGACGCCGAGCACGTCGAAGAAGTTGCCGGTCACGAATCCGCCATATACCTCGCCGGCGTCGTCACTCGGCGTCCGAACGGCGAATGATCCGTGCCCCCACGCGGCGATACCGTCGAGGCTACGCGTGCGCGTGCGCAGCCGGTCGTAGAACACGTACGACGCGGAGACGCCATCGTTGCCGCCCGGTCGCTTGGCGCTCCATGCGAACGAGCCGCGACGCATCGGCCGCGCCCGGGAGCGGCCGCAGCACCAGCGCGTTCATGGCGCTAAAGATCGTCGTGACGGCCCCGGCGCCGATCGAGATGCAGAGGACCGAGACGATCGCGAACACGGGACTCTTGCGTAGGATGCGCGACGCGAAGCGCAGGTCGGCGCTCAGGGTTTCGAGCACGTCATCACCATTGGCCTGGTATGGGTGCTTTAACCAACGAAGCTTGGTGTGGCGAGGTTTCGGGGCGCAGCTACGTTGAGAAACAAGCTCCTGTTCGTGGCGGCCACGCTGCTCGTTGCAATACCACCTGCGCTCAGGCTTATGACCGCGGCGATGACACGGCAACACACAGCCGCGCGTGAAGAGGAGAGGCCGCGCGGGCTGTCGGCGAGGTGCTCCTGAGGCTCAGCGCGGAAAGCGCGTAGCACAGTCGCCGCGCAGGGGGCCGTCGTACACGAGCGTAACTCTATGACCCGGGCGGGTCTCGAACCCGCGACCTACGGATTAAAAGTCCGTTGCTCTACCAGCTGAGCTACCGGGTCGTACGAAGCGAAACTTCACACTGCCGAACAACTTAGACAACTCGTCGAGTCGCGATCAGTCGCGTTGAATCCGCCACGCCTCTCGGGATTCCCAAAACACCGTCGGAGATCGAGCGAGTCGCTTGACCAGGGGGCCCAGGTGCAACTATCGTCGCTTCGCCATCGAAAGGAGTTCCCGTGACCTCGCCGGCCTTCGCCCCGATTGTTGTCCGCGCCGCATCCCGTGTCACGCTCGCCGCCGCGTTACTCGCGCTCGTCGCCTGCGGCTCGACGACGCTGTTCCAGTCGTCGTTCAACTCCCAGCAGACGTACGCGCCACCGGCCGCGACGCAGCTCGTGGGCACGATGCAGCTGATCTCGGGCGATTCGGGCAGGATCCAGGTTGAAGCGGGGGGAGGGACCGGGCCGAGCGAGAACGTGCTGCGCATCTCCCGCGGCGTACCGGTGCCCAACACCAACCCCGGTACGCCAGCCTCGGTGGTGCAGGGCACGCTGGCCCAGACCTTTCCCGACGGCAACTACAGCTTCGTCGGCGTGTTCGACATCGGTCAGGGCTCCGGCCTCGCCTCGGTGGAATTCGACGCCATCCCGCAGGGGCCGATCGCCGAGAGGTTCCTGCATTTGGACTTCATGCAAGACGGCAGCGTGCGTTTCGACGATGACCCCTCGATGACTTGCTGTCACTACTCAACCAGCACGCCTTTCACATTGTCGGTCTCGATCGAGGTCACGGCCAGCTCCGCGGTCGCGCACGTGACCCTCTTCGGCAAGGGCGTCTCGGGGGGACCTTTGACTACACCATCAAGCAGCCGAACTTCGCGAGGCGGTTCGGCGCGTTCCGCCTGTCGATGGGGTTTCCGTGGACGGGCGCGTTTGCGGTCACGGACCTGCTTGTCACGCGGCACAACTGAGCGATTTTACCGGAACAGGTCGTCGCCCTTCGTCGCCAGCGACGCGGGGATGAATGCCATCGCGCCGTTCCACACACGGTCCATCGCCGGCCGCACACGCTGCATCATCTCTGGCGTGAACTGCGAGCGGTGGCAGGCCATGGCCTTCAACGCGGCCTCGGCGTCGGCCGGGGCGAAACGAACGTTGACCGTGAAATACTTCGCTTCGGGAATGAGCAAGGGCGGCGCGCCGCGCTGCGGGTTGGTCGCCCGAAACGCCTCGAGCGGCAGATACATATAGAACAAGTGTTCCGGCATCCCGGGCGCGCCGGTGCGCTGTAGCTGCGTCGCGATGTCGCCGACGATCCGGTGGTCCGGGTGGCCGGTACCACCATCGGGACCCCAGGTGACCACGGCGTCGGGGTGGAGACGCTCGATCTCTTTGGCTATTCGGTCGGTGAGTCGGGACATCAGGGTGCGATCACCGACGTAGTCGCCGAGTTTCCCGTCGGGAAAACCGAGGAGAATCGGCGCCTGTGCGCCGAGGGCAGCGGCCGCGCATTTCGCCTCGTCGGCCCGCGCGGCCACGAGCGCGTCGCCGACGGGGCCCGAATCGGGGCGCACGAGATACTGCCCCTGCGATCCGCTCCCGGCCCCTCCGTCGCTCGCGATGACCAGGTAAACCTGCACGCCCTCTCGGGCGTAGCGCGCGAGGACGGGCGACGCCGCGGTTTCGTCATCGGCATGAGCGAGCAGCGCGACGAGCGTCCGCGGTCTGCCCTGGGCCACGGCCGCAGGCGACATCGCGACGACGAAGAGGCTCGTCGTCAGAACACGACGCGGGAGATGTATCATGGAACCGAATCTACCGCTATCAGCTGTCACGGGGTCAAAACTCTTCCCCGTGACTCCGTCGGCGCGGAGATGCCAAGCCACGCCGTGACCGTCGGCGCGATGTCGATCGACCGCACCTCGCCGATTCGCCGGCCCGGGCCATCTCCGAGGATGCACAACAGCGGGTGCATGTCCCTGTCGAGTCGACGGATACCCGTGCTCGCCCTGCGGAAAGTTCAGCGACGCCACCGCCGCGCCCTGTCGGCGTGGGATCCCAGTAGTAGCCCGGCGCGAGTCCGATGTAGAGATCTCCGCCACCCGGGCCGCCCAGCCCAAGCGAATCGCCTTCGACAGTGCCGGCGCGGAACACGCGCGTGACGATCTGTGTGCCCGCGCTGTCGCGCGCGCCGAGTAGCGCGCGTTCCACCTGCGCGAGGACGGCGTCCACCGAATCCGCCGGCACGATGCCGCCCTTTCGCGTCTGGCGATTCACTGTGACCCACGCGCCGCGCGTCCACACCGCGCGCGAGCGCGAAAGATCGACGTTGCCCGCGGAGTCCGTCGCCAGCAGTCCCGCCTCGCGCAGCACGACGTTCGGCTTGAACACAAGCCACGTTGGCCGCATGCCGTGCTCGCCAGTGACGAACAACCGCGTGTTCGGTTCACTCGCCGCGAGACGCTCCATCTGCTCGAGGCGAATGTCCACGAGCTCATAGGCGCGCCTGAGCATCCGCGTCGCCACGCGCCGCGCGTTTGGCGGAACGTTCGGCGTCTTCGGGTCGGCGAAGCCGAGGAATGTGTGAAGCTCTTCGTCGGGGAAGGGGATGTAGTCGGTCTCGAGCTCGGGGTGGAACGTGCGCCATCCCCACTCGGTTCCCTTCATGAATTGGCGCGTGACCAGCTCGACGGACTCCATATAACGGTACTCGGCTGTGCCGTCGCCGCCTTGTGAAGCGCGGGGACCGAGCTCGCCGCGCTCCATGAAGCGACCCATCGCCGTTGCCCTGACCCCCTTCCACGGCTTCGTCGAAGCCGAGCGCGACGTCGGGACGATTCGCCTGGATGACGCGCGCCTCGGTCGCGTAGAGCAGCATGCGCGAGTGGTCGCGCGACAGCTCGAAGAGACGGAAGAAGACGAACGTTCGGCGTCCGTGCGCGAGATCGATACGCAATGGCTCCGAGAAATAAGCGTGCGAGCGGACGTCCGCGCGGGCTCGTCGTGTCGGTCGCGTGCAGGCGTACCTCGACGGAGCGGTTGGAGATCGTGATTCAGCTGCACGACGACCATGCTGTCACTACGCACGCGTCGCGTGCAGCGAGTCGCCCTCGTCGCCAAACGCCCACGACATCTCCGACGGCGCTCGAATCACGCGCCCCGGCGCGACGAGGTCGTTGTAGATGTTCATCGCCGCGAGATTCGGCAGCGCGACCGCGGCGGCCGCACGCGCGCGCGCGGAATCCAGGGACGGAGTCGTCCGGTCTACTGGCGCATAGCTCGGAGGCTGCGGCGACTGCGTCGCCATGTGGCTGAAGACGCGCTTCCCCTGGCGTGCGGCGGTGAGCCAGATCGGCTCGGCGCGCAGGCTCGTTGCCTTGTAGCCGTCGGTCCAGTCGAGGACCGTCGTAGACTGTATGGGCAAGGCCGCGTTCGACGACGCGGAGACGCCGTTGACGTTGGCGTAGGCGCCCGTCCAGATCGACGCGTGGCCGGTCGGCGTCACGCTCGGAAACGCCGGCCGCACGGACTCGGCACATACGCCGCGACGGAGCATTCCCCACACGTGCGGCGCGGTGGCCGAGTCGCCGTATTCGCGGAAGCGCTGCTCGCTGAATCCGTCGAAGCTGACGAGGATCGCACGGTGCGGCGCGGTTTGCGCCATGCTCGCCGATCCCCAGAGGAAAAGGGCCGCTACGCTCCGTTTGATCACGCCGAAGAATCTAGATGCCACTTGCAAGATTCGCCGTCGATGATGGCCTCAGGCCCGTTTTGGCGTAATGCGTGTCAGGACGGTCTCTCTCATCGCGGGGGGTATCCCATGGGTTTGATGCCAGCAGGAGCCAGCAATCCGTTCAGCCCTGTCAACGAGCAAACCGTATTCGGCACGCTCAAGGAAACCGGGTCGCACGATCCCGACATTCTGTATGCGCACAAGGAAACGATGCTCGCGCCGTACAAGAATCTCAAACGCCTGGCGATCATCGGCCTAGCCATTGGGGGCCTGTTCACGATCATGATCTTCATGGCATGGTTCGGGATTCCCGTGCTCATCGCGTCCTGGCTTCTCTGGCGGTTCCAAGCCAAGCAGGTGGCGAACGTCGAAGCCGGGTACGCGCGGTATCAGGCGTCACTGAGCTAGGGCGACGAGGTCGCTCGTTGGCCGAACGTCGAATGGCCGGGCGACCGCTCGCGGCGGAGTGTGCAGGACCCCCGACATTCCGGACCCCAGGCTGATTCAGAGTCATCTCGACACCAAATAGACGTCCGCCGCTCCGCTCGCGCCGCGTTGTTGGGACCGCTGGCGGCATTCTGCGTCTGTGTCGCCGCCGGCCAATTGCACGCGCAGGTGCGAGGCGTCTACCCGCTCGGCATGAGTGCGGTCGGTGCCGGCGCGCTCCCCGGAAGCGGTTTCACCTACGCGAATCTCTTCCTGTTCTACGCGCGCGACGAGCTGAGAGGGCCCGACGGCGAGCTCCTCGCCACCGGCCACAATTCGGTGCTGATGGACATGAACACCGTCACCTGGGTCAGCGACACCATCACGCGACTCGGCCGCGCGCGCTATGCGATCTCGGTCACGCTGCCGCTCGCCAACAACTCGCTTGACGTCCGACACCGAGGGCTCGCTCAGCGGTGGCGGCGGCTTCGCCGACTCCTTCTATCAGCCGGCCATTCTTGGCTGGAGCCTCGCGCGAGCGGATCTAAAAGTCGCCTACGGGTTCCTCGCACCGACAGGGCGCTTCAACGCCGGCGCCGCCGACAACGTTGGGTCGGGCTACTGGACGCAAACGCTCTCCGCGGGCCAGACCGTCTACCTCTCGCCGAACCGCGCCACCACGCTCTCGGCATTCGAGATGTTGGAATTTCATTCGGCGCAGGCGGGCACGCACATCGATCCGGGCGAAAACGTCGATCTGGACTATTCGCTCATGCAGCGCGTGGCCTTGGCGAAGGACATGCGCCTGCAACTCGGGCTCGTCGGCTATGCGCAATGGCAGACGACCGACAAGCACGGACCGATGGTGACGCCGGAACAGGCGAGCGCCCACTACCGCGTCTTCGCGCTCGGAGTCGGATCCAACCTGCAACTGCCGGCGAGGCGCGTGAGCCTCGCTCTCAGGTACTTCGACGAGCTCTTCGCCCGGTCGACGCTCCAGGGCTACTCCGTACAGATCTCGAGCACGATCGGCTTCTGAGGCGCGACGCGTGACGAGCTCGCTCATTGGCCAAACGTCGCATGGTCGGCGCGCAGTCCGCCGCGGACTTTCCGGGACCCATCGACCTTCGAACCTTGGCCGGGTTTCCCCATGAGCAGCGCGCCCACAACCGCGAACAAGAACGAGCACGACGGGCACAGCGCCCAGAACGGCCACGACAATCACGACAACAACAAGCCCGAGTGGGCCAATCCCGGGCGATGGCGATCCCGCGCGAAGGCTATCTCACGCTCGAGCGCGGGCGGTACGGTCCGACCTATCCCCGAACGCCCGCGTGCCACGGCTTCACGATCATCGCGAAGATCAAACCGGGCACCGAGGAGGAGATCCGCGCGTACGGAAAGTCGCTCGAGGAATGCGGTCGCCGGGGATCCGCACGTGCTCGCGCCGCTCCAGTTGCACTACCTGCGGTGGGTGCTCTTCCCGATCGGGCAGGACATGTACTTCATGTATCAGGGCATCTTCGACACCGATTTCGACAAGTACGTCGAGGACGCCATTCAGCTCTTCGCCTCGACCGGCATCACCACGATCTTCGAGAAGCTCGAAGGCTTTCCCGGAGGACTGGAAAACCAACGCCGCCGCGTTCGTCAAGTTCGTCCGCGATCACCAGCGGCCGAGTTTCCTCGAGTACGGCGAATATCCGTACGTCACGGCGAATGAGATCAAGAAGGCCTTGACCATGAAGCAGGCCTTCTCCATGATGCTCGACCAATACCAGTAGCGTCGCCGGCGATCCACGACTGCCGCCTTCGACGCCGCGATGACCGACCAACTCGAGCTCGACGACATCCAGCATTTCCTGCTGGCGCGAACGCCGGCCCGCGCCGCGCGCTACGAGTTCTTGAGCTTCGCGAACGCCGACGCCGGCCGCGCATGGCTCGCGGGCATCGTCGACAAGGTCGGAACGGGCGCGTCCGTCGGCTCGAATTCGCCGGACATCCGGTGGGTCACCGTCGGGTTCACGTGGAACGGGCTGCGCGCGCTCGGAGTCGACGACGCAATCGCTCGCCACCTTTCCCGAAGAATTTCGCGAAGGACTCGCCGCACGCGCGCGCGATCGTCGGCTTCACGGGCGCGAATCACCCCGATCATTGGGACGGAGGACTCGCCGACCCGTCGCTCCACGCGATCGCGATCCTGTTCGCGCGCGACAGCGCCGAGCGCGATCGAGCGGCGCAGGCACATCAGGCATACCTGTCGAAGGTCGGTGGCGTCACGCTGCTCTCGTTTCTGGATCTCGAGGCCATCTCTCCGGACGGCGCTCCGCGCGAGCATTTCGGGTACCTCGATCGCCTTTCGGAAATTCCGATCGAAGGAATTGGCGCCGCGCCCACGCCGGGCTCGGGAGCGCCGGTCAAGGCGGGCGAGTTCTTTCTCGGCTATGCCGACGAAAGCGGCGCCGTCCCGGAGATCCCGCAGCCGAAGGAACTGACGCGCAACGGCAGCTTCGTGGCCTATCTGAGGCTCCAGGAGCACGTCGGCAGATTCCGCGAATTCCTCCGGGCGCAGGGCGACACGCACGAGGCGCAGGAGCTCGTCGCCGCCAAACTGATGGGGCGCTGGCGCAGCGGCGCGCCGCTCGCGCTCGCGCCGGACAACGAAGACCCCGCGCTCGGCGCCGACCTCCAGCGGACGAACGATTTCACCTACGCCGAGTCGGATCCGCACGGGTATCGGGTGTCCCGTGGGGTCGCACATCCGTCGAATGAATCCGCGCGATACGGGCGACAGCGTCGAGCGGCACCGGCTGATTCGTCGCGGCGGCACGTACGGTCCGCTGCTGCCGGAAGGCGTCCCCGACGACGGCGTGGATCGCGGCATCGCCGCGTTCCTCGGATGCGCGAGCCTCAGCCGACAGTTCGAGTTCGCGATGAACGTGTGGGCGAACGACCCGACGTTCAAGAATCTCAAGAACGAACGCGATCCGATCATCGGCACGCACGACGGCACCTTCGACATGACGATTCCGAAACGGCCGATCAAGAAGAAGATCGCGGGGCTACCGGCGTTCACGACGGTTCGCGGCGCCGCGTACTTCTTCCTGCCCGGCGTCCGAGCGCTTCGCCGGCTCGCCGGCACGGATGCGCCCGCCACGAGGCTCGCATGACACCGTATCCGGGTCCGCGGACCTACAACCAGGTCCGCGTCCCACGGAAGTACACGCGCGGCAAGCCGCGCTTCTCCATCTACTGGACGTGGAGCTATCCGTGGGAAGCGAACCGCGACGTCACGGAGCTCGACAATCGGTTCTCCACGATGACCGAAGTGCGGCGCGTCCTGTGGCCGAACTACGAGACGCTCGAATACTCGGAGAAGATGTTTCTCCAGGGCATCGCCGGGACGCTCGAGCTGTTTCATCTCGGCCTGATCCGCTTCCAGGAGACGGTCGGCGAGATCACGGGACATCCCGTCGCCGTGTATCAACGCATCGACCAGGCGGGACAAAAACAGCCGCTCGACAACGGGCTGCTCGACGACACGGACACGCTGATGGTGTTCGGCCTCGATCATCTCGTGACCGAGCAGGAGGCGTCGGCGGAAGAAATCGAGGCGCTGCGCGCCTGGCTGACGCGCGAAGGGACGCGGCTCATCCTCGGCCCGCACCACGACGTCGGCGCGTCGATCGACTTCAACGTAGCGCAAGATGGAGTACAAGCATCACGGCGACGCGTTGGTGCCGAGCCAGCAGCGCTTCGGACGCTATACACGATCTCTCATGAAAGGACTCGGCGTTCCGGTCGAGAATCAGTGGGGCCTGCGCCCCGCGACGATCGAGGGCACGACGCGTCTCCAGCCGCTCATCACCACGAACGACCTCGACGCACGCGGCTGGCTCGAGGGCGTCAAGACGTTCAATTTCCACCAGCACCTGCCGCACTATGCCGTGACGACGGACGACCCGAAGGCCATCCACGTGCTGGCGCGCCAGCCGATCGACCTCCGGCACCCGCACCCGTTCACCGAGGCGGGCCACCGCGACTTCAACATGTTCCTGTGGATGCCGCCGACGAGCGAGCGGCCGGGCGACATCCTTCTCGCCGACTCGACCATCTTCACCACGCTGTTCGGCGGCGACGAGAGTCTCGATCGTTTCTGGAGGAACATCGCGACACGATGAGAAACCCCCCACCGTTGATCGGCGGTGGGAGGCTGTCGTCATGGAGATTTCGAATTTCTCCCGCTACTTCGTCGGGTCGTCCTGCGGATGGACGTAGGTCAGGGCGAACGGGCCGACGCCGTGCACCTGCACCTCTGTGGCTCCGCGCGCGCTGGCGAAATGAGCCATGCTCGCCGGCATCTTGACGAAGTCGGCCGCGTCGTACGGGACGAGCTGGTCCACCGAAAAATCCTCGCCCATTCCCGCGAGAAAAACCCCCTTGAGCACGGTCACGTACTCGTCGGCCGGATGGGTGTGGGGCGCAAGGACGTAGCCGTCAGGAAAGCGAAGCCGGATGGTAAAGACGTCGCCCGCCTTGCTCGGATCACCTTCCACGACGGCGAACTGAGCGCCGGCCGGAAAAATCGGAGGCGCCGGCCCCCAAACGAGCGCATGGTTGTCGCTCGTCTCGAGCGTATCACCGCCGGCGCCGGTCGTCGGGCCGGGCGGCGAACCGTTCGGCGCCGTCGTCTTGGTGTCGGAACAGGCGGCGAGCGCCAGGGTGACGATGATGGTTCCAAGTGCCAGATGCCTCAACAACATTTTCTTTTGCCTCCAAAGGGTAGCTGTCACGACGGGGCGCGCACTCGCGCACGTCCGCCTCGCGCGACGCGCCCGCTGGCGAATCGCGTCGACCCAGGGTATCGCACCCCTATCGTCCGGTTATCGTCTGGAATTGCGTCCCTGATGTATGCGGAGTCGCCTCTGCCTCCTTGGACCGGTATCCCTTGCCGGTTCAGATGGCGCATTTGCGCGTCGGGCATCACAACAGCGGCGCATGGCGCTGCTCGCGCTCATCGCGAGCGCTCCAGGCGGAGCCATCACTCGCGACCGCCTCTTGGGCCTCCTGTGGCCGGACCGCGACGAGCGAACGGCGCGGCACCTGCTGGCGGATTCGCTCTACGTCCTACGCCAGACCCTCGGGGGCGCGGCGATCGTGGCCACGGCCGACTCCGTGCGATTGTCCCCGGACATTGTTTGGACCGACGTGGCCGAGTTTCGCCGCGCGCTGGACGACGAGCGTTGGTCCGACGCGCTTACGCTGTACCGGGGCGATTTCCTCGACGGGTTCTTCGTGCGTAACGCGGTCGACTTCGACCAATGGGCGATGTCGGAGCGCGCTCGGCTCAACGCGCTCGCGACGCGCGCGGCCTCGGCGCAGGTCAGCGCGCTCGAGAAGGCAGGGCGCGTCGCCGAGGCGGTCCTCGCGGCCGAGCGCGCGCTCGAGGTGGCGCCGTATGATGAAGCGGTATTTCGCGATCTCATAAGGTTGCTGACCGTCTCCGAGAACCGCACCCGCGCGGAGGCGGCGGCACGCGGCTTCATCGAACGGTTGGCGCTCGATCTGGACGCTTCCCCGTCCGCCGAGACGTCGCGGCTGGTGCGGGACGCCGGCGCATCGCCGAACGGGGAGGGGATCATCGTGCTGGTTCCCGCCAAGCCTCGCGGACGGCCCGCGCGGACCGTCGATTCCGAGACCGCGACCATCATCGCGCGCGGCCGGCACCACTGGCATCAGCGCACGCGCGCCTCGGTCGAACGCGCCATCGTCTGTTTCACGCGTGCGACCGAGCGCGACGCGCGCGCCGCCGAGGCGTGGTTCGGGCTTTCCGATTGCTGGGTCGTGATGGGGGGCCGCGGCTACGTGCCGGTTGGCGACGCGATCGATCTCGCGGTCACGAGCGCCGAGCGAGCACTCAGTCTGGACGACACGCGGTCCTCCGCCCACGCTGCGATCGGGGGCGTGAACATTCTGCGCCGCCGCTGGCACGACGCCGAACGCGCCCTTCGGCACGCGATTCTCCTCGATCCGCAGAACGCGGACGCGCATCACTGGCTCTCGCTCACCCTGCTCACGGGATTCGGGGCTCGCGAGGAAGCGATTCGGGAGCAGGCGATTGCCGCGCGTCTGAACCCCGTTTCGCCCGTTCTTTCCGGGGCTCTCTCCTGGCAGCGGTATCTGCGCGGCGAGTACCATTCGTCGCGATCGACCATGGAGCCGGTGCTCGACCTCAACGCCGAGCTCGAAGAGGGGCACGCCGGCCTTGCGCGGGTTGCCGCGCGAATGGGCGACGAGGCGACGGTGATCACAACCCTCGCGGCAGGTCTCGCCAAGCGACGTGACCTGCACGGAGATCTTCTGGCCGAGCAAGCCTCGGCCTTTGGCGTGCTGGGAGACTCGGTGCGCGCGCGCCGCCTCGCATTCGAAGCAACCGCTCACGGCGCGACGCCACTCCAGCTCGCGTTCGCCTGGGCGAGCACCGGTGATGCCAACCGCGCGTTTCGGTGTCTCGAGGGCGAATCCTTCCACCTGTATTCGGCGCCGGCGGACGTCTGGTGGGACCCGCGCTTCGAGGCGATTCGCGACGACGCTCGCTTTCGGCGCGTGCGAGCAAAGCTCGATCAGGTGTGGCGGCCGGAATGGTCCTGAATCTCGGACGGACTCTCTAGACGATCAAATCGGGCCAGGCTCCGTCGGACGGAGCCTGGCCCGACGCTCTTCTCACGGAGACAGCAGCGAAATGGTCGTTCTCGTGTACGTCGCTCCGGTCGTGACGGTCGTGACCTGCGGATCGGTCCGCGAGTCGCCGATCCACGCCTCGAAGATGTGCGTCGTCGGGGCACGCCGGTCGGTGCAGCCGCCACCGTTGACCGAGAGGACCCGGATGATGGCCGACGTCGCATTGGCCGGGAATTCAAAGAACTGGAATGTCGCGGCGGCCGAATACGGCGCTTCGGCCACCGCTTGCCTGAAGCACGGTGCCTGCGTCATTCGCCAGGTGATGATCTGATGTGCCCTCGCCGGCGCGGACAGCTTCACCGTGAAGTCGATCGGATTGCCGGCCGTGGTCGCCGACGGATTGGCCGTCGCCAGCTGGGAGAAGCCCTGACCTGGGGTCGGCGTGACCTGCAACGTGAGCGTCGTCGATCGGTTCGTCGCGATCGGATTCGCGATCGTGATCGTCGTGTTGCTCGGCGCGGTCAAATGCCGGATCCCGCTCACATTGAACGTGAAGGTCAGCAGCGGCACGGCGAACGGCGAAACCGGCGACGGGCTCTGAGCCACACTGACGAACGACGGCAGGCCCGTCACGTTGTATTGGATGGCGGTCAAGACATCCGGGGGGTTCTGCGACGACGCCGGATGCACCCGCAGCCCGATCGAGTTACTCGTGCAAGTCGTCTGATCCTGTGCCGCGCCCGGAGGAAGCTGGATCACGAGCTTGGTGTCCTGGTTGAGCGTAGTGATCGACCCCGTCCCGCTGATGCACGGCATGGTGCTCGGCTGCAGCGATCCATTCGTTGTCCATGTTGCCTGCGTAAGCGCCGGTTGCGCGACGATCGTCATCGACAGCGTCGACAGGTCGCCCAGCGGCATCTTGAACGACACGGACGCCGAGGCATTGGCGGTCAGCGTCGCGGGCGTGTTCACCTGAACGACGGCGGACCCGACCAAGCCACATCCGCGACCCACGTTGTCCGGGCCGCTGTGCCGCGTGACGATGCTCGCGGTCATCCCCGACGGTCCGCTGAACGTGAAGCCGCTCGAAGGGTTCGTGAGGTCGACCGAATTCCCCCACACCTCGAACCGCATTGACGGGCCCGCCATCACCGTCAAGCCGTTTCCCGATCCCGCGATGTGCGCCGTGCAGTTGCTCGTGCTCGTCACGTACTCGACGCCTGCCCAAGCGCGTGCCGCCGGCAACATCGTCAGCGCCAACAACGCTCCGCCCATCATCACGTCCCGCCGCGGCGTCACGCCGCGGCATCTGCCTGTGTGCCTGATCATGTGGACCGCCTCCTGTTGCTCGAACTAACGAGCGAGGCGGCGGAAATTTCTCAGCGCGGAGGTGCGGGGGCTGGGAAATGTGCGGTGGCGGAGTGCGGAGAACCGGAACGTGGGCGGAGGCGGTGTACGGAGAACTGGGACGGGTGCGGAGGCGGTGTACGGAGAAAAGGGACGCATGCGACGTTGTTCCCCGCACCCCGTCACCGCACTCGTTCCAGGTCCCCGCACCCCGCCACCGCACTCGTTCCACGGAAGCGCGGGAGGGCTCGAGAAATTCAGAGCGGACGCTGGAACCTTCGTTCCGGCGCTGCTCGCCGCAGGTCCTACGGGCCGAGCGCCCGCTCGAACAACTGCATGTCGTCCGTCGCCAGCACGCTGTGCAGCGCGTAGAGATTGGACGCCGAGTTCCATTCGCCGCCCGAGAGCGCACGCGCCGCTTGAAACCCCGCCGCGCGCACGGCGGCGGCCACGCGGTCATCCCAGATGCCGTACGGGTACGCGAAGATCTCCGGAGCAGTGCCGACCTCGCGCTGAAGGTCCGCGCGACTTCCCGCCACCTCGCTGGCGAGCGACACGCTGGGAAGCGTGAGCTTGGGATGCGTACGCGAGTGAGCGGCGATCGTCATCCCCGCCGCCTGCAACTCCTTCACCTGCGGCCACGTCATGTAACCGGGGTCGACGCCGATCGGCTGCGAAAAGATGAAAAACGTCGCCGTGAAGTGGAACTGGCGCAGAATGGGAAACGCGACGGCATACTGCGTTTCCCATCCGTCGTCGAACGTGATCACCACCGAACGCGGCGGAACGCCGGTGCCATGCTCGAGCGCGTCCACCAGCGCCGGGAACGAGATGATCTGGTAGCCGTGCGCGGCCAGATAGTTCATCTGCGTTCTGAAAATCGTGGTATCGACGTCCAACTCGCGCTGCTCGCCGTTCTGTCCGGCGCGGTGCTTGGCGATCGAGTGATAGACGAGAATCGGGACGCGAACCGAATCCGCATGGGGCTGTACTCCAGCACGGGGCTGCGCGTTCGACGACGCCGCAATCCACCCGAGCACAAGCAGCCAGAACCACGCGAAGATCATTCGTTCACGAGTTTTCTCAACCTGTCGAGGTTCTGCGCAGCTTCCGGGCTCGCGACGGCTCCGGACGCGATTTCCTGCACAAGTTTGTCATCACGCCCGTACAGGTCGTTGCCGAAGTACAGATCGCCGTCGCGCGAATACGTCGTGAGGTAGATGATGTAGACGGGCAATCTGTTGGGAACGCGGACGGAGTGGTTGTTGTCGCCGTGCTCGGCCTCCACCACGCGGTCGAGCGGCCAGCCGAGCACCCAGGTCGCGAGCTCGTCGGGCTTCTCGAGTCGGATGCAGCCGTGGCTGAACGCCCGCACGTCCTTGTCGAACAGCTGTCCTTCCGGCGTCCCGTGCAGATAGATGTTGAAGTCGTTCGGGAAGAGAAACTTCACGAGGCCGAGCGAGTTCTTGTCGCCGGGGCGTTGCCTGATCCGCGTCTCCCCGCCGTCCTTGTAGTACTCCATCTCGTTCCGGTCCAGATAGCCCGGGTCGGCGGCGATCTTGGGTGCGATCTCCTTCGTCTGGATCGTCGGCGTGATCTGCCAGTACGGACGGAAGACCACCGTCTGCATCGTGTCGGCGAACACCGGCGTCTGCTTGCCCTCGTACTCCTCGCCGACGATGACCTTCATCTCGAGCGCCTTCTGCCCGCTGTCGTACGCCTGCAGGCGGAATGCGGGAACGTTCACGACGATGTAGCGCTGTCCCGGATCGCGCGGCAGCCACCGCAGCCGCTCGAGGTTGGCGGCGATCTGCGCCAGCCGGTACTGCGCGGGAACGTTTAGGGACTGCACCGTCGAGTCGCCGAGGATGCTGTCGACGACGATGCCGTGGTGCGCCTGGAAGTTCGCGACGGCGCCGGCGAGCGCGCGGTCGTACACCGTCGTCGCGCTCCGATCGGTAGAGCCCGAACTGTCCGTAGCGAACCCTTCCGCCGCGAGCCGCGCGCGGAGCGCGTGCAGTCTCGCCGCCGAGTCGTGATCGCCGTGTTTCAACAGCTTGCCGCTCGGCACCGCCTGCCAGCCGCCGTTCGTCACGATGTCTCGAAAGTGCGTGAGCGACTTCTGAAGCGCGGCGTAGTCGTCGTACTGCGGGCGCATGCGCGCCAGGCCCTCGTCGAGCTTCGCCGTACGAAGGCTCCGCGTGATGGCGCTGTCCACGTGCTCGCTGCGTCCGCCGGCGTCGATGTGCCAGGCCTGCGAGAGCTGCTTCGGGTCGGTCTGGCCGCCCAGCAGATCTTCGGCGAGCGCGATGTATGTGGTCGTGAGCAGGACGTCGGCGTCGGCGAGCTGTTCGGCGGTCGGCGCTTTGGACTCGCGCACCGCGCTGATCGCCTGGACCAACTCCGCGAGAGGGTAAGCGTCGACGCGCAGCGCGTCGTCGCTGGCGTTCACGATCGCGCGCAGCAGGGCATTCGTGCGCGGCTTGTTGGGGCCTTCGGTCTCCATCCACAGGGGAGCGCCGTTGTACGAGTTGTACAAACGCTGCGCGTGCAGCCACCGCTCGGCGGTGATCTCGGCGGGGCGAGTGCCGTGCAATCGTCGCTGAATCGCCTGGCGAATGTCGTCAGCCGAAACGCCCACGACGGTGCGCGCTTGCGCCGGCACCCAGCCTCGGCTGACCTCGCCGGTTGCCGCGTCGCTCTGCCGTCCACACGCGATGCCGAGCACAGCGGCCACGGCCAAAACCACTCGACTCATCATACCCATCTGTAAGGCGAAATGCGGGCCAGCGGATGAGTACGGCCCTCGAGCCGATCATTCGCCGAAATGGCGGGTATGTTGGGAATAGGGACCCATTTGTTGAGGGAGGAGACGATGCACGTGCACGACTTGCTGGAGCGAAAGCCGGTCAACCTGATAACCGTCGGACCGGACGCGCATCTTGGCGCGGCGGTTCGGCTGCTCGTAACCCACCACATCGGCGCGTTGGCGGTCGTGGACGCGACGGGCACACTTGTGGGAATTCTCGACGAGCGCGACGTCGTGCGGGCCACGCACGAACGTTTCTACTCGTTCGAGCGCCTTCGCGTGCGCGACGTGATGCGCACGGCGCCGACCTGCGACGAGGAAGACACGATCGAGGAGGCGATGCTGCGCATGACCCTCGAGCACCAGCGCCATCTGCTCGTCACGTCCGGGGGCGCGGTGCGCGGCGTGATCTCGCTGGGCGATCTGGTGAAAGCCAGACTCCAGCAGGTCGAGACCGAGGCGGGTGTGCTTCGCGACTACGTGGCGGCGCACCGCGCGAGTCGGTAGACCGGTGACCGGACCGTTAGACCGGTCCACCGGCCGAGTGCCAAGGTTGTTACCGAATCGGTCCGCCCTTCTTCACCTGGGGCAGGCCGTCGGCCATCCACTCCGGCATCGGCTTGTCCATCAGGTAGTGATCGAAGAACTGCTTCATCCGGATCGCGAAGTCCTTCTGGTCGTCGCGATCCGTGAGGTTGTGCGGCTGGCCGGGATACGTCAGGAAAATCACCTGCTTCCCTGCGGTTCGCGCGGCGTTGAAGAACTGCAAACCTTCCACATAATCGACCGCGCCGTCGTCGCCGCCCTGCAGAATCATGAAGGGCGTCTTGATGTTCTTCACGTGGAAGATCGGCGACTGTTCCTCGAACATCTTGGTGTTCGTGTCCACGGGTCGACGCCGACGCCCATGCGCACCTGGCCGACCGTCGTGATGCCTTGCTGGACGGTGCCCGTGCTCTTGTACAACTCGCTATAGAAGCTCGTGAGGTTCGTCGGCGGCGCGCCGGTGACGACGGCGGCGAAGAGGTCCGTCTGAGTCACGATAAACGACGACTGATATCCGCCCCAGCTGTGGCCGTGCAGGCCGATGTGCTTGGGGTCGGCGAAGCCGAGCTCGATCACCTTCTTCACGCCGCTCGTCACGCAGTCCACGGCCGACGTGCCGGGCTTGCCGATCTCGTAGACGATGTCCGGCTGGAAGACCGCGTAGCCGCTGCTCGCGTAGATCGAGATCTGCGGACTATCCGCGTAGCCCGGCATCGGGAAGTTGTGGTGCGTGTTCGACATGATCTCGTAGAACTCGACCAGCATCGGATACTTCTTGCCGGCCTCGTAGCCGGCGGGCAGCGTGAGCGTGCCCTGCAGCTGGTGGCCGAAGCGGTCCTTGTAGTCGATAAGCACCTTCTTGCTCGCCCACGCGAACTCCGAAAGGAACGGATTGGCGTCGGTGATCTTCTTGGGAGACTCGAAGGACGTGTTTGTCGCCCAGTAGTCGGGGAACTCGTTGAAGTCTTGCTCGGTGAACACGATCCGGTCGGCGTTGGCGGCCTTTATCGCGCCGCCGACGTTCTTGTCCTCCCAGATGAGCGGCTTGGGCGCCTGGCCCGCGGCCACCTGCCAGTAGCCGAACTTCTTCGTGCGGTCGCCGTACGCGCTCAGCGTGACCGGCTGCGAGAGGTCCACGCCGTCGCTGTCGGCCGCCGCCCCGGCGCCGCCGCGTCCACCACCGCCGCCGCGCCCGCCGCCGCCGCCCCCGAAGCGCACGACGCGGAACTGAATCCCCTGCGCGCGTCCGACGCCCTGCGTGAGATCCGTCGCCTTGCTGCCGTCGAGCGGCACGTTCCACACGTCGTACTTGTCGTAGAGCAGAACGGATTTGGCGTCCTTCGTCCAACCGCCGAGGCCCCAGATGGGCTTCTCGTACGCGTGGTCGTCGTCGTCGTTCACGAACGACTTGCCGGCGACTCCGCGTCGCATCGAGCGTCGACGACGTGCCGTCGGCGAGGTTGAACGCGCGGAGCTGCTTGTTCTTGAGGTAGAGATACCACTTGGAGTCGGGCGACGTGCCGTACTCGCGCGACAGCCCCTTGTCGATCAGCGTGCGCGCGCCGGTCGCCACGTCCACCTTATAGACGTCGGCGCGGCTTCCGCCCCACGCCACTTCGCCGCGGTACGCGCGAGTCGTTGCGCGCGATGGCGACGCTGAAGTTCGCCGCCGGCGTCACGTTGCGCGCGTTGTCGTCGCCGAGCTTCACGAGCTTGTTTGTCGCGAGGAGAACGACCGCCGGGAGCGTGGCGCGTCGCAGCTGCTGAAGCTGGATGATCTGCACCGATTGCGGCGTCGCGTCCTTCCAGTGCCAGACGTCCACGTTGGCCTTGTTCGAGTCCGCCGCGGGGACTTCGGCTTCCTGCTCTTTCACGCCGACGAGAACACGCGAGCCGTCCTTGCTCCAGCGCGGCGCGGTGAACTCGCTCAGCACCATTCCTTTCGGGAACGACGCGTCCTTCGTGGGATCGTAGGTGATCGCCTTGGATTCGGCGGTCGAAACGCCTTGCCACGCCAGGAGAGTGTTCTCGCGCTGCTTCATGCCCCGCGGCTTGTCGCCGCGCAGCACGACGAGGTTGTTGCCGGTCGCGCTCCACGCCAGCTGGTCGTAGTCCGCCTGCGCGGTGTTGAGCGCGCGCGACTCGCCGGTGGCCGGATCGAGCAGATACACGCCGTTGCCGAGTCGTTCAGGCACCTCGAGCGTGTAGGCGAGGAGGCGTCCCGCGTCGTCGAAGTCGAATTGGTTCACGTTGCCGATGTTGCGAACGACGCCCGACGCCATGTCGCGCACGATGAGATCCGCGCCCGTCGAGGTAGCGGCGGCCGCGCCCGCGCCTGGCGCGCGATTGAGCTTGACCGCGAGCCAATGCGCGTCGCTCGAGAACCTCCATGACGCCGCGTTGGGGATCGAGACCTTCTCGCCGCTCGCGAGGTTCAGCACCTCGAGGTGCGCGACAGCCGGCGCTTCTTGCGGTGTGGTCGCCTGCTGTCCGCCGCGACCGCGTCCGGCGCCGCCCCGGCCGGCGCCACCGCGCCCTTCCGGCGTGACCATGTAGGCAGCCCAGCGCGAGTCGCTGGAGAACGACGGCGCGCCACCGCCTCCTCCGCCACCGCGTCCGCCCGGCGCGCCGCCGGCTCGTCCACCGCCCGCGGCGTTGCCGACGGACGCGGAATAGTCCTTTGCGCCGTCGAGCGCCTTCACGTGGAGGATCGTCTGTCCGCCCTCGTTGGGCGAATAGGTGAACGTCATCCACTTGCCGTCCGGAGAGAGCGCGGGAGACGTGATTCGATTCCACTGCGCAAAGTCCTCGAGCCGAAGGACCTTGGCTTCAGGCTTCCTGGCCGACGCTCCGCTCGACACGCCGGCAGTCGATTCAGCCGCTGACTGCCCCCGTGCGACGAAAAAGGGTGCGGCCACGAGCGCGACCGCGAGGAAACCCGCGCGAGAACGCGGAACGGTGAAGGGGCGCATGGATCGGCCTCCAGACAGTTGTGGGCAAGAGTGCGCACGAATGTGGCACCGGTGCTTCGCCTTGGCGACGGTGGCAGCCGCCGACGAGACTACGGCTTACCGCTCGACCGCGCTGAGTCGAGGCGCACCTGGAAGAGCGTCGGCCAGAGCTTGCCGGTGAGGAGCAGTTGCGTCCCGTCGGGCGCGAGCGCGATTCCGTTCATGACCTCGGCCTTCGGCGCCCTGTCGCGATACAAGTCGGCGAAGTCGAGAAGCTCGCGCACATTGCCGGTGGCCGGGTCGATCCGCAGGACCCAGTTCGTCTGGTAGACGTTCGCCAGCACGTCGCCGCGGTCGTACTCCAGCTCGTTCAGTTGCTTGAGGGGCGCGCCGCGGTATTTGACGTGAACCACTCGCTCGACCTTGAACGTCTCCGGTGAGACGACTCGCAGCGAGTCCGAGCCGTCGCTCATGATCAGCGACTTTCCGTCGGTCGCGAGTCCCCAGCCCTGACCGTCGTAGTGAAAGGAGTCGCCGGGAGCGAGCGTTGCCGCGTCGTAGGTGTAGGCCACGCCGGACTCCCAGGTGAGCTGATAGAGGCGGCCGTGGAGCAGGGCGAGTCCTTCGCCGAATCGGTTGGCCGCCAGCGGGCGCGACGCGAGCACCCGTCCGCTCCGCAAGTCGACGCGACGCACGTCGGAGTGGCCGTAGAGGCCCGTGCTCTCGAATAGCACGCTGTCCGCCCAGAGGAGTCCCTGGGTGTACGCGGTCGGATCGTGGGGGAAGGTGGCTGTCACGCTGAACGCATCGTGATCCGCGCGATCCGCGCCTCCGCACCCGACCGCCAGCAATACCGAGATGAACGCGACGCGTGTTTTCATTCCGCCTTCGATGTGTTTTCCGTGCGTTTTCTGTCGAGAGCCCGACGATGCGATGTCGAGCCCGCCATGCGGCACAATGAATGCACCTTGGACCCTCGAATCAGCGTGTTGCGTCACGCACGGAGCGCGCGGCGTTCGTCGCACGCACGAAAATCATCTGAAACCGAGCCGAGCATCAGGAGGAATGATGTTGCGACTGCGAGATATCATGTCGACGAACGTGGTGACCGTCAGCCCCGAAATGTCGATCCGGGAGGCGATGGAGCTGTTTGGAAAGAACCACGTCAGCGGCGCGCCCGTGGTGAGCGGGGGCAAGCTGGCCGGCGTCGTGACCGGCGGCGACCTGATGACGTTCGCCAGCGCGCTCCCCGGCGTTCCGACGGAGCGGGAGTTGGCCGATGCGTCGAACGCGTACGACGAGGACGACTCGGTCGAACTGGACGCCGAAAACGAGACCGAGGCCGCGGCGGCGTACTTCGCCGAGCTGTGGGACGACTCCGGCGTCGACGCCTCCGAGCGCGCCGCTACCGTCGATACGCCCGAGTGGAACTTCCTCGAGGAGCACGACGTGAGCGAGGTCATGACGCGCGCCCCGCTGGCGACGCTTCCGCCCGACGCCGAAGTGTCGACGGCCGCCGAAATGATGAAGAAGCAGAAGGTGCACCGAGTGCTCGTCACCGACGGCGAAGCGCTGGTCGGAATCGTGACGGCGATGGACGTCACCAAAGCCGCGGCCGATCAGCGGCTCGACGGACAGACCAAGCGTTGACAAGCGTCGCGCGAGTCGTCTAGCGTTCTCGCGGGCGATGGAGCTCGCCCTCAACCGCCGCGTCTCGGCTGATAGCTCCTACTGACCCGTTGTCCGTAGGAGTGTTTCCATGAAGATGGATTGGCGATTGATCGCCGCCGTCGCGGTGGGCGGCGCGCTCGGCAGCGTGGCGCGATATCTGATCGGCGCCCTCATTCAGGACCGCTTCGCCACGGCTCTCCCGGTGGGGACGCTCGCCATCAACATCAGCGGCTCCCTCTTGCTCGGATTCCTCGTGCGGGTCGGACTCGAGACGTCGGCGTTCGGTCCCGAGATGCGCTTTTTCCTCACGACCGGATTCTGCGGCGGCTTCACGACGTTCTCCACGTTCAGCTACGAGACGTTTCGCCTGTTCGAGGACGGCGAGTATCGAACCGCCGGCCTGTATGTCTTCGTCAGCGTCGCCCTCGCGCTGCTCGGCTGCGCGATCGGCATGGCTGCGGCGGGACGCTTGATCTCGATGGGCCGAGCCGGGCTTTCGGCGGATTGACCTACTGCGACCCGAGGAAGAAGGGCGATGCAAGGACTCAAGGGTCAGCGCGTGCTCATGCGCATTCACGTCGGCGAGCGGGAGAAGTACGACGGGAAGCCGACCTATGAGCAGATCGTGCAGCTCCTGCGAACGCGGCGGCTCGCCGGCGCGACAGTCTTCCGCGGCATCATGTCGTTCGGCGCGAGCGCGCACGTCCACACGGTGAAGTTCCTCGAGCTGTCCGGCGATCTGCCGATCGTCATCGAGTGCGTCGACTCGGCCGAGAAGATCGACGCGATCCTACCCGAGCTCGATTCGATGATCGGCAGCGGATTGATCACGCTCGAGAAGGTGGACGTGATCGTGTATCGAGCGGGAGCGGAGCGGTCATCGGGCTGAGGGCCGTCTCGCCGCGCGAGCTACGATTGGCCGACTGGCCACCATACCTGGGCGGGAAAATTTCAACGCAGATCCCGCAGATTTTGAAAAGCGATGCCGCAGATTCTTAACTCTTGACGTTCATCTGCGGCATCCTGTTGTTCATCTGCGGCATCTGCGTTCAATCTTGCCGGCTCGTTCTCGTGGCCGGCATGCCTCAGCGGGGCATCTGTTCCCGTTCGATGTCCGCAATTTTCTGGAGTCTCCGGCGGTGGCGCTCGGCGCCTGAGAACTCCGCCCGCAAGAAGGTTCCGACAAGCTCCGCGGCCAGCGAAGGACCGATGACCCGCGCTCCGAGCGCCAAGACGTTCATCGAATCGTCCTCCACGCCTTGATGCGCCGAGAAGGTGTCGTGGCAGAGCGCGGACCGGATTCCAGGGAACTTGTTGGCCGCCACCGACGCGCCGACGCCGCTGCCGCAGACGATCACCCCGCGCTCGGCGCGGCCGGCGAGGATGGCGCGCGCGACGGCGGCGGAGAAGTCGGGATAGTCGTCACCCGGCGCCAGCTCGAACGCGCCGCAGTCGAGCACTTCGTGTCCGGCGGCGCGAATCGCGTCGGCGACGCCTTGCTTCAGAGCGAATCCCGCGTGGTCGCAGCCCAGGGCGACGATCATTGCTGCAAGGCCGGCCGGCCGGCGACGGCGCTCGCCCACACGAGGCGCGAGACGTCGGCGATGAGGGCGCGCGCGACCTTTTCATCCGGGATGTCGCGCGTGAGGACGACGAGCACGTAGGGTTTGCGGTTGGGCGGGTAGACGACGGCGGCGTCGTGCAGCACGCCCGTGATCCAACCGGTCTTGTGGGCCACCTTCGTGCCCGGCGGGAGACCGGCGGGAATCTCCTCGTTGAACTCCTGCCGAGAGAGGACGTCGCGCATCGCGTCGCAACTGCTTCGTGAGGCCGCGCGCCCGGTCTCGATGGCCTCGAGCAGTACGGCGAGATCGCGCGCCGTCGTCGTGTTGTTCATGCCGGCTCGGAACGCCGGAGTGTCCTCGACACCTCGGAGAACCCTGATGTTCGCGGCACCGAGTTGGTGCGCCGTGGCGTTTGCGTTCCTGGCGCCGGCCAGCTCGATGAGCGCGTTCGTCGCGAGGTTGCTCGACCGCGTGATCATGTGGTCCACGAGGTCGCGAAGCGCGACGCGGGTTCCTACAAGACTGTAAGCCAGGCTGTCGGAATCGTCCGAGGCGTTGAGCGAATAGCTCGACCCATCCGCGATCGATACAAAATGATTCACCAGTGGAACGCCCTGATCGAGCCGCAGGGTGCCGGCGTCCACCTGCCGGAAAAGCTCGATCATGACGGGCACTTTCATGGTGCTGGCGGCGTGAAAGCTTTCGTCGGCACGGAGATAGAGGCTGTCGCCGGTCTCGAGGTCGTGGAACGCCACTCCGACGACCGCGCCGGGAACCTGCGCGACGCGGCGTTCGACGTCCGCGGCGAGGGGTTTCGACTGCGCGATCGCGGGCGCCGCGAGCCCGACGAGTGTGAGCGTCCCCGCGACTGCTGCCGATACTGAAAATTGTATCACCACGTGCATCGAAGTTCGTGATTGGAGTTACAACGACCGTGTTGCGGGGCGAGGAAACCACTCGTTTTAACAGAGGGGCGAGGGTGCTCCTTGGTCAAGCCGTCCGCCACCCTGTTGCTATCGCATGGATCAGGATCAAGAGCGCCCGGAACAAGACAGCTCGATCTTCTCCCTCGGCCTGCGTCGCGAACGGCTGCGGTTCGCGCATTTCGCTTTCACGCGAACGCCGTCCGGCCAGTGCAACTCCGAGGTCTCGCTCGAGTGGGATGGCGAGATGTTCGTGGGGAAGGCGCTAGGGCAATCGAGCCCCCTCGGTGACTTCCGCGTGGCCGCCGAAGCCGCGCTCAACGCCCTCATGACGTTCGCCAAGGGCGCGCTGCAATTCGAGCTGCTCGGCATCAAACAGATGCGGGCCTTCGACGAAAACCTCATCATCGTGTCGATCTCGATGCGCCAGGATGGCAAGCTGACGCGTCTCGTCGGGTGCTATCTGGTGGACGCCGACACGCGCCGCGGCGCGGCCGTGGCCGTCTTGAATGCGACCAACCGCGTCCTCGGAAACTTCATCACTTCGCAATAGCTCGTTGGTCCCAGCGGGCTGGTATCCGGTCCGCGTTGTAGTATGTTGGCCGACAACCCCTCGCCGCCTCGAGCGGCGATTGTGTTTCGAGCGGCCAGGTCAACTCTGACGAACAAATGGAGCGGAATCGGCCTGATGCGTCTGCGTAACGTGGTTCTTTTCGGTGGAGCGATGGTCTTGGCTGCCTGCGCGGGCTCACGCGCGGGGAACGCGGGCCTGTCGCCGGCGCCGACCTCCACGAGCGCCCAGCGTCCTACGACGACCCTTTCCACTGGCGACGTAGCGCAGCTCGCTGGGCACGCGATTCCGCGCGACACGACGCCGCGAAGCCGCCCGGCCGTCGACTCGGCGCGGCTGGCCGACACGGTGCCCGTGACCAACACCGATGTGGATCGCAGCGTCACGAGCCTGTTCGGCGCGCGTGATTCCGCGGTGCATCCGGTGGCGGTCGCCGATTCGGCGATCGAGCCGGCCTGGGACATCGAGGTGCACGCGTACGAGGCGAGGGCTCGCGTTGGACGCTATGTGCGGCTCTTCTCCGGTTCGGCGAAGGAAAGCATCCAGCTTCAGCTCGAGCGAGGCACGCGCTACGAGCCGATGATTCGCGCCAAGATGCGCGAGGGCGGGCTGCCGGAGGACATGTACTACCTCGGGCTCGTCGAAAGCGGCTGGGATCCGAACGCGTACTCGAAGGCGGCGGCCGTCGGCATGTGGCAGTTCATGACGACGACGGCCCGCGACATGGGAATGCGCGTCGACTGGTGGGTCGACGAGCGCCGCGACCCGGTTCGCTCGACGACGGCCGCGGTGCGCTTCATCAAAGATCTCAAAGAGCAGTTCGGGTCGCTCTACCTTGCCGCCGCGGCGTACGATGGCGGCCCCGGGCGCATCGCGCGCGGATTGTCGCGCTATGCCGACGCGTTCGAGGGAACCACCGGCGACGATCTCTTCTTCGCGCTCGCCGACAAGAACTATCTGCGGGCCGAGACGCGGGAGTACGTTCCCCAGCTCATCGCGGCGGCGCTCGTCGGCAAGGAGCCGGAGCGGTACGGGCTGACCATCCGCCCCCAGCCGGCCTTTGCCTACGACACCGTGAGAGTCGGGCCATCGACGCCTCTCGCCGCGATCGCGGCTGCCGCGTGCACGAGCGTGGCCACGCTCAGGGACCTCAACCCGCAGATCCTGCGCGGGATGACGCCGCCGAAGGACTCGCTGCGCGTGCGAATCCCCCTCGGGGCCGCCGACAGCTTTGCTGTCGCGTTGGCCGCGCTCCCCAGCGCCACGCGTACGGCCTATAACACGGTGGAATCGAAGAAAGGCCAGAGCGTGGCGTCGATCGCCAACAAGAACGGGCTGACGGCGCAGCAACTGGCGACGTTCAACCCGAAGATCAAGCGACTGAAGAGCGGCAACCTGGTGCCCGGCCAGATCGTGCTGGTCCCGACGGCCGCCGTGGCGGCAGCCGCGACAAACGCGCCCGACCCGGCGATCGAGCACTACGGATCTTCGCGCGCCCGCGTGCTGCACGTCGTGAAGTCGGGCGAGACGCTCGCGTCGCTGGCGAAGAAGTACCACACGTCGACGTCAGCGCTGATGAAGATGAATGGCCTCAAGCGACCGATCGTCTTCCCGGGGCAGTCGATCGTAGTCGGGACGCGGAAGGCGAAGAAATAGGGTGGACCGGTAGACCGGTACAACGAAACGGCGAGAAGCTAGACAGAAAACAACGAACGGGTGGACAGCCAAGTCAGCGCTGTCCACCCGTTCTCTTGCTTCTCCGGTCCACCGGACCACCGGTTCACGGGTTCACGGTCTTACTGAATGATTCCTTTCCCCTTGTAATCGCCAATCACCATCCGGTCGTAGCCGTTTCCGGGGTTCACTCCGGCCCGGACGTCACGCCAGACAGCGTCCTCGCCGCGGTTGTAGGCGAGCAGCGCGAGCCGCACATCGCCTTTGTACATGTCCAACAACGTGCGGAGGTAGTGCATCCCGATCTTCAGGTTCACCTCGGCGACGAACAGCTTGTCGCGCGTCGCGCCCTTGTCGAACATCACCGCGGTGCTGGGCATGAGCTGCGTCAGACCGATCGCGCCGGTCTTGCTCACCGCCCGCGGGTTGAACTCACTCTCGAGGCGAACCAGCCGGAACGCGAGCTCGGGGTCGATGCCCTCGCGAAGCGAGGCGTCGAACACCTTGCCGGCCAAGCCGGCCGGGATCGCGTACTGGGTCGAATACTGAATGACCTTATCCGCCCGCTCGATCTGGGCGCGAAGCAGCGACAGCTCGCCCTGACTTGTAGCAAGCTCGGAGCGCAGCTTCCGGGAGTCGCCGAGGGTGAACATTCCCCCGGCTCGGCTCTCGGTTATGGCAGGTTCGGCGTTCGCCGTGGCGGCACGATGGACGGTGATGGCCCCGAACGTCAGGACCACTGAGCCAGCCAGAAACAGGTTCCGATGGAACCGCTTCCGCCGCCGCAACGCATCGCCCCGGTGGACGTACGTCCCACGTAGGGTGCGCATAAGTGTTGTGAAGGCAAGTGGTTAACTACTAAACAGCCTCTACGGCTTTACCGCTGCCCGCACATTAGGTGGCAGAGCTCGTGCCATCAACTCTTGCGTATTCGCCGCCGAGTCCACCCGACTTCGAGGCCAACGATATATCGGACAGTTCCATGCCACGGTCCAGGCCCTTTGCCATGTCATAGACCGTTAAGAGCGCGACGGTGACAGATGTAAGGGCCTCCATCTCGGCCCCCGTGCGACCGGTCGTCGTCACGGATGCCTCGGCGCGGATGCCCGGAAGCGATTCGTCCGGCGTGAGCGAGATCTGGATGTCATCGAGCGCGAGAGGATGGCAGAGCGGGATCAGCTCCGCGGTGCGTTTTGCGGCCATCACGCCCGCGACGCGCGCTACGCCGAGCACGTCCCCCTTCTTCACCTCGGCGTTCAGAATCGCCTGAAGGGTCGCGGGGCGCATCTTGATCGCCCCGGTCGCTCGCGCACGGCGATGCGTCTCCGGCTTGCCCGAGACGTCCACCATGCGCGCAGCGCCGGAGTCGTCCACGTGGGAGAGTTTGTCGGTCATCGGACGAGCGGAGCCAGGTCCCGAATCAGCGCCGCCGTCAACAGCTGCGGATTCACGTTGCCCGTGGCGAGCTCCTTGGTCCGCTCGACGATCGCGATTGCGTGGGCCGCGCCGCGGGCTTGCTTGTCCTCCCCCCGCTCGGCGGCCGCCTGCGCTCGATCGTGCAGCAGCGACGTGAGCGCGTCGAGCGTGTCGCTGAATTTTCCGCGCGCGCCGCTCGCGCCCTGGCTCAGCGCGACCCGCGCGCGGCGTCCTCGGTCGGGCGCCGAGGCGGCCTCGAGAAACCGTGTCGCCTGACCGATGGCGGCGTTCCAGGCGTCGCGCTCGGCGAGGCGCCCCGGCGCTCCCGACGCCGCCTTGACCAACTCGGCGGAATTCGCCGACAGGTCGAGGAGCGCGGCGACTCTCTTGTCCTCCACGAACGCCTTCATCTCGGCGTCCGTCAGCGGCACCGCGCGCACCGCGATCACGCGGGAACGAACGGTGGGCAGCAAGGCGCCTGGTTCGCTGGAAGTGAGAATGACCGTCGTGTCGGCGGGCGGCTCCTCGAGCAGCTTGAGGAACGCGTTCGCCGCCTGGTCGGAACCTTCCTGCGACACCATGCGTTCGGCGTCGCCGATGATGAACACCTTCCGCCGCGCCATCGCCGGCTTGAGCGCCGCCGTCTGAACGATCCCGCGGATCGCGGCGACGAAGATTCCCTCGTCGCCGCCGGGGGACTCGTAAAGGCCGCCGTTCGCCAAGCGCTCGGCGATCCCTTCCGCCATGTCCTCGCGGATGTCCGCCAGGTCCGGGTCGGAGGAGCCTTTGAGCCGTGGGCGAGGGAAAAGCCAGTGCAGATCCGGGTGCAGGAGCGACTCGGTCAGCTTGCACGTCCGACAATGCGTCCTATCGATGGATCGCGCGATGCCCTTCGGCACGTCGGATTCCCCGACGGGGAAGTCGTTCTCAGGATCCTCGCAGAGCAACAGGCGGCCGAGCCAAAGGGCGAGCTGTTGCTTGCCGACGCCTCGCGGCCCTTCGATCAAAAGGGAGGACGGGAGATCGCCTCGAGACACGGCTCCGGCGAGTCGGGCGCGAAGGGCCGAGTGGCCGTGCAGCGGGAGCAAATGACGAGGGGGCACGTGGGGCAAGATAGGACTCGGGGGGGAGCGGCTCAACGTCGGCGCGCATGGTTGGGGTTGCCGGCGCAAGGATGCGGCGATACGGTGAGGCGTCATCATCCTCCACGATGCTGAACCACGCCATTCCGCTCTCGACGGTCCTCGCGATGACCGCACTCTCCTCGCAGGCGATCGCCCAACGCGCGCGGGCGCGCGACCTCGGTGTCAAGCCTGGCGTGTTCGCGCCCGGACGGCTCAACGCGATCACCGACGTCGCCGGCGTGCGCGTCGGGCAGACGACGGTGGTGCAGGGCGACAACGTTCGAACCGGCGTGACCGCGATTTTGCCGCACGGAGGGAACGTGTTCACCGACCGTGTGCCCGCGGCGCTGCACGTCGGAAACGGCTTCGGCAAGATCACCGGAGCGACTCAGCTGCACGAGCTCGGCGAGCTCGAGACGCCTTTGCTGCTCACGTGCACGCTGTGTGTGTGGAAGGCGGCCGACGCGATGGTCGACTGGATGCTCGGACTGCCCGGGATGGGGAACGTGAGGTCGATCAATCCGGTCGTGGCGGAAACGAATGACGGAACGCTCAACGACATTCGCGCGCGACCGATCACGGCGGAGCAGGTGCGCGCGGCCCTCGCGTCGGCGTCCGACGGTCCGGTCGCCGAAGGGAGCGTAGGGGCCGGCACGGGCACCGTGGCGTTCGGCTGGAAGGGCGGGATCGGAACTTCGTCGCGGGTGCTGCCGCAGTCGCTCGGCGGTTGGACGGTCGGCGTGCTCGTCCAGACGAATTTCGGCGGCGTGCTCCAGGTGTTGGGGGCGCCGGTCGGAAAGGAGCTCGGACAGTACGCATTTCAGCGGGACGCACAGTCTCCGGGCGAGCGTGGCGACGGGTCGTGCGTGATGGTCATCGCGACGGACGCGCCGCTCTCCGATCGCAACCTGGAGCGGCTGGCCGCGCGCGCAATTATGGGCCTGGCGCGGACGGGCTCGTCGGCGTCGAACGGATCGGGCGACTACGCACTGGCGTTCTCGACGAGCGAAAAGGTCCGGCGCGCCGCCAACGCCACGCGGCTCAGCACCGAGGAGCTGGCGAACGAGCAGATGTCGGGCTTGTTCGAAGCCGCTGTCGAGGCCACGGAAGAGGCGATCTACAACTCGCTGTTCGAGGCGACGACGACAACGGGGAACGGGCATACGGTCCAGGCGATCCCGCTCGACCGCGTGCGCGAAGTGCTAGCCAAGTACAACGTGTCTCGGCGCTAGGCACGCTTCGTGACGGACATTGCGGTCAGGGGGTGTGCCCAATGACAGGCTTCATGGATGAACCCGACGAAGGCGATCGGGGCGGCGGGGAGAAGGACGTCGAACGCGAGGAACCACCGCGGAATCGTCGGTACACCGATCGAAAGCCGGGCGAGCCAGAAAAAAAGGATCCCCATCGGCCGAGGAGCGACGACGAGCGGATCGACGAGGCATCGGACGAGAGCTTTCCGGCGAGCGATCCGCCGCAGCAGCCGTAGAATGGGTGGACCGGTGGGCCGCCGGACCGGGTTAAAGCGCGACGGGAGTCGGATGAGGCGGTAGGTCGGCGCCCGGGCAGCGAGACAGTAAAGAATTGCGCCACCGGGTCGCTGAGCTTTGTGACACAAAGTACTTGCCAGCGTTGCCGCTCCGCGCTATTCTACACCCCATGACGCGCGTCACGCCCATTCGGCCGAGCCGCCCAGAACCGCCCGAGATGCAGGCGCGGGCGATGGACAATCTGCGCTACATCCGCGGCATGATGGAGAGCGCCGCGACCTTCACCGCGGTGTCGGGCTGGGGGCAGGTCGTGATCGGCATCACTGCGATCGTCGCCGCGCTCGTCGCGGCGCGCCAATCGCCGTGGACGCGCGTCGCGACGTGGGTCGCCGAGGCCGGAATGGCCGCCGGGCTGTCGGTCGCGTCGATGGTGCTCAAGTCGCACGCCAACAGCGTTCCGCTCGTCTCGGGTCCGTTGAGAAAACTCATACTGAGCTTCTCGCCCGCGATGTTGGGCGGCGCGGTTCTCACGGCGATATTCGTCCGGCAGGGACTGTACGCGCTCATTCCCGGATCGTGGATGCTGCTGTACGGCGCCGCCGTGGTGAGCGCGGGCACCTATTCCGTGAGCAGCGTGCCCGTCATGGGCGCGGCTTTCATGATGTGCGGCGCGACCGCGCTCGTCGCGCCCGAGTCCTGGACGACCCCTCTCATGATCACGTCGTTCGGCGGATTGCACATCGGCTTCGGCGTATGGATCGCAAGGAGACACGGTGGGTAGGCCGCAGCAGAAACGGGGCACTGGGACGGGGCGCGCGGAGCCGGCGGAGAAGAAGTCCCCGCCGCAGCTCGCGCCGGTCCGTGGCAAAGCGACGGATCAAGGGCCGTTGGCGCTCGATCGGTTGATTCACGAGCGCCTCCGCCTCGGGATCGTGAGCGCGCTGGCCGTGAACGAGAGCCTGACGTTCAACGACCTCAAGAAACTCAACCGCACGACGGACGGGAATCTGAGCGTCCACGCGCGGAAGCTCGAGGAAGCCAGCTACATCACGTGCACAAAGTCGTTCGAGGGCCGGGTGCCCCGGACGCGGTATTCGATCACGCCGGTCGGCCGGCGTGCTCTCGAGCGGTACCTCGACCACATGGAAGCCCTGATCCGGCTGACGCGCGACCGATAAACGTTCGAGACTTTCAATCGTCTCCCTCTCAGACATGAAGCGACCGAGCGCTCCCCCGGCTGGGCTCCCAGAGGTGTGCAAGGGGATCCACGTCGGCATCATCATGGATGGCAACGGCCGATGGGCCGGGGCCCGCGGAATGCCGCGTACGGCGGGACACCGCGCCGGAGTACGTGTGGCGCGCGACATCGTCGAAGCCGCGGGCCGCGCCGGCGTCGGCACGCTCACGCTCTACGCGTTTTCGTCCGACAACTGGCGCCGCCCTGCGTCCGAGGTCTCGACGCTGATGCGGTTGCTCCGCCGTTCGCTGGCGGTCGAATCGAAGCGGTGCGTCGACAACGGCATCCGCCTCAGCATCGTCGGTCGCCGCGATCGTCTGCCGGCCGCGCTGGTTTCCGCGATCGAAGACGCCGAGCGAGCCACGGCGCGGGGCGGCAATCTGCATCTCCGAATCGCCGTCGACTACTCGGCGCGCGAATCGATCTTGCGGGCGGCGACGCGCGCCAACGGCCAGCCGTTGAGCGCCGCGATGTTCGACCGCCTGCTCGCCGAAGTCAATCACGACGCCGTTCAGGCGGGAGACGTCGACCTGCTGATCCGCACCGGCGGCGAACAGCGACTGAGCGACTTCATGTTGTGGGAGTGCGCGTACGCGGAGCTCTACTTCACCGACCGGATGTGGCCCGAGTTCAACGAGGGCGAGCTGCTCCACGCGCTGCGCGAGTTCGCGGGGCGGGAGCGCCGATTCGGTGCCGTCCCCGCGCAAGCCGCAAGCTGACAGCCGCGCGGGTCTAGCCGAGCCGCGGTTCTCATAAGAGATTCTGGGTGTGCCGACTCCCACCCGCCGGCCGCGAATTATGGCGCCCGGTCAGCACACCGTTTCCCGTTCATCCCTCGTTGGCCGCGCGACTGAGCTCAACACGCTCGTCGCGGCGCTGACCGCGGCCGATTCCGGCGCCGGATCGACCGTTTTCGTCGTCGGCGAGAGCGGCATCGGCAAGACGAAGCTCGTCGAGGCGCTCGTCGAGCACGCGTCGCGCCGGGGCTTTGCCACCGCGACCGGACGGGCCTACCCCGTGGAGACGGGCGTTCCGTACGCCGTGTTCTCGGATGCGTTGATGCCGCTGCTCCGCGGCATCGAACCGTCCGTACTCATGCTGCTCACGCGCGGGGGCACGGCGGAGCTGGCGCAACTTTTCCCCGCGTTGTCGAACGGCGATCGTCCCGCCTCGCCGGCGCGCGGCGATCCGGCCGAGGTAAAGTCGCGCATACTCTGGAATTTCACGCAGCTGCTCTCCCGCCTGGCTGCGAAGAAGCCGCTGCTGCTCGTGCTCGAGAACCTGCAGTGGGCGGACAGCGCGTCGCTCGAGATGCTGCACTTCGTCGCCCGACAAATCGGCGGCGACCGATTGCTGCTCGTGGGGACGCACAACGATCCGGATCTGCGGGGAAACGCGGCGCTGCGCGGCACGGAGCGTTCGCTGCGTGGGCTCAAGGGCGCGCAACGACTCCGGCTCCAGCCGCTCGGCGTCGACGACGTAGTGGCCCTGCTCGAGCAGCGCTTTCGCGCCGAACGCGCGCGGGTCGCGGACTTCGCCGAGCGGCTTCACCGCTGGACCGGCGGCAACGCGTTCTTCGTCGACGAAACAGTCACGTCGCTCGTGCAAAGCGGACAGCTTCGCGAGGCTCACGGAGCGTGGACAGGGTGGGATGTCGAAGACCTCCACGTGCCGGCGACGATTCGGGAGGCGGTGCTGGCGCGTGTCGCGGACCTGTCCCCCGATGCCAGACGACTCGCCGACGTCGCCGCCGTGCTGGGCTCCGAGGCGACGCACGCCGAGCTCGCGGCCGTCAGTGAGCTCGACAACGACGCGCTCATCGCGGCGATCGACGAGCTGCGCTCGGCCGACGTGCTCGCCGAGCGCCGACGATCCGACGACATCGTATACGATTTCTCACATCCGCTTCTTCAGGAGACGTTGTACTCGGAGATCGGGTTGGCGCGCACGCGCGCGCTGCACGGGACGATCGCCGAAACCCTCGAGACGCTGTACGGCGGCGCCGCGATGGCGCACGCGGGGCGCCTGGCGTTTCACTACGCGCGAACCGACACGCGGCGTCTGGCCGACAAGGCGGTGCAGTACTTGCGCGCGGCGGGACGCGACGCATCGGCGAAGCACGCCAACCGAGAGGCCGCCGACTATCTGACCACGGCGCTCGAACTCGCGGGCGGCGCGGACGCGAGCGGGGGGGGCGCCGATGTGGACGAGGTGGTCTTCGAGTTGGCGCGCATCAGACAACGCCTCGGCGACTACGACGGAGCGCTCGAGCTCTGGAAGCGCGCGATCGCGATCGCGTCGGCACGAGGCGACGTCGCGAGGGTGGGCTCGATCGAACGATCGATGGGGCTCGCCAGCTACTGGAGCGGCGCGTTCGACAAGGCCATCGCGCACTTCGACGCCGCCGTCGACGCGGCTCGGCGCGCGGGCGAGCGTTCGCTCGAGGCGCGAGTGCTGCTGCCGAAGGCGAGTTGTCTTCAGGCGCTCGGCCGCACGGAAGACGCGGCGCGCGAGATCCAATCCGCTGTCGCGATCGCGAACGAAGAGAACGAGCCCGGGCTGTTGGCTCGCGCGCACCGCGCGCTCCTGCTCCATTACCTGTGGACGGGGCCGGCCGATCAGGCGCGCGAGAGCGGCGCGCGAGCGATCGCGATCGCGGAATCGACGGAAGGAAAAAATCTCGGGGTCGCGTGGTCCGCGCACTGGGCGTTGGCGATGCTCGGCGGGCTCACGGGCAACGCCGAGGAAGCTCGTTCGCATCTCGCCGAGGCGCAGCGCCTGGCCGACGAAGCGCGCTCGCCGCTCTTCCGCGTCTGGACGGCGGAAGTGGAGATCGAGTACGCGGCGGGGATCGGCGAGTGGGAGCACGCGGTCTCGCTCGCGGAACGCACCATCCCGCTGGCGCGAGCGCTCGGACAGCGCACGCTCGTGCCGCGCCTGCTGGTCTGGCTCGGGCTGCTGCACTTCGGCCGCGGTGACATCGAGCGTGGCCGAGAGTGCGTCGACGAGGCGTGGGAACTGTCCGGCGCCGCGGACCCGACCGCGCCTGGCCGGGACGTGTACGGCACGGTGCCGGCGCACATCGGCAAGGCCGGCTATCACCTCGTGATGCGCGAAAACACCGCGGCGATCGAGATCGGCGAGCGCGGCCTGCGCATCGCCGACGAGTCGGGCTACGTCGTATGGGCGATCCACCGGCTCATGCCGATCATCGCCGAGGCGGCGCTGTGGGCCGCGGACCACGAGCGCGCGAGGGCGCTCGCGGCGCGTTTGCGCCGCCAGTCGATGGTGCTCGGTCAGCGGCTCGGCTTGGCGTGGGCGGACGCGTGCGACGCGATCAGCGAGCTGCTCGTCGGCGACACGGAGCGCGCGCTGGAGCAATTGCGCGGCGCGACCGAGGCGCTCGAGGCGATTCCTTACGTGGCGGACGCGGCGCGGCTACGACGCCAACTTGCCAGCGCGTTGGCGAGAACCGGCGATCGCGAAGGCGCGACGCGCGAACTGCGGCGTGCCCACGAGGTGTTCGCTCGACTCGGCGCCGAGCGGGAACTCAACGAGACGCGCGAGCAGCTTCGCGAACTTGGCGCGCGGCCGCCGGCGCGCAGCATCACGCAGGGAATGGCCGGACTCACCGGCCGCGAGGTCGAGATCGTCCGGCTCGTCGCGGCGCGCCGGTCCAACAAGGAGATCGGCGCGGCGCTCGGCATCTCGGCGCGGACGGCGAGCACGCACCTGTCGAACATTTTCACCAAACTCGGCGTCGAATCGCGCGGCGAGCTCGCCGACCGCGCGCGCGAGGCGGGGATCGGCGAGGTCAGTTCTTGATCAACCGGACGGTTCCCGAGCCGCTCTCGATCTTGATCCGCCCTTTGCCGTCGCCGATCTGACCGCGCAGGCTGTTTCGCGAGAGACGCGTGGTCTGCACGGCGAAATCGCTGTCGATTCCGCCGCTGCCGGTCACGATGTCGACGTCGGCGCCCTGCGCGGCGGGTAGACGAAGCGTCACGCCGCCCGAGCCCGCGTCGATCGTCACGTCCTCGATGGGTTGGAGGAATCCGAGCTCGGTCCGCCCGCTCCCGGCGTCCACCGTCACGCGGGGAGAGGTGATGCGATCCAGCGACAGGCCGCCCGAGCCGACGTCGACCTTGAGCATTTTCGAATCGATGTTGTGACCGCGAACCGAGCCGGAGCCGGTGTCGACGTCGAGCGTTTCGCCCTTGACGCCGTCGATCGTCACGCCGCCCGAGCCGGTGTCCAGCTTCACCTCGCCTTGTGCGTCGGTGACGGACACGGTCCCCGAGCCGGTGTCCAACGACAACCGGCCGCGCGTGTGCTCCGACGTCAAGGAAGCGGCCGCAACGCTCACGCGAAGGTCGCCGTCCACGTTCGAGACGGTCGCGTCGCCGACGCCCCAGTGCACGTAGATCCGCTGTCCCTTCGGAACGCCGATTGTGAGGTCGGCGTGGGCCTCGAGGCCGTCGCCCGAGCTTCGGATCTCGACTCGATCGCGGTCGCGCCAGTCGGAGTCGTCGTCGAACGTGCCGTCGGAATTCACGTGGAGCTGCGTGCGGCCGCGGGACTCCCACTCGGGGTACACGATCCGGTCGGACGGATAGACGACGCGCAGGGCGCTCCACCCTCGAACGTCGCCCGTCTCGATCTTGAGCTTGCTCGCGTCGCGTCCGCCGCGCGTGATGTCCACGGTCACCTGCGTGCCGGTCGCCGCCTGCACGCGAACCCGGCCGGCGAGGTTGTACACCGCGACGCGCTCGCCCGACAGGTTGCGATGCTCGGCCTGGGCCGTCGCCGCGCGCGGAATCGGGGCGACGATGGCGCCGAAGGCGATGGCGCGAAAGAAAATACGCATTTGAGTCATTGGGTGAGCCAGTGGGTTTCCGGCTCAGACAGCGGCGGAGGCGCGAAGGTTTGACACGGCCCTAGTTGGTGCGAAGGTGGCGCGCGAAGCCCTCGAGCGCCTGCGGCATGTCGGCGCGCCCGTAGCCGAGCCGGAAGTGATTCCCCGGATACCCGAACTGCGACGCGGGCAGGAGCAGGACTCCTTCGCGCTGCACCAACGTCGCGGCGAAGTCGTCGATGCTCTCACCACCGAGTTTGGGAAAACAGACGCTCCCCGCGCGCGGGCGAACCCAGGACAACCGGTCCGCGTGCTCGCCGAAGAAGGCATCGAGCGTGGACAGATTCTTCTCGATGATTCCGCGCGACCGGGCCAGCACACGATCGCGGGCGCGGAGCGCGATGAGCGACAGCACCTCACTCGGCGCCGCGTTGCAGATCGTCGTGTAGTCCTTGAGCGACGCGATCTTGGTCCGGAGCGACCGGTCGCGCACGGCGAGCCAGCCGATTCGCAATCCGGCCAGCCCGAACGCTTTGGACATCACGCCAAGGCTGAGCGCGCGCGGCGAGAGCGACGCGGCCGGCGGAAGCGGCGGAGCGGCGTGCTCGAGAAAGCGGTACACCTCGTCGGAGAACAGCCATGCGCCGTGCAACTCAGCCGTCGATGTTAGGCGAGCAAGTTGCTCAGACGAGAGTTGCGCGCCGGTCGGGCTGTGCGGCGAGTTGACGACGATGATGCGAGTCGTGGGCCGCATCGCGGCGGCGACGGCGTCCACGTCGAGCGACCAGTCGGCAGGATTCAGCGGAACGAGCGTGACGTCGGCGCCGATCGATCGCGCGACCTCGTATAAGGACTGGTACGCCGGCCACGCGACGACAGCGTGATCGCCCGCGCCGAGCGTCGCGTGCATCGTGAGGAACACGGCCTCCTCCGCGCCGGCGAAGGTGAGCACGTCGTCGGGCGTGACGCCGTCGTAGAGCGTCGCGATCTCTTCGCGCAGCGCGGGAAGTCCCTGCGACTCCGTGTAGCCGAGGCTCAGAGATTCCCAGCGCCGCCGGCAGTCATCGTCGGCGAGGTCGAGCAGTTCCGGTAAGCGATACGGCTCGATGTCCGACGCGCAGAGCACGTGGCGGACCGCGAACTCCCAGCGAGCGAAGTACCGCTCGAGCGTGAAGTCCGCGATGCGCACGGTTACGGCGCGGCGGTGATCACGCCACAGGCGATGCGCGCGCCGGAGTTGCCCGCCGGATCGGTCAGGTAATCGTCGGCGGTCGCGTGCACGACGATCGCCGCTCCATCCGCGTCGAGCAGGCCGAACGGTCCCTTGAGCGCCACGCCCGGCACGATGAACTCGAATTCGAGCTTTCCCGCGGCGGGCGTGTAGATGTTGGGCATGTCCCCCAGATGAGGACCGTGCTGGCTATTGAAGCCATGCGCGCGCTTCTCGGGATTGAAGTGTCCGCCCGCCGAAGTGAACGGCGGCTCGCACTTTCCAACCGCGTGCAGATGAATGCCGTGCGCGCCGATTCCGAGGTCGCTCACCGAGCCGCGCACAAGCAGTCCGGCGTACGTCTCGCTGAACGCCACCGAGCCCACGCGCCGTCCGACCGCATCGTGGATGACTGCGGTCGCGGTGGTCGGCGAGGGCATCATCGCGGTGCGCGGTGGCGGCGCCGCCGCGGGAGGAGGCGTTGGAGTTGGCGTGCGCGTAGGTGTGGGGTAAGGGCCGCCCGTATAGCAGGCGAGCGCGCTGGAGCCGATCAACAGCGAAAAGAGACGTGATCGATTCACGCGAAGCCTCTCAAGTTGGTGGTGCCACGAGCGCATCGGCGGCGGCGCGAACGCGCGCCAACGCGTCGTCCGCCGTGTCGCCGACCGCCGACAGATGGCCCATCTTGCGTCCCGGCCTCGGCCCCGGCTTCCCATAGAGATGGAGTCGGACCCCGGGTTGCGCGAGGGCGCGCTCGAACGGCGGCGGTCCGTCGTGCTCGAGCCAGAGATCGCCAAACAGGTTGTGAATCGCGCCTGGCCGCAGAGCCCGCGTGTCGCCCAGCGGAAGATCGCACACAGCGCGCACGATCTGCTCGAACTGGCTCGTCGAGCATGCGACTTCGGTTTCGTGGAAGGAGTTGTGCGGCCGCGGCGCGAGCTCGTTCACGAGCAGATCGTCGTCGTCGAGCACGAACATCTCGACGGCGAGGATGCCTTCGAGCGAGAGCGAGCCGGCGATGTCGCGCGCGATCCCTTCGGCCCGCGCCGCGAGCGCGGCGTCGATTGGCGCGGGGAGCACAGACCAGGCGAGGATCTGGCGCTCGTGAAAGTTGAGCGCCGGCGGATAGACGCGAACCTCGCCGCTCGGCCGTCGCGCGACGAGCACGGAGATCTCCGATCGCAGGTCGAGCGCGCGTTCGGCGACCGACGCGCGATGGCCGAGGTCGGCCCAGGCGCGCTCGACCGCGGCGGCGTCGGTGACGCGGACCTGGCTGCGGCCGTCGTAGCCGCCGCGGTTCGCCTTCACAACGAGCGCCCCGAGGTCTCGCTGCGCGCTCGCGAGCTGGTCCAATGACGTGACGTCGCGATAGTCGCCGACGGGGAATCCATGCGTCGAGAGCCAGCGCTTCTGACGCGACCGATCCTGCACCATGGCGAGAATCGCGGGGCTCGGCCGTACGGGCGCATGTCTCATCGCGGCATCGAGCGCTTCGGGGCCGATCTGCTCGATCTCGAGCGTCACCACGTCGCAGTGGCGCGCGAGATCGCTCGCCGCGTCGGCGTCGTCGAACTTCGCGGCGACGACGCGGTCGGCCACGGCGCTCGCCGCGCAGTTCGCGTCCGGATCGAGCACGTGGACGTGGTAGCCGAGCGTGCGCGCGGCCATCGCGGTCATGCGGCCGAGCTGGCCGCCGCCGAGGATGCCGATCGTCGAGCCCGGCGGAATCACGCCGTCACCGCCGTCATCGTGAGGGAACGTTCGTATTGGCGAGCACGTCGTCCGTGCGCTTCTGCCGCCAGGCGCGCAGCCGTTGGCGAACGTCGGCGCGAGTGTTGGAAACGATGGCTGTCGCCAGCAACGCGGCATTGATCGCGCCGGGCTCGCCGATGGCGAGCGTTCCGACGGGCACGCCCTTGGGCATCTGCACGATCGAGAGCAGGGAATCGAGGCCGTCGAGCGTCGTCGCGGGAATCGGCACGCCGAGCACGGGAATCGTCGTCTTCGCGGCGACCATTCCGGGGAGATGGGCGGCGCCCCCGGCCGCGGCGATGATCACCTCGAGTCCGCGCCCCTCCGCCGACGACGCGTACTCGAACATCCAGTCGGGCGTTCGGTGCGCGGAGACGATCTTCGCTTCGTGCGGGACCTCGAGCTCGCGCAGCAGGTCGATGGCCGCCTGCATGTACTTGAGGTCGGAGTTACTGCCCATGATCACGCCGACCCACGGTCTGGATTCGCGCGCGGACGATTTACGAGTGGGCATGCGGGCGGCGCCGGCGAAGTAGGGAAGATTCGCCGGAAATATACCGCGCCCCTAGCGCGTCTTGTCGACGACGACGCTGCCGCCTTTCATGACCCAGCGCACACTGTCGATCACGACGCGAACGTCGGCCATCGGATCCCCTGCGACCGCGACGAGGTCGGCGTAGCAGCCCGGCGCGATGCGCCCGAGCGAGCTTTCCATGCCGAGGATCGCCGCGCCGTTCGTGGTCGCGGTGGCGAGCACCTCGGCCGGCGTCATGCCGATCTGCGCGAACCATCCGAGCTCGCGCGTGTTCTGGCCGAACATGATGTAGCACGGCGTCCGAGCCCATGCCCATCTTGACGCCGGCTTTGTAGGCGCGGCGCGCCGTCGCGATGTTGAGCAACCGGAACGAGTCGAGACCGGCCGCTTGCTGCGGCGTGTAGTGGTAGTCTTCGCGGTACTGCGCGTAGTAGCGATTGTGGTCGATCGTCGGCACATAGAAAATTCCGTCGCGGGCCATGCGCGCGAGCGTCGAATCGTCGAGGTCGATCGCGTGCTCGAGCGACGTCGTGCCGGCGCGCACGGCGTCGCGGCCGCCGTCGGGTCCGTACGAGTGAATCGCGATCCGCTTGCCGAGAGATTTCGCCGCGTCGACCGCGGCCTTCATTTCTTCGTACGTGAACGTCTCGTTCCCGGTGACGTCGGCGCCCGTTCCCGTCGATCCGTACATCTTGATGTAGTCCGCGCCGGCGTCGACCTGCTGCTTCACCGCTTCGGGGATCTGATCGATGGAGAAGACGCGCCCTCGCTGGGTGCGCGTCGTATCGGTGTTGGGCCGATAGGGAGGCCGCGCACGAGAAAGCCCATAGCCGGCGACGAACATTCGCGGTCCGATCCAACCCGCCTTGTTGATGGAATCGCGCATCGCGATGTCCATGTAGTTCGACGAACCGAGGTCGCGCACGGTCGTCACACCCGTCTCGAGCGTCCGTCGCAAGTTGGCGCGCGCGAGCTCGATCGTCTGCGCGGGCGTGCGCTGCGGCTGACGCCACGGATCCGTGCCCGAGGTCGAATCCCAGTAGTACGTCATGTGGGTGTGCACGTCGATCATCCCCGGGATCGCGGTGTAGCGGGTCAGGTCGATGACCTGCGCGTTCGCGGGAACGCGATCGTTGCTCGTGACGACGGCGCTGATCTTGTCGCCGTCGACGAGGACGATGCCGTTCGGGATGACGTGGCCGGGAGAATCGATGACGGCGCGAAACTTCAGCGCTTTGACCTGGGCGCCGGCGTTCGACGCGAGGAGCGCGAGGGCGAGGACGGCGAGGAGGCGGCGGGGCACACGCTAACATCATGCGCGGCGGGCGCGGAGTAAAGGCGAGGATGGGCGTTGATCCGAGCGGACCTCACGAGTAGCGTCAACGCGTGCTCACGACAAGGCGAATCGTTCGGCGAGGCGTGTCGCGTCGGTCACGCGTCACGGCATTGTGCTACGCGGCGCCGACGATGCTCGCGGGAGCTTGCATCGCCGGTCACACGCACGCGTCGCCAGCGCTCACGCCGGCATTGCTGCAACCGTCGAGCTCATTTTGGCGCGACACGGCGCCGAGCGTGTATCGGGCCCGCGTCGAGACGTCGCGAGGCGAGTTCGTGATGGAGATCCACCGCGCGTGGGCTCCGCTCGGCGCGGACAGATTCTACAACCTGATCCGCGCCGGCTACTACGACGACTCGCGGTTCACGCGAATCGTGCCCGGCTACATCGCGCAATTCGGAATCGCTCGCGACTCGGCGATCAACGCGACGTGGGTCGCGCGATCGTTTGCGGACGATTCGGCGCACCGCTTGAACGTGCGCGGCACGTTCGCCTTCGCGATGACCGGCCCCAACGCGCGGACGACGCAGATCTACATCAACCTCGTCGACAACACGCGCAACGACTCACAAGGCTTTTCGCCGATGGGCCGAATCGTCGAAGGGATGTCGGTGGTCGACAGCCTGTACTGGCGGCTACGGCGAGACCTCCGGCGGCGGCATGCGCGCGGGGAAGCAGGGCCCGCTCCTCAACGGCGGCAACGCCTACATCGATCGCGAATTCCCGAAGCTGGACCGGCTGGTGAGGATTCGCGTGGAGCGGTAGGTCGGCGGACCGGCTACTCGATCGTGACACTCCCCGTCATCGATCCCCAGGGGTGCCAGTTTGGTCCGGCGCGGTACGCGCGCGAGTCCGTGACGGCTCTGTAGCCCAACGCCACGCCGCGCACGTGAAATTCGAATCCGGCTTCGCCTGTCTTGACGAACGGCTCGTGGCCGACGCGCGGGCCATCCTGAAACGTGTTGCCGTCGAGGAAGAGGTCGCGCGCCACCGCGCGCGCGGACGCTCCGATGAGGAGGTCGAATCCCACGTCGCGCGAGGGCGGCAGCCATGGATGCGACATGCGCCACCCGAATCGAAGACGCGCGCCGGCGTCAGCCGCCGTGAGGACGTTGCCCAGCGAAACACCGACACGCGGAACGAGGTCGAGGCCGAGCGGCGCGCTCGACGGCGTGGCGAATCGAACCGGCGCTGCTCGACGCGCGCGATCGCGCCCGGTTCGAACGCGACCTCGCGGCTCCAGTCGGTCGGGCGGTTGTACGCCGGGGCGGCGCTGTGCGCGATGCGTTGCGTGAGTTGAGCGAGCGACGGCGGGCCGGTGACGCCAAGAGCGATCGTGAGCGCGTCCGAGCTCTCGGCCGTGAGACGCTGCGCGGTCTGACTGACGTACAGCCATCCGGCGTTTGGCCGCTCGGTCGTCGCGGCTTTGCCCGTCGACGAGACGAGCGGCGTGTAGATGTCCTGGCCGATCTCGACGCGCGACGTTCGACAGGCGCTCGATCGCGCGGTACACGGTTGCAGGTCGCTCAGAACGCGGCGTGCCCACCACGGCGCGTCGCCGCCGTCGTACCCGAGATGGACGCCGCTCGTGTATTCGTCGTCGGGGCGGTTCCACGGCGCCGTCCAGAAATCGAACGCGTCATTGTCGGTGCGGAGCGAGAACGTGCGCGGCGATTGGGCGCCCGCCGCGTGCGGACCCAACGCGATCGTGGCCACGGCGAACGATGCGCGGAGCGCGGAGGCGAACCGTAGTCCCGCCGAAGGAAAACCATTCACCTACGGGAGTATCGGCCGCGACGGCCGTCTCCCGCAGGCGCGCTACTCATTGGTACTGGATGTAGAGCGGCCGAGGCATCAGTCGCAGGACCTCGCGCGGGCGTGAGCAGCGCGTCGCCCTTCTTCACGTCGTTGTGGAAGAAGATCTTGAATCCCGTGAACTGCACCGGTTCGGCGTCGATGTAGTCGCGGTACGAGTCGAACTTGAGCCACGGCGGACCCCAGCCGTCCATGTCCATCACGACCTGCACCTGCGGCGTCGGCCGAATGTTCGGCGCTCCGAATACCATCTTCTGCGTGAACCGATGCACGACGAGCACCTTCGGCGGCAGGTGCTTCTCCTGCACGAGTTGTCGACGTTCGGACGACGTAGTTCACGTCGCTCGCGCATCATCTCGCCGATCTTCGAGCTCGGCCGCATCCCTTCTCGCTCGTAGTGCATCGAGAACTCGGGGTCGATGCCGAGGTGGACGTCGGGTCGCGACAGAAAAGGCAGGAGGCGCGGGAGCTCGTTCTGCAACGTGCTGTGCCCGACCTGAATGTCGAGAAAGAGGAGCGCGTTCTTGCGCTTCGCCCAGCCGTAGACCTTCTCGATGAGCGACGTATCCATGCGCAGGCGGTACATCCCGTCGCGGCCCGGCGCGCCTTGCGCGACGACGGCGATCAGGTGCAACGCGGGCTGTATCGGTGTCGAGGGATCGGCGCGGTGCCAATCGGCCACGGCTTGATCGAGCTTGCGCGAGCATCTCGTCGACCGGATACTCGCCGAGCACGCCCATCTTCTTCGCGAGCGGATTTCCGTAGAAGGCGACGATTCGCTTGGCCGGGAAAATCGCGCCAGGCAACGACGCGGGGCCGGACGGGCCATTTCGCCGCCATCGTCGTCCCCCTGCGAACCGCCGACGCGTACGACGTCTTGTCGTGCGCGTTCCGGCCTGAAATCAGGTGAGAACTGATCGTGTCCGCCGGCGCCGGCGCGACACCGCCCGCCGCCGTTCGAGTCTCGGCGTGCGGCGCCGTTCGCGGTTTCGAGTGCGGCGGCTTGCTTTGGGCGACCAAAACGTTGGCGGCGCCGAGCAAGATGGCGCCGACGAGCGCGGCGATCGAACGACCGCCGAGGCGAAAACGAGGACTCACGTTAGGCGACACGGCAGGGTTGAGCTTCGGGTGCTGGAGACCAACGGCGCTGGATACAAGGATAGCGCCAAGGACCCTTTGCCTCGCGTGAGGACCGGATGAGCACGGGGCGCGCTCGAGGCGCCGCGAGTGAACCAAAAAGAGAACCGCCCTTCGCGCTGGATCGTGAGCGCGAAGGGCGGCTGTGCAGCTCCCCGAGTAGGACTCGAACCTACGACCACTCGATTAACAGTCGAGCGCTCTACCAACTGAGCTATCGGGGATCGGTACTTGGACGAATCAGACCGATAAAGGTAGTGAACACGACGCCGAAGTCAACCGCGCCGCAAGACGCCAAACGCAGTCGCAGCATCCACTTAAACCGCCTGCGACACGACGTCGCGTACGGTCGGTCGGCTGCGGCGACAAGCGTGTGTATTCCGCAAACCCCGGGAGCACGGTGCGCAGCCAGCGGCCCGTGTGAGACACCGCCGATCGCGCGAGATCTTCGGGCCTCCCGGTGGCGACGATCTCGCCGCCGCGGTCGCCGGCTTCAGGGCCGAGATCGATCACCCAGTCCGCGAGCTTGATGACGTCGAGGTTGTGCTCGATCAGCACGAGCGTGTGGCCCGCGTCGACGAGCCGATCGAAGACCTGCGCGAGCTTTCGAATGTCGTCGAGGTGCAGCCCGGTGGTCGGCTCGTCCATCACGTAGAGCTTCCGTCCGGTCTTTTTTCCGAGAGCCAGCTCGCGCGCGATCTTGAGCCGCTGCGCTTCGCCGCCGGAGAGCGTCGTCGCAGGCTGGCCGAGCCGCAGATAGCCGAGCCCGACCTGCTGCAGCTGCCAGAGCGCCTGGCCGAGCTTTTCTTCGCGCGGGAAAAAGCGGATCGCTTCGTCGACGGTGAGCTCGAGAACCTCGTGGACGTTGCGGCCGTTCACGCGCACGTCGAGCACCGCGGGCTTGAATCGCTTGCCGCCGCACTCGTCGCACGGCACGAACACGTCGGCCATGAAAACCATCTCGACCTGCAGATAGCCGGCGCCTTCGCACGTCTCGCAGCGGCCGCCGGCGACGTTGAAGCTGAACGTTCCCGCTGTGTACCGGCGCTCGCGCGACAGCGAGCGTCGGCGAAAATGCGCCGGATCTCGTCGAACGCCTTCACGTACGTCACGGGATTCGACCGCGGCGACTTGCCGATCGGACTCTGATCGATGCCGACGACGTCGTCGATCGCGTCGGCGCCGGTGAGCGTGTCGTAGTGCGCCGACGCGCTCGCCGAGGTATTCCTTCGCCGAGTGCTCGCCGTGAAGCTCGGTCTCGAGCGCGCGCAGCAGCACGTCGTGTACGAGCGTGCTCTTGCCGGAGCCCGAGACGCCGGTCACGACGGTGACGGCGCCGAGCGGGATCTTGATGTCGACGCCCTTGAGGTTGTGCTCGCGCGCGCCGGTCAGCGTGATCCATCGCGGACCCACGCGCCGCCGCTCGGCGGGAACGGGAATTTCGCGGCGGCCGGTGAGGTACGCGCCGGTGAGCGGGCTCTCCGCGATGCGCGAGATCGGCCCGTTGAAGACGAGGTGGCCGCCCTTCTCGCCGCTTCCGGGCCCGAGCTCGACCATGTAATCCGCGGCGCGGATCGCCTCGGGATCGTGTTCGACGACGAGCACCGTGTTGCCGCCGTCGCGCAGGCGATGGAGCAAGCGGAGCAGGCGATCCATGTCGCGCGGATGCAAACCGATCGACGGCTCGTCGAGCACGTAGAGCGTGTCGACGAGCTGCGAGCCGAGCGAATTGGCGAGCCCGATGCGCTGGGCCTCGCCGCCCGAGAGCGTGCGCGTGCCGCGGTGGAGCGTGAGATAGTTCAGCCCGACGTCGCACAGGAACCGCACGCGGTCGCGTGCTTCCTTGAGAATGTGCGCGGCGACTTGCCGCTCGAACTGGCTGAGCTCGAGCGCGTCGAGCCACGCGAGCATACGGTCCACCGGGAGCTCGCAGACGTCGGCGATCGTCTCGCCGCCGACGCGAACCTGAAGCGACTCCGGGCTGCAGCTTGGTGCCGTGACACGAGGGGCACTCGTGCGCCGTCTGATACTGCCGCAGGAAGACGCGGATGTACTGCTTGTACTTTTTCTCCTCGAGGTCCTCGAGGAAGGGGAGGATGCCCTTGAACCCACGGCTCCGCGCATTGAGGAGCTTCGCGCGAGCCGTGGCCGGCAGCCGCTCCCACGGCGTGTCGAACGAAATGCTCTCGCGCTTCGCGAACTCGGCGAGCGCGCGCCGCTTGTTGTCGTAGCGCGGCTTGGTCCACGGATCGATCGCGCCTTCGCGCAGCGTCCGGCTCGGGTACGGGACGATGAGCGCCTCGTCGTACTCGAGCGTCGCGCCGAATCCGTTGCAGCGCTCACACGCGCCGCGCGGGCTGTTGAACGAAAACAGCTGCGGCGTCGGCGCCGGGGCGCGCGTGCCATCGTTGGCGCACTCGTAGCGTTCGGTGAATCGAAGCCGGTCCGACGGCCGAGGTGTGAGCGTTGTCGAAACGCGCTCGGAGAGCAGGATGACGCAATCGCCGTCGCCCTCGCGGAAGGCGGTGCCGACCGCATCGGCGAGGCGACCGCGCGCTTCGTCGCCGACGACAAGGCGGTCGACGACGACAAGCAATTCCTTGGCGAGCGTGACGTCGACCGCGGCCGTGAGCAGGTCGTCGAGGTGCGTGATCGCCCCGTCGATGCTGACGCGGACGAAGCCCTGCGCTCGCAGGTTCTCGACGACGACCTCGTGCGTGACTTCGGGCGACCGCACGAGCGGAAAGGCGACGTGGAACCGGATCCCCGGCCGCAGCGCCAGCACCGCGTCGACGACGGACTGCACGGTGTCGGGGCGCATCTCGCGGCCGCACAGCGGACAGAACGTGTGTCCGACGCGGGCCCAGAGCAGCCTCAGGTAGTCGTAGATCTCCGTCGCCGTCCCGACCGTCGAGCGGGAGGTCTTGGTGGGGTTCTTCTGCTCGATCGCCACCGCCGGCGAGAGCCCGTCGATCGAGTCGACGTCCGGCTTTTCCATGCGCTCCAGGAACTGGCGCGCGTACGCGGACAGCGACTCGACGTAGCGGCGCTGTCCCTCAGCGTAGATGGTGTCGAACGCCAGCGAGGACTTTCCCGATCCCGACGGTCCGGTGATGACCGTGAATGCTCGGCGCGGGATCTCGAGGTCGAAGCCTTTGAGGTTGTGCTGGCGCGCCCCGCGGACGAGGATGGCGTCCTTCATGACGCCAAAGTTAAACACGGCACCGAAGAAATGGCGAAGGACACGCGAGAAATCGGACGTCTGACGTCAGATTTCTGACCTCAGACCTCTCGGCTTGCGTCGTCAGCCCTCACGGTCCACCGGTCCACCGTCAGCGGTTCGGCCGCCGGCGCACGAGACGGCCGATGATCAGCACGAGCAGCGCGCCAAAGGTCGCGATGGCGATCGAGCGCGCGTCCAGATCGCCGGCTGTGACGCGTCCCCAGCCGAGCTGCGTGCCGATCAAACCGCCCAACATCGCGCCGACGATGCCGAGGACCACCGTGAAGATGCAACCGGCCGGATCGCGACCGGGCATGAGAAACTTGGCCAGGGCGCCGGCGATCAGGCCGAGCAGGATCCAGAAGAGCCACAGCGGCATGGCTACGCGGATGTCCACGTAGTCATTGGACCCGAACCGCGCGCCGGGGCCCTTCCGGATCCGCGTACCGGAACTACATCGGCGGCGTCGTGCTGCCGCGCGAGCGCGTCGCCGCGCGATAGATCCAGAGCAGAATCAGCGATCCGACGATCGCGAGAAGGATGCTCCACAGGGAAAATCCCGTGAGTCCGGTGTTGGTGATCAGGTTGCCGATGTACCCGCCGACAAGTGCGCCGACGATCCCGATGAGCGCGGTGACGACAATTCCACCGGGATCCTTTCCTGGCATGATCGCCTTGGCGATCGAGCCGGCGATCAAGCCGAGCACGATCCACGCGATAACACCCATAAAATCGCCTCCGGTTATGGGAGTGTGTTGCCCGAGGCGATCAGCCACGCAACGCACGTACCACATCCGGTTCGCGGACGCGCTCAGCGGACGAGCACGTCGCACCCGCGGCTACGTTTCCAATATGCACGACGACGAAGTCACCGGTAAGCCGCTCGACGCGCGCCTGATGCGGCGCCTTTTCGTCTATGCGCGCCCGTATTCGGTGCTCGTGGTGTCCGCGCTGGCGTGCCTGATCGTCGACGGACTCATGCAGTTGGTGGGTCCGTTGATGACGCAGCGCGTGATCGACGTCGCGCTCCCGGCCCACTCGGCGTCGCTCGTGTGGCGCTCGGCGCTGATCTTCGCCGGATCACTCGTCATCGGCTTCACGTGCCAGTACGGCGAGACGCTTCTCACGGCGCTGCTCGGGCAGCGCGTGATGCGGGATCTTCGCCGCGACATTTTCGGTCACGTGCAGCGGCTCTCGATCACGTTCTTCGATCGCAACCCGGTTGGCAGGCTGGTGACGCGCGTGACGTCCGACGTCGAGTCGCTCAACGAACTGTTCACGGCGGGCGTGGTGGCGGGGCTGGGCGATCTCTTCACGCTGCTCGCGATCAGCGGCTTGATGCTCTGGACCGACTGGCGTCTGGCGCTCGCCTCGTTCGGCGTGATTCCGCTCGTCTACCTCGCGTCGCACCTGTTCCGGCTGAAGGTGCGCGATTCGTATCGAGATATCCGGGCGCGGCTCGCGCGCATCAACGCGTATCTCCAGGAGCGGATCACCGGCATTCGCATCGTGCAGGTGTTTGGTCGCGAGGCGTCGGAGGCGGCGCGCTTCGACGACCTGAATCGCGGTCATCTGAAGGCAAACCTGGATTCGATCACCTACTACGCGCTCTACTTCCCGGTCATCGAGGTGCTCACGTCGATCGCGCTGGCGAGCCTGATCGTCGCCGGGGCGCACCGCGTCGAGGTCGGAACGCTGACCGTGGGAACCGTCGCCGCGTTCCTCCAGCTCGTACGGCGGTTTTTCCAGCCGCTGCAGGATCTGTCGGACAAGTTCAACACGCTCCAGCAGGCGATGGCGGCGAGCGAGCGCGTGTTCCGGCTACTCGACGAGCCCGAGGCGGTCGGCCTCACCGCGGTGGGGGAGACAGCGCGGTCCACGGCGGCGACCAGGCGACGCGGCGTGCGCGTGGAGTTCGAGGACGTGTGGTTCGCGTACGATCTGGGCCATGTCGCGCACGATTCGGACCGGATCGCGTCGCCGGAGTGGGTACTCAAAGGCGTGAGCTTTACCGTCGACTCGGGACGGACGCTGGCGCTCGTGGGACACACCGGCGCGGGCAAGACGACGATCATCAGTCTTCTCCTCCGGTTCTATGACCCGCAGCGCGGCCGGATCCTGGTGGACGGCGTCGACATTCGAGAAATCCCGGTGTCCGAGCTGCGGGCGCTGATCGGGTACGTGCAACAGGACATCTTCCTCTTCGCCGGAGACGTGCTCACGAACATCCGCCTCTCGAACGAGATCTCGGAGCTCGAGGTCGCGGCCGCCGCGTCGCGCGTCGGGGCGGACCGCGTGATTCGGCGCCTGCCGGGCGGCTATCAGCAGGCGCTCGGTGAACGGGGCGCCTCGATCAGCGTCGGCGAGCGCCAATTGCTGTCGTTCGCTCGCGCCATCGCGGCGGATCCGGCGCTGCTCGTCCTCGACGAAGCGACGAGCGCCGTAGACAGCGAGATCGAGGCGGAAATTCAGGCGGCGCTCACGGCGCTGATGTCCGGCCGCACGACGATCGCTGTCGCGCACCGATTGAGTACAATTGTCGGCGCCGACGAAATCCTCGTGCTGCACCACGGGCAGGTGCGCGAGCGCGGGACGCACCGAGAGCTGCTCGCCCGGCGAGGGCTCTACGAGCGCTTGTACCGGCTCCAGGCGGGCGCGATCCGCGACGCTTTGCGCGATTCCACGGCCGACGGCGAGAAGGACGAGGAGCGGATCGAAAGCGATGCAGTTCGCGCGGGTGCTTGATGCTTGCTTCCGCGGTGGCCGATGGGATACTTTCTGCCGGAACTGTCCGTTGCCGAGCGCATCGCGATGCCGGTTATAAAGCTGGACGATCAACAGTTCTTATTGCGCCCGGGCACCAACCGACTCGGCGGAGGAGATTTCGTCGAGTTGACGGTCTCTCCCGACGTCTCGTTGGGAGTTCAGGCGATCATCGAAGTGACTGGAACCGAGGGGGTCGTCATCCGGCCCGTATCAGGCAAGGAGGCGGTGGTCCTGGTGAACGGTGTGCTGCTGACGGATCCGACGCCCTTACTCCACGGCGACAAGCTGGAAGTCGCCGGCAAGGAACTCTCGTTTTCGGACGACTCGAAGACGGGCGCGACGACGTTCGTGTCGCGCGCGGAGATCGCCGCGGTGACCGCCGCGGTGAAGGCGCCCGTTCCCCCGGGCCCAAAGCTGGGAGAGCCGATTCAGCTGGGCGAAACGGTTCGCGGACCCGGGTCAGGCGACTCGACCGACCAGGATGGTGGGACGAGCCGCCGAGCACGGTCGTCGCCGCGACGGGCGGCCGACTCGTGTCGCTTGTTGACGGCCGCGAGTATCCAGTGCCACAGGCCGGATTGGTCATCGGGCGCGAATCGGGATCGGACGTCGTGCTCGCGCAGAAGCAGGTGTCGCGGAAGCACGCGACGATCACGCCGACGCTGCGCGGCTACGAGCTGAAAGATCTGAGCTCGAACGGCGTCTACGTGAACGGCACGAAGATCAACGGGACTCGATTGCTGGCCCGCTCCGACATGATCCGAATCGGGAAAGACGAATTCCGTTTCTACGCCGACGCAACAGCTCTCGCGCCGACGATGTCGTTCCAGGCGTTCGCGCCGAAGACGAAGCCCAAGGCATCTCGCGAGGCGCCGGCCGCCAGGAAGAAGACACCGTCGAGCGCGCACGCGGTCGCCAGCCGGCTGGCGTATCAGGACAAGCGGCGGGGCGCGGCTTGGCAAACCCCGGTTTCGTCGTCACCAGCCACGACACACCAGCGCGGCACGGGTAACGGTTGGATGTGGGCCGTCGTCCTGCTTGCACTTGGTTTCGCCGCCTACTACATGATCAAGTGATGATGGTTCGCCTGCTGCACGCCGCCCGGACCGACGTGGGCATGATCCGGTCCGGGAACGAGGACAACTTCGCCGTGGCGGCCCGGGGAAACCGCGGGCTGTTCATCGTCGCCGACGGCATGGGAGGCCACGCCGCCGGCGAGGTCGCCAGCGAGATGGCCGTCCAGACCATCGAACAGGAGCTCGACGGGCTGAGGGACCTCGACGACTCGACCGGCGACCGCCTGGACCAAGCGCTCCGCAAGGCGAATCGCAACATCCACGAGCGCACGATGACCGAGGTCGACAAGCAGGGGATGGGGACGACGGCGTCGGTGCTGTTGATCTACGACAAGAAATATTTGATCGGTCAGGTCGGCGATTCGCGGGTGTACCTCCTGCGCGACGGGGCGCTGCACCAGCTGACCAAGGACCACTCCTATGTTCAGGAGCAGGTCGACGCCGGATTCCTCACGCCGGAACAGGCGCGCTATCACCCCTACAGCAACGTCATCACGCGTTGCGTCGGCGCGAGCCCCGAGGTCGAACCGGACATCTATCACGGGGACGTCAGCGTCGGCGACCTGTTCCTCGTGGCGAGCGACGGGCTGACCAGCATGGTGGACGACCGGCGGTTGCAGATCCTGCTCATGTCGCGCGCGGAACCGGAGCGCAAAGTTCTCGCGCTGATTTCAGAGGCGAACGGGCGCGGCGGACTGGACAACATCACGGCCATCGTCGTGCAGGTCGCCGCCGACGAAGACGGGAACGGCCTCTCAAAGTGACGACGGCCCGCTCGGCTGACCTCACGTCAGCGGGCGCCGGGCTTTCCGCGTAGCCCTTCCCGGAAGTCGGGCACCTCTGCAAATCATTGGTGCCCCGCGGCGAACCACTGACCGTTCGCCTTATCCACGCGTTCAGCACAATCCGGAGAGTATGCCAATGCGCCGCCCGAACAGCTCGCGGTTCGCGCTCGTCGCCCGCGCCGTTCAATTCGGCTTCGTCCTCGTCGGCGCCGTCGCGCTGACCGCCTCGGCCCAGCAGCGCGCCAACAAAGCGAACTGGGAGCTCGCCGACAAGTTCTCGGCGGCGAACCTGCGGTCTCGCGTGTATACGAGCGCCGTGACGCCGCACTGGCTCGGGCAGAGCGATTCGCTCTGCTACGACTGGAAGGATCGCGGCGGGAGCACGTTCTTCCTCGTCGTCCCGACGACGAAGACGAAGAAGCCGCTGTTCGACCAGGCGAAGCTCGCGTCGCAGCTCTCGGAACAGAGCCACCACGCGCACGATCCGCAGAACCTGCCGTTCACCACGCTGACGTTCTCGAAGGATCGCAAGACGTTCACGTTCACGGCGGACACCGCGCGGTGGGAGTGGGACGTCGCGACTGAAACGCTCAAGAAGCTCGGTCCGGCCGCAAATGGCGCGGGCGCCGCGCCGCAGGGCGCCGGTGGTCGCGGCGGGCGCGGCGGTGGCGTGGGTGGCGGTCAGAACGCGGCGCCGCCCGACACGGTGAACACCTGTGGCGGCGGCGGCGGCGGACGCGCTGGCGGCGGTGGTGGTGGCGGCGGTGGAGGCGGCGGCGGCCGCGGTGGCGATTTCCGCAACTATTCGCCGGACAGCAGCATGTTCGCGTTCGCACGCGATCACAATCTGTATCTGGTACACGTCGCAGCGAAGGACACGGTTCAGCTCACGCACGACGGCGTGAAGAACTACAGCTTCGGCGCGCGCGACACGCTCCAGGAGCGTCAAATGCGGGAGCTGACGCGACAAGACGATTCGACTCAGCAGGGCGGCGGCGGCGACGGCGGAGGTCGCGGCGGCGTGAACAACGATCCGCGCGTTCGCGCGAACGTCGTCTGGTCGCAGGACTCGAAGGCGTTCGCCGTGATCCGGAGGGACCAGCGCAAGGTCAAGCCGCTCTACCTGGTCAACAATCTCGCCAACCCGCGTCCGGAGCTCATGGAGTACACGTACGCGATGCCGGGTGAGACCGAGGTCGGCCAGGAAGAGTTGTGGTCGTGGCACGCGGGCGACACGAAGCTCGCGGGGGTCGGCATCAAGAAGTGGAAGGACCAGCAGCTGTTCGATCTGCACTGGGACGGCACGGCCGATCACCTGCGGCTCGTACGCCGCGATCGGACGCAGCGCCACTTCGAGCTGCTCGACATCGCGCTGCCGGGGCAGACGACGACGCAATTGCTCCACGAGGACATCGACAACAACTCGAGCGAGCGGCAGAACGTCCGCTACGTGAAGGCGGGCGGCGATTTCATCTGGTGGTCGGAGCGCTCCGGCTGGGGACACTACTATCTGTACGACAACACAGGCCACCTGAAGCGCGCGCTGACCTCGGGCGCGTGGCGCGCCGAGCGAATCGTCGACGTCGACTCGGTGAAGGGCATCCTGTACTTCGCCGCCGTCGGGCGCGAGCCGGCCGAGAACCCGTACTACTCGCACCTCTACCGCGTGAATCTCGACGGCACCGGCATGTCGCTGCTCGACGCGGGCGACGCGACGCACGACTCGCGGCTGTCGTCGAACAAGAAGTGGATCGTCGACAACTCGTCGCGCGTCGACCTCATTCCGCACGCCGTGTTGCGCGACGCGACAGGCAAGCTCGTGATGGATCTCGAGACGATGGACCTGTCAGGGCTCAAGGAGCTCGGCTGGAAGCCGCCGGAGACGTTCCAGACCAAGGCCGCCGACGGCGTGACGGACATCTACGGCAACATGTGGAAGCCGTTCGACTTCGACTCGAAGAAGTCGTATCCGATCATCGCCAACGTCTATCCCGGTCCGCAGACGGAGACGGTGAACTTCACCTTCTCGCCGACCGCGGTGCCGCAGCAGCTCGCGCAGCTCGGCTTCATCGTCATTCAGATCGGCAACCGCGGCGGCAGCCCCCAGCGCTCGCAGGAGTATCAGGGCTTCGGCTACTACAACCTTCGCGACTACGGCCTGGCCGACAAGAAGACCGGCATCGAGCAACTCGCCGCGCGGCACAAGTGGATCGACCTCGACCGCGTCGGCATCTACGGCCACTCGGGCGGCGGCTTCCTCACCGCGGCCGCCATGCTGCTGCCGCCCTACAACGAGTTCTTCAAGGTCGGCGTGAGCGAATCAGGAAACCACGACAACAACATCTACAACCAGAACTGGAGCGAGCAGTACCACGGCCTCAAGATCGTGGCGAAGGCGGGCGGCAGAACCGGCGTGCTCCAGGCGGGCGCCGCGCGGCCCAATCCACTGACGGCAACGGAAACGAGAATGGCGGTGCGGCTGGGAACGCGCCGCGTGGCCGTGGCGCGAGCGCCGCGCCGACGTTGCTCGACGGCTCGATCGCCGACGGCGACACGACCGACGCGTTCCAGATTCACATACCGACGACGGTCGACCTCGCCGCGAACCTCAAGGGCAACCTGCTGCTCGAGACCGGCGACATGGACAACAACGTTCACCCGGCGAACACGATCCGCCTCGTGAACGCGCTCATCAAGGCGAACAAGCGGTTCGACTTCATGCTGCTGCCCGGCAAGCCCCACGCGTACGGCGACGACACGCCGTACACGAACCACCTGATGTTCGAGTATTTCTCGGAGCACCTGCTCGGCGACTACTACCGGGCGAACGCGACGATCGACAAGAAGTAGAACGCCCTTGCGCGCGGGCTACGCCGCTGCTCGGCCCGCGCGCGCGGCGGTGGAGATCAGGACGAACTCCTGGATCTTCTCCGCCGTCAGCAGGCCGACCACCTGGCGCCCCTGGAGCACGGGCATCGCCTGGCAGTGGCCTTCCTGAAGGCGTTGCATCGCCTGCTCGAGGGACTCGTCCGGCGTCGTCGCGCAGAAGTTTTTCTGCATCACCTCGCCGACCGTCTCGTCAGCGTGACCCTCGGCCATCGCGCGCAACAACCCTTCGCGGGTGAGCACGCCGGCGATGTTGTCGTGGTCCACGACGGGGAAGTCATGCTGGAACCCGTGGCGGACTTCTTCGATCGCCGCCGAGACCGATTCCGTCGGCGCGAGCGTGCGCACGTCGGTGATCATGGCTTTCGATACCGCGACGTTGCCGACGGTCATCTTGAGCTGCGCCGCGCTCGACTCCGCCGCCGCGCTGAGCCACACGAACACGCCGATGATGACGAGGAACGGATTGTTGACGACGAACAGTCCGAACAACGCGAACAAGCAGCGCGAATCCTTTGCCGAGTCGCGCGGCGATCTCCGTCGCGTGCTCGAAGCTCGTGCGCATGGCCAGCGCCGCGCGCAGCACGCGGCCGCCGTCCATCGGGAACGCCGGCAGGAGATTGAAGATCGCGAGTATGACGTTCACCCACATCACCTGCGCCAGGAACAACCAGATGCCGTGCGTCTGCGCCGCCGAGGCGAGTGACACCCTTCCCAGGAGCAGCGCGAGGTAGAGCACGGCGATGATCGCCACCGTGACGGCCGGACCGGCGAGCGCGATCAACAATTCCTCACGCGGACGCGAAGGCATTCGCTCCAACCGCGCGACACCGCCGATCGGGAGGAGGGTGATGCTCTTCGTCTTCACGCCGAAGCGCGCCGCCATGAGCGCGTGACCGAACTCGTGCAGCACCACGGAAAGGAAGATTGCGAGCGTGAGCAGCACGCCAACCACCGCCGCGCTCGCCGCGTGCGCCTGCTGGTAGTCCGCAATCGCGATCCAGGCGAGCAGGAGCAGAAACGTCGCGTGAATGTCGACGTCGATTCCCTTGATTCGTGCGACCGTCCATGACCAGCGCATCAATCCTCCGTTCTCTCTTCCACTAAGTCAGCCTTCGTGCCCACGCCCGCCGCCGCCTCGACCCGGTCGGTCGGGCTTGCCTTTGGGCGGCTTTTGCGCGGGTTGCGGCGGCGCCGGAGCAGCCGCGGGTTTTGCCGGTCGACCTTTGGGCTGCTGCATAGGCTGCGGGAGCCGTTGGGCCTGTTGCGGCTGAGCGTGCGGCTGCACTCGCTGTTGCGGCTGTGGACGCGGCGGTTGCACCTGTGGACGCGGCGGTTGCACCTGCGGACGCGGCGGTTGCACCTGTACACGAGACGGTTGCACCGGCGGACGAGACGGCTGCACCGCCGGCGGCGCTGGAGCGGCCGCGCGATGGTTGGGAACCTCGTGGTCGCGCGGTGCGCCAGGTGGCCGACCCGCGCGCATATTGTCGATCTGGCGAGGTTCGAGCGGTCGGCCCGGATGCGCTTGCATCGCCGACTGCCGTTCGGCTGCATTCGGACTCGGCGGCGGCGGGGCATTTCTCGCGATCAGCGGACGCGGCGATGCGGACGCGCGCGGTGGCGGCGCGGCGGCGTCACGATTCCCGCCGTTGTTCTTGCCGTCGCCGCGGGTGAGCGGCGGGCCGACCTCACCTCCGGCCGTTCGACCCTGACCGGGCGGTTCGTTCCGCGTGATGACCGGTGCCGGTCGTTCACGCGCACCGGTCGGCGGGCTCACGGCGTTCCCGCGCGTTCTCGATGCCGGAGCGTTCTGAATCGTTCGCTCGCGCGCGCCGCGCGGCTCGGCTCTCGTGACGAGTGTCTGCGGTCGCTCGGCGAATCTCGGGCGTGGCGCCGGAGCGCCGCCCGCGAGCAGCTCGCGCCGAGGGTTCACTGACGGATGCTGCGCCATGCGAAGCGGCGGAAGCAGATCCGGTCGTAGCGTGATCGCGTGACGCGCGATCGGATCGCCGGCGCTGAATGCCGCCGACGAAACCGCCGTGAGCGCGTTGTCGCGGTTGATCCAGCGGTGGTTGGCCAGATCCCTGTCGCGAATGATCGCGTCCACGTCGCGCACCTGGATCAGGTTCGTGATATTGACGTCGCGCAAGTACGCGTCGCTGTGGTGATACCAGGGGAAATACGGCGCGGTCGGACCGAGGGGGAACCACGCTTCGACGTTCGGTCCCTGGTTCAAGTCGAGCGCCGCGCCGTCGACGAAGGCGACGAGCGCGGGCGCCCAGACCGGCTGCGCCACGACCGGCCCGGGAACCCACGCCCAACTGCTCGTGCAACGATTGTTCGCGATCGTTTCCCAGCGACCGTAATGGAACGGAGCGTAGCCCCAGGGCTGGTCGTCGACCCAGGTCCAGCCCCACGGTTCGACCCACGACCAACGGCCTTCCCGGTACGGCACCCACGTCTTGCTGACGCGCGTCGGACACCAGGCCTGCGTGTTGGCCGCGTCGGCCAACCAGACGCCGTTGTCGTCGAGGTCCTCCCATCCCGGAATGCTCGGCGACACGTAGCGCGACGAGTATCCGGTCGACGTGTAGAGCGGGTCGCGCCGCGAGCGCCACGAGTCGAGATCGGAAAACGCCGGCTGCGTCTGCGCGTACGACGCGTCGAGCGACACGACCTGAATCGGGTTCGTTCCGACGAGCCGGACGACTTGTCCGGCGTTTAGAGTTTGATCAAGCCCCGGCCCTGACACCTCGAGCGCGCCGGACTGGACGTCCACGACGGTGCCGCCGTTCGGTTCGATCGAAACGATGTACGTTCCCGGGGCAGTCGGTATGAGCGCGCCGTTGGGCGTGTCGAACTCGAGCGAATCACCCTTGTCGTATCGATAGACGCTTGCCTCGAGCGCTCCCTCATCCAGCCCCAGCTGCGTGAAGTTGTCGGTCAGGTTCGTGAGCGTGAGATCGCCGCCGTGATCGAGCCGAACCGCGCCGCTGCCGAAGTCGAGCTCGGCGTGGGCGTCCTGGCCGGCGTACAACCGGTCTCCAGTGGACAGCGTGTAGTTGGGTGTCGGTTGCGTCCAGTCATCCGAGCCGGGCGCTTGCAACGACACCGTTCCTTCCATCGAGCTCAGGCGTGCGGCGCGCGTCGGTGGATCAGTGGCGACGTCACCCGCGGCCGAGTCTGTCGAGCCGCCGCTCCGGCCGCCGCGCGAACAGGCCGCGATGCCGAGCAGAAGCGCTAGTAAACGTTTGTTCATAAACCCTCCGCGACCGGTGAGGAGGGCAATGACCGAGCCAATCAGCACATCATCATGCGAGCAACGAGCTTCCCCGCGTGAGTCTGCCGCGAACTTCGTCGGCCGGAAGCCTGGCCAGGTCCATGAAGCGGGCCGGGTCGAGCGCCATTCGAGCCGAGGTGAACACGCGCAGCCAGCGCGCCGAGCGGTAGAACTCCTCCGACAGCCTCGGGAGGTTGATCACCCCCTCCCACCCCGCTGCCGTCACGCGGCGGACGTCGCCGTAGGGACGCTGAATCAACAAGTCGAGCCCGAGCATCTGCGTCTTCGCCGGATAGTCGAGCAACAATTCTCCCGGCTGCAGCCGAACTTCGCGCGCGAGCTGGTTCTCGACAGCCGCGGTCAGCTTCGGGTCGTCGGCGATCCACTCGGCGTCGTCGCCGCTCAGATCGGCCGCCGGACACTCGAACGCGCGCTTGTACAGCCGCCGGCCGCGAAGCGAGTCGAGCAGCGCGTTCGGCGCTCGCGTCTGCAACGCGTGCAGCAGGCCTTCGTCGGTGAACGCCGCCAGCGCGTGCGCGTCGAGCGTGCCGGCGTCGAGCGCGTCGGCCACCAGCCGCTTGTACATCACCGTCGCGCTGCGGACGCCGTGATGCCAGTACACGTTGCGGTACATCTGATACCGCGCGAACAGGAGCGACTCGAGCGCCGACAGTCCCTTCTCGACCATGCCGATGCGCGGAGAATTCGTCTCGGGGTCGCGCACGATCGCCAGCGCGTTGAGCAGGCGGTCGACGTCGATCTCACCGTAGCTCACGCCGCACATGAAGGCGTCGCGACGGAGATAGTCGAGCTTGTCGAGATCGATCGAGCCGGAGATGAGCCCTTGCAGCGGGCTCTCGCTGCGCCCGCAGATGAGCGCGTGGATGCGTTGCGGAGCCTCGTCACCCAGCTCGCGCCGCAGCGCCTCGGCGACCTCGCCTTCGCAGATCAGCGGACGGGCGACGTCCTCGTGATGCATCGCGCCGATCTCCTCGAGCGCGTGCGAGAACGGATAGTGTCCGATGTCGTGGAGCAGCGCGGCGAGCCGCGTGAGTTGCACGTCCTCGCGGTCGACGAGCGCGAAGTCGGGCTGGTCCTCGAGCAGGGTGAACACGCGGCGCGCCAGATGATAGGTGCCGAGGGCGTGCTCGAAGCGCGAGTGCGTCGCTCCGGGATAGACCAGAAAGGCCAGCCCGAGCTGCCGAACGTATCGGAGCCGCTGGAATGCCGGCGTGTCGATCAGCTCGAAGGCGAGCGGATCGAACCGTATGTTATTCCAGAGCGGATCGCGGATGATTTCCACGGACGTTTCGGCGGTAGTCGGCGTATGATAGTCGGGACCGGCGGCCGTCGGCGAACCATCCGACCGTTGCAAACGGAAACCCGGCCGTCTTTCGATACCCGTAGACCTTATGTCCACCCCCACCCTCGAGCCGCCACCGTGACGCCCTGACCGCATGCCCAGGGCCAACCGTCGCCCGCGGGGGTGAACTGCCGACGCTCCACGATCGGGACCTTCATCGACGCCCTCCAGGCGCAATTCGCCGGGCAGGCGCAACAACTCGCCGGTGCTGCAGGCGCAGCGCCGCGTCTTCGAGCCGGAAATCAACGTCACGGCCCGACGTCCGGCCGCATCGGGGCTCATCGCGCAACGGACGGTGCTCGACGACCAGGTGGTCAAGATCCAGGTGGACATGGCGGGCACGCGGGCGCAGATCGCATGCCGCCTCGGCGTCTCCGGTGATCGCATGGGACCGAATGGTCGTTCCGCATGCAATCGGTCAGGAATATCGTTCGCGGCGCGGCCCCGATCCGGACATCGTCGTGGGCATGTCGTTCACGCTCGCCATCGCCGTGGCTTTCCCGCTCGCCATCGCGTACGCGCGACGCATCTGGCGCGGCAAGCCGTCGACGCAGGCGCAGGCCGACACCGTCGCGCCGCGTCTCGACCGCATCGAGCAAGCCGTGGAGGCGATCGCCATCGAGGTCGAGCGAGTCGCCGAGGGACAGCGATTCGTGACGAAGGTGCTCGCCGAGCGCCCGGCGCCGGCACAAATGAACGTCGCCGCCGAGTCGCCGCTCGCGCGAGACGCGGCCGCGGGACTCGGCGAAGCGAAGCCGTTCCTCGCGCTCGGTGCCGGCCCCATCGAACCGATTCGCGTCGCCGAACGTCAAGCGGTGCGACAGTCGATTACGCCCCACTAAGGACGGTTTCGACCCGCCGAGTTTGCCACGATGCGGGGCGAGAAAGGGGAACGACAATTTCCGCGGATGTACGCAGATTGACGCAGATCAGAGTTGGGTTGAACGTCCCCAATCCCATCTGCGTCAATCGCTTTTCAGATCTGCGTCATCTGCGTTCAATTTTTCAGGAACGGCTTAGTGGCCACTACGGCACCTGAGGCCCAGCCGCCTTGACGGAATCAGGAACGAACTTCTCGAACTTCGAGAAATTCTCGCGGAACATCGCGGCCAGCTTTTTGGCCTGTCCGTCGTAGGCCGAGCCATCGCTCCAGGTCGAACGCGGGCGCAGAACGTCGTCCGGCACGCCCGCGACGTGCCGCGGAATCTTCAATCCGAAGATCGGGTCGGTGTCCACCGGCGCCGAGTGCAGATCGCCGCGGAGCAGCGCGGCGACCATCGCGCGCGTGTGCGAGAGCTTCATGCGCTTGCCGACGCCGAACGCGCCGCCGGTCCAACCCGTGTTCACGAGCCAGACGTCGGACTCGTGCTCGTCGATCAACCGGCCGAGCATCTCGGCGTACTTGCTCGGATGCCAGACGAGGAAAACCGCGCCGAAGCACGACGAGAACGTCGCCTGCGGCTCTGTGACGCCGCGCTCGGTGCCCGCGACTTTGGCCGTGTACCCGGAGAGGAAGTAGTACATCGCCTGCTCGCGCGTGAGGCGCGCGATCGGCGGCAGAACTCCGAAGGCGTCGGCCGTGAGGAAGACGATGTTCTTCGGGTGGCCGGCCGCGCCCGTTCGCGACGTGGTGCGGGATGTAGGGCAGCGGATACGACGCGCGCGTGTTCTCGGTGATCGACTGGTCCTCGAACCTCACTTTCCGCGTGAGATCGATCGAGCACGACGTTCTCGAGGATCGTCCCGAACATCTGCGTCGTGCGATAAATGTCCGGCTCCCCTTCGGGCGAGAGATTGATCACCTTCGCGTAGCAGCCGCCTTCGTAGTTGAAGACGCCGGACTTCGACCACCCGTGTTCGTCGTCGCCGACAAGCGCGCGCTCGGGATCGGCGGAGAGCGTGGTCTTGCCGGTGCCCGAGAGTCCGAAGAACAGCGCCGTGTCGCCCGACTTGCCGACGTTGGCCGAGCAGTGCATCGAGAGCACGCCCTGCTTCGGCATGTAGTAGTTCATCACGGTGAACATCGACTTCTTGAGCTCGCCGGCGTAGCGCGTGCCGCCGATGAGAATCATGCGGCGGGCGAGGTTCAGCACGATGAACGTGCTCGTGCGCGTGCCGTGCCGCGCCGGATCGGCCTGCATCTCCGGCGCGTGGAGCACCGTGAAGTTCGGATCGAACGTCGGGAGCGCGGTCGCGTCGGGGCGGATGAACATGTTCCGCACGAACGCCATGTGCCACGCGTTCGGGCGTCACGTAGCGGACCGACAGGCGGTACTCGGGATCGGCGCCGCAGTAGAGATCCTGGACGAACAGTTCGTCGCGCGCGCTCAGGTACGCGCTGCACGTCGGCGAGCAGCGTCTCGAAGTGTGTCGTCGGTGATCGGCTGGTTCACCTTGCCCCAGTCGACGTCGCCGGCCGACGCCGCTTCCTTGACGACGAACTTGTCGTTCGGCGAGCGGCCCGTGTGCGGCGACGTGACGGCGCAGAACGGTCCCATGTCGGCGAGCTGCCCTTCGTCGCGGCGGATGGCCGCCTGGATCAGAACCGGGGCGGTCAGGTTCCAATGGACTTCACCGGCCGGGCTGATTCCCTGGGCCTCCAGCCCCCCCGCCGCGCTGCCGTTCAACTCACTGTCGTCCTTCGGCTTCGACAGATTCCCATAGCGATCACAACCTCGAGAAAACCGTTGGTGATGCGGTGCCTCCGCCGTCATGCGAAGGCGCCGCGGCGTCGGTCGGCGCGGTAGCGCTCCTGCGCGTCGACGACGGCGACCGCCGCCATGTTGACGATGTCCTGCACGTCCGCGCCCTGCTCGAGCACGTGGACCGGCCGGCTCATGCCGACCAGGATCGGCCCGATCGCCGTCGCGCCCGCCCAGATGGTTCAACAGCTTGTACGCGATGTTGCCCGCGCTCAGGTTCGGGAAGATCAAGCACGTTCGCCGTCTTCCTTCAGCGTGCTGAACGGATAGTCGCGCGGAGATGATCTCCGGGTCGAACGCCGTGTCGGCCTGCATCTCGCCGTCCACGACGAGCGACGGATCGCGCTGCGCGCAGGATCTGGACCGCGCGCGCCATCTTCTCGGCCTCCGGGTGCCGGACCGACCCGAAGTTCGAGAACGACAGCATCGCGATGCGCGGCTCGATGCCCGATCGTGCGCGCGATGCCGCGCCGCCGAATACGCGATCTGCGCGAGCTGCTCGGCCGTCGGGTCGATGTTGACCGTCGTGTCGGCGCAGAACACCACGCTGCTTCTCGAACACGAGCATGTACATGCCGCTCACGAGGCCGGCCTTCGGATGCGGCGCCGATCACCTCGAGCGCGGGACGGATCGTCTCGGGGTAGTGCAGGTTGACGCCCGACACGAGCGCGTCGGCGTCGCCGCGCAGCGACCATGCACGAGCCGAAATAGTTGCCGTTGTAGCAGACGGCGCCGCGCCTCGTCGAGGCTCATGCCCTTGCGCTGCGCGCTTCGCCCACAGGTGCTGCGCGTAGTCGTTCGCGCTGCGCGGACGTCGCCGGATCCTCGATCGCGATGCTCGTCGAGCGGGATGTTCATCGCGCGCGCCTTCTGCTCGATGCGTCTTGCGGTCGCCGAGCAGGATCGGCATCGCGATGCCGTCGTCGACGCAGATCTGCGCGGCGCGGATGATCTTCGGCTCGTCGCCCTCCGGGAACACGATGCGCTTGGGATCGCTGATCGCGCGATTGATCAGCCCGCGCATGACGCCGCGCGCGCGGCCGAGCCGCGCCTCGAGCCGTTCGCGATACTCGTCGAGGTCGATGAACTCGTTCGCCGCGCCCGCTGGCCACCGCGGCCCACGCGACCGCCGGCGCGACCCAGAGCAGCACGCGCGGGTCGAACGGGAAGGGAATCAGATACTCGGCGCCGAACTGCACGTCGTGCAGGCCGTAGAGCGCCGAGACGCTGTCCGGCACGTCTTCCTTGGCGAGCAGCGCGAGCGCGCGCGTCGCCGCCATCTTCATTTCCTCGTTGATCTCGCGTGGCGCGCACGTCGAGCGCGCCGCGGAAGATGAACGGGAAGCCGAGGACGTTGTTGACCTGGTTCGGATAGTCGCTGCGGCCCGTGGCGATGATCGCGTCGTCGCGCACCGCGCGAACCTCGTCCGGCAGGATCTCCGGCACCGGATTGGCGAGCGCGAAGATGATCGGCTTCGGCGCCATCGTCTTCGATCATCTCGCCGCGTCATCGCCGCCGGCGACCGAGAGCCCGACGAACACGTCGGCGCCGTCGAGCGCGTCGGCGAGCGTCCGCGCGTTCGTCTCGAGCGCGAAGCGCGCCTTGTACGGATCGTGCCGCTTCGGGCCGCCCTTGTAGATCACGCCGTCCCGGTCGCACAGAATGATGTGCTCGCGCTGCACGCCGAGCCGCACGTAGTGCTCGGCGGTGGAGATCGCGGCGGCGCCGGCGCCCGAGAAGACGACGCGGATGTCGTCGATCTTCTTGCCGACGATCTCGAGCGCGTTGAGGAGCGCGGCGCCGGAGATGATCGCGGTGCCGTGCTGGTCGTCGTGAAAGACCGGGATGCTGCAGCGTCTTGCGCAGCGTCTCCTCGATGTAGAAGCAGTCGGGGGCGCGGATGTCCTCGAGGTTGATGCCGCCGACCGTCGGCTCGAGCAGCTGGCAGAACCTGATGACGTCGTCGGGATTCTCCGAACCCACCTCGAGATCGAACACGTCGAGATCGGCGAACTGCTTGAAGAGATTCCCCTTGCCCTCCATCACCGGCTTGCCGGCGATGGCGCCGATGTTGCCGAGGCCGAGCACCGCCGTGCCGTTCGTGACGACCGCGACGAGGTTGCCCTTCGCGGTGTACGTGTAGGCGAGGTCCTGGTCCCGCTCGATCTCGAGGCACGGCTCGGCGACGCCCGGTGAGTAGGCGAGCGAGAGATCCCGCTGATTGGTGAGCGGCTTCGTCGGAACGACCGCGATCTTGCCCGGCCGTCCGTTCGAATGGTAGTCGAGCGCGTCTTGTCGTTTCGTCATGAGGGACCCGAAAAATAGCGCTCAGAGACGGTTACGTCACGTAACGGCGACCCCAAAAAGAGCGGCGGGATCACGGCCATTGTGAGGCTCGTCGTGGCTGAACGGGGTTCGGCTTATCACTCGAAGTCGGAGGTCTGATGTCCGAAATCTGACATCAGACCAGGCGCGAGAGTTGAGCACCGCGTGGACGCCGAGGCCGCACCGCACAACGCCGGGTCTGATGTCCGACGTCAGATATCAGACGTCCGACTTCGAGTGCGCAGCCAAACCCAACAGGCACCTGGACACCAGAGTGGCCGAGTCCCCTTCGCGCCACTGACCCCAGCTCAAACCTCGAGATGGTCGTCCTGCCGCGCGAACATCACGTACAGCACCGGCATCAGGAAGACGCTGATCAGCAGGCGCGAGAAGAGCCCGCCGACGATCACCAGCGCGAACGGCCGCTGCGAGTCGGATCCGACGCCGGTCGACAACGCCGCGGGCAGCAAGCCGAGCGCGGCGACGAGCGCCGTCATCATGATCGGCCGCAACCGCAGGAGCGCCGCCTCGCGCGTCGCCTGCACGATGTCCTGTCCGCCGAGGCGCAGCTCGTTGGCGTAGGAGATGTACACGACGGCCGTCTGCACCGACACGCCGAACAACGCGAGAAATCCGATCACCGACGAAACCGAGAACGGCGTCCCCGTCACGAGCATCGCCAGCAATCCGCCGAGCGGGGCCGAGAGAATCACGCCGACGACCGTGATCAGCGGGAACTTCAGATTCTTATACAGAATGAACAGAATCGCGAAGATCAGGAGAATCGTCACCGGGAGCACGACGTTCAGCTGCGCGCGCGAGGCCGTGTACTCCTCGTACTCGCCGCCCCACCGGATGGTGTACCCGGCGGGCAGCTTCACCTGCTTGGCGACCGCCGCGCTCGCCTCGGCCACCGCGCTCGCGAGGTCGCGCCCCTCGACCGAGTACTGAACGCCGATGTAGCGCGAGTTGTCCTGGCGGTAGATGAACGACGCGCCATTCGCGATCTGCACGTCGGCGACCTCGCGCAGCGGCACCTGATTTCCGTCGGGCGTCGCGAGGAGGATGTTCCCGATCTGGTCCGGCGTGCCGCGATATTGCTCCTGCAGGCGCACGACGAGATCGAAGGTCCGCTCGCCCTGCACGACCTGGGTCGCTGCCGCGCCGCCCACGGCCGCTTCGATCAGTCCGTTCAGCGCGTCAGCACTCAACCCATAGCGCGCCATCTTCGCCCGATCGACGGTGATCGTGAGACTCGGCTGCCCCAGCTCCTGCACCAGCGTCACGTGCTTGATGCCGGGAATCTTCTCGATCACCGCCTTGATCGCCCGGCCCCTTTCCTCGAGAACGTTGAGATCGGTGCCGAAGATCTTCACGTCGAGCGAGCTCTTAGTCCCGTCACCGCCTCGTCGACCGCATCCTCGGCCGGCTGCGTGTAGTTGAACGTGATGCCGGGGAACACCGACAACTTCTTCTGGATCGCCTCGATCAGCGCGTCCTTCGAGTGGAATTGTCCGTTCCACTCTCGATACGGCTTGAGCCCAACGTAGAACTCGGCGTTGAAGAACCCGGTCGGATCGGTGCCGTCATCGTCCCGGCCGTGCTCCGACGCGACGTCGGTCACCTCCGGGAAGCTCTTCAGGATCTGGCGAACCTGTGGTACGATCGCCGAGGATTCCTCGAACGAGATCGTATACGGCATCGTCGCACGAACCCAGAGCGCGCCCTCGTCGAGCTTGGGCATGAACTCGCCGCCGCGCGTCCACGCGATCCCGACGAAACGGCGAACAACACGACCGACCCGACGACCGTCGCCGCTCGATGCGCGAGACACCAGTCGAGTCCGCGCGCGTACTGCCGGCGGATCCACTCGAACGCCGGGTTCCTCCGCTCGCGGACGCCGCGCCGCAACACGATGGAGCACAGCACCGGGATCACGGTCAGCGTGAGGAAGAGCGAGCCGAGCAGCGCGAAGATCGTCGTGTCGGCCATCGGCTTGAACAGCTTCCCCGACGGCCCCGTGAGCGCGTAGATCGGGAGAAATCCCGCCACGATCACGGCGATCGCGTACACGATCGGACGGTCCACCTCCGACGCCGCGTCGAACAGAACTTCCTTGAGCTTGTACTCCGTCCCGTGCCGCTCGGCAAGCTGGCGATAGATGTTCTCCACCATCACGACCGCGCCGTCGACGAGAATGCCGAAGTCGATCGCGCCGATCGACAGCAGATTCGCCGGTATGTCGCGCAGGTCGAGACAGATGAACGCGATCAGCAGCGCGAGCGGCACGGTGACCGCGACGATCAAGCCTGAGCGAATGTCGTACAGGAAGAAGATCAGGACGACGACGACGAGCAGGATGCCGCGGATCAGGTTGTCGGCCACCGTGCGTGTCGTGAGCGCGACCAGGTCGCTGCGGTCGTAGTACGGAACGACCTTCACGTCCTTCGGGAGCACTTGGTCGTTCAGCTCGCGAGTCTTCGCCTCGACACGCTTCAGCACCACCTGCGCCTGCTCGCCCCTGCGCATGAGGATGATGCCCTCGACGGCATCGTCCGTCTGATTGAACCCGAACTGGCCGAGCCGCGGCGCGTGGCCGATCTCGACCTTCGCGACGTCCTTCACGAGGATGGGAACGCTGTTCTTCACCGCGAGCACGATGTTGCCGATGTCCTCGAGCGTCACGACGCGTCCGAGACCGCGCACGTAGAAGAACTGCCCGCCTTCCGAGTAGAAACCGCCGCCCGCGTTGCTGTTGTTCGCGCCGAGCGCGTTGGCCACGTCGCTCACCGCGAGACCGGCGCCGGCGAGCTTCGTCGGGTCCACGAGCACCTGATACTGCATCGTCTCGCCGCCGAGCGACGCAATGTCGGCGACGCCCGGCACCGCGCGATACGCCTTGTCGAGCACCCAATCCTGGAGGACGTGCAGGTCCATCGCCGAGCGATCGGAGCTCTTGATCACGTAGCGGTACACGAGCCCCGACGGCGAGAACGGGGCGTCGATCCCCGGGCTGACGCCGCTCGGGAGCGACACGTCGCCCAGCCGCTCGAACACCTGCTGGCGGGCGAAGTAGACGTCCGTGCCGTCGGCGAACGTGACGCGAATGCTCGACAATCCGTAGAGCGACACCGACCGCATCACGACGAGATTCGGCAGTCCGTTCAACGCCGTCTCGATCGGGACGGTGACGAGACGCTCGACTTCCTCGGCGGCGTGGCCCGGCCATTGCGTGGTCACCGCGACGGATACGGGCGACACGTCGGGGTAGGCGTCGACCGGCAACCGCTTGAGCGAAAAAATGCCGACGCCGATGATGCCGAGCGTGATCAGCGCGATGATGAGCGGTTGTCCGACGGAGGCTTCGACAAGCCGCTGAATTGGGCCGTGCCTCGACGCGGCGCCGCCGGCCGAGACGTGCTCGGCCGCGGAATGTGTCGGCTCGCTCACTGCGTCTCCGCGAATTCGAGGAAGAGCGCGCCCTCCGCCACGATCTGGTCGCCGTCAACCAGCCCCGAAATGATTTCGTACGAGTCGCCGACGCGGTTGCCGAGCGTGATCTTACGCCGCGCGAACGAATTTCCCGGCGCCGCGACGAAGACGTACGGCAGGTTCTGTTCGTCGCGCATCACCGACGACACCGGCGCGAGAATGCCGCGATGCTCGGCGCTCGACCTGATCTGCACCCGCACGAACATGTCGCGTCGCAGCGCGCGGTTTTCGTTCGGAACCACGATCGCGAACCTGCACCGCCTTCGTGCCCGGGTCGGCGAGCGACGCGATGTAGTCGACGCGCCCGGGCATCGGACGCCGCGCATTGTCGGTGATCACGTCCGCCGGTTGGCCAACCGCAACGTTCCCCAGATCGTTGGCATAGACGTTCGCCAACACCCACACCGTCGAGAGATCGGCGATGGTGTAGCACGGGGTTGTGCCGGCTGCGAGCAGCTGTCCCTGTGAGATCAACTTCTCGACGATCGTGCCCTCGATCGGCGCGCGCACCACCGCCGCGATCGACGTCTTCTTGCCGTCGCGCACCGCCTGGATCTGCTCTTCGTCCACGCCGAGGGAACGCATTCCCTCGATCGCCGCGCCGACGTCGGCGTCCGCCGACGCGACGTCGGACTGCGACTGCTCCAACTCGGTGCGCGCGAGCGCGTCGTTCTTGAAGAGCGCCGAATCTTGAGTGTAGATCCGCTTCGCGTTGCGGAACGCCGTCTCGGCCTTGCGATAGGCCGCCACCGCCGCCGCGAAGTCCGGCGACGACACGTCGGCGAGTACGTCGCCCTTGTGCACGTACTCTCCCGGTTCGGCGATCACGTGGATCGCGGGACCGGAGACGGGAGACAGCACCTGCGTCGAGTGGTCGCCGTTGAACGCGACGTTGCCCGTCGCCTCGACCGTCGGGCGAAACGCCACGGTCTTCACGGTGACGAGGTGGATCCGCTGACGTTGCTCGGCGGTGACGACGAGGTTGCTCGGCTTGGGACCGAGCGACGTGTCGCCCAGCTGGCGGCCCGACGCGTCGTTCGAGGAGCAGGCGGCGGCGAATCCGCCGGTGAGCAGGCTAGCGGAAACGAATCCGCGATAGAGTCGAGTATTCATCGGATGACCGCCCCATAGGCGGTGGTGCTGAGGCCGAGCGCGCGATCGAGATCGGCGCGGGCCGTGTTCGCCGCCGCGAGGGCGTCGGCGAGTTGGGCTTCAGCTTGCAAGAGAGCGGTGCGCGCGGTGATCACGTCGAGCGCCGACGAGCCACCGAGGCCGTAGCTGGTGGACGAGACGCGATAAGCCTCGCGCGCCGCCGGAACGAGCTCGTCGCGCAGGAAGGTGACCTGCCGCATCGCGGTGCTCGCGTTGGCGTAGGCGGCGCGCACGTCTTGCGTCACCTGCGCGCGCGCGTCGCGGTACGTCGCGGCGAGCTCGGACTCGGTGTGTTGCGACAGCGCGATGTCGCCGCGCGCGTGCTGCCAGTAGAAAACGGGCAACGGGAGCGAGATTCCCGTCGTGAACAGCGCCGAACCCGTGCTCTGGTAGTCCTTCGCGACGGCGAACGTCAGGTCGGGAAGCCAGAACTCCTTCGTCAGCTTCGTCGTCGCCGATTGGCCGAGCTGCTGCTGCTGGATCGCCTTGAGCTCCTGCCGATTCTCCAGCGCGATCTGCTCGATCGTCGTGGAGTCGGGGAGCGCCGGCGGCAGCGCGAGCGTGTCGGTCGGAACGATCGGCGCGCCGATGATTCGTCCGAGCGTGCGGTTGAGCGAGGCCTGCGCGTTGAGCAGGTCGCGCTCGTTGGCGATGAGATCGTTTTGCGACTGCCCGACGGTGACCTGCGCCTGAATCACGTCGAGCTTGGCGACCGTTCCGGCCTCGAACCGTGCCTTGGTACGAGTGAGGAAATCTTGTGCAAGCGTCCGCGCGTCGAGCAGGTTCTGCCGGTGGAGCAGCGCGACGAGCAGCGAGTCGTACGTGGCCGAAGCCGCGAGCGCGATCGTCTGTTGCTGGAGCCGCAGGTTCGCCTGCGAGTTCCCGATGTCGGCAAGCCCGATCCTATTGTTGAGCCGGAACTTGTCGGGGAAGGGAACGGAGAGGCCGAGCGTGACGGGCCGCGACGGCGCGCCGTTGAACGCGAACGGACTCGTTTCCTGATCGAACCCCGCGGTGAACTGCGGATCCGGAATCGCGACGGCCGTGACGCGCCGCGCCGCGGCTTCACGGGTCTGCTGGCGCGCGACCTCGATCTGCGCGTTGCCGGTCAACGCGGCGGCGACGGCTTGCAGCCGCGACAGGCGTAGCGTGTCGGTCGATCGATCTTGATTTCCCCGCGTGGCACCGGCTTGTGCGGTGCAACGCGGAGCAGTGGCACTGGCGAACGCAGCCAGCGCACACACTCCAAATAAAAGGCGCATGTTGTCCCGGATTGTGGATCTGAGGCGTGCTGCTACAGCGACGAGCTCAGATCAATCGGGGAGGTGCGCGCGGGTTGTCCTGGGAGAAACGGTCGGCGGCGACGACGCGGACCTGCGCCGATGCGACGGCGGTCGCGACTTCATGCGACGGCCGCAGAGAGACGTCGGCCGCTCGCGGCGTTCCATGGATCGAACGCGCCTGGCACGATGCGCACGTGGCTTCGTTGTGCGCATAGTGCAGCTTCACCCCGCTGCTCTCGACGTGCGCCCCCATCCCCGGCCGGCCTTCGGCCAGCGGGGACAACGCGACGCTCACCTGCGCGATCAACGCCAAAAAGGCGATGACCAGCGTCAGAGGATGCCGGCGTATGGGTCGGTGTTGGAGCGGAGCGCGCATTCCTTGGAAGTAAAGCCTATTCCTGGACGAGTCGGGGCGCCAGACAGCCACAACCGTTTACGGCCCAATGCGTCCACTCGTTGGTACGCCGAAGCCACCCATATTGTTGCAAGTCATAGGCTTTCGCATACAAATGCGCACGTTTTTCTTGCGGCCCGTACGTCGCGCACGGCGATCGACCTCGGAGACTACGGCAACGCGGCGGCCGACCGTCTGTGGCCGGTCCCTGACCGTTCATCCGAGCAGCACAGCCGAACGTTGAATTCCAGCGCGACCGATCCCGAACGCTCCGTAGCGTTGAGCCAGGAAGATCACCGCCGAGCAATGCCGGCGGTCTCTGCCGTCCCTCTCTCGGGGCTTCTGATGATTCGCAGGTACTTCCTCCACACGTTCATTCTTGCCGGCTTCGCGATTCCGGCTCAAGTGTCCATGGCGGCATCCGTGCCCGACGTCGGCCGGAATGTCGCTGTCGCGAACGTCGACGTGACCGGCGTCGTCACAGACAGCACGAACGGCCAGCCGGTGGAATCGGCCGAGGTCACGATCGCCAACGCCGGTGGGGCCGTAGTGGCCAACACGACAACGAACACGTTCGGCGGATTCACGATCCACAACATCGGCGCCGGTACCTACTCGATCTCCGTCCACTTCATCGGCTATCGACCCATCACGCAGCCGTTGTCGATCGCCGCATCGGCGACCGCGACGCAGCAGTTGAAGTTCAATCTCGTGCCGGTCGGACTCAACCTCGAAGCGGTTCGCGTCGTCGCCGCGGCGAGTGTCACCGTCGACACGCGCAGCGGCGACCAGGTGTTCAAGCAGAACGATTTTCACGGCGCGCCGACGGTCACGACGTCGCAGATCATTCAGCAATCCATCGCCGGCGCGGTGCGCGCGCCGACCGGCGAGGTGCACATTCGCGGACAGCACGCCGAATACACGTATTACATCGACGGCGTGCCGGTGCCGCCCGGAATCTCCGGGTCGATGAACGAGCTGTTCGATCCGCAGGTCGTGAACCAGATCAACTTCCAGACCGGCGGGTGGGACGCGGAATACGGCGGCCGGAACGCGGCGGTCGTGAACGTCGCGACAAAGATTCCGTCGGGCGGCTTCCACGGCGCCTTCAGCGGATACGGCGGCGGCTACTCGGGATCGACGGTGTCGGGACCCACCGGTTCGAACGGTCAGTCCGGTCTGGTCAGCGGCAACAGCGGCCCGTGGGGCTTCTTTCTCTCCGGCGCGCGGCAGTTCACCGACATGCGCCTGGAGCCGGTCGTCATCGATCCCGACACGAAGCTGATCAGCAACTTCCACAACGACGGCACCGACTACTACGGATTCGGCAAGCTCCAGTACTCGCCGAACGCGCACGACGTGTTCACCCTCGAGGGAAATCTCTCGACGACAAAGTTCGCCGTCCCGTACGACTCGAGCGGCGGCGCGTTCCAGAACGACCATCAGAACGACGGGAACAGCTTCGTCAACCTCGGCTGGCACCATCAGGTCGGCGATCCGAGCCAGGACGGCCAGACGCCGGGCCGATTTCTTCGGCGGGCTCTTCTATCGGCACGCGTCGCTCCAGTTACAACCCCGACGCGCGCGACGACCCGGCGTTTCAGTTCTTCCCCGACACGAACCTCTACAACATCGCGGAGAATCGCACGGCGAACATCGTCGGTCTCAAGGCGGACTACGCGTTTCGACCGGGGCACGAGACGGAGTTCAAGTTCGGCACGCTGTCGTCGCTGACGAACGGCCACGAGGATTTCTCGACCTTCAACGCCACGGGGACCGGCCCGCAGTCGAACGTGGATCTCAACGGCCACGACATCGGCGTGTACGGGCAGGCGTCGTACTCTCCGGTGGAATGGATGGAGTTCCGCGGCGGGCTTGCGCTACGACTCACACGCCGCGCCGGACACGCCGGTACAGAGCCAGGTGAGCCCGAGGTTCCGCGTGAACTTCTATCCCTCGAGCTCGACGACGGCCTACCTGTACTACGGGCGGCTCTTCATGCCCACCAACATCGAAGACCTTCGCACGATCACGCAGCGCGTCGCAGGGAGGCGAAGCCGCGCAACCGACGCTTCCCGAGCGCGACATTTCTTCGAGGCGGGACTCGTGCAGCGGTTCCCCGAGGCGGGCATCGTCGCGAAGCTCTCGGCGTACCACAAGGAGAGCAGCCCCGGCATCGACGACAACACCGTGCCCGGCTCGGCGATCGTCACCGACGTCAACATCGAGCACGTGCGAATCACCGGCATCGAGGGCGTGCTCGAGTTCCGGCCGCGCGGCCCGGTCTCCGGGTACATCAACGCCGCGCTCAACCACGCGTACGGCTACGGAACGATCACCGGCGGATTCTTCCCCAGCGAGCCGCCGAGTGGCTCCTTCGACCTCGACCACGACCAGCGGCTTTCGATGGTGGCCAGCGCCACGTACTCGCCGAGTCACTTCTTCCTGAGCGGCACGGCGATCTACGGCTCGGGACTGACGAATGGACTGGATGCGAGCGACTGCAACTGCACGATCGGCCAGGGCTTGTTCGATTTCAACTCGGGCATCCACGTCGCGCCGAGCACGATCGTCAATGCGGCGGCGGGTACGCAGTGCGCGTCGGCGGCACCCAGTTCACGCCGGAGCTCTACATCGACAACCTGTTCAACAGAAAGTATCTGCTGAAGGGCGCGTTCTTCAGCGGACCGTCGGTGGGCCGGCCGCGAAGCTTCCAGCTGCGCGTCAAGGCGGCGTTCTGAGGGCTACAGCCTGAGCAGCTGGTCGCGCAGCACGCGGCCGCGAATGCGACTCACCTGGTGCTGCGTGCCGCTGTGCGTGACCGCGACGTAAGTCCCTCCCGGCATCGGCGTGATCTTCTGGATCATGCCGACGTTGAGGAGCGTGCCGCGCGAGATGCGAACGAACTGTGAAGGGTCGAGCCTGTGCTCGAGATCCTTGAGCCGATAGGTGATCGTGAAGCGCTCGTTCTGCTTCGTGGCGAGGTGCAGCAACTCTCCGTCGGCGATGATCGAGACGATCTGATCGACCGGAACGAGGTAGATGTCGTCGCGCTTGCGAACCGGAATCCGTCGCAGCGTCGTCGGCGGCAGCGACGCGGCGTACTCGGTGGCCGCGGCGCGAAGCCGTTCGCCGTCACCCGGGCGCAAATCGGCTCGCTCGAGCCGTTCGATCGCCCGATTCACCGTGTTGCGCAGGCGCGCGGCGTCCACCGGCTTCAGCAGATAGTCCACGGCGTTCATCTCGAACGCGCGAACGGCGTATTCGTCGAACGCGGTGACGAACGCCACGAGCGGCAAGCGGTCCTTCCGAATGAGCCGCACGACGCCGAGTCCGTCGACCTCCGGCATCTGGAGGTCGATGAGGGCGAGGTCCGGACTGACCTGCTCGATGAGCTCCACGCACTCGGCGCCGCTCGCCGCTTCGCCGACGAGCTCGACGTCCTCGAAGTTGCGGAGAATGGACGTGAGGAACGCGCGCGCCGGACGCTCGTCGTCGGCAATGACAACGCGAAGTTGGGTCATCGATTCCGTCGCCGCGCCGGAGCGGCGATCGTACGCGCGGGGGTGGCCATCGCTCATCGGCAGAATAGGCGATCCCGGGGGCGACGCCATTTGTCCCAAATGAATGGTCGGTTCGATCATACGAGCGGTCCTCATGAGTCCACAGTCGGATCAGCTGGCGACGGCCAACGCCCGGTCGCCGACCAACGGCAGGCAGAGCTCCACGGTGGTTCCGCCGCCGACGGTCGGGCGAATCACCATCGCCGCGGACGCGCCGAAGTAGTGACGAAGACGGCTCTCGATGTTCTCCAGCCCCACGCCGCTCTCCGCATCGCGCGAGCCTCGCCCCGCTCCATCCGGATCCGGTGTCGGACACGATCAGCGTCAGGAAGGCGTCCGCATCAAGGGGGTCCGAGCGTCGCGCCAGCACCGTGACGCGTCCTCCGTCCCGCATCGGCGCGATCCCGTGCTTGACCGCGTTCTCGACGAGCGGTTGCAGCAACAGCGGCGGGACGCGCGCGTGCCAAAGATCCTCGGGCACGTCGATCGACACGACGAGACGCTCCTCGAATCGCTCGTGCTCGATCGCCAGATACGCCTCGACGATGTCGAGCTCGTCGCGCAGCGCGACGAAGCCTCCATCGGTTCGCCGCAGCACCTTGCGCAGCAGATTCGTGAGCTGATACAGCGTCGCCAGCGCCCTGTTGGGCGCCGTCTGCATCAGGTGGCCCAGCGTATTGAGCGCGTTGAACAGAAAGTGTGGATTGAGCTGCGCCCGCAGCGCGCGAAGCTCGGCCTCCGCCGCCAACTGCCGCATCTCCTGCTCGCGCTGCTCGCGCGCTCGGCGGTCCGCGTCGATTCGCAGTTCGTCGATGCGGCGGCCGACAAGCGCCGCGACGGCGTCGAGCAGCAGGAAGTCGTCCGACAGGAGCGTGCGTCCGCCGCTCAACTCCGAGATGTGAATCTCGAACGTCGGGGCGAGCGCGGTCGGAACGACGATCAACGCGCCCGTGCGGTGAGGGTCGACCTCGATCGTCGCGTCTGCCGCGCGTTTCGAGGCCAACGGCCGCCAGGTGGCTCCCGTGGCTCCCAACGCCCCGCCGAGCAACGCGCACGTCGCGTCGAGTGCTTCGTTCGGACTCCGAGACTCGCTCAGTGCCTTCGCCAGCTCCCCTCGGAATACGCGATAGTCCGGTCGCCGCAGAATCACTCGATCGACGAAACGGAAGATGCGCCGCTGGATGAACGGGTACGCGAGCGCGGTGACGATCCAGAGTCCGAGGAGCGCTCCGGTCGACCAGAGATGCGAGCCATCGCGCGCCAGTTGGCGCGCCGCCAACGCATGCGGATCGACGAGCGGCGCCGCGAAGCAGGCGTACAGCAACGACACGAGACCGACGAGCGCCAGCAATGACAGCGCGCGCTTGAGGAAGAGATCCGTGAACGCGAAGCGATAGTCCTGATACAGGATCGCCAGAACGAGCGGAAGCGACGCGTGGTGACCGATCAGCTCGACGAGCCACGGTCCCTGATCGGCCGCTCCCTGGTTGCGGCTCAGGTGCAGCGCCGAGACCGCGAACGCCGCCAGCGCGACGGCGAGGATCGTTCGCTGAAAGCCCGGTCGGCGGCGCTCGGTGACGGCGAGCGCGACGAGCAACGCACCATACGTGATGGTGAGCAGCAGGAGTGCCGGCCGACGACGGCGTCTGTCCGCGAAGCGCGTCGGCGACGTGCATCACCGCGGCGACGCCGCTGGCCGTGTACGCCACGCCGAGGAACCACGCAAAGTCGGCGCGCTGCGCTCGGCGCAGCGTCGAGTGGACGACGACGGCGGGCAGGAACCCGAGCGCGCCGTAGGCGATTGCCGCGACCCAGGTCAATTCGTAGTTCGCGCCGAAATCGCGCGCGGCGAACACCACCATGGCGCCGACGTTCCAGATCACGCCGAGGAGCGCCGCCGCCAACGGCACGCGATCGACATTCTTTCGCTCCGCCGGCGCCGTGACGTTCGCCAACCGCCGCCGCGTCATGACGCCGAGCATCGTGTAGAGCACGATGCCGGTCCCGAAGCCGACGAGGTGGACCAGAGCGGTCAGGTCGCGGGCGTTCATCCCGTACTGAAGTAGCATGCGCGGTGAGAGTCCGGAAGGCGGCTGGACAGCTGGACAGCTGAACAGCGACGACAGAATGCGGTTGACGCGTCCAGTCGTGTGCCAAATTGGACCAGTCGTTGGGTTTCGCGTTCCGAGAGCGGGGTGCGTAATACCCTTCGGCCATGCGCGCGGGTCCTGTTGTTCTCCTGGCGCTGTGCGCCGCCGTCGGCCGGCGAGGCGCGGCGCAAAGTTCGTACTACAACCTCGACGCCGGCCGTCCCGGACGCGTCGAGGACGCGGAGCCGACGCCGCTCTACAGCCTCGATCTCGATCCGTCGTCGTTGCAGTACGAGCGATTGACGGGCGGCACCAGCCGCTTTCGCGCCGAGCCGCGAGTGTCGTACGGCGCGTTGCCGTTCACAGAAATAGAATTGCGAATTCCCATCGTCGCCGTCGATCCGCCGCGCGGGCTGAGCGGGGGCTCGCGGTTGACCACCGGGCTGGGCGGCGTCGGCGTTGGATTCCTCCACGCATTCAACGTCGAGACGTCGAACGTTCCGGCCGTCGCGGTCGCCGCCGAGTGGCTCGCGCCGGCCGGCTCGCTCGCCGGGCCGGAGGGGTCATACTCGCTCAAGTTCCTGGCGACCAAGACGACGTCGATCGGCCGATTCCACTTCAACGCGGCCGGCGGCACGTACTCGGTTCGCCTGAGCGGTTCCGTCGCCGACACGAGCTGTAGTTCGCTGACGGCCGTTCGGCTCGCCGGCGCGCCGTGCAGCCAACTGCCGGGCGGTGTCATCGACGCTCCATGCTCGGTGACGACCGGCCACGCTACGGGCGTGTCCTTCTTTTGCATGCCGCCGGCTGAACAGGTCGACTCGACCCCGGTCGGGCGGACGAGCCTCGCCGGCCAACATTGGTTCGCCGGCGTCGGTTACGATCACGCGTTCGCGCTCAGCTCGACGATGATCACGGCGGACCTGTTCGCCGAACGCTTCGTCGGGCTGTATCCGCGTCCCGACGTGTCGGCGGAAGCCGGCGTGAGACGTCAGGTAACGCCGGTCATGGGCGTCGATGCGGGGGGCGCGTGGCACTTTGCCGGTGCGCTCCGCTCGTTCTCCTTCACGTTTGGTGCGACGTACGAGCTGGCGACGCACCCGCTTTCCTGGCCGTGACCCGAGGAACGGCTCTCCTCGCGTCGATCGCCGTGCTCGGGCTCTCCGCGTGCGCTTCGCCCGGAGCGCGGACGTACGAAGAATCGTATCTCGCGGCGGACTACAACTGGTCGTTCCGCCAGCATTTTCCGCAGGCGGACCACCTGTTCAACGGCTTCGACTACGGGCACGCCATTCTATATGAGACGCTCCTGACGCGCAGCGACGCCGCCGGGCGCCTCGAGTCGCGCGAGTTCGACTTCATCACGACCTCCGTGCTCCGCCATCCGCCGAGCGTCCCGCTCGAGGAAGCGGCGATCGGCCCGGACTACGTGAAGTTCGTGCCCGAGGTCGCCGCGATGTTCGACTGGGCGCACGCGTTCCACCGCCAGATCTACGACATCTGGGGCGGCTACGGCCTGACGGTGTGGCAGCGCGACTCGGCGGTTGCGCGCGCGCTGAAGTACTACCTGTCGCGAAAAGATCTGGCGTTCAGCACGCGGCCCAAGAGCATGGACCTGATGGAGGGCCAACGGTACTCGTTGGCCTTTCGACGCCAGGACCCGAAGTTCAACGGGCTGCTGTGGTCGTATCACTGGCTACAGATGTCGCTGTACGACGCGCTCATCGAGGGGCGCTCGGAGCGTCAGCTTCAGTCCGGTGTCGACATCAAAGTCGCGGCCTTCTTTCGAATGCTCGACAGCGCCCCGCTGCGCATGCCGACGGAGATGCCGATGTCACCCGGGTCCGCGCCGTTGTTTTCGGCGCGATATCCGACGGAGGCCATCGTCTTCGACAATCTTCACTCGCTGCACGACGTCGTCTCGGACATCCTCGTTTCCGAATCCGTGCCGCCGTCGCGCAAGCGGGCAGCGATCCTCGCCGCGGCAGCGGCCTATCGCGACGATACGACCGGAGTCATCAGCGTCGACGAATGGCGGGAGATGGGTCGAATGATGGCGCCGCGAGTGCCGTAAGAGCAGGTCGCCAGTCGCTGTTCTCCGGTCTCCGGGGGAACGGCGCGCGAGCCGGCGTCGGACGTCGGCCGGCTCGCGGTCGTCGCGTCAGCTCAGACTCACTGCGCCGTGGTCGTCGCAATGCCCGGCATGTACGTGATGCAGATGTCCTTTGACCACGTAGTCCGTGTGATCGCCGTGCGGCACGGCCTCGTGTCCGCAGCCCGCGCCGTGACGATGGGCCTTGTCGTGACCGTCGCACTGGTGATCCGGCGTGCACGCCGCCGGGTTGGTGGCGCTCACGCCGATGCTATGCTCCTCGACCTTCGACCCGCTTTGGTGGTGAAGGTGCCCGTCGTGAAGATAGTCCTGGTGGCCGTCGTGCTTGATGCTGGCGTGGCCGCAATTCGGGCCATGAACGTGGGGATGCGCATGGTCAGGCTGCGAGTGCTCCGTCTGCGTCTGTGGCGACATGTGCCCTCCGGTTGGTGAGGCGTGGATGGGCCGTTTGCGCCGCACGTTGGATGCCGCGAGCGAACGAAGGGGGATATGAAAATGCTAATATACCAAGCTCGTCTTCGCGCGCTTCCCGTGGCGCTTCGCTTGACACCACTCCACTCATTCGCCGATCTCACCGCTTCGTCAGGTGATTCGAACCGGTCGTGTTCCTGACGACCGCCCGGCAAACTCGGCAGAGGCTCGAGCCGAGTACTGCACCGATGCAGGCTGTCCGCACCCAGCTCAAGACTCCCACCGCCTACCTGGCCGCTGTTTAGGCCGGCGGAGGCGCGACCAGGGTGGCCGTCGCCGGCGGTAGCGTACTCGGCGATGGCGAAGGCGTCGGAGCCGGCGCCGGGCTAAGCGCCCGCGCGGCTTGCTCCACTCCGACGACCGGCCCGCCTCTCGAGTCGACTCGCCGCGCCTTCCTCCACTCGGCCAGCAAGCCGCTGTGCCCGACGTCTGCCGAGAGAATCGGCACGACGAAGTCGTTGAGCGCCTTGAACGCCAGGCGCGCGCGGGTCTCGAGATCCTTGAGCGTTCCAGTGGCGCTGGATCGCTGACCCCGCGCCGCGGCCCGCGTGTCGATCGACGTTTTCACCGCATCGGCCGCGGTGGTGAGCTTCGCGATGAAATCCTGCGACAACCCGGCGTCGATGAACACCTGCGCGTACGGCTGCGCCGCCTCCGCCATACCGTGCGCGTGGGCGAGCAGACTGACGATGCGGGTGTTCGGACTCGGCATCGTCATCGCTTGGAAGTTGGGCACCGTCCTCAACTTCGCCCGCGCGACCGATGCGATCGGCTGCATGTGGTTCAACCGCAGCGCGAGCCGCAACGTACGCTGTTTCGCGGTCTCGCCGATCGCGTTGACGCGCCCCGCGGCCTGTTGGCCGCCGCTGTTGCCGAGTGCATCGACGATCGCGTCGAGGTCGGCGCGCATTCCGGATTTGTTGATGGTGCCCAACAGTGCGTCGTTGGTGATCAAGAACGCCTGGATGCGGCGTCCCGTGTTGTAGATCCGTTCTTGTAAACTGTTCAAGTGTCCTCCGACAGATGAGTGATTGCGCTGAACTGCCGTCGAGACTGTCTTGCAGTCCTGCTGAAGTGCGGTTCCGAACGATTGATGCGGTCGCTTGGCTCCTTGGGCTGTGGTTTCGGAGAGTTGAAGCTCGCTCGAGACGTGGCGACGACGTCTTCACGAGCTCCAACGTGAGCGGTTCATGTGGCGATTGTGTGTCGCCTCCTTGTGATGGGTGATGAAATCGGCCGGATGCAGACGCGTTCCGCGCCGAGTGAACGGCGAACTTCGTCGGGTGAACGACGGAGGCCGTCGAGTGAAGGGTGAACACCGTCGAGTGAAGGGTGAACACCGTCGAGTGAAGGGTGAACACCGTCGAGTGAAGGGTGAACACCGTTGCGTGAACGCGTGCGACGGTCGACCGATCGCGTCGACCTGGGGAACGCCGCCTCGACGCTCGCGAATGGTCGCGGAGCGGCGAATGGTGCCCCCTACCCCCACGCCTGCTCGGCGAAAGCCGGCGGCGCGAGTCGCCCTACTTTGTGGTTTAGGATGTGAACGGCGAGGAATGGCCGTTCGCGCTTCTGCGCCGGAGGCGGGCGAGAACTTCGCGACACGCGCCTCTCTACTTATGTCTTAGCAGCCGACGGCGTTTCGGCGTCAGGCAATTTTTGCCGGATGTAAAAGCCTCATTGAAGAACTTTACCACGCCGAGTCCGGTCATAATGACCCGTTCTTGCAGGCATCCGAGCCCATAAGACGGCGAAGTTCCGCGATTCGCGGGCGCTCTCTCCTAGACGATCTAGGCAACGTCGTGTGCAGCGGTTCTTTGCCTAGTCGATCTAGGAGAGTCTTTTTCTTGCCCGAAGTTGTCCGCGGCTAGACGGACTTAACTGCCGGCATCGCCGAGCTGCCGCCGCCGACCGAGGCGTCATCGTAGCGGGCGCCGGATCTTCTAAAAGTTCAATTGAACGGCTTTATACACCCGCGTGACGCTCGCTTGACGTTTATAACCGTCGGCGACGGTTAGGGGGTGTACCCGAAATGCGGTCGGCTGCTATAACACAAGTAGGAGGACTGACTAACCGAGCACGCTGGCCAATGAATCGAACCTCTGCGCCCAAAGCTTCCTCACTTTGTCCGCCTCGTCCTTGCTGCCCAGCTTTTCGTGGCTCAGTGCGACGGAGCTCTTTGCTTCGCCTTTGGGCGTGAAACCGACGGCAACGATGCTCCCGTCGGCGAAGCCGAGTCGAATCGATTTCGGGGGGGTCGACGTACGCACCTTCACGCCGGTCTCGTCGAGCCATCGACGGCGGACGGCCGCGTCGGCGAACGCGTGATGCAGCGCG
>CAWBKI010000007.1:0-96657 GCA_963789315.1 uncultured Gemmatimonadaceae bacterium | reverse complement strand
TCCCGTTTCTCACGCCGGCGTTCGGCTTCGGCGACCGCGACCCGGACGGGGGCGACAGCGGAAGCGGAAGCAAATTCATGCTCGGCGGCGGCCTCGGGATTTTCAATCCGACGAGTTCAGTCGCTCTCAACCTCGCCTTCCAGCACGTTTTCGTCGACGGCGGACAGACGGAATTTGGACTCGGTCTCGTTCTAGGAGGGAGATAGGCCGCCCGAGCATGGTCGGTGCGGCGTCAATCGTTCAGCGAGCGCTTTAATGACGTTGGGGGCGGCTTCGGTCGGATCGGACTTCGCGTCCGCCGTGTAGGCGGTCCGTTTCATCCGAGTGAGAATCCGTTCTCAACGCGTTGCGGCTCTGTTCAGTCCATTCGAGTTCGGTTCCCATGTGTTGGCGTTCGCTTTGGATGTGTTGGCGTTCGCTTCCGACATGTTGGAGTTCGCTCTCAACGTGTTGGCGTTCGCTTCCAACACGTTGGCGTTCGCGTCTAACGTGCCGGAGTTCGCTTCCAACGTGCGGGAGTTCGCTTCCAACAGGTCGGCGGCAATTTTCGGGGCCGCTGCGTGAGCCAATCAATCATTGATGGCGCGTTGCATTCGATAGACGCGCGCTGCACAGCGACGTATGCCTGCTGATCTCGGCATCGCGCTCGGTGCACAGAGAGCGGCGTTCGTTCAACGGTGGCGAATGGACGTTGACCGGTGCCGAGTATTCGATTCACGGAGGTCGAAGTTCGCTCTACTCCGTCGAATGGACGCTGGCAACTCATTGGTGCTCGGTGAACTCAGGACGGCGTTCGCGCGTCGACCTGAGCTGTCGGCTCACCGATCGCGAATGCGTTCTCACCTTCGTCGAATGGAAGGTGATCATCGTCGAATGAACGATGATCGCCGTCGAATGAACGTTGAATGCCCTCGAACGGAGGGTGAACGCCCTCGAACGAACGTTGAGCGCCGTCGGATGGAGGTTGAACGCCGTCGGATTGACGGTGAACACGTTCGGGTGAACGCTGAACGAGCGTCGATGTACGCTGAACGAGCATTGGTATGCGCTAGACGCTGTCGGATGAACGGCGAACGCCCCGGAACAAGGCCCGGCGTCGCATTGGAGGGGGACTCTCAGCGACTGATGTACGTCGCGTCCGGCGTCACGTAGGGTCGTCGTCCCCGGCCCCGCGGGCCGAGAAGTCGAGCACACCGTTCGGCGCGCTGAGGGTCCGCTCGAGGCGATCGATCAGCTCCGCCTGAGCCGAATTGATTTTCTGCCGGGCCGTGGCCGCGTCGAACCAGGCGCACCGGTCGACCTCGGGATAGATCACCCACTCGCCCGATCCGCGGGGCCACTCGGTCTTCGTTGTGTTGCTGGTGATCGTGCGCGGGTCGGCGTCGCCTTCCCACGCCCAAGCGTTCACGGTCTTGCCCGCCTTCTGCTTGACGAAGCCGAGCGGGATGAACGGAGGCGCCGGCGTGATGCCCGTCTCCTCGACGAACTCGCGCTTCGCCGCGTCGAGGACGTCCTCGCCCGCTTCCACGGCGCCCTTGGGAATCGTCCACGCGCCGCCGTCGCGGCCGGCCCAGAACGGACCGCCGGGATGCGCGAGAAACACCTCCAGCCCCCTCGGCGTGCGCCGAAAGAGCAGGAGACCCGAGCTCACCGCCGGTTTGGGGCTCACCGGTCGAACGGCAGCTCGAGTGAGTCGCCCGGCTGGACGGCCTGCCAGCGCGCGAACAGGTCGGCGCGCAGCGCGCGGATTCGGTCGAGCAGGTCGTCGGTCATGCGAAACGTCGGCGTCGGCGTCCCATGTTCGTCGTAGTACGTCCGGATCTTCCAATTGAAGTCCTCGGCGGTCGCTCGCGTTCCCGTCGCGCGCTCGACGTCGAAGAATCCAACCAGAACTTCGGCTAGCCCGGCGTCTTCGGGCAACTGCTTGCTCATGCCGGGGTCGGTGAAGCGTGTGATGTCCCAACCCTCGGCGAGCAGGCCGAAGAAGCCGTGCTTCAGCCCGAGCACTGTCTCCACCGCGTAGTGCGTCAGGTCGTGCATCGGAAAGAAGCGCCCGAGCTGGCCGTCTTGGCGCTGCCAGGTGGTGGACCCGTCGGGGCGCGTACAGCTGAGCGCGGCGGCTCCGTCCGTTTTCTTCTTGATCCGAATCGACAGCTCAGGCATTGGCGGACATTCGATCGGCGCGGGCGCGGGCTCGGCGGTGACTCGTTTCCCACCGATGGCCGACAGCGAGGCCGATCACCGCCCCCACGATGCCGCCGGTGAGCGCCCCGACCGTTGTCGCGACCTCGAAGTCCAGCAGCCCGTTGCCCAATACGCCGCGCCGCATCCCGAACAATACGACGCTCCACGTCGCCGTGCCCCACCAGAGCCCGCAAAACACGGCTGCGCCAATGGCCCAGCCGTGAATGAGCGACGGCGCGGCGCGGCTCGTAGAAGTTGTTGGCCAGAGTGCCGAGTCGTTCTTGCGCTTCGCGCCACCCGGAATCGCGTCCCCAGCCCGATCGCAGTATCAGCAAGCACGCGATAGTGGCCGCCTCGGCGACCCAGAGCGTCTTGGTCTCGGTTGCCGGAAGCAAGGCGTGGTGTTTCGTCTTCTGGAGCGCGAGAACGAGCGTGTTCACCGCCAGCACGACGAACGGGAGAAGCCCTCCCGTCCAGTCGCGCCGGCGGCTGTCGGTCACTTGCCGTTCGTCGTCATCACCGGCGGCGCCTGCTTGTCCCACACGAACCGGTGCAGGAAGTCGCTGCTTCGGCTGAAGATGTCGATCCAGCGGGCGTGGATCAGCGACTCGTGGACGTCGTCCGGGATCACCGTCAACTCGTAGTAGACGCCGCGGGCGCGCAACAGATCGACAAGGCCGACCATCTGCGCGAAGTCGACGTTGCGGTCGTCGTCGCCCTGTTCGAGAAACACTGGGGACTTCCATCCATTGATCGCACCGACCGCCGACGACCGGAACGCCAGGCTCGTCGTGTCCTGCGCGTTGCCGTAGATGTGGACGCCCGCGAGATCGACGCCGGCCACGAAAATGTCCGAGTTGCGCGCCAGCGCTTCCGCCGTGAGCAGTCCGCCGTACGAGAGACCCCAGATGCCGACTCGGTTCGGATCGACGTCGGGGCGGGTCTGCAGGTACTTCGCGCCGGCGACGACGTCCTGGTACTCGGAGTTGCCGCGACCTTCGGTGTTCGCCGCGCGCTGGAACGAACGGCCGTAGCCGATGCCGCTCCGATAGTTGATCGACATCACGACGTAGCCCTGCGACGCGAGCCACTGGTTGTACGCGTACGCCCAGTGATAGAACTGCATGTAGTGGTACGCCGGCAGCATCTCGCGCGACGGACCGCCGTGCACGAACACGATCGCCGGCCGCTTCTCGCCCGGCTTGAGATCCTTGGGCAGGAAGAGCTGGTTGTGAATCTCGAGACCGTCAGCGGCCTTCGTGAGTACGATCTGCGGCGTCACGTGCGCCGCCTGCGGGAAATCCTTCATCAGCGTCGGGAACACGACCTTCGTGCTGCCGCCGGCCGAGGGCACGATGCCGATCGACGCGGGCTGCGCGGCGTCGAAGTAGAGCACCGCCATCTGCTTGCCGGACGCGAGCGGCGTCGGCGACACCTCGACGCCGTCGTCGGTCGAGATCTGAACAGGCGTGCCCCCCGAGGTCGGCACCGCCCAGATGTGCCGCTTCTCGATGTCCTTGGCGTTCGTGCAGTAGTAGAACGTCTTGCCGTCCTTCGAGAACGCGGTCGTGACGAACGTGCGATCGGCGACGCTGTCGTTGATCAGACCGTCGGTCGTCGTGAGGAGCACCGGCTCGGGCTGCGGGCTGTCGATGCTCACCGAGAAGTAGCGATCCCACTCGTCGTTGGGCCGCTGCGCCGTGAACACGACGTGCTCGTCGGCCCATTGGAACGAGTTGATTCCGTTGAACGTCCGGTCGTTCGTCTGGTTGTGCCAGAACTCCTTGGCCTTTCCGGTCGCCACGTCGGCGATCATGAATGAGATCGTGTAGCCGCCGGGGAACGCCGCGCGACACAGACCGTCCACGTGACCCGTGTCGGCCTCCGCGCCGCGGCCGCCGTTGTTGAAGCCAGCCGCGGCACCGCCGCGTCCGCCCGCGCCGCCACCGCCGGCCGGACAACCGCTCGGACCAGCGGGCATCTCAGCGGCTGCGCCACCGCCACCGCCGCCGCCGCGTCCACCGCGCCGGCCGCCGCCGCCGCCACCGCCCGGCGCGGGAGCCGCCGCCTGACCGTTCGGTCCGTTCGCCGCGACCTGCTGGCCGAACGGAGTTCCCGGACGACGGATGAACGCGATCCGCTTGCTGTCCGGCGACCACATCGGCCCGCCGTCCATGTCGGTGCTCGGCGCGAGGAAGTCGACCTTTCGAGTTTTCACATCGTACACGCCGATGAACGCGTGATTCTCGCGCGTGCTCACGAATGCGAGCTTGGCGCCGTCGGGCGACCAGACCGGGTCACTCTGACGACCCCACTCCTTGATGAACGGCACGCCGGCGGTGTCCATCGCCGACGTGACGGGCCGCGAAGTCTTGGCGCGATAGAGCTGCCCGTCGCGTGCGAAGACGACGTACTTGCCATCCGGCGAGAGCGTCGGCGAGCCGCCGCGACCACCGCCTCGGCCGCCCGTCGCGATTTCGGTGTTCTCGATCGACGCGAGACGCCAGGCGCCGCTGCCGTCGGTCTTCGCGGCCCAGACCGAACGGTCCGGTCCGTTGGGATCGTGCGACGGGTTCGCGACCCAACCCACGCGGTTCTGTCCCGCGCCGCGCACGAAGATCGCCGTCGTTCCGTCGTCGGAGAGACGCACGGAGCTCACGTCGACGCCGTCGTCGTCCATGAACTTGGTGATGCGCACGCCTTTGAAGTCCGGCCCGGTAGCGGTATAGACGTTGCGCATGCCGCGCTCGTACACGACGTACGCGATCCGGTCGGCCTTCTTCGCCGCGCCCAACTCGAGCGGCGAGGCCGGCGACAGGAACTGGTCGATCGTGTAGCCGGTCGCCTTAGCTGGAGCCGCGGCAGTCGGCGCCGCCGCTTTCGCCGGCGTCTTTTTCGCCGCGCCCGCGTTTGGCGAGTCGAGCCCCGAGGCCATGGCGCCGAAGCCCTTGCCGAGCTTGGAGCCGATCCCCTTCATCGGCGTGATGGGATTCTGCGCGCCGAGCGGTGTCGCGAGGGCGAGCGCGGTCAGGGCGACCATCGAGTTCCTGCGAATGATCAGCGACATACGAGCCTCGGGGGGGCGGGGTGCGGAGACGGCGTGCGGAGAACTGGGCGGAGTGCGGGGGCGGTGTGCGGAGAACTGGGCGGGCACGGTGTTCGGAGGCCGGCCCATGCTAGGCAAACGTGCAAATTGATCGTGTCGTTGGCGTCTAACCCATTGATTCTGAAGCCGGAGACCGCTGGCCGCCAGTTTCGGTACGTAGTGTAGCGTTGCCTGGCCCGACGAAGGGCCGTCAACTTAGACCGACCGCCCCGAGGTGCGCGTGCGTCCCGGATATCGTCTCCTTGGCTGGGGTTACGCCTTCGCCTGCGCGGCCTTTGTCGCGCGAGGCCGGGCCATGCGAATGGGCGAGGGCAGCTCGGTGTACGCGGCGCCCACGACCGGCGAGGTCGAGTGGTTTCGGCAGGTCAAGCCGTACTGCAACGCCGTCGAGGTCCAGACGGTCGCCGCACGGATGACACCTCCGGCGACGGTAGCCGGCGCGGGATATCACGCGGCGTGCTTCGCCCTCGCGGGCCGCACGGACGACGCTCGCCGTATCATCGACAAGCTGTCTCCGCGCGATCGCTACAAAGCGGCGGGGATCGTGTTCGACGCGGGCCATCCCGTTGCCGATGCGGGCGACGATCGCTCGGCCGGGCCGATCATGGAGCTCGTGATCGACTATTGGCCGAACCACTACATGGCGCTCTACCACGCCGGCATGGCCGAGTACATGCTCGGCCAACGCGACGTGTCGCGGCACAACCTTCAGGAATTTCTAAGGTACTACCACGAGCACGACGGCTGGACGAACAACGCCGTCGAGATCTTGAAGCGCCTCGATGACCCGAGCGCCGTACCCATGAAGCGTCCGATGGAGCCGCCGGGATGACGGTCATCGCGAATTCTCGGTCGGCGCGGGCCCCGTGGACGACGGCGACGACGCTGATGGTTCTGGCGGTGATCATCGCCGGAATGGCGGCGGCCGTCACGGTGTCGCCCGTCTTCTTCGTGACGACGGTCATCATGCTCGGCGTGCTCACGCGGGCCGCCCGAGCGGACGTCGCGGCGACCGCGACGCCGACAGTCAAATCGGATTTCGTCGATCTCTCCGAGGATCTGCGCCGCGTCGTCGACGACGCGCTGGCCGCGATCCCCGAGGGCGACGCGCGTCGTCTCCTGCTTGGCGTCATCGTGCAGGCGCGGCCAATTCTCGCTTCGCGCTCGACGACGTTCGACCCGGCAGCCGAGTCGGCGTCGCGCACGAACGTGGAGTCACTCGTCGCCGCGTGCTGCGGCACGGCCATCGATCTCAGTCGCCTCGACGCCGCATCCTCGGCCAAACCGGCGGCGCCGCGCGATCCGTCGCTCGACGCGCGTTTCGCCGCCGCGCGCGATATGCTCGTCAAGCGAATGGGCGACGCAGCCGCCGCGCTCACGGCGCTCTATACCGCTGGCCTCGAGCACGGCACGCCCGCGTCGAACCGCGTCGCCGAGCTGGCGACCGAAATCACGGCCGATGCGAAGGCACGTGGCGCCGCCGCGACCGAGATCGCGCAGCTCTTGGGGGATCGCTAAGCTCGCATCACCCGTCCAGCCGTCCAGCCGTCCAGCCTCATGGGTGCGCCGAACCGTTCGTGAGGCGGAGCATGAGCAGCGCGGCGCGTTTCGTGAGCGGGCCGAGCATACGAAGATCGGCCGTCTCCTTCTCCGTGTGGTCGTCGTGGCCGGAAAGGCCGATGCCGTCGATGATCATCGGCACCTTCGCGGCGATGAACGAGACGTCCGCCGCGCCGGCGCGCGACGGATCGACGGCGACGACCGGGCCGAAGCCCAGATCGCGGCTCGCCTGGTCGTAAAGCGCGAGCAGGCGTCGGTTGCCCGCGGTCGGCGCCATCGGCGGGTAGCCGTCGTCGAATTCGATCGTCGCCGACGTCTTCGGCAGATGCTTGGCAACGATGTCACGCATCGTTCGCTCGGCCTTCGCCTGCTGTTCCGGTGAGAGCGTGCGGAGGTCGCCCGTCACCTCCATGTGCTCGGCGACGACGTTCCGCTTGCCCGCGACACTGCCCTCGGTGCCGGTGGTGTCCACCTTCACGAGCGTGCCGCCGGCGGCGAGACCTGGGTTGAACGTGAGGTAGGCTTCCTTCGACAGCCGCGTGTAGAACTCCGAAAGAATTCTTGACGCTTCGTACACGGCGCCGGCGCCGACCTCCGGCTTGAAGATCTGCGACGAGTGCGCGGGGCTGCCGGTGGTTCGGAGGTTCCACGAGCCGGCGCTGCGGCGGGAGATGACAGCCGTCTTGGGATCTCCCGCACCGTCCTCGAAGCCGAGCGCGTAGCGCGCGCCCGTCGCCGCATCCACGAGCGTGCGCCGTGCCGCCTCGACCGGCCGCCCCGATTCCTCCTCGTCGCCGTCGAACACCACGGTCACGTTCATCTTGTCCAGCTGGCCGGCGTCGGCGAGGGCGCGCAGCGCGTAGAGAAGAATCACGTCGCCGCCCTTCATGTCGATCACGCCCGGTCCGTGCGCGGTCGAGTCGTTCACTCGCTCGAACTTCTGAAACGGGCTCGAGGGCTCGAAGACCGTGTCGAGGTGCCCGATGAGGAGGATCTTCGGTCCAGCCCCGGGATGCTCCGCGACCAGATGTCCCGCGCGATTGAATGCGGCTCCGTCGACCCACCGCGTCTTGAACCCGAGCGCGTCGAACTGCGCTCGCAGCGCGTCGCCGACCTGCCGCACGCCGGCGAAGTTCATCGTCCCGCTGTTTATGTTCACGAGACGCTCGAGAAGGGCGAGCGATTCGTCGCGGTGCGAGTCGACGGCCCGGGCGATCGCGCGTTCGGTCGCCGACAGCGACGATTGTCCGTTCGCCGAGCCGCCGGCCAACGGCGATGCGACGAGCGAGGTAGAGCAGAGTAGGGCGAGACGCACAGTGAAGAGGCGCATGACGCGCAATTTATCGAAGCCGGTTGTCCGCCGTACCCGAATCGGCGCTCTCATTCTGAGCGTCGCACTCGCGGCGTGCGACCGTTCGGCGAACGGCGATACCGCGCGCGGCGCCTATGCCGACACGGACTCCATGGGCGTTCAGCCGGCCGCCGTCTCGACGGTGCCGCTGCACGCGCGGCCCGAGCTGCTCGAGAACTCGGTCGCCGTGATGAGCCGGAGCCAGCCCGGCGTGTTCTACTCGATGAACGACTCGGACAACGAGCCGCTCGTCTTCGCGCTCGACACGACGGGCCACGATCGCGGCCTGTGGCGCGTGACAAACGCCACGAACATCGACTGGGAATCCGCTTCGCTCGGCCCGTGCGGCGCAGCCCAGCGCGCGACGACGTGCCTCTACATCGGCGACACAGGCGACAACGAATCGGTCTATCCGACGCGCGCGATCTACCGCGCCGCGGAGCCGTCGGCGGCGCAATCGGCGGGCTTCAACGGACAGTTCACCGCCGAGAAGTTGACGTACACCTACTCCGACGGCGCCCACGACGTCGAGGCGATGTACGTCGCGCCGAACGGCGACATGATCTTCATCGCGAAGTCTGCCCCTGCGCGCCCGCGACGGCCACCTTCGCCCCGCGCTCGTGTATCGCCTGCCGGCGAGCGCGTGGAGTTCCAACCAGGGAGTCGCCGCGCTCACCGACAGCCTGTCGATCGTCCCCGGCTCAGCGCCGCTCCGCGTCGTCACCGACGCGTCGCTGTCGCCCGATGCGCGACACCTGGCCGTGCGCACGTACGGACAGGTCTTCGTTTACGCGACCGATTCCGCCACCGGCCACGTCGACCACTCCATCGCGCCCGCGATCTGCAACATCGTCTCGCTCGGCGAAGCACAAGGTGAAGGGATCAGCTGGGCCGACGACCGCGGCCGATTCATCTTCACGAGCGAAGGCGGCGCATCCCCTCTCATGATCGCGACCTGTCCACTGCCGCGCCGTTCGCCTTAGCGCGCGTGCGCGGAGTTGGGGCTCGGGGCGGCGGGGCGGGGGCTCGGGGTGGGACTGTCCTCCGCGGACCAGTGCACTATTGCCGACACTGCCCGGCAATAGTGCCTCGGCTCCGCTCCGGACAGCCCCACCCGCTCGCCTCGCTCGAATCGGCGAACGACAGACGGCGTGCGCGAATCGCCACGCGTCGCGCTCACCCGCCCGCGCCAACCACCGCGACCGCAGCGCGTGCCGCGATCGAGCTCACGCAGGTTCGCGCACGCGCACGGATGCAGCGGCGAGACGGCCCGGGTCTGGAGCGCGAGCCGGGCAATGCTGCCGGGCAGTGTCGGCAGCATTGCACTGGTCGCGCGGAAGACCTCGGGCGGCTCGGCGCGTGAACGCGACGAGTAGTTCAGCGCGACCACGCGTCCAACAATCGTCGTACGGCGATGATCTGGCCGACGTGGTACGACGTGTGATCCACGGCGACGAGCACGGTGCGCAAGTACGTCTGCCCTGTGCCGTGGGGGATCTTGGTCGTGAGGTCGCGCGGTTCGTTGATCGTGAAGTCGGCGAGCGCCTTCGATTCGCGATGAATCGCGGCGACGCAGTCGTTCCACGCCGCGTCGTCCTTCGGGGCCGGCGACTTCGGCCAATAGTCGTCCGGCCACTTGGGCTCCTGGTAGTTCTCGTTCGTGCAGAACTCCAGCAGGTCGTGCTGCGTGGCGCGAATGTGGTCGAGCAGCTCCCACGCCGAGTGCGGGAAGTTCGCCGGACGTTTGCCGCGCAGCTCCGGAGCGAGACCTTCGATCGCGTGGTCGAGCGACGCGTGCGCCTGCTCCCAGTCGAGCGACGACGCGACGATGCGTCGCCATGCTTCCGCTGATGCCACCGTTCCTCCTTGCAAGAGCCGACCGAACTACGGCAGCCGCACCGGATCGTGAACCGTCACCGCCGATCCGTCGGCGAAAAATGCGGACGTCGGAGGACCGGCGAGAATCGCCGCGAACTTCGCGCCGAACACCCGCCGCGTATTGCCCTCGAGCGTACCTTGCTCCATTCGACCGACGCGCCAGACCGGATGCGCCACGTGGTACTCCACGGTCGATCCGTCCCGCTGCGTGGTGTACCCCCAATGTCGCTGGGTCATGAACGCCTCGTCGGAATCGGCGGCCGGAATCTCCGTGCGGCCCAGCCCGTCGCCGACGACCGCGCCCGCTGTACGCGGGTCGAGTCCCCAGCGGTATTCGGCGCGCCTCCGCGTTGCTGGATCCACTTCGAGGCGATGCGACATCGCGACTCTCGAGTACGGCTCGTTGTAAGCGAAACGCGCCGCCATCATGATCGCGAGGCGCGGCACCAGCTCGCGGATGAACGTCACCGCATGCCGCTCCTCGCCGTCCACGCGTCGCTTCACATAGAACCGCAGGTTCACTTCCTCGAACGTGCGGTGAAACGGGATCGCCATGCCGCGCACGCGCGTGTTGGCGAACATGAAGCCCACGACGCTCACGTACGCTTCGCGGCGGAGGAGATGCAACTCCGTGCCCTTTGGAACGAGCGGCTCGAGAAGACTCGGCGGGACGACGTAGTTGAGCAGCACGAGGTGGAGCCATTCGGCCGTGAGAAACACGGGGTTCTCTGTCGTGCTCGTGCGCGGTTCCATGAGATAAACAATCACGTCATCCGTTTGTGTCCGTCAAATCCGTTTTTTCCGCGTACCTCCCGTTGATGCCTGAGTGGCGCCACAGACTGTTCCGCCAGGTGGCATCAACAATTGGGACACGGACACAAACGGATGGAACAGAAACAAACGGAGACTGCAACTTCTAAGATGACACAGCGACCCTGATGGCCGCCCTCTCAACATGCTGGTCGATACGGCCGTAGTTTCTTACAACCCTCCCCTTCCCGCCTGCCCTAGAGGCACCAATGTCGATCCGATCGCCGCGTCTGGCGTGTCTTCTCTTTGCAGTGCTGTCCGTTCCGGCCATCGCGCAGCAGGCGGAGCACATCGATTCCGCGATGAACGCGAAGATCCGGGCCGAGGGTCTGGATCGCTCGAAGATCATGTGGATCGAGCATTTCCTGACGGATGTCTACGGTCCGCGCCCGATCGGGTCGCCGAACCATCTCGCCGCGGCGAATTGGGCGGTCAAGACGATGACCGGCTGGGGGATGCAGAACGCGCATCTCGAGCCCTTCACCTGGCGCGGCGTCGGTTGGCTGCCTGGCCGCGCCGAGGGGTTCATCACGTCGCCGGTTCATGCGAACCTCAAGTTCGAGGCGGTGCCGTGGTCCCCGTCGACCAAGGGAACGGTGAAGGGCGAAGTCGTGAGCCTCGTGCCTCCGGAGACGCCGACCGAGCAGGAACTCGCCGACTACCTCGCGCCCTTCGCCCACAAGGTCAAAGGCGGCATCGTGATGGTCGGGCCGCCGCCGGCCGTGCCCGTGAACTTCAACGAGCGTCCGAAGCGCACGCCGGACGAGCAGGCGCGCGAGCGATACGCGCCGCAGGATCCGACGCAGCAGGGCAGGGGCGGGCGCGGCGGCGGTCCGTTCGGCGGCGGTCGCGGTGGTCGCGGCGCGCAGACGCCGCCGCCCGAAGGACATCTCTCGGCGCAGCAGGTCAATCAGCGCGTCACGCAGTTTCTGCGCGACAACCCGCCGGCGCTGCGACTCACGCCGCAGGGCGGCGGACGCATTCCCGGCGTCATCGTCGCGCAGAACGGCGCGGGCCAGATCTACGACGACACGACCCCACAGCCGCCGGCCGTCATCCTTCGCACGGACGACTACGGCCGCATCTTCCGTATCATCGCCGACGGCACGCCGGTGACGGTCGAGTTCAACATCTCGAATCAATATTTCCCGCAGGGGAAGACGTCCTATGTGACCGTGGCCGAGATTCCGGGCACGGACAAGGCAGACGAAGTGGTGATGATGGGCGGCCACCTCGATTCGTGGACCAGCGCGACAGGCGCGACGGACAACGCCATCGGCTGCGCGATCATGATGGAAGCGGCGCGCATCATCGAGACGGTCGGCGCCAAGCCGCGCCGCACGATCCGCGTCGCCCTGTGGAGCGGCGAAGAGGAAGGCTTGCTCGGCTCATTCGCATACGTGAAAGATCATTTTGGAAGCGCCGAGTCGCCGGGGAAGGATTTCGGAAAGATCGACGCGTACTGGAACATCGACGACGGCACGGGCCGCGTGCGCGGCGCGTCGATCTTCGGTCCGCCGCAGGCCGCGGCGATCCTCGCGCAGTACCTCAAGCCGTTCGACGACTGGGGCGTCTACGGCGCGACGGCGTCGACCGCGCGCGTCGAAGGGGGCAGCGACAACGGCGCGTTCGCGGTCGCCGGCCTTCCGGGAATCGGTACACAACAAGATCCGATCGAGTACAACAGCACGACCTGGCACACGAACCTCGACACGTACGAGCGCATCGTGCCCGAGGACGTGATGCACAACGCCGTCGTGACCGCGTCGGTGATGTGGGGACTCGCGAATCGGGATGAGATGCTGCCACGATTCGCGTCGAGCGAGATGCCGGCGGTTCCAGCGGGTCGCGGCGGCGGTCGCGGCGCGGCACCGACCGGACCGGTCGCGCTTGCCGCATGTCTACGCGCTGGCGAAAGGCAAGCCGCTCGCCGTGCGCGCGCCGGGGCTCGTCGAAACCGGCGGCCGCGGTTTTGCGAACGCGAGTGCGTCGCCGGCGACTGCTTCCATCGTCACGAAGCCGGCACACGGCAAGCTGGCATTGAACCCGGACGGCGGCTTCACGTACACGCCGAGCGCGTCGTTCACCGGGACGGACTCGTTCACCTACACCGTGAGCGAACGGCGGCGCGACGAGCGAGCCGGCGACGGTGACGTTCGTGATCAAGTAGTCGTTCGCTTCAACGGAAGCAGTCGACGAAGCGTGAACCGCTCCTCTAGCGCGCGGCGGCCGCCGTCGCGCGTGCGACGACGCGGCGGTCTTCCAATCGGGCACCGAACGCCTCGAACTGCGGCGTCGGCCCGCGCCACTCGAGCGCCGACACGTCGCTGAACAGCGGCGCGTCGGTGCGCAGTGTGGCGAGCGTCTTGAACAGGAGCGCCAACTCGCGTTTCTCGCCGGCGAGCACCTCGTCGGGGAAATCTTCGAGCGCCCCGTGGCGATTGATCAGTCGTGCGGCGGTCACGGCGCCGATGCCCGGCAGCCCCGGATAGCCGTCCGCGCTGTCGCCGACGAGCGCGAGATAGTCGGGGATGAAACGCGGTTCGACGCCGAACTTTTCGCGCACGCCTGCCTCGTCGCGAATCTTCTGCGACTTCCGGTCGACTTGCACGACGCGGTTGCCGCGCACGCACTGCGCGAGATCCTTGTCGGGCGTCCAGATCGACACCTTCTCGACGGTCGAGTCCTGCGCCGAGATGTGCGCGGCCGACGCGAGGGCGTCGTCGGCCTCGAGCTCGACCATCGGCCATGTCACGACACCCATCGCCTCGAGCGCGTCCTCCAACGGACGAAACTGCGCCCAGAGCGCCGGGTCGATCCCCGCGCCCGTCTTGTAACCCGGCCAGAGATCGTTGCGGAAAGACTCGATCACACGATCGGTCGCGACGCCGATGTGCGTCGCGCCACTCTCGATCATCTGCAGCACGGTGTTCAACACGCCGACCGCGGCGCCGTACTTCGGGTCTTTCCCCTCGCCCCCGGCAACTCTCCGCAACCCGTAAAAGTGGCGGAACAGCTCGTACGTGCCGTCGATGAGATGGACGATCATCTACGAAGGCAACTTCATGAGGTGCAGCGTGACGAGCAGCGGAATGACTACCGCGACGAGCGCCTCACCGGCGATCAATCCCGACGCGATCGGAATGGAGTAGCGCTCGTGAGTGTCGGGGTTGAGCATCTTCCAAATACGGTCCCCGACCGCGCCCACGAAGATCATCGTCACCGCGCTGAACGGAATAAGCATCGCGATGCCCATTCCCGTCGGCGACGGCAGGAACCAGTGCCAATCCTTTCGCTGCTCGAGCACCGTCAGCACGATGCCGACCAGCACGCCCGCGCCGAACGACTCCTTCATCCACGTCAACCGCATTGCCGCGGCCGCCGTGAGTGTTGCGCCCGAGAAATCGTGCGTCACGATCTTCGCGAACCCGACCCAACGCTGCGAGGTCGGACTCAGAAGCTGCGCATGCTCGCCGATGATCCCATACGTGTCGCGTAACAACGGATACATGAACGCCAGCGCGAGCGCGCCGAACGGCACGGCGAGCAGTTGCATGTACGTGAGAATGCGCGGCGTCGAGCCGATCATCTGCCCCGCGCGGAAGTCCTGCATCAATCCCTCGGACTCGGCAGCCACGGCGCCCGTGATGCCGCTCGACACCATGCTCGCGCGCAGGTCGCCCGGCGCGAGCACGCCGAAGATCGCCTGCACGAGATTCACCATCGTGCTGATCGGCCCCCAGTTCGTCTCGCCGAGCACGCGCAGCGCGACGAGACCGAGTGGCACGGAGAGCGCGATGGCGACGACGGATTGCCACACCGGCGTATGGAAAAACGCGCTCTGCACGATGATCAAGAACACAGTGGACGCGCCCACGCCGATCCACACCCAGCGCAACGGGAGATCGCCGCTCATTCCCCCGGCGGTGAGCCCCTTGAACGACTTGATGAGGACGCGCCAGCGAAGCGCGAGCCCGGTGATGCCGCCGGCGATCAGCATGCCGACCGCGAACCACATCACCGTGAGCAAGATGTCCACGCGCTTCGCGTCGGCGGCGATGAGTCCGTGCGACAAGAGCCACGGCGGCGCGAGGATCCAGCCGATCACGCCGCCGATGAACATGCTCGTGCTGATTCTCAGCCCGATGATGATGCCCGAGCCGATGTTCAGGAACGAGATGCCGAAGCCGATGCCGACGCGCGCCGAGAAGGCGTTGAGCGTCACGGGAATCGTGTCGACGATCCACTGAAGCTGCGTCGCGAGAAAGGTGAACCCCGACACGACGAGCGCGCCCACCATGGCGAACGCCGACTTGCGCGCCTGCGGGCCGTGCGAGTCGAGCATGATCAGCGTCTCGCCCGCGGCGACGCCGTCCGGGAACGGAAGGTTCTCGTCCTCGATGAAGTGCTTGCGAAGCGGAACGGCGAGAAACACGCCGAGCAGTCCCGACGCCGACAGCCAGATGAACGTCTGCATGCGCGTCAGGTGCACGTTGAACCCGCTCGTCGGGTCGGCCCCCATGATGTCGAACGCGGCGAGGAGCCAGCACAGAAACGCGATCTGCCCCGCCGTCGTCCCCGCCGTCTGGACGACGTTGTTCTCCCAGCGGTTGTAGTTGCGCGTGAACAACCCGAGCGCGAGGAAGCCGAAGAACGCCGAGACCACCGAGATGTTCGGTCCGAAGCCGAACTTGAGCACCACGTACGGATACGACGCGCCGATGACCAGCGCGACGATCAATCCGACGAAGATCGAGCGCGGCGAGAACTCGCGAACATCAGGCGGCTTCTGCTGAGTCGAAGCGGGCACGTATCAGCTCGGCGTCGAGACGTTGACAAAGCGCGAACAAGTGCGGCGACAATAGCGGCGCCGGACCGCTTGCGCCAGGCACGCGCGAACCGCGGCCGAGCACCCGCTTGCGCGCGGCGTTTTCTTTCGGCGATGCACCCACGCATCTCCGAACTGATCGACTACATCGATCGCCAGGCCGTCATGCTGGAAGCCGCCTACAGGGCGATTCCGGCCGAGCGGCGCACGGCCCGCCCCGCGCCCGACCGCTGGTCACCCGCGGAAGTCGTGCACCACGTGGCGATCGTCGAGCAACGTTTGACCAAGCGGGTGCAATCGCTCGCCGAACAGGCGCGCGCGTTGCCGCCCGAGAGCGACGACTCGTCGGTTTTCACGATCGTGGACACGGATCGCGTCGAGATCCGGTCGACTCGGTTCAAGACGTCGGAGCTCAGCGAGCCACGCGACACGGATGCGTCGCGCGTCTGGAGCGATTTCGAGACGGCGCGCCGCGAGCTGAAGGACGTCATTCGCTCGGCCGACGGACTCGCGTTGAACGACGTCTCCGCGCCGCACCCCGCGCTCGGTCCGCTCTCGGGCTACGGATGGATCGCGTTCGCCGGCGCGCACGCCGCGCGACACGCCGCCCAGATCAGGGAAGACGCGTCGCTCGCCTGACCGTCGCGCGTTACGGCACCGCCTCGGCGAGCGGCTTGCCCTTCTCGACGACGTAGCAGGTGAGGAGCTTCACCGGCGTCGTGCCGCGATTCGTCGCGGTGTGAATGCCGCCGACCGTGTTCATCGTCGCCTCGCCGGCCTTCACGGTGATCGGCGGCTTGCCTTCGTGCGTGAGCTCCACCGATCCCTCGAGGACATAGGCCATCTCGATCCCCGCGTGGCGATGCTTGCCCGACGTGCCACCCGGCGGAATCTCGGACTTCCCCATGATCGCCTCGTACTTCGGCGAGGCGGGGTCGTCCTGTCGCTGGAGGATGGTGCGTTTGATCGACGGCTGCTGTTGTGCCGCAAACGCGAGATGATCGACGGTCAATCCGGCCGCGAACGCGGCCCCGACGATCGATGCGAAGACGAATGTCCGTTTTGTCATCGGTAGGTGATTGTGATGTTCTCGATGTTGTCGCGCAGATGCCGCTCGAGATAGCCGACGAACGCGCGCAGAAGAAGCCATTCCGACGTTTCGTCCTTCGTGTGGATCTCGGCGACGAGAATGCCGCCCATCGTCTCGTCCCAGCGAATCCAGCCCGGATACTTCACGTGGGCGAGCTTTCCCTCGGCTTTGCGACGGAACGCCGTCGGGCGCGCGCGCAGCGCGCGGAGCTTTGCCTTGAGGAGCGACTTGAGACTTTCCTCACTGTCAGCCCGCGGCACGACCTGAAGAATCTTCATCGGTCCTCCCGGTGACCCGTTGTTGTAATTAGGGTCTCCGGGTCGCGCCGCGCAATCAGCGCGGCCGATACTCCGCCGCCAGGTACACGCTCAGCACATTCTCAGGCGGCACGCGCACAAAGCCGGTGCCGCGGCGCCGCCGTATTCCTTCGACCACGCGCCGGCGAGTCCCCAGTCGTCGAGGGCGAGCACGTTCGTCACTCCCGCCGGCGCGACGGACCAGGTCACGCGAAAACGCGACGTGAGCCCCCAGTGCTGGCCGACCGGCGTCGCGCGCGCGCCGCGCTGGTCGAACAACGCGTCGCCGTGCGAAACGCCGAGCAGCTCTTCGGGCGCGGCCCACTGCACTTCGCTGAGACTCTTACGCTGGCCCTCGAGCGGCTCGACGGGCCAGATGTTCGGCGGCAGGCCGAGCCACACGACCTTTCCGCCGGCGCCGAGATATCGCCGCAGCAGCGACGTCGCGAGCGGCGCCTTTACGACATCCGCAGGCAGAAGGTCGATCGCGAAGACGACGACGCTCGGGGCGCGGTCGGCGACGCGATCTTCGAGGAACCTCGCGACCGACTTCGCGTCGAGCGTCTCGTAGCCCCCGCTGCGCAGATACCTCGCGATGGCCGCCGAGTTGTCGATCTGCGACGCGCGCAGATACGTGCTGTCGAAGAAGACCGCTCGCTTAGGCGCCTCGGACGCGGCGCCGAGTCGAAGCGCGTACACGCCGCCGTCGCCGCTGCCGACGAAGAGGAGGTCGCCGTCGATCACCGGCGAGCTGAAGATCTGCGATCCCGTTCGGAAGTTGGAGACGTCGGCGCCCGTCGCGCGGTCGGTCACGTGAACGCGACCCGGGCCGTCGCCCCAATACACGAATCCGCCCGTGACCGCCGGCGACGACCAGACGATGCCGTCCGACGGCGTCTTCCAGAGCTCCTTGCCGCTCGTCGCATCGACGGCCTGGAGGAAGTGCGCGTCGGAGCTGCCGGCGAACACGACGCCCTGATCCACCGCCGGCGACGAGTTGATCCAGGAGACGTGGTGGTCGACGCGCCAACGAAGCGCGCCGCTCGCCGCGTCGATCGCGTAGAGGAACCCGTCACGCGCGCCCACGTACACGACGCCCCCGCTCACACTCGGCGACGACTGAATGCTGCGACGGTCGAAGCCGTAGTCGCCGGACTTCAGCTTCGCGCCCTCGGTGTCGTAGCGCCAAATCTGTTTGCCCGTCGTCATGTCGAACGCGTAGACACATCCATCAAACGAGCCGACGTACGCGCGCTTGTCGACGACTGCCGGGGCGGTGCGAATGCGGCCGCCGGTGTGGGCGCGCCACAGGACCGATCCCGCGCGCGCGCTGACGCCGTAGAGCAGACCGTCGCCGCCGCCGAACAGCACGAGGCCGTTGGCGACCGTCGGCGACGACGTCCACATGTCGCCGCTCTCGTGGCCCCAAGGGAAGGGAATCGTCGTGCCGGTCGGCACCCACCACTTCTGTCGGCCGCTCGCGGCGTCGAGAGCGTGGAGTCGGCCGTCGCGCGTCCCGACGTAGACCAGCGAGTTGGCCACCGCGGCCGACGACGAAATCGGACTGCCGAGATTCGCGGTCCAGCGCGCGTCTCCGGTGCGTTCGTCCAGCGCGTACATCACGCCGCTGCCGCTGCCGACGTACACGACGCCGCTCGCGACGACGGGTGTGGCGACGACGTCGCCGTCGGTGGGCACCCGCCATTGCAGGCCGACGATCCGCTCGCCGCCGCCGGCGTACCGGCCCGAATGCGCGGCGTCGCGGCGGAACATCGCCGCCGGCGCCTGGGCGATCGCGGCCGCGGCCGCCACGACGGACAGCAGTAAGACTTTTGTAATCATTGTCTCCGCCAGATGCCAGCGAAGTGTCGCCGTTTACTCTCCGCGCATCGCCACCAACGGGTCGACGCGCGCGGCACGGCGAGCCGGCAGCCAACTCGCGAGCATCGCGACCGCCGCCAGCACCACTACGACTCCGGCGAGCGTGATCGGGTCACGCGGCGTCACGCCGAACAAGAGCGACGCGACGACGCTCCCCGCCGCCAGCGCCGCGACGATGCCGAGCCCCGCGCCGAGCGCCGTGAGCGCGAGTCCCTCGCGGATCACCATCGACGAGATGCGCTGTGTCGTCGCCCCGAGCGCGACGCGAATCCCCAGCTCGTGCGTCCGCTGGCTGACGGCGTACGCGATCACGCCGTAGAGCCCGACCGCGGCGAGCACCAGCGCCACGGCCGCGAAGAGCACGACGAGCGTCGTGTAGAAGCGCTGGCGCCCGACCGACGACGCGACGCGCTCGGCCATCGTCTGCACCGAGAACACCGGCACTTCGCGATCGAGATCGCGCACGATCGATCGAAGCGGCGCGGCGAGCGACGCCGGGGACGCGCTCGTGCGAACGAGCAGCGTGACGGACGAGAACGGATGCTGGGCGAGCGACGCGTACACCGTCGGCAGCGGCGCGTCCTCGAGACCTTCGCCGTGGACGTCGCCCACCACACCGACGATCTCGCAGTACGGCTCGTCCTGCCCGCGGCCCCAGCCGAGCCGGATGAACTGGCCGAGCGGATTCTCGCTCGGGAAGAAGCGCCGGACGAATGCCTGGTTGACCAGGTACACGGTCGGAGCGCCCGGCGCGTCGCCGTCCTGAATCCCGCGCCCGCGCACGATCGGAACGCCGAGCGTGTTGAAGAACGCCGGCGTCACCTGTCGGACCTCGGCGTCCGGCTCGTCGCTCGGGCGCGCGTACGTGCGGCCCCGTACGTTGAAGGTGAAGCCGAATCCTCCGCCGTCGAGCGGAACAAAATTCGTCATCGCAACGCTGCCCGCGCCGGGCACCGCCGCCGCCCGCCCGAGCAACTGCCGGACGAACAGGCGATCGCCGGTCGAGTCGTACTTGGATTGCGGCAACGCCATCTTCATCGACAGCACGCTCTCGGTGCGGAACCCCGGATCGACCGACAGCAGGCGGTTGAAGCTGCGTAACAGGAGTCCGGCGCCGCTGAGCAGCGTCACGGCCAGCGCCAGCTCGCCGACGACGATCGCGCGTTTGGCGCGGCTCGTGATGGTCCTGCCTTGCGAACCGCGTCCGCCGCTGCGCAGCGCGTCCGCGACGCCTCGTCCCGCCACCTGCAGCGCGGGCAACGAGCCGAAGATCAAACCGGCGGCGAGCGCGACGAGCGTCGTCGCGGCGAGCGTGCGGCCGTCGATCGACGCCTTCTGCACCAACAGCAGTCCGGGGGGCACGTGGCCGAGCAAGACGGTCATTCCGAGTTTCGCCAACCCGACGCCGATCGCCGCACCGACGACCGACAGCATCACGCTCTCCGTCATGAACTGGCGGACGAGTCGGCCGCGCCCCGCGCCGAGCGCGCTGCGGATCGCCATCTCCGTCTCGCGCGCCGACGCGCGCACGAGCAACAGGTTGGCGACGTTGGCGCAGGCGATCAGCAGGACGAGCACGACGGCGGCGAGAATGACGTAGAGCGGCTTCTTCAGATCGCCGACGGTGTATTCCTGCACGCTCAGGATCTGGGCGCGCCGCTCGCGATACATCTCCGGAAACCGATGTTCCATGGACTGCGAGATCAGCCGGACCTCGCTGTTCGCGGCGTCGAGCGAGACGTCGTCCTTCACGCGACCGACGACGCTCATCCAGCGTGCGCCGCGAGAATCGTCGCTCAGCTCCTGCGCCGTGAACAGGCGCGGCGTCCAGATCTCGACGGTGAACGGATAGCGCTGCTCCGCGGGAACGACGCCGATGACCGGTAAAAGGCCGCGCGTTGATCCGTACGGTCTTGCCGATCACCCGCTCGTCGCCGCCGAAGTCCCGCCGCCAGAGCTGCTCGCTCAGTACGACGACGTTCGGCGCCCCCGTCTTGTCCTCGCCCTCGCGGAAGAAGCGCCCGTAAAGAGGCTTTATGCGCAGGAGGTCGAACAGATTCGCCCCCACCTGCACGCCCGGCACACGCTCGGCGTCGCCGTTCTCGAGCACGACGTTCGCGGTCCAGCTGTCGACGATCGAGAAGCCGACGAAATCCTTGGCCTGCGTCGGATAGTCGACGATGTCCATCGGCGTGGCCGCGTCGCCGTGTCCCTGCTGCGTGAATCGCACGCGAACCAGGCGGTTCGCCTGCGGGAATGGCGGCGCCTGAAGCAGGACGTGGTCGACGACGGAGAAGATCGCCGTGTTCGCGCCGATGCCGAGGGCCAGCGTGACGATCGCGGCGGCGGTGAAGGCTGGCGCGGCGCGGAGCTTTCGCGCGGCGTAGACGATGTCCTGCCAGAGATCGCGCATGTACTCACTCCGCCGCTGGGCGGCTTCGGTGTCGCTGTCCACGGCGCCGATGTAGCGCCGCGCGTCGTCGATGTCGCCGAACTCGCGCATCGCTTGCGCGCGGGCGGCGTCGGGCGAGAGGCCGAGCGCGACGAGCGCGTCGACCCGCATGTCGAGATGAAACGCGAGCTCCGTCTCGAGGTCGGCGCGAATCTGCCGCTTCGTGCGCCAGGGAAGACGGAAAAACCGGCGGCGCGGACTCACGTCGGCTCCAGCACCTTGAACACCGCTGCCGCGTATCGGCGCCACACGGTTTCCTCGGCGCGCAGGTGCCGCCGCCCCGCCGCGGTCAGCTCGTAGTAGCGCGCCTTGCGATTGTTCTCGGAGAGTCCCCACTCGGCGGCGATGAACCCCGCGTGCTCGAGGCGGTGCAGCGCCTTGTAGAGCGGCGCGTCCTCGATGTCGATCACGCCGTCAGTGCGCTGGCGAATCGAGCGCGAAACAGCGTACCCGTGCATCGACCCCCACGTGAGCGTGCGGAGGACGAGCACGTCGAGCGTGCCTTGAAGCAGGTCGAGCGGTCGAGTTGCCACGGTCGTTCATCTCCCCGTACCAAGTAATGGGAAGATGAGTTCGGGGACAGAAGGCGGCAAGCGGTGTGGGACGACCGGGCTCAGAAAAGCGACGCGGCTGACACGCCGCAGCCCAAGTCAGCTGTCGACGGTGATTCCAAGATCCTGGAGCAGGCCGTCGCGCAAGTCGTACACCCATCCGTGCACGGCCAGCGACTGACCGCGCGCCCATGCGTCGCGGACCACCGTCGTCTGGCAGACGTTGTTGACCTGCTCGATCGACGTTCAGCTCGCACAGTCTGTCCTCGCGCGCCTTCTCGTCGGCGATCGCGTCGAGCTCGGCCTGGTGCTTCATGCGAACGTCCTGCACGTGGCGCAGCCAGTTGTCGGCGAGGCCGACGCGGTCGTTGCGCACCGCCGCGTGGACGCCGCCGCAGCCGTAGTGGCCGCACACGATGATGTGCTTCACCTTCAGCACGTCGACGGCGAACTGGATCACCGAGAGGCAGTTCAGATCGGTGTGCGACGACGACGTTGGCGACGTTGCGGTGGACGAACACCTCGCCCGGCAGCGAGGCCGACGATCTCGTTGGCCGGCACGCGGCTGTCGGAGCAGCCGATCCACAGATATTCCGGCGCCTGCTGCTGCGACAGGCGCTGAAAGAAATCCGGGTCGCGGCGCGTCACTTCCGCCGACCAGGCGCGGTTGTTGTCGAAGAGATGTTGCAAAAGGAGGGCGTCATCGGACCCAAAGGTATCAGGATCGTGGCGCGGCGGCGGACGCCACGGCGGTCATGCGTTCCAACATCTCCGCTTCGGGCGTCGGCGACAGCACGTTCATCGCGGCGAACTCTTTCGCCTGCGGATAGTCCGACGCCTCGATCGTTCGAGCCGCGGCGTCGAAGTCGTAGATCGTGCGCCGCAACTCGATGTCGCGCGGGCCGAGGAGCAGCCAGTACGCACCGGGCTCGCCGAACGGCATGCCGACGCTTCCGGCGTTCACCACGCGCGTCGACCCAAAGCGGCGGTCGAACTGCATGTGCGTGTGACCGCAGACGACGATCGGCGCGCGCGCCTCGGCGAGCATCGGGATCACGACGTCGTCGGCGGTGAGGCGCGTGAAGATCTCGACGTCGTTGCGCGGCGTCGCGTGGCAGAAGAGGAGGTCGCCGAGCCCGTCGATCGTCAGTCGCAACGTCGCCGGCCATGACGAGATGCGCTCGACGTCGGCCGGGCGAAGCTGTTTCGCGGTCCAGGCGATGAGATGGCGAAAGGAGTCGGGCAGCAAGCTTCCCGTGCCGCGAAGGTGCGCGAGCACCTCACGGTCGCCGTTGCCCATGATGTAGTCCGTCGGAACACCGGCGCGAGCGAGGCGCGTCGAGCGCTTCGCGCGGCAGCGGTCCGGGAAGCACGTCGCCGCCGACGACGATGCGATCGACGCGCGCTCGGCGGACGTCGTCGAGCACCGCGTCGAGCGCGGGCGCGTTGCCGTGGATGTCGTACAGCGCCGCGACGCGCACGTCGCCGCTACTGATACAGGCGACCGTTGTACTTCACGAATCCCGACCGGTGCCGGCCCGAAGGATCGTGATGCGTCCAGTGCACGACGCCGCCCTGCGGCGTTCCAGACGTACTCGCCCTCGAAGGCGATCGGAGCGCCGGTCCTCAAACCCTCGATGCGTGGGGCGATGTCGATGTTGTGCGCGATGAGCACCGTCGTGCCGGACGGGAGGCGCACGATGAAACGCTGGTGCCGCTCGCCTTCGCGGTCGTCGGGGAGGACGCGCGACACGACGCCCGCCGCGTCGACAGTGACCTCGTGCGCGTGATCCGCGATCGCGCGCGCGATGGTCGGATCGTCGACGACGGGCGATGCGGCCGCCGGTCCGCTCGGCGTAGCGGAAGATGGCGGAGCACTAGCCGCTGCGGGCGACGAAGGCACGGCCGGTATCGTCGACGCCGAGTGCGGCGGGCGCGCGCGGTAGATCGTGAGGTACGCGCACAGCGCGACAACCGCGATCGCGAGTGTTTTTCTCAATGCTTGCGCCTAGCCAGAAAGAACGCCACCCGGGTTCCACCCTGGAAGGCCGCGAACGCGATCGTCCCGGAAGCGGTGAGGACAGCCAGCGCGAAGGACAAGGTCAATATTCCTCCGCGCGGCGTCAGGGGATGAGGCTCGAACAGAAGACGAACCGAAGGCAACACGATGCGCTCGAACCCAAGCACCAGGACGACCAAACCCGCCGTGACGCTTGCCGCCACAATGGACCAAGCGATGACGCCCCGTAGCGATCTTGGATTCTCGAGTCCGAGCTCCTGCCATTCGGCGAGCCGTGGATCCTTTGCCGAAGAAATCGCTTCAGCGAATTCGCGAAGTCGCCCCGACGGCCGGGAGTCCACGTCGATGCTCAGCGGCGCGACATTCCGGCGAACGACACTCCGGCGATATAGACCGAGACAGCGATGACCACGGCGACGACCATCATGGCGACTGCGACGCGGCGTCGCCTGCGCCCCATCGCTTCCCAAGACGGCTCATCGAGATAGTACGTGCCGGCGGTGCCCGGTCGAATCACGGCGCCGGAGACGAGGCGTCGCCAAACGAAGTTGTTCTCCTCGACACCGAGCGCGTCAGAGGACTGCGCCGCCTGCGGGCTGGTCGCTCTGGCGCGACGAAAGTGCTCGACGAGATCCTTTTCACGTTTGATGATGATTGCCGCTGCGGCTGCACCCATGCGTGGTCACCTCATGATGAGTCGAATGACGAGCCCGAGACTCGCTCCCAGCACCAGCGAGCCGGCAACCATGGTCCATCTCTGAACCGAGTCCGAGATCTCCCGTAGCGCCGGCGCGACCGCAAACAGGACCATCGACACGCCGAGAGTCGTGCTCACGGAGTGACTCAGGGTCCTGTATGGCAACCCCGACGATGCTCCGAACGCGAGCACAGCGGCAATGATGATTCCAAGCGAGTGCCGCCGAAAAAACCAAACGCGCCCTTCGATGACCTCGGCCATCTCGCGCTATCTCCCGCCCGGACCTTTCGGCATTTCCATCTTCTTGAAACCGTCGATCTTGAATTGATCGTCGCTCGGGCCTTTACGCGAGACCGTCGCGAGCGTGAGCTCGAGCGTCATCTTGCCGTTGGCGAAGCACCGCGAGAGCACCGGGTATCCGTCGGTCTTCGTGTCCCAGGCGAATGCCCGCACCGACTGATCGTCGCTCTTGACCATGATCAGGAAATTCCGAAGGTATCCCTGCATGTCGAGCACCGTCTGGCGCTCGCTGTCCTTCAACTTGAAATCGTCGGACGTCGAGCCGCAGTACTCGGTGACCTTCTGATCTCCGCGGATCCCTTCGACGCGCGTGCAGTCGTAGCCTGAGATCTTGAGCTTGTCGGTCGTCCAGTTGTAGACGAGCTGCTCCTGCCCTTGGGCCATCCCGGCCATCGCCTGCTTCATCATCCCCTCGGCCATGGCGCGCTGTTCCTTCGGCAGCGCGTCGAGCTGCTTCTGCATCTGCGCGAGCTGGCCGCTCGGGTCCATGGCCGCCCGCGAATCCTTCGTGAGATCGACGTACTGCTTGCCGTCCTCGTCGACGAGGCGAAGTATCTGCGCCTTGTCGTCGAACAGCATTCGCACGTGCTTGGCGCCGGTCAGGATCATCGCGATGCGGCCGTTCTCGATCGCGAAGATCGCCGTCGCCGGATAGTCCTTGTCGTTGACGTGCTGGACGCCGGTGTACGTGGTCGTGAACTGCGCGCCAACCGGCGCCGCGGCGCCGCAGAGAGCGAGCGTGATCAGGGCGTTTCGCATCGCGATGTCCTCACCGAGGGTGAGCCCGTCGCGGGGTGGGGCCGCTGGTCGGGCAACGCCTCAGAGTTACCGCGACTGGCCCCGAAGGGCAACGCGCGGGATCCAACGTGGTACGCGCCGCCGATAGTCGGCGTACGAGTCGGCGAATAATTCGGTGAGCTTCGGCTCTTCGTACAAGACCACTCTCAGATGGAACGCCGCCGCGACGATCGCGGCATACCAGACCACGGCGCTCGATCGATACATCGCCGCCTGTCCCAAGAGCGACGTCACGATCGCCACGTACATCGGATTGCGAACGAAACGGTAGAGGCCGTCGACCACGAGCGCGCGAGGCGGGTCGGCGGGGTTCGGCGTGCCGCGGCCGCGCACCGCAAAGTCTCGCGCGCACCAGAGCAGCACGAGCCAGCCGAGCACCGCGAAGAAGGCGCCGACGAGTCCGAGCGCGCCGTCGATCCGTGGCCGTTCCCAGCCGCTGATGTACCACGGCAACCATCCGGCGATGGAGCCCGGCATGAGCACGATGAACAGACCGGCGCGAACAACGAGCGAGCGGAACATGGTGCGAAGAGACTCTCTCTTGTTCGATTCGTCAATCGGGGATAGCGTTCCCCCACGGCCGCAAGGGCGGCCGACGGTCCGCGTAAAGGGTTCAACCCGCCCCCGTTCTCTCGAGAACAAACCTTCTATTCCTCGCCCTTAACGCGGACGGCGGGCGCCACGAAAGGACTCGCTCCTTTCACAGGAATGGAGGTGTACGATGTCCGACGAGACCCATGGGTCTGCCGGCGGGGCCGCGCCGTCGGCGCTGCCCGACGCGCCAAACCTCGAGTGGCTCCGCAAGGAAGCCAAGCGCCGTCTCGCCGAGCTGCGCGAGACCAAGCCCGACACACAGCTCGCCGAAGCGCAATTCGAGATCGCGAAACAGTACGGCTTCTCGAGCTGGCGCGCGCTCAAGGCGCACGTCGATTCGCTGAGTGTCGACGGCCAGCTCTTCGACGCGGCGCGCAAGGGGGACGTCGCGCGGCTGCGCACGCTGCTCGACGAGCACCCCGACAGGCGTTTCATTCGCGACAAGCCGTACGAGTGGACGCTGCTCCACGCCGCCGCGTCGCAGAGATCAGAACTCCGAACGCGCCGAAGGACGCCCTCGGCGCGGTGAATCTCCTCTTGGATCGCGGGCTCGATGCCAACGGGCGCGAGCGCGGCGACAACACGTACGCCATGCACTGGGCCGCCGCGGCGGGCGATCTCCCCGTCGTGCGCCGCCTCGCCGACGCAGGCGGCGACGTCGTCGGCCACGGTGACGACCACGAGCTGGAGGTCATTGGATGGGCTACCTGTTGGGAAGGCAGCGATGACGACGCGCATCGCGCGGTCGCCGACTTTCTCGTCAGCCGCGGCGCGAGGCACCACATCTTCTCCGCCATCGCGATGGGACTCGGCGACGAGGTCCGTCGCATCGTATCGGCCAATCCCGGCGCGCTCAATCAGCGGATGAGTCGCAATGAGAATCATCAGACCCCGCTGCACTTCGCCATCCGCATGAACAAGCCGGCGATGGTCGAGCTCCTGATCGACCTCGGCGCCGACCCGCTCGCCGTCGATGGGTCGGGGAATCCGCCGTCAGCGTACGCGCATCACGAAGGGATCGACCGTCCGATCGTGCAGAAGATTCGCGCAATGACGCTGGCGGAGCTCGACAGCGCCGACCGCGGACACCGCCCCGCCAACGTGACGATGCTGGACCTCGTCGCCGCGCTCTCGCTCGCCGATTGGGAGATGGCGGCAAAGCTCGTGAAGGCGAATCCCGAGCTGGTCGCGGCACATGGCGCGAGCTCCGGCGCGCTGCACATGCTTTCGATGCGGAACGACGCACACGCCGTTCGTTGGCTGCTCGACCACGGCGCAGAGGTCAACGGAATCTGGGAACAGTGGGGCTCGCGCGTGACCGCGCTGCACCTCGCGGCCGGCGGCGGTCACGTCGAGACCGTTCGCGTGTTGCTCGACGCCGGCGCCAGCACGACGATCCTCGACAGCCGTTTCGAGAGCGACGCTCTCGGGTGGGCTCGGCATTTCGACATGCAGGAGGTTGTGCGCATCCTGGAGCCTCTGCCGCATCTCACCTAGTGTCGTGTCGCGCCGGACTAGCACTCAGGCGCGTGGCCGGCCTGTACGACTCCGATACTGCTACGATTTCGCGGAATGGGCGGACGATCGCGGAAACAGCAAAAGCTTTTGTTAAGAAGCTTTCAAGGGTTGATCCGCGTGAGTCCGCCCCTTCCGCGAAATCTTCAGTTCCTTAGTCGTACAGGCCCGTCTGGCGCAACAGACGCAGATTGCTAGAGATAGCTGAGCCAGGCCGCTCGATTGCGAGCCTTGACCCGAGCGAACCAGGCGCACAACGGATAGAGTAGAAGAACGACGAATGCCCACGTCCCATAGACGAACGGGAGCGAGTAACCCCAGCCCGGTGGCATCTCGAACGGGTATTTGTCGAGCGACGGCGAGCTGAAGAACCAGTGGATCGAGCCATAGCGCGCGTAGCCGATCGCCACGACGAGCAGATGGATGAGCGTCAGGTGGACGATGAAGTAGAAGAGGGGCACGCGGCCGAACGTGAGGGCCGGTGACAGCCACTTCGGGACGCCGGCGTCGAATGCGTAGAGGCCGAGCATCGTGAAGCCGAGCGTCATCAGCAAGAAGAGGAGCGATGGGGGATACTTTGTCGCGTCGAGAAACGCGATCAACGTGTGGGACGCGGTCGGCTGCACCGACCAGCGAAACGGATCGCCGTAGACGTTGACGAACCGCAGCCCGACGAACGCGCACGGGATCGCGACCGCAAGCCGCAGCAGCAACGCTCGGCGCCGCGCCGGCTCCCAGGCGTAGATCCCGCCGAGGACGAATCCGATGGCCGTGACGCCGATCCACGGGACGATCGGATAGGCGGCGAACACGACGTGTCCCGGCGGGCGAATCAGGAATCCCGGGCGGTGGAGGAAAACCCACAACGGATTCGACCAGCGCACCCCGTCGAGCAGATTGTGCCCGAAGATCATCGCGAGGCTGACGGCCGTGATCGCCTTGCGCGGGAGCCAGACGAAGGCGGCCAGCGCGATCATCGCCCAGCCGAGCGCCCAGATCACCTCGAGGATGGTCGCGCGATAGTCGAAGTTGAATTGCAGTCCGAGGCACCGGACGACCACCAGCTCCAGGAAGATCAGCCACACGCCGCGCGTCACGAGGAAGCGCGACAGCTCGGCGGTGGTCTTTCGCCCGAGGGAGAGCGCGGCGCCGGTGCCGGTCAGCAGGAAGAAGGTCGGCGCGCAGACGTGCGTGATCCAGCGGGTGAAGAAGAGTGCCGCGGTCGTTGTCGCGACGTTTGTCGGGTCGGCGCGCGAGCCGAAGAAGTCGCGCACGTGGTCGAGCGCCATGAGGATCATGACGAGGCCGCGGACGACGTCGACCGAATCGATGCGCCGGCGGGCTGGCGCGTCGGGCGGCCGAGTCGGGGTAGCGGCGACCCCGAGTGTCTGGATCGCAGAAGCGCTCATATGGGGATACTATTCCCGTCCCGACGGCGCGGCGTGGCAGCGACGCGGCTCTGACGTACTTCTGACACTACTGACGCAACGGGGTTCGATGCGCGTCCGAGTCGTCGTCGCGGTCCTCGGGTCTCTGGTTCCCGCTTTCGCCTCGGCGCGCGGGCAGGGAACCGCGATTCATGGAATTGCGTTCGACAGCCTGCGATCGGCGCCGCTCGAAGGCGCGTTCATTCGGATGAGTGGTGCCCGCGGGCCCGCACGCACGGCGACGAGCGACGCACGCGGCGGCTTCTCGTTCGACAGCGTGCCGCCCGGCGCGTACACGTTCTCGATGCTGCATGCCGCGCTCGACTCGCTCGGCTTCTCGGGCATTTCGACGCGCGTGACGGTAGGCGAGAATGGCGGCGCGACGCCGCTCGTCACGCTCGCCATTCCGTCGTTCGCCACGCTCTGGCGCGCCGCCTGCGGCGCCGGTGCGGTGCCCCGCGACACCGGCTTCGTCTTCGGCACGGTGCGCGACGCCGAGCATGGGACGCCGCTATCCGGCGCGATGGTGCTCGCCCGCTGGATCGCGTTCGGCGTCGACTCGGGATCCGAGCGTGGCGCCAAGCCGTCGGTCACCGAGCAGGCGTGGGGCGGAGAGGTTCGATCGGACTCGACGGGCGGCTACACGCTTTGCGGCGTTCCGTCCGACGCGACGCTCCGTCTCTTCGCGCGAAAGGATTCGTCGTCGAGCGGACTCCTCGAACTGCTACCGCGCACGGGTGCGCGGGTCGAGCGTCGCGATCTGTCGCTCGGCCCGGCAATCGACTCGGCGATGACCAAGCGTGGAGTCGTGTCGGGTCTCGTCCGCGACGCCGACGGCCGGCCCGTTGCCGAGGCGCGCGTGATCACGAGCGGGGCGGAGGAGGCGCGCACGGGCGTCGACGGCCGGTTCGTGCTGCCGCGTGTCCCGATCGGAACTCGAGAGATCGACGTGCTTGCGATCGGAGCGCAGCCCGTGACCACGGCCGCCGACGTGACGATGCGAGACACCGCGTTCGTCTCGGTTGAACTACGAAAGATCGTCGAGCTGCCGGCGGTGGTCGTGACCGCAAAGACAGCGCGACAGCGAATGCTGGCGGAATTTGAGGAACGCAAGGCGCTTGGCATCGGCCATTTCATCGACTCGACGCACATCGCCCCGTTTCACAACCTCCAAAACGCGATCTCCTTCGCCATGGACCCGGATGCGATCTGCCCTCTCTGGGTCGACGGAATCGAGTTCACCACCAACAAAGACATCGCGCGTGAGTTATACACGCGGAGTCCGCGTGATATCGCCGTGATCGAGACGCATCGCCTGAACGACCCCACCCTCCCGCCTCGATATCGCTACATGCCCGTCAGCGTCACCGATCCGAAGCTCTCCCGAGGCAGCGGGTGCGGAACCCCGTTCAAGGTAAAACAAGTCGTGCTGGTGTGGACGAAGAACTGGCTACCATGACCACGGCCTGCCTTTCGCAGGCCTCGTTGCGCGGCGCCGACTAGCGCACCGCCGGCTCGCCTCGACGCCGTTCGCGAAGCAACACGACGTTCTGCACGGCGTCGCCGAGAACGCTCGCGCCCCACGAGAGCGCGATCGCCGACGACATGTGCCACAGGAAGGCGAGGCCGATCGCCGATCCGACGATCACCGACAGCGCGACTGTTCGCGTGGCTCCGCCGTGGCTCGCGATGTACGTCGACGCGGCCGATCCAACGGTCACGAGCAGCGCGAGAGGCAGGTTCGGCTTCGCGAGATCAGCGATCCACGCGAATGAGCCGAGTCGCGGGATCGAGCGCAGTGCGCCGTAGATCCCGCCGATCACCGGCATTCGGGCCAGGCTGCCGAGCACGGCCTGCGTGTCCACCGGCTGAATCCCCTCGCGCTGGTAGACCGCGTGTATAGCCTCGGCCAGTTTCTGGGGTTGCTGAGCGTGTCTCTTCTTCAGCCGCGCGATTTCCGGTTCCAGTCGGTCGCGAATCTTCTGCTGCTCGCGCGCGCGGCGAGCCAGTCGCAGCGTCAGCGGGAAGAACGCAAATCGCGCCGCCAGCGACACGGCGAAGATCGCTCCGCCCAAGCTGCCGCCCAAGAGGTGGGCAGCGGTGAAGATGAGCGCGCGAATCGGATCGGCGAACAGAGAGCTGAACATTCCGAGTCACCAGGTTCGAGGATGGACGCTCACTCCATACGGAGGCACGCCTGGCGGGGTGTCAGGGGTGGCCGACCTCATCGAACCCACCTCACCACGTTGCGATCCGGGCGGGCGCTCTCGTGCCACAGGTCCGCGAGATACTGGAGCAGCTCATCGTCCGATACGACGAACGATGGAACGTCGACGCCCGGTCGCCGCTTGCCGTCGTCGCCCGGAATGTAGGTCCGCCAACCCGCGTCCGTGCGCTCGACGAGCAAGCGACGACCGAAGACTTCGACTTCACGCATCACTCGTGTCCTCCACGCGACGCGATCGCGCGCATCGCTGGTTCGCTCACGACCAGCTTGATCGGAAACGCTTTTCCCCACGCGAGCGGCGTCACTTCGCGGAAATCATAGAACTTGTGGCGGCCATTCTTCGTCTCCGGCAAACGAAACGATGCGCGCGCATTGGGATCGGCACCATGCTCCAAGAGAAAATCGCCGAACGGCGTTTCCCTCGGTTTGCGCGACCACGCCCATCCGCCGGTGAAGTTCATCCAAAAGTTTGGATAGCCGACCACTGCGTTGAAGAGCGCGGTATGTCCGCCGAATCCGTTCTCGTCGACCGCGGCGCGGGCATCGACATCCATGCCTCGATCGACGAGCCAGCGGGCGATCTCGATCTCCTCGAACTCGACGCACACGTGAAGCAGCGTCGAGTCGGCGATCGGCGTGCGCGGCAGCATCTCGTCATAGCTCCCAGGCTTGTATCGCTGGCATTTGAGCTCCGGCGGATAGATCTCCTCGAAGGTGAACGTTCTTTTCAGCAGCCCAGGATCACGGCGGAGGTGTTGCTCGAGGAGATCGATGCGCCCGCGATGCAGCGCCATCATCGGCGTGTCTGGGAGCGGAAAGCCGTGCTCGACGTACATCTCGAGAATCTGGTGCCTCGCCTCGCGCTTGCGGCTGTCCGTCTCGAGGACGACGTCGACCGGAGCATCGGGGTTTCCGTTCTCGTCTAAGAGCTCCCCTCCGATCTCGAACAGAAACGCGGTGCCCGCGACGTTGAGCGTGTACGCCGGGCTGCCGAACGATCCCGCCGGCGGCCGCGGCGAGCCCATCATGCGATGGAGCATCCGCGCCGTGCCGACGCGTCCCTGGAGCACCGCGCGGCCGATTCCATACTGCAAGTCCGTCGCGCCGAGCTCGTGGAGCATGGTGATGATGCGGTCGCGTCCCAGGTTCGCCGCGTAGCTGAGGGGCGGGCCCCAATTGTTGTTCCGGATTCCGGCGTTCTCCGTGAGGAGATTCGGATGCTTCAGCACGAGGGACCGCACCGTCTCTACGTCGTCGTCCCAGATCGCGTCAATCAGGTTGCAGCAGACGACGAGGCGCGGCCAACTCGCGGCGTCGTAGCTGCGCGCGAGCGTGAGCTGAGCGTCGGCGAGCTTGGCCTTCGCCGGGTCCGGCGGTTGTGGGTGGAATTCTTGTAAATCCTTGACCGCTTCGGGTTCACCGCGGTGAATCGCGCGAAGCAGATCTTTCGCCTGGTGCCTCAGATGATTGAGGTCGGGGCGGACGGGCAAGCGACGAGCGGGCATGACGAGCCTCCGTGGAGATGCCCGCGTCCGCTCGTCGGGCGTGTCGGAGGTTCGTGAGAACCGGTCGTCGACGCTGTACTGCGATCAGGTGGACTCAGTCCTGTCCGCGGACGGGAGGCGCCCTGCGCGCCCACGTCCAGAGTATCCCCGGGACGTGGGCGAGTCAAACGTCACGCACAGGCGCTGGGCGTCGCGCGACAGCGTGCGGCTCGCTGTTCGTTCACATTCACGTGGTACGTGTAGCCGAGCACGGACCCAATGACGGCGCCCAAAACGCCACCCCCAAACAAGATTTTGTTGGCCTTGCCGGCCGTGAGATTCTCCGAGCATCCCTCCAGGCCAGGCACCGCGGACGGAGCGGTGACGCACTGGCCCTGTTCGGAGATTGCCGCAGCGCCAGTCCGCCCAACGCCAGTCCTGCGATCCCGCCTATTTCGCCTCCGCGCACCATGTGAGTGCGAAGCGACGTGTGGCTCGAGTCCCGCATCGGCCGCGACAGAAGCGGCGGGGAGACCTGACGTGTGACTCCAGCCGGCGCCGGCGCCGCGTTCTGAGCTGCACCGGGGCTCGCGGCCAACGTCGTTACCAGAACCGTCACGATACAACATTCGACAAATCTCATTGCAAGAGGCTCCTCCGCTCGAAGGGGTTTGAGGTTCACCGCCCAATACTGAGTCAACCGCCGAACGGAACCTCGCGTCACTCCTGAAGCAGCAGCGCCTCGGTTCGCTCGTCCGGCGCGCCGTCGAAGAATCGCGACAAGCACGCGCTCGAACACGGACCCGGACTCGGACACCGACGCGAACAGCGTCGCGCACGATCGCAGCTTCATATCGTCAGGCGATCCAAAGATTTCTGTCGCCGACGTCGAGCTCAGCTCGAGTAGCGCCTCGCAACACTCGAGCAATCGCGGGCCGAGGATGGGATGCGCGAGATACGCCCTCGCTTCCGCCGCGCCCCTGATCGCAAAACGCGCCGACACTGCGCTCGACCCGAGCCCCGCGATCTGCGGGAAGACGAACCACATCCAATGCGTACGCTTGCGTCCGCCTCGGATCTCGGCGAGCGCGGAGTCGTAGACGCCGTCCTGCGCCGAAACGAATCGGCCCAGATCGAACGTGTCTCGAGAATCCACGAACCCCCGCGATCTCCGATCCGCGAGAGCTAGCGACTCAGCGAGCGACCTCCAACTCGTCCGCGTGACGGTGGATCAGCTTCCACTCGCCCTTTTCTCGGCGGAAGAGCTCGGTCACGCGCATGACGATGTGCCGTGGTGTATCGCTGTCGGCACATCGCACGGTCGAGTGCTGGAGCCCAACCCAATAGGCCAGGCCATCGCTTGCGGCGCTCTGCAACAGCTCGAAGTGCGTCTCCCCGTCGGCCATCACACCTTGATCGTATGCCTCGGACACACGGTCGGGACCCAGCCTGATGGCTCCATCGGGACCGAAGAGCGTCGCCGGTGGGTGGCGAGTCGTCATCCGCCGGAGCGGTTCGCCGTCGCCCGTTTCGTACTCCTTGGCCGCCGCTTCACGGAGCTCCAGGAACGTTCCGAAGTCGAGGAACGCGCCGTTGATCTGCGTTTCGTCTGTCGTGTGCATCGGCAACACTCGCTCGCTTTCGTGGAACGCGCGCGGGAAAACTGACTCGGCCGACAGCTCTCGGCTCGTGCGCCTCCGCTCGACGCCGCAAGGCCCCTGCCCATGAGTCGACTTTGGGCGGTTTTTCATGTGCGGATTCCGCTCTAGCCTTGCCGCTTGAAGAACTGGACGGCTCGTTCGTGCTTTTCGGCCGCGCCCCTCGAGCGGAACGTGCCAAGGTTGCGACGGCGACCCGTCTTGGGATCTGCCTTTCGCGAGTACAGACGGAACCTCCCGTCCTTGAGCTTGCGAATCATGTCGATCTCCTGCCACATAAATGAGCGTAGCGTGAATACCTGAGGCACCCGAAAGCGACAATCGGGCCAAAGGGTTAGGCCAACCTCGACCGTTTCGAAGAAGTTGGCTCGCTGCGTGCACGGCGCTCTCGGTCGCGAACGGCTCCCGGCGATGAACGACGAACTGGATCCATTGACGCTCTCAGCCGCGCGCGGTGCGCGGCTCATCGCCCTCGACCGCCTCGATCGGGCGGGTGGCGAAGCCGATCGCCTGTCGAACAACCCGCACTCGCTCGACGCGTTGCACGATCTGCGCGTCGCGCTCCGTCGCGTGCGGAGCTGGCTTCGCGCCTTTCGGCCCGACCTCGAGGACAGCGTCGCTCGCAAAGATCGTCATCGGCTGCGCGACCTCGTCGATGCGACAAACCGCGGCCGCGACGCCGACGTTCAGGTCGAGTGGCTCCGCCACGCGTCGCAAGACGGCGACGAGACGTTCCGACGCGGCGCGAAGAGACTGATCGAGCTCATCAGGACCGAGCGCGGCATGGTCGGCGCGCCGCTGAACGGCAACTCGCTCCAGAAGTTCGACAAGGAACGCTCGCGATTGATGAAGCGCCTCTCGACCGTCAGCGAGCCCGTCCGCCCACCGTCCTCGCCACCGCCGACGCTCGCCGGCGCCATCGGCGCCCGCCTGCCGGGTCATCTCGAGGCGCTACGAGACGCGCTGGATCTGGTCCGTACGGCCGACGACGACAGAGAAGCGCACGCGGCGAGAATCGCGGCGAAACGGCTCCGCTATCTACTCGACCCCGCCGAAGACGTGAGAGGGTGCAAGTCGCTGATCAAACAATTGAAGAGCCTGCAAGACGATCTCGGCGAGCTCCACGACGCGCACGTTCTCGGCCGTCGCGTGCAGGACGCCATCTTGGGCGATCCGGGAACCGAAACAGTGGCGCTCGAGACAGTCGCCCGACGGCTTGCGTCCGATCGAGCCGCGACGTTCGGCCGCATCGAGCGGCGCTGGCTGAGCGACGACGCGGCGATCGACACGCTGAGCCACGGCGTCGTCGCAGTCGCGCGACGGCTTTCCGCGATGTCGGGCGAGCCTCAGCGCCGCTGAAAGTCCGACGAACCGATCGCGACGCCGACGAGGCTCGCGATGTAGGCGAGTCGCTGCTGCGGCGCCGCCGTCGCCGTCGGACGCGACACGCCGAGCAGCACCTCGCGTGTGGCCGGTGACGGGTCGCCGGCGAGGGTCGCGCGAATCACGGCGTCCACCGTCTCAGCCGGTGACGCGCTTGCCAACTGCCGATTCGCCGCCCATCGAGCGACAGCGACGTTCGGCATCTGGTTCGCGCCGGTCTGCGCGCCGAGGTTCACGCGATTCAGCAGCGCGCCGGTGTTCATCCATGCATCGCCGCGGTCTGGCCATCCGTCCGGCGTCGCGCGGCCGAAGATCGGCTGGCCGAGCCGCGCGACGATCTGCGCGCTTCGCTGCGTCGTGTCCGGCGTCGCGTCCATGACGCGCAGAATGCTCGCCACGAGCTCGAACGGCGTCTTCACTTTCGCGCGGTAGGCGGCGCGGCTGTTGAACTCCGGCGACTCGATGATCGTGGTCATCACCTCGCGGATGTCGCCGTCGGTGCGCAGGTACGTTTGGGCCACGCGTTCCACGAGCGCGGGCGGCGGCGCGTCGCTCACGAAGTGCGTCACGAGCTTCTTGGCGATGAAACGCGCCGTGCTCGGATGTCGCGCGAGGATGTCGAGGACCTGCTCGCCGTCTTCGATGCCGCGCCCTCCGGCGATGCGGACGCCCAGCACCGTCTTTTCGCCGGCGTCGTGCTGGTCGGCGTGAAACGCGAAGCGCGGGGCTCACGAGGAAGTTGTCGACGGTCCAGCCGGTGAGGCATCGCGCGACCTCCTGGACGTCTTTCTGCGTGTAGCCGCCGTCCACGCCGAGCGTGTGCAGCTCCATCAACTCGCGCGCGTAGTTCTCGTTCACGCCGATGCGGCGGCGTTTCACGGTGTGCGCGAGCAAAGTGTCACCGAGCGGCGGCCGAGCGCGGCGCCGCTCCTCCAATTTCCACTCGATCGGGTTCGGGTGGAGGCTGTCGACGACGCTTTGATAGTTGTCGAGGTAGACGAGCATCACGGGGCTTGTCGCGACAGCGCCAAGCAAGTCGCGGAACTTGCCCAACGCGTGCTCGCGGATCGTGCGGTCGTATTCGACGAGCGAAAACGGGCCCGGGGCCTTGTCCGAGCTCACCGAGAAGTGGTTTTCCCAGAAGTCCGTCATCACTTCGAGCAGTTGCCTGTTGCTCGCGACGGCTCGAACGAGAATCGAGGGCTGGAGCTCGCGGATCGCGGCCGTGCGCGCCGGCAGAAGCTTCGGCAGCTCCTTCATCAGCACCGTCGCCTCGGCCATCTTCGCCTGGAGCGTGACGGCGTCGAGCGGCGGATTGACCGAATCGCCCGCGGCCTTCCGGCGAATCTCGGCCGTGTCGGGCTGCTTGCCGACGGGGTAGCCGTATTCGTTGGGCTGCGGGTGATCCGCGTAAAGCTCGAACGCCGTCTTGTGAGTGATCTCGAGGAGCCCGAGCACGCTGTCGGCGACGGGATCGGCGATTCGCTCGGGATGCAGTTGTTGCTGGACCCAGCTCGCCACGCCGACGCGCTCGATTTCCGCGACGTCCTTGTCGCGCGCGCCGAAAGTGAGACGACTGAGCGCCTGGCGAGCTCGGCCCTCAGCGTCGAGCGACCCGTCGGCGGTTGCCGCGACGGTGACGGTGGTTTGGGGCTTCGGGCCCGCGCAGGCTGCCGCCGCGGACAACCCCGCGAGGGCGAGCAAATGTCGACGATTGCGCATCTGCCGGAATCACCTCGGACTCGGACGGCGCGTCACACGTTCGGCCGCGTCGGGAGCGTTAAGGTAAACTCAGATCCGACGTCCACCGTGCTCGTCACTGTGATGTCGCCGTGCATCGCCCGGGCGAGGTCGCGGCTGATCGCCAGTCCCAGGCCGGTGCCCTCTCGCGTGTCGATGAGCGATCGTCCGACCTGGACGAACGGTTCGAAGATCCCCTCGAGCTGCTGCGCGGGGACGCCGCGGCCGGTGTCACGAACCCGGATCGCGACGCGTGCCGATCCGAACGCCGCGCACGACACGACGATCTTTCCGCCGGCGGAAGTGAACTTCACCGCGTTCGACAAGAGGTTCAGCAGAATCTGGTCGACCTTGGTTGTGTCCGCCCACGCCGTGAGCTCGTCCTCGCAGGGCGCGTCCGTGAGACTCAGGCCTTTGGCGTGCGCCTGCGGCGCGATCATGAGCATGACGGCGTGTACGACTTCGCGCACGGCCAGCGGCCCGAAGTCGTAGCTCAACTGCCCTGCCTCGACGCGGCTGAAGTTCAAGATGTCGTTGATGATGCCGAGCAGGTGCTCCTGGCTGCGCTTGATGCGGACGAGGTGCTCGAGCTGTTGCTGTGTCACGGGTCCGGCCAAGCCCATCGAGATCAGATCCGTGTAGCCGCCGATGGCGTTCAGCGGCGTTCGGAGCTCGTGCGACATCGCGGCCAGGAACTGGCTCTTGACTGAGTTTGCCTCGTCGGCGCGGCTCCGTGCTTCGTCGGCGGCCCGTCGCGCCGCTTCTTCCGCCATTGCCTTGGCGGCAGCGTCGCTCGCGCGGCGCTCGGCCGCGCGCCGCTCGGTCAGATCTCGCGTGACCACCACGTAGCCGATCAGCTTGCCCGTGCGATCGCTCAGCGCCGTGATCAACACGTTGCCCCAGAAGCTCTCGCCGTCTTTTCGAACTCGCCAACCGTCCTGCTCGACCTTTCCGACCTTCGCCGCGGTCTCGAGGTCCTGCTCGGGTCTGCCCGCCGCGACGTCGGCCGCCGGATAGAACTTGGAGAAATTCGAGCCGATAATCTCCTTCGCGCGGTACCCCTCGAGGCGCTCGGCGCCCGAGTTCCATGTCGCGACGTTGCCTCTCAGGTCGAGCATGAAGATGGCGTAGTCGCGCACGCCTTCGATGATGAGGCGGAACCGCTCCTCGCTCTCGCGCAGCGCCTCTTCGGCTTCGCGTCGCTCGGTGAGATCCCGGGTCACCTTGGCGAACCCCGTCAGCTCGCCTCGTTCGTTACGGAGCGCCGTGATCACCACGTTTGCCCAGAATCGCGATCCGTCTTTGCGGATGCGCCAGCCCTCGTCCTCGAAGCGTCCCGTGTTGGCGGCGGTGCGCAGCTCGAACTCGGGAAACCCCCCGGCGACCAGCTCGCGCGGGTAGAAGATGGAGAAGTGCTGCCCGATGACCTCGGCGGCCGTGTAGCCCTTGAAGCGTTGAGCGCCGGCGTTCCAGCTCAGGATGTACCCGTCGGGGTCGAGCGCGAAGATGGCGTAGTCGCGAACGCTCTCGACGAGCAGGCGGTACAGGTCGCCTTGGTCTTGCCCGAGGGGCCGCGGGGCGGCGTGCGGGCGGTCCTGGTCTTCCACGGCGGCTGGTGCCTTACGAGGAGGCTTCACGATCCCTGAGTATCCGGGCCGGGATGGCTTCATGCAACCGACATGCCTCTGGCTGAGCCCGTAGCCGGCGAGCACTACCCTCCGGGCGGTCCCGATTCATATTATCGCCAAGCTCGAATCGCTCCCGGAGCATTACCGCATGACCCGATTCCTACTTCTTTCCGCCGCCGCGACCGCGCTGATGGGTGTCGCGGGGGCTGGCCGCGCGCATGCGCAGGCTCCCATGACGGGCGTCGAACAGGCGCGCGTCGACAGCGTTCGTCGTCCCTACACCGCCGCCGACATCGAGTTCATGTCGGGCATGATCGGCCACCACTCGCAGGCGGTGAAGATGGCCGGGTGGGCCGAGTCGCACGGCGCGAGCAAGTCGCTCCAGATCTTCTGCGGCCGCATCGCGATGGCGCAGACGGCGGAGATCGGCCTGATGAGCGCCTGGCTCAAGGACCGCAATCAGCCGGTGCCCGAGCCGGATCCGCGCGGCATGAAGATGAAGATGAACGGGCAGGACATGTTCATGATGATGCCCGGCATGCTCACCGAAGAGCAGATGAAGCAGCTCGACGCGGCGCGCGGCGTCGAGTTCGACCGGCTCTTCCTCACCTTCATGATCCAGCACCACAAGGGCGCGATCACGATGGTGGACAAGCTGTTCAACACGGCCGGCGCCGGCCAGGACGAAATCGTTTTCAAGTTCGCGAACGACGTGCAGGCCGACCAGAGCACCGAGATCGACCGCATGGAGCAGATGCTCGACGCGCTCACGCCCGGCGCGCATCACGAATAGTCGTTTGGTACTCCCCGTTCGGTTTTCAAACAACACTCACCGGACCTTCCCCATGGTCGCAGTTCGCAAGACACACTACGCCGCCCTCTGCTCGCTGATCGCGTCGATCGTCGCGGCGGGGTGCGGTGGCCCGACCCAATCCGCCTCGACGGCCGCCTCGCCGATGCAGCAGGGCATGCCCGACATGTCGGCGCCGCTCCTCGCCGCGCCGTCGCCCGATCCGCGCGTCGGCCTCAAGGCCGGACTGCAGGACGCGGGCGAGGCGATCTGGAACGTGCGAAAGGTCTCGCACACGCCGTCGCCGCAAGGTTTCGCCGGTATCACCAACTCCGACCTCGCGTTCCACGGCACGAACGTGATCCAGGGCAACTACAACGGCTTCCAGATCTGGGACATCTCGAATCCGACCGCGCCGCGTCTGCGCGAGTCGCACGCTCTGCCCGGCGTCGCAGAGCGACGTCTCCGTCTACAAGAATCTCCTCTTCGTCTCGGCCGAGGCGCCGACGGCGCGACTCGACTGCGGGAAAGACGCGCCGCGCGAAGTCGTGAGCAACGACCGCATCCGCGGGCTCCGCATCTTCGACATCACCGACATCGACCATCCGAAGTATCTCGCCAACGTGCAGACGTGCCGCGGCTCGCACACGCACACGGTCGTCGACGATCCGAAAGACAAGGAGAACGTCTACGTCTACATCTCGGGCACGTCGGGGATTCGTCCGTCCGAAGAGCTGGCGCGCTGCAACGACAACCCCTGGGACCCGAACAACTCGAACTTCCGCATCGAAGTCATCAAGATCCCGCTCGCGCATCCGGAGCAGGCGGCGGTCGTGAGCTCGCCGGCGATCTTCGCCGATCCGACCACGGGCGTCAACAACGGTCTGGTCTATCAGCAGGGTCACGGCGCGTCGCCGATGGACACGGCGGCCAATCGCGCGATGGGACAGTTCAACGCGGCGCGTGAAAAGCTGCCGGCTTTGTCGGCGAGCTCCAGCGCGGCCGATACGGCGCGATGCCAATCGTCGATCGACTCGTTGGCGAAGGTCTTCGGCGTCAGCGCGGGTGGTGGCCGCGGTGGTCGCGGGCGCGGCAACGCCGGTCCGCAGTGCGGCGTCGCGGCGAATGGTCGTGGCGGCGGACGCGGACGCGGCAACGCGGGCCCGCCGGTCACCAAGGAAGACTCGGCGCGGGTCAGCTTCGAGACCTCGGTCCAGTCGCTTGGCGCGCTCACGATGTCGTCGAGCAAGGGCGATTCGGCGTCGTACCGGTCGCAGGTCGACGCGCTGGCCAAGAAGTACGGCGTTGCTTCGCCGTTCGCGCCGCGCACGCTGACGCAGTGCCACGACATCACCGTGTATCCGGCGGTCGGTCTCGCCGGCGGCGCGTGCGCGGGCATGGGTCTCCTGCTCGACATCAACGACACGCCGAATCCGAGGCGCGTCGCCGCGGTCGCCGATTCGAACTTCTCGTTCTGGCACTCGGCCACGTTCAGCAACGACGGATCGATGGTGCTGTTCAGCGACGAGTGGGGCGGCGGCGGCGCCGCGTATTGCCGCGCGGGCGATCCGAAGAACTGGGGCGCCGACGCGATCTTCCGCATCATCGACGGCAAGATGGTGTTCCAGAGCTACTACAAGCTGCCCGCGCCGCAGACCGCAGCTCGAGAACTGCGTCGCGCACAACGGCTCGCTCATTCCGATTCCGGGCCGCACGATCATGGTGCAGGCGTGGTACCAGGGCGGACTCTCGATCTTCGAGTGGACCGATCCCGAGGCACCCGCACGAGATCGCGTTCTTCGACCGCGGGCCGAACGATTCGACGCGCATGGTGGGCGGCGGCTTCTGGTCGGTGTACTGGTACAACGGCCACATCATGGATCGGAGATGCAGCGCGGGCTCGACATCTTCGACCTGACGCCGAGCGCCGCCATCTCGCAGAACGAGATCGACGCGGCGAAGACGGTGCGTCAGGATTTCCTGAACGTGCAGGACCAGCCGAAGTTCGTCTGGCCGGCGTCGTTCGCCCTGTCGCGCTCGTACACCGACCAGCTCGAGCGGTGGAAGGGATTGAGCGCGGACAAGTTGTCCGCGGTGCGAACTGGGTTGTCCGCCGCCGAGGCGGCGAACGGTGCCGCGCGTCGCGACGCGCTGACCGCGCTCGCGACGCAGGTCCGGGGATACATGAACGGATCGACCGACCCGCAGCGCGTGCAGTGGCTCTCGACGTCGATCAGCGATTTGGCGAAGGCCAACTGATCGGACTGCGCTGACGGTCTGACCGAACACACGCGAGCGGCGCTAGTCTTCGGACTGGCGCCGCTTTGTCTGTTCGGGGGGGCGGCGGCCGTCGCGATCGCCTACTCGTGCCTGATCTTGAGGTCGCCCTTGCGGATCGCGTACGATTTTTCGCATCCAGTGTGGATGCAGCGGATCGTCGCGCCGCGAAATTGCTTGGTAAGCGCGGCGTTCGTCAGCGGTGTCTCCGATCGCATCAACGGCTCGGTGCCACCGCAATACGGACACGTGGTCGAAACGACGATAATGTCCACCATGCTTCTCCCCCCGACGGCGGCGAACGGCGCATCTTTATCGATGCTCGGAGTAGAACGCCGGCGCAGGTCGCGTCAGGTAACGGTTGTGTCAAAGTGACGACTCGGGACGCATGAGAACGCGGAGATTCGAATGAGCGATACCGGCCCCGTCCGTCCCGATGACGTCGACGAGACATCCGAGGAATCATTCCCGGCAAGTGACGCGCCGAGCTGGACGGCCGTGACGGGCGCCCACGGAGCAGTCGATCCACCGGGCTCGGCCGACACCATCGAGGTCGTCAACAACGAAAAGGAATCGCGATTCGAGGTGTCGTCGCTCGAAGGGCTCGCGTACCTCACCTACCGCGCCACGCGGGACGGCACTCTGATGCTGATCCACACCGAGGTGCCGGCCGAGCTCGCCGGGCGGGGATTGGCGTCGCGTCTCGCCCGCACCGCGCTGAACCTGGCGCGCGCCCGCGGCGTCAAGGTGATCGTGCGGTGTCCGTTCGTCACCGAGTACATCGCGCGTCACCCCGAGTACCACGACCTCGTCCACGAACGATCGATGCCGAAATCGTCCTAGCGCGTCAGTAGGTCTTCGTCGCCGGGTGGAACGTGCGCCAGCTGTGCCAGAATTCCTGCGACGCGAAGATCGGCACGAGTCCGATCGATCCCGTTCCGGCGAGAGAGTAGATCCCGCCGCGCGAAACGAGTGAGTCGCCGCGCACCTTGAACTGGCTCGTGTCGGGGCGCTGGAACGCGAAGTAGTTCGTGCTGTCGCGGGCGATCGCGAGCACGATCGGCTCTCCTCCGAGGACGTCGTTCACGACGCGTTCCTTGCGAAGACGGTTCCAGTCGTACGCCTTGCTCTCGCCCTTCATCGTGACCCCGACCACCCACGACTTGTCGTGCCACGACGCCGTGTCCGTACCGGTGAGCGTCGAGCGGCTCAAGCCCGACTCGTAGTCGAAGCTCTTCGCGTACCGGTCGATGAACGCCGAGTCGGGCTGCATGATGAGCGACCGCGGATGCATCGACAGCCATCGCGACAGCGTGACCTGCGTGCTCGGGATCTGCCGCAACGCGCGTCCTTTCCTCGGGCCGGCGACCGCTTCGCCCGTCGCCTGCCGCCACCAGCTGCCGGTCGTCTTGTCTTCGAACATCGCGTTGAAGTGATCCATCCCGACGAGGCGGAACGACTCGGCCTTGCCGTCTATGGTCGGACTGAACACGCGCCCGGTTCGGCAGACGGTGCAGAAGCTGACGAGAATGGGAATGCCGTCGACCGTGTCGCGCACCTGATGGTGGTAGCCGATGAATCGCACCGGATACGCGCGCGCCTCGCCGCCCAAGTCCACGCCGACCACCAGTCGCCCCGGTTCGACGGTGTTCTTGTCGACGCGCGCCAGTACGACGTGGTTCGGCGGCAGAAAGATGCGATCGGCCGCCATCACGAAGTTCGCCGCATACGCGACAAAGCCGGCCGCCGCGAGCGCGGGAATGGCGAGCCACCGACGCCAGCCCGGTGTCGTGAACACGCTCACCGCGCCGGCGAGGATCACGAGACCCAACCCGCCGCGAAACCACCAGCGCCGCTCGTTCAGAAAGTACGCGACGTCGATGCTGCGCACGCGCTGGCTGTACGGCAGCGGCATGATGAAGTACACGTTCGCCAGCTCGAACAGGACCAGCGCCAGCAGTCCGACGTAGAACAGCTTCTTCACCTATTCTGCTCCCGGAGCGTGTGGGGCGTATCCGCTTGCTTTAAGAAAACGATCGAAATCCTGGATGGTCAGAATATCGTGCGTTGCGCACGTCTTGTCGCGGCGGCGGAGCAACCGCAACTGCAACTGCCACCGATTCGACGCAGAGGACGCAGAGGACGCGGAGGCGCAGAGGACAGCCGAGAGGTTGAGGCTCTTTGCGCAACGAGCCGGATTTTTTATGGAAAGCCGCTCGGGAGGCTTCGGTGTGGCTGCGCGGCGCGCGGCTCGCCGGGGGAGAGTGGCCTCCCGAGCGGCAGTCCCCAAAGAATCCGGCTCGTTGGGCGAGGGGCTCGATCGAGCGGCGGTCCTCTGCGCCTCCGCGTTCCTCTGCGTCCTCTGCGTCAAAGCAGTTCAGTAACGCAGCGGTACCGAGTACCCGCTCTCCGCAAGAAAACGATCGAAATCCCGGATAGTCAGAATATCGTGGATGGCGCGCGGCTTGTCGGCGGCGCGATCGTAGTACGACTTCGTGATTCTGTATCCGATCCAATATCCGAGATCCGCCGGCCGGTCGCCGCGCTTGGGGTTGCCGCCGTTCCATAGCCACCGGCTGTAGTCCTTGCCGTGCATCTCGCGCGAGAAGTCGGCCCACAGCTCCGCCTCGTGCGCCTCGGCGTACTCGTTGCGGCTCGGCACTCCCGTCACAAGCTCGGCGATGAGATTCGCCGAGCCTTCCATGATCGATTGGCGGAGCAGGGTGCCGCGGAGAAAGGAGGGGCCGCCGGTGAAGATCCCGATCCACGGATAGTCCTGCTGCGTGTGCACGAACTCGTGCGCGACGACGGACGCGAGGTGCGATGGATCGCCGGCGCGCTCGACGCCGATGAGAACGACCGGATCGCTCGTGTGCGTCGTCGTGCCGGCGGCCATCCCGGCACCGACAACGAAGTACACGCCGGGCTGTCTTCCTTGCGGATAGATCGCGCGAAAGCGCCCGAAGATCGAGTCGACCCGGGCCACCGCCGAGTCGAGCCCGTCCAACTTGGACTCGATTCCGGAATAGCGTGCCGGCGACCGCCGGATCGCCGCGCAAAGCTGCCGTCGGTCCATCCCCAGCTTGCTGTCGTACGCCCGCAGCCCTCGCGACGCGTCGCGAAAGTAGTCGTCGAGCGCCGCGCACGACGAGTCGCCCGCCGACAGCCGGTGCATCGCGTCGACGAACCGATGCGCGTCTCCGTCGCTCACCTCGGCCGCCACGACCCCACGCGAACGGTACGCCTCGAATGAAAGGAGGCCGGCGATGGCGAGGACAGTCGTAGCGAGAAGGATCCGGCGCATCATTGGCGGAGTTTACGTACGGGCGTCGTGACTTGGCCAGGCGCGCCACCCAAAAAGACAACCCAAAACCACAACTGCAACTGCAACCGATTCGACGCAGAGGACGCAGAGGACCCGGAGGCGCAGAGGACAGCCGAGAAGTTGAGGCTCTTCGCGCAACGAGCCGGATTTTTTATGGAAAGCCGCTCGGGAGGCTTCGGCGTGGCTGCGCGGCGCGGCTCGCCGGCGGGAGAGTGGCTTCCCGAGCGGCAGTCCCAAAGAATCCCGGCTCGTTGGGCGAGGGGCTCGATCGAGCGGTTGTCCTCTGCGCCTCCGCGTCCTCTGCGTCCTCTGCGTCAAAAGCAGTTCAGCAGGTCGCGGTACCGGGGATCCGACCCCTTGCCGGACCTCAATCCAACCTTTATTTCCCAGGCATTGTCTAACAAACCGACCATGGAACCCCTCGGCGACCTCGAGCAGATCGTTCTCCTTGCCGTCCTCCAATCCGGCGACCAGGCCTATGGCGTCCCGGTGCAGCAGGAAGTCCGGCAGCGCGCGCGGCGCGATCTCACGCTCGGCACGATCTACAAGGCGCTCTCCCGCCTCGAGACCAAAGGCCTCGTCGCGTCGCGCGTCGGTGAGCCGACGTCCGAGCGTGGAGGCCGCGCCAAGCGCTATTACACGGTGACCGCGGCGGGGAAGCGCGTGCTGCGAGAAAACCTGTTCGCTCTGCGCCGCATGGCGGCGGGACTCGACGTGGGGCTCGACGCGCCGTGACGAACGACGATCGTGACGTCGCCCCGCCGGCGATCGGACTATGGCTCCTCGATCGCGTCATTCGACCCGACGCGCGCGACGCGATCGTCGGCGACCTCGTAGAACGGCATCGGCGAGACATGATCGAACGCGGACCGGCGGCGGCTCGCGTTCGCTTCTGGTGGGAAGCGCTCGTCGCCATTCGCCACTTCGGTTCGCTCTCCGGCCTCCGGCGCGAACGACACAAGGAGAATCTCATGTCATCATTCCTTGCCGACCTCCGTCACGCCGCACGGCTCCTCAGACGGGCTCCCGGATTCGCCGCGCTCTGCGCCGTGACGCTCGCCCTCGCGATCGGGCCGACGACCGCGATCTTCAGCGTCGTCGATCCGCTGCTCATTCGGTCGCTCCCGTACGACCATCCGGACCGACTCGTCTACGTCTGGGAGCGCGACCAGAGCGGGCACCAGATCACGACCGGATTCGCCACGGTGCAGGACATCCGTGCGAACGCCACGACGCTCGAGTCGTTGGCGGCGGTCTCGTCGTGGATCCCGACGCTGTCCGACCCGACCACGCCCGAACGGCTCAACGGGTCGCGCGTCACGTGGAATTACTTCCGCACACTCGGCGTGCACCCCTTGCTCGGCCGCGACTTCGTCGCCGACGAGGACAAGCCGATTCAGCCCACGAGCTTCGGCGGGGCGAAGGTCGTCCTCCTCTCATATGGATTGTGGACGCGGCGCTTCGCGGCCGATTCGTCGATCGTCGGGCACACGATTCAGCTCGGCAGTGCGCCGTGGACGGTGGTCGGAGTCCTCCCCAAGTCGTACGAGGACGTCCACCAATCCGGCGCGCAGATCTACACACCGCTGGGGTACGCGGTGGGCCAACCGTGGGCCTGCCGCTCCTGCCGGCATCTCACGGCCATCGCCCGCATCCGCGACGGCGTGTCTCGCCAGCGAGCGAAGGCGGAGCTCGACCAGATCTCCTCGCAAATCGTCGCCGCGTATCCGAAAGAGTATTCGGCCGCCGGAATGTTCGTGGAGCCGATGCAGGAGAAAGTCACGAGCGCGGTTCGGCCGGCGCTCTACGCGATCGCGGGCGCCGTGGTGCTCGTGCTGCTCATCGCCGTCGCAAACGTCGTGAACTTGCAGCTTGCACGCGCGGTTCGACGCGACGCCGAGTTCGGCGTGCGTCTGGCGCTCGGAGCGGGAGCAGCTCGGTTGGCGCAGCAACTCGCGGCCGAAGGACTCGTCATCGCCGCGGCGGGCGGGGCGTTGGGCATCGCACTCGGCTGGGCGACGCTGCCGCTTCTCGTCGCCCGGCTTCCGCGCTCGTTCCCGAGAATCGACGCGATCCACTTCGATCTCGCCGCGTTGGCTGTCGTCGGCGCGATCGTTGTCCCATTGGCGATCGTGCTCGGCGTCGTGCCCGCGCGGGGCGCGCGAAAGCGAGTGTTGTACTCCGGCGCCCTTCGCGGCGCGAGCCGTGTTCGCGGCGCGGACCATCATCGCACGCGCTCGATGTTGGTGATCGCCGAGATGGCGCTCGCGCTGTTGTTGCTGGCGAGCGCCGGGCTCCTGGCCCGCAGCCTTGTTCGATTGCTCGCGGTCGACCCCGGGTTCGATCCGAACAACCTCATCACCATGCCGGTGGAGGCGTCCGGGCAGCGATACCTCGCCAACGATGCGGTGCTCGACCTCCGCCGGCGCACCATCGACGGGGTGCGCGCCGTGCCGGGCGTGATCGACGCGGCGGTGACGACGTCAGTTCCGCTCGGCGGAGACCGTGATCAGTATGGCGTCATCGCGCAGGACAGACCGCTCGCCAATCCCGAGTTGGCTCCGTACGCGACGGGCTATCGGGTCGTCGGCGATTACTTGAAGGTGATGCGCATTCACATCGTCGCGGGCCGCGATTTCACCGACCAGGATGCGCGCGACACTTCGTCGTCCGTCGCCGTCATCAGTCTCGCGCTCGCGACGACGCTATGGGGCGAAAGCGGCGACGGGGCCGCCGTGCTCGGAAAACGGATCCACATCCCGAACGCGCGACACGAGTGGTCGACGGTCGTCGGCGTCGCGGCCGACGTACACCACGAGTCGCTCGACGCCGACGATCGTCGATCGTTCTACGTGCCGGAGTCGGCGTGGGGTTGGGCGAACGGGAGCGGCATGCTCGTCGTGCGCGCGCGCTCGACGTCGCCGGCGCTCATGCGTCAGGTCCGTGCCGCGGTCGCAGCCGCCGATCCATCTCAGCCGGTCACCGACATGCGCACGATGGACGCTGTCGTCGCATCATCGGCGGCGCAGCGATCGCTCGCGCTCACCTTGTTCGCCGCCTTCGCGACGCTCGCGTTGCTGCTCTCGGCGGCGGGCATCTACGGCGTGCTGGCCGGCAGCGTCGCCGAACGAACGCGCGAGATCGGGTTGCGCAGCGCGCTCGGCGCGACGCCGGGCGATCTCCTGCGCATGGTGCTCGCGCGCGGACTCAGTCTCACCGCGGTCGGAGTCGTGCTGGGGCTGATCGGCGCGTTCGCGACGACGCGCTACTTGCGCGCCTTGCTGTTTGGCGTCGGACCGATGGACCCGCTCATGCTTGGCGCGGCGGCCGCGCTTCTGCTCACCGTTGCGGCTGCCGCGTGCTTCGTGCCCGCGCGCCGAGCGATTCGCGTCGACCCGATGGAGGCGCTTCGGGAGTAGACTCGTTCGACCGCCGCTCGTGGCGTTTCGCGATCAGCGTCGGCAACAACGAGAGCAACAGCATCCCCACCATGACAGCGCCGCCGATGATGAAGGCTCGCGCGCCGCTTCCGCGGACGCCGGCGCGCAACCGATCTCCCACATAGACCGCCGCCAACGTCAACGGAATGATTCCCAATCCGCTCGCCAACCAATAAGGAAGAAATCGGAGCCGAGCGGTTCCTGCCGCGTAGTTCAGCATGCCAAACGGAATCATCGGCACCAGCTGCAGACGGAGCACGGTGAGAAACGTGTTTCCTTCTCGCAGCTTCTGGAGCTTCTTCTCGTGGCGCCCGAGCAGGCGGAGCGCCGATTCGGACCACACGGTCCGCGCGAGCGTGTAGCCGGCGGCGCTGCCGAGCATCGACGCGACCCAGACGAGGATGGATCCTTCGACGAAGCCGAACACGGCGCCGGCTCCGTAGGCGAGCGGCGAGACTGGGGCCGCCAGCGCGGCCATGCTGGCGTACACGACGACGAAGGTCGGCGCGAGCCAGGGAATGCCGCTCGCGCGTTGGGCCGCTTCGTCGAGCGCATCCGGCTTCTTCAGGTCGAAGTAGCCGAGCTGCCACGCGGCGACGATGAGTCCCGCGACAACGACGACGGGAAACGCGACGCGCGTCCAATCGCCAATCGTTGGCCGGCGCCGGCGTGACCGCGGCTCGACGGTGCGTTGCGTGCTTGGCGGGCGGGAGGCGGACATGACTGTAACCCAAGTCAAGCCCTGTGCCGCCGCGTCCGGCGCACGTCACTCCGGCAGCGTCTGCCCTGTCGTCTCGATCGCCAGCGGAATGATCAGGATCCCCAGACCGAACGCGATCGCCGTGAGCGCCACGGGCGTGCCAAGTGTTCCCATGCGCAGAACCATCGACGCGATCGCGAAATTCACTCCCGCGCCGACGAACCGCCCAACGCTCGTCGAGAACGCGAACGCCGTCGCGCGCACGCGCGTGTCGTACTGCTCCGGCAGCCAGAGGCTGAACGCGGCGAAGCTTCCGCCGGCAAATCCCATGAAGAACAGAATGACGATGAACGGCGTGAGCCCGTTGTCCAGGTAGAACGCCCAGCCGAACGCGAGCGGGATCGTCAACATCATCCCCGCGAAGTACAGAGCGACAGTCGCCTTGCGTCCCCACCGCTCGGCGAACACCGGCAGGCACAAGCAGCCGAGGATCGTGCCAATAGAGAGGACGCCGGTGCCCAGCGAGACGAGCTTTGCGGCCGCGGGGCCGACGATGCCCGCCTTCTTCGCGAGCGTCGTGATGGCCGCCGGCTCGTACACGGCGCCGGCCCAGAGTCCTATGATCGCGACGGTGAGCAGCGTCGCGTTCACGATCGTGCGCTTCCGGTATGTGGGACTGAAGATCTCGGCCAGCGGGTGCGCGCGTTTCGCTTCCGACTCGTGCCGCTTCCAGCGCTCGGGTTCTTTCACGCGGCGCAGCGTGAGCACGGAGACGATCACCGGCACGAATCCGCAAAGGAACATCGCGCGCCAGCCGAAGCGCGCGCCGACCGTATAGTTGAGCGCCGCGGCGAAAAAGAATCCGAAGTAGTAGCCCGTCTGCAGGTATCCAGCGCCCATCTTTCTTCGATCCTCGGGCCAGGCCTCCGCTACATAGGTTCCGGCTATCGCCCACTCGCCGCCCACGCCGATCCCCGCGAGCAGGCGAAACGCGCCGAGCTGCCAGATGTTCTGCGCGAACGCGGCGGCGCCGGTGAAGAGCGCGTAGACGAGGATCGTCGCCGCGAGAGAGCGCGTGCGTCCGAAGCGGTCGGCGATCGGCCCCCAGAGGAACGAAAATCCCCACCCGACGAGGAACATCGCGAAGAGAATCGAGCCGACGAATCCGACTCTCGCGGCGGAGGCTTCCATTCCCGAGCGCGGAAGCAACTCGGTGAGCGCCGGGGCCAGCACGAGCGCGTAGATCACCGAGTCCATGCCGTCGAGCAGCCAACCGGTCCACGCCGCCCAGAAGCCGACGATCTGCTGTCGGTTGAGCTTCGTTTTGACTGCCGGCGCGTCGAGCGCCACGCTTCGAGCGGTCACTGGTTTACGGGACGACCGGAAGCGTCACGTGAGAAGGCAAGACCATCGACCCATAAATGCGCTGCGTCGCCTTCACGAAATCACTCGCCTTCGCGTCGAAGATGCTCGGCATGAACTTCTGCGGATTGCGATCGATGATCGGGAACCACGTCGACTGCACCTGCACCATGATGCGATGGCCTTTGAGGAACACGTGGTCGTGCTCTCGCAGCGGGATCGCCCACTCGGCCGGCTTGTTCGGCACGAGCGCATGAGGCGTTTCGTAACTCTCCAGGAATCGGCCTCGTCGCACTTCCATTGCGATCGGCAGCTCGTAGCCGTTGAGCGATCGAGCGTACGCGTTTGGCGGCGGACCGAAACCAGGATCCCACGCGTTCGTCTGCGCGCTGTCCGGGTAGATGTCGATCAGCTTGACGACGAAGTCGGCGTCGGTGCCCGAGGTGGACGCGAACAGCGTCGCCGACAATGCACCGGTGACGGTGACGTCGTGGTCGAGCGGCGCGCTCGTGTACGTGAGGACGTCGGGGCGGCCGTCCACGAAGCGTTGGTCGGCGACTTCCCAGAGACGCCAATCGCCGCCCGGATACGTCGGCGAGATCGGACGCTGCCGATAGGGAACCGGGTTCGCCGGGTCGGACACGTACTCGCGGTATGCCGCGCTCGCGCTCGATGACGGTTTCGTGAACGAGAGCGTGCCGTCGGTGTGGAGATAGAGGTCGGTCGGTTTCGCCGTCCTGGGCGGCCACGAGTCGTACGTCTTCCACGAATTCGAGCCGGTTTGGAACGTTGTCGCGCGCCACGTCGGCTTGCTTCCCTGGCCGTGCAGGTAGTACCGGAAGAACGGCGCCTCGATGTTCTTACGGAATTCCTGCGCTGTCGCGTGCCCGCCGAGCGGAATGATCCCGATGCTGTCGTTCTTGGGGGAATGCCAAGAGCCATGGTACCAGGGACCCGCGACGATGAAGTTCGTGTGGTCAGGGTCGTTCTTCGAGGCCTGGTGGAAGATCGCCCAGGGGCCCCACGGGTCTTCCTGATCCCAGAAACCGGCGACGTTCAGGTTCGGGACCGTGGAGCCTTTGATCTGCGTGTACCAGGCCTCGCGTTTGTTGAACGCGTCGTAGTTCGGGTGCTCCACCGTCTCGTTCCACGCCGGAATCGAATTGTGGAGGTACTTCGCGTTGACGTTCGAGAGTGGTCCGAGCTTCAGATACCACTCGTAGGTATCGTACGTGCCGAAGTCGAAATGCGTATTGGCCGTCTTGCTCGCTTGCTCCAGGACGGCGTACTCGAAGTTGTAGCTCTCGCGCAGCGCGCCGTAGTGGTGGTTGTCGTCGTTCATCCACTCATCGGCCGGCGACGCCTGCTCGCTGATCGCCTTGAGCGCCGGATGCGGCATGAGCAACGTCATCGCTGCCGTCAGCCCGTCGTACGACACGCCATACATCCCGACGTTGCCGTTGTTGTTCGGCACATTCTTCACGAGCCAATCGATGGTGTCGTACGCATCGGTCGTCTCATTGACGTTCTTCGGCGACTTGTCCGCCAGGTTGACCGCCGATGAGAGCAGAAAGGTGCCTTCCGACTTGAAGCGGCCGCGGAGGTTCTGAATCACGATGATGTACCCATCGGTCCAGAAGTCGCTTTGGCTCAGCGCCACGGCGGGAGGCGGCGCGTTCGGCACCCCGTATGGTGTTCGCCTGAGCAGGATCGGCAGCGGCTCGGAGCGGCCCGCCGGGCGCATGATCACGGTTTGCAGCCGCGCGCCGTCACGCACGGGGATCATCACTTCTTCGAAGGTGAACGTCGGGCCCAAAGAGCCTTGCGATCGTGCCGGCGACGGCACGGTGATCGCCAGCGGAAGAACGAGCGTCCATCCAAGAAGTCGCATATGACGGGAGGGGTTGTCGGCGGTCAGAACATAGGTCCGGCCGCGCGGATCAGCCATGGCCGCTCCACTTTGGAAGCAGATGCTTTTGCACTTTCCCCAGAGCCGTCCGCGGTAGCGCGTCGATTCTCACGAACGCGCGCGGCACCTTGAACGACGCCAACTGGGCGCGACACGCCGCCTCGAGCGCGGCGACGTCCACATCGTCGCCGCCGACGACGTACGCGATCGGCACCTCGCCGCGAACGTCGTCCGTCGCGCCGAGCACCGCCGCCTCGCGGACGCGCGGGTCCTCGAGCAGCAGTTCCTCGATCTCTCGAGGGTAGACGTTGAATCCGCCGGTGATGATCAAGTCGCCGCGCCGGCCGCGCAGCGCGTAGTAGCCGTCGGACGATCGAATGCCGACGTCACCGGTGCGAAACCAGCCGTCGTGGAACGCCGCGTCCGTCGCATCGGGTCGGCGCCAATACTCCGAAAACACGTGCGGCGACCGGACCTCGATCTCGCCGACCGCGTCGTCGCCGAGCACGCCGCCGGCGTCGTCGACGACGCGGGCCGAGACGCCGGGAAACGGAGGCCCGACCGAGCCAGGTCTCCGCTCCCCGTCATATGGATTGCCCGTGATCATGAGCGTCTCGCTCATGCCGTAGCGCTCGAGGATCACGTGGCCGAACCGGGCGCGAAACGCTTCGTGGACGTGCGCGGGAAGCGGTGCCGACCCCGACACGAACAGCCTCGCCGCCGCACCGATCGCGCGCGCTTGCTCGTCGCTGACGATCGACGGATCGAGCAGTCGCACGTAGATCGTCGGCACGCCGAACACCAGCGTCGGGTTGAAATCGGTCATCACGCCGGGTGTCGTGCGATGGTCGAATCGCTCGAGGAGCCGCATGCGACAGCCGCTGACGAGCCACGCGGGAATCCCGTTGGCCAACCCGTGCACGTGGAAGAGCGGCAACATCGCGAGGTACCGGTCCGCGTCGGTGATGCGCCACGCCGACACGAGCATGCGGCTGTTCGCGGCGAGGTTGTCGTGCGACAGCACCGCGCCCTTCGCCGCGCCCGTCGTGCCGGACGTGTAAACGATGAGCGCCGCGTCGCCGCCTTCTACTTGAATGTCGGGCCGGCGGCTGTCGCGCCGCTCGGCCGCGGCGCTCAGCGAGGACACGTCCCACAGCGGCGTCGTCGCGGGATATGTCGCGTCCGCGTTCGGTTCGACGACAACGGCCTTGGGGTCCGCGTCGGAGACGATGTGGCGCAGCTCCCGTTCGCGATACAGAATGTTCATCGGCACGAGGACGATGCCGAGCCGCGTGCAGGCGAGAAAGAGATCGATGAACTCGACGCGGTTCGCGAGGTGAGTGCAGAGCCGGTCGCCGCGCGCGAGTCCACGCGCCGCCAGCTCGTGCGCCATTCGATTCGCCCGCGACTCGATGTCGCCGAAGGTGAGCGCGCGGAGCGCGCCGTGCGCATCGGCGTACTCGAGCCCGACGCGATCCGCGCGGCCGCGAAGCGATTTGTCGAACGACTCGGTGAGGTTCATGCTTGGCGACCAGCGTCGCCCGGCTCGGCCGGGCGGAAGTGAAGATCGAACGCCAGCCAGATCGTTCGTGAGAACGGAAAGAAAAGAAGTGGCATGAGCAACGCGAGCGCGATGCCGACCACCATACCGGGTATCGCGTTTGGCCACCAGACAGCGAGCACGATGATGGCCACGACCGCCGCGACCCCTTCGCCGGCGACCCAGTTGATCGCGAACGCCCCCAGCCAATGGTCGGCCTCGCCGCGGTCGAAGGCGAGGCCGCACGTCGGGCATCGCGGAGCCATCTTGAACCACGACAACCACATTTCCGGCGCCCCGCAGCGCGGGCACCGGAGTCGCAACGCCCGCCGGAGCTTGACGCCGAGCGAGCTCACTACGAACTCGAGGATGGAGATGGTTCGCGCAGATGGCGCATTTCCGGGAGCGGAGCGGGGATCTTGCGCCGTGCGGAGCGTCGAAATCCAGCGGGATGGCCCATACGCAATTTGGCACGATATGCGGACACGCGTGATGCAAGTCACGGTGGCCGTTCGGTTTCTGTAAGCCTCTGAGTTGACACAAAAAGCGGAGTAGCTTTTCGCACCCGACCCGTCTACACTGATTGTCGACGCAGCAACTATTCATTCATGACGGACGACGTTTCAGTGCTCGGTTCGACCTTCACCTCGTCGCGACACACGACAGCTCTGACGTAATCGAGCGTCGCGCGACAGACGCCGGCGATGTAAGCCGGGTCGGTCTCCCCGGATCCAGGATACGCAACCGTCAATGACGAACCGCCGACGCCGGCGGGCAAGCAAGTATTGTCAACTCTCTGATAGATATACTGTGATCAGGCCGAAGCAGTCCCCCGCGTGGTCGCCTCCGGCGACACTCCCCCAGCTTCGGGATGAGCTGCGTGCCGGGCGCACCGAGGCGCTCGACGAGATTCTCCCGCTCGTGTACGATGAGCTCCGCCGCACCGCGCGCCGCGAGCTCGCCGTTCGTCCGAGCGACACGCTCTCGGCGACGGGACTCGTCCACGAGGTGTACCTCAAGTTCTCGCGGTCCGAAGGATCGCCGTGGCAGAACCGCGCGCACTTCCTGAGCGTCGCGGCGATCGCCATGCGCCACATCCTCGTCGACCGCGCGCGCCGGCGCACCGCCGAGAAGCGCGGCGGTACGCAGCGGCCGATCACGCTCGACGACGGGCTTGTCGACGGCGCGACAACCAATCCCGAGTCGCTGCTCGAGCTCGACGAGGCGCTGAACGACCTCGCGAAGATCGACGAGCGGCTGGCGCGCGTCGTCGAATGCCGCTTTTTCGGCGGCATGACCGAGGAAGAGACCGCCGAGAGCCTCGGCATCACTGCGCGAACCGTGCGCCGCGACTGGACCAAGGCGCGCGCGATCCTCTATCGCGCGCTCAACGATCCGCCGTCGCACACCGGTCAGCACCGGAGCTTCGCGACCGCCGGAAGATGAGTCGCGCACCGCTGTCCCGCGAGCAATGGAGCCAGCTCGATCCATTGCTCGATGCGGCGCTGGAGATCTGTCCCGACGAGCGCGAGGAGTGGGTCGAGCGCGCGTGCGGCGGCGACGCCGACCTCGCCGCCGAGCTGATGACGCTCCTCGCGGCGTGCGAGCTGACCGACGACTTCCTCTCGGCGCCGGCGGCCGTCGCTTACGCGCCGCTGCTCGCTGACCCCGAGCTTCCCAAGGAATTGGGCGGCCGCTACCGCATCGTCCGTGAGATCGGGCGCGGCGGCATGGGGACCGTTTACCTCGCCGATGATTTGCGCCACGGCCGCCAGGTCGCGGTCAAGGCGGTGCACTCGAGCATCGCGCGAGCCATCGATCGCGCGCGTTTCGAGCGCGAGATCGAGATCGCGGCGGGGCTCTCGCACCCGCACATCCTTCCGCTGCACGACTCCGGGGAAGTGTGTTTCCCCGGCGAAAAGGAACCCGCGTTCGTCTACTTCGTGTCGCCGCTCGCGACCGGCGAGTCGCTGCGCGAACGGTTGAAGCGCGACCGCCGGCTGTTGCGCGAGGAAGCGGTGCGTCTCGGCCGCGAGGTGGCGCTGGCGCTCGACTACGCGCACCGCCACGGCGTCGTCCACCTCGACATCAAGCCGGCGAACATTCTGCTCCAGGAAGGACACGCGCTCGTCGCCGACTTCGGCATCGCGCGCGCCATCTCGAACGGCGACGACGAACCGACCGCCGGCGCGCCGTTCGCCGGCACGCCGTCGTACATGAGCCCCGAGCAGGTCGTCGGGCTCCCCGACATCGACGGCCGCAGCGACGTCTATTCGCTCGGCTGCGTTCTATATGAAATGCTCACGGGCCAGCGCCCGGCGATGCGCACGGCCCCCGGGAAGGCCGAAGCGGGCCGAGTCGGCGCGGATCCGGCGCCGTTGCACCGCTACGTGTCGCGCCGGCTCGCCGCTGTCGTCATGCGCGCGATGTCGCCGCTGCGTGAGGAGCGATTCGCCACGGCCGGCGACCTTGCGGCGGCGCTGCGCGACGCCGGACGCTTGAACAAGACGCCCTTCGTCGTCGGATTCGTCGCTGCCGCGATCGCGGCGGGCGTCGTGGCCCTCGCGGCGAGCAGAGCGGGGCGTGCATCGCCGCTCGACCAGGACCTCGTCGCCGTCGCGCCGCTCGACGTCGCGTCGCCGTCGCTGGCAATCTGGAAGGAAGGACTCGTCGACGTGCTGTCGCGCGGTCTCGACGGCGCCGGCCCCATTCGCGCCGTGCCCGCGTCGCAGGTGATCCATCGGTGGCACGGGCGGGCCGACCCGCAGTCGGCAAAAGACCTCGGGCGTGCGACGGGCGCGCGACTGGTGATCTTCGGCGGGCTGATCGCCGCGGGCGATTCCGTTCGCGTGACGCTCAGCATGCTCGACGTGGCAAGCGGCCGAACCGTCGCCGACATCCAATACGTGGACGCCGCCGACCGGATGGACCGCCTCTCCGATTCGCTCACCGTGGCCGTCCTTCGCGAGATCGGCCGGTCCCGCAACATCGACCTCGCGCATGCGACCTCGTCCCCGACGACGTCGCTCTCCGCGCTCAAGGAGTACTTGCGCGGCGAACAGTTCTATCGAGCGGCGGAATGGGATTCCGCCGAAACGCACTTCGTGAGCGCGCTCGCGACGGATTCGACCTTCGCGCTCGCGTACCACCGTCTCGCGACGGTTCGCTTCTGGCGCGACCAGAGACGGATTCCCGACTCGACGACTTTCACGTTGCTGCTCCAGGCGAGCCGTTTTCAACGCGGCCTCGGTCCGCGAGAGCGGCTCTTCGCCACGGCCGACTCACTCTTCGGCGCCGGCTACTTCGCGTGGCGGAGCGCGATCCAGACCGGCAAGTACGGTGAGGAGGAGGCGATCGCCCGCCGGCTGCTGGCGTTGCTGGGCGACGCGTTCACGCGCTATCCGAACGACGCCGAGGTTTGCTTCCTGTACGCGGAAGCGATGATGCGGTACGAGGGCAGCGTCGTGATTGGCGAGGTGGACGAGCGGAAGATTCTCGAGCACTACGAGCATGCGATCGAGCTCGACTCCTCGTTCGCGCCGGCGTACCTCACGCCGATCCGCCTGGCGACGTATCTCGACGGCGCGCGCGTCGGGCGCCGCTACGCGCGCGCATATCTCTCGCTCGCGCCGTCCGGTCCGCGGTCGGACTTCATCCGGCTCGCCGACGTCCTGCTCGACCCGGAGCGTTCCTCGACGCTCGACGTCGCGCGCCTCGTGGACACGCTCCCCGAGAATCAGCTATGCGTCGCCTCGCGGCTCCTTGGGCACGTGACCGATTCCGGCGAGACGATCGTGCGGATCGCGCGAGAGCTATCCAAGCGGCCGCCGGAGGCGCTGACCGAGGGACAGCATCCGTCGTGCGCGCTCGAACAGGCCGTGCAGGGACTTCAGTTCCGCGGCCATCTGCGCGAAGCCGAGGCGATGACGACCACGCACGCGCATTGGCTGCGCTCGACGGTCCGTTACAACATGGCCCGGGCCGGCATGCTGCCGGCCGACAGCGCGCGCGCCGAATTCAAGCGGATTCTCGACCTCTTGCCGCGCACGCAGTTAACGAAGCTCTACGGATGGTGGGCGAGCGACGGCGACACCGCGTCGATCCAGCGGTACATCGATCACTTCGAGGACCGCCTGACGCGGCCGGCCACGCCGTCGACGGTCGCCGGCCTCCGCGCCAACGTCGTCGCCGGGAACGCGTATCTCGCGCTCGCCAGGCGCGACACGATGTCCGCGCTGCGGCAGTTCATGTTCGCCAGCGACACGCTGCACGAGTGCTGGTACGACAACCGCCTCACGCTCGTTCAATTGTTGATCGCGAAGCATCGGTTCAAGGACGCGTCGACGAGGCTCGAGCGGCGCTGGCCGGGGACGAGTGCTTGCAGCAACGGGTTCGACGACGTGATGTGGACGCTGGCCCGCGCCCGTGTCGCTACGCAGCTGGGTCGCACCGACGAAGCCGTGGCGAGCTACGCGGTCGTCGCCGCGGCGTGGCGCACGGCCGATCCGGAGCTGCAGCCCTTCGTGCGCGAAGCGCGCAAGGCGCTGGCCGCGCACCGTGAGCCGGGGAGCACCCGATCGCATTGACGAAAATGTTCGCGTGAGATGTCCGCTCTCGCGCGCCGGATTCGTTTTCAAAGAGCCCTGAAGTTCGGGGCTCTTCGTTTTTCCGTGGGAGGGGTAGTGGATTGGGGAGACGGAAGGGCGAAGGTCGTTGTACGAGCGGAGTAGGGTCGGGTGTGCGTCCAGGTGTTGGGGCGCATGCCCGATCCCCCCCGTTCCGCGAGCGACGCGGCGCTTGACGCCCGCCTGAAACGCCGTAGCGTGGGGCATGAGCCCGCGCGCGCCGTTCGATCGCGTTCGACGACTCGCCCGCGCGCTCGAGGGCGTCGAGGAAGGCACGAGCTACGGCTCGCCCGCGCTCAAGGTCGGCGGCAAGATGTTCGCGTGCATCCCCGTCGACAAATCGGCCGAGCCGAACACGCTCGCCGTTCGAATGAGCTTCGTCGAACGGGATTTGCGCGTGAAGATGGAGCCCGACATCTACTATCTGAAGCCGCACTACGTGAACTACGCGTGCGTGCTCGCGCGCTTGAGCAAGATCTCCGACGCGGCGCTCCGCGAGTTGCTCGAGACCGGCTGGACGTTCGAGCGGACCACGCGCACGCGCGGCGCCGCAAAGCGACGTCGCGCGTAACGCGATTCCCGCTTCCGCCTCCGAACGCGTCCCTACGGTCGCGGATTCGGCGGAGTGGGCGGAGTCGCCACCGAGCCGCTCGCGCTGCCGCCCGCGGGCGGCGTCTGAGATGCAGGCGGTGTGATCTTCACGTCGGCGCGATACGTCGTGTTGTGATTCAGCATTCCGCTGCCGAAGACGAACCACGCGACCACCGCGAGCAGGATGATGACGGCAACGGCCCATCCGGCCGCCGACGCGCCACCGCTGCCCGTGTTCGTGGGCCCCGGCGTCTGAATGATGTCAGCCAATTGTCCCCCCGGTTCATTTGTAGCCCTTCCCCAATGCGGATGCCGTGCCAACGGACGCATCTGGCGTCGGTTCTCTGGCGCACTCAGCAGTGTGCGCCTGGAAAGCTGCACGAATTGGACACTGCAACGATTTCGCGGACGAAACGGATTTCGCGGAGAAGGTTCTCTTGTTCTTGTTTTTCCAAAAGCGTTTGGCCTTTCCGCGCCACTCCGCCCATTCCGCGAAATTGTAGTTCCATAGTCGTAATGGCCCGCCCGATGGGATCTGGACATGCAACGCGACGGTCGCGCGTTGCTTACACCGACGCTGACGATCGGTGGCCGCGTCGTGACAAAGCGCCTTCACCTTGCGCGCTCATCGAGGGACGCTCCTCGAAACCCACTCGACTCAAAAGACCAAGGTGAACGTCATGCGCCGCGTACTCGCAGTCGCTCCGTGGATCCTGCCCGTCGTTCGTCGCGCCGTCGCTGGCGGCGCAGGAGGTGAACCAGCAGGGATCGCAGAAAGACACAGTGAGAAAGCTTGCCCCTGTCTCGATCGTTGCAACGCCCTCGGGTCGCGACCAAACGCGCGGCGCGAACGCGATCGGCAAGACCGATCTGAAGGAGCGGGCCGCCGGCACGAGCGCGCTCAAGGCCGTGGAGAAACTGCCGGGCGTGAACACGCAGAGCTCCGACCCATGGGGCAGCTACGAATGGGCGAACAGCATCACCATTCGAGGGTTCGGCACGCGGCAGATCGGCCAGACGTTCGACGGGTTGCCGCTCGGCGACATGAGCTACGGCAACTTCAACGGCCTTGGCATCGGCCGAGCGGTGGATCCGGAGAATCTCGCCGGCGCTTCGGTCGCGCAGGGCAGCGGCGCCATCGGCACGTCGAGCGCGAACAACCTGGGCGGCGTCGTGCAGTACGCGTCCGACGCGCCGCGCGGCGCGGAAGCGTTCACGCTGCGCCAGACCGTCGGCGCGGCCAACACCTACCGCACGACCGGCCGCTGGGACAGCGGCCTGCGCATGTTCGGCAACAACGGAATCAGCAGCTATCTCAGCTTCACGCGTCAGGACAACGACAAGTGGAAGGGTGCCGGCGACCCCGCGTCGCCCTCGTTCTCCGGCATCCTCGGCTCACACGGTCTCTTTCGCACCGGGGACGTGTGGCAGGAGCAAGTCAACGCGAAATCGGTCGCCTTCATCGGCGCCAACACGCTCACCGGATTCTACTCGTTCGACAACCGGCAGGAGTCGGACTACGTGGACTTCTCGCTCGCGCGCTGGGAAAAGAGCGGCCGCATGTGGGACGAGTTCACGAACTGGAACGACGCCAAGGCCTACGCGACGTCGACCGATCAGCAGGACGAGGCGTACTGGAAGTCGTCGCTCGGGGCGCGGCGCGACCACCTCGCCTACGTGCGCGACGACATCGCGCTCGGCGAGCACGCGACGCTCACCGTGCAGCCGTACCTGCACGCGGACAAGGGCAGAGGCGACTGGACGGCGCCGAGCTATGGCGCGACGTGGAGCCCCGACCCGCTGTACTTCCGCGAGACGCAGTACAATGACGTGCGATCGGGCGCGAACGCGAAGCTCGCCACGACCCTCGCCGGCAACCAGCTCGAAGCCGGCCTCTGGTACGAGAACAACGACACGCACATCAAGCGTCCGGCGTGGCGGCTCGTGAACTGGCAAAGCGGCCCGACTGTCGACTTCAACGACGTCATCCGACTGAATTTCGACCGTCAGGCGACCATCACGACGAACATGCTGTACGTGCAGAACACAAACATGCTCGACGACGACCGCCTCAAGCTCACGTACGGCGCCAAGTTCCTGAACGTCGACGCGAACTTTCACAGCAACGGCAATACGCTCAACGCGCCGGCATTCGGTGACCCGAATCGCCCCGATTTCCAGGTGACGGCGCGGGGAAGCTTCCTGCCGCAGGTGGGCGCGGTTTACACGCTCAACGAGCACGAGCAGCTCTTCACGAACTACTCTGAGAACATGAACCAGTATCCCCTGAGCCCGCAGGAGGGGATCTACAATCTCGATCCGTCGACCTTCTCGTACTTCAAGTCGAACGTGAAGCCCGAGCGCGCGTCGTCGGTGGATTTCGGCTTCCGCACGAAGCGCGACGGCGTCGAGGCGTCGCTATCATCGTACTTCATCGACTATCGCAATCGCCTCGTCAGCGTGGCGAACTGCCAGCTCACCGCGTTCTGCGCGTCCGTCTACGAGAACGTCGGGACGATCATGACGAAGGGCCTCGAAGGGCTTCTCGTTCTGAAGGTCACGCCGTCGTTGAGCTGGACGAGCACGGCGTCGTACAACAGCTCGATCATCCAGGACAACTATTCCACGCAGTCGTCCAGCGGGAGCACGATCATCCCGGCGAAGGGGAAGAGCGCCGTCGACGCGCCGCGCCTGATGGCCAATTCCGGCCTCCGCTATTCGGAGGGACCCTGGACCGGCGACGTCGGCGTTCGACACGTCGACAAGCGCTATTTCACGATTCTCAACAATCTCTCGGTGCCGGCCTACACCGTCGCCGACGCGGGCGTCGGCTACCGGTTGCCCGCCGTCGGCCGCGCGAAGGAGCTCACGGTCCGGTTCAACGTGACCAACCTCTTCGACGAGTCGTACATCGGGCCGATGGGAACCGGAGGCTACTCGCTCAACAGCGACTTGCAGACGCTGCAGGCGGGGGCGAGGAGGCTGATGTTCCTCACCGTGGGAACCACGTTCTAACGGCGCGTTGCGCGACTGCCGTTGTTGGTTAGGGGTTGTCGGTTGTGAGTGGTCGGTGACTGATGTCGTGACAGGCTCTGCGCGAAGCCGGATTGAAACGACGAACCTCGAACCCGCGCGAATCGCCGACGAAACACCGAGCCTGTCCCTGCATCAGTCACTCACAACCCACAACCGAGAACCCTCAACCAACAACGGCTGTCGCGCGCAATCGCCGTTTCACCGGCCGCCGTTCTACGCAACAGCTCTCGACTTTCGCAACATCCAGCCGTACAGCCACACGATCGCCGCCACGAACAGCAGCAACCCGAGCCACGGCGCCGGCGCGAAGTTTTCCGGCTCGAGCCCGATCGGCGCGTCCTTCGACAGCGCGACGATCAGTCCCGGCGTTGATCACGCCCCAGATGCTCTCGCCCACGATCAACCCCGACGCGACCAGCGTGCCCAGTCGCTCGGCGCGTTCGGGGTTCGGCATCTGGCGCGCGCGCTTGTCGTACCAGTGCGAGATGACCGCGCCGACGACCACGGCGAACGTCGCCGACATCGGCAGGTAGATCCCGATGCCGACGGCGAGCGGCGGGATGCGCAGCTTGTGCGCCGCGCCGAGCATCTCGTCGAGCAGAATGAGCCCGACGCCGACCAGCGCGCCGATGCCGATCATCTTCCAATTCGAGGCTGCCGCCGATCACGCCCTGGGCGAGCGCGGAAATCAGCGTCGCCTGCGGCGCGGGCAGCGGATTCGGCGACACAACGTTGACGTTCGGCGCGCCGGCGAAGCCGTATGCCTTGGCGAGCAGGTTGAGCACGAAGGGAATCACCGCCGCGCCGGCGCCCACGCCGACGATGAGCGCGACCTGCTGCCGCATCGGCGACGCGCCGACGAGCTGTCCCGTCTTCAGGTCCTGCAGGTTGTCGTTCGAGATCGTCGCGCACGCGAACACGATCGCCGTGATGAACAGCGCGAACGCGACCAGCGCCGGACGCGTCTCCGCCGTGGGGTGCACGGCGACGACGAGCGCCGACGCGCAGAGCACGACCGAGAGAATGCCGACGCCGGAGATCGGGCTGTTCGACGCGCCGATCAGTCCGGCCATGTAGCCGCAGATGCCGGCGATGAGAAACCCCCCGAGCAGCACGAACGGCACCGCGATAAGCGTGAGCGTCGTCGCGCTGCGGCGCGAGCACGGTCGAGTTGGCGAACGTGTACGCCAGGTACGCCGCGATGATCAAGCACCCGGCGGTGAGGATGTAGATCCACTGCGGCGAGATGTCGCGGTCGAGATCGTCGCCCGACGTTCTTTGCCCTGCGACGCCGCGAGCGTGCTCACCAGCCCGCCGACGACCGGCTTCGCCAGCTTCGCCAGCGTATAGATCGCCGCGATCGCGATCGCGCCCGCGCCGATGAAGCGGACCTCCGTGCGCCAGATCGTCGTCGTGTGCGCGGCCAGCGTCACACCCGCCGCCGCCGGCGTCATCGACGTGAGAATCGGAACCGCGATCGCCCACGAGATGATGAGCCCCGTGAGCATCGCCATGCCGACCGACAGTCCAACGAGATGTCCGGCACCGAGCAGCGCGAGCGACCACGCGATGTTGTATCCGCTCGACGCCATCGTCCCAAGGCGGAAGAACCCGGTCACTTCCGCGGCGGCGACGCGCGTCGCGGTGATGATCGCGAGCCCCGCCGATGCGACCGACCCGAGCATCACCGCGACGAGACCCTGCGCGCGCTTCACCGGTGTCGTCCTTCGTCTCGCCGCGCGTGCCCGACCCGACCTTGCAGCACCTCGGCGGCCGCGACGCCTTCGGGGTACGGAAGGTCGGAGTTGGTGACGAGCGCGCGGCGCAGCGGAATCGTGAACAGCACGCCGAGCACGCCGCCGCTCACGCAGATCAAGAACGATTGCCAGAATGGAAAGCCCGTCCACCATCCGATGATCACGAGCCCCGGCAGCACGAAGATGATCGCCGAGAGCGTGCCCGCCGCCGACGCGACGGTCTGCACGATGTTGTTCTCGAGGATCGTCGAGTCCTTGACCGCGCTCAGCACGGCCATCGAGATCACCGCGGCGGGAATCGACGACGCGAACGTGAGCCCGACCTTGAGCCCCAGGTAGACGTTCGCGGCGGTGAAGACGGTCGTGATCAGCGCGCCGAGGATCAGGCCGCGGATCGTGAGCTCTTTGGGTTTCATGCCGCCCAATTCTACCGCCTCAGGTCACGAGCGATAGCGGGCGTGGGGCAGATCGCCCGCACGCGGGGAGGCCAGGCAGTCAGCGATTCACACCGTAGACGACGATGTGGCTGGATTGCGACCCGCCCGGCCAGATCGGCGATCGCATCCCCGAGGCCACGCCGATGCGCTGGTGTCCGCCGGCGACGTAACTCACCACACCCCCGCCGATCGATTGTCCGGTAGAGATGTGCCAACGGACGCGCCCATCGTCGGCATCGAACGCGTACACGTTGCCGCCGAGGTCCGCCGTGAAGACGAGACCACCGGCGGTCGGCGTGACGCCGGCCAGCACCGGCTTCGGCGCCTGGAACTTCCATCGCACGTTGCCGTTCTCCGCGTCGAACGCGGTGAGCCAGCCCTTGGCGGCCGTCGCCGAATCCATGCGCTGGCCGCCCTGGGCGTTGCCGAACCACGGCGCGCCGATGCGCGGCACCGGGGAGTTCTCGCGCTGAAGCTGCACCGTGCTGCACCAGTCGTTCGCGCCGACGAAGAACGTGTTTCGCGTCGGGTCGTACGCCGCGCCGTTCCACTCGGCGCCGCCGAGGATTCCCGGGCAAAATCGCGTCGCGCGATCGCGCGACAGCGGCACGTCGACGTTTTCGCGGGTCGTCATCGCCACCTGGTAGAGCAGCGGGAGTTCGGACGGTGGGCCGCCGCCGGCCAGTGCATCGACCGCCGCGCGCGACGCGACCCGCCCGCGGTCCACGACGGAGAACAAACCGTCCTTGTTGGCGGAGGCGACGACGGCGCGCCCCGATCGAATCGTGACCGCCGGCGACGGACTGTCGACGTCCCAGTCGTGAAAGTCGTGCTTCACGAGTTGATTGAACGCCAGCATCCGCCCTGAAGTCGCGTCGAGCGCGATGAGAGAGTTGGCATAGAGATTCTCGCCATCCCGCATCGCGCTGTCGAAGTCAGGCGCGGGGTTGCCGGAGGACACGTACAGCACGCCGGCCGTCTCGTCGAGCGTGAACGACGTCCAGAACGCGCCGCCGGAAAGCGGGTACGCCGCCGCGGCGCCGTGGCCCCACGTCTCGCGCGCCGGTCCGCTCGCCGGCACGACGTCGAACTTCCACTTCACCTGCCCGGTCGTCGCGTCGAGCGCGTAGACGTGGCCGATCACGCCCGAGCGGTCGCCGCCGGCGTTCCCGATGAACACCAGTCCTTTCCAGGCGATCGGCGCCATCGGCAGCTGCACACCCGGACCCGCGACGTCGAGCTGCACGTCCCACAACGTGTGGCCGTCGCCGGCATCGAATGCGAGGACATGCGTGTCCGACGTCCCGCGAAAGACGCGTCCGTCTGCGTACGCGACGCCGCGATTCACCGCCGGCCCGCCGCCCGGCGTCGCTACGTGCCGCGATCGTTTCCACTTCTCGGCGCACGTCGCGGCGTCGATCGCGTACGTCATCGTGTCGGTCGAGAAATACATCGCGCCGGCGACGACGACAGGGCCGGCCTGCAGCGCGGCGACCTCGGGAAGCGTGTAGGTGCAGATCTCCTTCATCGCCGCGACGTTCGACCGGTCGATCTCGGTGAGGGGCGAGAAGCGATCGCCGGCGAGCGTTCGATTGTAGCTCGGCCAATCTCCGACCGGCACGTTGGACGCCGGGACGCCTGCGACGGATGCGCCCTTCGTGCGGGCCACACCCGAGAACGACGGCGATGATTGCGAAGACAACGAGAGCCGGCCGATGAATCCCGTTCATTCACTCAAGCTGCGCCGCTCCGGAGCGACCAGCTAGGGCTCCGTCCAGCCGTCCGGCCGTTCAGCTGTCTACCCGGTTAGTGCACCGTCGCCAGCGGAGTGGCCAGTCGCGTCGCGGCGACGAACTTCACCGGGTCGACCGCCGTCCCCTTCACCCACACCTCGAAGTGCAGATGCGGCGCGGTCGCGAGACCACTTTCGCCGACAGTGGCGATCTCCTGACCCATCGTCACCGTGTCGCCGGCGTGGACGACGCGCCGAGCGCAAGTGCGCGTAGCGCGTCACGACACCGCCCGAGTGAACCATCTCGACGACGAGTCCGTAGCCAAGCCGGCGCCCGACGGACGCGACGCGGCCGGCGGCGGGAGCGCTGATCGGAGTGCCCTCCGGCGCGGCGAGGTCGACTCCACGATGCGCGCGGAAGACCTCGAGGATCGGGTGAAAGCGGGAGCGTGAGAAGCGGCTCGTGATCTCGCCGTTGATCGGCATCATCATTCCGACGGGCGGCAGCTTCGCGGCTTCGGCGGAGAGCGCGGCCATGCGCATCGACTGCACTGTATCGTCGAGAGCCGCGGTGAGCCGCTGCTCGGCGGCGAGTCGGTCGGCGAGGCCGACGGCGGAGTCGGACGTCGCGAGCATCCAGCTCAGTATCACGGCGGCGAGTCCGGCCGTCAGCATCGCGAACATGCGCACCGTGCGCATCTTCACGCCGATGTGCCGCGGCGCTGCCCTCGGCGTCGGCGGGACGAGAATTAGCGTCCACGCCGGCGTCGCGTTGTTGTGCATCGTTCAGCCGCCGCGCGCTAGCCTTGCGCCGCCACCGAGCGGCTGGGAGTGAGCATGAGCCGGCGTTCGCCAATCACCGGCATCTCGGCGTCGAGTGAGCGCACGATGACGTGGCCGTGCACCGTGCCGCCTTCTTCGAGCCCGACCGCGGCGGCGCGGATGTCGCCGCGCACCGTCGCCGTCTTCTGGATCTCGACCCGTCCGCGCACCGAGAGATCGCCGGTGAGCTCTCCGCCCACCACGACCTCTCGCGCCTCGACGTTGCCGATCAGCACGCCGCCGGCGCCGATGATGAGCGTGTCGGCGCGGTGCAGTGTTCCGTCGATGCGGCCGTCCACTCGGACCGTACCGTCGGTGGCGATGTCGCCTTGAATCGAGAGGTGCGCGTCGATCACGGAATAGCCGTCTGAGACGGCGGGCGCCACGGGAGCGCGGCGGCGGCGGGCGAATATGCTCATCGAAGCTTCTCCAGATTGGTGTGCGGCTCGTGCCAATCGCGATTGCCAATCAAAGACGCTTCAGAATGGCTCGCGCCACGCTCGGTGACTGTGCGAGGCGGCACAGCGAGAAGTCTCATATTGAAGGACGAAAAGCTGTAATGAAACTTGGCAATTGAGTGGCACGGCTTACCCGGTTTGCGTTGGCGTGTCGGGTCGCGGTGAGGTGTTGCTCCTTTTCACGGGAATGGGAGCGATCACGCGGCTGATTCCCGGCCCCGAGGCGGCGTGAGCCGGAGCTGAACGGATATTCGCCGCCCGTTGTCAGCGCGGCGCCGCGCCGGCAAGTTCACGCATGAGCCGTCGCCCAGCATTCACCCGCGCGCCCATCGGGCTTCTCGCCGTATTCGCGTCGCTCACGGCAACCGCTGCCCCGGCGCAATCGACGAAGTCCGGCAACCCGATTCTGCCGGGTTGGTACGCCGACCCCGAAGCCCACGTCTTCGACGACCAGTACTGGATCTTCCCGACGTACTCGGCGCCGTACGACCAGCAGACGTTCCTCGACGCGTTCTCGTCGCGCGACCTCGTCACGTGGGTGAAACACCCGCACGTGCTCGACGTCGCCGACGTGTCGTGGGCCAAGCGCGCCGTCTGGGCGCCGTCGATCGTCGAGAAGGACGGCTGGTACTACCTGTTCTTCGGCGCGAACGACATCCAGAACGACCAGCAGGTCGGCGGCATCGGCGTCGCGCGAGCGCGAACGCCGGACGGGCCGTTCAAGGACTATCTCGGCAAGCCGCTCATCGACGCGTTTCACAACGGCGCGCAGCCGATCGATCAAATGGTGTTCAAGGATCGCGACGGGTCGTACTACATCGTCGTACGGCGGCTGGCGGCACTGCAACATCGCGAAGCTGAACGCCGACTTCACCGGCTTCGTCCCGCTCCCCGACGGCAGCACGTTCAAGGAGATCACGCCCGCCGGATACGTCGAAGGCGCGTTCATGCTGATCAAGGACGGCAAGTACTACTTCATGTGGTCCGAAGGCGGATGGACGGGACCGAACTACGCGGTGGCCTACGCGGTCGGCTCGTCGCCGTTCGGGCCGTTCGAGCGAGTCGGGAAGATCCTGCAGCAGGATTCGACGGTCGCGACCGGCGCGGGGCATCACTCGGTGCTGCAGTCGCCGTCCGGGAAGTGGTACATCGTCTACCATCGTCGGCCGCTCGGTGAAACGGATCGCAACCATCGCGTCGTCAGCATCGACGAGTTGCGATTCGACGACGCGGGATGATTCAGCCGGTGGGGATCACGAAGGAAGGCGTCGCCGCGGACCCCATCGGCGGCAAACGATGAGCACAGGTTGTGCGCTCGGGTCCTACTTGGAAGCGCTGCCCGCGGCGAACTTTTCGCGCAGCAACCGCCCCCAGTTGTGTACGAGAATCGGTCGGTCGTCCCCGCCCACCGGTTTCACCATCAGGAATCCGCTGCCGTCCGGCCAGACGTCGTAGCTCGCATGCGTTATGTCATCCAGGTAGTCAGCCGGTGGCAGCGCGGCGCGACGGTCTCCAAACGTGATCGTCGCCCCGCGCGTCACGACGGCGGATTCGAGGCCGCCGGTCGGCGTTCGATAGAAAATCGTGTTGCCCGTCCGTGCCCAGACGGGCTCCTGCCCGCCATTGTTGCTTGCCTGGACGCGAGGGCCGTTGCCGGGAAAGGGTCGCACGTATATCTCGAATCGGCCGCTCTCGTTCGACTGATACGCCATCCACTTTCCGTCGGGCGACAGGCGCGGATGCGACTCGTGTGCCGGCCCGCCCACGAGAAGGATTGGCTTGCGGTCTCCATCGAGTGGAACGGCGAAGATGTCGCGGTTGTGGAGGCCGGGGGCCGTTCGATAGATCAGCCACTTACCGTCCTGCGATAAGAGGGCCTCGTTGATCGCTTCGTCCGGTTGATATAGCAACTCGGGCGCGGCGCTCCCGTCCGCGGGCAGCCAGTCGACGGCGAACTTTCCGCCGTGGCCGGTCGACCTGTAGAGGACGCGCTTTCCGTCTCCCGACCATTCGGGGACGCTGCCGCCGTCGTTAGTGAGCGGCGTGAGGGTCTTGGCGGCAAGATCGTACAACCAGATGTTGTTGCCCTTCGCCTCGGTCACCTCGACGGCGATTTTCCGCCCATCGGGAGACAAGCGCGGATTCCTGAACCCGCGCGCGTCGTCGATCAGTGGCACGTCCGGCCGACCCATCGCCGCACGCACGAGATGATTCGTCGACTCTCCGCTCACGTACCACAGCGACCCATTTGCGGAAAGGGACGCGTACGCCGCGCCCGGACCAGTGATCCGTACGCCGCTCTCGAGTTGGATCGGATCGCCGCTCACGTGCTGCCCGTCCAGATCGAACGGCACCGCGTCCAATTCACCGGCGCTCGTCACGTACAGCAGGTGCCCGTCGCGCATTCCCAGCGCAACCGCGGCGGCCGTCTCGAGCACCGTCGTGTGGTGCGACGCGAGCGATGTCACCGCGATTCGTCGCGTACGAGCTGTGCCGCCGATGGTGTACGCAACCGTCTTCCCATCGGGGAGCATCACCGGATACACAACGGCGGCGGTCGAATCCACCTCGAGAACGCGATGTGGCGTGCCTCCCCGGCTCGAGACCGCGAGCAGTCCAGCGTCCGATCCGAGCAGGATGGTGTCGCTCCCGGCCCAGCAGAGACCACGAACCGCGGTGTTGGAGATGGTAGCCACCAGCGAGATCGATCCGCCATCGGCCGAGATCTTCTTGATTTGATTGCCGTCCGTATACGCGATCCACTTACCGTTGGGCGAGAAGGCGGGCTGCCACCCCACCGCGGAGGTCAGCTCGCGGGCGGTCGTCTCCCCGGTGCGCCTGATCATCAGGCGCGTGCCGCCCGTCCCCATCGCCCCGTACACAAGGCGGTCGCCTTGCGGCGAGATGGCGACGACCGATCCAAGGTTGCCGGAGGGCAGCCGTTCGCCCGGTTGCAGATCAACAACCACGCGCACCACCGGCTCGTCGGGCACGACAGTCGGCCGGCGCAACGCCCATACGAAGCCGATTGTCGTGAGAAGCGCGACAGCAGCCGTCGCGACGAACGCGCCGCGCCACACGCCGCCGTGCGCTTGAGCTGCGGCACGCACGGGCCTCGCGGCACCCGTGGTCGTAAACGTCGCGTTGGCCAGCGCTTCACTGAAGGCTTTCGCATTCTCGAAACGATCGGCCGGCAGCTTCTCCAGCGCCTTGTCGAGAGCGGCGGAGACGTTGGCCGGCACCGATTTCCGATACTGCGTCACCGGCTGCACCGGCTCGGCGATGATCTTCATGATGATCTGCTGCGCCGAGCCGCCGACGTGCGGCGGCTGTCCGGCCAGCATCTCGTACAACACGCTGCCGAGCGAGTAGATGTCCGATCGGCCGGTGATCTCCTTGTCGGCCGTCGCCTGTTCGGGCGACATGTAGTGCGGCGTGCCGAGCGAGAGGCCGGTCTCGGTCATCCGGCCGCCCGCCGCCGCGGAGACGGCGAGCGCGATGCCGAAGTCCACCACCATCGGCGCGGCCGTCGTGCAGCAGAATGTTCTCGGGCTTGATGTCGCGATGGACGACGCCGTGCCGATGCGCGTAGTCGAGCGCGTCGGCCACCTCGCGCGCGATGCGCACCGCCTCGTCGATGCCGAATTGCGTCTCGCGGTCGAGCTTCTGGCGAAGCGTCTCGCCCTGGACGTAGGGCATGACGTAGAACGGCAGTCCGTCGGCCGTGCCGGAGTCGAACAGCGGCAGGATGTGCGGATGCTGGAGCGACGCCGTCGTCTTGATCTCGACGGCGAACCGCTCGGCGCCGAGCACGGCGGCGAGCTCCGGCTTGAGCACCTTGATCGCGACCTTGCGATCGTGCTTGAGGTCCGCGGCGAGGTAGACGGTGGCCATGCCGCCGGCGCCCAGCTCCCGCTCGATTCGGTAGCGGTCGGCGAACGCGGAACTCAGTCGATCGGTTGGGAAGGGCGGCGTCGCCACGGGCACCAAGCTACGCTCAACCGCGGCTCGGCGCGAGCGATGATACCATGCGGGCTGCCGCAGACGACTCTATACCTGCGCGTCAAGCTCATCGTCCGAGGGCGCCTCGAACAGGGACCACCATTTTTCGAGCTGCTCGCGCGTGACGTGAAACGCGCCGGGCGGCAGCGCGCGGTTGCGCCGTTCCACGCGCGGCCAGAGCTCATCGAGCGGTACGATCAAGGCGTGCACTTGTGTTCGCGCGCCCAGGGCGGCTGCCCGCCTTCGAAAGAGCTCGCGCTCCTCACGCGACCAGAAGCCGAAGTCGAGCACCACACTCACTCCTAGCTCGAGCGCTCTCGCCGCGACCTCCACTGGAGTCGCTCCACGGGATCGCGCGCGGCATCGAGAGCCGGCTGACTGGGCGATCGCGCCGTACAGCGTCGTGATCCAGTCGTCGGGCGTCAAGCGGAGGGCACGAAGATCTCGCCCGAGCCGGCGGGCCAGCGTCGTCTTTCCCGCTCCTGGAAGACCGACGATGAGGTGAAGGGTTGGCTCGCGCTTCATGTTGTACTCAACTTAGCTCCAGCTTCCGGCGGGACCGGGTTAGCTATATCACATGACCACTCGACAAAGCATCCTCGCGACCGCGCTCGCGGCCCTTGTGGCCATTTCGGTCTCGCGCGCCGGCGCCCAGAAGCCCAACGAAGGCTACGTCGCCTCGACCGACTCGGTCCGCCTCTTCTATCGCGTCGTCGGCCGCGGACGCGACACGATCATCGCCGTGCACGGCGGCCCCGGCGTCGATCTCGAGAGCATCTACGGCGACTTCACGCCGCTCGCCGAGAACCATGTCGTGATCTTCTACGACCAACGCGGCGCCGGCCGCTCGACACTGCCGCGCGACACGACGGTTCTCACGGCTGCGGCGCAAGTCGCCGACCTCGACGCCATTCGACGCCACTTCAAGCTCGATCGTGTCATTCTCGTCGCTGCATTCGTACGGCCCGCTCCTCGCCGCGTCGTACGCGATCGCGCACCCTGAACATGTCCGCGCGATGGTCCTCCTCGGTGCGGTCCCGCCGCATCGAGGCGACTTCTGGCAGCGCTTCGGAAAAACGATGCGGACTCGGATGGACAGCGCGTGGAGCGCGAAGGCGGCGGACGCGAACCGACGGCTCGCCGCGGGCGAGAACATTCGCCAAGCGTGTCGCGACTACTGGGCGGCCGGACTTCGTCCGCGCGTGGCCGACCCGGCGTCGGTGTCGCGGATTCACTCCGACCTCTGCGCGTCGGATCCGGCGGGAATTCGCTATGGGCTGAGGACGACGAACGGCGTCATCATGGCATCGTACGGCGATTGGGATCTGCGGCCGGCGCTCGCCACGCTCCACGTCCCGACGTTGATCGTGCACGGCGAAGAGGACGCGATCCCGATGGACATGGTCGCCGAGTGGACCATGATTCCCGGCAGCCGTCTGGTTCGCGTTCCTCACGCGGCGCACATGCTCTACGCCGAGCGGCCGGAGGTCGTCTGGCCGGAGGTGATGAGGTTCCTGAACGAGCTGCGATGACCAGCGTCCGCAGGCTGCTGTTCTCCAGCTCGATCGGTTCGCTCGTCGAGTGGTACGACTTCTTCGTCTTCGCGTCGGCGGCGGCGCTCGTATTCGACCGCGTGTTTTTCCCCACGGCGGATCCGCTCAACGGCGTTCTGCTTTCGCTGATGACGTACGCGATCGGATTCGTCACGCGGCCGTTGGGCGGTGTCGTATTCGGCGTGCTCGGCGACCGCTATGGGCGAAAGCGAATTCTCGTCTGGAGTCTCATGCTGATGGGAATCGCGACGATGGGTGTCGGACTGCTCCCGGGCTATGCGTCGATCGGCGTGTTGGCGCCGGTGCTGCTCGTCGTGCTGCGGCTCATTCAGGGGTTCGCCGTCGGTGGCGAGGTCGGCGGCGCGCTGCTGCTCGTCGCCGAGAGTCTGCCCGCGGAGCGTCGTGGATACTGGACGGCGTGGCCGATGATCGGCGGGCCGGCGGGCAACGTGTTGTCGGCGGCGGTGCTCGCGCTGCTCGGCGTGTCGCTGGGCGACGCGGCGTTTGCCGATTGGGGATGGCGACTCGCGTTCCTCGCGTCGGGTTTGCTGATCGGCGTCGGGATATGGATGCGGACGCGAGTGGCCGAGTCGCCGCTGTATCGCGCGTACGCCGAGCGGCGGGCGCAGACGAAGGGCGACGCACTCGGCCGGACGCTTCTCGCGCAGTGGCGATCCGTTTTGACCGTGCTGTTGGTGAAGGCGGCGGAGAACGCGCTGTTCTATGTGTTCACGACGTTCTTCATCGTGTACGTCACGCGCGTGCTGCATCAGCCGCGGACGTTGGCATTGGAGGCGGCGGCGGTTGGTTCGGTCGCCGACGTCGTCGCGATCTTCGCGGCGGGCGCGCTATCGGATCGTGTTGGACGGTTGCCGGTCACGGCGTTCGGATTGGTCGGCGCGGCGGCGTGGTCGTTCATCCTCTTTCCGGCGATGGCGAGCGGCAGCACGACGGTGATCATGGCCGCCGCGGCGGTTGGCGGCGTGTTCCATGGCATCATCGTCGGCGGAATGTCGGCGTTCTTCGTCGAGCTGTTTCCGACGAGGACGCGGTACACCGGCTTCTCGATCGGCTATCAGTTCGCGACGGTCTTCACGGGCGCGCTGGCTCCGCTCATCGGCGTCGCGCTGCTCAACCGTTATGGGTCGACGATTCCGGTTTCTTTGTACGCGGCGGCAATGGCCGCACCGGGACTCGCCGCTCTCGGAATGTCGGGCGAAACGAAAGGGCGCGATCTCGCCGTGTAGAAACGCCAGTCTACTTGCGCCCGTCGCGTACGCCGGCGCACACTCGTGCCATCAATTCCAACCGATTTGGAGCAGCCGATGCCTCGCCTCAACTCATCGTCAATCGCTCTCCTCACGTTTCTTGTTGCCCTCGGCGCAACCGCGAACGCCCAACGAGGTCGCGGCCAGGCACCGGCCCGGAGCAACGGCGGCCCCGACGGGCTTGGCGCGCTTCACTTCCGAGCACTCGGCCCCGAAGGCAATCGCGTCGCCGTCGATCACCGGCGTGCCCGGCGATCGAATGACGGTCTACATCGGCGCCGCCGACGGCGGCATCTGGAAGACGTCGGACGCCGGCATCAACTGGACTCCGGTCTTCGACGACAAAGACGTCTCAGCGATCGGCGCGCTGGCCGTGGCTCCGTCGGCGCACGACGTGATCTGGGCCGGAACGGGAGAGCCTTGGCTCATTCGTCCGTACTACACGCTCGGCGACGGCGTCTACAAATCGTCCGACGCCGGCCGCACGTGGCAGCACATGGGATTGGACGAGACAGGCCACATCGCGCGCGTCGTCATCGATCCGCACGACGCCAACTCCGTATTTGTCTGCGCGATCGGCCAGGCGTTTCGTCCGCAGCGCGAGCGCGGCGTCTTCCACACGAGCGACGGCGGCACGACATGGACGCAGGTGCTCGCGGTCAACGACAGCACGGGCTGCTCCGACCTGGCGATGGACCCGAACGACTCGAAGACGATGTTCGCCGGCATGTGGCAGCTCGACATCCACCGCTGGGATCTGCACAGCGGCGGCCTTGGGAGCGGCGTGTACGTCACGCACGACGGCGGCGCGAACTGGACGCGCATCGCGGGACACGGACTTCCTCCGGCGGACCACCCGCTCGGCAAGATCGCCGTCGCCATCGCGCCGAGCAATCCGAATCGTGTCTACGCGCTCGTGCAGGATGCGCCGGCGCCCGGACTCTATCGCTCGAACGATCGCGGCGAGACGTGGCAGTTGGTGAATCAATCGCATCTTGCCGGGCGAGCGCTCGCCGTACTACACGCGAATGGCGGTGTCGCCTGACGATGAGAATTTGCTCTACTTCCCGTCGGTCGCGTTCACGATGTCGCGCGACGGCGGCACGACAGTCTTTCAAGCCGGCGGTGGCGGTGGCGGCGGCGGGGGTGGTGGCGGCCGCGGACGTGGAGCCGGCGGCGGAGCGCCCGCGGGACCGGTGATCTCGGCGCCCGGCGGCGACAACCACGACGTGTGGATCGACCCGACGCAACGCCAACCGCGTGCTCGTCGCCAACGACGCGGGCGTCGCCATCAGCGACAATCGCGCGGCGAGCTACAAGCATTTCTTGCTGCCGATCTCGCAGGTCTATCACGTGATCGCCGACAACGCGATTCCGTACAACGTGATGGGCAACATCCAGGACAAGTCGTCGTTCCGCGGACCGTCGCGCACCGGCGGCGGGCGAGGCGGCATTCCGCTCAGCAACTGGCAGAACACCGGCGGCTGCGAGGACGCGTTCGCCGTGCCCGATCCGGCCAACCCCGACGTCGTCTGGTCGGGATGCGACAACGGACGCATCGTGCGCATGGATTACAAAACGGGCATGGCGCGCGACGTGAGCCCCTGGCCCATCACGAGCTACGGCTGGGCGCCGGCCGACATGAAGTATCGGTGGGACTGGATCACGCCGCTCGCCATCTCGCCGCACGACCACAACCGCGTCTACGCCGGTGCGCAGGTGGTGTTCATGACGACCGACGGCGGCCAGAGCTGGAAGCCGATCAGCCCCGACCTCACGACGAACACCAAATCGCACCAGCAGAATTCCGGCGGCATCTCGGCCGACAACCTCACGACGTTCGACGGCGGCACGCTGTACGTCATCGCCGAGTCGCCGGCGAAAGAAGGCGCCGGCGTGATCTGGACGGGGAGCGACGACGGACAGGTGAACGTCACGCAGGACGGCGGGCTGCACTGGACGAACGTCACGAAGAACATCCCGAACCTGCCGCCGTGGGGCACGGTGTGGAGCGTCGCGCCATCTCGCTTCGACGCGGCGACCGCGTACGTCGTCGTGAACCTGCAGCATCAGGCCGACTACGACGCGCGGGTCTACAAGACCACCGACTACGGCGCGACGTGGAAGCTCATCTCGGCGAGCGTGCCGAAGGGCGTCAACTCGAACGCGCACATCATCGTCGAGGATCCCGTGCGCCGCGGCATGCTCTACCTCGGCACCGACAACGCACTGTACGTCACGTGGGACGACGGCGAGCACTGGACCCATGTGCGCAACGACCTGCCGCCCGCGCCGATCTACTGGATGCAGGTACAGTCGACGTTCAACGATCTCGTGATCGGCACGCACGGCCGCGGCGTCTACATCCTCGACGACGTCACGCCGCTGCGCGACGTGGGACGCGGCGCAGTCGGAGGACTTCCATCTCTTCGCGACGCGCCCGGCGTACCGGTTCCGACAGACGAACGACGCGCCGCGAAGGGGACGTCGACCCGCACGTCGTCGGCGAGAACGCGCAGTACGGCGCGGACATCGACTTCTCGCTCAAGAGCGAAACGCCGAACGTGAAGGTGTCGATCACGGGACCAGGCAATGCCGCCATTCGCACGCTCACCGTGGCCGGACACCCGGGACTGAATCGCGTGTGGTGGGATCTGCGCTACGAGTCCGGCTCGACGATCGTGATGCAGGTGCCGCCGCTCGACGAGCCATGGGCGCCGGCGCGACGGAACTACGCGGCATACGGCACGCGCATTCCGCCCGCGGGACCGATCGTGCCGCCCGGCGTCGTACACGGTGCACGTGAAGGCGGGCGCCGCGGAAAAAACGACGGAGCTCACGCGTGCTGCCCGATCCACATTCTCCGGGGACGCCTGCAGACGATTCGCGCGCAAGTCGCGTTCGTGCGCGAAGTACTCGCCGAGATCGACTCGGCGGCGAAGATGGGGAATCGAGATGGAGGCGTTGCGGAAGGAGGCGCAGGACGCCGAGGCGTCAATCGCCGGTGATGCAACGAAAGCCGCGGTACCTGACGCCGCGAAGGGCGCCGTCGCCGAGGCGGCGAAGGCGTTTGACGCGAAGGTGAGCGCCGTCGAGAGCAAGCTGATCGACCTGCGGAACACCGGGCCGAGCGAGGACGCGTTCCGGAAACCCGTGCAACTCTACGAGCGGATCAGTTGGATGATCGGCCCGATGGTAGGCACGCCGGGCAGCGGCAGCAGCGGCGGCGACATCGGACCGACGGCGCAGCAGCTCGCCGTGAATGCCGAGTTCAAGCAGGAGCTGGCGGCGATCGCCGCCGAGTACAAGAAGATCGTCGACGTGGAGGCGCCGGCGTTCAGCGCGCTGCTGAAGAAGAACGGCGTCACGACCATAGTACCGTAGTACCATAGCGCTCCGCGCCGATCTCTCGAGGATTGTATTGCGAGTGAAGGTGTTCAAGCAGGATGGAGCTCGAGTGACTGAAGGCGTCGTTGTTCTGGATTCGCCGGCTTCCTCCAAGGGGAGCTGGAGCCGCGAGGCCGCGGTCGCCGCGGTGCTGTTCGGGTTGGCGCTCGTCGCGTATTTCACGGCGAACGCGCACGGCGCCCGGCTGGCCCGGCCTCTGCCGCTCGCTCTCTTCGCGCTGCTCGCCGGCGGCTACATCGCGCTCGGCGTTCCCGACGTCACGCGCCGACTGAGCGACGCGTTTCCGCGCGCATCTGTTCGCATCGTCGCCGGACCTGTCGTGTTGTGGACGGCGTGCGTGCTCTACGCCGCCGCGGCCGGATTGTCGGTCGGAGACCGCGCTCTCGCGTTCGCGGTCTACCTCGCGATTCCGTCGCTGATCTTCGCCACCGGTCAAGCCAAGCCGGGCCAACTCCCGTGGCGCGAGCTGGCCGCCGCGGCGAGCCTCGGCGTGGGCGTCAAATATCATTTGCTCCCGACGCTGCCCGTGCCCGCGCCAGGCGGCTACGACGCGTCGCGTCTCGTCGGGCTCGTCGCCGGCCTGTACTTCTTTCTCGTCGCGCGCCCGCTCGAGGGCGTCGGCTACCGCTGGTCGCTCACGCGGCGTGATGCGACGACGGCGGTGCTCGTGTTCGCTGGGCTATGCCGCGATCGCTCTTCCGATCGGGTTCAGCGACGCACTTCATCACGTGGAATCCGCGCGCTGCTGCGCCGGGCCTGCTGCTTCAGCCCATCATCATCTATCTCGTCACTGCCGTGCCCGAAGAGTTCCTCTTCCGCGGCTTGATTCAGAATCTCTTATCGCGCCGGCTCGGGGTTCCGCTCGGGCTCGCGATCGGCTCGGTGATCTTCGGGTTGTCGCACCTCCCCGACCCGCGCTACGCGGTGTTGGCGACGATCGCCGGCGTCGCCTACGGGTTGGTGTACGTTCGCACGGGAAAGGTGACCGCGTCCGCGATAACGCACGCGCTCGTGGACGCGGTGTGGGTGATTCTGTTGCGTCGATGACGTCGTCGGATCCGGCCTCGCTCCCGTGCGAGGACGGATCCATTGTTGGGAGTAGCAGCCATGCAGGTGCGGTCGCCGTCCTTGGCCATACGATCGGCGGTTCAGCCGATCGGTCCGATGGTCCACGCGCTGGAAGCGGGAACGATTTTCTTCCTCCTGCTCGCGTACATCTGGTATCTCCAGGCGCGCGTCCACTGGTCGTGGATGGTTTTGCTGGCCATCGTGCTGCTGTCGCACGCCGTGCGCGGCGAGTCGCCGGCTGAACTCGGCCTCAGACGAGCCGGATTCATCGAGTGCGCGCGGCGCTTCGCGATTCCGGTGCTTGTCGTCGCGGCAGCGGGAGTGATCGCCGGCTTCGCGTTCGATACCGTGCGCGACGTGGCGGCGTGGAGAGTCGCGGGCGTGCTCATTGGCTACTGCTTCTGGGCGCTCTTTCAGCAGTATCTATTGAACGGCTACTTCGCGAATCGGCTCCAGGCGTCGTTCGATGGGAGATACCAGTTTCTCGTGGCGCCGATGGCGGGTATGATGTTCGCCGCGGCGCACGTGCCGAATCCGCTGTTGATGGGCGTGACGCTCGTCGGTGGGACGGTGGCGGCGTTCGCGTACCAGCGGCATCGCAATCTGTTTTTCCTGGCGTTCGCGCACGCGCTCATCGGGACGATGCTCTGGCTCGTCGTTCCCGATACGGTGAGTCATCATCTTCGTGTGGGGCCGGGGATGAGGCGGACGCACGCGCACGCGGTGCAGCGGCCGCAACCGCGGAGACTGGGCGCCTTCTGAGCTAGGGTAGCCACGCCTTGGTCCAGATGAGCGTCACGCCGCAGTTCGACAATACGGAATACTGTAGCGGAGCACTGGGGTCCCATTTGGCGTGTGTCTCGATCATCGCGATGCTTAGCGGATTCCTCGTTCGCAGCTCCACGGCGGCGTCCCGCGCGCCGTACTTGATGCCGTCGATGTACATGCTGCAACCGTCTCCCATCATCGAGAGCGCATTCTGCACTGTGTTGAATCGCCCGATTTGGGTTGAATCCATGAAGTGACCGATTCCCAGGGCCCTTCGCTCTTCGAACTCGGCCAGCATTCGTTGACGCGCCGTCGGTGCCGTAACAACCATCGCCGGAAGCTCGACGACCCTGGTCAGTTCGACCAGAACAAAAGCCGTATCGTGCGGAATGACGTCTATCGTCGCGTGGGCCGGCTGCGATCCCACGGTGAATTGCCTCGATGTCGCGAGTTCCGATTGGGACATTTCGCAGCTGGAAGTGACCGGTCGTATCCGTCCGGCCTTCGAGAATTCCGGCGACGGTGACTCGAGCCCCCTCGATGCCCTGGCCCTTCTCGTCCGTCACGAATCCCGCGACGCTGCCCTGAAGAGGTCCCGGGTCGCCCGTCGGCCCCAACAGGAGATCGCGCCGTTCAACCCTCGACCATTGCTCTCGCTTTGGAGCGAATTCGAGAAGACCGGTGGCGAGTGAGTCCGTGGTCGCGATCAGACGCATCGCCTGATTTGGCGGAACACCGCACAACGCATAGCTGCCAGTCGAGTCAGAGGTCGCGGTCGCACCCCATCCACGCGCGACAACCCGTGAGCGGTCATTCACCGCGCGGGCCGAGTCGGTCTCCAGTGTGATCCAGCGCAGGTGCACTCGAGCGCCCGCGACGACACGCTGGTCGGCCGCGGCTCGCGTCGTTCCGAAGATGAAGCCGGAGTCACGAGGCACAACCTCGCTCCCACACGCGGCGCGCCACAGCGTCGCAAACGAGGGAATCGCCAGGACGACCGCGGCCCTCGGAGCGGCAGCGTCCACTGATATGCGTTCCGTTACGCCAGAGAACCCTATGGAATCAAGTACGGAGTGCTCGAATGAAAGAACGTATGGGCCTGGGCTGACGCTATCGAACTCGAAATGCCCCTGAGCGTCCGCCACGACCGTGCGAGCGGGCTTGGCGCTTGCGCCGGCGGTGAGCCGAACGAAAGCGCCGGCGAGCGGCTGGGATCTCAGGCTGTCGAAGACCAAGCCCCGAACCGTTTGCGCGGGCGGCGGCGTCTGCCCGTGGGCTGGCCGAATAGAAGCCAGGCCGAGAGCAAATGCGGAGATGTAGAATCGAAAGCGCGCCGACGAGGCTCTGCCTATGACAGAGCGCGGAAGACAAAGGACAAACGCCGGTTCGTCCGTCGGTCCCAACATCTATGGAAGTAGACGCTCGGGGCTCGCGTCCGGCTCACCCAGCTGCTGCGGCGCGCGTCGCGCGACTCGGAGCATCCCGGCGCTTACGACGCTCCCGCCGACCCCTGCGAGAATGCTGCTCGCCGCCAGGACGCCGATCGGAAGGACGAGACCGCTCGCCGCGCCACACCTGCCGCGAGTAGTGGAACGCTCCCCGTTGCGAGACCACCCCAGAGCGCGACGCGTTTGGTGGATAGCGTCGACAATGTCTTACCGCGCCCGCCGCGTGCGACGAGCCAACTGAAAAGACCACCGGCCACGGCGCCGGCACCGAAGCCGCGAATGGCGACGGCGACCAGCTCGCGCGGCCCGAAGATCGACGAGGGAACGAGTCCCGTCGCGAGGCCGAGCGCGAGCGCGCCGGTCGCGAGAGCCGAGAACACGACTCCGGCTGTGAGGCTCATGCGAAGCATGCCGCGAAAGCGGTGCGGTTGTTCCAGTTCCGACTCATTCATCGAGGTCATCGTTCGTCATACCTCAGGCGGGGCAGCGGTTGCGAAGCCACTTCACCAATTCCAGCACCCGACGTTGTGAGTCGGCGTCGAGCGAGTCGCGGACGGACGCCGTACTCACGTGTTCCTTCATCCTACGGAAGGCCGCTGAATCCAGTTTTGGCGAGAGGCTGTCCGAAAGGTGCGACGTTGTCCGCACCCGCCAACCATGAACGTTGCCATGAGCGTCCAGGCTGGCGAAGATGTCGTCCCCGTCGGCGGAGAACGAGCTCTTCGACGCAAAAGTCGTCTCGGAATAAGAGAAGGGCCGCCCCTTCGCGTCGAGGGAGACAGCGATCTCGCGCCGGTGACCCGGTGGAATGCTCGCCATCACGAGCCTGGACCTGGTGAACGTCGTGTTCAGAACGGGCCGCGCTTCGACTGGCATGCACGTCCCCATCGAGCGCGGGGGGACAGCGAGGGCCTGGAAGTAAGCCACGCCCTGTGCCCCGAGCGGCCGCGTGCCGACGAGAGCGGCGAGAGACAGAAGGCCCAGAGCGGTCGGGATGCGCGCCGTCATCAGAAACCTCGATCGATTCTAGTTCTCATTCGCCTATCCATCCAATAAGCGCCCTTTCCTTATGAAGTGCAAATCATTGGACCCCCTGGCGGCCTCTATGTTCGTCGCGAGCGTTGCAGTCGGCGGGCTTCCCAGCTCACCCCGTGTTGTCAGCCACGGCGGACCTGGACAGTTTCCTAGGAATGACCGGTCTTCGACGTGGCATGGTCCCGTTCCTGTCTGCGGTCGCACTCGCCGCCCTGGCGGCGTCGCCGAGCGACGACGAATGGCCCTCTTATGGGCACGACTTCACGAACCAGCGCTTCTCGCCGCTCGCCCAGATCAACACAAAGAACGTTTCCCAGCTCCGCCTCGCCTGGACCCACGAGACCCGCCCCGCACCGATCCAACAAGTCGACGGACTCTTCAAACAGGAGAGTAGTCCGGTCGTCGTCGGCGGCGTGCTGTATTACACCTACCCGGGACCGCAGGTCTTCGCGCTCGACGCCGCGACGGGGAAAGAGCTCTGGCGCTGGGCCGCGACGGACAACGGGACGATTCGCGTCTGCTGCGGGCCGAACAACCGCGGCGTCGCCGTCGCCGATGGGCTCGTGTTCGTCGCGACGCTCGATGCGCGCGTCATCGCACTCAACGCAAAGACCGGCAAGATCGCCTGGCAGACACGCGCCGCCGACGGAGCGTTCGGGTACTCGTTCACCATGGCGCCGCTCGTCGCCGACGGCAAAGTCATCGTCGGTGTCGGCCGGCGGGGAGTTCGAGATCCGCGGTTTCGTCGACGCCTACGAGGTGAAAACCGGCAAGCGGGTCTGGCGATTCTGGACGATACCGTCGCCCGAAGACGGCGGCTGGTGGGGGACGTGGGCGAGAACCACTCCCGACGGCGAAACATTGCCGCGCAACATCGAGCGGGAGCATGCGGACAGCGCGCGCTACCCGAACACGTGGCAGAAAGGCGGCGCGCCCGTGTGGACGACGCCGAGTTACGATCCCGCGTTAGGGCTCGTGTATTTCGGAACTGGGAACCCCGGCGCCGACTACGACGACCACGAGCGGCCCGGCGACAATCTCTACAACAACTCGATCGTCGCCGTCGACATCAAGACCGGAAAGCACCGCTGGCACTACCAGATGGTCCCGCACGACCTTTGGGACTACGACGCGGCGAGTCCCACGGTGCTCGTCGACGTCGACGTCAACGGCGCCCGCGTGCCGGCGATCGCGCACGCGGGAAAAACGGGTGGGTCTACGTGCTCGACCGGCGCACCGGCAAATCCATTCTGCGATCCGAGGCGTTCGTGCCGCACGAGAACATGTGGGCCGAGCCGACGGAGCTCGGCACGCGCGTCGCGCCGGGGATTGCGGGGGGCGCGAATTGGCAGCCGATGGCGTACTCGCCGCGCACGGGACTCCTCTACGTGCGCGGGCAGCACACGCCGAGCGTATACCATAGAATGGTGCGCGAGCACACCGTCGGGGAACGCTACGACGGCGGCATCGCGTCGCCCGCGAGAGGCGAGGCGTTCGCGACGACGACAGCGATCGACGCGGCCACCGGCAAGATCAAGTGGCAGCTCAAGACGGAGGAACCGATGCTCGCCTCACCGCTCTGCGGCGGAGCTTTGGCGACGGCGGGCGACCTCGTCTTCTACGGCGACACGCAAGGCTACCTCAACGCCGTCGACGCGACCACCGGCGAGGGGCTCTGGCGCGCGAAGACGTCGGCCAGAGTGGAGTGGGTGCGATCCACGCCGGTGACGTTCTCCGCTGGTGGCAAGCAGTACGTCGCGATCGCCACGCTCCCCGGACTCGTCACTTTCGCGTTGCCGTAGCCGGAAGCGAATCGCCCGATTGTTGACATGGCGGCGCGAACCGCCAGCTTTGGTTAACCCCACCCCCCCAGCACCCGGAGCCGACGATGGCTTTCACCGTGGTTGCCGCATTCCTCCTCTCGGCTGTCCTCCCACCACAAGAATCGGTCGTTCCGCCGCCGCCGCGCTTTCCGCTGCCACGCCCGGCCGCGAACGCGTCGATCGCGCGAGTGAACGACAATCGACACCCGGCCGGAACGCTCTCGGGCGGCACGCTCACGCTCTCGCTCGACATCGTCGAAGCCGGACTATCAACCCGAGGGCGAGCTCGATCCAGTCGTGCGGATTCTGGCGTTCGCCGAGACGGGAAAGGCGCCGTCGGTGCCGGCGCCGCTGCTGCGCGCGCCGGTCGGCACGACCGTCCATCTCACGGTCCACAACCGCTCCGACTCCGCCCTCACACTCGGCGGCCTGCGCCGCTCGATGCCGGCGGATCGCGACACGGTGCAGCTCGCGGCCGGCGCGACGCGCGACGTCACGTTCAAGCTCGACAAGGCCGGCAACTTCTTTTATTGGGCGGTGCTCAAGGGGTTGTCGAACTTCGACGACCGCAACTGGCTCGACTCGCAGCTCACCGGTGGCCTCATCGTCGACGCGGCGGGTGCTGTGCCGGCGACCAACGAGCGCGTCTGGGTAGTCACCGAGTGGTTCTATCCCGTCGAGAAGACGCAGACCTTCGAGTCGGCGCTCACGTTCAACGGCAAGGCGTGGCCGTACAACGAGCAACTCACGTTCACGCAGGGCGATTCCGTCCATTTTCGCATCGTGAACGCCGCCGCGATCGAGCATCCGCTGCACCTGCACGGCTTCTATTACCGCGTGACGCGCCACGGCGGCGCGCGTGCGGATACAGTGGTCGCGCCCATCGATGCAGCCACTCCAGAACATGCGCATCGTCCCGATCGGCGGTTCGCTCTCGCTGGCCTTCCTGCCGACGACGCCCGGGCAACTGGGTGTTCCATTGCCATTTCGCGAGCCACATCGGCGAGATCGTGAGTCTGCACGACTCACCCGAGGCGAACGTCGTGCTGGCGTCGAGCGGCGATCACGCGATGCCGGCGCACGACAAGCCTGGCGGCCACACGATGCGCGGGCTGGTGATCGGGATTCACGTGACGCCGGCACCGGACTTCAAGGAGAAGACGGTGACCGATCGGCGGACCATCAACCTCCTCATCCAGAAGCGCGAGAATGCGCTATTCGGCAACCAGCCCGCCTACGGATTCTTGCTGCAGACGGGCGCGGAGGTTCCGGCGAAGGACTCGATCAGCATTCCCGGACCGGTCCTCGAGCTCAAGCGCGGCGAGCCGGTGAGGATTCTCGTACACAACAACCTGAACGAGCAGAGCGGCGTCCATTGGCACGGTCTCGAGATCGAGAGCTACCCGGACGGCGTCGCCGACTTCAGCGGAATGGGCGGCAAGATCATGCCGCCCATTCCACCCGGCGGAACGTTCGCTGCCGAGTTCACGCCGCCGAGGAGCGGGACGTTCCCGTACCACTCGCATCTACATGAGATGCGCCAGATCAGCTCTGGGATGTACGGCGCGATCATCGTGAGCGACTCACCGCGCGACACGACAAAAGATCACCTGATCGTCGCCGGCGGCGGCGGACTGATGGAGTTCTACAAGCAGGGGCCGTCGACGCTGCTCGTGAACGGGAAGATGAATCCGCGGCCGATCGTGATGATGGTCGGGGACACGAACCGCCTGCGCATCGTGAGCATCCACGCGGACGAGGTGCTGAACTTCAGGTTCGGGACCGAAGACCAGGCCGCGCGGTGGAGACCGTTGGCGCAGGACGGGGCCGACGTTCCGCCGGCGTTACGAGTTTCGAAGCCCGCGCTGGCGAGGCTGGGGCCTGGCGAGACGGCGGACTTTACGTACGTGCCGACGAAGGCCGGCCAGCTGCAACTCGAGGTGTGGATCGACGGCGGGGGACACCGAGTGGTGGTGCCGGTCGAAGTGCGGCCGCGTCAGGGGGGACGGGCGACCAACTGATCTAGAGCACCTCGGCCGGAGTGTCGGTTGCGGCGACGTAGCTACGTTCTCATTCTAGAGGACGGGTCAGAAGTTCGTGTTGGCGTATTGCTCAGGCCAGGCAAGCAAGAACCATGGATATACCGAGCCGGCGCTTGTCGTGCTGGATACGGCGTTTCATTGCCGCCATGATCGTGGCCGGGTGCGGGTCCGCCGCAACCGATGTACCCACCACGAGCATCGTCAAATCGATCACGCTGATCGGCCCCGCCGATTCGCTCAGCGTGGGCCAGACGTATCAGATGACGGCGATCGACTACGCCGGTCGGCCGATCGGGTCTTCGTCTGTGGTTTGGAGCTCGTCGGCGCCATCGGTCGCAACCGTTTTGTACGGGATCGTGACGGCGCAGGGTCTGGGCGTGGCAACGATCACTGCCACCATGGGCTCGCTGCACGCGGACTTCGTCGTGAACGTCGGGGCGGCCAAAATCGTGTTCCAAATCGCGGGAGCGGAGGACTCGCTCGTCGTCGGTTTCACGTACCAGCTCACGGCCCGGCTGTTCACGTCGACCGGAGCGTTCGTTGGCCAGCCCCAGGTCACATGGAGCTCGAACAATCCTGAAGTGGCGAGCGTCAATTCGAACGGACAGCTCACCGTGCACACGCCCGGCAAGACGACGATCACTGCCACCGCCGAGGCGATCGCGGGGTCGATCGTCGTCAACGTGAAGAATGCACACCTGCTGTCCGCCATCCTCCCGGATGGGGAGTTCGGCGATACAGTGCAGGTCGCACCGGGCCAGTCGTTGCAGCTCGCCGCGGTCGCGTACTACGACGCTCCCGGCCAGCCGACAACATCCACGGGCCAGGTGACGTGGTCGTCGAGCGACTCCGCCGTCGCGACGGTGAGCCAAGGCGGACGCGTGACCGGAGCGGCGCCCGGATATGCCACGATCACCGCCAACCTCCGCCAGCATCCCGCGACGCGCGCGATCCGGGTGGCGCCGACGAGCGGGACGACGACGATCCGGATGATCAGCGCGGCGGACGGCTACTTCACCGTAACCATGCACCCCAACGTCGGCGTTCCGGCGACCCTGGGGTACGGCGCGGTGTCCGAGCAGGTGGTACCCGCGGGAACGCTGGAGCTCTCGTTCGACGGAATCCCGCCGTTGACGACCGACTACGACCCCAGCGTATATGCAACCCAAGTCTTCCTCGGCTTCCTTCCCGCCGGGGCGCACGAGACGTTCATCGCGGTGAGCAATACAGGGTACGCGTCGTTTTCCGGCTCCATAAACGTCGCGTGGCTCGACGACCGCACCGAGGCGGTTCCCGCCGACAGTTCGCTGGTGCGCGTCGTGCTCGGCACGTCGGGCGGACACAACGTCTTTTTCACCGAACCCGGCGCGACGGCCACGCTGCCCGCATTGTCAGGGTGTTACCTCGACTGGCCGTTCGGGTACACGGGGTACAGCGGTCGAAGCCCCGGCGCGTTCGACATCGTGCTCCAGACGGGAAAGTTCTCGAATCAGGGTTTCGGTAAAGAAGCCGCGCGGTTTCACGTCACGGCGACCGCCGGCCACGCGATGACTTTCATTCTGACGGGGCCCGAATCGGCATTGCAGCTCATTTCGGTCGTCGATCGCTAGCGACCAGCGGCGTGCGATACCTATGGTGCGCCGCGCTCATGGCGGGGGCCGCCGCATCCCGCGCGACTCCCGACGCACCGCCGCAGGCGTTCGTGACGGGGATGTCCGTTCGCGTCGACGCCTCACAACTCGCGCCGATCCGCCGTCTGCATCCGACAATGGTGGCGGTACGACTTCCGCACGACGCCGACGGCCTCCGCGCGACCGGCGCGATCGTCACGGGGATTCCTTCGCGGCCCGCGGTGCTCGACGCAACCGTGACGGTCAGCACTCGTACCGGGCGTACGGTGCTGCATTGGCCGATCGTCGTCTTCGCCGCCGATCTTCCAACGCCGGTCTTGCCCGAATCGCTCGGCGCATACTCCGCCGCGCGCGTCAGGACGCCGCGCCACTTTCTCGCCGACGTCACCGGCTCCGCCGTGGCCGAGGACAACTCGCCGCGCGACAATCGCGTGACCGACGCCGGAGCGACGCTCGGACGCGTCCTCTTCTACGACACGCGTCTCTCGGCGAGACGATCGAGATCTCGTGCGCATCGTGCCATCGCCAGGAATTCGGCTTCGCCGACACGGCGCGGTTCAGCCGCGGGATCGGCGGCGCGCTCACTCGGCGGCACAGATGGCGCTCGCGAACGCGCGCTACTACCGCGGCGGGCGGTTCTTTCGCGACGAGCGCGCGGCGACGCTCGAGGCACAGGTGCTCCAGCCGATCGCCGATTCGGCACGAGATGGGTCTTTCGCTCGACGCGATGGAAGTGAAGCTGCGGCTCACGCCGTACTACGCGCCGCTCTTCGCCGCGGCGTTCGGCACGCCCAAGATCAGCCGTGAACGAGTCGCCTTGGCGTTGGCGCAATTCGTCCGGTCGTTTGTGTCGACGGACGCGCGGCTCGACGCGGTCTTCCGTGGCGGCGGGCCGCCCGATCTCGCCGTGCTGACGCCGGCGGAACGCGAGGGCAGAGCCCTCTTCAACGGGACCACGGCGGGTTGCTCGCGGTGCCACCGCACCAATGGGTTGGAGCTCGATCTTCCCGACAACATCGGGCTCGATTCCGTGCCCTCGGACACGGGCGCCGGCGGCGGGCGATTCAAGACCGCGTCGCTGCGCAACGTCGCGGTGCGTCCACCCTACATGCACGACGGGCGATTTCGCACGCTCGACGACGTCGTGGCGTTCTACGACTCCGGGATCCACGCCGATCCGAACCTCGATCCACGCCTACGCGCGCCGGACGGCTCGCCGCAACGACTTCACCTCACCGCCGACCAGCGTGCGGCGATCGTCGCCTACCTTGGCACGTTCACCGACCCTGGGTTCCTGCGCGACTGGCGTTTTTCCAATCCGTTATGTTAAGTGCCGAGCGAGCCGGACCCAGGATGCTTTGGGTAGGCTTGACTTAGGACAAAGCCATGGACATGACCACGCTTCTTATCATTGTAGTTATCGTTCTTTTGCTCGGTGGCGGTGGTTTCTATGGGCGGGGACGGTGGTGGTAAAACTGTACCGGGCTCAAGCTGAAAACACTATAGACAACGCATGTTCCGGTTTCGCCGGCCTCACTGTTTGTTCGCAAGCTATGGTCTGCGGATGACCCGCTCGGACGTTCGCACTCTGTCGCCGACCTACGCCAGCCGACGATTACGTCTGCCAGCCGCGGACGGCCCGCGCTTTAACGCGTAACGGCTCGTAGCGCAGTATGCCGACCACGATGTCCAGCTGGAGACGCTTGCCCACTGCGCCCCAAGACACGCTCGGTCAGCATCTATGAACGCTGTCGGGCCGTATATTACAGATCGGAAAGAAAGCTCCGCGCTGGCCAGACACAGGGCAAACAGCGCCGGGTTTGGGCAAGAGAAAGCGCACCGGTCAAAATGAACACGACCCGCGGAGAATTGTTCCTAGCCCTAAAAGCGCCTTCCTCAGACCCGTTGGGTGAGCGGCTGATCTGGTTGCCGCGAGATGTTCTCGACAGTCTGAACCACCTGGTGGTGCAGAGAGCTGCAGCGACGTCATCCTGTGGCTGGCAGCGGAGGGCGGAAACCAATCACTGCCGCGCCAGGCGCCTAGCCAGGGTCCGTTCGGCCGGAGCGAGACGCGCGCCGCTGCCGAAGTGACTGCGCGCACTCGCGCCGCCGCCCGGCTACAGGAAGGACAGCGCCGTTTCGTGACCGCCGATGCCGGCTTAGCCAACGCCCGGCATCGCGAAGCTCGTGGTCAAGTCAGGGTACTGGTGGGCGATATCGGCGGTGAGCTGGTGCGCCCAAGGTGAGTCGATGGACAAAGTAGAAAAACAGATCGTCTTGATAGCCCGGCCTCCAGGCTCCCGGACGAGGAGCTGGTGAAATTGCCGGTCCGAGCGCGGGATGGTACGCTTGAGAAGCTGATGCCGTATTGGGAGGCGAAGTAGGAAGGATTGCTGGCGACCAAGTCGAGGTCAGCATAGGTGGGCAGGTCGTAAACCTTGAGGCCCGAATGCCTCAGCGGAACGAGGTCGGAGAGCACCGTCTGATCAAACGACTTCGCAAGAGCACCCGCGAAATTTTGCCATGCCGGTCCTTCGGCGCTCGATCGGGGGCCAGCCCGGATCCGGCGCCTCGTAGAACAAGAGGTTGCGCGCGCCGAGCGCAAACAGCGCATTCAACAGCGTCGACCGTGTTGGCCTCTGCCTGGGCGATGACCGTGCCAAATTCGCTGGGGGCGATATTGGCCCGCGTGATCTCGTCGAGCGCCTTAAAGATGTCGTTGCCGCCGATGTCGAGCGTGTAAAGCGCGCCCCCGACCGGCGTGGGGTGCAAGATGGCGTATTGCGCGACCTGGAAGAGCAGGTCGCCCAGGATTTACGCCTTCAATGGCGGTCGGGCCGGTCTCCGCGCCACCGAAGGCGAAGTCATTGCCGCCCGCGAGGCTCGGCTTTAGCGTCCCGAGGCCGAGCGTATTGGAAAGATCCTCGACCCAAGTCAGCCCGTTGCTGAAATGCCCCTGGTAATAAGGAGACACGGGGTCCATGTGCAGTTCGACGATCCAGTCATTGCCTGCGTCGGACAGGCTATCGCCGAACGCAAACAGCGTCGTGTAGGCCATTGCACGTTCTCCCCGCTTTTCAAGCGAAAAAACCGTTACTACCGAAGCTCCCGATTGAACTAGTTATCCGTGATTAGGCCCCGCTTTAAGTAGGCCCGCGCCTCGCCTGGCGGCTCTACAGACACCCGCCACGCCCTCGTGTCCCCTCACCACGCGACCGGATGACCATGCGCCGCGAGCGCCGTAATGATCCTCGGATTGTCGGTCGCCTCGAGCACCCGAGCGATGAGCGCCTCCTCGCCAAATCCCGTCCTGCGGCTGGTAGGCGCGCGAGAGGCCATCATCGCCCTGTTTGGCGGCCAGCTGCAATGCGAGCGTCGGCGAGCGACAGAAGATCAGCGAGCGTCGCATGCGCGCGGTAATCCTGTGGCTAGTGCTGACGAGCCGCGCTCTGCGACAATGTTTGGTAGGGTGCCGGATTGAAGCGCGCAGCGGCCCCGGGCTGCGTCGAGTTTGGCGATCAGCTCGTCGAGCTTTTGGTCGCACGCCCTGAGACGTTCGTGCCTGCCGAAGCCCCATTTGCTGCGGTGGACGAGGCCTATCCCCTCGCAGCAATGGCGGCAGAGCGGCCTGTCCTCGATGAGCCAAAGGCGATTGGCCCTACGCGCACATTTCTGGCATATAAACAGCGGCCCAGGACCCGCCGTTCCTGAACCGGACGTGCGCCAAGCCGATCAGTTTCCGCCTGTCGCCAATTTGGATGATCGCGTGCGGCGTGGAGCTGCACCGTGCCCATCGCGCGCAGCCGTGGGATTTTCACGCACTCGAACTCATCGAGAAAGCGGCACACATCGGCGTCTGCTCGGCGTTTGGGCATCGTGCCGAAGCTCCCCGCGCCCGTGCCAAGCCCAAAGCGGGCGCCGTTCAGCGCGCAGCCGGCAGGGCCTCTAGTTAAGGGTTTGCGGGTCCTCGCGCATCCCCAAGGCGTGGACTGGCGAGGATCTCTCCATTCCGACTTGTTGCGGCGTCGGCCTCGACCTCCTCCGGCGTATCGAGCCACCAGTTGTTCGCGACCATGTTGGCCAAGTTGCGCATGGTGGCCTCGACAATCAGTTGTTCCGTTCACCCGGCAACTCCTCGCCGAAAATTTCCGCGCTTGCGGCTTCAGTCGCATCGGCAGGGAGAAGCCGATGAAGTTCTCCGATCTTGCCACCGGAGACGCCGATGGCCTCGGCTGTGCTCAGGCCCTGACGGTCGCCATAGTCGTTGTTCCTCCCCGAAACGGAAAGGGTGAGTAGCCCGGTCGGCTCCCCCCCCTCGTGCCGCCCCATGCAAGTCATTGCGTCACGCCGGTCGGCGACCCGCCGCAACATCACAGGTGCCGAGGCCTCGCGTTGGGTGCGGGCATTCTGCCGCTCGGCTAGGTAGGTCCGCTCAATCGACCCCGACAGCCTGCGTCAGTCGGCCGACAACATCAAATCAACTTTAGACGCGTATGCCAGGAGCGTCCGCCAATAACCTAAATACGACGCATAGTTGGCGCGAAGCAGGGAGCGCGGCGCTTTGTGGTCCGCGCCCCTTCGGCGGCAGGGCCTCTCCGGACGGCGGTCCGAATGGGTCAATTTGGCTCTCGCCGTGCCCGTTTGTGCCCTCGGCCCCCTGGCGGCGTCTTCGGCAGCGGTGGCTCAGCCGCCGCCACCATGGCTCGCCTCGCGCCAGCCGCGCGAACGCTCTGACCCCGCCGCCTTAAAGCCGAACCAATAGTGGAGCCATGAGCGGCGAGCCGCAGCGACCAGCATCATGATCGGTGCAAGGCAGTGTTCAAAGGCTGGCAGTAGTTCCTGCCAACCCTCTGCCGGGAAAGGCGCGAAAGCGCAAAAGATTGGCCTGGAAAGGCAGGCGCGGGCCACCGGTCCGGCCGCATGCCGAATGGCGCGTCACTGCGGATCGCGCGGGGGAGATCGCGCACTCAGCGACGCACGCGGGGCGCGCGCACGTGAAGATTGCGGCCCAACACCCCGATTATGCCACTCCACTGCGAGCTGTGTGATCGCGATCACAGCGGTCGCCGATTGAGTGCCCTATTTTTTTATTGTGGAGAAGGGACCATGCGGAACATCCGAACATACGACGGTTGGTGGGACACATCTCTGACCGACCGCAGAAACGAACGGGCGTTACTTTCGGCATTCGTCGCGGCGATTGCGGTTTGGCGGCGGTATGTTCCTCTCGCGGTAGATCTCGACTCCGGTGATCCAAGAACCTTCAACAGGACGCTCGACGCGATCGCGGCTTGGACTGTGAGTTTGCGTTGGCAATCGAGGCGCTGCCCGGGAGAGCGTCGCTTAGGCTCGTCCTGGACGTCAAACTCAACCCACACCCACCCTCAGAAACAGCTTCACCCGATCGCGATCTTGCGCGGCTGGGCGTGCTTGGCTTTGGGCAAGGTCAGGGTCAGGACGCCGTCTTCGAGATTTGCGCTGATCTTCTCCTGGTCGACCTTGTTCGACAGCGTGAACGAGCGCGAGTAGTGGCCGACGTTGCATATAGACCGGCTCCATATCCTTGTACTTCGTGAAGTCGATCCGTCCGTCGACCTTCAAGACGTCGTTCTCAAGCGCGATATTGAGGTCCTTCTTCTCGACCCCGGGCATTTCCAGAACGACGGCGAGCACGTAGTCGGTCTCGTGGATGTCGGCGTAGGGGACGTAGTAGCGCCCAGGGGATTGTCTTTTCCTCCTTCGCCATCAGTTCTTTCTTCTCGCGGACGCTCAATTCTTCTTCTCGGCCATGGTCGTTCCTTGCTCTTGGTGTTGGGTTGTGCGGTCATGTCGCGCTCCTGATCGACTTCGGCTTCTCGCTCTCGTCGCGCGGCAGAAACAAAGCCAGGACGCCGTCGCGGTACTCGGCCTTAACCTGGTCGGCGTTGACTCAGACCGGCATCGTCACTGCCCGGTCGAACCGGCCGGCGAGCCGCTCGCGCCGATGCAACGCCGCCTTCTCCGGGTAGCCCACAGTTTTCGTGCCGGCCAACCGGATGGTGCGGCCCTTCACCTGGACCTCGAGGTCGATTTCTTGACCCCTGGAAGCTCGGCGATGATGATGAAGTCGTCGCCTTTTCTGAACGCGTTGACCGGCGGATAGCCGCCGCCGCCGCTCACGCTCGCCTCGAGCCAACTACTCGTTCGATAGGTGTCCAGAGCCTGCTGAAAGCTCGACAGCGCGTCAAACAGATCCCATCAGTGTTGCCATGTCGCTCCTCCTTGCGGCTCGCAGACGAGCGCAGCCTCCCGGCGATCGCGCTGGGTTCTAGCGCGCCTAATTCCTCGTGGCGGCATCTTTGGCGCTCACTCACTTCGAGTGCTAAAGGAGTTGGGAAACACGCGCCCAGGCGTCAAGGGGCGCGGCAAACGGACGCGGCGGCCCGCACAAAGGCAAGCTCAGCGCGGGCCCGCCTCCTCGCGTTCGATCTCTTAAGCCTCAGCGAGGATTTCCGTCAGCGTCCGATCGAGGAACGGCGCGCTGCGCTTCACCGCTCGTCTCCGACGTCAATTCGTACTGTTCAGCGACGGCCCTGGTGGACCAGGAGACACTCGTGCTCCCGGTTGGCTCGGGTTGGAGGGGATCGTCTCGAAGCTCAGTAAGCGGGACGGGAACTTCGGCTAGGGGCGGTAGACCCTCTTTCGCGCTCGCAAAGGAATGGCGGCTTTGGCGCGCACTCCGTCCTTCTCGAGGCAACTCCTGCGCGCGCTGTCCACCGAGGCCGTGCAAAAGGCGATGCTCAAGAGCCCATGCGGGAGCGGCCCGAGGCGCGGTTGGGTTTGCTGGCGGGTTAGATTTTCATATGGAGAGGGGCTCAGGCGACCCTCATCGCCTGGATGAGCGGCTGGACCCCGAGGATGGCAATCATCCGCTTCAGATTGTACGCGAGAACGTGAAGGCTCATCTCCCGTTCTGACCTTTTCAAGGGTGAGGCGGAAGATGGTCGCGCCCATCCACGCCTTGATGGTTCCGAATGGATGTTCCGCGGTCTGGCGCCGGATGCGCATGGTCTTGGGCGTGCGGTCTAACCGCTCCTGCATCGCGTCGAGGACGGCTTCGTGCTCCCAACGCTTGACCCGCCGCTCCTTGGCAGGCGTGCACTTCGATTTCAGCGCACAGCCGGTGCATTTTGTCGTCCAGTAGTTATGCAGCTTTCGCCCTGCCTCGACATTCCAATATCGCCAGGTCAGCTTCTCGCCGGCAGGACAACGGTAGACGTCTTCGCCCGCGTCGTAGACGAAATCCTGCTGCCGAACCGGCCGTCCGCCTTGGCGCCTGAGGTCAGCGGCTTCGGAACGAGCGGCGTCACGCCCGTAGGCCTCGCAGGCCAGAAATCTCTTCGCCTTTGAAGTAGCAGCGATCAGCGATCGCCGTCGTGCGCGCACGCCCGTCGCTTCTTGGGCCTGCCTGGTCATCATCAAGAGCTGGTCGCGATCGTGACCGACTGTTCGTCACCTCGTGCGCGACGATCATATGATGCTTCGTATCCACCGCCGTTTGCACGTTGTAGCCGACCATACCCGTGCCGCGGCCGCTGGTGGCCATCGAGCGTGCGTCGGGATCCGTCAAGGAGATCTGGCCGTCCGGGGCCTGCGCCATTTGCTTGCCGATCTGCTTCAGCTCCCGCATCTGCTTTTTGACCGTCTCCACCTTCTCCTTGATGTTCGACGCGAGCTTCCGTCACGAGCGCAGGTTCTCGGTCCGCTCGATCGAGTTCCGTCATGTAGCGTGCGATGCTGTCCTCCAGCTGCTGCATCCGCGCCTTGAGCTTGCGGTCGGTGAAGTTCTTGTCGCGGTTGTTGACCGCTTTGAACTTGCTCCCGTCGATCGCCACGATCGCCTCGGAGAACAGCTTCAGATCTCGACATAACACGATGAACTCTCGGCACACGCTGCGGATCGCCTTGCCGTTATCCTTGCGAAAGTCCGCGATCGTCTTGAAGTCCGGCGTCAGCCGTCCCGTGAGCCAAATCAGTTCGACGTTGCGCTGGGTCTCGCGCTCCAGGCGCCGGCTGGACTGAATGCGGTTCAAATAGCCGTAGATGTAGATCTTTAGCAGCGAGGCCGGATGGTATGCGGGACGCCCGGTCGACCTTCAGGCTCCATGCCCTCAAAGCCCAGCTCGTTCAAGTCCAGCTCATCGACGAACACGTCAATGACCCGTACCGGGTTATCCTCAGCGATGTAATCGTCGAGGAACTCGGGGAGCGAAACGCCTTGCCTTCGGTCTTCGCCCTCAACGAAGCGCTTCATCAAGCCCCAACTCGATCCGTAAGATTCTAACTCAACCGACGTTTTCACACAGCCTGCGC
>CAWBKI010000006.1:0-37747 GCA_963789315.1 uncultured Gemmatimonadaceae bacterium | reverse complement strand
TGTTGTGTGCATCTACTTGGCACCGTTGCGTATTGCTTGGCGAGTTAATGCCGCCGTTCTGCCGTGTGATCGGCCGCTGTAGAGGCTGCGCGATGAAGAGATCATCAGCGACCGCGCTCGCCCTCCTCGGTCACCTGGAAGACCACGCTGATCAGGTGACCGACGCGATCGGCGCAAGGCTGGCCAGCATGTCGGCGTGCTTGGACTCGTTCCAGTCAGCGGCGAACTGGTCCGGGCAACCGACGAAGACCGTGTCTCGTTCAGGGCGAGCGCCTCGGTCGGCTCGAGCCAGGTCCTGTAGGTCTGCTCGGGCAGCTCTTGACGAGCGCGATCGAGCAGACGGCTCCAAGCTTCGTGGGCGGTCAGCGACATGTCGGCGAACGAGAGATTGCGGCGGGGGAGCGAAGCTAGATGCGCCGTGTGGAAAAAGCAAACCGAACCCTTGCGAACCGGCGCAAAGCGTCTTGACCTATCTCTCGGCGCGGACTAACCTTAAAGGTCTATATCGCAAATCTGCTCTGACCGTTTTGGAGTGCTCCAATGGGTAAGCCGACGTACCGTCCCCGGAACAAGCGACGAATCAAAACCCACGGGTTTCGCACGCGTATGGACACCAAATGGGGACGCGAAGTACTCAGCCGTCGACGCAAGAAGGGACGCAAGCGCCTCACCGTCAAGCTGCCGACCAAGTACGCCGGCGTCTGAGGGCGGCCGGCTTCGGATTTCCGCGCGAGGCGCGTCTCACGCGGCGCCTCGACATTCAGAACGTGATTCAAGAGGGGAAGCGAATTCGCGCGGCGTACCTCGATGTCCGCGTGCTCGCGTCCCCTCTATCGCATTCGCGGATCGGGATCATCGTGCCACGCCACCAGCAGACCGCCGTCGAACGCAACCGGCTCAAGCGGCGACTTCGCGAGCTCGTACGGATCGACTGCTGCCCACGTTGCGCACCGGTGCCGCCCAAGATCTTGCGATTCGAGCCGACGCGACGCCTACGGCGCGCACATGGAAGCCTTGGCGGCCGACATCGCCGCGATCGTTCGCCGATTCTCGCCGCTCGCGGGCGCCGAACCTCCGAACGCGTAGACCGAATGCGGCGCGTCCTGGTCCTGTTCGTGCGCGGCTATCAGGTGGCGATCTCACCGATACTGCCCGCGTCGTGCCGCTATTATCCAAGCTGCTCGGCGTACGCGATCGAAGCGATCGAACGCTACGGCGCGGTGCGCGGTGCGTGGATGGCGGCGCGGCGGATCGCCCGGTGTCATCCGTTCCGTCCGGGCGGTTACGACCCCGTCCCATAGCAAATCGACTGTCCGGAACACTGCATGGATAAGCGCACGCTCCTCGCGGTCGCCTTGATGGCGCTCGTCATCGTTCTGACGCCGCGGATCTTCTCATCGAGATCCGCCCCACCGTCGCGCGCCGACAGCGCCGCGGTGAATGCCCCCGCCCCCGCCCCCGCCCCCGCGAACACCGCGACAGCGATGACGCCGGCGCCATCCGCGGCGCAGGCGAGAGTCGATACGACGGCGCAGCGCGCGACGCGACCGACCACACAGGCCGCGACGCTCACGACGCCGCGCGCGACCTTCGCGCTCATGAATCCGGGAGCCGCTCCCGGCGACGTGACGCTTGCGTCGTTCAAAGATCTCAGACCCGGTGAACGCAAGGGATCGAGCGTCGTCATCGCTCCCGCGGGGCGTCTGCAGTTTGTCTACCGGCTCGCCACCGGACGGGACACGATCGCGCTCGACACGCTCTCCTTCGCGGTGGCGCAGACGCCGAGCGAAGTCACGTTCTCGTCGGCGCCGATTTCGCTCACGTATCGAACGACGTCGGACGGCTACCGGCTTTCGGTGAGCGGGCAGGCAGCCAACGCGCCTCCCGGCGCATCGCTGGTCATCGACCTGCCGTCGGGTTTTCGATCCATCGAAGCGGACACGCTCGACGACACGCGACACTTCGCCTTCGCGTACAAGATTCCCCGGCGTGACGCGAATAGCGTCGCCTTCTCCAAGCTCGAGCCGGGATCGGCCCGCGTCGACACGGGCTCGTTCCAATGGGTCGCGGCGCGGACGAAGTACTGGCTGGTGGCGCTGATGCAGCCGGTGGGCTCCACGCCGACGGCCGGCGTTTTCCGCGACATTCTGCTGCGTGGCGCGCCCCGCACGGGGAAAGTCGTCGACGCCGCCTACGCGACGACGACCCTGCCGCTCAAGAACGGCGCGTTCGCGTTCGATCTGTACGTCGGACCGCAATCGTGGACCGAGCTCCACGCGCTGGGCAACGACCTCGAGAACGTGAACCCGTACGCCGGCTGGCTCCATCCCGTCGTGCAACCGTTCGCGACCATCATGATGCGCGTGCTGCTCTGGATGAAGGCGACCCTGCGTGTGAACTACGGCTGGGTGCTCATCATCTTCGGCGTCGCGATCCGCTTCCTTCTCTGGCCGCTGAACCACAAGGCGATGCGGACGAGCATGCAGATGCAGCGGCTCCAGCCGGAGCTGACCGCCATTCAGACGAAGTACAAGAACGATCCGGAAAAACAGCGCGAAGCGATGATGAAGGTCTACTCGGACCACGGGATGAGCCCGTTCAGTCCGATGCTCGGCTGCCTGCCGATGCTGCTGCCGATGCCGGTCCTGTTCGCGCTGTACTTCGTGTTCCAGAACACGATCGAGTTCCGCGGCGTGCCGTTCCTCTGGCTTCCCGACCTCGCGCTCAAGGATCCGTTCTACATCATTCCGCTCGTCATGGGCGCGTCGATGTTCCTGCTCTCGTGGATCGGCATGCGTTCGAGCCCGCCGAATCCGCAGGCGAAGATGATGAGCTACATGATGCCCGTGATGTTCACGTTCCTGTTCCTGAACTTCGCGTCCGGCCTGAACCTGTACTACGCCGTGCAGAACATCGCGGCGCTGCCACAGCAGTGGTTCCTGTCCCGCGAGCGGGGGCGCGCCGGTGTCGCGGCGACAAAGCCCGCGCTCGGGGCGGCGGGCGCGGCTGGGGCGGCGCGAAAAACGTAGACGGCGGATCGATGCGCGACGTGCACGGCCGTTGCACGTTAGGGAAGGACCATGCATGTCACCTACATCGGCCACGCGACCCTGCTCATCGAGATCGGCGAGACACGGCTTCTCACCGACCCCAACTTCGACGCGCGCCTCGGCCGCATCCTGCCGCGCGTCGCCCCGCCCGGCATCGCGCTCGAAGAGCTCCCGAGACTCGACGCGATCCTGCTCACGCACGCGCACGCCGACCATCTGTCGTTCGACTCGCTCGACCGCCTGCCGCGTCACGTCCCGATCGTCGCGCCCCCGGCCGTGGCGACGTGGCTGCGGCGACTCGGGTACGCGGACATCGTTTCCGTCGGCCCCGGCGAACGATTCGATATCGCGTCGGTCGAGGTACACGCGGCGACTGCCACGCACCGCGGCAACCGCTACGGCTTCGATCGCTGGCGAAGCGCGGCCAACATGTACCTGATCGACGGCGGTGAAAGGACGGCCTTCTTCGCGGGCGACACGGCGCTCGACACCGCCACGCACGGGCTCGTCGAGCGCGTGCTCTGGGAACGCGGACAGGAATTGGATCTCGCGATGTTGCCGATCGGATACGCGCCGTGGTGGAAACCCGGTTTTCGCCGCGGCCATCTCACGCACGACGACGCGCTCGAGTTGTTCGAGCGGCTGCGCGCGCGGATCTTCATCCCATATCACTGGGGAACGTTCCGACACGTGACCGCTACGGCGCACGACGCGATCCGGCGGCTGCGCGCCGCCGTCGAACATCACCCGCTGCGCGCCGGCGTGCGAATCATCGAACCAGGCGAGTCGCTCGAGGTCCACGGAGACGCGGCGGCGTGACGCCGCCGCCCGCGCAGCGACCGCCGCCAAGAACTTCGCCGATCGACTCGTCGGAGACGATCGTCGCTCCGGCGACGGCGCCCGGTCGGGGGGCGCTCTCCGTCGTTCGCTTGTCAGGCGGAGCGGCCCACGACATCGGCCGCGGCGCGCTTCATCCGTGGCCGGCAACCGCGCGCACAGCGACCCTGTCGAGGGTTCGCGATCTCGGGGGCGTGGTGCTCGACCAAGTGGTGGCGATACGCTACGACGCCCCAGCGTCGTTCACCGGAGAAGACTGCCTCGAACTGATCACGCACGGCGGCGCGGTCGTCTCCGCGACGGTGGTTGCCGCGATGGTGGCGCGGGGCGCTCGGCTGGCGCGTCCCGGCGAGTTCACGAGGCGCGCCGTTCTCAATGGCAAGCTCGATATCCTGCAGGCCGAGGCGACGGGCGACCTCGTGGACGCGGATTCGCGCGCTGCTCAGGCGGCCGCGCTTCGCCAACTCGACGGCGGGCTGACGCGTCGCGTGGCGTCGCTACGAGCCGAGTTGATTGGCCTCGAGGCGCTGATCGCCTACGACATCGATTTTCCGGAGGAGGACGATGGTCCGATCGCGCCGGCGCGGATTCTTCAGCAGACGGACGCGGTCGCGGTGTCGCTCGAACAACTGCTCGCGACCGCGCGGACCGGCGAGCTTGGTTCGCGCGGGCGCGCTCGTCGTCATCGCCGGCGCGCCGAACGTCGGAAAGTCTTCGCTATTCAACGCATTGCTCGGCGAAAGTCGCGCGATCGTCACGGAGATCCCGGGCACGACCCGCGACGCCATCGAAGCCGTCGTCGACACTCCGACACTGCCGTTGCGCCTCGTAGACACGGCGGGAATTCGCGACGCCGTGGATCCGGTCGAACGTCTCGGCGTCGAGGTGAGCGCCTCATACGTCGCGCGCGCGGCGGTCGTGCTGGCGTGTGGCGACGACGCGGCGTCGATGCGCCTGATCGGCGCGACGCTCGCGGGAAAGACCGCGGCGCCGGTGGTCGCGGTGCGGACGAAGAGCGATCTCGCGCCGCCGTCGGCGGAGGAGCTGAGGGTCGCGCGCGAGTCGACGGGAGCGGCGAGCGCGGTTCCGGTGAGCGCCGAAAGCGGATTGGGACTCGATGTCCTGTTGTCGGAGGCGGCGCGATTGGCAACAGGCGACGCGGCCCAACTCCCGGCCGATGCGCCTATCCTGACTCGCGAGCGGCACCGATATGCCGTCGGCCGTGCCCTCGACGAGGTTCGCGCGTTTCGAGCGGCGTGGCGGGAAGGCCAGCTTCCGGCGACGGTCGCCGCGGTTCATCTGCGTGAAGCAGTGACGACGCTCGAGGATCTCATCGGCGCGGTGGACATCGAGGACGTCCTCGACGAGGTGTTCCGCCGCTTCTGCGTCGGGAAATGACACGCGACCGTCGGCGCGCGCGCCGACGGTAACTACGCCGTCATGACGGCTGCGTGCCCGAGCGCGGAGATCTCGACGGAACTGGCGCGCATCGCCCACGCCAACCCATTGGCCGCGATGGCCGCCTCGCACAGCCGCGCGCCGAGGTAGTAACCGGCTCGCTCGGGAATCACGTAGCGATCGACGGTTCGCGCTTCGTCGCTCATGCCACCGGAGAGGTAGCGGAGTCGCAGACCGAGCCCGGATCGATCCAGATCGCCCGTGACCGCGCGAGTGAGCACGGACTCCAGTTGCCGCACGTCGGTGTACTGGCGTCGTCCGTAACCGAAGTATTCCCATGCGGCGTGTCCGGGACTCACCTGACGCGATGCATGAATCGCGAGGCCCTCGTTGATGAGCAACTCCCGGAGGGGAGCTCGCCGGCCCGAGTCCCAGTACGAGTAGTAACCACTCGCGTCGTTGATCACGTCGCGCAGTTCGCTGCGGCTCGTCGGTGACGTGTAGCGCACGACGTGCGCGATCTCGTGCGCGAACCAGAGCGGAATCAGCTCGGGATCGAGGCCGAGGCCCTGCGTCTCCACGTTCGTCTGCCCCGTGAAGTGCTCGAGGCACACGAAGGCGACGCCGCGTCCGTCGACGACCAGCTCTCCCGCGTTGGCGGCGCCGACGCCGACCATCAGGACGACGTCGACGTCACAATCCATTGCAAGCAACTCCCGGCACTGCTGCTCGGTGTTGCGTGCGAGCGACACCACATCGGTGCGCTCGAGCATCGCCCTCAAATCTGGACGCGCCGCGGCAACGGTCGATCGCACGATGTCCACGTAGTGCGGACCGTCGGGATCGATCACATAATTGTGCCAGTACGGCTCGAGGATCTTGCGGTGGCTGTTGAAGTAGCGCTGGTAGGCGGCTTGTCGGTCGGTGCTATCGAGAACGGCGAAGAAGTCGGGTAGCAGGTTGATCAGCATTCGACCGGGCGCGGGAAGGCGGCGCGATGTTTTCCGACGGACGCGGAATGATAGTGGCGATATGAAAAGTGAACAAGAGTCGAGAGCGCGATGGGGCGTGGCACAGTTCTTCCCATTTTCACTATTTGGAAAGACCGACGAGACGGCGGGATGGAACCGATGACCACGCTGCAGCAGATAGAGCTTCAATGCCCCATCTGCGAGACAAAATTCCGCTCGCAGACGGTAGTGTCGACGAATTCTTTCGGCGGGAAGCGCACCGACTTTCACGAACGCGCGGCAGGAACGCAGCCGCTACCGTACCTCATTCACACATGCAGTCGCTGCGGTTACTCGGGTGCCGATCGTGACTTCACCGATGGCGCCGACGTATCGCCGATCCTGAAGGAGCGAGTCTGGTCCGAGCTCGCGCCGGGGATCACCAGCGGCACGCGAACCGGCTCCGAGAAGTACGAGGCCGCCGCGAAGGTCGCCGAATGGCAGGGCGCCGAGCCGCGGCACGTTGCCGACCTGCTGCTACGCGCCGCCTGGTGCTGCGTGGACGAGGGCGACACGGAAGCCGAGCGCTTCTTCCGGCGGAAAGCGGCCTGGAAGTTCGAGGAGGCGCTGAGCGCGTTCGACGGCGTGCCACGCGACGAGCGAGCGGTGATCAACTACTTGCTCGGCGAGTTGTGGCGCCGGATCGGCGACGGCGCGCTCGCGGAAGCCTGGTTCGACCGCGTCCGCGTCGAGGTCGTAGACGGCGAAGCGCAACAGTGGATCATCGAGGCCGCCGATCAGCAGCGCGACTGTCCGCGCGAATGGTTCAGCTGACGACAGCCGCGCGACAGGTTTGACGAGCGCGCCCCGTGGGGCGCGCTCGCCGTTTCAGCGGTTCCTCAGCGGTTCCTCAGCGCGTTCCGAAGAGACGGTCTCCGGCGTCACCAAGTCCCGGCAGGATGTAGCCTTGCTCGTTGAGGCCGCGGTCCAGCGACGCACAGTACACGACGACGTCGGGGTGCTCGCGCGCGAGCCGCCTTACACCTTCCGGGGCGGCGACCAGACACATGAACCGAATGCGGGTCGCTCCTGCGCGCTTGAGCGACGACACTGCGGCGACCGCGCTGCCGCCGGTCGCGAGCATCGGATCGAGCAGAAAGAAGTCGCGCTCCGGCGCATCGCCGGGCACCTTGAAGTAGTAGTCCACCGGCTCGAGCGTGTCGTGGTCACGATAGAGGCCGATGTGTCCGATGCGCGCACCGGGGACCAGACGGTAAATGCCTTCGACCATCCCGAGGCCGGCTCGCAAGATGGGTACGAGCGTGAGCTTCTTTCCGCTCATGCGCTTGCCGACGGTTCGCTCGAGGGGAGTCTCGACCGTGGCGTCCGCGAGCACCAGATCGTTCGTCGCCTCGTAGGCGAGCAGCATCGCGATCTCGTCGACGAGCTCCTTGAAAATCTTCGTCGGCGTTTCGCGATCCCGGAGGATGCTCAGCTTGTGCTGCACCAGCGGGTGCGACACGACGCGGAGCGTCGGAAAGCCGGGGGTGGTGTCCATGGCGCGCAAACTACTAATTTCGCGCCCATGACAGAATACCGGTCGCGGCTGTCGGAAGACGCAACTCGTTGGCGGCCGTCTCGGCCGTCGAGCGCGTTCTAACTCCCGTCGCCGAATGCTCCCGCCGCGACGAGCAAACTGGTGGCGGCTCGGTTGGCTGTTGAGCCTCTTGATGATCGCCGGTTGGATGTTGTCGCTCATCGGCGTGTACGTCTGGGGACATCGCGACACAGCGCGTCCCGTAGCCGCGATAGTCGTGATGGGGGCGGCGCAGTATGCGGGGCGTCCATCGCCGGTGTTCCGCGCCCGCATCGACCATGGGATCGATCTCTGGCGGCGTGGGGTGGCGCCGCGGCTGATCTTCACCGGCGGTCCGGGTGATCGCGACACGACGAGCGAGGCCGCGGTCGCGGAGCGCTACGCCATCGACCACGGGGTCACTCCGCGCGCGATCATGATCGAGAACGCCGGTCGCTCGACGGCGGAATCGCTCCAGCACGTTGCGGCGCTGATGGATGCCGAGCCGTCGCGCACCGTGGTTCTCGTGAGCGATCCCTTCCACATGCTGCGACTGACGATCCTGGCTCGTCGCTACGGCCTCACCGCCTACGCCTCGCCGACGCGCACGAGTCCGATCTCGACGAGCTGGCGCGAGTCGTGGAAGTACGCGCTCGGCGAATCCATCAAGGTGCCGATCGCCTTTCTGCTGCAGCGCCGAGAGTAGCGCCGGCGGCCGGCGCGTCTCCGCTGTCGACGGCCCGTACGAGCCACGACCAGTAGGCCTGGCCGCCGACCTCAGGAACGTCGTTGTGGCCGGCGCCGCGAACGATCAGCAACTCGCCTTTGCTCTCGGCGGCGGCGAACACCTCGCGGCCCATCCGCACGGGCACGACCACGTCGCGATCGCCGTGCGAAACCCACACCGGGGCGCGGAGCGAGCGAACTCTCGTCGGCGTGTCGAAATGGATGCGCGAAATGAGGCGCCACAATCCCGCGATGCCCGGCACTCCGAGGCGAGCGGCCATCGCCCGCGCCGTGCTGAGCGGGGACTGGAGGACGAGGGCGCGCGGCGTTTCGCGCGCGGCAAGTTCCGCGGCGACGGCGCTACCGAGCGAGTGACCGTAGAGCACGATGTCCGCGTGCGAGACGCCAAGCCGGCCCGTCAGGAAGTCCATCGCGGCCTCCGCGTCGAGCGCGGAGCTGGCGTAGGTTGGCCCTCCGGGAATTCCGTCGTAGCCGCGATATTCGGGCAGGAGGACGCAGCCGTCGGTTGCGCGCGAGAGTCGTGTGGCCCACGGAATGAACCACCGGGAGACATCCGCGTTGCCGTGAAAGGCGATTATCGCGGTTCGCGGCGACCGGCAATTTCCGACGAGGAAACCGAAGAGCTCGATACCGTCGGCGGCGCGGTACGAGACGCGCTCGGCGGGGACCGGTCCGTCACGGACGGCGCGCGGCGGCTGGAAAAGGACCCGTTCCTGGTATCGCCAAAGCATGAGCAGGAGCCCGACGTAGCCGAGCGCCACTCCGGCAGTGACTAAATAGATCAGACGTAGCACGTGCGACCGCTTCGGCTCGACGAGTAAACTCTCGTCAGGGTTCCAGTACCCACTCGAGGAGTGCAATTTAGACCGATGCGCATTCCGATCGAAACCTTTCGGTTGCCGAACGGGCTGTTTGTCAGCTTGTCCGAAGATCATACGGCGCCGATCGTCGCCGTGAACCTTTGGTACCACGTCGGTTCAGCCAACGAGCCGCCCGGCCGCACGGGGTTCGCGCACCTGTTCGAGCACATGTTGTTCCAGGGATCGGCCGACGTCGAGGCGAACGAACACTTCGAGCTCGTGCAGCGCGCCGGCGGAACGCTCAACGGGTCGACCTGGCTCGAGCGCACCAACTACTTCGAGACCCTTCCGTCGAACCAACTCGAGCTCGCTCTGTGGTTGGAAGCAAACCGCATGGGCAAGCTTTTGCCGGCGATGACGCAGCAGAAGCTGGATACGCAGCGCGACGTGGTTATGAACGAGCGCCGCTGGTCGATGGACAACCAGCCATACGGCTCGTGGATGGAAAAGCTACCGGCGCTTTGTTTTCCGCCGGAGCACCCGTTCCATCACTCGCTCATGGGCTCGATGGAGGACCTGACCGCCGCGAGCCTCGGTGATGTGGAGCAGTTCTTCGCGACGTACTACACGCCCGACAACGCGGTACTCTCGATCGCCGGCGATTTCGAGCCTACCGAAGCGCGAAGCCTCGTCGAGAAGATTTTCGGCGCGATTCCGCGAGGCGCCGGCAAGCCGCCGCTTCCGGACATGACGCTGCCGCCCGTCTTCGGCGAGTGGCGTCGGGAAGTCGTCCCGGACGACATCATGTTGCCGCGCTTGTTTCTCGCGTTCCGCTCACCGGCCTTCGGAACGAGCGAGTACTACGCGGCGAGCACGTGCGGCGCGGTCCTCGGCCTCCGAAACGCCAGCCTGCTGCGGCGGCGCCTCGTCCGCGAGCGCCAAGTTGCCGCCGATGTGACGGCGTTCACGTACGATCTCTCGAAGGGGGCGGATCTGCTCGTCGTCGACGCCACCGCGCGCCCCGGCATCTCGGGCGATCAGCTGGAGCACGAAGTCGCCGGCGAAATCGACGCCGTCGTGCGAGACGGAGTATCCGATGAGCAGGTCGGCCGTGCGGTCGCCGTCATCCAGACGATGTTCGTGTCCGCGATGCAGCAGGCCTCGGAGCGGGCAGATCGAATCTCGCTGTTCGCGACGTATCTGGGTGATCCGACGAAGGTGAACGACGAAGTCGACCGCTACCGCGAAGTGTCCGCGAAGGCGGTGAACGCGTTCATCCGCGAGCGACTCGGCGAGAACAATCGCGCGAGTCTCGTGTACGTGCCGCGCGATGCGGCCTCGGAGGAGCTCGTCGGATCCGAAGCCGCGGCGGCGATCGAATGAGCGCGCCGACCACGCAGCCGCCGCGGAAGTCGCCCCGCCCGTCGCCGGGCCCGCCTCGCGAATACCACTTTCCGCGATTCGTCCGTCGCCGCCTGGACAACGGCCTCGAGTTGATCGTTGCGACAGTGACGAAGCTGCCCCTGGTGAGCGTCGCCGTCGTGGTCGACGCGGGCGCCGTGTGTGATTCGGCGGGACACGAGGGCGTCGCCCGCCTAGCGGCGCAGCTCATGCTCGAGGGCACCGAGAAATACGACGGCGCCGAGCTCACCGAGCGATTCGAACGTCTGGGAGCATCGATCGACGCCGAGGCGGATTGGGACGAGGCCGCGTTGACGATGACGGTGATGTCCGACCGGCTGCCCGCCGCATTCGACCTCCTCGGCGAGGTGCTCCGCACGCCTGCGTTTCCGCAAAGGGAGGTCGACCGGCTGAAGGCCGAGCGACAGGCGGAGCTGCTCCAGTTGCGAGCCGAGCCGCGCGGCTTGGCCGACGAGCTGTTCACTCGCTTTCTCTACACACCGTCGTCGCGCTACGCGCGACCGGACGGCGGTGATGAGACGAGTGTCGAGGGAATCGAGCGTTCGCACATTCGAGCATTCTACGAGTCACGCTACGTACCGGGGGCGACGACCGTGGTCGTCGTCGGCGACGTCACGGCGGACCGCGCCGAAGAGTTGGCGAATTCGACTCTTGGCGCGTGGTCAGGCAATCCCCCGTCGAGAATCATGGCGGACGCGTCGCCGGCGCGTCGGGACCGCGCCGTGCACATCGTGGCGAAAACGGACGCTCCGCAATCGGAGCTGCGCGTCGGGCACGTCGGCATACCGCGCAACCATCCGGACTACTTCGCCGTGAATGTGATGAACGCAATTCTCGGCGGGCTGTTCAACTCCCGGATCAACCTGAATCTGCGCGAGGCGCATGGGTACACGTACGGCGCCTTTTCAGTGTTCGACTGGCGGCGGCAAGCGGGTCCGTTTCTCGTCCAGACCGCCGTGCGATCGGACATCACGGACGCGGCAGCGCGCGAGGTGCTGAGCGAGGTCGACCGGATTCGGGCCGACCGCGTGGGCGAGGACGAGCTGTCGCTGGCGACGAGCTATCTCGACGGCGTCTTTCCGATTCGCTTCGAGACGACGGCCGCGATCGCCGCGGCGCTGTCTGTGCTCGTTGTTCACGGCCTGCCGGAGGACTACTACGACCGCTATCGGGAGCGCGTGCGAGCGGTGACTCGTGACCAGATCCTGGAGGCGGCGCGTCGCCATCTGCACCCCGAGGCTTTGCAGCTGGTGGCGGTCGGGGATCCGTCCGTGGTCCGCGAGCGGCTCACCTCGCTCGAGTTCGGACCCGTTGCGCTGTACGACGCGGCAGGCCAACGCATCGAATGACGCCCCTCGAAAGCGCTGGAAAAATAGGAACCGAGCGCAAGTACACGGGGAAGATCATCGCCGTCGACCGAGATACCGTTCGCTTTCCCGACGGATCGGTCGGCGAGCTGGACATCATTCGGCATCCGGGCGCGAGCGCGATCGTTCCCTTCGTCAGCGACGTCGACGGCGAGGACCCCCAGATCCTCTTGCTCCGCCAGTACAGGTACGCGGCCGGCGATTTCCTGTACGAAGTTCCCGCCGGGCGTCTGGAGGCAGGTGAGGACCCGCGGGAATGCGCGGTTCGCGAGCTCCGTGAGGAGACCGGATGCATCGCGTCGCGGTTGGATTTCCTGTTCACGATGTTCACGACGCCCGGGTTTACCGACGAGCGCATCCACGTCTTCCTGGCCACCGGTCTGGAGCGAGGCTCCACGGCGCACGAGGCGGACGAGTTCATGACGGTCGAGACGATGACCCTCTCGCGAGCCCTCGAGTTGATCCAGGAGGGCCGGATCAACGATGCGAAAACGGCGCTGTCGATCCTCTACGCCGCGGGATTTCGCGCCGGTCGCTGAGCAACTCGCGCCGTTCGGGCTGTGTCAAAAGAAGGACAAAGAAACCCACCGCGTAGAGCGGTTTCGTCACGTATTGTGGACATGGGGGGACCGGGGGTCCGCACGGTCGACTCAACCCAAGTCATTGATATTCAAAGGCTTAAATCGTGCCAATTTTCGTGGATTGCCCGGCATGCCACCTGCCCTTTTGGACTAGCGAGAAATGACGGTTTCGAGGGCCGCGATCGAATCTCTTCTGTTCGTCCGGTCGTACCCTTCAATGAAGTGCCAAGGGGGCACGGGCACCATGGCTGAGGTCGCAATCAAACGGGCGCCGCTGGCTGGCGCGGCACGTCAAAGACTCCAGACGCTGGACGACGCGTCCATCGTTGGTGCGTTCCTCGGCGGGGAGGAGCGCGCGTTCACCGAGCTCGTCGAGCGGTACCAGACGCGTCTTCTCAATTTCATCTACCGAACGATCGGCGACCGTGAGCGGGCGGAGGATCTCGTCCAAGAGGTCTTCATCCGGGTGTACCGCCATCTGCACCGATTCGACCGCACGAAGAAGTTCTCGACGTGGGTCTACACGATCGCGTCGAACCTCGCGAAGAACGAGCTGCGCAATCGCTCGCGCAACCCGCTGGTCTTGTTCCAGACGATCAAGGCCAACTGGGACGACGAGGAGCGTCCGCTGCAGTTCGAGGACACGACCGCTCGGCCCGACGACATGTTCCGTCGCCGGCACCTCCGGGCGCTCGTGGAAGAGACCGTGGCTCGGCTACCGGAGCATCACCGCCAGGTGTTCGTGCTTCGCGAGCTGGAGGGGAAGTCGTACGAGGAGATCGCCGAGATCACCGACTGCAACCTGGGGACGGTGAAATCGAGGCTGAACCGGGCGCGCAACGCGTTCGCGTCGATCATCGAGCCGAAGATCGATTAGTGCCCGTGGTTAGAGGTCGGCTGTAGGAATAGATGAGGGGAGAAGCGGGCGGGGCCAATTTGGCCTCGCCCGTTTCGCATTCCGCGGGTCTCGCGTCTCTCCTGAGACCGCCGTATTCTGGAACCGGCCCCGGTTCGCAGGGTACCGACTGGCGAACACCACCCCCGCGGTACGAGCCCCTTTGATGGACTGTCGCGAGTTTCGAAGTAAACACGTGGCGTACGTTGACGACCTGCTGGCGGCCGTCGACATGGAAGGGATGCGAGCGCACCTTGGCCGTTGCCCATCCTGTGCGCGTCAGGACACCGCCGTGCGGCGAAGCCTGATGCTCGTCCACAATCTGCCGTCCATCGAGCCGTCGCCGGAATTCATGGCGCGACTGAGCGCGAGGCTGACGGAGATCGGGCCGTCGCCGCGATACGCGCCGCGAAGCTCGCTGTTTTTTACGATGCCGGCGATGGGCACGTTCGCCGCCGTTGCCGCGGGAATAGGCGTCGTCGCGGTGCTGTCGATGCGAGTGACGCATTACGACGCTCCGACGCAGGTCGCGAGCGCCCCGATCGCCGCCCCGTTCGACTCGCTGCCCGACCTCACGTTTGCCAACATCGCGTCGCCCGAGATCACTCCCCTGGCCAACGCCGCGTACGTCGCCGCCGTGCCGACCGGAATTCCGATCTGGCCCGCGGTACTGATGGCCGGAGAGACGCCCGTCCGATTCGCGAACATGGAGCTCCAGCAGCCCGACGGACGCTGACACAATCGGTTACAACACACGCGGGAAGCGGTCGGCGACGAGCCGGCCTTTTTCTTTGTCGGCGCGCCGCGCGGCGGCGTATATTCTCGGCATGTCGCCCGTCGCCGACGCAAAGGTGCTGCGCACCGCGGCCAAGGAACGTGTTTTCGCGCCGGCCTACTACTTCTACGGCGACGACGACTACCTCAAGGGCGAGGAGCTGCGGCGTCTGATCGACGCCGCGATCGACCCGGCCACACGGGACTTCAATTTGGAGTTCTTGCGGGGCGCCGAGGTCGACGCGACCACCCTGGGCTCGATCGCGGGCACGCCTCCGATGATGGCGGAACGGCGAGCAGTCGTCGTGCGAGACGTAAACGCGCTCAAGAAGGATGCGCGCGCGGTTCTCGATGCGTACCTCGAACGGCCCGCTCCCGACGCACTGATTCTGCTCGTTACGGGCGCCGGGGTGAAGCCGGACAAGGCGCTGTCGTCGTCGACGACGGCGATCGAGTTCGCGCCATTGAGCGGTGCGCGGGTTCCGCGGTGGATCTCCTACTACGTCGAGCACGACATCGGAGGAGGGGCGTCGATCACGAGCGGCGCGGTGAGGCTGCTACAGGAAGCGGTCGGCACCGAACTGGCGCAACTGCGGGTGGAGCTCGACAAGCTCGCCGCGTTCACCGGCGGCCAAATCATCGACGAAGCGGCCGTGTCGGCGGTCGTTGGCATTCGGCCGGGTGAGACGCTCGGCGACTTTCTCGATGCCGTCGCGCGCCGAGACGCCGTCGCCGCGCTCGCGATGCTGGACACGGTGATGCAACAGCCGAAGGCGAGCGCCGTCACGACCGTCATGGCACTCGCGGCCCAGACGCTGACGATCGCGTGGGCTCAGGCGGCGCGCGAGCGCGGCGCCCACGCGGGAAAGCTCACACAAGACCTCTTTTCGCTGCTCAAAGAGTCCGGCTCGGTTTTTACCGGACGTTCGTGGGGCGAGTTCGTGGCGACGTGCGTTCGCGAATCGGAGCGGTGGTCGCCGCAGGCGATCGACGGCGCGCTCGACGCGCTTCTCGAGGCCGACAAGACATTGAAGGACAGCCGTGTGTCGTCCGACGAACAGGTGCTGGCGAGTCTCGTCCTCGTCATCTGCGGCGCGCGCTCCGGCCGCCGCGCGGCCTGATTCTCGAATGATGCCCAAAACGCGAACGCCAGTTCGATTGCTCGGAGCCGCGCTGCTGCTCGCTCTCGGCACGTCGCTCGGCGCGCAAAACGTCGCCGCTCAGGGGAGCGCGATCACTCCGGCGTCGGACTCGGTCTTCGCGCGTGCTCGGCGCCTTGTGACGAACGGGAACGGTGCCGCGGGAAGAGTGCTCGTGGACTCGATGATCTCGGCGGCGACTCCGGACTCGCCGATGTACGCCGAGGCATTGTACTGGCGCGCCGCGTTGGCGGCGTCTCCGTCGGACGCGGAACGCGACTATCGGCGGCTCGTCGTGGACTACTGGGACGCGCCGCATCTCGGCGACGCGCTGTTGCAGCTCGCGCAGGTGGAGGCCGCCCGCGGCGATCGAGCCGCGGCGACGGGGCACCTCGAACGTTTCATGCTCGAAGCGCCTTCGCACCCCGAACGTCCCCGGGCGGGGCTGACGCTCGTGAGGCTGCTCTTCGACCAGAACGACATTCCGCGCGGCTGCACGGCGTGGCGACAAGCGTTGAACGCGGCGCCGGCCAGCGCGGTCGAGCTGCGGAATCAGCTCGGCTACTTCTCCGCGCGGTGCACGGCAAACGACGTCAGCGTTGCGTCGCGCGTCCCTATCGCCTACCCGCCGGGGTCTCCGCCGCCCGCCGTGAAGGACACGGCCGCGTCGCGTCGCGATTCCACGACAGGAACGACGACCGGCCGCTTCACGCTTCAATTCGCGGCGTACCAGACGAGAACGGAAGCGACGCGCCTCGTGAGCAAGCTCGCGTCGCGCGGCGTAACGGCGCGCGTTGTCGGGACGACGAAGCCCTACCGTGTGCGCGTCGGACGCTACGAGACTCGCGCCGCCGCGATCGCGGCGCAGGCGCAGCTCAAGGCGAAGAAGCTCACGGCGCTGGTCACGGAAATCGGCTCGGACGACAAGTGACGACGATGTCGACGTCCGCGCAGACGCCGCTGATGCAGCAGTATCGCGAGATCAAAGGTCGGCATCAGAACGCGATCCTGTTTTTTCGCATGGGCGAGTTCTACGAGATGTTCTACGACGACGCGGAGACGGCGTCGCGCGTCCTCGGGCTGACGCTGACGTCGCGCAACAACGGCGGAGCCGCCGACGTTCCGCTGGCGGGCGTTCCGGTGAAAGCCGCCGGCGACTACGTGCGCCGGCTCGTACAGCAGGGCTTTCGCGTCGCCATCTGCGAGCAGATCGAGGATCCGAAGGTCGCGAAGGGCGTAGTGCGGCGCGAAGTCATCGAGACCGTCAGTCCGGGCGTGGCGCTCGCCGACGACCTGCTCGACGGCACGCGAAACAACTTCATCTGCGCGATTCTCGTGGCCGCCGAACGCGAGGCGCCGACGTCCGACGCGCGAGTGGGCGTGGCGGCGGCCGACGTCTCGACCGGCGAAGTGCGATTGATCGACACGACGCTCGCCGATCTCGACCCGTTGATGGCGCGTCTCACGCCGCGCGAGATCCTCGTGGCATCCGGCTCGCGCGCGCGGTTGCCCGCGTCGCGTAGTGACGCACTCGTCACCGAGCGCGAGCTCTGGGAGTTCGACGCACCGCTGGCCGGCGAAGACCTCGCGCGACAATACGGCGTGTTGTCGCTCGAAGGGTTTGGACTTGCCTCATCCGATACGGCCATCGTCGGCGCGGCGGGAGCGCTCCTTCGCTACCTGCGCGAGCTACAGCCGGCGGGCTTGCCGCAGCTCGCGCGGCCGACCGTCGAACGTCCGGGCGGCGCGATGCCGCTCGACGAGATGACGCGACGCAATCTCGAGCTGGTCGAGTCGCTGCGCGGCGGCGGCACCGAAGGCACGCTGCTCTCCGTACTCGATCGCACGGGGACGCCGATGGGTGCGCGTCTCCTTCGGCAGTGGATCCTCGCGCCGCTCACGAACCGCGCGGCGATCGAAGCGCGCCTCGACGGCGTCGCGAAGTTCGTCGCCGATCCGATCGCGCGCGAAGCGCTGCGCGATGCGCTCGACGACGTGCGCGACGTCGAGCGGCTCGCCGCAAAAGCGGCGGCGCGCCGAAGTACCCCGCGCGAGCTCCGCGCGCTCGGCGATTCGCTCGCCGCATTGCCGGCGGTCGAATCCGCGCTTCGTCGTGTCGCCGCCGCGGGACGATTGGCCGAGATGTCGTCCGGTTGGGACGACGCGCCCGAGCTCGCGGGCCGCCTCTGTTCGGCGCTCGTCGAGCGGCCGCCGGTGGCGATCGGCGAGGACGCGGTGATCGCGGCGGGAGTCGACGCCGAGCTCGATGAGCTTGCGCGAGCTTCGCGACGGCGGCAAGCGACGCGATCGCCGGGATTCAGGCCGACGAACGGACGCGTACGGGCATTCCGTCGCTCAAGGTCGGCTTCAACAAGGTGTTCGGCTACTACATCGAGATCACGCGGCGAACCTGCACCTCGTGCCCTCGGACTACCAGCGCCGCCAGACGATCACGTCGGGCGAGCGATTCGTGACGCCGGCGCTCAAGGAGTACGAGGAGCGCGTGCTCACAGCCGCCGAACGCATCGAGGTGCGCGAGCGCGAGCTGTTCGACGCGCTGCGCACCGACGGCAGGCGCGGAGATCGCTCGCCTGCAGCAGATCGCGCGCACGGTGGCCGAGCTCGATGTGCTGGCGACGCTCGCCGACGTCGCGGCGCGCGAGGGGTACGTGCGGCCGACGATGTCGCGACGCGTTCGAGCTCGAGATCGCGGCGGGGCGGCATCCGGTCGTCGAGCGGATGATGCCGCGCGACAAGTTCATCCCGAACGACGTGCGGCTCGTCGAGGACGCGCGGATGATCATCCTCACCGGCCCGAACATGGCCGGCAAATCGACCATCCTGCGACAGATCGGCCTGATCGTGCTGATGGCGCAGATCGGGGAGCTTCGTTCCCGCGTCGGCCGCGCGCATCGGAGTGGTCGATCGCATCTTCACGCGCGTCGGCGCGAGCGACAATCTCGTGCGCGGGCCAGTCGACCTTCATGGTCGAGATGAGCGAGACGAGCGCGATCCTGCACACGGCGACCGCGCGGAGCCTGGTGCTGCTCGACGAGATCGGCCGCGGCACCGCGACGTACGACGGCGTGTCGATCGCGTGGGCGGTGACCGAGCACCTGCACGACGCGATCGGCTGCAAGACCGTGTTCGCCACGCACTATCACGAGCTGACGCAGCTCGCCGACGAGCTCACGGCGCTGCGGAACTTCAACGTCGCGGTGCGCGAGGTGGGCGAGCAGATCCTGTTCCTCCACCGGCTCGAGCCGGGCGGCGCCGATCGGTCGTACGGCATCGAGGTCGGCCGCCTCGCCGGTCTGCCCGCCGAGGTGATACAGCGCGCGCGGCGAGTGCTCGCCTTGCTCGAAGGCGAGCAGTTGGTCCGCGGGCTCGGCGGCGCGCCCACCGGCAAACAGAACTCTCCGGCGCCGGATCAGCTCGGCCTTTTCGCTTCGCCGACGCATCCCGTCGTGGAACAGCTCGCCCTCGTGGACGCGAACACGCTCACGCCGCTCGAGGCGCTGTCGCTCTTGGCGAAGTTGGCTGACGCCGCGAGGCAGCGGCGCTGACGCGCCTCTTGCACGCGGCGTCCGCGTCGCGCGGGTGAGGAGCCGGTCCTAGATTGGACGTCGCCCACACGCCGATGCCGATCTCCTCGTCTTCCGCCGCCCCCCCCGCGTCACGTCCTGCCGTACGACGACGTGCTCGGGCTGATCGGTTGGACGCCGCTGATTCGCCTGAGCCGGGTCACGCGCGGCATTCGCACGCCGGTTTTCGCGAAAGCGGAATTCTTCAACCCCGGCGGGTCGCTCAAGGACCGAATCGGCCTGCCGATCATCGAGCGCGCCGAGCGCGAGGGCCGGCTCAAACCGGGGGGGACGATCGTCGAGGGGACGAGCGGGAACACGGGCATCGGGCTGGCGATCGCCGCGGCATTCAAGGGCTACAAGTGCGTGTTCACGATGCCCGACAAGATGTCGCAGGAAAAAGTCCGGCTTCTCAAGGCGTTCGGCGCCGAGGTGATCGTCACGCCGACGGCCGTTCCGCCCGACCATCCGGACAACTACGTGATGATGGCGAAACGGATCGCGAGCGAAACGCCGAACGCGATCCTGGCGAATCAGTTCTACAACGACGCGAACTCACAGGCGCACTACGACACGACCGGTCCCGAGATCTGGGAGCAGACGCAGGGCAAGGTGACGCACTTCGTGTTCGCGGCCGGCACCGGCGGGACGATCACGGGAGTCGGTCGCTATCTCAAGGAAAAGAATCCGGCGATTCAGGTCATCGCGGGCGATCCCGTGGGCTCGATTCTCTGCGACATGTGGCGGTCGAAGGGCGAGAACAAGCCGGAGGGCGTCCCGTACAAGGTCGAAGGGATCGGGCAGGACAAGGTTCCCGGCACGCTCGACATGAACGTCATCGACGATTTCATGACCGTGAACGACAAGGAGTCCTTCGCGATGGCGAGGCGACTCACTCGCGAGGAGGGACTCTTCGTCGGCGGATCGAGCGGGCTCGTGGTGCACGTCGCGCTGCACGTGGCGCGTCGCCTCGACGATCCGAACGCGTTGGTGGTCGTACCGCTGCCGGACACGGGCGAGCGCTATCTCTCCAAGCTCTACAACGACGAATGGATGCGAGAGAACCAGCTCCTCGACGCCGATCGGACGACGCTCGCGTTCGTGCTCGAGGCGAAGGCGCGAAGCAGCGGTGACACGCCGATCGTAGTGAGCGTGGCTCCGGGCGCTACGGTCCGTCAGGCGCTCGGTCTCATGTCGCTGCACGACGTGTCACAACTACCCGTCATGGACGGCGCGAACTGCGTGGGTTCGGTCAGCGACTGGTCGCTGTCGGCCAAGGGCCTGGACAACACCAAACTGCTCGACGCGACCGTCAGCGAGGTGATGGACCCGCCGTTCCCGACCGTGGACCTGGCGCAGCCCGTGGACAACGTGGCGAAGCTGTTGTCGAAATCGAATCCCGCGGTCCTCGTCCGCTCCAACGGCAACGTCCAGGGAATCGTGACTCGCTCGGACATGCTCAACTATCTGATGGCGCGATGAGCGGTAGACCGGTGGACCGCCTCAAGATCGTCGTGTTGATGGGGGGCACGTCGTCGGAGCGAGACGTGTCGCTCGCCAGCGGAATTCGAATTGCGGAGGCGCTGAGGTCTCTGGGCCACACGGTCAGCGCGGTCGATCCGGCGCGCGGGGAGATCAGCGCCGAGGAGCAGCGCGCGCTGGGCGCCGGCGGTGTCGTGCGCGTGGCGCCGCCGTCTCAGGAATCGCTTCGGCAGATGGCCCGCGAAGCGCTTCCCCGGCTGGCGTCGAACCTGCCTCGTCGCGGCGACGCGGATGTCGTCGTCCTCGGGCTTCACGGCGGCATCGGGGAAGACGGGACGATCCAGTCCATGCTGGAGCTGACCGGCGTACCGTACACGGGCAGCCACACCCTGGGCAGCGCGTTGGCGATGGACAAGGATCTTTCCAAGGTCCTGTTCCGCCAGGCCGGGGTTGCCACCGCGGACTGGCTCATGGCCCCGGCGACCCCTTCCGAGGTGGGGACTCGGATCGGCTACCCGGCCATCGTGAAGCCGTCCAAGCAGGGGTCGACGGTCGGGCTCTCGATCGTGAAGGAGCCGGGCGCCCTTCAGGCCGCGATCGACGAAGCGGCGGATTTCGACGACGAAGTGATGATCGAGCGATTCATTCCGGGGCGCGAGCTCACGGTGGGCATCCTGGGCGGCGAAGCGCTTCCGGTTGGAGAAATCATCCCGAGGCACGAGATTTACGACTACGAGTGCAAGTACACCGCGGGCATGGCCGAGGAGGTATTTCCGGCGAAGCTCACGGCGGAAGAGACGGCGCGGATTCAGGACCAGGCACGAAAGGCCTTCGCCGCGCTCAAGCTCCGCGGGTGTGCACGCATCGATTTCCGAATGTCGAGCGACAGCACGTTCTATTGTCTCGAGGCGAACACGCTCCCGGGCATGACGAACACGAGTCTCATACCACAGGCGGCAGCCGCGGCGGGGATCACCTTCCCGGCGCTGTGCGAGCGCATCGTGCGCCTCGCGCTCGACGCGCACGCCGATTCCGCGCGCGCGCGGAGAGCGTCGTGAACAGACCCTCGGTTCCCACCGCGGCGCTGGCAGGCGTGCCCGCCGGCCTTCAGGCGCAAGGCGTGTGGATCGGCCATCGCCAACTTTTTGTGCGATTCGCCGCAGAGGCGGAGACCGCGACGATGTACACTGCCGACGCACTGGCGTCGGAGATCAGACGCGCGATGTCGCGATCGTCGTTCCATTCGATTTCAATCACCGGGCGTGATCCGCTGGCTAACGTCGAGTATCTGCGCGACGCTTTCGCCAGGGTGGAAACGCCGTTGCCCGTCATGCTCGATTGCGACGGACAACGCCCCGAGCAGATTCCGGAATTGAAGAAGATCGTCCGCCTCGCGCAGATCACGCTCGACGGTTCCGGGGTCGAGGCGACGCACGACCGCGCGTTCGAATCACTTGCTGCGGCCGCGGCCTCGGACATGCAACATGCGTTGGTACTCAACGTCGACGGGCACACGACCGACGCCCACATGTTACGGGTCGTGGAGCGTGCGCACGAGACGAGCGGAGCCGCGGCGGTGGTCATCCACCCGAGCGCGGCGACACCGGTCGACAAGGACCGCCGGTGGACGACGTTGTTCGAGCGCGCGGCTGCGCTCCACGGTAACGTTCGCCTCCTCCTGCGACTCCCGCCGCCGACCGGCATGCGTTGAGGTCGTTAGGGGTGACCGGAACAGCCCATCCTTAGTCGTGTTAGTAGAATAGAGAGACAACCACGCACTTCGAAGCGAACATGTCGTCGCCCGACGCAACCCCCCCCTCGGAAGCCGAGCAGTTCAGGCTGACGCCTGCTGTCCAGGCGATCATTGCGCTCAACCTTGTCGTGATGTTGGCGCAAACGGCCGTCGGCTATCCGGACATGCGGGCGTGGCTCGGGTTCGACACGGCTGGGCTCCCCGGGCACTGGTGGACCCCCGTGACGTACATGTTCCTTCACGCGGGCCTGACTCCGCTCTTGGTGAACGCGTACGCGCTGTACCTGTTCGGCCCGCGCGTCGAGCGGCAATGGGGTCGGGGGGGCGGAGGGGCGGGGAGCTTCATCCAGGCGGCGACCGAGACTCAGCGGCCGACATCGTGGCCCGGGACCGGGACGTCGCGGCGGTTCGCCGGCTTCTATCTCCTGTGTGGCCTCGGCGGCGTCGCGTGTCAGTTGCTGTTCTTCCGAACCGGGACGCTCGTCGGCGCGTCGGCCGCGGTATACGGCGTCATGACCGCGTATGCGATGCAGTGGCCGGACGATGAAGTCATGTTCCTGTTCGTGTTTCCAGTCCGCGCGCGATCGCTCGTCGTCGGACTGCTCGTCTTCGACGTCGTGATGGGCGTCGCTGGAGACGGAAGCGCCGCAGCGGCGGGGGCTGGGGCGGGGACAAATCTCGCGTACTTCGCGCACCTCGGCGGCGTGTTCGCGGCATACGTCTACATGCGCATGGCGTCTACCTCGCCGAGCATGGACCAGGTCCGGCAGCGCGTGGCGAATGTGCCGGATGCGGACGAACCACCCCGCGCCATTCCGAGAAATCCGCCTCGCCGCGAGCGTTCGGACGAAGTCGACGACGTCGTCGCGAAGAGCAAGGCGACGATCGCCAAGCGAGTCATCGCGGCATCGCCGTCGCCGCGCCGCACCGAGTCGCGCGCCGACGAGCTGGATCGAGTGCTGGACAAGATCTCCCAGCAGGGCATCGACAGCCTGACGTCGGACGAGCGCAACGTGCTCGAGGAAATGTCGAAGCGCTTGCGCGGCCGCGAGTCATAGTCGCGCAATTGTCTCGGCCGCGCGCGAGTCGCGCCATAAAAACAACGGAAAGAAAGAGCCCCCCGGGATGTCCCGGGGGGCGATGCCGCCACGCCGTTCTCGCGGCGGCGATGACCAGCGCATAGCGCCGGCCCGTTGCCAATATGCGCCGCGTTACAACACGGCGCCAGCCAAGATTGTTTCCACGTCGGTCGCGTTACTCAACTGACGCATGATTTGCACCCGAGCGCCGATCGCGTGCATTCTTTCGCGCATGCCACGCCCAGAACTGCTGGAAACGTTCCCCAATCCGTACCCCGAACGGGGCTACGAGATCGCCATGGAGTGCGCCGAATTCACGGCGCTCTGTCCGCTCGGCGGCATCGAGACGGACGCGGCCGAGCTCGAGGCGCTGCAAGGCGGCGCGCCGGACTTCGGGACCATTCGCATCAAGTACGTGCCCGGCGAACGCATGCCTCGAGCTCAAGAGTCTCAAGCTCTACCTCTGGAGCTTCAGGAACGACGGGATCTTCTACGAGCGGGCCGTCAACCGAATTCTGGATGACCTCGCACAAGCAGCGAAACCACAGTGGATGGAGGTGGTCGGTGACTTCAACGTTCGCGGCGGGATCAAGTCTGTCATCACGGCTCATGTCGGCGCGCGCGCGGAGAAGTAGGGGCAGCGCGACGCTGGCCGCCACTCTCGTTCTCGTCGCAACCGGGTGTCCGTCGGCGGGCTCGGCGCCTTCGCCGTCCGTCGCGGGATCGTCGGCCCGCGGCGCGTCGTCGGCGATCGCACCGGCGCTCGACGCGATCCGCGAGACAGACCTGCATCGCGACATGTTCGCGATGGGGGGCGACGCGATGCGCGGCCGAGAAGCCGGCACGCTCGACGAAATGCGGGCCACCGGCTGGGTCGCCGAACAGGCGCGCGAGGCCGGGCTGCAGCCGGCGGGCGACGACGGGACGTTCTTCCAGTGGTGGCCGATGCGCCGCACGCGGCTGAGCGCGAGCAGCGAGATCTCACTTGGCGGCAAGCCGCTGCAACTCTGGCGCGACGCTGTCGCTCTGTCGAATCAGCCGGTGACCGCCGATCTCCCGATCGTGTACGTCGCCGACTCGGCCGCGCTCGACCGAACCGACGTGAAAGGGAAGGCGGTGGCGATGGTCATCGCCCCGCTCCCGACGCAGCCCGCGGCGCAGTTCACGATCCGCGGGAATTTCCAGGCGACCACGGCCGCCATGCTGCGACAGCACGCGGCGCGCATCGCGCAGGCGGGCGGCGCCGCGGCGATCCTCATCTCGGACGGATCCAGCGCGCTCGACGAAGCGTTCGTCGCCACGGCCGCCGTATCGTCGCGCGGAACGTACGCGATCGACTCGGCGGGCGGCGCCGCGGGGACGTTCGCACGTCCCGCGACCCAAAACCAAAACGCGCAGGGGGCGGCGGGTGCAGGACGAGCTGGCGGAGGCGGCGCGGGAGGAGGCCGCGCGGGGGGCCGCGGGAATGCGACGACCATTCCGGCGCTCTGGGTTCGCAACGCCGCGCTCGAGTCGGCGAGATCGCCGAACGCCAAGCTGGTCGCGAACATCGTCAGCGAGACATTCGAGTACCCGTCGGTCAACGTCATCGGCGTCGTCCGAGGGACGGATCCCCGGCTGCGCGACGAGTACGTGCTGTTCAGCGGGCACCAGGATCACGACGGGGTGCGCTACGTCGTGAACGGCGATTCGATCTGGAACGGCGCCGACGACAACGCGAGCGACGAGCGTGGCGATGCTGGCCATCGCGCGCGCCTGCGTCGAAGCAGCCGCGCAATCGACCGATTCTGTTCGTCTTTCACGGCGCCGAAGAGCGCGGGCTCCTCGGCTCACGCTAGTACGTCGCGCATCCCGACCGTCCCGCACTCGCGAGATCGTCGCGGTGCTCAACGGCGACATGATCGGCCGCAACGATCCGGACACCGCGGCGCTCCTCGGCTCGCAGCCGCCGCATCGCAACTCGGTCGCGCTGGTGCAGATGCGCTTCGCGCGAACGCCGAGCTCACGCACTTCGTGATCGATTCGTCATGGGATCGCCCGACGCATCCGGAAGGCTGGTACTTCCGCAGCGATCACGTGCCGTACGCGCGCGCAGGGATGCCCGGCGATCGATATTCACGACGCTGCTCCATCCCGACTATCACACGCCGCGCGACGAGCCGTCGAACATCAACTATCCCGAAGCTGGCTCGGATGACGCAGTGGATGTACATGACGGGGTGGATCGTCGCGAACGCGGCGCAGCGGCCGGATGTGATCCCGGGGTTCAAGCTGGAGCGGTGAGAAGATAGTTCGCGTGCTGTTCGAACGCCTCTTCGGGGCGATTGGAGCATGCTTCCACTCGTGCGACGTCTGTCGCGACTCGTGAGGAGCGCGCTCGCAGCACGATGAAATGCCGTTCGACTCCATCGACGTCCTATTCGCGAGCAGCAATGTGGGCTGCGCAAGCGACGACGATGTTTCACCGACGTGAAACGGGAGTGCGTTAGCGGAGGGTAATGGACGATCGATCGGATGGGTAGATGGACGATTGCTCGGAGGGTAATGGACGATGGTTGGAGGTTGATGGACGATTCCCGGCGGTCGACGAACAATTCCCGGTGGTTGATGGACGATGCCCGGTAGTTGGTGGGTGATCGCCGGGGGTTGGCGACGATCGCCGGTGGTTGATGGACGATCGTCGGAGGTTAATGGACGATCGTCGGTGGGTGATGGACGATTGTCGGAGGGTGATGGACGATCGCCGGTGGTTGATGGACGATCGTCGGTGGTTGATGGACGATCGCCGGAGGGTTGATGGACGATCGCCGGTGGTTGATGGACGATCGTCGGAGGTTGATGGACGATCGTCGGTCGCTGATGAACGATCGTCAGTCGTTGATGGGCGATCGTGGGTCACTGATGGACGATCGTCGCGGGTTGGTGGCCGATTGCCGGAGGGTGATGGCCGATCGCCGGAGGGTGATGGCCGATTGCCGGAGGGTGATGGCCGATTGCCGGAGGGTGATGGACGATTGCCGGAGGGTAATGGCCGATCGCCGGAGGTTGATGGCCGATCGCCGGAAGTTGATGGACGATCGTCGCGAACTGATGGACGTTGACGCCGGATGGATACGCAAAACAAACGGGGGCGCCGTGTGGCGCCCCCGTTGTGCATCAGAAGCAAGAATCTCTAGAACTGATACTTGAGCTGGAGCTGCAGCGCGTAGTTCGACGACGCGTTCTGCGTCGTGAACTGATTCACGACGTTGTAGATGAACACCGGCTGCGCGCCGCTGACGATCTTGAGCGGCTGGCCCGGCGCGGCGACGTACGACCGCCGGGTAAGAAGGGCCGGGCTGTTCGAGCTGCCGAAGTCGCGCGAGCCCCAGTTCTTGTCGAGCAGGTTGAGGAAGTTGAAGATGTCGAGCTGGAGGATGAAATTCTTGCCCTGAACCGTCGGGCAGCGTCTGGCGAGCCGAGAGGTTCACGACCTTGTCCCACGGCGTGCGGCAGCTGTTGCGCTTCATGATCGTGCCGCGCTGCGAATCGAGGCAGGGATGACTGCTGATGAACGATTCGAGCAGGTCCGCCTGCGCGGCGGGGGTGACGGTGCCGTTGGCCGTGAAGCGAATCTGCGTCGTGTCGTGGGCGTTCTTCGGCACGTAGAGCAGATCGTTCGACGCCGAGTTGTCGCCGTTCATGTCGCTGCCGTAGACGTACTCGAACGGAACGCCGGACTCGCCGATCCAGGTGAGTGAGACGCCCGTCTTGGTCGGCAGCGTGTATTCGCCGCTGACGGCGAAGCGGTGCGGCGCATCCCACTTCGACGGCGCCAGCTCCTGCGCATCCTCGCGGCCCGAGAGCGAACGGCCGAACTGCCAGTTCGAGAACGCGACGGAGGAGGTCACGTCCCACACGTCGTACGAGCGGCTGTACGTGTAGGCCGCCGAGGCTTCGAAGTTGTTCGAGAAGCGCTTCACGAGCTTCTCGGTGAGGCTGTAGGCGTAGTCGTGCGTCGATTGGTTGCTGATGTCGATGACGTCACCGGTGACGCCGGCGGGCCGCGTCGGAACCGGGTTGGCCGTGGCGCTGGCGATGTCGCCGTAGACCGCCCGCCCGTTCAGGTCGTGCCCGATCGGATCCTTCACCAGCCCGATGTTCGAATAGTAGAAGTTCTGCACCTGGCGGGTGTAGAGTCCTTCGATCGTGCCGATCGTGTTCCACGGCAGGCGTCGATCGTATCCGATCGAGCTGCGCCACGTCGACGGGAACTTGAGGTTCGGGTCCGTCGTGTTGAGCGTGACCGCCGGGGTGCCCGTGCTGCCCTTGCAATTCGTCGGCGTCGGCTGCCCCGCGTTCTGCATGGCCGGCGCGGTGGTGAAGTTGGTGCACGCCAGGTTGGCGTATCCGTTCACGCCGGAATTCCCGAACAAGTCGCTGAGCCACACGTAAGCCGGGTTACCGACGAAGACGCCCGTACCGCCGCGGAGCTGATTCGACTGATCGCCCGTGACATCCCAGTTGAAGCCGATGCGCGGCGACCACTGCGGCACGTTCGTCGGCACGCTCGCCGTATTGATGGCGAGCGAGCTCGCCAGGATCCCCGGGTTCGTCCCCGGCTTCGACGTGAGGCCGAGGAGGTCGAGACGGAGGCCGCCCACGATGTTGAGGCGGTTCGTCGCCAGCCACTCGTCTTCCGGCGTAGAACGCCAGCGAACGGGCCGTGAAGTGCGCCGAGCCGTCGCTGTTGTCGAGCTTGATGCCAAGCGTCGCGGAGCTCGGCGTGTCGTTCATGAGCGAGTCGAGCGTGCCGAAGGTGAAGTTGCCGAGCGAGTTCTGCGAGAACAGGTTGCGAACCTTGTAGTACTTGTTCTGCGTGCCGATCGTGAGTCGGTGCTGGTGCCAGCGGATACGTGTAGTTGTCCGTGAACTCGGCGATCTTCTGATCGAGCTCGTTGCCCTGTGACGAGTTCTCCGTGCCCGCCGTGAGCGATCCCGTTCCCGTGCCGGAGCTCGTCACGCGGGAGATTTTCACGAACGGCGCCTGCATCGGAACGGCGCGAACGTCGCTGATGTCGCTGTACCCGAGTGTCAACTCGTTCGTCGCCGCCGTTACCGAACGTCGAGAAGAGCTGCGCGGTGCCGCTGTTCGTCGCGTCCGTGATCGTGTAGCCGTTGTTCGAGAGCGCGAGAGACGTGGCGCTGCGGGTGCCGGGGACGATCTGGTTCGCGCCGGCATAGTTGTACCGCGCAACGAGACGGCTGTTCGCCGGCAGGTTGATGAGATCGAAGCGGGCGAAGACGTTCTTGGCCGGGTTCGTCGTGTTCCAGAGCCCCGCGTTTCCAGGATCGGCGAAACCGTACTTCGTCTTGAGGATGTTGACGAAGCTGTCGACGGCCGCCTGAGTCGCCGGCGGCTTCGTCGTGATGTTCGACGGCTGACCGATGTAGGGGCCCGTGTTCGGTGCGTTCTGCTGCTGGAATTCAGGCGCGATCGAGAACAGAAGCTTGTCCTTGATGATCGGGCCGCCGAACCAGAAGCCTTCCTGCGACTGGCTGAACGGCGACGAGCGGAGGTACGAGACGTTGCGCTCCATCTTCTCATTGCGCGTGCTGTACGTGCCCGTGCTGTGGAATTCGTTCGAGCCGGCCTTGGTCACCGCGTTCACGAGGAAGCCCGTGAAGTTGCCCTCGCGGACGTCGTAGGGCGACAAGAGGACCTGATACTCCTTGACCGCTTCGAGCGAGATCTGCTTCGCGCCGGCGAGACCGCCCGGCTGCAGCGTCGAGCTCAGACCGAAGAGGTCGTTCGCGACGGCGCCGTCGATCTGAATCGCGTTGTAGCGATTGTTCTGACCGCCGCCGGAAAGACCCGGGCCCTTCGTCGACACCTGCGGCGTGAGGGCCACGAAGTCGGTGAAGTTGCGGTTCAGCGTTGGGAGTCGCGCGATCGCCGAATCGGTGATCGTCGTCTCGACGCCCGTGTGCGACTGTGACATGATCGCGCCGGTGGTCGACGCGACGATTTCGACGTTCGCGAGTCGCGTGACCGCCGTCTTGAGCGAGATGTCGACGCGAATCGTCTGGCCGAGGGAAACGTAGAGATCGTTCGTGTCGCGCTGCGCGAAGCCGATGCGGCGGACGGTGATCGTGTAGGGGCCGCCCGTCTCGAGCGCGGAGACGTAGTACCGACCGGCGTCGTTCGTGAGCGTGCCGGCTCGCGCGCCGTTCGCACGATTGACGATCTGCACCTGCGCGCCGGCCATGGCCTTGCCCGTTTCATCGGTGACGAAGCCGGTGAATCCGCCCGTCGACACCTGTGCGTGGAGGCCGTTCGCTGCTCCAAGAAGCGCCACGAAACTCAGGGCACTTGGCAGCGTCCAACGTGAAATTTTCATAGGGGTAGGAGGGTCCTCGTGGAAATGAATGACGGTGGTCGACATCGCCCTTGTCCCACATGGCTCACGAGTGGAGCGAGTGGGCCGTGCTGACTTACTCGAATCGCGGTCGGTTTGCTCGCACCGGCCGGTAACGATCGCGTCACCGAGGCAGGTGGCCGTGCGACAAACGCTGAAACCCAGGGCGGATGAGCGGAGGCAATGTACGCCTGGGGTGCGTGGTTGGCGAGATGGGAACTGCCGGGCAGAGACGCGATGATAACCGTCGCGGCGACGCCCGCGTCACACGAGCGCCTGTCGAGTGCCTTGCGGCGTATTGGAGTACTAGCATGAGGGCCAACGGGCCCAGAAAGCGCACGAGCACCGGGTTAAGCGGCGCCAGCGCGAATGTATCCAGTCGGCGCGCGGCCGGTCGCGCGCGCGCGTCACGCGGCCGTTGCGCGTTCGTTGCGCGATGGTTATCGGCGGCGGAGCAGGTGGCGGACGCCAGCGTCCGGCGCCGGCGACCGGCGCGCGTTTGACTAATGGGAAATAACTCGAATAAATTGAATGGCTTGGGGCTAGGTAGCTCAGTTGGTAGAGCAGCGGACTGAAAATCCGCGTGTCGGCGGTTCGATTCCGTCCCTAGCCATCTGCGGGAAGTCGTTGAAGCCCCAGTCTCTCATAGCAGAGCGGCCACCGTTAGCGGTGGCCGTTTGCGCCTCACAAGGCCCCAAATGGTCCCGGAAGGCGCGTCGGCACAGATGTGCGGCGGTAGGTGCCGAAAGGTCCGCCAATAGTACCCTGCTGATGTCCGAGGCCTGAGTCTCGTTTCACGCGTGACGCCCCATCTGCCCTGTCTCGGCGTCGAACAAGTGTATCCGCCCGGGGTCGAACTCGAGCCAAGCCCGCCCTCCGATTTCCGGCCGCTCTCTGGCCACGCTCCTTACGGTCACCATCGCCTCTCCAATTCTCACATGGACGAGCTGCTCGTGCCCCAGCGGCTCGACGAGATCCACGATGGCCGGCACCGACTCCGCATCTCCTTCTCCGCCGAAGCGCAGCCGTACGTCCTCCGGCCGCACGCCGACGATGACGTTGGCCGAGGGCACGTTTGCGGCAACGTCTGCGGCGACCGCCACGCTGGCTCCGTCGGTGCCGTCAAGTCGCACACGTAGCCGGTCCGCCGTTCGTACCGCCGTTCCTTTCAACAAATTCATCGTCGGACTGCCGATGAATGACGCCACGAACGTGTCGCGCGGATTGTGGTAGACCTCGGCCGGCGTCCCGACCTGGGCGATCCTCCCCTTGTTCATGACCACGATCCGGTCGCCGAGTGTCATGGCCTCGACCTGGTCGTGCGTGACGTACAGCATCGTCGCGGCCAGGCGATGGTGCAGCGCGGCAAGCTCGCGCCGCATCTCGCCGCGGAGTGCAGCGTCGAGGTTCGAGAGCGGTTCGTCGAACAGGAACACGCTCGGCTCTCGTACGATCGCGCGGCCGATGGCGACGCGCTGCCGCTGGCCGCCAGAGAGCTGCTTCGGCGTGCGGTCGAGCATCGCGCCGAGCCCCAGTGTGGTCGCGACGGCATGGACGCGTTCGGCGATCTCGGTGGGTGAACGCTTTCGAAGTTCAGGGCGAACGCGAGGTTCTCGCGCACGGTCATGTGCGGGTACAGCGCGTAGCTCTGGAAGACCATGGCGATGTCGCGCTCGGCCGGCGGCACGTCGTTCACGACGCGCAAGCCGATGCGCAGCTCGCCGGCCGAGATGGTTTCGAGGCCTGCGACCATGCGCAACGTCGTGCTCTTGCCGCAGCCCGAAGGTCCGACGAGGACGACGAATTCCCCGGCTTCGACCGTCAGGTCGATGTCATGCACGGCGACGACGCCCGATTCGTACTCCTTGCGAACCCCGCGCAGCTCGACGCCGAGGGCCTTCGCAGTCGTCGCGGCGGTCATGCGGCGTTAATTTCCGCGCCGTGAGCCAATCGCATGAGTTCCCTCGTGGGTTCCTGTGGGGTGCGTCGACGTCGGCCTATCAGATTGAGGGAAGCCCGCTCGCCGATGGCGCGGGCCCAAGCATCTGGCAACGCTTTGCGCACAGCCCCGGGCGCACGACCGACGGCCAGACAGGCGACGTGGCTTGCGACCATTACCGCCGCTGGAAGACCGACGTCGCGCTCATGCACGAGCTGGGACTCAACGCATATCGCTTCAGCATCAGTTGGAGCCGCGTCCTTCCGCAAGGCACCGGCGCCGTCAACGAGAAGGGCCTCGACTTCTACGAGAATCTCGTGGACGAGCTGTTGAAGCACGATATCAAGCCGAACGTTACGCTCTTCCATTGGGATCTCCCCGCGGCGCTCGACGATCGCGGCGGATGGCTCAATCGCGACGTGGCCGACTGGTTTGGCGAATATGCATCCGCGGTGTTTGCGCGGCTGGGTGATCGGGTGCCGATGTGGGCGACGCTCAACGAGCCTTGGGTCGTGACGGACGGCGGCTACTTGCACGGCGCGCTCGCGCCGGGACATCGCAATCTTTTCGAGGCGCCGCTCGCCGGCCACAACCTGATGCGGGCCCACGGGCGTGGCGTCCAGGCGTTTCGCGCCGGGAAGCGCGCGGGGCAGATCGGCCTCGTGGTGAATCTCGAGCCAAAGGATCCCGCGAGCGATTCGGACGCCGATACCGAGGCGGTGCGCCGCGGCGATGCCTACATGAACCGGCAGTTTCTCGATCCGGTATTCAAGGGCTCGTATCCCGACGAGATGCGCGAGATCTTCGGTGAAGCGTGGCCCGAGTTCGCGCACGACGATTTCAAGCTGATCGGCGAGAAGATCGATTTCCTTGGAATCAACTACTACACGCGCGGCGTCGTGAAGGACGATCCATCGACGAAGCCGGTACGCATCGCCTACGTGCGGCAACCCGAGCACGCGTACACGGAAACGGGATGGGAGGTGCATCCGCCGTCGCTGACGCGAACCCTGCTCTGGGTCACGCAGCGCTACGGTCGCATCCCCCTCTTCATCACCGAGAATGGCGCCGCGTTCTACGACCCGCCGCACGCAATCGGCGGTGCCATAAACGATCCGCTGCGGGTGTGGTACCTGCGGGAGCATCTCCGAGCGGCGCACGAGGCGATCGGGCAGGGCGCCGATCTGCGTGGCTACTTCGCGTGGAGTCTGTTCGACAACTACGAGTGGAGCCACGGCTACTCGAAGCGGTTCGGCCTCGTGCATGTGAATTACCCGACGCAGGAGCGAACGCCCAAGGCGAGCGCGCGCTACTATAGCCGCGTCATCGCCACCAACGGGAAGGCGCTCGACGACTGAGTGAGCGTCAGTAGACAAATTCGACCACCCCCGGGCCGCGCAGATGCACCGCGTTGTGGTCGAGCCTGGCTGTCCGCCCGTCCACGGTCACGGAGGTCGCTGCACGCCCGAAGGGGGCGTGCAGCTCGATGCCTCCCGGCGGGCGTACCCCCTCGATGGTCAGACGGATGCGATTCGGAGGGTTGGCGCTGGTCGTCAGCGAAAGCCCGCCCCACCATGTCTGTAGCATGCTCACGTGTACGCCGCGCGGATCGTTGACCCACCGATATGGAATACCGGCGCCGACGACGAGCGCCGAATCGGCCTCGCGCTCGTAGGCGATCAAGTCGAGCGTCGCGCGAATGAAGTCGGAGGCGACCCAACCGTGCGGCATGTCGCCGATGAACCTCGGCGTGCGCGCATCGCGCCACACGACTTCGCTCCATTGATGCCACGCCGCTGGCCGGCGCGCGGCGAGGAACCATTTAACGAGCGCGAGCGCTCGCTCGGGCTGCCCGAGACGAATGAATGACCCAACGAGCCGCCATTCATACGGCGTGTAGACGTCCCATTTCACGACGCCGTCGCGCCGATCGATGAAGCTCTTCCACGCGCGGTCGAACGTCGCCCGCACGGCGGCGTCGGGCAACGCATGCAGCAGCTGCGCGGGCACGAGCGCGATCGTCGTCGACGTCGGATCGACGTCGCCCAGCTCAGATGCGCCGGGGATGATCGACAAATGATGGACCGCCATCGATCGGGCGACCGCCGCGACCAGGTCGTCGCGAAATTGACTTGCCGCCGCCGTGTAGCGCTCTGCCGAGGGTGCATCGCCGGCGAGACGTGCGAGGAGCACCGCGTCGGCCATGCCACGCACACCCCAGAAGTCGTCCCAGAACGAATAGGCCGGCTTGGCCGAGTAGCCTTCGTGGCTGATCGACGGCGGCAGCAACCCAAAGACAAGCAACGAATCAGGCTGTCGGTACTGCGGCGTGCGGCGCGACGTGCGCAGCGAATCGAGATGCGAAGCGGTGCGCGCGAGCGCCGGCCAGAGTGTCCGCACCGTCGCCGTGTCGCCGGTCGTACGCCAATACTCGGCGGCGAGGTACAACAGCTCGCCGTCGGCGTCGTTCTCCGTCACGGGATCGGAGCCCCGCGCATCGACGCAGCACGGCACCTTTCCGTCGGCGAACACGTGTGGCGCGAACCACTCGAGAAACGCGCGCACGTCGTCAGCATGGCCGACACGAAGCAGCGCCGCGGAGGTGAGTGCGCCGTCGCGAATCCAGCTCCGGCGATAGCTGCGCGTGCCGGGTTGTAACGCCGGGCCGTTCGCGTTGATGAGAATTTGGCCAAGCGCGGTCTGGAGCGTATGCGTGAGCGCGGTGTCAGGGAGCTGGATGACTGCCCTCGACAGCTCGGCGTCCCAGGCGCGTTCGGCGATCAACGAGGGGCGAGGCACGAGAGCCACAGCGGTGCTGCGGATCGACGGCAGCGCCAGCCAGATCTCACGACTCTGCTGCGACTCGAGAGTCAACGACCACTCGAACGCCGCGGACATCAGGCCTGTGGAATCATCGACGGTGCGAGGAGTGGGGACCGCAGTGAGCCACTGATCGGTCGCCAGACCGGCGTCGAACGGCGTGATGGCGAGGTGGTTCGGGGGAGCTGACGGGACGATCGCGTCGCTGTCGTTCACCACGAGACGTTCGCCATTCCATGCGATGCGACGAACGCTCGCGGCCCCCCCGGGCACTCCTAGGAACTGCCACGGCGGATTCACTTGCACAGGTCGCACGGCGACAATCAGATGAACCGTCCGTCGGCGTATCCCGACGTTCGTCAGGCGGTACTGCGTCCAGAACACCGACGCGCCCGGCTCGCCCGTCGCGAGCGCGTGAATCTCGAGGGCGACGTCGTGAGCTCGCCGAGTAACGATCGGCATTGGACGAACGCCGCCGTCGAGCGATTGCGTCGTGCGAGAATCAGCCCACGTCACGAACGTGTCGCCGATTTGCAGGAAGGGCTCGAGCGAGAAGCCGCCGGGTTGGGTATCGATGCTGCCATCTTCGCTCATCAATCCGTCGCGTGCGTCGCGCGGCAGGCCAAACACCGTCCAGTACGACTGCTGCCGCGTGAGCGATCGAGGCCACGTACCGCGCGGACTCGCGTCCGCGACCTGCTCGAGGAATGCGCTCGCGGTCAGCGCCGCACTGTCCGAGAGCACTCGGACGTTGCGGAGATCGTAGCCGCCGCCGGATGCGCTGTGCAAGAAGTTCAGCCGAAGCCGCGACGTCTCGGTGCCCGGCAAATGAATGAAGCGCGTGGCGCCGCCGGCTCCGCGCACACGGCGCCGTGTCGTCCATTGTGTCCCATCGTCAGATGTCTGCACATCGAAGTCGGTCGCCCACGAACGACCCCAAACGAGCTCTATCGCGCTCAGATCGCGAACGCCATGAAAGTCGAGCGTCACCGTTTGCCGTCCAGCCGCGGTTCGAGAGTTGATGATCCGCGGACGGACGCTGTCTGCGACGGGATGCGGCAGCGGCACCAGGGTTAGCTCATCGAGATCGAGCCAACCGCGGCCGCCCGAGCCCGCGGTGAACGCGATCTCCATCGTCGCGATGCCGCGTGGCGGTCCGCCGCCGAGCGGACCCCAAGCGAACGACAAGTCGCGCGGACGGAACCGAAGTTCCTTCCACTGCGCCGTCACGTGGAGGTCGAGCTGCCGCATCCACCACACGTTGAGACCTGTCGAATCGACGAGCTTCAGCTCGAGCGTGTTCGGTGGAATGGCGCCGCGCACGCGCAGCGTGATCCCCCAATACGACGGCAGTGCCGGCAAAGCGAACGCGTGACGAGCGACGGCATAGCCGGCGTGTCCCTGATAGTCGATGGTCCAGGCGCAGCGCACCGTGCACGACGTCGGTGTCGCGCGAGCAGCGACAAACGCACACCGTCCGACGGTGATGCCGTCCACCTCGTCGGGCTCGTCGAACGATTCGAGGACGATGGGCCGCTGTGCGCCGCCGCGTTGCGACGCGCCGACGAGGGCCGCACGCGCACCATTAACGCAACGCGTGATCACTTGACGCTGCCCTCGGTGACGCCTTCGACGAAGTACCGCTGCAGAAACGAGAAACAGCGCAAGCACCGGTAGCACGGTGACGACCGCGCCCGCCATCATCAGCTCGACATCCTGAAAGTGCTCACCGACCAGTCCCGCGAGCGCGACCGGCAGCGTGTATCGCCGGTCGTCGCTCAGCACGATGAGTGGCCACATGAAATCGTTCCACGTCGCGAGAAATGTCCAGAGCGACAGCGTCGCGAGAACGGGGCGAATCGTCGGCAGCACCATCGACGGAAGACGCGCCACTCGCCGGCGCCGTCGATGCGTGCCGCGTCGAGCAGATCGTCCGGAATGGCCAGCGCGTATTGGCGCACGAGGAAAATCCCAAAGATGCTCGCCAGCCCCGGGATAATTACGCCACCGAAGTTGTTCACGAGGCCGATCGCCTTGATGACCAAAAAGAGCGGGAGCATGGCGACTTGCACGGGAATCGCCAATCCAACGGCAAGAGCGCGAAACGTCGCGTCTCGGCCCCGGAAGCGCAGCTTGGCGAACGCGTAGCCAGCCACGCATTGATGAAAGCGACGCCGTCGTCGTCACGACGGCGACGAATGCGCTGTTCAATGCGTAGCGGCCGAGCGCGAGACGCTGGAACAGCGTCGACATAGTGCGCCACGGTCGGGTGAGACGGCAGAAATGGCGGCGGAAACGTTGTCGCCTCGCCGGTGGCCATGAACGACGCGCTCACCATCCAAGCCAGTGGCAGCAGCGACGCCCGCCGAACACGACGACGTCCGCGTACAGCGCGACCGCTTGCGCACGCCGCGTCGAGCGAGCCTCGCTCATGCTGCCGCCCGCGGCGTCAACCACCGTTGGACGAGCGTGAACATGGTGATCAGACACGAACAGAAGGAACGCGATCGCCGCGGCATTTCCGAGACGCCACCAGCGGAAACCTTCCTCGTACATGTAAAGCGCGAGACTCGTCGTCGCGCGGAGGGGTCCGCCTCGCGTCATCACGTAGGGCTCGGTGAAGAGCTGGAGGTACCCGATCATCGTCACGACGGCGACGAAGAACAACGTCGGGCCGAGCATCGGCAGCGTGATGTGGCGAAAGCGGCTGCCAGGCGCTCGCGCCGTCCAGCTCCGCGGCCTCGTAGAGATCGCGCGGAATGCTCTGCAGCCCGGCGATGCAGATGAACATGTTGTACCCGAAATTCTTCCACGTCGCCATGAGAATGATCGCCGGCATTGCCCAATGCGGATCGCCGAGCCAATCGATCGGCGATATCCGACGTGCGCGAGCAGCGGATTCATCAGCCCGTAGCGAGGGTGATACAAGTACCGCCAGACGATCGCGACCGCGACGAGCGTCGTCACGAACGGGGCGAAGAAGACGGTCCGCGCCGACTCCCTTCTAACGCAGCAAGCCGCGCGTATTGACGAGCAGCGCGGCGCCGAGCGACGCGGCCACCGTGAGCGGTCCGCCGACGACGGCGAAGTAGAGCGTGTTGCGACCGCCACCCAGAATACGGGTTCGTGCAGGACCCGGACGTAGTTGCGTACTCC
>CAWBKI010000005.1:0-65370 GCA_963789315.1 uncultured Gemmatimonadaceae bacterium | reverse complement strand
TGCGGTGGGGGTTCATTTTTCGTTGCCGCGTCGGGTCGATGTCGGCGATGCTTCCGCTGTTCATCGCCGCTGCGCGCGAGCGTAACCCGCAGTCTAACGAGCATCCTGTGCCCTCGACCGAGCGACGGCTCGTCTATATCATCGACGCGCCAGCGACGTGGCAAAGCGTGGGCATCGTCGCGGAGATCGCCACCGAGCACCGCAGGCTCGACGGATCGTGGGAGCTACCGACGTCGCTGCCGGCATCGGCGTTCGAGCTGCGCGGCGCCGCGATCGAAGCGACGCTCCGGCACGCCTGCGACGCCGAGCGCTGTCGCCTTCGAACCGCGGCCGACGAACGGCCGACGAAGTCCCTGCGCTGGGATGATGGGCCGCCGTGGCAGCTCCGGGTCCATGTGGCGCGCGAAGAGCCCGAGCACTACGTCATCACTGCCGCACTCCATCGCGGCGGTGTCGAAATGCCAATCACCGAACCGGCACTCGTGCACTGGGAAGGATGGGTGATCGCGCGCGGCACGATCGCGCGCTTCGATTTCAACGGCGCGTTCGCGATCGCGGCACTCTTTCGCAACGCGGGCCACATCGCCGCAAGCCGCGAGGAGCTCTCGGATTTCCTCACCAGCTTCAACGCGCTCCCGCGTGTTCCGCCGATCGACCTTCCCCACGGCGTTCCAGTCACGGAGGTCCACGCTGCTCCCATACCGACGCTGAAAGTCCTACCGCCCGTACCTTCGGCCCGAAGAGTTCGTCGCTTGGCCACGGGCTTTCGTTACGGGCCGTTGGAAATCACTGGCGCCGAGCGAACGCCGACGGTGTACGACGCCGACACACGTACCGTGCACTATCGCGACTTCGCTGCCGAAGCCGCCGCGCGCGCGCGACTCGCATCGCATCGTGTCAAGCAGGAGTGGGGGGAGGATGCCGAGCTGGGCGAACACAGCCTGGTGATCCCCGCCCACAAACTGGGCACGCTCGTCGCCGATGTCGTGCGTGCCGGCTGGCAAGTCGACGCGGGCGGCGCGGAGTATCGCAGTCCCGGACCGACACGGGCAATCGTGCGGTCGGGCATCGACTGGTTCGAGCTCGACGCCGGCGTGCAATTCGGGGAGGTTGAGGTCTCGCTCTCCGAGCTGCTCGAGGCGCGACGAGCAGGTGCGACGAGCATCCTCCTCCCCGACGGCGCCTTTGGTCTTCTCCCGTTGGAATGGCTGGCCCGATTGGGGCCGCTCACCGCCGGCGGGAGGTCGGTCGGCGGAGTCATCCGCTACCGACCGTCGCAGGTCGCGTTGCTCGATGCGCTGCTGGGGGCCGTGCCCGAGGCGAGCGTCGACGCGACATTCGAGAAGGCGCGCGCCGAGCTCCGCACCTTCGAGAAGGTGAGTGCCGTCGACGCCGGGCCGGACTTCGGCGGCACGCTGCGCGCCTATCAGCGCGAGGGCCTCGGCTGGCTCGACTTTCTCCGCCGATTCGGCCTTGGCGGATGTCTCGCCGACGACATGGGCCTCGGAAAGACGGTGCAGGTGCTCGCGCTGCTCGACGCGGTGCTCGATGCGAGTCGAATCGCCGGACGCGCCGCGGCGTCCGTCGATCGTCGTCGTGCCACGATCGCTCGTCTTCAACTGGATCCGCGAGGCGGAGCGTTTCGCGCCACGACTCCGCGTGCTCGACTTCACGGGCAGCGCGCGCCGCCTCAGCTCGATCGATTCCGAGACGGTCGACGTCGTCATCACGACGTACGGAACGCTGCGTCGCGACGCCGCCGCGCTCGCGGCGATTCGGTTCGACTACGCGATCCTCGACGAGGCCCAGGCGATCAAGAATCCCGACTCCGGAGCGGCCAAGGCGGCGCGGCTCCTCACCGCGAATCATCGCCTCGCGATGACGGGCACGCCGATCGAGAACCGCCTCGAAGAGCTCTGGAGCCTGTTCGAGTTCTTGAATCCCGGGATGCTCGGATCGGCGTCCGGATTTTCCGAGCTCGTCCGGCTGACCGAGATGGACGACTCGCCCTCGGGGCGGGCGGCGCCCTCGGCGCCGCGCGACCTCCTCGCGCGGGCGCTTCGCCCCGTCATTCTGCGACGCACGAAGGAACAAGTCGCGCAGGACCTTCCGCCGCGCACCGAGCAGACGTTGAAGGTCGTGCTCCAGGGAGAGCAGCGCGCCTTCTACGACGGCCTGCTCGCGTCATACCGTCACAGCCTTCTCGAGCAGGTCGACCGCATGGGCATCGCGAAGGTCCGGATGCACATGCTCGAGGCATTGCTGCGGCTGCGCCAGGCCGCGTGCCACGCGGGGCTCGTCGACCCGCGCATGATCGACGCGCCGAGTGCGAAGCTCGACGCTCTGTTCCCGCGGCTGGAAGAGATCACCGAGCAAGGCCACAAGGCGCTCGTGTTCTCGCAGTTCACGTCCTTTCTCGCGCTCGCTCGCGCTCGTCTGGACGCCGCCGGCATTCCATATGAGTACCTCGACGGGCAGGTGCGCGACCGGAAGGCTCGTGTCGATCGGTTCCAGTCCGATCCGGCCTGTCCACTCTTTCTCATCAGCCTCAAGGCCGGCGGCCACGGCCTCAATCTCACGGCGGCGGACTACGTCTTTCTACTCGATCCCTGGTGGAATCCGGCGGTCGAGGCGCAGGCGATCGATCGCGCGCACCGGATCGGCCAGACGCGGAGCGTGCTCGCGACGCGGCTGGTGGCGCGCGATACCGTCGAGGAGAAGATCCTCGATCTCCAAGCGACGAAGCGCGCACTCGCGGACGCCATCCTGGGGCGGGATCAGGGCGTGCTGGCGGGGATCGGCCGGGAAGAATTGGAGGCGCTCCTCGCGTAGACTTCAGCATGGATCAAGCAGACCGAAGCGGACATCGCGATCTAGGCATCACGCTCATCGCCGTGTTCAAGTTCGTGAAAGCATTGCTGCTCTTCACCATCGCCCTCGGCGCAGTCGGGCTGGTCCGCGGTGGAGTGCCGCACGCGTCGGAGCGGCTGCTGTCCATGCTTTCCTCCGGCACCGAGCGGCGCGTAACGCAGGCCGCGCTCTCGCGCATCACGAGCCTGGGTCCGACCCGCATCGCCGCCCTGGGCGTCGGCGCCTTTCTGTACGCGGCGCTCTTCCTCGTCGAGGGGACCGGTTTGTGGCTTCAGCGCCGATGGGCCGAGTATCTCACCGTTGTCGCAACGGCGTCGTTCATTCCGTTCGAGATCTATGAGATCGTGCGCCGCATCACGATCACGCGTATCGTGGCGCTGGTCCTGAACATCGCCATCCTCGTCTATCTGATCGTTCGGCTGCGCCGGCGACGCACGATGTCGAGCCGCCGTTCGTCATCCCACTTCGGCTGATCGCCGCCGACACGCGTCGCACGATCGAGCAGCTCCCACGATCGCGGCGAGCGCGCGCCCGACTCACGGGGAAGACGACGCAGAGATGGGTGATGACCCACCGCCCGGATTCGGCCGTCACGACTTTCGTCCCGCGACGTCGTCAGCATCGCATTCGAGCCCCTGGTCGGCCACGATCTGGTTCAACCGGCGATTCTCGTCCTCGAGGGTACGGAGCCGCTTTGGCCGCAGTTCTTGGGGGGGCACCACCTCAGAACGATTCGAGCCAACCACGGCTAAGTGATTGGCTCGTCGATAGCAGGGGTGGGACTCGAACCCACGACCCCGGCATTATGAGAGGAGGCATGTCCAGAGGGAGAAGGGTCGCTTTCCTCTGAAGACGCGGAACAGTGCGGCACCGAGAAGAGCGAAAAGGCATGAGTACGGGTGCAGTCTTGGGTGCAGTCACGCCCGTGGAATGGCGACCGCCATCTCGAGTAGCCGTCCTAGCCAAATGTTTTCCCCTCGTCCCTCCGATACGCGATGACGGCGAGCGCCAGGAACGCGACCGCGTACGCAGCGATCCACGCGAGATGCTTGGAGTACCCGGCCCCATCGCCGGCACCCAGCAAGGTCCAACCGAGTTCCGCGACGTGGTACGACGGGAGAAAAGGCGCGACGCGCTGAACACCGTCCGGGAGCATGCGAAGCGGCATGAACAGGCCTGAGGCAAACGACAGCGGGAGGCTGATCAGGTTCGCAATCGGGGCCGCGGCGCTGGGGCTCGCGAGATAGCCGATCGCTAGGCCAAGCGCGACGAAGGGAATCATGCCGATCACGAGCAGCCCCGAGAGGCGTATCCAGAATGCCGCCGGTTCGCTCATGTGCCCGACCGCAACGGTGAACATGAAGAGCAGCGCGAGCGAGGCGAAACCCAGTACGAGCGCCATCAGCACTTTTGCCACGAAATACGGGAGTGGGCCCATGGGCGACGCGCGGAGAAGCTTGTTCCAACCCAGGCCCCGCTCGGCGGAGATCGACACTCCAAATGAGATGAGCGCCACCGACATCACCGCGTACGCGCCGTACGACGCCATCATGAAGGCGCCTATGTCCACACCGCCGACGCTCCTCCGGAGATTGGGAAGGCCGAAGAAGGCGAAGAACATCGTCGGAAAGATGATGGTGCTGATCACGAACCCCGGCACACGCATGCGCTGACGGACCTCGGCGTTTACGAGCACGACGAGTGGAAAGCGCGTGCGCCGCGGCGCCGCGACCGCCTCCACCGGGGAGCATCCGCCTGAGTGCTCATGCACGCTCCGGCGTGTGTGCCTTCGTGAGCGCGAGCACCGCCTCCTCGAGCCCCGCGCCCTGCACCTCGAGGCCGGAGATCACGACGTCGCGCGCAAAGACTTCACGCAGCACGCGCTCGGGTTCGACTGTGAGGATTGTCCAGGCGCGACCCATTTGCGACACGGCCTGTACACCGGGGGAGGGTCGACAGCCATTCACGCGACAATCCTTCGGCGATGAATCGCACATCCTTTCCACCAACTTGTGTCTTGATCGCCGAGGGCGATCCTTCCGCGACGATGACGCCGCGGTTGACGACGATGATTCGGTCGGCGAGGGCGTCGGCCTCCTCCAGGTAGTGGGTCGTCAAGAGGACGGTCTTTCCGCGGGCGGTGAGACGCGTGATCTGCTCCCAGAACGCGCGGCGCGACTCCACGTCGAGAGCCACGGTTGGCTCGTCGAGGAAGAGCACGTCCGGGTCGCCGACGATCGCGAGCGCGAAGTAGAGGCGCTGCCGCTGCCCACCCGAGAGCGTGGCAACCCGAGCGTCCCGTTTGTCACCAAGTTGGGCCGCGTCGATGGCTTCCGCCGGTGCGATCGGCCGACGATACAACGCGGCGAACAGCTCGACGATCTCGCGGACCGTGAGCATCGCTGGGACGCCGGAGTCCTGCAGCATCGCGCCGAGTCGGAGGCGCGACGCCGGCTCACGAGGATCGTCGCCGAAGAGCCGCGCCCTGCCCTGGGTGGGGCGGCGCAGGCCGAGCATGAGCGAGACCGCCGTTGTCTTGCCCGCGCCATTGGGGCCGAGCATGGCGACCGTCTCGCCTTGCCGCACGGCGACGCTCACGTCGTCGAGCGCCGTGAGCGAGCCGAAGACCTTGGTGGCGTGGACCAACTCGATGGCAGCGGTATCGGGCACGATGGGAAGAGACTATGCCGCCCGGCGCCGATCGGCAACGGAACCCGCGCTACGTCGAGCAGCTGTGAGCCGATCTCATGGTGTCACCGAAGCTCGAGGACGATCACGGAATGCGGGGGAAGATCTGCGACGAGGTGCCCGTTCGCGACGCGCGCGCCGCCGAACGGCGCCGGCTTCACGGCGTCGGGATGGTCGAAGCTGTTGAAGGAGTCCATCGTCGCGCCTGTGAGGATGCGCCCCGTCGCGCTGCTCACCCCGGCGCCCAGCACGTCGACGGTGACGGTGCGGGGGCCGGTCGGATCGAGGTTGCTCATGGTCACGTGCATCACGCCATTCTTGTCGCGCGACGCGGATGCGCTGACGGCCGGAACGGAGTCGGCGCCGAGCTTGTACCAGCCGGCGCTCGACACCGTGATCGGCAGCAGCACCGCGTCGTGGTGTACGGTGTAGAACTCGAACACGTGGTACGTCGGTGTGAGCAGCATTTGGCTGCCCTGCGTCAGGATCATCGCCTGCAGCACGTTCACCATCTGCGCGATGTTCGCGCCGCGCACGCGATCGGCGTGCTTGTTGAAGATGTCCAGCGACGCCGCGGCGACGACCGCGTCTCGCATCGAATTCTGCTGATAGAGGAAGCCGGGACGACTGCCCGCCTCCTGATCGTGCCACATCCCCCATTCGCCGACGATCAACGCGACGCGGCGGCGCGGATCGTATTTGTCCATGATCGCCGCGTGGTGTGTGATCATCTCGTCGACGGCGAGCGCGTTGCGCATCGCGCGGAACCACTGCGCTTCATTGAAGCCCGTCGCCGGGCCCTTCGAGGCCCACGACCCGGCCAGCGTGTAGTGATGCAGGTCGAGGCCGTCGATCGTCCGTCCCGCCTCGCGCATCATGACTTCCGTCCAGTTGTAGTCTGCGTCGCCTGGACCGACCGCGATGCGGAACGCGCGCGTCGCTCCGTATCCAGGGAGATATGTCGCATAACGTTTCAGCTCGTCGGCGTAGTACTCCGGCCGCATGTTGCCGCCGCATCCCCACGCCTCGTTGCCAAGTCCCCAGAAACGAACGTTGAACGGCGCGTCCTGACCATTTTTTCGGCGCAGATCGGCCATCGGGCTCGAGCCGGGATGATTCACGTACTCCCACCAGTCGTGCATCTCCTGTACGGTGCCGCTTCCGACGTTCCCGACGATGTAGGGTTCGGCGCCAAGAGCCTTCACGAGCGCGAGATATTCGTGCGTCCCCACGCCATTGTCCTCCGTCACGCCGCCCCAATTCGTGTTGACGATGCTTGGCCTCTCTTCCATCGGCCCGACGCCGTCGCGCCAATGATAGGTGTCGGCAAAGCAGCCTCCGGGCCAACGGATGTTCGGCACCTGGATCGCTTTCAGTGCCTGCACGACGTCCTCGCGCATCTTCCACCGACCCTTACCCGTCGGCCGCGACCAGACGCCGTCGTAGATCAGCCGTCCAAGGTGTTCGGCGAATTGGCCGTAGATGTGGCGGCTGATCGTGTCCCGGCCCCGATCGGCGTGCAACGCGAGCTGCGTTTGTGTCTGGCCAAGAACGAGGGAACTCGCCACGCCCGCCATCGTGGCGACGAAGGCGAATCGGCGAACGATTGGGTTGATGGATGTGGACATGGTGGGTTTCACGCGGAGAGAGCTTAGCGCCATGCGGAGATCCGCGCGAGCTCGGCGCCGAGGGGGCTGAAGTGGCCACCGAACACGAGGAAATCTCCTACAAAGATTTCTCAACTCCGACTGAGACGCGCGACGGAAAGTCAGCCCGCAATCCCTCATTGGGCCGTGTACCATTCCGTGTACCACGGAGGGCGCGGCCGGAAACGAGAAGTCGCGCAAACCGCTTGGCTCGCGCGACTTCGACCATAGCAGGGGTGGGACTCGAACCCACGACCCCGGCATTATGAGTGCCGTGCTCTAACCACCTGAGCTACCCTGCCCCTCAACTCTCCGAACAACAACGACTCCATAACAAAATCGGCCGGTCCGTTGGGACCGGCCGATCAGTAGCGGGGGCGGGATTTGAACCCGCGACCTTCGGGTTATGAGCCCGACGAGCTACCAGGCTGCTCCACCCCGCGGCAGTACTGGAAAACTAAGGTTAGCTCGAGGAGTGTCAAGTTTGAAACTCCGCCCACCCGGACCCGACGCCTAGAACTCGCGCTTCTTCATTTCCTTGAAGAACCTCGTGCGCTCGATGTCCGCGTCCGCGTCCTGAGGGGCGGGCGGGAGCGTCTTGTCGAACTGGCGGCCGTCGCGAGCCTTGCTGAGCTTCGCGGCCTTCGCGGCGTTCTGTCGGACCAGCTTCTGTAGCTGTTTCTCGTCCATGGCGGGGTCGGGTTTTGGGCGGACGTTTCTTGGCGGGGGGGCTTCATGAATTCTAACACCCGGTCGCCCGCGGGCTCGGAACACTACGTCACAACGACGAGCGAAGACCGTCGCGGTAATCGGCTCACCGCAGCGGTATAGCGAATGGCCCGGCAAACAGCTCACCGCGCATGGACAGCCGGCGATAGGGCGGCGCGCGGGACGTGCGGCGAACCGTCCACGCGCGCGTGACGCGCGCGATTCGCTCCTGTCGCGGGCTCCGTTCACCACCGTCGACACGCACCTTTCGCCGCGGTGTGCGCTTCGTTCACCACCGACGAGGCGCACTTTTCGCTGCAGTGCGCGCTCCGTTCACCACCTCGACGCGCACCATTCGCTACAGCGTGCACACCGTTCACCATCGTCGACGAGCATCGTCGCCGGTGTGCGCGCTGCGTTCCCCGCTTTGACGTGCGTCGAACGGCACCGCGCGCGAGCCGTTCACCATCTGGAAGCTTCCCGTCCACCACCGCTAGTGAAACGGGCTCGCCCGAAGGCGAGCCCGTTCACTACTGCCAGCCACGGCGACTGCTGCCGAGACTGTCCCGTGCCCGACTACGCGGCCTTGGCGTCCGTCGTGGTGCTCGCTGGAACTTCGCTCGCACCGAGCGGTGATGCATTGCTCGCCGACGGTGTTGCGACCGGCGCAATCGGTGACCCGATTTGCGCAATCGGTGAAACGATTGGCGCGATCGGTGATACGACTTGCGCGAGCGGTGAAGCGACTTGCGCAAGCGGTGAAGCGACCTGCGCGACGCGTGCTGCAATCTGCGCCGCCGGTAACACCGGCAGAACGTCTCGTGACGTCGCGCCTTTCAGCGTGACCCGCTTTGCCTGGCGCCATGACGCCAGCATCGCCGAGTCGGACTTCAGTACGTGCGCGAGTGATGCGTCGATCATCATCACGATCTGCCGCCCCAGCGAGCGTTCACTCACCAGAGTCGTCGATGCACCGATGACACGGCTCCGCGCGATGCCCCGCGCGTCGACGCTCTCCTTCAGCGCCGTGGTGGCCGCATCGAGCTGGTCGAGGAAATCGGCCGGCAATCCGTGTTCCACGAACACATCCTTGTAGACGCCGGCAGTCGTGCGTACTGCCTGCGCGGCGTGCACAGAGGTTCTCGGATCTGCATCCCGGTGGACGGCATCTTGAACACCCCCATCCCCGGAACTTTGCCACGGAGTCGCTGTGGCCAGGTTGACGATCGATTTCAAATGCAGCGATCGAACGTCCGCGCGCAGCATCGTCTCGTCCTTTGCCGCGAGCGTGGCCTGGCTTTTCTGCGTCGTCTGCTCCGTGGCGCCTGCCGTCATGGCGTCCACGACCTGCGTCAGTGCATCCAACTGCTTCGCAAGCGCATCCTTACTCGAGCCGCTGTTCGCGAGCACATCGGGGTGCTCGACGAACCACGCCTGAACTCGGCGAAACGCTTGCAGGGCCCTTCCTTGTTGCACCTTCATTGTTCGACTCTCCACTGACAGTGGGGTTCCTTCGACGTACTCGATCCGACAGGATCCGTCGAAGAGACGCATCCATCACCAGTCCGGCCGTGCGTCAACCGCCGAGGCACGCCTACGCCAACGGCGTTCGTCGGTGCCGAGATGACGGAAGTGTCATCGCGGCCGAAAGCCGGATGGGGAGCTTGCGAGGTGCGGGGACCCCTTACGAACGATTCGGACCGCCGCGGTTTTCGCGACCGCGTTCTCTGCCGTCCCGTGCGGGACACGATCATGCCGTCAGGCATCAGAGTCGGATCTCCCCTCGTTCATGGTCCTCATTGCACTCTCGACTTTTCGCCGGTTTTCTCTCCGGACTCTCGGCGGGTCCGCCGCTCGCGGAACACCGCCGGGTGCTGCGTGAGTGCGCTTTTCTGCTCGCTGGCGGCGAGCGCGTGCCTGATTGGTTTGGGCACGCAGGCAACTCGGGGGGCACGATAAACGCGGGAGCGTCAATCGATCGTCAAGCGAGGGAGCCCACGGAGTCCGAAAAGCGAGACTGCCGAACGCCGAAGGGGCCGAAAGGCGAGACTGCCGAACTCCGAGACTGCCGAACTCCGAAGGGGCCAAAAGCCGAAAACCGCCGGTGGGCGGTTTCGGAGGTTGGAAGTGTCGAGTGCTGGCGGGTTTAGGGCTTTCTCGCCGCGCTGTCCGCGGGCGTGGTGAAGCGGTAGAGCAACTCCTTGTTGCCCCGGACCATGCCGAAAACCTCGCGGGCGATTCGCTCCTGCGTCGCGGGGTCGCGCTGCACTTTGTCGGCGTACTGTTTCAAGGAATCCACAACCTGTTGCAGCGAGTCGATCGACTTCGTGATCTTCGCTTGCTCGGTGCGCTGGCGGAACAGGTCGAGCGTGCTGAATTCCCCTCCCTCCACGGCGAACCACGCGCCCACAATAAGGAGCGCGGCGACGCCGAGTCGCTTCACGACGGGCGGCACCGCCGACGCCATTCCTACAACCCGTACAGCGCGCCGCCGGGGAACTCGGCCGACGGGCCGAGCTCCTCCTCGATGCGCAGCAGTTGGTTGTACTTCGCGACCCGATCCGTGCGGCTGGCCGAGCCGGTCTTGATCTGGCCCGTGCCCGTCGCCACCGCGAGGTCGGCGATGAACGTGTCCTCGGTCTCGCCGGAACGGTGCGAGATGATCGAGAGATAGCCGGCGGCGCGCGCCATCTCGATCGCTTCGAGCGTCTCGCTCAGCGTGCCGATCTGGTTCACCTTGATGAGAATCGCGTTCGCCACGCCGCTCTCGATGCCGCGCGCGAGACGCTCGGTGTTGGTGACGAAGATGTCGTCGCCCACCAACTGGCAGCGGTCGCCGAGCGCGGACGTGAGCTTCGTCCAACCGTCCCAGTCGTCTTCGGCGAGGCCGTCTTCGATCGAGACGATCGGATACTCGTCGAGCCAGCTCTGGTAGAGCTCGACCATCCCCATCGCGTCCTTCTTCGCGCCGCTCGACTTCTTGAACGTGTAGACGCCGTCGCTGTACAACTCGCTCGCCGCCACGTCGAGCGCGAGCGCGATCTCTTTCCCTGCCGTATAGCCCGCTCCTCAATCGCTTCGAGGATCACCTTGAGCGCTTCCTCGTCGTCGCGCAGATCCGGCGCGAAGCCGCCTTCGTCGCCGACGCCCGTCGCCAGCTTCCGTCGCACGAGCACCTTCTTGAGCGAGTGAAAGACCTCCGCGCCCATCCGCAGCGCTTCGGCGAACGACTCGGCGCCGACCGGCACGATCATGAATTCCTGAAAGTCGACGCTGTTCGTCGCGTGCGCGCCGCCGTTGAGGATGTTCATCATCGGCACCGGCATCACGCGCGCGAGCGGGCCGCCCAGGTAGCGATAGAGCGGCTGGCCAGTGGACATCGCGCCGGCGCGAGCGCAGGCGAGCGACACGGCGAGCATCGCGTTGGCGCCGAGGTTCGACTTGTTGGACGTGCCATCGAGCTCGATCATCGCGCCGTCGATCGCCAGTTGATCGGTGACAGCCTGGCCGATGAGAGCCGGAGCGATCGTCTCGTCGACGTTCTGCACGGCGTTCAGCACGCCCTTGCCGCCGTAGCGATTCGCGTCGCCGTCGCGCAGCTCGACCGCCTCGTGTTCGCCGGTGCTCGCGCCGCTCGGGACGGCGGCGCGGGCCATCATGCCGTTCGAGCAGATGACGTCGGCCTCGAGGGTGGGGTTGCCGCGGCTGTCGAGGATTTCGCGGGCGTTGATTTCGGTGATTGTGATCATCTATCTAAGAGTGCGGAGTGCGGGGGCGGCGTGCGGAGAACTGGGACGAGTGCGGGGCGGCGTGCGGGGACGGGACGAGTGCGGGGGCGGGGTGCGGGGATTTTACTCCTGTCTCTCTCCAGCCGCGGCGATCGCGCGCTCGCTGGAGGTGACGCCGTATAGACGATGGAGGGCGTCGGCCATCACCGACCAGACCGTGGTCGTCAGCTCGCTTCGGGACTCGTAGTCGAGACCCGCGGTGGGGATGGGGTCCAGGAAGTGAAGATCGACGACGCCGGAGCGAATGTTGAACGAACCCTTCGGCATGACCTCGCGGGCGCCGTAGACGATCGCCGGGATGACGGGCGCCTGGGACGCGATCGCGAAGACAAAGGGGCCTTTCTTGAAGGGACGCAGATGATAGTCGAATCCGCGCGTCCCTTCCGGACAGACGATGATCGAACGGCCGCCCTGCACCGCGCCGGCCGCCTGCTCGTACGACTCGAACGCCGACTTCAGGTTGTCGCGATCGATGAAGACGATCCCCACCACCTGCGCCGCGAAGCCGAAGAGAGGGATCTTTCGCAGCTCCGACTTCGCGATGAAGCTGCACCATGGCACTTCGGCGGCGAGCGCGAAGATGTCGAACCAGCTCACGTGGTTGGCGACGTAGACCGCGCCCTGGCCGGCGGGCATGCGCTCGCCGTGGACGCGCACGCGTACCCCCGCCGACCAATTGACCGTGCGGGCCCAGAGGCGGACACAGCGCGAGTAGATCGACCGCGGGCCCTGCGCTACGCGAAAGAGTCCGGCGATGATGACGACTGGGCCGAGCAGGGCTGTCATCAACAGCGCGATGAGGCCGACGAATAGACTTCGCATCAATTGGAAAAGTGGTCGTGCCCCGACACGGCGGCAACGCGCGCGCCTTCCACATCGACGCCGGCGGGGCCAGGCACGACGCGGCCGATCTCCGTGAGGTCCAACGAGAACCGGCGCGCGAACTCGGCGGCGTCGAACTGTTTCGGGGTCGTTACGATCAGCTCGTACTCTTCCCCGCTCGATAGCGCTGTCTCGACGCTCACGTCCGGCACACAAGGGACGCGCGCGGAGTCGATCGAGATGCGGACGCCGCTCGCCGCGCTCAACTGCGCAAGATCGGCGATCAGGCCGTCGGATATATCGATGGCCGCGGTCGCCCCCCGGTCGGCGAGCCACGGCGCCTCGTCGAGCCTCGCCGCCGGATTGGCGAAACGCTCGCGGAAGAGACCGGGAGATTCGCCGCGCGACAGTCGCTCCAGTGCGGCGCGCGGCGCGCCGAGTCGGCCCGTCACATACACGCGATCGCCGATCCGCGCGGTACTGCGAGCGAGCGGCGCGAACGCGGAGCCGAGAACTGTCGTGGTGATCGAGAGCTCGGAGCCGTCGCTCAGGTTGCCGCCGAGTACGTAAGTGTTCGCGCCGGACACGGCGTCGGCGATGCCGTCGGTGAGCGAATCGAGCTCGGCGCGCCACGCGTCGGGGATCACCATCGCCACGAGGACGCCCAGCGGGCGAGCGGCCATCGCGGCGAGGTCGCTGAGCGCGGCGACGACCGCTCGGCGAGCGATCTCGCGCGGCGTGAACCACCCGGGACCGAAGTGTTTCCCCTCGACGACGCTGTCGACGCTGGCGACGAGCGAGTCGCCGCGCGGGACGGCGAGAACGGCCGCGTCGTCGCCGATGTCTTTCGCGCGCGGACCGAGGCGGCGAAGAATCGAGCGAATGGCGTCGAATTCGGCGCCGGGGGCGAGGCTCATGAGCGAGACGCTGGACGGCTCGACGGCTGGACAGCTGGACGGCCCAGCTGCGAGAGCGAAAGTTCGGTGAGAACCGGATAGCGAGACGGCCGCGTATCGAACGACCAGCTCGAGCGCAGCTCGCGGACGACGTCGTCGAGCGAAAGGCCGCGAACGGTGCCGTCGCCTGTGGCGGTCGCACGCTCGGCGGCGCGGCCGTGGACCCAGGCTGCGGCGGCGCCGGCCCGGAAGGGGTCGCCGATTTGCGCGAGCAGTGTTCCGGCGATGCCGCTCAAGACGTCGCCGCTGCCGCCGGTGGCAAGGATGGGAGTTCCGGCGGCGCTCACGAGGCGGTCGCCGTTGGGGTTGGTGACGACAGTCGGAACGCCTTTGAGGAGAACCGTCACGCCGGTTCGTTTCGCCAACTCAGCGCCGATTTCGAATCGATGCTCGAGTACTGAAGCCGGCTCCACGCCGGCGAGGCGAGCGAACTCGAACACGTGAGGCGTCACGAGCGTGGGTCGCGCGCCGAAGATTTCGGGGAGCGCGTCGCGGTGCTTGGCGAGAAGCGTTATCGCGTCGGCGTCGATGAGCGTCGGGCCTTTCCAGGCGGCGAGCACTCGGTTCAGCAGCGCTTCGCTCTCTGGGCCGAGTCCGAGGCCGGGGCCGATGACGATCGCGTCGGCCCACGAGAGGACGTCGCGTCGAAGCGCTTCGTCGTCGGCCGGCCACGCGGCACAGAGCGCCTGCGGCTCCGACTCCTGCACCGGCTGCACGCTCTCGTTGGCGACGACGAGCTTCACCATTCCGACGCCGCTTCGCAGCGCGGATCGCGCGGCAAGCACGCTCGCCCCCGCCATTCCACGCGCGCCGCCGACGATCGCGAGCTTCTTTCGCGTTCCCTTGTGCGCGTCCCACGCGATGGGCGGAAGCTGAGCGGCGACCCACGCTTCGTCGATCAAGCGCGGCAGCGATGAGTCGCCCGACTCCGTGAGTCCGATGTCGAGCACGACGACCGTTCCGCACGTATCCCGGGCTATGAGATGGCCGCGCTTGACCGAGCCGAACGTGAGCGTGAGGTCGGCGTGGGCGACGTCCCCAGGCGTTTCCCCTGTCGACGCGTCCATGCCGCTCGGGACGTCCACCGCCACGACGATCGCGCCGCGCCGGCGCGCCGATTCGCACGCACCGACCGCCCGCGCGATCTCGCCGCGCGGCGCGCCGGTCGATCCGGTGCCGAGCAAGCCGTCGACGACGACCGATTCGCCGCCGGCGCCCGCCTGATCCAGCGCGACGATCGCGCTCTGGCCGAGTTGGTCGACGGTGAGCGCGCGTTCGGCACGTGCGTCGGGGGAAGCGGCGGCGACCGGTTCGACGATGCGGACGGGCGCTCCGGCCGAGTGGAGCGCGCGCGCGATGACCCACGCGTCGCCGCCGTTGTTGCCCGGGCCGGCGAAGATCAGGACGCCGGCGTCGAGCCGATTCATGTATCGGAGGCTGATCTCGGCGGCAGCGGCGGCGCCGGCGCGCTGCATGAGCGCGCGCGAGGGCACACCGGCGTTGATCGTGGAGGAATCGAGAGCCGCGGATTCCGCACTCGTGACCACTCGGACCAGAGCGCGCACGGTGCGTTGAGTGGGAACGGCGGGGCGGTTCGGTCTAGCTCAGACCGAGAGCGCCCCGCACCACGGATACTCGCGCTCGAACGCCTGGTCGAAATCGAAGACGCCGATGAATTCTTCGCGATTATCGGTCGGTTGGCTCATGAGGAGCTCGAGGTCGACCAGCGTGAACACGACGTCGCCGATGTCGGCGCTGGTGTGGAGACCCCAATGCTCGAGCACCAGCCGGGACATGACGCCGAAGCGTTCGAGCGCCAGATCGCGGCAGGACAGGGCGAGCTCTCGGCCGGTGATGTGGCGGCGTTCGTCCAGGCGCTGCTGGCAGTATTCCAGGGCGGCCAGGACGAAGACGTAGGCGCGCTCGTCGAAACGCGGCTCCCGGAGCCGGATGCGATCCATGATGCCCTCCCGGAAGGCCAGCTCAGGCATCCCGGAAGCTCATGGTAGGAGCCAACTTGCTCAGTGATACGGGGTTGAGACGCTGGGTCACGCCCAAAAATGGCGCGGGAGGCGCCCTTCCACAACTCCCAGGAGCCAGGTTTTAACCGGCTTCGAGCACCGTGACGGGATAATTGGTAGATTATCCAATTCTGGCGGTTCCTGCAGCATCCTCGTTGCCCCCCGAGAATGAAGCGCGCCTTCAAGTACGACGCCGCGATCAGCGCCACCGAGTTCGACGCACTTGGAGTTGGCGAGCTCTCCAGACGGCTGCAGCACCGTGTCGGCAAGACGGTTTACGCGACCCCGCGGAACGGTGAGAAGCCTCAGACCGCCGTGACGCTGGCCGCCGCGAAGAAGGTTATCGAGAAGGAGTCGCGCGTCGTCGTCGTCCTGTTCCAGCGGCTCTGGGGAACCGGAGCAACCGCTCACGACTCCGCCGCGCTCAAAACGCGGATCGGAAAGCTCAAGCGGAAGGACGTGATCGTCGTTCCGCTCGACAACGCTCCGATTCCCGGCTGGCTCAAGGGAACCGTCGTCCGCGCCTCGGGCGCGCCGGCGAGCAGCGCCGTGGTGGACGCGATCGTCACGGCCGTCGTGGCCGCGGGCGGCGCGTCGAGGCGCCAAACGGACGCCGCCGTCGCCGCTCGCGCGGCCGACGACGACAAGCGCGCGAAAGCGCGCACGGCGTTCCTTGCGTCTCAGCGGGCGCTCGCGCTGATAAATCGAGAGCTCGACTCGCTGTCGAACGCGGTGCTGCGCTTGTGTCAGACGCCGGGCACGCTTCCGCCCGGCCTCGCTCCCGAGATGCGACGCACGCCGGATCGCTACACCGTCCAGCTCGGACCGGTCGGCTTGAGCTTCTCGTGGATCCGCGGACGCTCGAACTCGATCGCCGACGGACAACTGCTCGTGATCGAATGGAGCGGACAGCTCGCCGACGCGAGTCCGTCGACAGAGTCCGAGCTCGCGATGCCGGCCTTCGAGCATGTGCTCCAGGCGCACGCGACGAGCCCGGAAGATTGGCATTGGAAGCGAACCGATCTCGATCTGTGTCGCGTACACGACGAGAGATCTGGCGGCGCAGTGCGTGACGTCCGTCGTGAAGCGGCTTTCCAACGGGAAGCCAGTGACCGACGGGAAGCCAGTGACCGACGGGAAGCCAGTGACCGACGGGAAACCACTGACCAGCGGGAAGCCGGTGGCTAACGGGAAGCCAGTGACCAACGGGAACGGAGTTACGCGGCCGATGGTGGCGGTGGCGGGAGCGCGTTAGGGTCGAAAGGCGAGAACGGCCGAACTCCGAAACGTCCGTAGGCCGAAACCGCCGAAGACGCGAAACCGCCATAAGGCCGAAACGGCCGACAGACCGAAACCGAGAACGGCGTCAAGAGCGAGTCAGACTATCGCGATTGACGCCGTTCTTGGTTTTCGTACTGGCAGTTTTTCGGAGGTTGGCAGTCTCGATGTACGGAAGTCTCGATGTTCGGCCGTTTCGGCGTATGGAAGTCTCGGAGTTTGGACGTTCTCGACCTTCGAGTCTACGCGTACAACGGAAACTCCCTCGTCAACGCGTGCACATCCTCCTTAACGGATGCCGCGACCTCCTTGTCTTCAGGTGCTACCAACACCCGATCGATCAGCTCGGCGATTCGCGCCATCTCCGCTCTCCCATCCCGCGCGTCGTCACCGCCGGCGTGCCGATGCGAATTCCGCTCGTCACGAACGGCGACTGCGTCTCTTTCGGCACCGTGTTCTTGTTGACCGTGATCGCCGCGTCGTCGAGCGCCGTCTCCGCGACCTTGCCGGTGAGTCCGTCGGCGCGAAGATCGACGAGCATCAGGTGGTTGTCGGTGCCGCCGCGACACGATCTGGAAGCCGCGCGACGCAAGCGCCGCGGCGAGAGCGCGCGCGTTCTCGATGACGCGCGCGCGTAGCTCTTGAACGACGGCTCGAGCGCTTCCTTGAACGCACACCGCCTTGGCGGCGATCACGTGCTCGAGCGGGCCGCCCTGCGCTGCCGGGAAAGACGGCCTTGTCGATCGCCTTCGCGTGCTCCGCCTTGCAGAGGATCAGGCCGCCGCGCGGGCCGCGCAGCGTCTTGTGCGTCGTCGTCGTGACGACGTCCGCGTGCGGCATCGGCGACGGATACACGCCGGTGGCGACGAGCCCGGCGAAGTGCGCCATGTCCACCATGAGGATCGCGCCGACCTCGCGCGCGATCTCGGCGAACGCCGCGAAGTCGATCACGCGCGAATACGCGCTGTAGCCGGCGATCATCATCTTCGGCGCGATGCTCGAGCGCCTTGCGGCGCAGATCGTCGTAGTCGATCAGCCCGTCGTCCGTGACGCCGTACGACACCGCGTGATACAGCATGCCCGGAGAAGTTCACCGGCGAGCCGTGCGTCAGATGGCCGCCGTGCGACAGATCCATGCCGAGGACCGTGTCGCCCGGCTTCAGGAACGTGGACATCGCGGCGAAGTTCGCCTGCGCGCCGGAGTGCGGCTGCACGTTCGCGTGCTCGGCGCCGAAGAGCTGCTTCGCGCGATCGATCGCGAGCTGCTCGACCTGGTCGACGACCTCGCAGCCGCCGTAGTAGCGCTTGCCCGGCAGTCCCTCGGCGTACTTGTTGGTGAGCGACGACCCCATCGCCTCGAGCACGGCCGGCGAGACGAAGTTCTCGCTCGCGATGAGCTCGAGCCCGTCGCGCTGGCGCGCGTCTCGTCTTCGATGAGCGCGGCGATCTCGGGATCCGTCTCGCGCAGCGCCGCGCCGGCGACGAAAGTCGGTGCTTGATCCAGTCGTTCATTGAAGAATCGGAGTCGGAATTGTCGGCTGCTTCGCCCGCCGCGTCACGGGTTTCGCGCCTCGTTGTCGCCGCCGGCGCGCTCGATCTTCTCGACTGCGCCGCGCGTGGCGTCCGCCCTCGAACGGCGTCTCGAGCCACGCCTTGAGAATCGCCGCGCCCTGCTCGTCGCTCAAGAACCGCGCGGGGAGCACGAGCACGTTCGCATCGTTGTGCTGCCGCGCGAGCTTGGCGATCTCGGGAGTCCACGCGACCGCCGCGCGAACGCCCGGATGCCGATTGGCCGCGTAGCTCATGCCGAGTCCGGTGCCGCAGAGCAGAACGCCGCGTTCGGCTTCTCCGTCCGACACTCGCCGCGCGAGCGGATGCGCGTAGTCCGGATAGTCCGTTGACTCGGCGCTGTCGACGCCGAGGTCGTCGACCTCGAAGCCGAGGTCGGCGAGGCGATGCTCGAGGGCCTCCTTCAGCTCGAAGCCGGCGTGGTCGGACGCGATCGGAATGCGCTCAGGCACTCAACGCCTTGTCGAGAGAGGTTAACGGTAGGGCGCTTGACGGCTTGACGGCTAGACAGCTTGACGGCAGCTGTCCGGCTGTCGAGCTGTCCAGCCGACCGGCGCTCATTTGTTCGGCCACTGCGGCCACGTCCGTACCATGCGAACGACCGCGGAATACGCTGCTCGGCGAGACGGTCCGCGGCCTCGTACGTCGGAATCTTCTCGGTCTTCGCGATCGCGAACACGCCGAGGATCGTGTCGTAGATCTCGTCGGCCTTGCGGAACGAGCGCGCCGCGTCCAGCCGGCGAGCTCGCTGTAGACGTTGATCACGCCGCCCGCGTTGGCCACGTAGTCGGGCGCGTAGAGTGATCCCGCGCGCTTCGAGCGCGTCGCCGTGCCGCTCCTCGAGCAACTGGTTGTTCGCCGCGCCGGCGACGATCTCGACCTTGAGCTGCGGAATCGTGTCGTCGTTGATGATCGCGCCGAGCGCGCACGGCGCGAAGATGTCGGCCTTCGGCGCAATAGATCTCGTCGAGTCCGACCGTCTTGCGCCGAACTCCTTCACGGCGACGCGCTTCACGCGTCTCCGCGTCGATGTCGGTGACGATCAGCTTGGCGCCGGCCGCGTGGAGTTCCTTCGCCAGATAGTTGCCGACGTGGCCGCAGCCCTGCACCGCGATCGTCTTGCCGGAGAGCGTCGTCCGAGCCCCAGCGCCACTTCGCCGACGCCTCGATCGAGCGGAACACGCCGTGCGCGGTGACCGGCGACGGATCGCCGGAGCGGTTGGCGAGACCGGCGACGTACTCGGTCTCCATGTGCACGTAGTCCATGTCGGCGGTGCCGGTGCCGACGTCCTCGGCGGTGACGTAGCGGCCGCCGAGCGATTTCGACGAAGCGGCCGTGCGCGCGGAAGATCATCTCGCGATTCGGTCGTGCTGGTTGTCGCCGATGATCACCGACTTGCCGCCGCCGAGGTTGAGTCCGGCGACGGCGTTCTTGTACGTCATGCCGCGCGAGAGGCGCAGCGCGTCGACGACCGCCTCCTCGTCGGTGGCGTAGTTCCAGAAGCGGCATGCCGCCGAGCGCGGGGCCGAGCGGTGGTGTCGTGGATCGCGATGATGCCGCGGTAGCCGGTGGACTTGTCGTAGCAGCAGCACGACCTGCTCGTGGCCGAGGGTCGGCATTGTATCGAAGAGCTTCATGAATGTTTCGGCGGGAAGAAAACGGTGGAGGTGAGTTACCGATGCGAGTACAGCTCTCGCGCGATCACGATGCGCTGGATCTCCGAGGTGCCTTCGTAAATCTCGGTGACCTTGGCGTCGCGGAACAGGCGTTCGACTGGATAATCCGTTCACGTAGCCGTACCCGCCGAAGATCTGAATCGCCTGCGTCGTGACCCACATCGCCGCTCGCTGGCGGACAGCTTGGCCATCGAGCTGAACTGCGTCGATCGTGCTCGCCGCGATCCTTGGCCGCCGCGCGGCAGTGCAGCAGCGCGCGCGCCTGCGTGCGACGCGCGTCGCCATGTCGGCGAGCTTGAACTGGATCGCCTCGAACTCCTTGATGGCTTCCCGAACTGCCGGCGCTCGCCGGCGTAGGCGACGCGCAGTGTCGAGCGCCGCCTCGGCGATGCCGACCGCCTGCGCCGCGATCCCCAGACGGCCGTGCTCGAGCGACTGCATCGCGTAGACGAAGCCCTGCCCTGCTTCGCCGAGCAGGCGATCGGCCGGCACGCGCATGTTGTCGAAAACGAGCTGGACCGTCGGCGACGCGCGCAGCCCCATCTTGTCTTCTTTCTTGCCGACGCTGAAGCCGGGCAGATCGGGCGTGATGATGAACGTGCCGAGATGCCCGTGCGCGCCGCGGCGCATCGTCCGGGCGTATCGGTGCGCGCCATGGCGAGGATCACGTCCGCCTTTCGTGCCGCTGCGTCACCCACGCTTTCGTGCCGTTGAGGATCCACGTCGTCGCCGTCGCGCACCGCCTGCGCGCGGAGCGACGACGGCGTCCGACCCGCCGTCGGGCTCCGACAGCGCAAACGCGCCGAGCAGCTCGCCGCGCGCCATCGGCTCGAAGAACCGCTCGCGCTGCGTCGCGTTGCCGTAGTCGCAGGATCATCTGCGTGGGCAGCGAGTTGTGCACGCTGAGCATGCACCGCCGCCGACGCGTCGGCGACCGCGATCTCCTCGAGCACGAGGAGGTACGTCAGCGTGTCGAGGCCGAGCCCATCGTACTCCTCGGGGATCAGCATCCCGAGAAACCCGAGCTCGCCGAGCTTCGTGACGAGCGACGGCTCGAAGTACGATGTCGCGATCCCACTCGGCCGCGTACGGGGCGATCTCCTGCTGTCGCGAACTCACGCGCGAGCCGCCTGGATCTCCGCGTTGATCCGCGCTGAGCGGCGTCAGAGCCCAAGTCATCTAAGGAGATGCGGAGACGGCGAGCGGTGACCGCAGCGAAACTCCGCGGACGTCAGTAGGCATAGAAGCCCCGCTTCGGTCTTGCGGCCGAAGCCAACCGGCCGCGACGTATTTCCGCAGCAGCGGGCAGGCACGGTACTTCGGATCGCCGAGGCCCGTGTGCAGCACCTCGAGGATCGCGAGGCAGGTGTCGAGGCCGATGAGGTCGGCGAGTGCGAGCGGGCCCATCGGATGATTCATGCCGAGCTTCATCACGGTGTCGATCGCTTCGGGCGTAGCCACGCCTTCCATGACGCAGAACACCGCCTCGTTGATCATCGGCATGAGGATGCGGTTCGCGACGAAGCCGGGATAGTCCTGCACTTCGACCGGCGTCTTGCCGAGCGTCTTGGTGGTCTCGAGCACGCGCTGTCGTCGGTTGCATCGGACGTCGCGAGGCCGCGAATCACCTCGACGAGCTGCATCACCGGCACGGGATTCATGAAGTGCATGCCGATCACGTGCTCGGGGCGCTTCGTTCGGCTGGCGATCTCGCGTGATCGAGATCGAGCTCGTGTTCGAGGCGAGAATCGCGCCCGTGTCGGCCAGCGGTTCGAGCTCGGCAAAGATCCTGAACTTGAGGTCGCGGTTTTCGGTGGCGGCTTCGACGACGAGCGACGCGCCGGCGACTGCGGCGAGCCCGCGCGCCGTGGTGATTCGGCCGAGCGATCGCGTCCTTGTCGGCGGCGTCGAGCGTGCCCTTCTTGATCTGCCGATCGAGATTCGACGCGATCGTGTCGCGCCCGCGCTTGAGCGCGTCGTCCGACACGTCGATCATCGTCACGGGAAATCCGTGCTGCGCGAACACGTGCGCGATGCCGTTCCCCATCTGTCCCGCGCCGATCACGGCGACACGTTCGGCCATCATGTATCTCCAGTTGAACTACTCGTTCGACCGCGGCGCGAAAAGAGCCACACGCTGCCTGCGATCATGGTCACCGCGGCGGGCAGACCGGCCTCGGGGCCCCACGACCCACCAGTCGCCCAATCGGGCCCCGCATCAACATAACGGTAGTGGGGAGACTCGAGCGGCAGACCGCTTACGGATACGTGAAAGACGACCGCCATCGTCCAGTTCCACGCGAAGTGCGCGGCCCAGGCGGCGTACAGGCTGCGCGTCGCGAACAGGATGGCGCTCAGAAAGACGCCGGCGATCGAAACGAGGGCGATCGACTCGACCGTAGCGCCCGGGTTGAACATGTGAATCGCGCCGAACGCCAGGCTCGTGGCCGCGATCGCCCACGGCCAGCCCCACCATTTGGCCAGCACCGACAGGATGTACCCACGCGCCAGTAGCTCTTCGGCCAGAGCCGCCGGCGCGAGCACGAAGGACACGCGAAGCGCGCCGCCCAACCAGGACGTCGGGTCGCCGGGGGTTCGGGCGAGCCAATGAACCGCGGCCAGCGTCGCCGTCGGCACACCGATGCCCAACGCGCCGAGCGTGAAGCCGAGCCCGATCGCGCTCGGACGCGCGGCGTGACGGTCGAGCCAGACGTCGCTCCAGCGACGGGTGGACCGGTGGACCGGTGGACCGGTGGACGGGTTCCGCTCGAGCCACGACAGTGAGAGGCCCGTGCCGACGAGGAGTGCGAGACACGTGGCCCACACGTCGGAGGCCAACGCGCCGCCGCCGGCAAGCGGGATCCCGGTCGAGAGCAGCAAGCCTAAGGTCGCTCCGACGACGACGTACGAACCGAGCGTGATCCCCGCAAATGCGACGACGCGCCAGAAAGGACGAATCCTTCCCGACGCGTCGTGGATGAAATCGCGCGCGATCAGACGCCTCGACGAACGACTCGAGATCCGCTGATGACGGCGGCGAAGAACGCCTTGACCAAATCGAGCGCGGCGAACGGCGTGATGCCGAGTTGCACGGCGCGCGTGACGCTGCCCGTGAGCAGCGTGAGTTGGGCGAGTCCGCCGAAGAAGATCACGACCATGCCCGCGATCGCGGCGAGCGAACGAGCGAGGAGCGTCGACGCGCGTCTATTGAGCGCGCCGGCCACCCAGGCCGCCGCGGGATACGCGAGGAGGTAGCCGCCGGTGGGGCCGAAGAAGCGCGCGATGCCCGGCGCGCCGATCGGCGTGAACACCGGAAGGCCAGCCGCACCAGCGGCGAGGTAGAGCGCCATGCTCGCCGCTCCCGCCGCGGGACCGAGCCACATGCCGGCGAGCACAACGAGCATCGGCTGCAACGTGATCGGAACCGGAGTCCACGGAAGTGGGATCGCGATCTGCGAGGCCGCGGCGACCGCAAGCGCGAAGCCGAAGACGCCGATGACTGTGGTGCGCGACGGGTGGAGGACTGCGGTGGTGGTGCTGGTCATTCGGGTGGACGGGTAGACGGGAGACGGGACGGTTGACGGCTTGACGGCTTGACGGCTTGACGGCTTGACGGCTTGACGGCTTGACGGCTTGACGGCTGTCTAGCTGTCCAGCCGTCGAGCTGTCCAGCTATATCGGGCGCGTGACACTGAGAGCGACGGCATCGCCCCCACCCAGACAAAGTGTGGCCAAACCGCGGCGGAGTCCACGGTCCTTCAGCGCAAAGAGTAGTGTCGTGAGAACCCGTGCCCCGCTCGCGCCGATGGGGTGACCGAGCGCGATGGCGCCGCCGTTGACGTTGACGCGGTTCCAATCCCAGCCGAGCGCTTCTCCGTCGGCAAGACTCTGCGACGCGAACGCTTCGTTCGCTTCGATCAGGTCGAAGTCGCCGATCTTGGAGTTCTCTTTCGCCATGAGGTTTCGCACGGCGAGGATCGGCGCGAAGAAGAGATCTTCGGGCTCTGTCGCCCCCGTGGCGTAGGCGTCGATTCGCGCGAGAATAGGCAGGCCGTGCGCCTTTGCGTACGCTTCGGAGGCCACGACCACCGCCGCGCCGCCGTCGTTGAGGCCAGGGGCATTTCCGGCCGTGACGGTGAGGTCGGCCGTCGAGCCGTCTTTGCCCGGAAACGCGGGCCGCAGCTTGGAGAGCGCTTCGACGCTGGTGTCTTTCCGCGGGCTCTCATCGGTGTCGACTGTCGTCGTGCCTTTGCGGCTCGCCACCTGCACGGGCGCGATCTCGTCCTTGAACTTCCCCGCCTCGATCGCGGCGACAGCTTTGCGATGCGACGCCGCGGCGAATTCGTCCTGCGCCTCACGAGTGATGTGGGCTTTCTTCGCCGTGTACTCGGCGTGGCGTCCCATGTGGACGTCGCAGAATGCGCACCAGAGTCCGTCTTTGATCATGCCGTCGACCATCGTCTGATCGCCGGCCTTCACGCCGCCGCGCATACCGTAGACGTAGTAAGGCGCGTTGGACATCGACTCCTGTCCGCCGGCGACGATGACTTCGCGGTCGCCCGCCTTGATCGCCTGCGCGGCGAGCATGACGGCTTTGAGACCGGAGCCACACACCTTGTTCACTGTCATCGACGAAATCGTGGCGGGGATTCCCGCCTTGATCGCCGCTTGTCGTCCCGGAGCCTGGCCGACGCCGCCCTGGATCACGTTGCCCATGATGACTTCTTCGACGGCGCCGGGCTCGATGCCCGCGCGCTGAACGGCGGCGCGAATGGCGACAGCACCGAGCTCGGGGGCGGTCAGAGTCGAGAGTCCGCCGAGGAACTTGCCGATGGGCGTGCGAGCGGCGGAAAGGATGACAGGGGTTCGAGTTGGATCGGACATGAGGAGAAAGTTAGCAGTGGAGGGTGAAGGGTGGACGGCTAGACGGCTAGACGGCTCAGACAGCTGCGCGACAGCTAAACAGCTGGACAGCTAGACAGCTAGACAGCTAGACAGCTGCGTGGACAGTTCAGCCGTCCAGCCGTCCGGCTGTCTAGCCGACCAGCACGAGTCTTGACGGTTCGACGGGCCGGCCACATCTTCTATCCAGACTCTCCATAGAGCCTCTCCAATGAGCCGCTTGCCAGTCTTGAAAGGAACGCTCGACCTGCTCGTGCTCCGCGCGCTGAGCTGGAGTCCGATGCATGGATTCGAGATCGTGTCGTGGCTCGAGCGCGCCGCGGGCGGATCGCTCGACGTCGACGACTCGGCGCTGTACCAGGCGGTGTATCGCCTCGAGGAGCGCGGGCTGCTGGCGGCCGAGTGGGGCGTGACCGAAAACAACCGGCGGGCGCGTTACTACAAGATCACCCCCGCGGGGCGAACGCACTTGCGTACCGAAACAAAGAGCTGGATGAAGTACGCCGAGACGGTGACGACGATTCTGACGACCGCCGCGGAAAACGGAGCACCGGCCCGGTGATCCGGTCCGGGATTCGACGGGCGTTCGACCTCGCGGTGCGCCGGCGTGACCGGTGGGAGCGCGAGGTCGAGGAAGAAATCAAGCTCCACCTCGCGCTCCGCGCCGAGCAGCTCGCCTCGGCGGGAATGTCCGACGACGAGGCGCACCGGGAGGCGGTCCGCCGATTCGGACCGTTGACGGAATCGCGCGCCATGCTGCTCGACGCGGCACACCATCGGGAGACCCAGATGCAACGCACGGAGTTTCTCGCGGACGCACGACAGGACCTGTCGTTCGCACTGCGCACGCTCGGCCGTCAGAAGGCGTGGACGGCGATCACGATCGCGACGTTGGCGCTGGGAATCGGCGCGACGACAGCGGTGTTCAGCGTCGTGAGCACGTTACTGCTCCATCCGCTTCCCTATCGGCACGCCGATCGCGTCGTCTACGTCGAACAGCAACCGACGCGCGGCAACAACACGGGCGTGCCCGTGAGCATCATTCCGTCGGCGCCGGTGATCCGCGAGTGGCGCGCGACGTCGCACTCGTTCGAGGCGATGGAGCCGCAACTCACCCGGCGCGTGGATCTCAAGACGACAACGGGCGAGCCGAGCAGCGTCGTGTCGACGACGATCCTGCCCTCGTTCGCCGAATTCGCCGGGGTGCGTCCGATTCGGGGGCGGATGTTCACGGAGGGCGACGCCCGGAACGGGCACGTCGTCGTGCTCGGAGAAGGGTTCTGGCGCGAGCGACTCGGCGCGAGCGAAAGCGTGCTCGGCAAGGTGCTCACGCTTGGCGACTCGACGTACACGATCATCGGCGTCATGCCGGCGTCGTTGATCGTGGGTGCTCCGGGAGCGAAGCCGACGGACGTGTGGCTTTCGTTCGACCTCCAGGACCCCCGCATCTCTTACGAGCGAGTCATCGGGCGTCTCAAACCGGGCGTCTCGATCGAGGCCGCTCAGCGAGAGCTCGACATGATCGCGGCGCGGGTCGACGGACGAGAGCTGGCCGCGCACGGTACGTCGGGGAGTCTTTCGACGTCGCCCGCGTTCAAGACGGTCATCTCCACGCCCGCGCAGCGCGTTCAGTTCCGCGCCTCGCTGCTGCTGCTCACCGCGGCGGTCGCGCTCGTGTTGCTCGTGGCATGCGTGAACGTCGCGCACTTGCTGCTCGCCCGATCGGCGACGCGACAGCGCGAGATGGCGGTTCGTGCGGCGCTGGGCGCGGGGCGCGGCCGCCTGTTCCGGCAGCTGCTCACGGAGAGTCTGGCGCTCGCCGCGGCGGGCGCCGCGGGCGGCGTCGGCCTCGGATGGGTGATGCTGCGCGCGATGATCGCCATGCGTCCGTCGTCACGCCAGGAACTCACAGCGGCACATCTTGACCTGACGACGCTTGGCGTGGTGATCGGAGTTGCGATCGTGAGCGGCGTGATCTTCGGCGCGCTGGGCGCGGTTCAGTCTTCCCGATCGTCGACGCACGATTCGTTGAAGGCCGGGTCGCTCTCGTCGTCGGCAGGGCGCGGGCATCGGCGGCTGCGTTCGGTCTTGGTGGTGAGCGAGATGGCGTTGTCCGCCGTGCTCGTCGTCGGCGCGGCGCTCGTCGTGCGCAGCCTTGTGAGCCTACAGCGCACGAACCTCGGCTTCGATCCGCACGGCCTCTACGCGATCGACCTGGTGCCGCGCACCGGGTCGATTGCCTCGCCCTCGGGCGCGGCACTACTGGACGAGTTCGCGAAACGCGTGAGCCGGCTGCCAGGCGTTCGGTCGGTCGCCACGACGCGCGCGGCGCCGGGCTGGCGCTGGCTGAGCGTAGGCCGCTTCGAGATCGACGGCGAGCAGGCACCGCCGAAGAGCGCGACGTCGTTCACCGACGTCGACTTCGTGCAGACGAGCTATTTCGCGACGATGGGGATCGCGTTCCGCGAGGGCAGCAACTTTCGCGACACGACGACGGCCGCGCACGAAGTCATCGTCAACGCGGGATTCGCGCGCGCCCATTGGGAACAGGGCAAGGCGATCGGGCATCGCATCCGCATCGCGGAAACCGCACCCGATGATCCTCGGCGGCCCGGTTCGGGCGATGAACCGTGGATGACGATCGTGGGCGTCGTGGACGACGCACTGACGACCGGCCCGCTCACGGAATCGCGTGCACCCTTCCTCTACCTTCCGCTCGATACCGCGCGCCTGGCCAAGACGGTCATGGCGCGAGTCGACGGCGGCGCGTCGGTGCTCCAGCCGGCAATCGCGATCGGGCGCCAGCTCGGCATGCGCGACGTCACGATCGACGGCACGGAGGCGTTTCTTTCGCGCTCGGTGTCGGAGCCGCGGTTCGTGACGATGGTCATGAGCGTGTTCGGCGCGCTCGGCCTCGCGCTCGCGGCGGTCGGTTTGTTCGGCGTGATGTCGTACACGGTGACGCAGCAGACGCGCGAGATCGGAATCCGCGTGGCACTCGGCGCGTCGAGCGGAGACGTGGTGCGGCGGGTGTTGGTGCGAGGCACGGGCCTCGCGGCCGTCGGCGCCATCGTGGGACTCGTCGCGGCCGGTTGGGGAACGAAGCTGATCGAGTCGCAACTGCACGGCGTCGCAACGACTCGATCCGATCTCGTTCGCGCTGGGGGCGATCGTACTCGTCGGCGCGGCGCTGGTCGCGTGCGTCGTGCCCGCACGCCGGGCGCTCGCCGTCGACCCGATGACGCGCGATCCGCGCCGAGTGAGCGTCGGACTCCGTTTTCAGGGCCGGCCACTACGACGGCAAGAAAACTCAACGCGGATGGACGCAGATTTGAAAGCGATGACGCGGATGACATAGCGGGTGTAACCCGGCTTCCCATCCGCGGAAATTGCTTTTCAAATCCGCGCCATCCGCGTTCCCATTTCTCTAACGGAGTAGTGGCGACGCTCGCGGGCAGTGGCTCACGCGTGCGCCGCGAGCACCAACGACCGACCCGATTCTCCTCAACGACTCGGCGCACGAACTCGTCGAGCGGAATCGAGTTCGGCTTCTGCTCCTTCCCCGCCCCGCGCACGTTGACCGCGACCGTGCCCGCTCCGCCTCGCGCTGTCCGACGACGAGCATGTACGGCACCTTCATCCGCGCGCCTTCGGCGACACGATACTTGAGCGTCTCGGTGCGGGCGTCGAGGTGCGACGCGGAGCCCGGCGTCGTGCAGCGCCTTCGTGCACCTGGCCGGCGTACTCGCGTAGTCGTCGGTGATCGGCAGCACGCGCACCTGTTCCGGCGCGAGCCAGACCGGGAACGCGCCGGCGAAGTGCTCGATCAGGATGGCGATGAAGCGCTCGAACGAGCCGCTCACCGCGCGGTGGATCATCACCGGACGGTGCGCGGTGTTGTCCTCGCCGACGTAGGTGAGGTCGAAGCGCTCCGGCGCGTTGTAGTCGAGCTGGATCGTGCCGAGCTGCCACGCGCGGCCGATCGAGTCAGTGACGTCGAAGTCGATCTTCGGGCCGTAGAACGCGCCGTCGCCCGCCTTCAGCTCGTACGACATGCCCGTCGCCTCGAGCGCGGCGCGCAGCGCCGACTCGGCGCGATCCCACATCTCGTCGTTGCCGATGCGCACCTCGGGACGCGTCGCGAACTTCAGCGTCGCGCTCAGGCCGAACGTCTCGTAGTACGCGAGGATGAAGTCGCAGCAGAAACTGCGACTTCGTCCTTGATCTGCGCTTCGCGTGAGGAAGATGTGGCAATCGTCCTGCTGGAACTGCCGCACGCGCGTGAGGCCCGAGAGCGCGCCGGTCACCTCGTTGCGATGCAGCACGTCGAACGTGACGTAGCGCAGCGGCAGCTCGCGGTACGAGTGCTTCTTCGCTGAGATACAGCAGATAGTGCGACGGGCAGTTCATCGGCTTGAGCGAGAAGTCGTGCTCCCCGGTCTCGTTGTCGAGCACGAGGAACATGTTCTCGCGGTACTTGCCCCAATGCCCGGAGATCTCCCACAGCCCCTTGTTGTAGAGCAGCGGCGTCGGATCTCCTGGAAGTCGTCGCGCTGCCGCTCGCGAATGAAGTCGTTGATCGCGTTGTACAGTCGCCGTGCCGCGCTCGGTCCAGAACACAGCGCCGGGCGAGAACGGATGCATCATGAACAGGTCGAGCTGCTTGCCGAGCACGCGGTGGTCGCGCTTCTTCGCCTCCTCGATGCGCGCGAGGTGCGCGTCCAGCTCCTCCTTCTTGAAGAAGGCGGTGCCGTAGATGCGCTGCAGCATCTGACGCTTCGAGTCGCCGCGCCAATAGGCGCCGGCCGTGTGCGTGCAGCTTGAAGTGCTTGAGCGCGACGTGTCGGGCACGTGCGGGCCGCGACAGAGGTCGATGAACGGACCGTCGGTGTACGTCGAGATGATCTCGTCGTCGCCCAGCTCGGAGAGGCGCTCGAGCTTGAGCGGATCGTCGACGAAGCGGCTGCTGCGCCTCGCGCGCGATTCACCTCTTCGCGCACGAACGGATACTTCTCGGCCGTGACCTTCCGCATCTCGTTCTCGAACGCCGTCGAGATCCTCCGGCGTGAACGGCTGCGGCGACCTCGAAGTCGTAGTAGAAGCCCGTCGTCGATGGCCGGGCCGAAGCCGATCTTCGCGTCCGGGCGCAGGCGTCGCACCGCCGTGGCGAGCATGTGCGCCGCCGAATGACGAAGCACGCTCGAGCGACGAGCGCGTCGCGTGTCGGTGAGCACGCGGAACGTCGCCGCCGGCGCGCAGCGGCGTCACGAGGTCCTGAATGTGCCCGTCGACTTCGACCGCGACGGCCGCCTGCAGCAGCCGCTCGCCGATCGACCGGACGACGTCGGCGGGAAGCGTGCCGCGCGACACGTGGCGTGTCGAGCCGTCGGGGAGGGTGAGCGTGAGCGCGTCCCCATTCGAGGATGGGGACGGGGGTGTCTGATCGATCATGAATTTCGCGTCGGAAAGTCGGTGTCCGTCACGCGCGCGGGGGACTCGGAACGACGAGACTCGATCGCGCCGCGGGCCTTGTTCTTGCACGCCCAGCCGCTACGCCCCTCGCGCTTTCCAACAGCGTAACCTATCGTTGTAGAACAACCTCCGCCACAGGGCTCGCGCGCCATGTCACCATTTCGCTATCGCGACGACGACGACTCGAAGTCCGGCATCATTCTCGGCGCTGTCGTAGGCGCGCTCGCCGGATTCGCCGCTGGAATGTTCCTGGCTCAGAGCGCCGGGACGCGTGACCACGCCGAGATCGAGGGCGAGCACGCGGACGAAGAGCGGCACGAACGTCTTCGCGGCGCGCACACCTCGGTGGTGGCGGACGAGCTGGACGAAGATTACGAGGACGCCGCCGAGTTCGAGGAATCCGCGTACGCCGACGACGACTACGAGAGCGACGACGCCGACGTCACGCTGGAAGAGCGCGTGCTCACGGCCTTCCGCAACGACCCGATCCTCTCGACGCGCGCCGTGGACATCGGTTCGCTGCGCACCGGCGTGATCGAGCTGGCCGGCGTCGTCGACACGGCGCAAGAGGCCCAGCACGCCGTTACGATCGCCCGCGGCGTCCCGGGCGTGACGACGGTCGTGAACCGCATCGTGACCGGCATCCACGAGCCGCGGTACCAGGAGTCGTCGCAGAACCGGCATCGGCAAGCCTCGTCGCGCGACGTCGAGCGGACCGTGAGCGAGCCGCCGGTGCGCGCCGACGAGCCCCCGTCCGCCCCGTAATTCCCGTCGGCACGGGCTCCTCGAACGATATCTTCGGCTAACGGCGCCAAGCCGTTAGCCGAAGGCTGTATTTTTCAGGACTATGTCCGAACTCCCTGATCGCTTCGACTTTGCGGCGGCCGAGCCGGAGATTTACGCGTCCTGGCTGGCCGCCGACTGCTTTCACATCGAGGCGTCGGAGTCGGACCGGGTCGGCGGGGACAGCGAGCCGTATACGATCGTCATGCCGCCGCCGAACGTCACGGCGATCCTGCACGTCGGTCACGGACTCAACAACACGATTCAGGACGCGATCGTGCGTTGGGCGCGGATGAAGGGCACCGGTGCGCTTTGGGTGCCCGGCACCGACCACGCCGGCATCGCGACGCAGAACGTCGTCGAGAAGCTGCTCGCCGCCGAGGGGAAGACGCGATTCGACCTCGGCCGCGAAGCGTTCGTCAAGCGGACCGAGGCGTTCGTCGAAGAGACGGGCGGCGTGATCCTTCAGCAGTTGAAGGCCATTGGCGCGTCGGCCGACTGGTCGCGCACAGCGTACACGCTGTCGCCCGAGTTGTCGCGGGCCGTTCGCGAGGCGTTCGTGCGGCTCTACGAACGCGGGCTGATCTACCGCGGATACCGCGTGATCCACTGGTGTCCGCGCTGCCTCACGTCGCTGAGCGACGAAGAGGCCGAGTTCCACGACGAGCCGGGGACGCTCTATCACATCGCGTATCCGGTGGACGGTCAACCGGGTCGCTCGCTGACGATCGCCACGACGCGCCCCGAGACGATGCTCGCCGACGTCGCCGTGGCCGTGAATCCGAACGACGACCGGTATCGCGATCTCGTGGGCAAGACCGTGCGGCTGCCGATCGTGGACGTGTCCATCCCGGTGGTCGCCGACGACTACGCCGATCCGGAATTCGGCACGGGCGTCGTGAAGATCACGCCCGCGCACGACGCGAACGACTTCGAGGTGGGCAAACGGCACTCGCTGCCGATGCCGATCGTGATCGACGAGCACGCGGTGGTGCGCGAGGTGAAGGACGCCGAGGGTCGCGTGCCGGCGTCGATCAGCGGTTTGCGATCGGTTCGAGGCGCGCGACAAGATCGTCGAGCTGTTGCGCGCGTCGGGCGCGTTGCAGAAGACGGAAGCGCACCAGCACGCCGTGCGACACTGCTACCGCTGCGACACGGTGGTCGAGCCGCGTCTCTCGGATCAGTGGTTCGTGAAGATGGCGCCGCTCGCCGCGCCGGCGCTCGCCGGGTTCCGCGACGGCGCGATCCGCATTCTGCCCGCAACGGTGGGAGGCGGTGTACGAGAATTGGCTCACGGGCATCCGCGACTGGAACATCTCGCGCCAGCTATGGTGGGGACATCGCATCCCGGTGTGGTACTGCGACGAATGCGATCCGCCGCAGAACATCATCGTGAGCCGAGAGGACATCACGAAGTGCCCGCACTGCGACTGTCCGGTGCGGCAGGACGAGGACGTGCTCGACACGTGGTTCTCGTCGTGGCTCTGGCCGATCTCCACGCTCGGCTGGCCCAACGCGACGGCGCCGGATCTCGACGCGTTCTATCCGACCGACACGCTCGTTACCGCGCCGGAGATCCTTTTCTTCTGGGTCGCCCGCATGGTGATGTCGGGCTACGAGTTCATGGGGCGCGCGCCGTTCCACACGGTGTATCTTGACGGGGACCGCGCGCGACACGCAGCACCGCAAGATGTCGAAGTCGCTGGGCAACGGGATCGATCCGCTCGACGTCGTGAAGCTGTACGGCGCCGACGCCCTGCGGTGGACGCTCGTCGCCGGAATGGGCATGGGCGCCGACGTGATCCTCGACCCGGCCGACATCGACAAGTCGTTCGCGACGGGACGCAACTTCGTCACGAAGCTCTGGAACATCGGCCGGTTCCTGCTCGACCGTGTGGGAACCGAGCCGGTCGCGCGGGTTAGTGATTTCCATGTCGACAATCGCGATGGAGCCCTCACACGCGCGGACCACTGGATCCTGCACCGCCTTCGGGCGGCGATCGATCAGTGCGACGTGGCGATCGGTCCGTTGCGTCCCGAGGTGGAGAACGACTCGCCGGATCGGCGCGTGTGGCGAGAGCTCGAGCGTAACTCCGGACTCCGGCTCAACGAGTACGCGGAGGCCGCTCGGCGCTTCGTGTGGAACGAGCTCGCCGACTGGTATTTGGAGTCGCTCAAGAGCCGGCTCGATGCCGGCGGCGACGACCGTGAAGTGGCGCGCGCCGTGTTGGTCCACACGTTCGACTATGCGCTCCGTCTCCTGCATCCGATCGTGCCATTCGTGACCGAGGCGCTCTGGCAGAAGCTGCCGGGCCGCGAGGCCGGGACCTTCCTCGCGACCGCCGAGTGGCCCGACTACCTGGCGCGAGGGGCCGGGGAAGAAGAAGAGATTCTCACCGGCGACCCCGAAGTTGCGGAGGAGTTCGAGTTCGTGCGCGAGGCGGTGCTGGCGATTCGTCAGATCCGCGCCGAGAACAACGTCGCACCGGGAAAGTCGATCGAGGTCGTTCTGCGCGCGAGCGACGCGGACCTCGAGGACATCTTCGGCGAAGAAGCGGCGACCGTCGGCCGGCTGGCGCGCGCCGACGTGCGGATCGCCGACGGCGTGCCGGTGAGCGCAGCGGCGCACGCCGTGCTGTCGGGCGGCGCCGAGGTGATCGTGCCGCTCGCGGGACTGATCGACGTGACGAAAGAGTGCGCGCGTCTCCGCTCGGAGGTGGCGCAGCTCACGACGCAGATCGGATCGCGCGAGGCTCGGCTGTCGAACGCGAAATACCTCGAGCGCGCGCCGGCCGACGTCGTCGCCGGCGACCGCGCGATCCTCGACGAGATGAAATCGAAGCGAGACCAACTCACAGAACGAGTCCAATCATTGTGCGGCGGCTGATCGCCGTCGCCGCCGGGTGGTTCGTGGTGGCGTGCGCGTCGGCCGGCCAGCCGCCGGGCGGCCCCGAGGATCACGACCCGCCCGTGATTCTCTCGGTCAAGCCCGACTCGGGCCAGCTCAACGTGAGGCCGGGGCAGATCGACTTTCAGTTCGACGAGGTTGTCGCGCAAGCAGCGTTGGGCGCGACAGACTTGTCGAAGCTGTTTCTCGTCTCGCCGCGCAACGGCGATCCCGACGTGTCATGGCATCGCCAGCGCATCACGATCAAGCTGCACGGGCAGTTTCGCACGAACACCGCGTACGTCGTGACGATGTTCCCCGGCCTCGCCGACCTGCGCGGCAACGTGCGCAAGGAAGGCGCGACGATCATCTTCTCCACCGGTCCGACGATTCCGCACCTCGGAATCACGGGCGTCGTGTTCGATTGGGCGGCGCAGCACACCGTGCCAAACGCGTACGTCGAGGCGATGTTGCGGTCCGACACGACGCTCAAGTTCGTCGGCGTGAGCGACACCACCGGGCATTTCGAGATCGGTCCGCTGGACACCGGCACGTATCTCGTGCGCGGGCTGATCGACCAGAATTCGAACCATCAAATCGATCGCAACGAGAAGTGGGATTCGACCGTCGCGCACGTGACCGACGTGCGTCCGGCCGTCGAGCTCGACGCGATCGAGCGCGATTCGACGCCCGCGTTGCTCACCAACGTGAACGTCGACGACAGCGTGACGATCCACGTCTCGTTCGACAAGTATCTCGACCCGGCGCTGCCGTTGCAGCCGGCGCTCATCGAAGTGCGCGGCGCCGATTCGACTCGACTCCAGGTCGACCGCGTGCAATGGGCGGCCGGGTTCGACGCCACCAAGCGCGTCGTCGACTCCACGCACAAGGCGGACTCGTTGCGACGGGTGGATTCGTTGGCCCGCGCGAGAGACACGACCCGCGGCCGCGGTGGCCAGCCCCCGCCGGCGCCGGCCGCTGCGGCGCCTCGACCGCCGGCCGGCGTCGGCGTACCCGGTGCGCGGCCACCGCCGCCGCCCGCCAAACCCAAGGCGCTCGCCCCCGACAAGGTCGTCGTCGTGACGCTTTCACCGAACACGCCGCTCGTACCGGGGAGGTCGTACCGGCTCACCACGCGCGGATTTCGAAACCTCGTCGGACACGCCGCCGAGCAGACGCGTGGCTTCCAGGTCCCTCTGCCCAAGCCGCCGCCGAAAGACACGACGCGTGCGCGACCAGATTCGACTCGCCCGCCCGCGGGCCGCCCGCCCCCGTCCAAGCCACCGCACTGAGCACCTCCCCACGATGACGGACGCACGACGAGGTCTCCCGAGTGTCACCTCGCTCCTCGAGAGCGAGGGAATTCAGACGCTGCTCGAGCACGTTCCCCGCGGAGTGGTTGTCGACGCGATTCGGCGGACCATCGCATCGGTCCGGTCGTCGCACGCCGAGGCGCCGGCCGACGAGAAGGGATGGACGGCGGCCGTGGCGAACGCGGTGGACGATGCGACGCGTCGTTCGCTGCGGCGCGTGATCAACGCCACAGGCGTGGTTCTGCACACGAACCTGGGTCGGGCGCCGCTCGCCGCCGTCGCGCTGGACGCGATCGACCGCGTGGCGCGAGGATTCTCGAATCTCGAATACGACGTCGCGAGCGGCCAACGCGGATCGCGCTACTCGCATTGCGCGTCGCTCCTCCGCGAGCTCACCGGCGCCGAGGACGCGCTGGTGGTGAACAACTGCGCGGCGGCGCTCGTGCTGGCGCTCAACACGCTGGCCGACGGCCGGACGGCGATCGTGTCGCGCGGCGAATTGATCGAGATCGGCGGGAGCTTCCGCATTCCCGAGATCATGGAACGAAGCGGCGCGCGGCTCGTGGAAGTGGGCACGACGAATCGCACGCACCTCGCCGACTATCGACGCGCGGTGGAGGCCGACGGCGCGATCATCCTCAAGGTCCACCGCAGCAACTTCGAGCAGTCCGGCTTCGTCTCCGACGTCTCGGCCAACCAGCTCGCGGCGCTCGGCGCCGAACATGGCGTGCCGGTGCTGTACGATCTCGGAAGCGGCCTCCTGACGTCGCTCGAGTCGTATGGACTGGTCGGCGAACCGACGGCACGCGACGCGATGAAGACCGGCGCATCGATCGTGACGATGAGCGGCGACAAGTTGCTTGGCGGACCGCAGGCGGGCCTTCTCCTCGGTTCGCGCCGCATCATCGACCGGATTCGCTCGAACCCGCTGACACGGTCGTACCGCGTGGACAAGCTCACGCTTGCCGCGCTGGAGGCGACGCTGGCGCTCTACCGCGAACCGGCGCGCGCGATCCGCGAGATTCCGGCGTTGGCGCAGTTGACCGCGGATTTCGCGACGCTCACGCAGCGCGCGAACCGGCTCGCCGCCGCCATCGGAGATCCGCGCGTGAGCGTGGTCGAGACGGTGTCGAGCGTCGGCGGTGGAGCGTTTCCCACGGCGACGATCCTCTCGGCCGCGCTGCGCGTGAACGCGCCGGCTGAGAAGGTCGAACGACGTCTGCGGGGGCGCGACCCGGCGATCGTCGCGCGCATCTCCGACGGGATGGTGATGCTCGACCTGCGAACTGTGTTCGTGACCGACGAAGAGGAGCTTGTGCGCGCGGTTCGCGCCGCGCTCGAGGCGGCATCCGCGTGAGCCGCGGGTCCGTCGGCGCATTCCTCGACCGTGACGGCACGATCATCCACGACGCCAACTACATCCGCGATCCAAACGACGTCGTGCTGCTTCCCGGCGCCGCGGCGGCGATCGCCAGGCTGAATCGCGCTGGCGTGATCGTCGTCGTCGTGACCAACCAGTCGGGAATCGCGCGCGGATGGCTTTCCACCGACGACTACGAATCGGTGCGGCAGCGCATCGACGACCTCCTCGCCCCCGAGGGCGCGCGGATCGACGCCACGTACGTCTGCCCGCACTTGCCGGAGATCACGGGTCCGTGCGATTGTCGAAAGCCCGCGCTGAAGCTGTTCCGCGACGCGATAACCGACTTCGGCATCGACCCGGGGGCGGCGGTGTTCATCGGCGACCGCTGGCGCGACATCGCGCCGGCCGGGGCGCTCGGCGGCCGCCCGATTTTTCTCGACGTGGCGTCCTCTCCGCCCGCGGATCGCCAGCGCGTTCGCGCCGAAGGACTGGAGGTCGCGCACTCACTCGGCGAGGCGGTGGACCGCTTTCTCGACGCGCTTCCCGCGCCGTCGGCCGGGCAATAGAATCCGCGCGATGACTTCGCGCATCGCGGTTCTCGCGTCGGGCGGCGGCTCGAACCTCCAGGCCATTCTCGACCATTTCGATGCGCTCGGCGACCGGCGCGGCGGAAGCGTCGTCGTCGTCGGGACCGACCGATCGACCGCCGGTGCGCTGGAGCGCGCCGAGCGCCGCGGCATTCCATCGATGGTGTTGTCCGCCGAGACGCGAGGCGGCGCGCAATCGATCGACCGTCTGATCGACGAACACGGCGTGGACCTGATCGCGCTCGCGGGCTACGTGAAGATGATTCCGTCGGACATCGTGTCGCGATTCGAGGGGCGCATGGTGAACGTCCACCCCGCCCTGCTTCCGGCGTTCGGCGGTCACGGCATGTATGGAAACCGCGTCCACCATGCCGTGATCGAGTCCGGCGCGAGGGTGAGCGGCGTGACCGTTCATTTCGTCGACGCACAGTACGACCACGGCACGATCATCGCTCAATGGCCCGTGCCTGTATTCGCGAGCGACGACTCCGGAACGCTCGCCGCCCGCGTGCTGCGGGTCGAGCACATTCTCTATCCGCGCGTGATCGACGCTGTCGCGTGCGGGCGCTTCTCGCTCACGTCGCGCCAGACCACGAGCATCTCAGCCGATACAAAGCCCGCGTTCACACTCCTTCCGCACGAGGATTCCCGACTTGCCGAAAACATCGACCTCGCGCTGGCTCGCTGAGGCGGTTGGCGCATTGTTGGCGGTCGCGGCGGCAGCGCCGCCGGTCCGCGCGCAGGACACGCTCGCGACGCCGCCGTATTCGCACGCCGTCTCCACGTGGATCGCGCTCGATCGCGACGCCGGGGTACGAGCGGCTCGCGACCGACCGGATTCTGAGCGCCACGGACGGATGGACGCGCGACGACACGGGGAACCTCGTCAAGCACATGGGCAGCGGATCGCCCAAGCGGGTCGTCGCGTGCGGCATCGACGAGACGGGATACGTCGTCAGCGAGGTCACGGACGACGGCTACCTCCGCGTGCACGGCATCGGCAACGGCAAACATCCCGCGCTGTGGGATCAGTATCACGAGGGGCAGCGGGTCATCGTCATCGCCGTCGATCGCACAAATCCGCTGCGGTCGCACAACGTGTCCGGCGTGTTCGCCGTGCGGAGCAATCACCTGTGGCGCCGTCGCACGGCCGACGACGCGCCGACGTCGATCGAGAACCTTTGGCTGGACGTTGGCGCGCGCTCGCGCGCCGAGGTCGCGAAGATGGGCATCGACCGGCTCGACCCTGTCGTGCGCGATTGGCCCGAGTGGAGCTTCAGCGACTTCGTCGCCGGTCCGGCGGCGTCGAACCGCGCCGGATGCGCCGCGGTGGTCGCCGCCGCGACGCGGGAGCCCAGCGGCGGCGAAACGGTGTTCATCGTCTCCGCGCAGAAGTCGTTCTCGTGGGCCGGACTCACGTCGGCGATCCGCCGCCTCGGCCGAGTGGACTCGCTGTTCGTCGTGGATGGAGAGCTGGGGCGAATGCAATCGACGCCGCGCGAGCTGCGCGCGCCGTGGCCGCCGCTCGCCGGACTGAACGTCGGCGCGACGTTGTCCATCGGCGTGCTGTCGCGCTTCGGCGGCACGCTGGCCGAGACGCTGCAGGAGTCGGACATCGCGTCGCTCTTTCGTGCCGTCGCACGAGCGGGGGCTGTAGGAACAGACACGCCCCGACCGATCGCCGTGCGACACGGTTGGGCGCCCGCGCCGCCGCTCATGGTGCAGGACTCACTCTCCCGCTATGCCGAGGTGCTCGGCAAGCTCACCGACGTGTACGCGCCGTCGGGCTTCGAGCAGCCGATGCGCGACGCGATTCAATCGATGCTGCCGGCGTGGGCGCGCGGACTCACGCGCGTCGACTCGGCCGGGAATCTCGTGCTGGCACTGGGGCCCGACCGCGACACGACGGTCATCGTCGCGCACATGGACGAGATCAGCTTCGTCGTCACGGCCATCGATCGCAACGGGATGCTCTCGCTCAAGCCGCGCGGCACGTTCTTTCCGTTCTTGTGGGAGGGACAGCCGGCGCTGTTGCATCGGCCGACCGACCACCAGGCGCCGCGCGACGGCAAGCTCGGTTGCGAGGCGTCGCGCGCGGGTCCGATGCGCGGCGTGTTCGTGCCGCGCGACAGCTCGCCGAACCGTGAGCCGGCGACGCTCACCGCCTGGTTCGCGCGCGACTCCGCGGAGCTCGTGAACTCGGGCGTGCACGTCGGCCTCGCGCTGACCGGATTCAAATGCTCGGCGCGCGTCGGCGACGTGCGCATCACGGGACGCTCGATCGACGACCGCGCCGGCGTGACGTCGCTGCTTCTCGCCCTCGATGAAATCGACCCGGCAAAGCTGGATCACAAAGTCATTTTCATGTGGTCGGTGCGCGAAGAGGGCGGACTGGAAGGAGCGAAGGCCGCGGCGGCGATCTTCGGTCCGTCCGTGCACCGCGTGCACGCCGTGGACACATTCGTGTCGTCGGATTCGCCGCTCGAGAGCCAGCGCTTCGCCGACGCGCCGATCGGACAGGGCGCGGTCATGCGCGCGCTCGACAATTCGAGCGTCACGCCGCCCGATGAGATCGACCGCGTCATGCGCATCGCGCGCGCGAACGGCATTCCGCTTCAGGTCGGCGTGACGAACGGCGGCAACGACGGCTCCGAGTTCGCACGCGTCGGTGCGATCGACGTCGCGCTGGCGTACCCGCTGCGATACAGCCATTCGCCGGCTGAAGTGTTGGATCTGCGGGATCTTCGATCGCTCACGCGCATCGTTGCGGCGCTGGCGAAGGCGCCGACGGCGGTGCCGCGTAAGCCATAGACCGGGTGCGGTGGCGGGGTGCGGGGAACTGGGACGGGTGCGGTGGCGGGGTGCGGGGAGTCTTCAACCGGTCGCCTCCGCACTCCTTCTCGTTCCTCGTTCCAGTTCTCCGCACACCGTCTCCGCACGTTCCCGCACCAGTCTCCGCACACCGTCTCCGCACTCGTTCCCCTCTCCGCACACCGCCTCCGTACTCGTTCCAGTTCTCCGCACACCGCCTCCGCACTCCGTCCCACGGTTCGAGAGTGCGGGACCGCCCTCCGAGCGGCTATTTTCACACGCACCATGCCCCGCGCCCTGCTCTCCGTATCTGACAAGACCGGCGTCGTCGACTTCGCCCGCTCGCTCGCCGAGCTCGGGTGGGAGCTCGTGTCCACGGGAGGGACGGCGAAGGCATTGCGCGCGGCCGGCCTGACGGTGCGCGACGTCAGCGAGGTCACCGGATTCCCGGAGATGATGGACGGCCGAGTGAAGACCCTGCACCCGGCCGTGCACGGCGCATTGCTCGCGCGGCGCGACGTGCCGGAGCACATGGCTTCGCTCGAAGAGCACGGAATCAAGCCCATCGACTTGGTCGCGGTGAACCTGTATCCGTTTCGGGAGACCGTAGCGCGGAACGGGACGACCCCAGAGGACGCGATCGAGAACATCGACATCGGCGGGCCGAGCATGCTGCGATCCGCCGCGAAGAACTTCGCGTCGGTGTGGGTTGTCGCCGACCCCAACGACTACGAGCGAGTGCACTCGGCCCTCGACGCCGGTGACGACGACCTCGAGCTGCGCCGGATTCTCGCCGGCAAGGCGTTCGCCCACACCGCGGCGTACGACGCGGCGATCGCGTCGTGGTTCGCGCGCGAGCGCGGCGACAAGTTTCCGCCGGAGATCGTCGTCTCGTTCGAGCGCGCACAGTCGCTCCGCTACGGCGAAAACCCCGGCCAGTCCGCCGCGTTTTACGTCGAGCGGCCGGGGGCCGGACTCGGCGGTCTGACGCAGCGCGGCGGAAAGGAGCTTTCGTTCAACAACCTGCTGGACCTCGAGGGCGCGCTGCTCGCCGTCGACCCGTTTTCGACGGAGACGGCCTGCGCCATCGTGAAGCACACCTCGCCGTGCGGGCTCGCGGTCGGCGAGACGGCGCTCGACGCGTACAGAAAGGCGCTCGCCTGCGACCCGGTCTCCGCCTTCGGCTCGGTGATCGCGTTCACCGTTCCCGTCGACGACGCGACGGCGGGCGCGGTGGCGAGCCTGTTCGTCGAATGCATCGTCGCTCCGGAGTTCAGCCCCGGCGCCATCGAGATCCTCGGCCGAAAGAAGAACCTGCGCGTGCTGGAAGGGCGCCCGAGCGTCGTGAACTCCGACAACCACCTCGATTACAAGCGAGTGCGCGGCGGAGTGCTCGTGCAAGAGCGGGCGCCGGCGGTCATCGACGACACGGGATGGACGCTGATGACCAAGCGCAAGCCGAGCGACGACGAGTCCCGCGATCTGCTGTTCGCCTGGCGCGCGGTGGCGTCCGTCAAGTCGAACGCGATCGTGCTGGTGCGCGACGGCGCGACGATTGGAATCGGCGCCGGACAGATGTCGCGCGTCGACGCGGCGTTCCTCGCGGCGCACAAGGCGGCGCTCGCCGGACACGCGACGACCGGCTCGGTCCTCGGCTCGGACGCGTACTTCCCGTTCCGCGACGGCGTGGACCAGGCGGCGGAAGCCGGGGTCCGCGCCATCGTGCAGCCGGGCGGCTCGGTGCGCGACGCCGAAGTCATCGCCGCCGCCGACGAGCACGACATGGCGATGCTCTTCACCGGCAAGCGACAGTTCCGGCACTAAGGCTCGCCGTGCACCATCGGCACCACACCGGAATCGCATCGTGACGCGCAAGCGGCGCGTCGGCGTCATCGGCTCGATCGTGTGGGACATGATCTACGGGCGCGACGCGCGCTCGTCGCCGACCGAGGAATGGGGCGGGATCAGCTACGCGCTCGGTGGGATGGACGCCGCGCTGCCGGAAGAGTGGGAGATCGTTCCGATCATCAAGGTCGGCGAGGATCTCGCGCCGGCGGCGGCGCAGTTCATGGGCGGGCTTCGGCGGATGGCGGCGGACGGCCTCCCGATCGTCGTGCCCTACCCCAACAACCGCGTCGAGCTGCGCTACTTCGACGACGAGCGCCGGAGCGAGGTGATGCGCGGCGGAGTGCCGCCGTGGACCTGGCTCGGGCTCAAGCCCGTGCTCGAGACGGCGCGACTCGACGCGCTGTACATCAATTTCCTGAGCGGCTGGGAGCTCGACCTCGAGACGACGATGCTCATCCGCCAGTCGTTCGCGGGCCCGATGTACGCCGACTTGCACATGCTCGCCTGGGCAGTGCAGCCCGACGGCCTGCGGACGCTGCGTCCCATCTCGGACGTCCGCGAGTGGTGCGGCTGTTTCGACGTGCTGCAAGTGAACGAAGACGAGATGCGGATGCTGGCGGCCGATCCGATGGCGCTGGCGGCGACGGCGCTGCACGCGGGCGTCCGTTGTCTCGTGGTCACGCTCGGCCAAGCGCGGCGCGGTGTACTTCGCGGCGGCCGACTTCGACCGTCTCGACTTGCGGCGTCCAGAATCGCTTCGGCCGTTCGAAGCACTCGCGGCGGACGTCGGGCCGATGCGCACGTCGATCGTGCCGGCGGATCACATCGTCGACGGCGGCGACCCGACGGGCTGCGGCGACGTGTGGGGCGCGACCTATTTCTCGCGACTGCTCGCCGGTGATAACTTTGGCGACGCCATCCTTGCCGCGCACCGCGCGGCGGCTCGCAACGTCGGGCACCGTGGAGCCTCCGGGCTCTCCGAACATCTCCGGGGAACAATCAGCCTCACGTGACTCAGGTCATCACTGTTCCGCCCTCGCTCGACGAGCACTCCTTCGAACAGGTGCTGGAGCAGTTGGCCCCGCTTCCCCCGGACGCGAAGCTGCTCGTCGACGCGCGGCACGTGCGATGGGCGTCGCCCTACGGATTGACCGCGCTGCTCACGCTCGCGCAGACGCGTGAAGAGCGGCCGGTGCTCGCCGTCCCCGAACTGCACGACACGGCGTCGTACTGGGAACGCACGTCGTTCTTCCATCACGCGGAATCGCTCTACGAGCTGCGCGGCTCGTACCCGAAACGGCGAGAGGCGGGCGAGTCGAACGTCCTGCTGGAGATCACGCCCATCACCCGCAGCGACGACGTCCACGACGTCGTGGGGCGAGTGCAGGAGCGCGCGCAGCGCATTCTCCAGAACGAGCTGCACCTCGAATCCAAGGCCATCCTCGGCTTCACGATGACGCTGTCGGAGGTCTGCCAGAACATCATCGAACACGCCGGGCAAGGCGGTTGGGTCGCCGTGCAGAGCTACAACTGGACGAAGCGGCTCGGGACGACGCGTGGTGGTGATCGCCGTGTGCGACGCCGGCCTCGGGTTCCGGCGGTCGCTAGAAAGCGCGCCGGGGCATATGCCGACGACGCGCTGGGACGACGCCGCCGCGCTCGAAGAGGCTGTCATCCGCGGCGTGAGCCGATTTCGCGAACGGGGCCGCGGACACGGCCTCGCCGGCGCGCGGAACTACGTCGGGCGCTGGCACGGCAAGCTGTCCGTGCGGAGCGGGACGGCCAGAATCGGCATCGTGCCCGACTGGGACGACGATCCGCCGCTCGTCGAAGGCCTCCCCCAGTTCCCTGGCGCGCAAGTTCAGGTAATCATTCCTGAAGCCATGGACGGAGGATCGACGGAGCGATGATGCACCATATCGATCTGAGCAGCGTGCTTCGCCAGACGCTCGCGTGCGACCTCTACTCGAATCTCGTCACCCGGCCGACCGGCGCCGCGGTGCGCACGCAGATCGAGCTGCTCCTCGGCGACGCAACGGCCGCCGACGACGCGCGCGCCTTCACCATCATCGACTTCTCGCAGGTGTCGATGATCGACTTCTCGTGCGCCGACGAGGTCGTGGCCAAGCTGCTGATGCGCTACTCGTCCGACGACGCCGCCGCGCGATGCGTACTTCCTGTTCCGCGGCGTCAACGACGACCACTGGGTCGCGATCGAAGCGGTGCTCGAGCGACACGGCCTCGCGCTCGCCGTCGAAAACGCCGAAGGCGTGCGCGTCGCCGGAGTCGCTGACCGACGAAGAGCGGAGCACCTGGGAGGCCGTCTACCGTCTCGGGACCGCGAACGCCGCACGACGTCGCGATCGCCACCGGCAGCGACTCGACGCACGCACGCGGAATGCTCGACTCGCTGTGCGGCCGCCGCCTCGTGATGCGCGCGAACGACGAGTACGTCGCGGTCGGCCACTTCCCGGCGTGACCTGTGGATCGCGAGACGCTGGACAAGCCGCTGCGGGTCCTGCGGCTCGATACGACGCGAAAGGACGACACCGAACGCGGACCGATGGTGACGTTGAACCCGGGCGACGCGCGCTCGCGGCTTCTCAACGACGGCGAGCTCGCGTGGGTGTACGGCCCGCGCCGCGGTGAGCTGGCGACGGTGCGGATCGACGAGTCGTTGCGCGCCGGCGACGTCGTGCTTCGCGACGTCGGCGGCGCCTCGCCGTCGGAAATCGTGCGCGTCGTGAAGCCGGACCTCGACAATCGTGGACGGAGAAACACCGCCCTTGCCTGAGAATCCTCGCCGCCGCCGGCCCTCGGGGTCGACTCGCGCCGCCCCGCTCGATCTCGCGACGCTCGCCGTGCACGCGGGAGCGCCGGCGCACGAATCCGACACGCCCGTCGTCACGCCGCTCTTTCAATCGGTGAACTTCAACCAGGAGATCGGCACCGGCGACGGGCTTCGGTATCCGCGCTACGGCAACACGCCGAACGCCGAGATCGTGCAGCGACAGCGTCGCCGCGCTCGAGGGCGCCGAGAGCGCGGTCGTGCTCGCGCAGCGGCATGGGCGCCACCGCGTGCGCGCTGCTCGCCCTGCTCCGCCCCGGCGACCACCTGCTCGCGAGCTCGTGCGATCTACGGCGGCACGCACCGGCTGCTCACGGAGCGAGTTCGCGGCGATCGGCATCGACGTCACGCTGGTCGATCCGCTCGAGTCGCGCGTCTGGCGCAAGCGACTGCGCAAGACGACGCGCGCGATCTTCGTCGAAACGCCCGTCAACCCGACCTGCCGCGTGCTCGACCTGCGCCCGATCAGCTACCTCACGAAGGAGTCGGGCATCGCGCTCGTCGTCGACTCGACCTTCGCGAGTCCGGTCAACCTTCGTCCGCTCGAGCACGGCGCGGACGTCGTCATCCACTCGGCCACCAAATACCTCAACGGCCACCACGACGTGCTCGCGGGGATCGTGTGCGGAACCGCGACGTACATCGAAGAAGTGCGCCAGAAGATGATGGTGTGGGGCCAGGCGCCCGACCCGTTCGCGGCGTGGCTGCTCGAGCGCGGCCTCAAGACGCTCGACGTGCGCGTCGCGCGCCAGAACGAGAACGCGATGCGCATCGCCGCAGTGGTGCGCCGACGAACGGCGATCGGCAGGTGCACTACTCCGGGTCTCCCGGATCATCCCGACCACGAGGTCGCGCGCGAGCATGATGGACGGCTTCGGCGGGATGATGGCGATCGAGCTGGCCGGCGGCGCGCGACGCCGCGACGCGCTTCCTCCGGCGGCTGCCGCATCTTCCGCCACGCCCCGAGCCTCGGCGGCGTCGACTCGCTGGTCTCCGAGCCGCGCTTCACGTCGCACGCGCACCTGTCGTCGGCGGAGCGCGCCCGCGCCGGGATTCCCGACGGCTTCTTGCGCCTCAGCGTCGGAATCGAGAGCGCCGAGGACCTCATCGCCGACATCGAGCAGGCGCTGCGCTAGCTCGGCGCGCCGTACCGGCCTGACCGCAACGGCGTGGGCCCATCGGCAACGCCGCGGTGACGCTCGACACAACCGTGCGTCAAATGGTTGGCCCATGATCCGCTTCGATCGAGTCTCGAAGGTCTATCCCCGCGCGCGCGGGAGCTCGGCGCTGCAACAACGTCACCTTCCGCATGGCCAAGGGCGAGTTCGTGTTCCTCACCGGCCCGAGCGGCGCCGGCAAGAGCACGATCCTCAAGCTCCTCTATATGGAAGAGCGCCCGACCTCGGGCGAAGTGCGGGTGAGCGGCTACAGCTCGAGCGACATCAAGCGGCGTGACGTCGCCAAGCTGCGCCGCCGGCTCGGCATCGTCTTTCAGGATTTTCGCCTGCTCGAGGACCGCACGGCCGAAGGAGAACGTGGCGTTCGCGCTCGAGGTCACCGGCGCACCCGCGCGCGTCCATCGCGACACAGGGTGAGCCGCGCGCTCACGCAGGTCGGCCTGGCGTCCAAGGCGACGTCGCTATCCCAGCGAGCTGTCGGGCGGCGAGCAGCAGCGCGTGGCGATCGCGCGCGCGCTCGTGAACGATCCCGTTCGTGCTCATCGCCGACGAGCCGACCGGCAACCTCGACGACCGCGCCACGCGCGGCATCTTCCAGTTGCTGCGCGAGATCAACGCGTCCGGCACCGCCGTGATCATGGCGACGCACGACCTCGAGCTCGTGCGGTCGCAGCGAGTACCGCTGCCATCGAGCTGAATCACGGCGACGATCGTGTTCGACTCGGCCGAGACGCCGAAGCGTCGAGCTGGAAGTCGAATGACGACGTCATTCAAGACGGCGTTCACCGCATTCCGCCGCGCGCCGCTGCTCAGCGCGCTGAGCATCACGACGATCGCGTTTTCGCTCTTCGCGTTCGGACTGTTCGGGCTCGTGGCGCTGAACATCCGCGCCGCGCTCCAGCGGATCGAGGAGCGCGTGGAGATCCGCGCGTTCATCGCCGACGGCACGTCCGACAAGGAGATCGCCGACGCCGCCGACCAGATCGCGAAGTTCCCCGAAGTGCTCAAGGTCGACGTCGTCACGCAGAACGAGGCGCTCGAGCGCGCGCAGAAGGAGCTCGGCGAGTTCAAGGACGTGTTCGAGGCCGGCGTCCTGCCCGCCTCGCTCGACGTCAAGCTCAAGCCGGGCTACCGCGACCCCGAATCACGTTCGGCGCGTCGCCGACCACCTTCACGAAATCGATTTCGTCGACGACGTTCGCTTCGGCGAAGAGTGGATCACTCAGCTCTACAAGCTGCGGAACATCGCCGGCGTGGCCGGCATCGCGCTCGGTCTCGCGTTCGCCGCGGTCGCCGTGATCATCATCGGCGCGACGATCCGCATGGCGGTGCTGGCGCGCGCACGCGAGATCTCGATCATGCGGCTCGTCGGGGCGACGGACGGGTACATCCGCCGCCCGTTCCTGATAGAGAGTTCCGTCAAGGGCGTGCTCGGCGGCCTGCTCGCGCTGGGCATGACGTACATCGCGATGCGAATGCTCGGTCAGTATCTCCACTTCGAGACCGTCTTCTTCGACAGCCACTTGGCCCTGCTCGGCATTCTCTCCGGGGCCGTGATGGGATTCGGCGGCAGCGTTGTTTCGGTCGGCCGCCACCTGCGCCAGGTATGAACGTCGCGCGGCTCGTCGCCGCGGGCTTCGCGGCATTGGCCCTGAGCGTCGGCGCCGGCTCGGCATCGGCGCAAACGGATAAGATTCGCGCCCAGCGCGACACGCTCGATCGAATCCGGAACGAGCGCGAGGCGCTCGAGCGTCAGGCCGCCGACCTCCAGAACAGCGTGCACGACCTCGACGCCGAGGTGGCGAACCTCAACGAGCGCGCCGACGCCACGGCGCGACTGGTGCGCGCGCTCGACGACCAGCTCGCGACGATCAGCGGCGAGGCCGACGCCGCGACAAGGAACGTGGCGACCGCGGAGAAAGAGCTCGGCGTCAAGCGAAATTCGCTGCACGCGCGACTGGTGGAGATCTACAAACGGGGCCCGCTCTTCACGACACAAGTCATGCTGTCCGCGCGGTCGTTCGGCGAGCTGGCGGCGCGCTACAAGTATCTGCACATGCTGACGATCCACGACCGCGCGCTCGTCACGCGCGTGGAAGAGCTGCACGACCGCGTGACGCACGAGCAGACCCGGCTTGTCGGCCTGCGCGGCGCGCTCGAGGTGAACCGCAGCGACAAGGCTCGGGAGGAGGCACAGCTTCGCGCCCTCGAGGACGAGCGGGGCGCCACGCTCGCTCGGACCCGCGTGGAGGCCAGAGTCACCGAAGACCGGCTCCTTCGCATCAAGGCGACCGAGGCGCAGTTCGCCAACATCATCGCCAGCCTCGACGCGGACCGCCGCCGCCTCGAAACGACGCGGCCGAACGCGGCGCCCAACACGAGCACCATTCACACGAGCGACTACGGCCGGCTCGATTGGCCGGTGAACGGCCCGCTCGTCTACACGTTCGGCAAGGCGCAAACGGCGAGCAACACGACAATTCGCTGGAACGGCGTCGGCATCCGCGCGCCGGTCGGCACGACAGTCGCCGCCGTGGCGCCGGGCCGTGTGGTCAACGTCGGGCAGCTCGGCACGTACGGCCTCACGGTGATCATCGATCACGGTGGCGGCGACTATTCGATCTACGGCTCCCTCGAGCGAGCGGACGTCCGCGCGCAGCAAAGCGTCGCCAAGGGCCAGGTCATCGGCCAGGTCGGAGTGTCGGACCCCGAGCTGCCGCCCCATCTGCACTTCGAGATTCGCCACGGCGGAGCGGACGGACGCCCGGCGTCGGTGGATCCGGCGAGCTGGCTGAAAGACCAGCGATAGCGCGCTCGCTACTTTTCGGCGATGGCCACTTTCGCGTTCCGCCGTTCATGACGAAACGGTGTTCGGTCTGCGGACGCTTCCGCTCGTACGAACCCGACGACCGCCACTGCATCGGCTGCGGCAACGAGTCGCTCGAGGACGCGTGCTCGTGCGGACGCGCGTACGACTACGCGCTGAACGAGAGCGGCCCGATTCATTGCCCGCGGTGCGGCCGTGCGTTCCACGGCAAGCCGAACGAGTTCGACGGCTGAGCGCGTGGGGCTGCTCGGCGAGCACATAGACAACGCGCGCTGATCGCGCAAGTCCGGCATGATGACTTCGTAAAGGCTTTGTGACGCGGTCCTTACGACATATCGGTGAAACCTCTCAACCAATTCCGCGTGTAGTCTGTCCAATGGCGTTGACCGGACGGCTTCCTCCGCCCGGCAGCCCCCACCAGCAGACTCGACATTCGGATGAATCGATTGGCGGTTGGCGTCGCACTCGCTCTGGTTGCGCAGTCGCAGGCGCGTTCGCAGGAATACGGTATCCGCACACCCCGCGAGCGGAACCCGGCCGGCCGTTCCAGCGCCGACCGATTCGAGCGCCTACGCCATTCGAGCGGAGACGGCGCCCGTCATCGACGGCAAGGACGACGACGCCATCTGGCGAGCCGCCCCGCCGATCACGGCGTTCCAGCAATGGCAGCCGACCGAAGGCAAGGAACCCCGGTTCCGCACCGAGGCGAAGGTCGCCTACGACGCGGCCAACCTGTTCGTGTTCGTGCGCGCCTTCGACCCGCATCCCGACAGCATCATCAAGATTCTCGAGCGCCGCGATTCGTACACGCCGTCGGACATGATCTGGGTGTTCATCGACTCGTATCACGACCGGCGTACCGGCTTCGAGTTCGGTGTGAACGCGGCCGGCGTCAAGATGGATCAGGCGGTTTACGACGACGGAAACGAGGACAGCGCGTGGGATGGCGTCTGGGACGTCGCCACGCGGATCGACTCGCTCGGCTGGACGGCCGAGTTCCGGATCCCACTATCACAACTTCGTTACGGTCGCGAGAAGAGCCACGTTTTCGGATTTACGATCGACCGCGACCTTTATCGCTACAACGAGCGATTCAGCTGGCCGATCTTCCGCCAGTCGAAGACCGGCTTCGTGTCGCAATTCGGCTCGCTCGCGGGGCTCGACGATCTCGAGGCGCCGCGCCGGCTCGAGGCGATGCCGTACGTCGTCACGAAGAATGCGGCGAGCATCGCCGAGAACCGCTATACAAATCGCTCCGAGGCGACGCTCGGCGGCGATCTCAAGTATCGCGTCGCATCGAACCTCACGATCGACGCGACGATCAACCCCGACTTCGGGCAGGTCGAGTCCGATCCGGCCGTGCTCAACCTTTCGGCATACGAGTCCTTCTTCGACGAGCGCCGGCCGTTCTTCGTCGCCGGCCGCGGCCTTTTTCGCTTCGACCTGAACTGCAGCGCCGTCAACTGCAGCAGCGAAGGGCTCTACTACAGCCGGCGCATCGGCCGCACGCCGCAATTGGCCGGCACGTACGGCGACACGGTCCCGCTGGCGCCGACAACGATCCTCGGCGCCGCGAAGCTGCTGGGGAGATTCCCGAGCGGGCTCACGTTCGGCGTGCTCGACGCGACGACGCAGCGCGCGTCGAGTCCGGGCGACACGACGTACGAACCGGCGACAAACTACACGGTCGCGCGCGTGAAACAGGATTTTCGCGGCGGCAACAGTTCGATCGGCGGCATGGTCACGGCGGTGAACCGGAACGTGGATCAGTGGACCTCGCCGTTCCTCTCGTCGAGCGCCTACGCGGCGGCGATGGATTTCCACCACCGGATGCTCTCGAACCGCTACGAGTCTGACGGCGTCGTTCGACAAGAGCCGCGTGGACGGAAGTCAGGCCGACATCCTCGCGCTTCAGACCAACGCCGTTCACTACTATCAGCGGCCCGACGCCGGCCTGCCGCTCGACTCGAACCGCACGACACTCGAGGGCGATGCCGAAGAGGTTCATTTCGGCAAGGTCGCCGGACAGAACCTGATGTTCGAGACCTCGTACCTGCGCCGTTCCGCCGGGTTCGAGGTGAACGATCTCGGCTATCTGCGCCGCGCCGACCAGCAGTCCTTCAACAATTGGGTGGGCTTCTTCGACCGCAAGCAGCGCGCGTTCACCAATCGCATCCAGTGGAACAACAACTGGTGGCAGTATTGGACGACGGACGGCCTCCCACTCGAGGCGGCGTACAACACCAACTTTCAAATCACGCTCCGCAACAACACGGGCGTGCACTTCGGCGGCACCGCAGGCCAGCTCGGGACGACGTACGACGACCGCGCGGCGCGCGGCGGACCGGCGATCCGGCAGGACAGCTACATCGCGCCGTGGATGTTCCTCAACGGCGACGACAAGCGATCAGTCGTTCCGTACCTCAACGCGAACTGGTTCGTCGGCTCCGGTGGGCGCAGCCATTCGTGGAGCGGCGGGCCCGAGATCGACTACAAGATGCTTGGCCGTTTCAGCTCCGCGTTCTCGCTCAACTACGCGCGCAACGTGTCGGACAACCAGTGGTACGGCAACTTCTCCGATTCGGTGAAGGTCACGCACTACACGTTCGCGCACTTGAACCAGACCACGACGTCGGCGACCGTGCGGCTGAACTACACCTTCACGCCGAACGTCTCGCTCCAGGCGTACACGCAGCCGTTCATCTCCAAGGGCACCTACTCGAACGTGCGCCAGCTATCGGCCACGCCGAGGGCGGACGCGTACGACGATCGATACGCGGCTTACGGCGACACGTCGGTCACGAACAATCCCGGCGGCTTCAACTTCAAGGAATTCCAGTCGAACGTCGTGTTCCGCTGGGAGTACAAGCCGGGATCGACGCTCTTCCTCGTGTGGAACGAGGGGCGTCAGGGTTCCCTTCCGACGCAAGGCACCCACGATTTCACGGGCGACGTCCGGGACTTGATGCGGCTGCACCCGGCGAACACGTTCCTTGTGAAGCTGTCGTATTGGTTGAATCGCTGAGCGACCACGCCGCCGCCCTCGTCTGAGTGCCCGCGCCGGCCGACGCCGGCGCGACGATCTCCTTCCGAGGGTTCGGGAATGTTTCCGAAACGCATCTCAGGCCGGCGGTTTCGGACGCCGGTCTTTCTACTCGCCGCGGCGCTCGCCGTGCCTTCACTGGCGCGCTCGCAGTCGATACCGGGCGCCGTGCTGGCCCAACGCGAGCCGCATCACCACCTCGTGTACGAGGATTCGACGATCCGCGTGCTGCGCGTCCGCGTCCCGGCGCACGACACGACGCTGCTGCACGAACACGATCCCGACTACTTCTGGGTCGCGTTGGGGCCGAGCACGCTCGTCAACGTTCGCCCGGGCGTTCCCGACGCGACGGTCACGTCGCCCGACCTGGCCGTGCATTACAGTTTTGGCAAGTTCGCACACATCGCGCGCAACCCCGGCGCGGCGCCGTTCGACAACATCACCGTCGAGCTGCTCGAGCCGCAGACCGGCGTGCGCAACCTCTGCGAGGCCGTCGTCGCGGACAAGCCGCTCGACTGCCATGAGTCGCCGACCGGCAAGAAAGCTCGGTTCTCCGGCGCGCCGGAGCATCCGGCGTTTGCCTCGGATCAGCTCACCGTGAGCCTGCAGGCGATCGACCCGGGCGGGACGCTGCGACCGACAAGCCCTTCGAAAACGACTTGGGTGATCGCCCTCGACTCGTCGGACACACGACAAAAGCTCACGGTGAGCAGCGGCCAGAAATGGGTAGGCGGAACCTTTCGCGCGACGAACGGCCGGCCGTGGTCGTTGAGCAACATGAGCGACGGGGTGATTCGCGTCATCACCGTCGTCAGGAACTGAGCGCGCGGCTATAGCGTAGGTCAGCCGGCTCGCGGAGCCGGCGGCGGCGCGACGAATCTCGACGACGCGCGTTCGTACGAGTGGGCGAGCGCCAGCACACGCGCGTCGCTCCCCGGAAGTCCGACGAACGAGATGTTGCCCGCCGGCATGCCGTCGGCGCCGAGTCCGGTGGGCACGGACACTTCCGGCAAACCCATCCAGTTGCCGTAGCCGAGCGTGGTGCGAACGTCGGGCCACGGGTCGACGGCGCGCGGCGCGGGGAACGGCATCGTCGGATAGATCATCGCGTCGAGGCGCTGCGCGCGGAACGTCGCCGCGAGCTGCGCGACGGCCGCCTCGCGCGATCGAGCGAAGGATATGCCGGCCGGGTCGCGCTCGTACGGCTGGTCGATGAGCCGCGACATGTCCGCCCACTCCTTGGGCAGCACGTCGTAGAACGCGCGATACGGCGCGAGTCCGCGCTCGACGTCGCGCCGCGCGTCGCCGCCGTGCGTCTGGAAATACCTGAACAGCGCGTTCGCCGTCGCCGCCGGCGAGTTCGCGTTCGGCTGGACGTCGCCGCGGTCTTTCGCGAGCTCGGCGAACAGATCGCGCACCGTCGCGCGCGTCACCGTCGGCGCGCACGGCTCGACGACGCGCCCGCCGCCTGAAGATCGGCGACGGCACGATCGAAAACCGCCAGCGACTCCGCGCTCATCTGCGCGCGGGGCACGTGCGCATCGACGAGGCCGAGCCGAGCGCCGGCGAGCGCGTCGTCGCGCAACGCGGACGAGAGGCCGCGTGTCCACGGCGTGGTGAGCGCCAAACCGTCCGACGCGTCGGGCCCGGCGATCGCGTCGAGCAGCAGCGCCGCGTCGGCGACGTGGCGCGCGAGCGGTCCGTGCGTGTCGAGGTACGGCCACGTCGGGATCACGCCCGTGCGCGGGACGAGCCCGAACGTCGGCTTCATTCCCACGATGCCGCAGAACTGCGCCGGAATCCGATTCGAGCCGCCGTCGTCGGTGCCCAGCGCGGCGAACGCGATACCGCACGCGACCGAGACCGCCGAGCCGGCGCTCGACCCGCCGGGTGTCTTCACGCCGGAGGGGTCGTACGGATTGCGCACCTGGCCGGTGAGGGAGCTCGTGCCGTTGCCGTGATACGCGAAATCGTCGGCGGCGGTCTTGCCGAGCACGACCGCGCCCGCCGCGCGCATGCGCGCGACTTCGATCGCATCGCGTCCGACCGCGCCGGGAAAGAGCTTCGCCCACTCGGCGCTCGAACCCGGTCGTCGGGAGGCCGTTCATGTCGTAGATCGACTTCGCGAACACGGGAACGCCGTCGAGCGGTCCGCGAAGGGTCCCGCTCCGCGCACGGGCGTCGGAGGCGCGCGCGTCGTCCAGCGCCGTCGGCGACAGCTCGTCGATCGCGCGGAGCCAGCCGTTCAACGCACTGGCACGGTCGAGCGCCTGCTTGGTCACCTCGGCCGCGCTCCAGTCTGCCGCGCGCGCGCCCGGCCTGATACTCGGCGATGGTGCCGGCGAGCGGATCGGCGAGCCGCACCGGCCATCGAACGAGCGGGATGGCGAGCAACGCGCTGAGCTCGACGAGCGCTTCGCGACGTGTGGGTGACATCGCGCGAAAAGATGGTGGACGGGTGGACACCGGTCCACCCGCTCCTGGCAACCCGAGGGTATTCGCTGCAGCTTACCGCGACCCTACCCCTCTACAATGAATCGAGCCGTTCTTTCGCTGGTCGCCTGTGCCGCCGCCTTCGCCTCGACGCCCGCCTGGGCACAGAGCGCGCCGGCTGTTACCCTCACGCGTCTTCAGTGCGGCACCAACGCCGCGCCGACGGACGTCGGCCAGCGATTCTCCGACACCTACGCCTACAACGGTCTCAAGGTGCAGCTCACGTTCAGCTGCTACCTGATCCGGCACGGCGACGAGTACATGATCTGGGACACAGGCAACCCCGTCGGGTCCTCGGCCACGGCGCCCAAGACGAGCCTCACCGACCTTCTCGCGCAACTCAAGGTCACGCCCGCACAGGTGAAGTACGTCGGCATCAGCCACTATCACGGCGACCACACCGGCCAGGCACGCCAGTTTCCGCAGGCGACGCTGCTCATCGGCAAGGGCGATTGGGATGTCATCACCGACCCCAAACCCGCGACGCCCATGGACGCCCGCGATCTTCGCGCCCTGGACTAACGCCGAGGGGAAGGTCCAGCCGGTGGTCGGCGACAAGGACGTCTTCGGCGACGGAAGCGTTGTCATGCTCTACATGCCCGGCCATACGCCGGGGCATCACAGCCTGCTGGTGAAGCTCAAGGAGATGGGCAACGTGCTCATCACCGGGGACCTCGCACATTTCCGCGAGAACTATGAGGGAGACGGCGTGCCGACGTTCAACTTCGATCGCGCGCAGAGCCTGGCGTCCCTCGATCGATTCAAGAAGCTCGCGACGAACCTCAAGGCGACGGTGATCATTCAGCACGACCAGCGGGACGTCGACAAGCTGCCGGCGTTTCCGGCGTCGGCGAAATAGCGGTGGAAGTGCGCCCTTGGAGGTCCGCGCCGCCTAGCTGTCCCGTGTTCCGCCTCTAGATTCCCCGCCGTGACAGACCTCCAGGGCCAGCTCCAATCGACGTTGAGCGGAGCGTACACCATCGAGCGCGAGCTCGGCGGCGGCGGCATGTCGCGCGTCTTCGTCGCCGACGAGACACGCGCTCGGACGCAAAGTCGTCGTCAAGGTGCTCTCGCCCGAGCTCGCGGCCGGCATCAGCGCCGAGCGGTTCGAGCGCGAGATCCAGGTGGCGGCGTCGCTGCAGCAGGCGAACATCGTTCCCGTGCTCTGCCGACGGGCGAGCACGAACGGCCTGCCGTACTACACGATGCCGTTCGTCGAAGGCGAGTCGCTGCGCGCGCGCGGATGGCCGAGCAGCCGCCGCTCTCGATCTCCGACATGCTGCGCATCCTGCGCGACGTCGCGCGCGCGCTCGCGTACGCGCACGAGCGCGGCATCGTCCATCGCGACATCAAGCCGGACAACGTGCTGCTGTCCGGCGGCACCGCGGTCGTCACCGACTTCGGCATCGCGAAAGCGCTGAGCGGCGTCGCGCACCGACAGCGGCGCGCACGCGACGCTCACGCAGCTCGGCACGTCGATCGGCACGCCGGCGTACATGGCGCCCGAGCAGGCCGCCGGCGATCCCGACGTCGACCATCGCGCCGACATCTACGCGTTCGGCTGCATGGCGTACGAGCTCCTCGCGGGCCAGCCGCCGTTCCATGGACGCACGCCGACCGCGCACGCTGGCCGCGCACATGGGCGAAGCGCCGCGCCCGATCGGCGAGCTGCGACCCGACGCCCCCGTCGCGCTGGCGACCTCGTCATGCGCTGTCTGGCGAAGGACGCCAAGGCACCGTCCGCAGAGCGCGGCCGACATGATCGCCGCGCTCAACGGCGTCACGAGCGGCAGCGGCATGCACGTCGCTGCCGCCGATTCTCATGAGCGGGCCTGCGGCGTTTCGGCGCGCGTTGCTCGCCGTACGTTGTTTCGGTCGTCGGCCGTCGCGGCGATCGCGAAAGCGGCGACCGTCACGATCGGGCTGCCAACGTGGGTGCTTCCGGGTGCGCTCGTCGTCATGGCGCTCGGGCTTCCGGTGATTCTCTTCACCGGCTACGTGCAGTCGGTCGCGCGGCGCGCGATCACCGTCACGCCGATCGCTGACGCCCGGCGGCGGACCGGCGCCGCAGGGCACGATGGCGACCATCGCGCTGAAGGCGAGCCCGCACGTCTCATGGAAGCGCACGACGCGCGGCGGCATCTACGCGGTCGGCGCGTTCGTCGCGCTCATCATCGCGTTCATGGTGATGCGCGCGTTCGGCGTCGGGCCGGTCGGATCGCTCTTCGCCGCCGGAAAGCTCAACCAGCGCGACGTCGTGCTCGTCTCGGACTTCGGCGTGAGCCGCGCCGATTCGAGCGTCGGCAGCGTCGTCGCCGAGGGCGTGCGGGCGAACCTGGCGGAGTCGCAGTCGATCAAGCTGTTCAATCCGGCGAACGTCGTCGCCGCGTTGAAACGCATGCAACTGCCGCCGACCTCCAAGCTCGACATCGCCCTCGCGCGCCAACTCGCGCAACGCGAGGGGGTCAAGGCGATCGTCACCGGCGACGTCACCGGACTTGGAAGTGGATTCGTCATCGCCCTACGGCTCATCGCGGCCGATTCGGGCACCGTGCTCGCGGCGTTTCAGACGACGGTCGACGGACCGAGCCAGCTCGTGAAGGGCGTCGACGACGTCACGCGGCGGCTGCGCGGCAAGATCGGCGAGTCGCTCAAGAGCGTCCAGGCGAGCCCGCCGCTCGACCAGGTCACGACGTCGTCGTTCGACGCGCTCAAGGCGTACACGGAGGGCGCTCGCGCCTTCGACGTCGAGCACGATTTCACCAAGGCGATCCCGCTCCTCCGACGCGCCGTCACGATCGACACCGGCTTCGCCATGGCGTGGCGCAAGCTCGGCACCGCGATGAGCAACTCGTTCTATCCGGCGTCGGCGGTGGACTCGGCCGTTACCAAGGCCTACCAGTCGCGGGCGCGGTTGTCGGAGAACGAACGTTATCTGACCGAGGGATACTACTTCCAGCGCGGGCCCGGGCACGACCGGCAGCGTGCCATCGCGGCGTATCAAGCGCTGATCGATCGAGGCGACACCGGCTACGCCGCGAACAATCTGGCGGTCGCGCTCTATACCATGCGCGAATTCGCGAAAGCGGAATCGCTCTTCCGCCTGTCGATGCGCGTCAGTCCCGACAACTCGATTCCGCTGCCGAACCTGGTGAACATGGCGGTCGACGAGGGGAAGAGCGCGCTGCTCGATTCCCTCACGGCGATCGAGGCGAAACGGATTCCCAACAGCTCGTCATACGTGTATGCCCTGTACCTCATTCCGTACAGCGCTGGACAGTACGACCGCGCCGAGCAAGTCCTCGACAGCGCCAACGCCGCATCGCGCTCCAACGACGTGCGCGTCATGGGGACATTCCTTTCGTCCGAACTGCTCGCGGTCCATGGGCGGCTGAACGCCGCCGAGCGACGATATCGCGAGTCCGCCACTCTCGCGGCGCAGTCGGGAAACGCCACCCTGCCGCTGACGGACTCGATCAACTTGGCCGCCTACGACGCGTGGCTCAGGAACCAGCCGCAGCGGGCCGCGGCGCGCCTGGACGCCGCGCTCGCCGTGCATCCACTCGCGGCGCTCCCCGAACGGGATCGGCCCTACACGACGCTGGCGAGCGCCTACGCTCTCGCCGGCCGGCCGGATCGCGCGCGCGCCGTGCTCGGCCAGCTCGCGCAGATCAAGGACACGGCGCTTCTTCGAAGCCTGCAGCCCTACCGTACACGGAGCCCTCGGTGAGATCGCGCTCGCCGAGAAGCGCTACGGCGACGCGATTCGCGAGTTCCAGCGAGCCGACACGGCGGCGGACGGACGACCGGTGGACGAGGATCCGGCTATCGTCCACCTCAATCTTGGCCGCGCTTACGACTTGGCGAACAAACCTGATTCGGCGATCGCCGAATTCGAAGCGTTCTTGCGAGCCCGATACGACAGCCGGCTCGACGACGACACGTTCGGCCTCGCGGGCACGCACAAGCGACTCGGCGAACTGTACGACGCGAAGGGGGATCGCGAAAAAGCCGATCTCGCACCTCTCCAAGTTCGTCGAGCTGTGGAAGAACGCCGACCCTGAACTGCAACCCGCTGTCGCCGACGCGAAGCGACGCCTGGCCAAGCTCCAAGCGGGCGGAAAAGAGCTAGATCACGCTCCATCAACTGAGGGCCGCAAGTTTGAAACGACGCCGCTTCTTCGTTCTCGCCACACTCGTGTCGTCGGCCGCCGCCACGTCGATCCTCGCCGAGACGAGCGTGCCGCAGGCGGCGGCCGCGCGTGCTTCGGGCGACTCGGTGATCGCCTTGCTCGGCTATCACACGAAGGCACCCGCCGTCCTGGTCGCCTCGCCCGCCCGCGTCATCGTCTCGATTGGCTCAGTTCGTCATTCACGGGGCCGACGCATCGAACGACGCCGAAGTCGTGGCGTTCTTCTTTGGCGCCTCGCAAGGTGGCAACGTCGAGCGCGAACGTGGCTCGCTGGCGCAGCCAGTTCTCGACGCCGGACGGATCTCCCGCGCCCGAAACGATCACTCGCGATTCGTCGGGCGCGTTCCCGTGACGACGGCCGAGTTTCGCGGCACCTACCGGCGCGGCGTCGGCGCCGGGTCGGCCGATTCCGTGCGAACAGGCCAGACGCTCGTCGCCTCGATCGTCGAGACGCCGCACGGAACGCTGTTCATCCAGCTGTTCGGCCCGACGGCCACTGTCGCCGCGCATCGCGCCGAGTTCGCGAAATTCGTCAAGGAGCTCAAATAGTGGTATCGTAGGAGGCAGGAGGGAACGGCGACATGCGAACTCGCGTCATCTACGATCCCGGAGAGCCGGTCGTCCTCCGCAGCTACGCGCTGGAGGCGCTGGCCATTCTCGACCAGGCGGTGCTCGAGGCCGGAGATATTCCTTCGATGATTCGCCACGACCGGGCCGGCGAGATCCTGCAGCGGACGCTATCTCCTCGTCCGGCGCGAGCATGTAAAAGAGGCGAACGAGCTGCTGAGTGTCCCCCTCGCCCCGTTGGACGAGGACGTCGACGAAAGCCCGGCTCCCTGATCGCCGGCTGGCATAGGAGACACTGCTCATGCGGCTTTTCGTCGCGCTCGCGTTGACAAGGGCCGTTGCCGCTCCGCGTCTCCGCGCCCAGGCGCCTGCGGACCCACGCTTCGACGCGATCGCGGCGCTCGCCGAATCGAAGATGAAGGAGTTCGGCGTGCCCGGCGTCGCCCTCGGCATCATCTCCAACGGCGTAGTGACGACACGCGGCCTCGGCGTCACGAACGTCGAGGACCCGCTCCCCGTCACGGCGCACACTGTATTTCCCATCGCGTCGATCTCGAAGACGTTCGCCGCGACGGCGATCATGCGGCTCGTCGAGCAGGGCAAGATCGACCTGCACGCGCCGGTGCGAACCTACCTGCCCGACTTCCGCGTGCGCGATTCCGCCGCGAGCCGCGAGGTCACCGTCTGGCACCTGCTCACGCACCTCGGCGGCTGGGAGGGGCAAGTCTCCGGTCCGGATCGCGGCACCGAGACACTCAAGGACTTCGTCGAGTCGCCGACGGTGACCGACTTGATGCAGGTCGCGCCGCCCGGCGCGGCGTGGAGCTACAACAACGCCGGCTTCAGCATCGCGGGACGAGTCATCGAGGTCGTGACGGGCCAGCCGATCAACCGCGCACTTCGTGACCTCGTCTTCCAACCGCTCGGCCTCGAGCACGCGGGAACGACTCCCGGCGAGTTCATCGTGCAGCGGTTCGCCGCGGGGCACACGACGCGCAACGGAACGCCGACCCTGCAACGCCCGTTCGTGCCGTCGTCGAGCGTCACCGCGGGCGGCGTCGGCCTATGCATCACCGACATGATGACGTATGCGCAGTTTCACATGGGAGACGGGACGGCGAAGAACGGAGAGCGCGTCTTGAAGCGGCAATCGCTCGAGGCCATGCGCACTCCCCAAGCTTGCGCAAGCAGAGCACTGACGACGACATCGGCATCGCGTGGCATCTGCGGCGCATGGGCGACATTCGCACCGCGTCGCACGGCGGCACGTTGAGCGGACACATTCTCCTCCTCGAGATCGTGCCGGAGCGCAACTTCGCCATCGCCATCCTCACAAACTCGAACGTCGGCTGGCGTTTGATCCAGGACGTCGAGCGCAAGGCGCTCGAGTCCTACCTCGGCGCGACGTACGCGCGCAACCAGGCGATCGCGCACCGCGGGCTCGTCGAGACGCTCCCCAACGTCGAGCCGCTCGCGCAACAGCCGAACCCCGCGCCGTACATCGGCACCTACGCCAGGCCGACGAACACGGTCATCGTGCGCGCGGACGACAAGCAGCTCGTCGTGCAGGAGAAGCAGAACAGCGGGCGACTCGGCACCGAAATGCCGATCGCGTTCTTCGGGCCGGATCGCGCCGTCGTGACCGACGGCACCGAACGCGGTCAGTCGATCGAGTTCGTGCGCGACGCGGCGGGAACCGTCAGGTGGATTCGTGTCGTCGGACGGGTCGCCGTGCGAACGCCGTGACGCGACCACGCACCCCGGTTGTCGGCGCGCGAAACCCGAGTCCCGCACAGAACGTAGGTCCGGGCGAAGCGCCGATGCCAGGTTTCTCGTTCTCTCGGGAGCAACGACATGGATAAGGACTTGACGTTCATCGCCGTCATGAGCGTAGTGGCCATCGTTGCGTTGGGGACGACGTTCAAGTTCCTGCTCCGGTTCATCGAGCTCAGGCACGAACGCTCTCGTCAGATCCGGCCCGACGCATTCGCATCCCTCGCCGAGCGACTCGATCGAATCGAGAATGCCGTGGAGACGACAGCGCTCGAGGTCGAGCGGATCGCCGAAGCGAATCGATTCATGGCGAAGCTTCTCGCCGAGCGAAGCACGACTCCCGCACCGCCGACGCCGGCCAAGTCCGCGCGCGTCATCACGCCGCACTGATTCGCGCGGCCCTCTCGCAGGTTGCATGACAAAGGTCTAACGACCAGGCTGTGCCGCGCGCGCCACCGAGCGGCACCTGGCCACCGTCTTGCCCATTAAGAAAGCAAGAACATGGGGAGGACGACATGAAATTGACGCGCCGATTACGCTTTGCGACGCTCATGACCGTTGCTCCGCTGGTCCCCGCAGCCTTGCTGTGGACGCACTATCGGAGCCACTCGGCCGCCCAGGCCGAGATGCGGATTGAGGTAAGTCTTTCGGATCGCTCGCTGAAGGTCATTCGGGACGGAGACGTCGTACACACTTATGGAGTCGCTGTCGGCCGCCCGAGCCACCCGACGCCGACCGGACGCTTCCGGAGCGGAGACATCGACTGGAACCCGCAGTGGGTACCGCCGCCGACCGATTGGGCTCGTAACAAGCACTACGAACCGCCCGGCTCGCCGGAAAATCCGATGCAGGGCGTGAAGATCTACTTCGAGGCACCGTACTACTTCATCCACGGCACGAACAACCCCGACTCAATCGGCGAAGCGGCGTCTCACGGGTGTATTCGAATGACACCAGATGACGCCGTCAGCCTCGCGCATCAGATCGAGGATGCGGGAGGCAGTGTTCCAATAGTGATTTCCGATTAGGCCGAGACAGGGCGTCGGCTTGCGGCTGATCGCAAATCGGCTGCGACTGACAGCGTTCGTGTAACGGCTCGGCTAACTGCCGAGCCGTTCGCCGTTCTCAGACCGCCGATCGGCAGGATCGGTCGCCCATCCGACGGCGGCGGTGAATCAGCCAGAAAGGAGTGTCGCCTTGCCGAATCGTCGGATGAAGTTGTCCTTCGGCTGGGTCAACTCGTCGCCGAGCAAAGCAAACCGCCCGAGCGGTGCGCTGCGCTCGCCGGAACGACGCGTCAGGTGGAGCGTCAGACAAATCAACTTCGCGACACTTGCCCGATTCGCTCGCCGCGCGGGCGAGTGAGCTGGCGACTCGATGCCACAGACTGGACGATGCGACGGATACGTTGGATGTAGCGTCTCGTCCGTTGGGTCAAGCGACGAGTCGCCATTCCCGCGCTCACGATCAATCGATTGGCGTGTTGCTGTCGCTGTCAGTTGTGACCGGTTCGCTGCCGCCTGCGACCGGTTCGCTGGCCGATCAGTAAGGTCAGCCGCCCATCCGAACAAATTCGCGTAGCGCGATCGGCAAGATGAACTGGCCAGACTGATCGGTCGGGGCGCCGCGCGGAACGGATCGGTGAACGCGCGACTCGGCTCGGTGCACGCGATGGAAAAGTCCGGTGGCCGGATGGAAATCTCCGGTGACCGACAAAACCAGGCTGAAACTCGAGACGGTTTTGCGGGCGGATTGGTGCGGGTCGCGGGCGCAATCGGCAGGAATCATCAGCCCCTCTACTTGGGTAATAGCGCCGACCCCCGAAATGGCGTCAATCGGTCTGACCGAAACGCGCCCGAAAATGTCAATCCATCGTCAATCTCGACGATCGCGTAGATCGTACATTAAGAAATTGTAACGATGTCGCGTTGACCTGAAGCCAAAACACACCCCGGCGCTATTACCCAAGTAGAGGGGCGCGTGTCTCAGAAATCGTTAGTGGTTTTGGGGGAGGGGGGTCAAATGCGTGGGCTTCTGCTGACCACCGATCGGCTACGCTGACGGGCCCGGCCAAACGCCGAGGATCTCACCCCGTGGCTCTTGCGAAACTTTTCCCGCGAGCCTAACGTCGTATGGGTAACCCATAGGACGCCCATCGATGCCCGACAAGCTCGACGTCAAGCAGGGGACGCTCTCCCTGATGATTCTCAAGACCCTCGAATCGCTCGGCGCGTTGCACGGCTACGGCATCGCGCGCCGCATTGAAGAGACGAGCGGTCATCGCCTCGCCCTCAACTACGGCACCCTCTACCCCGCCCTTCTCAAGCTCGAGCAGGAGGGCGCGATCGCGGCGGACTGGCGCCAATCCGAAAACAATCGTCGCGCGAAGTTCTATGCGCTCACCGCCGCCGGCCGCAAGCAGCTGGCCCGCGAGACGCGCGACTGGCACGAGACCGCAGAACTGATCGCCGCTTTTCTCACGCCGCGTCGCGGCAGGGAGGCCTGATGGGCTTCATGAAATGGATTCGCGCCGCGCTCGCTCGAGTCGGCGGATTCTTCGCCGGTTCACGCGGCGACGACGATCTTCGAGAGGAACTGCGCGCGCACATCGACATGGCGACAGCCGAGAACATCCGCCGCGGCATGGATCCGGACGCGGCGCGACGCCAGGCGTTGCTGGAATCCGGCGGCTTGACTCAGGCGGCCGAGGCGGTCCGCGATCGACGCGGATTGCCGTGGGTCGACGGTATCGTGTCCGACATGAAGTACGCCGTGCGATCGCTTCGCCACAGCCGCGCCTTCGCCGCCGTCGTCATCGTGACACTCGGACTCGGCATTGGTGCGAACACGGCGATTTTCAGCGTCGTCCGGGCGGTGCTGCTCAAGCCCCTGCCCCACAAAGACGGCGATCGTCTCGTGTATCTCCGCCAGTCGATGGACGGCCCCGGCGGCGAAAACCTCAACTTCTCGGTACCGGAGATCAACGACTTTCGCGGCGGCGTGAAGTCGCTCGGCGGAATCGCCGAGTACTCCACCTGGTCGATCACGATGCGCACCGACCGCGAGGCGGAGCGAGTGTCGGTCGGCCTTCACCCGGTCCAGCAGCTGCCGGAGGAGACGCTGGTGTTCCTGCTCGGAAACCCTCTACTACAAGACCGACAAGATGTCCGAGTTCGCCTGGGGCCCGGTTCTCGAGCGGCCCGCTCGGCTGGCGTAGCTGGTCCAGGCAATCTGCGACTTCGTTCGCCGACAGCATCACGTTCGGCTACCAGTTCGCCAGTCCCACCAAGACCGCCTGGGAGGTCTTCAACGACCGCAAGGGCGTCTGCCGCGACTTCGCCCACCTGGCCATCACGCTCTGCCGGTGCATGAACATCCCCGCGCGCTACTGCACGGCTATCTCGGCGACATCGGCGTCCCCAAGACCGGCGCCGATGAATTCGCAGGATGGTCGAGGCGCTTCTGGGGGGGTCAGGCGCACGTTCGAATCCGCGCAACAACATCCCGCGCATCGGACGCATCCTCATCGCGCGCGGCCGCGACGCCGCCGAGAGCATCGCGATCACCACCACCTTCGGACCCAACACCCTCGAGAGTTTCCGCATCTGGACCGACGAAGTGACCGCGTGACCTACTGTGTGGGGGTGCTGCTGAAGGACCGGGATCGTCCTCGGAATCGGACTCTCGCACCCACGCAGGCGTCGACAACTTCGCCACGTTCTGCAAGATGACAATCTTCGAGCGCGCGGGGGAGCGCGTCCTGGTCCTGCTCAGCTCGGGAAGCCTGGCCGGAACACAGCCGTGATCAGCGTGCTCACGCAGAATGTCGAGGCCGAGGCCAAGCCTGGGGCTGAAGCCGGACCGCCCAGCCTCTGAGCGCGCGGACGATGTTCGACGTGGCGGGCGTCGTCTCGGACGCCATGCGCGCCATCGAGAGGCGCGACAAGGAGCATCTGGAGAAGAGTGACCTGGCGTTCAACGCCTCGTTCATTCTCGGTGGTCAAATCCGCGGCGAGCGGATGCGGCACTTTCGTATCTACGCCGAGGGCAATTTCATCGAGGCCGGAGCCGACACACAGTTCTTCCAGACCGGTGAGGCCAAGTACGGCAAGCCGATCATGGATCGGGTAATCGATCCCTCCACCAACCTGAGCGACGCGGCCAAATGCGTCTTGGTCTCGTTCGATTCGACCATGCGCAGCAACCTGTCGGGTGGGATACCCATGAATCTGCTCTGCTACGAGCGCGACGCCTTCGCGGTCCGAAAGCGTTCCGGTTCGAACAGGGCAATCCCTACTTCGGCGCCCTCAGCAAGAAGTGGAGCGAGGGCGTCCGCGCCGCCTTCGAAGAAGAGACTCTGCCCGATCCGCTGTGGGACGGCGTCTGACGGGCGGTGCTGGGGCCACAGTGGTGTGGAGGGAAGCGCCTGCGGTTCTGTTGCACAGAACGTTGGTTGGC
>CAWBKI010000004.1:0-23920 GCA_963789315.1 uncultured Gemmatimonadaceae bacterium | reverse complement strand
GCACGCACCTCGCCATCAGCGAGCGGGCGTTGCCGCGACCAGTTGTGGCCATACGATGACCGCTCATGGGAGCCACGCAGCCGGACGTTGAATTCCAACGCGGCTCGCCGCGGCGAATCCGTAGCGTATGCGAAGCACGAACAGCCGAGCGTCTTCACGCCGCCGGCGATCCTGCGCATCCCGTCAAACGGAGTTTCTGATGATACGACCGCCGTTCCTCCACGCGTTCGCGTTCTGCGCGTTGCTGGTGCCGAGCCAACTCGCGTTCGCGGCACGAGACCCGATCCACCGCGGAGTGCCCGCCGTCGCGAGCGTCGATGTGACTGGTGTGGTCTCCGATAGCACGAATGGTCAGCCCATCGAGTCGGCGGAGGTCACGGTCGCCAACCAGGGCGGCGCCGTCGTGGCGAACACCACGACGAACACGTTCGGTGGATTCACGATTCACCATCTCGGCGCGGGCACGTATTCGATCTCGGTCCACGTCATCGGCTACCAGCGATCTCGCAACCGCTGGTCATTGCGCAGACGGCCACGGCCACCCAGCAATTCAAGTTCGCGCTCGCACCGGTCGGCTTGAACCTCGAGGCAGTGCAGATCGTCGCGCCGGCAGCCGTCACGGTCGACACGCGCAGCGGCGACCAGGTCTTCAAACAGAACGACTTCCATGGCGCGCCGACGTTGACGACGTCACAGATTCTTCAGGAGTCGATCGCCGGCGCCGCCCGTGCCCCGACCGGCGAGGTCCACATTCGCGGACAGCACGCCGAATACACCTACTACATCGACGGCGTCCCCGTGCCGCCGGGCATCTCGGGATCGCTCAACGAATTGTTCGACCCGCAGGTCGTGAATCAAATCAACTTCCAGACGGGCGGCTGGGACGCGGAGTACGGCGGCCGGCAATCGGCCATCGTCAACGTCGCGACGAAGATTCCGTCGGGCGGATTCCACGGAAGCTTCAGCGGATATGGCGGTGGCTGCTCGGGGTCAACCATCTGGGCCGACCGGCTGGACCGGTGAAGCGGGCACGATCAGCAGCAACAGCGGGCCGTGGGGTTTCTTCCTGTCCGGCTCGCGCCAGTTCAGCGACATGCGCCTCGAGCCGATCGTCATCGACCCGAGCACCAATCGCATCAGCAACTTTCACAACGACGGCACCGACTACTACGGCTTCGGCAAGCTCCAGTACTCGCCGAGCACGCACGACGTATTCACGCTCGAAGGGAATCTCTCGACGACGCAGTTCGCCGTTCCGTACGATTCGAGCGGCGGCGCGTTTCAGAACGACCATCAGAACGACGGGAACAGCTTCGTCAATCTGGGTTGGCACCACCAGGTGGGTGAGCCGAACGACGACGGCCAGACGGCCGGCGATTTCTTCGGAGTCCTTTCTACCGCCATGCGTCTCTCCGCTACAACCCGGATCCGCTTGACGATCCGACGTTCCAGTTTCCCGGACACCAACCTCTACAACATCCGCGAGAACCGCGCGGCGAACATCTACGGGATCAAGGCCGACTACGCGTTTCGCCCCGCACACGAGACGGAATTCAAGTTCGGCACGCTGTCGTCGCTAACCAGCGGTCACGAAGACTTCTCGACCTTCAACGCCACGAGCTTCGGGCCGCAGTCGAGCGTCGACCTCACTGGCCACGACATCGGCGTGTACGGCCAAGGCTCTTACGCACCGGCCGAGTGGGTGGAGTTTCGCGCGGGCGTCCGGTACGACTCGCACGCCGCGCCCAATACGCCGGTCCAGAGCCAGGTCAGCCCGCGATTCCGCATCAACTTCTTCCCGTCGCCGACGACGACCGCATATCTGTACTACGGCCGCCTGTTCATGCCGACCGACCCTGAATACTTCCGCACCATCACGAGTGTCTCCCAGGGCGGAGAGGCGGATCTCCCGACGCTGCCTGAGCGCGACAACTTCTTCGAGGCGGGGCTCGTCCAGCGTTTCCCCGAGGCGGGCCTGGTGACCAGCTCTTCGCGTATCACAAGGAGAGCAACCCCGGGATCGACGACAACACCGTGCCCGGCTCGGCGATCGTCACCGACGTGAACATCGAGCACGTGCACATCACGGGAATCGAGGGCGTGCTCGAGGTGCGGCCGCCCGGACCGTTCTCGGACTACATCAACGCCGCGCTCAACCATGCATACGGGTACGGCACCATCACGGGAGGATTCTTCCCCAGCGCGCCGCCGAGCGGTTTCTTCGACCTCGATCACGATCAGCGTCTTTCCATCGTGGCGAGCACCACCTATTCGCCGAGCAACTTCTTTCTGAGCGGCACGGCCATCTACGGGTCCGGTCTCACCAACGGCGTCGACCCGACCACCTGCAACTGCAGCCTGGGCCAGGGCCTCTTCGACTTCAACTCGGGCATCCACGTTGCGCCGAGCACCATTTTCAACGCGGCCGCGGGATACCAGATGCGAGTCGGCGGGACGCAGTTCACGCCCGAGCTGTACGTCGACAACGTCTTCGACAAGACGTACTTGCTCAAGGGCGCATTCTTCAGCGGTCCGTCCGTCGGGGGCGGCCGCGCAGCTTCCAACTGCGACTGAAGGCGGCGTTCTGAGCGCTACAGCCTGAGCAGCTGGTCGCGCAGCACGCGGCCGCGAATGCGGCTCGACCTGGTGCTGCGTGCCGGCGTGCGTGACCGCCACGTACGTACCGCCCGGCGTCGGGGTGATCTTCTGGATCATCCCGATGTTGAGCAGTGTGCCGCGGGAGATCCGAACGAATTGCGCCGGGTCGAGGCGGTGTTCGAGATCCTTCAGTCGGTACGTGATCGTGTAGCGCTCGTTCTGTCGAGTGGTGAGGTGCAAGAGCTCGCCGTCGGCGATGCCCGAGACGACTTGCTCGAACGACAGGCACCAGATAGATGTCGTCCCGTTTGCGAACGGGGATGCGTCGCAACGTTGTCGGTGGCAACGATGCGGCGTACTCGGTCGCCGCGGCCCGAATTCGGTCGCGGTCGCCCGGCCGCAGATCGGCGCGCTCTTGAGCCGTTCGATCGCGCGGTTCACCGTGTTTCTCAGACGGACCGCGTCGACCGGCTTGAGGAAGATAATCAACCGCGTTCATCTCGAAGGCGCGGACCGCGTACTCGTCGAACGCCGTCACGAACGCGACGAGCGGCAGCCGCTCCTTGCGAATCAGGCGGACGACGCCCGATCCATTCCACCTCCGGCATCTGAAGATCGATGAGCGCCAGGTCCGGGCTCACCTGCTCGATGAGCTCGACGCACTCGGCGCCGCTTGCCGCCTCGCCGACGAGCTCCACGTCCTCGAAGTCTGACGAGGATCGACGACAGGAATGCCCGCGCCGGTCGTTCGTCGTCGGCGATGATGACGCGCAGCTGGTTCATCGACTCCGTTGCGGCACCGGAGCCTCGCGGGTGGGGATGATGGTGGTCATCACTCGAGGGCAGAATAGACGATCGCGGGTGCCGTCGCCATCGCGCTCCAATGAATGGTTGATTCTTGCGAACGATCGGTCGGCATGAGTGGTCGATCGGATTCAACTGGCCGCGGCGATTGGGCGGTCGTGCACCCACGGAACGCAGAGGCTCGACCGTCGTGCCGCCGCCGACTGTCGGGCGAATCGCCATCGCGGCCGCGGCGCCGAAGTAGTGTCGAAGACGACTCTCGATGCTGTCCAACCCGACCCCGCCGCGCGTATCGCGGAGGCTGCCGCCCGTCCAGCCGGCGCCGGTGTCGGAGACGATCAGCGTCAGGAACGCGTCGGCGTCGTCGCCGTCGGACCGCCGGGGCGAACACGGACACTCGGCCGCCTTCGCGCGTCGGCGCGATCCCGTGCTTGACCGCATTCTCGACGAGCGGCTGCAACAGGCAGCGGCGGAATCCGGGCATGCCACAGCTCGTGAGGTACGTCGATGGAAACGACAAGTCGTTCTTCGAATCGCGCGTGCTCGATCGCCAAATACGCCTCGACGATGTCCAGCTCGTCACGCAGCGCGACGAACGAGCCATTCGTCTTCCGTAGCACGGCGCGCAGCAAACCCGTGAGCTGATACAGCGTGGTCAGCGCACGATCTGGGGCCACCTGCATGAGATGACCAAGCGTGTTGAGCGCGTTGAAGAAGCCGTGGATTCAGCTGCGCACGGAGCGCCCGCAGCTCAAGCTTCGGTCGCCAGACGCCGCATCTCCTGCTCGCGACGCTCGGCTGCCACCCGCTCCGCTTCCAGTCGAATCTCATCGATGCGCCGGCCGACCAATGCCGCGACCGCATCGAGCAGAATGAGATCATCGGAAAGCAGCACGCGTCCGCCGGCAAAATCGCCGAAGCCGAATGTCGAGACCACGGCTCGATCGCCGTGGGGATCGTGGATGCACGGACTTCGGTTCTCCGTCCCCATCCACGGTGATCGTCGGATGGCGCGACCGTCCGCGGTGCAATGGAGCTCGCAACCCACGAAACTTGTTCAGTTCCCGAATGTCCGCACCCAAGCATCGTACACGTCAGGTCGAGCGCTTTCTCCGCCGATCGCGACGCACCCACTTCGCTCGCCAACTTCGCGCGGAGCTCACGGTAATCGGCGCGACGAAGCACAACGCGGTCGACGAAGCGATAGACGCGGCGCTGAATGAACGGATAGGAAAGCGCAGTGACCACCCACAGCGCGAGCAGCGCGCCCGTCGTGAAGAGATGCGGCCCTACCGGCGGTCGCAGCGGCGGCGATTTCGTGCGGATCGACGAGCGGCGCAGCGAGCGTGGCATAAAGGAACGACACGAGTCCCACGTGAGCGAGCAGCGACAGCGCGCGCTTCAGAAAGACGTCCGCGAACGCGAACGGTAGTCCTGGTAGAGAATCGCCAGCACCAGCGGCAGCGACGCGTGGTGGCCGATCAGCTCGACGGCCACGTATCCGATCGGCGTCGCCCTGTTGCGACTCAGGTGAAGCGCCGAGACGGCGAACGCGGCGAGCGCCACGCGAGATGCTCGCTGAATCCCTGGCCTGGCGACGCTCCGTGAGCGCGAGCGTCGCGAGCAATCGCCGTACGTGATCGTGAGCAGCAGCAGTCCGAACGACGACGGTGTCTCTGCCGGGCGCCGCGCGGCGAAGTGCATGGCCGCAGCCATCGCGCTTCCCGCGTAGGCGACCGCAGCGAATCCACGCGCACCCGCCGCGCGGCAGTCGCAGCGTCGAGTGCACGACGACGGCGGGAAGAAATCCGAGCGCCGTGTACGCGACCGCCGCGATCCCGTCGCCGGTCGGCGACCCCGAAATCGCGCGCCGCGAAGACGACCATCGCGCCGGCGTTCCAGACGATGCCAGCAGCGCCGGCGCCAGCGGAACGCGGTCGTCCGCGCGTCGGTCGGCCGCCCGCCACGTCCGAAGCGCGCCGCCGCGTCATCACGCCGAGCATCGCGTAGAGCACGATGCCGGTCATGAAGCCGACGAGATGAACCAGGGCCGTGAGATCGCGCGCGTTCATCCCGTATTGAAGTAGCATGTGCTGGACGGCAGGGAAAGGCGGTGGACGCGTGCGACCACTCGTGCGCCCAAAGCGACCATTCGTTGGCGCTCGGGCCCGGTGCCGCGGCAGACGTGATACCCTCCCGCCATGCGACTGGGTCCATGGTTCGTCGCGGTTCTCTGCGTGGTGGGAGAATCAGCCAACGCGCAGACACAGTTCTACAATCTCGACGCCAGCCGTCCCGGGCGCGTCGAGGACGCGATCCCGACGCCGCTCTACAGCCTCGACCTCGACCCTTCGTCGCTGCAGTACGAGCGCTTGATCAACGGTACGAACCGGTTACGCGCCGAGCCGCGCGTCTCGTACGGCGCGTTCCCGTTCACAGAGTTGGAATTGAGGATTCCAGTCGTCCACGTCATCCCGCCGCGAGGCCTTGGGCGCGCGATCGACCACGGGACTCGGCGGCATCGGCCTGGGATTCCTCCACGCCTTCAACGTCGAGACCCCGAGCATTCCGGCCGTCGCCGTGTCCGGCGAGTGGCTCGTGCCGGCCGGTTCGCTCGCCGGGCCGGTGGGCTCCTACTCGCTCAAGCTGCTCGCCACCAAGACGACGTCGATCGGTCGGTGCCATTTCAACGCGGCGGCCGGCACGTACTCGGTTCGCCTGGGCGCTCCGATCGCCGACTCGAGCTGCAGCACGCCCGGCACCGTTCGCCTCGCGGGAACGCCGTGCAGCAACCTGCCGCCGGGCGGCGTCATCGACGCACCGTGTTCGGTGACGACGGTGCCGCGTGGAGGAGCGTCTCGCTTCTGCATGCCGCCTGTCGAACAGATCGATTCGACGGTGAGCGCGCGCACGAGTCTCAGCGGCGGACATTGGTTCGCCGGCGTCGGCTACGATCACTCCTTCGGACTCAGCTCGACGATGATCACCGCCGACGTGTTCGCCGAGCGATTCGTCGGCCTGTACCCGCGACCGGACGTGTCGGCGGAAATGGGCGTGAGACGCCAAGTGACGCCGATCGTGGCCGTCGACGCCGGCGGCGCGTGGCACTTCGCCGGCGTGCTGCGCTCGTTCTCGTTCACCCTGGGTGCGAGCTACGAGATGGCGACCCGTCCGCTGTTCGGCCAATGATCGTGGCGCGCATCTCGATTCTGTGTGTGACGACGGCCGCGCTCGTCGCCGTGTCGTGCGCGCGGCCGGTCGGGCGCACGTACGAGCAGTCGTATTGGGCCGCGAGTACAACTGGTCGTTTCGAGAGCATTTCCCGCAAGCCGACCGTCTGTTCAACGGCTTCGACTACGGGCACGCCATTCTATATGAGACGTTGATCACCCGCGCCGATGCGGCTCGACGTCTGGAGTCGGGCGAGTTCCAGTTCATCACGACCTCGGTGTTGCGGCATCCGCCGAACGTTCCGCTGAAGAGGCGGCGATCGGTCCCGACTATGTGAAGTTGGTGCCCGAGGTTGCGGCGATGTTCGATTCGGCGCATGCGTTCCATCGCCAGCTGTACGACATCTGGGGCGGCTACGGTCTGACCTGGTGGCAGCGCGACTCGGCGGTCGCACGGGCTCTTCGGTACTACCTGTCGCGCAAGGACCTCGCGTTCAGCACGCGACCCAAAAGCATGGACCTGATGGAAGGGCAGCCGTATTCGCTGGCGTTTCGCCGGCAGGATCCGAAGTTCAACGGATTGCTGTGGTCGTATCACTGGCTGCAGATGTCGCTGTACGATGCGCTGATCGAAGGTCGCTCCGAGCGCGAGCTTCAGGCCGCCGTCGACGCGAAGGTCGCGACGTTCTTCCGCATGCTCGACAGCGCGCCGGCGCACATGCCGACCGAAATGCCGATGTCGCCGGGCTCGGCGCCGCTATTCACCGACGTATCCCGTCGCGGCGATCGTGTTCGACAATCTGCACTCGCTGCACGACGTCGTCTCGGACATTCTGGCATCGAGCTGATTCGTGCCCGCGTCCAGCAAGCGCGCCGCCATCTGCTCGGCGGCTTCGGCAACTTATCGCGACGATACGACTGGTGTGATCAGCGTCGACCAGTGGAAGGAGATGGGTCGGATGATGACGCCACACGTGCCTTGACGCCGCATGCCGGCCGTCCGAGGACGGCCGGCATGCGGCGGACCCATCACGCGATCGTCACCGGACCGTGATCGTCGCAATGGCCGCTATGCGTGTGATGCAGGTGTCCCTGGACGACGTAATCAATATGGTCGCCGTGCGGCACGGCCTCGTGGCCGCAGCCTGCGCCGTGGTGGTGGGACTTGTCGTGCCCGCTGCAGTGGTGATCGGGCGTGCACGCCGCGGGATTCGTGGCATTCACGGCGATCTTGTGCTCCTCACCTTCGATCCATCCTGGAAGCGAAGGTGCCCATCGTGGAGATAATCCTGATGCCCGTCGTGCTGCACGCGAGCGTGGCCGCAGTTGGGTCCGTGTACGTGCGGGTGGGCCGAGTGCGAGTGCTCGGTTCGGGTCTGTAGCGCCATGGTGCCCTCCGGCAGGTGAGGCGTTGGTGTGCCGATTTCGCCGCACGTCTAGTTGAGTATTCCCCGACGACTAGCGTTCATGGAACTAATAATTTGCGAGACGATCGCGCCGGTGACGATCGCGCGCCGCCTGATGAGGAGACACGATGTTGGCGAGCGCAGCCAACCGTTCGGACCACTCGCGCTTCACCTTCGCCGCGGCCTCCTTGCTCGGCAGCTTGGCGTCGCTCAACTCCACCGTGCTCTTCGCCTCGCCCTTCGCCGTGAAGCCGATTGCCACGATGCCGGCGGCGGGTGGCGCGGAACGCGCGGTCTCTTTCGTGGTGCGTGCACGCGAAGGCTTGGCGAGCAGTTGAGCGCGGGCGGCGGTGTGTGGCCTCGCCGGTTTTTTCCTGCATACGAGCGCGCACGAGGCGCTTCAAGTCTTTCTGGCTGGGTATCGTCTGGTCTCCTTTCGGCTACACCACGGGCCACCCCCCAGCAGCGCACGCGGTGACGCAAAGGGCCGAGCGAACGGATCCGGGAGTCCGCCCCCCTTCGCCTCGCACTCGACTCCGGCTGGGGCGGAGTCTCGAGAGGTTGGGCGCGGATCGGCGCCGCATGCACGATGCGAAGATCGGGATCGTTCGTCAGAGCGCGACGCGTTCCCCCCTCGGCGCTTGTCCGCCCGGCCGGTCGGCGCGTACGTTCTTCGCCGACGTCCCTCCCCCCACACGAGGTGCGCGATGGCTACACGAACGCAGACCGCGCCGCTCGCTCTCTATCCGACTCGCGCTCTGGACTGGTATCGTGCCGCGTTCGGCGCGGTCGTTTTTGCTGGTTCCTGCATTGGCGCGCGCGGTTTCCGGTCTCGGTCCAACCGGCGGCGCTGCGAAACGCGCAAGTCGCGCTCTCCGTGCTCGCGATGGTCGCGGTACTTGCCATGCGCGGGCGCGTGGCTCACGCCGACGGACTCGAACGGAACAACGGTCTCATTCAACTCTGGGTGATCGGCGAGGCTCCAGCGTTGTTCGGCGGCGTCTTGTTCCTGCTGACGAACGAGTCGCAGTGGTATGGACTCGGCCTTCTCGTAATGCTCGCGACGTTCGTGCTGACGCCGATCAGTCGCTCGTCGTAGCCGCCCAACGACCGACGTGTCGACGTTACGGAGATTCGGCGTTCGCGCGTCGCTGCTCATCGCGGCAGTCGCCGCATCCCAACTGGTCGTCGCCGGATCCGCCCGCGCACAGAACGGCGAGCAAGTACCGGCCGAACGCCTCGCCGCCCGCGAATGGTTCCGCGACGCCAAGTTCGGGATGTTCGTCCACTGGGGCGTGTACAGCCAACTCGGCCAGGGCGAATGGGTGATGGAGAACCGCTCGATTCCCGTCGACACCTACGAGTGGCTCGCGTCGGCGTTCAACCCCGTGAAGTTCGACGCGCGCGAGTGGGTCGCGACTCGCCAAGGCCGCGGGCGTCCGCTACATCACGATCACGGCGCGGCACCACGACGGCTTCTCGATGTTCGCCACCAAGGCGAATCGCTACAACATCGTCGACTGGACGCCATTCGCCCGCGACCCGATGAAGGACCTCGCCACCGAGTGCCGGGCGACCGGGATCAAGCTCTTCTTCTATTACTCGCAACTCGACTGGCACCATCCCGACTACTGGCCGCGCGGACGCACGGGCCATGCGACCGGCCGCGCCGAGTCGGGCGACTGGAATCGCTATCTCGACTTCATGGACGCGCAGCTCACCGAGCTGCTCACGAACTACGGACCCATCGGCGGCATCTGGTTCGACGGCATGTGGGACAAGCCGGACGCCGACTGGCGGCTGGACGAAGACGTACGCGTTGATCCACCGCCTTCAGCCGGCTGCGCTCATCGTCCCCAACCACCACGAGGCGCCCAAGCCCGGCGAAGACGTTCAGACGTTCGAGCAGGACCTGCCCGGCGCGAACACGGCGGGATTCAACACGAGGGAGGTCGGCTCGCTGCCGCTCGAGACGTCGCTCACGATGAACCAGTCGTGGGGGTTCAACATCACCGACAAGAAGTTCAAGTCGGTGAAGGAGCTGATCGGCTATCTCGTGCGCGCGGCGGGGAACGACGGCAACCTGCTCCTCAACATCGGCCCGCGGCCGGACGGCACGATCCAGCCGGAAGCCGCCGAGCGTCTCCGCGCGATCGGCGAGTGGCTCGGCACCTACGGACGCTCCATCTATGGAACACGCGGCGGTCCGGTGAGCCCGCGTGCATGGGGCGCGACGACGCGCCGCGGCGACACCGTCTTCGTCCACGTGCTCGACTGGCCCGACCGCTCGCTCTCGCTCCCGCCACTCGGTTCGCGCGTCGTTCGAGCGACGATGCTGAAGGGCGGCCAACAGGTCGAGGTCGTCGAGTCGCGCGACGGAGTCACGCTCACGCTTCCGACGTGATGATCCGGATCGCGTCGTCGTGCTCGTAACGAAGTCGAGTTCGTAGAACGACAACAAACTCACCGCAGAGTCGCAGAGGACGCAGAGGAACGCGAGGACTGCCCACCGATCGGCGTCGGCGCGCAACGAGCCTGATTTTTGGGGACTGCCGCTCCGGAAGCCACTCGCTCCGTGAACGCCTACGCGGCCGCATCGAAGCATCCCGAGCGGCTTACACAAAAAATCCCGGCTCGTTGCGCGACGAGCTCGCCCTGCGGCTGTCCTCTGCGTCCTCTGCGCCTCTGCGGTGAAGTAGTTCAGACCCCGGTGCCGCTAACTCAAACGCCAAAGTCAGCTGAACACATGGACTACAGCAACCGTTTCATCGTCGAACCCGGATCGAAGGTTCGCCTCGACAAGATCGATTCGGGGCTCGACCACGGCCGCGAGGAAAAGAAGGACGCGGCGGCGGAGCTCGAAGCGGACAAGGATCGCCTCCACGATCTGCAGGCGGTGCTCTACGCCGAGAACGCACGGTCGCTCCTCGTCTGCCTCCAGGGGATGGACACTGCCGGCAAGGACGGGACGATCGCTCACATTTTCGGCGCGATGAACCCGCAGGGCTGCCGAGTCACGTCGTTCAAGACGCCGTCAGCCGAGGAGTTGTCGCACGATTTTCTGTGGCGCGTGCACCGCGCGGCGCCGGCCAAGGGCGAGGTCGGGATCTTCAACAGATCGCACTACGAGGACGTGCTCGTCGTGCGCGTGCACAAGCTCGTGTCGAAATCGGTCTGGTCGGAGCGTTACGACCAGATCAACGCGTTCGAGGAAGAACTCGCGGCGACGGGAACGCACGTCCTGAAATTCTTCCTGCACATCTCGAAGCAGGAGCAGCTGAAGCGCTTCAAGGACCGGCTCGACGACCCCGCCAAGCGATGGAAGATCAGCGAGGCGGACTACGCCGAGCGAAAGCGGTGGGACGACTACATCGAAGCGTACGACGACGCGCTGTCCCGATGCAGCACCAAACACGCGCCGTGGTTCGTGATTCCCGCCGACCAGAAGTGGTTTCGCAACTTCGCGATCGCCCGCATCATGGTCGAGCAGCTCGACGCGCTCGGGATGCGCTACCCGAAGCCGACGGTCGACCTCGATCGCATTCGCCGCGAATACCACGCGGCGAAAAAGGGCTGACTCACGGCGCAACGTTTCAGGGCGTTGACCCGTACTATTGACAACCGGCGCGCGGCGTCTCATTATCTCCTAGAGTTATAGGAGATATGCGGTCCGGCTGGTGAAATCAGCAGCGGACCGCCCGGACGAGGTTCACCGAAAGCCGTAGGAGGAACTGGATGCCGCCGACCTTCACCGACCGCGAGCTCGACGTGATGGCCATCCTCTGGCAGCGCGGCCCGTCGACCGTCGCCGAGGTGCGCGCGCGACTGAGCGACGACCTCGCGCACAACACGGTGCTCACCGTCCTCACCGTGCTCGAGAACAAGGGCTACGTCACCCACACGGAAGAAGGGAAGGCGCACCGCTTTCAAGCGCGCGTCAAACAGGACGTCGCCGGTGCGACCGCGACGTCGCGCCTCGTCGAGAAGCTCTTCGGCGGATCGACGGAGCGGCTGCTCACGCACCTCGTCACCGAGCGGAGCGTGACGCCGGCCGAGTTGCGACGCCTGCGCCGATTGCTGGACGACAAGCTCAAGGGGGGGAGGACAAATGATCGCCCCGTGGATGCTCTACTGCGTATTGTGCGCGCTCGGCCTGTCGCTCGCGGCCGTCGTCGCCGAGCAAACGTTGCTCTCCGGACGCGTGCCGGTGCGGCACGTCTGGACGGTCGCCGTGCTCCTGTCGCTCGTCGTTCCGGCCGTCGCGTATCGTGTGGCGTCTCGTCCGACCGCGATAGTTGTCGCCGCCGCCGACGATCAGGCCCCGGCGGTCCCCACGCTCGCCGATTCGTTGGCGAACACATCGCCGGCGGCCGCGGTTCACGGTCAACAGGCGACGCCACGCTGGAATTGGCGATCGGCGTTGACGCGGGCCGACGCGCCGCTCGCCGTTGCGTGGCTCATGTTGTCGGCGGCGCTCATCGCGCACTTCCTGTGCGGCACGATCGCGCTCGCGTGGATGCGCCAATGGTGGCGGCGCGACACGGTGCAGGGAGTCGACGTGCTGGTGTCTGAAGCGACGGGGCCCGCGCTCGTCGGCGCGTTGTCGCCGGCAATCGTCGTCCCCGAGTGGACGCTCGCCATGGACGCGGAGCAGGTGGCGCTGATGCTGCGGCACGAGCAGGAACACCGGCGCGCGCGCGACGGCCAGTTGCTCACGCTCGCGCATTTCGCGCTCATCGCCATGCCGTGGAACGTCGCGCTCTGGTGGCAGCTCATGCGACTGCGCGTGGCCGTCGAGCTGGATTGCGACGCGCGTGTGTTGCGCGACGCCGACGCGCGCTCGTACGGCGATCTACTGCTGGAGGTCGCGCGTCCGCGCCGACGGCTCGCGCTCATGGGCGCGACCGCGTTCGCTGAACGTGCATCGCAGCTCGAGCGACGCATTCGCGCGATCGGACAGCGCCGCGGCAGCGCGTCGCGACGAGCGCGGCTCGGCGCGGCGGCAGTTGGAGTTGTCGTGGTGTCCGCGGCATGGGTCGCACCGCGCCCGCCCGCTCCGCCGCGGGCGTCGCATCCGACTTTGCCGGCGCCGGTTGCAAAGCCGGCACCGCGCGATTCATCCGTCACGCCGACGCAACGGCAGTCGATCGCCGAGATCGCGCCGCCGCCACCACGACCACGGTGGCGGCCAGCGCGGCAACGAAGCAATCGCAACCGTCGCGTGCCGCGGCCGATTCCGCACGCAATTCCGAGCTCGCCGTATCGGCAAAGAGGGTCATTGACTCCGCCGCTCTTCCGGAGACGCTAATTCGACGCCAGGTGCCTGGACCGGTGGCGACACGGGCCGTCGGACTCGCGAGGTCCCGGTTCAAGGTGGCGACTCGACCTTCGGTCGGCTCTTCGCTGGCATTACGCTCACGCAAGACCAGGAAACAAGGGCGCGAGAGCTCATTGCCCAGTTGGAATCCGCGCAACTTGCTCAGATGGCGAACACGGTGCGCGCGCTGGTCGCGGCCGCGCCGCTCAGGCAGGCGATCCAGGCGCACGCCGATTCCACACTCGAGAATTTGCTCACCAGTGAATCGGACAAGACGCTGCTGCACAGTCGATTCGTTCCGCAGGTACCCGGAGGCCGCGGCCGATCCGGCGGTGGCGGGCGGGGCGGCGCGGGTGCGGTGTCAGGTGCCATTGTCGGCGACTCTGTGTTCATCAGCGCGACCAGGGATTCGTTGCGACAGTTGACGGCGGGACTCGGTGTCGATGGCGGCGGGCGTGGCGCGCGGGTCGGTGGTGGTGGCCGCGGTGCTGCACCCGTCGTCGTCGGCGCTGCCGTCATGGCCGGAGGCGGCCGGGGCGGCGCGCGCGGTGGCGGCGGTTTCACCGAAATCAACGCGACAGACTTTCTCTTCCAGCGCTACTTCAACGGCATCGCGCTGACGCCGCAGCAGGAAGGCGACGCGCGCACGATCCTCACGAAGATGCAGGCGGACATGCGCGCCGTGAGCCCGCCCCCCGGGCCGGCGACAATCATCGCGCGGCCGCCGTTCTCGAATCAGGTGGTCATGTCGCCGGAGAGCGCGGCGGCGTTCGCGTCGATCCTGTCGAACGACGCCGATCGGGCGACGCTCGCGTCGCACATCCGCGTCGAAGTTGTCAGGACGATCGAGGCCCCGCCGAGATAGGCAACGACGATGCGACGCCGTTTCCTATTTGCGACTGCCGCAAGCGCGGCGCTCGCCTTCGCCGGCGCCGGCCAGCTCCAGGCGCAGGTCGACGTCATCCGCGGACGGGTGACGTCGGCCGGGGCGGACGGTGCGCCGATCGCGAACGCGTCGGTCACCGCGACGTCGCTCAACGGCAACGTCAACCGAAACGGAAAGACCGACAAGGACGGCCGTTACACCGTCACGTTCCCCGAAGCCGAGGGCGACTACTTCGTCACGTTCGTCGCGCTGGGGTATTCGCCGCGGCGCATCGAGGTCAAGCGCACCGCCGATCAGGACATTCTGATCGGCGACGCGCGCCTCTCGCCGATCGGCGCGGTGCTCGACACCGTGGTCACGACCGGACAGCGAAACCGGAATCGCCCCGTGCGAGGCGCGACGGCCCCCGACATTGGCGGCACCGAGAAGTCGATCACGTCGGCGCTCGTGCCGCCCGACCTAGCGGGAGACTTGGCCGCGATGGCCGCGACGCTCCCGGGCGTGCTGTTCATCCAAGGCGTGAACGGCGATCCGTCGGGCATCTCGGTGCTCGGGCTCGACCAGGATCAGAACAACACGTCGCTCAACGGTCTGAACAGCAACGCGACGGACATTCCGCGCGACGCGAACGTCTCGGTGACTCTCGCGACGTCGCCGTACGACGTGTCGCAGGGGCAATTCAGCGGCGGGCGGATCAACATCCGGACATCGCCGGGTTCGAACTACATCAGCCGCAGCTCGAGCGTCCTGTTCAACGCGCCGCAGCTGGAGTGGACCGATCGCACCGGCCGCGCGCTCGGCCAGCAGTACACGAACGCGAACGTCGGCGGGGCGGTGTCCGGGCCCGTTCGCGCTGGACAAGGCCTTCTATAGTATCGCGTACCAGGTCGGGCGGCGCGGCGAACGACCTGCACACACTGCTCAACACCGATTCGCTCGGCCTCGAGGCCGACGGTATCGCGGCGGATTCGCTCGATCGTCTGCTCTCGATTCTCAACGGCGTGCAGGTCCCGGCGACGGTCGCGCGGATTCCCGAGCGACCGGCTCAACGACCAAGGGCTCGTGCTCGGCAGTCTCGACCTCACGCCGCCGTCGTCGACCAGCGGGCAGGCGTACAACCTCACGTTCAAGGGCGCGTGGAACCGCTCGTCGCCCGCGTCACCGCTCGCGACGATGCTCCCAGCTGCCAGTTTCAATTCGACCACATGGAACGGAGCGGTGCAGGCGCACCACAGCGGGTTCTACGGCTTCGGAGTTCTGAGCGAGACCGCGCTCGGCTACAGCGCGTCGCGGCGCTACCTCACGCCGTACCTCGATCTGCTCGAGCGGCAACGTGATCGTGAACTCCACGTTCGCGGACGGCACGAGCGGCGTGCAGTCGATCGTGTTCGGCGGCACGTCGACGAGCACGAGCACGACGAACAACTCGGTCGACCTCACGAACCAGCTCTCGTGGTTCAGCGAGAACAACAAGCACCGCGTGAAGCTGACGAGCGATGTGCGGCGCGACGGCTACTCGCTCGACCAGTCGACCAACGCGCTCGGCACGTTCACGTTCAACTCGCTCACCGATCTCGAGGCGAATCGGCCGGCGTCGTTCACGCGCGCAGCTGACGCCGACTCGCGCGAGCGGCGGCGAGTGGATCGGCGGGTCTCTCGCTCGGCGACTCGTATCGCCGCAACCCCGACCTGCAGATCGTCTACGGCGCGCGCGTCGACGCGAACCGGTACTCGAGGTGCCGGCGTTCAACTCCGACGTCGCGCGACATCTTCGAGCGTCCGCAACGACCACGTGCCGAACGGCATCTACGTGAGCCCGCGCGTCGGCTTCTCGTGGACGTACGGCACGGCGCCGCAGATCGGCGCGTTCGAGGGGGCGGCGCGTGTCCCGCGCGCCGTCGTGCGCGGCGGCATCGGCGTCTTTCAGAATTCGCTGAGCGCGTCGCTGCCGAGTCAGGCGTTCGTCAACACCGGGCTGCTCGGCGGGCAGCAGCAGGTGACGTGCGTCGGCGACGCGACGCCGATTCCTGATTGGCGCGCGTACGCCAACGATCCGTCCTCGATCCCCAGCGAGTGCCTGACGGCGGCGTCGGCACGCCGTTCGCGAACTCCGGCGCCGAACGTCACGCTGTTCGCGCCGAACTACGCGTCGCAGCGAAGCCTTCGGTCGACGCTCCAGTGGGCCGGCGCGGTGCTCGACAATCGCGCTGATCGGCGACGGTCACCGCGACCTACTCGCGGAACATGAATCAGCCGGGGTTCGTCGACCTGAACGTCGACCCGGCGGCGCGGTTCACGCTGCCCGGCGAGGACGGCCGTCCCGGTGTTCGTCGACGCGGCGAACATCGTGACGACCACCGGCGCGATCGCGCCGCAAGACGGGCACGTCGACGCGATCAATTCAATCACGTGACCGAGCTGCGCTCGAATCTCACGTCGACCAGCCGGCAGTTCACGATCACGCTCTCGCCGCGTCGGTGAACTCGCAGTACACGTGGGGCGTGAGCTACACGCTCAACAGCGTGCGCGACAACGTGAGCGGCTTCACCAGCACCGTCGGCAATCCGTTCGACGAGTCCGAGCGGCCGCTCGTCGGCCGACTGGCGGCATCAGGTGCATCGTGAACGTCGGCGACAATCTGTTCGACGTCGTGCGGGTGAACTGGATTCAGCGATTCTTGTCAGGGATGCCGTACACGCCGATGGTCGCCGAGCGACGTGAACGGCGACGGCTACGCGAACGACCGCGCGTTCATCTTCGATCCGGCCCACGCGCCGGCGCCGACGCGGCGCTCGCCTCGGCGATGGCGGCGCTGCTCGGCGGCTCGTCGTCGCGCGCGTGCGCGACTGTCTCGACAAGCAGCTCGGCGACCTCGCGGCGCGCAACAGCTGCGAGGGGCCGTGGACGTCGACGGCGTTCATGACCATCGCGTTCAATCCGGTGCGCGTTCGGATGCCGCAGCGCGCGACGCTGTCGTTCTCGATCGGCAATCCGCTCGGCGCCGCCGACTATCTGCTGCACGGCGAGAATCACACGCACGGTTGGGGGCAGTCGGCGTTCCCCGATCCGCGGCTGCTTGTTCGTGCGCGGCTTCGACCCGCAGACGCTGTCGTACACGTATCAGGTCAATCAGCGATTCGGCAACACGAGCCAGGCGGCGAGCGCGATTCGGAATCCGGTGACGATCACGGCGGCGCTGCGAGTCGACGTCGGGCCGACGCGCGAGCGGCAGGCGCTCACGCAGACGCTCGATCGCGGGCGCACGTCGGGCGGCGCCAAAGTGACCGAGGCGATGCTGCGGCTCGCGTACGGCTCGGGCGGAATCATCAATCCGATGGAGGCGATCCTCCGCGACGGCGTCGACGCTGAAGCTCACGACCGATCAGGCCGACAGCATCGCGACGATGAATCGTCGGTACGTCATTCAGCTCGACTCGATCTGGTCGCCGGTCAGCAGGTACTACGCGACGCTGCCGGAGGTCTACGACCAGGGCGACGCGTACGACCGCTATCGCCGAGCGCGCGAGGCGTCGGTCGACGTGCTCGTGGGGATCGTGCCGTCGGTGAAATCGCTGCTCACCGCCGAGCAGCGGCGGAAGCTGCCGGATCTGATCTCGGCGTATCTCGATCTGCGCTATCTGGCCGCCGTGCGTTCGGGAACGTCGGGGACGCCGGGTGGAGTGTTCGCCCCGGGCAGCGGAACGACGGGCGTCCCCGGCTTGGGTGGAAGGACGGGATGAGGATGGCCCACCATAACTACTGGATGGAGGCGCGGTGAGAATCCACGCATTTGTATCCGCGTTCGTCGGCGTGGCCGCGATGAGCGGTCGCGCGTCGGGTCAGCGGCCGCCGCCGATTCGGCCGGTCGGGCCAATCACGCATGTCTCGACGGAACCTTTTTCGAGCATCGCGTCGGCGATCCGGTTGTCCGACGGGCGCGTGTTCGTGAACGACATCGTCGCGCGCCGAGTCGTGCTCTTCGATTCCACGTTGGCAGTCGCGCGCGTGATCACCGACTCGGCGAGCGTCACGGCGACGGCATACGGCTTCGGCGCCGGCGCGCTGATTCCGTTTCACGGAGACACCGCACTGTTTCTCGATCCGCAGTCGAGCTCGATGCCGGTGTTGAGTCCGGCGCGGCCGCATCGCGCGTGTCATGGCCACGCCGCGCCCGAACAACCGCCCCGTCTCGATCGGGAGCCTCTATTTCACTCCGGGCTTCGACGCGGCGGGTAGGCTGTTGTACTACCTGGCGCAAAGCATGACCGTGCCGCGGCGAAACGCAGCCGCCAAATGCCACGACGACGAAGATCATCGACTCGGCGTTGATCGTGCGGTACGACTTCACCACGCAGGTCTACGACACCGTCGCGACGATCCGAATGCCAAAATCGCGGCAGACGGTCAGGACGGACGAGAACGGCCGAATCAACTCGATGCGCAGCTTGACGGCCGACCCCGTTCCCCTGGTCGACGACTGGGTCGTGCGCGGAGACGGCTCGCTCGTCGTCGTGCGCGGCCGAGATTTTCACGTCGACTGGATGGACGCCAACGGCAAGTGGTCGTCGGCGCCGAAGATGGCGTTCGACTGGCAACACCTCGACGACACGCAGAAACAAGTGCTGATCGACTCGGCGGCAGCGGCGAACAAGGCGCGGCTCGACTCGATGATCGCGGGGACCAGCAGCGGCAGTCTCGGCGGCGGCGTCGCGGTCGGTCGCGGCGGCGGCGGCGGCGAAGGAGTTCCGCCCCAACGCCCGCCGCCGGTGTTCGACGATCCGAAGATCGAGCCGAACGAGATCTCCGACTATCGGCCGCCGTTCCCGCACGCCGCGACGCGCGTCGACACTGACGGCAACCTCTGGATCCGCACGACGACGGTGGTGAACGGGCAGCCGGTCTACGATCTCGTCAATCGGCGCGGCGAGCTGTTCGATCGCGTCCAACTGCCGCCGTTTCGGACGATCGCCGGCTTTGGACCGGGCGTCGTGTACATGGCGGTGAAGGATGCGGCAGGCGTGGTGCACCTGGAAGCGGCGTCCATCGCGAGAGGCGGTCTCGGGAAATAGCGAGGGTTCTCATGACGATCCGATCAACGTTGGCCCTGCTGGCAGCCGCCGTCGCGGCAGCGTCGGCGAGCGCTCAACAAACCCCGGCGGTACGACCGCTCGGCCCGATCACGCGCGTCTCGACGCAACCGATGGCGAGCGTCTCGGCCGCGATCCCGCTCTCCGACGGCCGCGTGTACGTCAACGACGTCGTCTCGCGGCGCGTGCTGCTTTTCGACTCCACCCTCGCGACGGCGAAAGTCGTCGCGGATTCGACGGCGGTCACGTCCAAGGCCTACGGCGCGCGGCCGGGCGCGCTGTTCGCATATCGCGCCGACACCGCGATCCTCACCGATCCGGCCTCGGCGTCGATGCCGGTGCTCGGCCCCGCGGGAACGATCGCGCGCGTGATGGCGGCGCCCACCGTGGCCGGTCCCATCGGGCTCAACCTGGGCAACCCATTCTACCCGCCGGGATTCGATGCCGGAGGGCGACTGGTGACTCAGTTGCCGACGCTCGTCCGCTTTCCCGATGCCGCTCCCGGCAAAGCATCGACGCAGCAGACGACGATGGATTCCTCGTTCATCGTTCGCATGGACCTCGCCGCGCGCGCGCTGGATACCGTGGCGCCGTTCAAGACGGTCAGGATCAACCAGGTGATCGGGCGCGATGAGGACGGGCGCATGACGTCCATGAAGATCACACCCGACATCCTGCCGGTCGTCGACGACTGGACGGTGTGCAGCGACGGAACGATCGCCATCGTCCGCGGGCGCGACTATCACGTCGATTGGCTGGGCGCCGACGGGAAATGGCGGTCGACGCCCAAGATGCCGTTCGACTGGCAGCACCTCGACGACGCGCAGAAGACGGCGCTCATCGACTCGGCGCTCGCCGCGATCAAGGCGCGGCGCGATTCCATGGATGCGGTCGTCGCGAGCCGTGGCGGGATGCCGATCAGTGCCGGTGTCGGCGCCGGCGGGCCGCGGTTGCCGTGGGCGGACGCGGCCGAGGGGCCGGCGATGGAAGCGGGGCGCCGCCGCCGCAACTCATCGACGGGAGGCCGGTGCCGAACTACCGGACTATCGGCCGGCCTTCCTCCGTGGATCCACGCGCGCCGACGCCGAAGGAAATCTCTGGATCCGCACGACGACGCTGGTGAAGGGGCAGCCGGTCTACGACGTGGTCGACAAGCAGGGCACGATCGTCGATCGCGTTCAGCTTCCGCCGTTCCGCACGATCGCGGGCTTCGGCCCGGGCGCGGTGTACATGGCGGTGAAGGACTCGGCGGGAACCGTCCACCTGGAGAGGGCGCGGGTGAGATAGACGCGTCAAACTCCGAGCAGCGCGGCGATCGCGGACCGCAGCAGGCCGACGCGCTTGTCCACCAGCTCACCGCTGCCCACGACCCAGTCCAGCGCGTTCTTGAATGCGCCGGGAACGCCGTGCGCGTATTCGGGGCTCGAGAACAGAACGGCGTCGGTCCGCGCCAGCGCACTGCGCCATTCAACCACTGCCGGCGGGATCGGGCCGTTGCCTTCGTCGAGATCCGGGCTGAAGGCGGGAAGGCCACCGAGTCCGGCGTAGGACGTCACGACGACTCCCTCGGGCGCTGTGCGCCCGGCGGCGGCGTGGAGCGTCGAGTTCGACGATCCCGCTCGGAGACTGCCGGAAACGGTGAGCAGATGAATCATGACCCTGGTCGTCGTCGGTATGTTTAGCGCACATATACAAACGCGGAATAGGGCGGCGTGAGGACTTGGGGCCTGGCGTGGCGATCCGAATTCTGAGACTCGGCTCTCCCCGGTCAACCGACGAGGGAATTCGCCTCGGCACCGTTCGCCGGCCGCCTCGCGGCGTGCCGAAATCGGAGTTCGCCAAGCGCGATTTCTACGACGTCTGGCTGCCTGCGCTCTCACCGAGCCAAGCGCTCGTGACGTTGGCCCTCGGGTCGAGCGATGAACGCTCGTGGAAAACTTTTCGAGCGAAAGTTCAGGACGGAGATGCGCGAACCCGACGCCTCGCGGCTCCTCGACCTGCTCGCGGCCATGTCGCACCAGACCAACTTTTCGCTCGGGTGCTACTGCGAGAGCGAGAAGCGGTGTCACCGTTCCGTGCTGCGGGCGCTCCTCGAGGAGCGCGGAGCCACCTTCGTCTAGCCGCCTCGCTAGAGTGCGAGGCGGTATCCCATCCGTCGCACCGTGTGGAGTGCGCCACCGAGGCCGATGCTGTTCAGGCGCTTTCGGAGCGTGCAGATGTAGACGGTGAGAGCGGCTACCGAGTGCGAGCGCGAGGGTTACACGATGTGCAATTCCCCGCGAGGGCTGACCGCCCGTCACATCGCATTAATGAGAGGGTTAACGTTGGGTCCTGCGATCGTCAGGCAGCGCGGCTTTGCGCACGATGACGAGATTTCCGCTTGTGGCGGTGAGAGCCAAGCCGCAGAATGAAGTCACCACGGACTTCTATTCCTCCCGGCATCGGCCGTCCCCCCAGCGCGAATGCCCAGCAAGATTCTTCAAATCAGGTCTGGTCCAGCGGCGTATCGCACCGACGCGATGTGCGACGCACGCGCGCGCCCGGGCGCCCGGGACGGTACCTGGATCGTCGTCACGAGCCTGCTCGAACATGCCTCGCTCGCCGGCGCGGATCGACCGGCGTTGGTGGCCCGCGCCGTCGACATCGCGCTCGAGTCGCTGGGCAGCCAGGTTGTGCAACATCGGGGCGACCGTGAGTGGCGCGACAACCGGACTCCGAGCGACGCCATCCTGCTCCTCGCCGACGACGCCTACGACGCCGACGCGTTCAACACGGCGATCACGATGCTCACGGCGCTCGATCGCGCCGATCCGGCGCTGAACGCGGTGCAACGCGGTCGTCTCTTGGCTCGCCGCGCACGCTACCTGTCCCGACTGGGTCACCTCGAAGAGGCCGGCGACCATTTCCGGACGATCGGACGACTCGGGAAGCTCGCGGACAGCGGGGAACTGCGCGCGCGGGCCTGGCTGGGGCTCGCGTCAGTCGCGCAGATGAGCGGCGACTACGCGGGATTGGAATCGCTGAGTCGCCGCGCCCTGCGGCTGGCCCAGCGTGAGCACCTGACGCTCATCGAGCGCTACGCGCGCATCGGGCTCATGATCGCGGCGGGCGCGCGGCACGACTTCGACGCGGCCCTCTTCCATGGTTGGGCCGTGTATCTGGCCTCGGCCGGTCAACCCGTCGAGGAAGGAGAAATCCTGCAGACGTTCGGCCAACTCATGGTCGAAGCGGGCTGCTTCACCGAAGCTCGCGCGGCGTTCGCCGCCGTCGTCTCGCGCGCGCTTCCGGCAAGAATCATCGTGCCGGCGCTGGGTGGCCTTGCGACATCGGCCGCGGAGACCGGATGTCCGGCAACGGTGCGGTGGGTGGCGAATCAACTCAACATGCTCGCCGCCGCGGGTGCGCCGCGATACGTGCTGTCGCTCGCCTTCATGGAATGCAGCGCCGGTCTCTCTCGCGTCGGGCTGTTCGCGCCGTCCGCTGAGTTGAGCGCAAAGGCGATCGCGATCGCGCAAGAGCATGGTTTTCACGAAGTCATGGTGCGTGCCGCCGAAACGGGTCGGCGAGACGCGACGCCGGCGACGGCACCATTCATCCTGCGCGGACGCGCGGTCAGGATCGCCGGCCGAATTGTTTCGATGGAGCCGGGACAGCTCCCCGATCAGGTGTCGTTGATGGCTGTCCCGGCGTGACGACGCCGAGCTCCTTCGTGACGACCATTGGGCGCTCCGAGAGGAGAGGAGCGCGCTATGTAGGTGCATCGGCGCAACCGGTCGGTTATGCGACGTGAAGGAGCGTTACAGCGAGTCCCGCTTCCGTCCGATCAGCCCACGGTGGTGGCGTGTGCCGTCACGCCGCCGCAACGGAGCCGGTTGATCGACGCGTTGCGCGGCCGCGCGACGCTCGGCGTCTGCGCGACGCTCGCCGAGCCGTCCGCCGGCATTGGAGCGTTCGCCGGAGCCGATCGACGCCGTGGTGCTGCCGGCCCGCGATCCGAATGGACAGGAGGCGATTCGCGTCGTTCGCGAGATCGCCGATGGCCGTCCGCGCACCGCGATCGTCGTGTGGTGCGACGCGGCCGCCCATCATTCGGTCGAGATTCGTGCGCTGGCGGTTGCCGGCACGCACCAATTCCTCTTCGCGGGAATCGACGACGATGGCGTCGCCCTGCGCGCCGTCCTCGATCTGGCGCGGCGGCAATGCGGCGCCGAGTGGTTGATGACACGGCTCGCGCCGGTCGTGCCGAGCCAATTGCATCCGATGCTCGAGGCGGCCCTCGCGCGGCCGGACGCGATCAAGACGCTGCCCATCTTGCCGCCGCGCTTGGCGTCCATCGCAAGACGTTGTTCAACCATTGCCGCCGCGCGCGCTTTCTGCCGCCGGCGGAACTCGTCGCCTGGGCGCGGCTGGCAATGGTTGCCTACATGCTCGAGACGACCGGCTGCACGATCGAGCGCATCGGCATAGAGCTCGGGTACGCCTCGGATACAGCGCTGCGCAACACCATCAAGCGTTACACCGGCCAGCGCGCGGGACAGATTCGCGACGCCGGCGCCGTGGAGCAGGTGATCCGCGCACTCGAAGAACGCTCGCGCCGGCCGGCGCGTCCGCCTGCTCTACGGTTGGTGTAACCCGCCGCGCGACCGCGCGCT
>CAWBKI010000003.1:0-29555 GCA_963789315.1 uncultured Gemmatimonadaceae bacterium | reverse complement strand
AACGTTGAGCTCGCGCAAACGAATCAGGACTTTTAAGAGCCATGGTGAGTCGCTTCAGCTGCGTCACCTGACACGTTGGTCACTCGGGACGTCGATCAGTGCATTTCGCACGACGCGTCGAACAGATTTGACCACGTGGCGCCGAGGCGCATGTGCACGATGTTGGGAAGATTCTCTCATGAGAAGTACGGTGCCACTCTCAGCAAGCAAGACAAGCTAACGCCAGAGGAGTGGTGACGACTAGCATCCTGCTGATGGTGCAAATCTTGTCGCCACGATGACGCGTTTGCGTGACGTGGTCGCGCCCATACGTCATCATCAAAACTGGACGGTACCGGACAACCGGCCTGGCGGGGAGTCGATTCCACTTTCGTCTCGCATCATTCGATTCGCAGACACGATCGACGCGATGACGACGGAGCGTCCGTACCGTCTGCCCTTAACTGAAGGGCAGGTTAAGGCGGAGGTGATTCGGTGCCGAGCGACACAGTTTGATCCGCTCATTGCAGTTTCGGCTGTTGTCAAGCGCGCTCTGGGCTACGTTATTCGCGTCACCGATGATAGGCGAGAAGACGCGAACGCCTGTTTATGCTTGAGCTGGTCGCCGAGAAGCAGCCGTCGGCGCTTGACCCCATAAGCATCTTGGGCCCGGTCTGTCCAAAATCCATAGCCTGGTAGACGAGTAGGGGGCGCATCACGGTGTCGTTCTGAGACCAGGTACTCTGTTAGGATCTCAGACGCATCTCTTGGATCAGCGAGCCGCAAAGGGATTCAACAACAACGGCGACCTCGAAATCGTGTATTCCAGAATCACTTCAATTGATCTCGGCCAATGCGGCACAGCGCGTCGCGCGAGCTATGCGGAACCTGGCTCCGCCCCGACTTGATCGCTACAAGCGCGGCATCCAACCAACGGCGCCGTAGGCGGTTTGCCTGAGAATCTAGCCTGGCGACGATTCTCTTCGCCGCCTCGAACTGGCCGCGGAAGAGTTCGATTTCGCTTGTGTTGTAGCGAGGCTAAAATCCTCGCCCAGCTCCGGCCACTCGTGAGCGATCGAGTTTGCCGTTTGAATCCACTCATCAGCGGCCGCCTCGTTTCCACCGTCGAAACGGGAGAGTACCGGAAGTCAGCCGCGTACAATTGGCTTTGTCGGCCAACCATCTCAGCCAGGCGTTGATACTCTATGGTCTCGCTTCTGAAAAGGAAACCGCCGAATTGCAGTGCGCACGCGCCGCTCATGTAGTATCAGCGGGCTCGTTTCTAGACTCCCCGCTTCCTGGAACGTGGCGGATGAGCTCTCGGCGGACGCAGCGCGCCGCGGGTTCCTCAACTTTGACGCAACGAGATTTTTTGAATTCAAGGCGAGTGACCGTGCCAACATGTCCCCAGGTCTGAGCCCCGTACTCGTTGACGGCGATTTCGCGTAGATCCTCGCGCCCGGACATGTCTGAGACTTAAGTAGCGTGATTGCTGCCTGATGCAGTTTGGCGTTGCATCAGCCGCGCCTGCAACGGCGTCCGGACCGTAGTGCGTGAGCCCCAGATAGGAGCGCAGCTCCGCCATCTCGAGCTCGTCGTGCGCCTGACTTGCGCCGCAGCCCGTAACTGCTCAGCTCCTCGCAAGACGAGCGGAAACTCGTTGGCCGCGCTGCCGGCCCGAACGAGCGCAGCGCTGTATCTCAATGAGTTGCTCCGCGATTGGGGCAGCGAAATCGCATGTTCAAGCATTCTCGCCGCTTCCCCCGGCCTCCCAATTTCCAACGCATGCCGCGCGCATTGCTTCAACGCATGTATCGCTCTCTCCGGATCGTCCGCCACCCGCCAATGCCGCATCCCACCACAACGACGGCGACGCCCCGCGCCCATCCGCCTCCAACGTCGCCGCCGACCGCAGCCGACAGCGCGCCGCGCGGGGTGGGGGAGCCTCCGACAAGACCATGTGCGGGGATCGCGTGATGACCGTCTCGCAACACGAGTCCCACACTCGTCAGCTCGACCAGCGACTCCACCGCTCGTGCTTCCACATCTCCAGCGACCGCACCAGCCGCGCCAGCGTGCTGTGCTTCCCCAGCTCCGAGCACGTAACGCTCATTGCATGTCTCGACAACGCGTCGATGGCGCTGCGCGAACGTCTCGACGATCGTACCCGGCACCTCGAACTCGCCCGGTGCGCGAGAGAGTGCAGCGCGAGCGAGATCCAAAGAGCCGGTTGCCGGCCGAGATGTCGCCGATCCGCGACTTGAGCCAATAGGTGCCAGCCGGCTGCTCGGCTGACCATCCGCCGCTCCGGCGCGGGGAGCAGCGCGTCGAGACTCTCCGTTGCCCTGGCCGCGTCAGCGGGCGAGGGTGAAATTCCGCCGAACGCTCGGTCAGCCTCAATCGCGCACCAGCGGCCGGATGTCGTCGCCACGACCATGATCCGCGCCTTGCGACGCGTACCGATCACCCGTCCGATCGTGTTCGCAGACGCGTGTCGAGCCAGTGCGTGCTCGATGACGAGACCCAGCGTCTTCTCGACCGCAATCGCGTCGCATACTCCACCGCCGCCCGCGATACGGCCGCCCACCGCTGCTCGTGCTCCTCGGCGCCCGCCGCCCGCTCAGGAGTTCGCTCGCGCGCCTGGCCTCCGATCAGCTGCCCAGGGCGTCCAGGTCGACGCCGAGGCCCCCGCCGCGCCGCGCGCGTCAGCAGGGGCGGGACGAGGTCACGTCTGCACCCGCCCATCGGACGGCTGCCGTCGTGCGACTGGCTCGTCACGTGTCCACACCGCGCAGCACAGCGGCTGAGGCGAATCGCTGACGAGGCGTGTTTTCTGTATTTTGCCGGCTTCACCCGTCACGAGGATGCACTGCGAATCACCGAACGCGCCCGTCGAACGCCTCGACAACGTCGCCAACTCGGCGGCGCGTCCACCAGGTTGGACGACGCCGGCGCTCCCGGTATCTCGAGCGTCCTACTGGTCCGCGGGCGGCGCGGACGTGCGTGGCGCTCCAATCCAACGCTGATGGCGCTGTCGCTGAATCTCCGCGCGTCGCACGAGACCGTCGGATTCGGACCCACCTCGGCGAGGTAACGCTCGATCACATGCACCGCGCGTTGGCCTGACCCGCCGATCGCGAGGACGTCGGCCAGCGCAGACGTCGCGCGTTCGTTCGATGGGTCGATCCCAGGCAGCCGCGGGCGAGACGTTCCGCGTTCTGCCACTGCCGTGTGCCTGGCGTCGTCGAGATCCGGCAGCAACCGGCGCGTCAGCGCAACAGTCTTGTTCGGCGCGCAGCGCGTCGAGCCACTCGGCGAACGCCTCGCCGGAGCGGCGAACGCCTGAGCGATGCCGCCTGCGATGGCGCCGAGCGTCGCTTCATCGACCTGACCGCGGCGAGCGCCTCATGGTCATTCGACGCGAACGCTCCGACGCGATCGACGAACCAGCGCTTCGTCCCGGCATGTGGCGCCGAGTTTCCGGAGTAGATCGTCTCGCGGAGGGAGTTGGCGGCCACGCGTGGCGATTGGTCCGGAAAGACCAGCGTGGTGATCCGCGGGATTTGGTGCCCGAGGAGCAGCAGGTAGGGAAAGTGTTGCGCCGCGACGGGCGTGACGTGGTCGAGGCGTCGATCTCGATCAGCGCGGCGCCAGCTGTCGATGCCCTCGGCACCGCGTCGATCGAGATCGACGCCTCGACGACAGTCACGCCCATCTCGTCGCGACGCTTTCCCACCCTGTTGCTGCTCGCCGTGGAGCACGGGCGCGAAGTCCCGCGGGAGCGCATCACCACGCTGGTCTTCGGGGACCAATCGGCAACCGAGGCCGCCCACTCGCTCCGCGAGACGATCTACAAGCTCCGGAAGCTGGGCGCCCCCATCGCCGCCACGAGGCGCGGATTCACGATCGCGTCCGGGGACGTGCGCGTCGACTTCGCCGAAGCGCTTGCCGCGGCCACGGTCGACGACGAAACCCTCCGCGCCATGGCCGGCGGCTTCCTCCCGGCGTTTGTCGCCGCGAAGGGTGAGGCGTTCGCGGAGTGGCTCGACGCACTGCGCGCCGAGCAGACTGTCGCGCTGACGCGGCGGTTGCTGACGGATCTCGACGACGCCATGCGCACGGCGCAGTGGCCGACCGCCGAGCGTCTGTCGCGCGCCTGTTTGGGACTCGACACATGGAACGAGCGCGCGACGTTCGCGCTGGCGGAGATCGTCGCGCTCGGCGGGTCGAAGGCCAACGCGCTGCAACTGATCGACCGTTACATCGCCGAAGTCGGCCCGCACTCCGACGATCTCGTGCGACGCGCCGACGCTCGGCGCCGACGCATCAGCGAGGGGCTCAGCGCGACGCTCGTCGGGGTGACCCCGCAAGACGAGCGCGACCTTCGAGGCGCCCGGAGCGCCGGCGTCGCCCAAGCTCGTGGGACGCGTCGCCGAGTTGGCGACGTTGCTCGACGCGTTCGACAGGGCGCGTTCGGGTCATTCGCAGTGCATCGTCGTGACGGGCGAAGCCGGGCATAGGAAAAACCCGCCTCGTGACCGATTTCGCCGCGGCGGCGGTGCTGCGCGGTGCGCACGTGGAGCGCGTGACGAGCCAGTCGCACGACGGCAGCCGACCGATGGGAGCGTTCGTGGACCTCGTCCCCGCCCTGCTCCGCGCGCGGGGCGCGCTGGGTGTTCGCCTGTCTTCCATGGATGCGCTGCGCAGTTTGATGGGCGGGCAAGCGCAGAGCGAGCTCCCCGAGCAGGCGGCGGGCGCGGAGGAGCACGAGCAGCGGTGGGCGGCTGTGTCGCGCGCGGTGATGGATTTGTGCGACGCGATCGCGACGGAGGGGATGCTCGTCCTGGTCATCGAGGATGCGCACTGGCTCGACACGCTGTCGGCGAACACGATCGGGCGGATCATCGGTACGCGTCGCAAGGCGCGGATCATGGTCGTGGCGACCACCCGGGACGCTCGGCCGCTCGTGCGCGATTTGAGGCTGACCGAGCGTTCGCGGACCCTCACCCTCGCCCCGCTCGACGGCGCCGGCGCGAAGGAGATTCTCGACGGGCTGCTCCCGGCGCCGGAGCGCGGATCGTCCGCCGAGCAGTCGGCCGGCGCCTATTGGCTGAAGTCGCGGATCGCCGACATCTCGGCCGGCAACCCGCTCTTTTTGATCTCGCTCGCGCTGCACTCTCTCGCGCACCCGGGCGAGTTCGAGGTGCCGGGTACGATCGTCGAGACGTTCGCGCAGCGCATCGACGCGTTGTCGAGACATGCGATGAGCGTTCTCGCGACGTGTTCGGAGCTGGGGAAGCACAGCACGCTCGCGCGGCTGGTGCGGTCGACTGGAGATGCGGAAGCACCAGCTTGTCGAGTCGCTGCTGGAGTTGACGAGTGCGGGACTCGTGTTGCGAGACGGTCATCACGCGATCCCGGCGCATCCGCTTGTGTCGGAGGCACTGCGGGGCCGACTACCCCACCCCGCGCGGCGCGCTGTCGCGCACTCGGTGGCGGCGACGTTGGAGCGGGATGCGGCGGCAGGGGCGTCGCCGTCGTTGTGGTGGGATGCGGCGGAGAGTTGGCGGGTGGCGGACAATCCGGAGAGAGCGATACATGCGTTGAAGCAATGCGCGCGGCATGCGTTGGAGATTGGGAGGCCGGGGGAGGCGGCGAGAATGCTTGAACATGCGATTTCGCTGCCCCAATCGGCCGAGCAACTCATTGAGATAAGCACTGCGCTCGTTCGGGCCGGCAGCGCGGCCAACGAGTTTCCGCTCGTCTTGCGAGGAGCTGAGCGGTTACGGGCTGCGGGCGCAAGTCAGGCGCACGACGAGCTCGAAATGGCGGAGCTGCGCTCCTATCTGGGGCTCACGCACTACGATCCGGCAGGAGCGGAGCGCCTGTTTACGTGCGTCCGCGCAGCTGATGCGACGCCAACTCATCGGGTTGAGGCAGCAATCACGCTACTTAAGTCTGCAGACATGTCCGGGCGCGAGGATCTACGCGAAATCGCCGTCAACGAGACTGCGGGCTCAGACCTGGGCAGTGTTGGCACGGTCACTCGCCTTGAATTCGAAATTCTCGTTGCGTCAACGCAAGGAGACCGGCGGCGCGCTGCGTCTTTCGGCCGAGAGCTCATCCGCCACGTTCAGGAAGCGGGGAGTCTAGAAACGAGCCCGCTCAGATACTACATGAGCGGCGCGTGCGCACTGCAATTCGGCGGTTTCCTTTCAGAAGCAACCATAGAGTATCAACGCCTGGCTGAGATGGCCGAGCGGCGCGGTTCACCACGAAGCCAATTGTACGCGGCTGTTCAGCTTGGGTCTCTCCATTTCGACGGTGGAAACGAGGCGGCCGCTGATGAGTGGATTCAAACGGCAAACTCGATCGCTCACGAGTGGCCGGAGCTGGGCGAGGATTTTAGCCTCGCTACAACGCAGATCGAAATCGAACTCTTCCGCGGCCAGTTCGAGGCGGCGAAGAGAATCGTCGCCAGGCTATCCGACGTGATTCCTCAGGCAAACCGCCTACGGCGCCGTTGGTTGGATGCCGCGCTTGTAGCGATCAAGTCGGGGCGGAGCCAGGTTCCGCATAGCTCGCGCGACGCGCTGTGCCGCATTGGCCGAGATCGATTGAAGTCGATTTCTGGAATCCGCGATTTCGAGGTCGCCGTTGTTGTTGAATCCCTTTTGCGGCTTGACTTGATCCAAGATGCGTCTGAGATCCTAACAGAGTACCTGGTCTCAGAACGACACCGTGATCGGCCCCCTACTCGTCTGCTTGCCAGGGCTATCGATTCGACAGACCGGGCCGAGATGCTTATGGGGTCAAGCGCCGACGGCTGCTTTTCGGCGACCACTCAAGAGCGTAAACGGCGTTCGCGTCTTCTCGCCTATCATCGGTGACGCAAATAACGTAGCCCAGAGCGCGCTTGACAACAGCCGATCTGCAATGAGCGGATCAAACTGTGTCGCTCGGCACCGAATCACCTCCGCCTTAACCTGCCCTTCAGTTAAGGGCAGACGGTACGGACGCTCCGTCGTCATCGCGTCGATCGTGTCTGCGAATCGAATGATGCGAGACGAAAGTGGAATCGACTCCCCCGCCAGGCCATCCGGATATCCGGTACCATCCCAGTTTTCGTGATGATGACGTATGGGCGCGACCACGTCACGCAAACGCGTCATCGTGGCGACAAGATTTGCGCCGTCGGCAGGATGCTCCTGCATCGTCGCCCACTCCTCTGGCGTTAGCTTGTCTTGCTTGCTGAGAATTGGCGCGTACTTCTCATGAATCTTTCCGACATCGTGCAGCAGTGCCGCTCGCGCCACGTGGTCGATCTCTTTTTGCGACAGTCCGCATGCGCGCGCGATAATAATCGAGAACTGACGCACGCGTCGAGAGTGACCAGACGTGTAGGGGTCGCGCGCTTCGAGCGACTTCACCATAAGCTCTAGAAGCTCCTGATTCGTTTGCGCGAGCTCAACGTTGGTTTTCGCGGCGTGGCGGAACCCCAGGAACGGGACCCACAGTGTCACGGCGGCGATTGGGCCAAACGCTGCATAGACCCACGCGAAGACAAAAATTGGAGCACTTACAAGCAGATCGAACCCCATCGAGGTTCGCTTGATCGCACCCCAAACCTCCAAAAGCGACTTCTGGGTTTCAAGCGCGATGGCGCCGACGACCAGGAGCGAGTTGATGAAATAGGCGGTCGCAAACGCCAATATCGCCGGGCCGCCGGCGACGCTCGATACATGTATCAGCGACGGCGGCTGAATCGTTAACAGGCTTACGCCACCCAGGCCGGTGAACAATAGGATCGCAACAGACAGGCTAATGACGAGCTGCGAAACGTTGAACACGAGCTTATGCCCTGGTACTCGAGCGACTGCCTCAGTCACCGCCTTTACACACAACGCGGCCACCACACCGAACCAGCTGGGAACGAGCACCACCATCGAGAGGTACGGCACTATGGCGATGGATCCACGAGCGGCGTGCGGGAGGAGATACCCGAGTACCTCTCCTGTCGCGGCCAATCCGGCAAGCAGCAGAACTACCGCGATTCGATCGCGAGGCAGCGCCGGCGCCACGGCTGCGAGCAAGCCGATGGCACAACCTGCAGCCAGAACGACGGCGAATATGTAAAGTGTGGTGGATCGTCGCATGACTTCGAGAGAAGTGACCCCCTCCACGCGTTACCAGCTAATGAAGCTGCCCAAAAGAGCTGCAAGAAGCTCAAAGAGCGCGCCCATATGCGTCACCCCCTTGGTACAACAGTCACGGGTATGCCCGTGCTCCAAAGTGAGCTCCGCTCAACTACACTGGACGGAATTGTCCTCCGCTCGTCTTCGCTTTAGCGAGGGAGGGGGTCGTTTTCTAGTTGTGTGAGATTTGGTATGAAAGAATGGTAAACGTTCGCGTGCGTCGTGCGATCCGCTACGGAACGAACCCACCTCTGGCGACGCTCTCGCGCCCCGCAGCGGGCCCGGTCTGTCTGCCTGTCACCTCTAGTATCGGTGAAGCGGTATACCACACGCCCCACGATGATACGATTTGTTACAATTTTTGCCTATAAACTACAATTTTGTAATCGGCAGGCCGACAACGCCGCCGGTTTTCGCGTCCTACCGGTCTAGCCAGCGGTTCGTGGCGTCCAACACCGCCAGCACGCTCGCCGTCTCCGGGCTCTCCCGCACCTCGGCGCTCCCGGTCATCAACGCCGTGTCCCGGCCGTGCTTCGTCGACACGCCCACGAACACGAAATTCCGGTCGAACGCGTCGAGCACCCGGCAGCCCTCCAACCCCAGAACACGCTCTTCACCCTCGGCGAGCTTGATGGCCGAGAGGGAGGCGCGCGCGGCTAGCTCGATGCGAAGTCGTTCGTTCTCAATGCCTTCGGCCTCGCCAATGTACGACTGGTCGCCCTTCCGCAGCGTCACCCGGCAGGTCACGCCGCGCGTGCGGGAACGCCTGACCTCGACGTCCTCGAAGTAGATCCGCCGGCGGTTGAGCGCCGCCAACGCGTCGGTCGACGGCTGCGGGATGGTGCGCGGGGCATGGGACAAAATGGCCGATGCCGCCGCCGGCGCCTTGAGCGGCAGCGCGGTGGCGCCATTGGAGCCATTAGAGCCGTTCGCCCCGTTGCCACCGTTGCCGTTGACGCCGTTGCCGTTGATGCCATTGCGAGAATTCTTCTGGCCGTCGTCCGACGTCGCCACCGAAATCTTCTTATGCGAGACGTGCATGCCGAGGTGCGCAATCAACGCACTCTCGACGTTTCGCACCGTCTGCTTCGGCGTGAATTCGGTCGTCGTGAGAATGTGAATCTCGTCCACAGCCCCGTTAGGGCTCGCGACGATGCGCGCGGACATCACACCAGGCAGCGTCGCGAGAAGCTCCTCGGCGCGCTGAATTGGTAGGACGCTACCGGCGATGAGAGACGACTCGGCCGTTGGCACGGAACTGCTGTTGGGGAGCGGCACCGCAAGTACTCCGGGCGTCGAAAGGCGGGAACTGCTCGGTAAAGACGACGCCCTTCCCCCGGCGTCACGCCCCCAGCGAGCCACATCGCCCGCTTTCAACCTTAAGAGGGGCGTGAATATGCCCCTTCCTGTCCGGTTTTGGCAAGCGAAAATGGGCTTACATCGCGGAAAAGCCGGACTGTCAACAGGCTATGTGAATAAGTGGCCTAGTGACGTGTAACGGGTGTGAATAACTCGAGAGAACCGCAGATACAGACGATCCCAATTATTCCGTTTCGTACGTCGCCTGCTCCGGCATTCGATACTCTTTGATCTTCCTGTACAACGTTCGCTCGCCGATCCCCAACATGTCGGCCGCGCGACGCCGGTTGCCGCGCGATTCGCGCAGCGCGAGCTCGATCGCCGCGCGCTCGATGTCCGCCATCGTCATCCCCGGCGTGATGCTCACGACGTTCGGCGGCGGCGGTTGATCGCGCGGCTCGATCGCTCCGACTGACGACGGCGTTGACGTGGGCAGCGACGCACCGGCGCCCGGCACACTCGCCGAGATCGCACCGGGCTGCACTTCGCCGATCCATCCGTCGTGCGGACGGTCGTCGATGCGCCGCCGCAGCTCTTCGACTTGAAGCTTGAGCTCGAGCAGACTGCGAACGATGAATTCCAATTCGCGTCCGCCCGCCGTCGCCGCGTCCTGCGCGCGCAGAATTGGTCCGACGTGCACGGGCAGGAACCGCCCCGCTCCGCCCTCCCGGATATGCCGAGGCAAATCATTTGGTTCTATCTCGTGGTCGGGCGCGAGCACGACCATGCTCTCGATCAGATTGCGCAGCTCTCTCACGTTCCCCGGCCACGCATACTCGGCCAGCCGCGCCATCGCGTCGGCGGAAATGCCGTGGAACTTGCGGTCGTGCTGGGCCGAGTAGTCGCCGATGAACCGGCGAACGAGCGTGGGGATGTCTTCGGGGCGCTCGCGCAGCGGCGGTAGATAAATCCTCAGAACGTTGAGTCGATAAAAGAGATCGGCGCGGAAGCGGCCGTCGTCCACCAGCTCGCGGATCGGTTGGTTCGTCGCGGCGATGACGCGCACGTTCACCGAAATCGGCGACACGCCGCCGACGCGCATGAACTCGCGCTCCTCGAGCACACGCAACAGCTTGACCTGCGTCGCCGGCGGAATCTCGCCGATCTCGTCGAGGAATAGCGTGCCCGTATCAGCGAGCTCAAAACGCCCGAGCCTCCGCTCGGCGGCACCGGTAAATGCGCCCTTCTCGTGGCCGAACAGCTCACTCTCGAGCAGCGTCTCCGGGAGCGCGCCGACGTTCTCGGCGATGAACGGCTTTGTGCGACGGTTGGAAAGCATGTGGATGGCGCGCGCGACGAGCTCCTTCCCCGTTCCGCTCTCACCCTCGATGAGCACGGTGCTCGACACCGGCGCCATCTGCTCGACCTGCACCATCACCTCGCGCATCCCGTCGCTCTCGCCGATGAGCCCCGTGATGCGCTGGAGACGCCGCCGCTCGAGAATCCGCTTGAGCCCCGAGACGACTTCGTCGACGACTATTGGTTTGGAGAATACTTCTACGAACCCAATGGCGCGCAGCCGAGCGATCAGCTCGGGATCGGACGACTCGGCCAGTCCGACCGACGGCGCGCCGTCCCACAGCTGCTCCTTCACGAGCGCGACGGTGAGCGGATCGGTGAGGTCGGCGGTGAAGACGAGGACGTCCGGCTTTTCGCGCTTGATCGTCGAACGGATGTCGTCGAGCGGCGAGACGAGCGCGGTCTCCACCCCTTCGCGCTCGAGCACGGCGTTCACGCGAACCGCGGGCTCGACGTCCTGCAGCGTGATCAGCGCTTTCATGACGCGACCGCCGGCGAATGGTCCGTCGCTGCGCCGCGAATGATCGCCACAGCGTGCGCGACGATCGGATCGATCGCGGCGAGCCCGTCCCGCACTCCGCTCGTCGAGCCGGGCAGATTGACGATGAGAGTTTTGTTACGGACGCCGGCGAGCCCGCGGGCGAGCGCCGCCCTCGGCTGCGACTGAATCGCCAGCGACGCGGATCCGTTCGGCGATCCCCGGCGCTTCCCGGTCGAGCACCGCCCGGGTTGCCTCGGGGGTCACGTCCGTGGGACTGAGCCCGGTCCCGCCCGGTCGTGAGGATCAGGTCGGCCTCGTCGGCGTCGGCCCAGGCCGTGAGGGCGGACACGATCTGGACGGAGTCGTCCGGGACGACGGCCCGCGCGGCCACGGCGTCGGACCGGGCGGTGACCCACGCTTCTATAGTATCCCCGGACCCATCAACCCGCTCACCGCGGGCCGCAGCCGTGGAGATTGTCAGGATGGCAACCCTCATCTGCCTAATTTGCGGTCCTTCTGGCCGGGGGAAAAGACTTCTCGGTTGGTTGGGGGGCTCGGGGTGGGGCTGTCCTCCGCGGACCAGTGCAGTATTGCCGACACTGCCCGGCAATACTGCCTCGGCTCCGCTCCGGACAGCCCCACCCGCTCGCCTCACCCGTGCGTGCGCTTGAGCTAACGGCAAGAGCGGCGGGTCGCGCCTCCTACGCCGCCCACCCCGCGCGCGCACCACGGATTCGCGCGCGCACGCGGAGGCAGCGGCGAGACGGCCCGGGGTCTGGAGCGCGAGCCGAGGCAATACTGCCGGGCTGTGTCGGCAGTATTGCACTGGTCGCGCGGAAGACCCTGGGCGGCTCGCCGCGTGAATGCCGGCTCGGCGCGTGAATGCCGCCTCGGCGCGTGAATGGCTCGGCTCGGTCGTGTGTGAGCCGGCACACACGACGTTCGGACCGTGTGACGAAAGGCCATGGGCGTTCATGAGGCCATCGTCCCGTCGCTGGCCCAGGTGATGAAAGTCTACGATTCGCATGCGACCAAGAAGGAATCTTGATGCGAACGCCCACAGCACTTGTGTTCCAGATCGGGATGGCTGTTACCGCTGCGGCACAGCAGCAACCGCCACTACATCAACTCGGTTATGAGAGGACCTGGATCGAGTCAACGCCGCCTCAGCACATCGTGGGGCCGGTCTACTACGTTGGGACGCGTGGGCTCGCCGCGTACCTGATCGCCACGCCATCCGGCCACATCCTGATCGACGGTGCGCTGCCGGAGTCGGCGAACGAGCTGGCCGACGCGATCCGGGCGGCGGGATTCAAGCCGGAGGACATCAGGCTTCTTCTCGTCGCACAGGCGCGCATCGACAACGCGGGAACGCTCGCGCACTTCAAGAAAATCTCCGGCGCGCGCGTCGCCGTGATGGCGGCCGACTCGACGGAGCTCGCGACCGGAGGACGGTCGGATCCTTTGTACGGGTCGCTGGCCAGCTTCTACTTCCCGCCCGTCATCCCCGACAAACTCCTTCACGACGGCGACACCGTCTCGCTCGGCGGCGTGGTGCTCACGGCGCGAATGGGCGCGGGGCAGACGCCGGGCGCGACGACGTGGACGACGACGGTGCACGGCAGCGATCGTTCGTACAACGTCGCCTTCCCGTGCTGCAGCGAGACGCGCGCGACTCGGCAAATCGTGGCGAACGCGTCGTACAAGTCGAGCGGCGGCGTGCCGGACGATCATCTGGAAGCGTTCGCCGAGATGCGTTCGCTCGAGCCGGACATCTGGCTGGCGACGCGACCTGAGTCGTTCAACTTCGAGCAGAAGCGGGCGCGGGTCGCGACGCTCGGCGTCCGCGCGTGGGTCGATCCCGACGGCTATCGCATCTGGCTGATGGACGAGAAAGCAAAGTTCGTCACGCGAGCGACGCCGGAGATCAGGATGGCGGCCGGGACGATCGCCGCGCCGGAACCGTTCTACGATCCGCCCGCAACGGTGCCGGCACAGCCTGGGCGGCTCATTCGGGCCGAGCTGTTGACCGACCGGAAGATTCCCGCGGGGACGCGCGTGTGGCGGATTCTCTACACGACGACCCTCAACGACACGACGGCGGCCGTCGCCAGCGCGACGGTGCTCGTCCCGATAGCGCCGAGCGATCACGCGAGGCCGGTGATCTCGTGGGCGCATGGTTCGCTGGGGATCGCGCCGAGGTGCGCGCCGTCGCTGCGGCCGAACCCGATCGACGACGTGCCCGGACTCGACCAGATCGTCCAACGCGGATGGGTGCTCGTCGCGCCGGACTACCCGGGACTCGGCACCGTCGCGCCGAATCCGTATCTCGTGGGTCAGGGGGAGGCGCGGGCGTCGCTCGATGCCGTGCGCGCGGCGCACCAGATACGAGATCTCTCATTGGACCCGCGCACCGTCGTGTGGGGACACTCGCAGGGCGGACACGCGGCGCTGTGGCAAGGAATCATCGCGCCGAAGTACGCGCCCGACGCCAACGTCATCGGCGTAGTCGCCGACTCGCCGCCGACGGACATGGGCGCACTGCTCACGATCCACCGCGGCGATCCGGTCGAAGCAAGCGTCGGCTCGTTCGTCGCGACAGTGTACAGCCAGTTCTACTCGGACGTCGTGTTCAACCAGATCGTGCGACCCAACGCACAGGCCGCGGCGAGGCAGATGTCCGGACTGTGCTTCGACGACGACGGCATGCGCGCCGCTCAGCCGCTCCTCATGCAGCTCGTCGGGGCGCCATTGCTCGCGAATCCGGACAGCGACGGACTCGGCAACCGGCTACGCGAGAACGACCCGAACGGGCCGATCGCGGTTCCGTTGCTCGTCGTGCAAGGGATGGCGGATCAGATGGTCAGTCCCGAGATCACGGGGCGATTCGTTCAGCAGCAGTGCCTGGCGGGGTTGAGCATCGAGTACATCACGTTCTCGGGGCTCGATCATGGGAACATGGATGCGCCGCGGTCGCCGGTGGGGCCGGAGGTAGTGCAGTGGACGCAGGATCGGCTCGAGAATCGGCCGCAGAAGATCGGATGTACGCGGAGAGAGGTCGGGAAATGAGGCGCGGTTCTCAGTTCTGAGATCTCAGGTCTCAGGGCTGAGACTCGTTCTCGGGTGGTCGTGGCCGGTGGGCATCGCCGAGGCGGTAGCGAGCCCTGCTTCGAGCGGGAGCTTGAGCAGGAGCCTTGAGCTGAAGACGAAAGCGCGTTGAGAGAGAAGAGCCGTGAGCGGAAAGGCTCACGGCTCATGCTCAAGCTCATGCTCAAGGCAGGGCTCGGGTAAAGATCCGAGATGTCAGTGTGCAGACGCGAGCCCGAACGTCTGCTCGCCTCTCACCGCTCAGAGATGGCTGCCTTCTTTATAGAAGGGCGTCTTCACGACTGTCGCCGGAACCCGCTTCCCTCGAATCTCGACTTCCACCGTCGCACCCTCTTTCGCCAGCGGCGTCGGCACGTAGCAAGTTCCGATTGGAATCGAGAGCGTTGGGCTCATGGTCCCGCTGCACACTACTCCGCTCGCTGCGCCGTCCGCGAAAACCGGGTAGCCGTGTCGGGCGATGTTGCGATCGCCGAGTGTGAAGCCGACGAGCTTCTTCGTCAGGCCTTCGGCCTTCTGTCGATTCAGAACCGGGCTGCCGACGAAGTCTCCCTTCTTGAGTTTCACGAGCCAGCCGAGGTTGGCCTCGAGCGGCGTGACGGTGTCGTCGATGTCGTTGCCGTAGAGCGCCATCCCCATCTCGAGCCGCAGCGTGTCGCGCGCGCCGAGTCCGGCGGGGGTGACGTCGCCGGCGGCCATGAGGGCGTCCCAGAGGCGGGTCGAGTATTGGACGTCGTGATAGAGCTCGAAGCCATCTTCGCCCGTGTAGCCGGTGCGCGAGACGATCATCGGCATACCCGAGACTTTGCCCTCCGCGAAATGGTAGTACCCAATACTTGAGAGGTCGACGTCGGTGAGCGGCTGTAAAATGGAAGCGGCGAGCGGGCCTTGGAGGGCGAGCAGGCCCATTTGGTCGCTCACGTTCTCCAACGTCACGCCGAATTTGTCGGCGTGACGAGCGATGTGCGCGAAGTCCTTTTCGACGTTCGATGCGTTGACGACCATCATCACGCGGTCGGGGAAGCGATAGACGAGACAGTCGTCCTCGATCGTGCCGCGGTCGTTGAGGATGGTGGAGTAGTGGACCTGGCCGATCGTGAGCGCGGCGACGTCGTTTGTCGTGACGTAGTTCACGAAGTCGACGGCCGATGAACCCGGGCCTTGGATAATGAATTCACCCATGTGCGATACATCGAACAGGCCGCATCGCTCGCGGACGGCTTTGTGCTCGACGGTGATGCCGGCCGGGTATTGGACGGGCATCTCGTATCCGGCGAACGGAACGATCTTGGCGCCGAGCGCGACGTGCTGGGCGTAGAAGGGGGTACGCTTGAGGGCGCTGGGGGCCGCGGTTGGAGCGGATGTAGTGGCCATACGGGGAATATGGGGGTGGCGTGTCGTGTGGTGAAGCGAGGGGGACGGGTGCGGGGGCGGGGTGCGGGGAACTGGGACGAGTGCGGCGACGGAGTGCGGGGAGGGAACGGCGTGAACGCGTTCTGAGAAGGCTGGGTCGCGCCGTTGTAAGAATCGTGTCCGGTTTCGGGGGCCGTCACAACTCTTCCGAATCGTCCCGCGTCTAAGCCCCGTAGTGTCAGTGGACCGGTGGACCGGTGGACCGGTGGACCGCAAACAGGACGACGAGCAGCCCCCCCAATGCCCAGAATCCTTCCCTTCCTATTTGCATTCGGTCTTGCACTCGCCCCCACGCTTGCCGCTGGCCAAGGCGCGGCGCGTCAGGCTTCGGCGCAACCTGAGTCGCTGGCGTATGGCCACAAGGTCGCGGTGCCGAGTGTCGTCGCCGTGAAGCGAAACGGGCCTGTCGTCATGGACGGCAAGCTCGATGAGGCGGCGTGGCAGGCGGCGACGCCGATCACGGATTTTCGGCAGATCGATCCCAACGAGGGCGAGAAGGGATCGCAGCGCACCGAAGTCCGCTTCCTATACGATGACGAGGCGCTCTACGTGGGCGCGAAGATGTACGACACCGAAGGCGGCAAGGGCGTGATGACGCGTCTCGTGCGGCGCGACGGGAACTTCGATTCGGACTATTTCGAGATCGTTCTCGACAGCTATCACGATCACCTGAGCCGAGCATTTTTTGATTTGAATCCGTCCGGGTCGAAGGGCGACAACATTGGAATCGGGACGTCGTGCTGCGACAGCGGGTGGGATCCGGTGTGGGAGGGGGTGACGCACATCGACGAAGACGGTTGGACGGCGGAGATCAGAATTCCGTACAGCCAGCTTCGCTTCCCGCGCGCCGAGGTGCAGACGTGGGGGCTTCAGGTGCGCCGCTTCATCAAGCGGAACAACGAGCAGGACCAGTGGGCGTGGTGGGGGAAGACTGAAGCCGGCGGTCCGCCGAGATTCGGGCATCTCGAAGGGCTGCACATTCCGTCGTCGACGGGGCATCTCGAGCTGCTGCCGTACGTGGTCTCGAAGTCGTCGTCCGTCGCCGACTCGCCCGGCGATCCGTTCAACACGCACGGCCGGCCGACGATGCGCGCGGGGCTCGATCTCAAGGATCGGCTGACGTCGAATCTCACGCTCGACGCGACGTTCAATCCGGACTTCGGGCAGGTCGAGGTCGATCCGGCGGTGCTGAACTTGTCGGCGTTCGAGACGTTCTATCAGGAGAAGCGGCCCTTCTTCCTCGAGGGCGCGCAGGTGTTCGACTTCGGCAGCGCCGGCTGCAACTTCTGCAGCAACATGGAGTCGATGAGCGCGTTCTACTCTCGGCGGATTGGGCGCGCGCCGACGGGCGCCTTCCTCGCGACGGATGTGAATCGGTACGCCGACGTGCCCGACGCGACGACGATCTGGGGCGCGGGGAAGATCACCGGCCGCACGTCGAGCGGATACACGGTCGGTCTGCTGGACGCGGTGACCGGGCAAGCCAACGCCCGTGTCGAGACGCCGGCGGGCGCGAGAGCGACGCAGGAGGTCGAGCCGCTCGCGAACTACTTCGTCGCGCGCGTCAAGCACGATTACATGGACGGCAATCTCGTCGTCGGCGCTGTGGCGAGCGGACTGCAGCGCAGCATCGACACGACGTTCGCGCCGCTGCTCGCGCGTCACGCCGAGATGTACGGCAACGATATCGTCTACGCGTGGAAACAGCAGATGTACCTGCTCCAGGCGTCGGCGTCGGTCACGAACGTGGGGGGCGACGCGCGCGAGATTCTGCTACGACAGGAATCGAGCGCGCGATATCTCCAGCGCCCCGACCGCGGCGCAGGATCCAACGGGTTCTTATCCAACCGACTCGACTCGAACGCGACGTCGATGCGCGGCGCCGGGTTGTACACGCGCGTGTCGAAGCAGACAGGCGACTGGTTCGGCGAATTGCAGACAAACATCCGCACGCCGGGCTACGAGACGAACGACTACGCGTTCCAGCAGCGCGCCGACTACATCTGGTTCAATGGCAACATTGGCCGTAACTGGACCAAGCCGACGAACTGGTACCGGCAGATCTACACGATCGCCGGCGGCCAGGACCAACGGAACTTCGAGGGCGATCGCACGCAGCAGCAGCTGCATGCCTACTTCTCGGAAACGACGCCGCAGTTCTGGAACGTCACGGTGTTCGGCATCCACCGGCCGGCGGTGATCGACGACAAAGCCTTGCGCGGTGGCCCGGCGGTGCTCGCGCCGCGCAGCGAATACACGGAGCTCGACATCTCCAGCGACTCGCGGACGAAGCTGATCGGGAGCCTGAGCCTGAGCCGCTACTGGGACGCGTTGGGCGGTTTGAACCCGGGCGTGTCGGTGAGCGCGACTTATCGGCCCGTGTCGAACGTCAGCATGTCGCTCGGACCGTCGTGGAGCCCGTCGCGCACGCCGACGATGTACGTCGGCGCGTTTCCCGACAGCACCGCGAAAGCGTTCTATGGAACGAGGTACGTGATCTCCTCCCTGAAGCAGCGCACGCTCGGCCTCGACACGCGTCTCAACGTGACGTTCTCACCGACGATGTCGCTCGAGCTGTACATGCAACCATTCTTCGCGTCCGGCCACTTCTACGATTACAAGGAATACGTCGCGCCGCGCACGGACATCACGGCGACGTACGGCAAGGACCGCGGCACGATCGCCGCCACGCGCGACGCGACGGGGATGATCTCGTTCTACACGATCGATCCGGACGGCACCGGCCCAGCCGCCCCGATCACCGTTCCGAATCAAGACTTCAGCGAACAGTCTTTGCGCGGGAACGCCGTGTTCCGCTGGGAATACCGGCCGGGATCTGTGCTCTATGTCGCATGGACGCAGTCTCGGCTCGCTGACTCGGCGTTCGGAGATCTGCAATTCGAGCGGGACCGATCGGCGCTACTCGCGGCGCGGCCGAACAACATCTTTCTAGTCAAAGCGTCGTGGTGGCTGCCTAGGTAGCCGAGTCCGTCGCTCAGGGTGCGACGCTGCCGGCACCGGCTCCGCTCCGGACGTCCCACCGCTCGCCCACCGGCCAACGGACCTGCGAGAGAGCGCTTGCCGGCGCGCGGTAATGGTTGCGCGGTCGTGCGCGCGCGATCGTACCGTATGGTATGTCGCCGGACGATGACCCGATTCCCGCACTGAAGCGCGACGCGGTCGCGCACCTCGCTGAGTTCCTGCGCTACGGGAACGGCGACGACCTCGCATCGCTGCTGGGCACCGATCGGTTTCGGATCGCCGATCTGCGTCGTGGCCGCCTAACACGTTTCTCGCTCGAGACGCTGCTTCGCTTTCTCGCGCGCGCGGGTCTGCGTGTGGAGATCCGCGTCGAGCGGGTCCGCCGCGGTTGCGCCCAACGCTAGGTCACTCGCGCGCGTCCCACACGGAGGCAGCGCCTGAGACGGCCCGGGGTCTGGAGCGCGAGCCGAGGCAATGCTGCCGGGCTGTGTCGGCAGCATTGCACTGGTCGCGCGGAAGACCTCGGGCGGCTCGGGCGCGTGACTGCCCCCCGCAGGTCGGGTCGGTCAACGCCGAGGTCGTTGCGCGTGGGCGAACACAGCGGCAGGTTTAGCTGGTTCTCAACCACCCCCAAAAACATGCGATTGCGTTTCTTGCTGGCGGGCGCCGCCGTTGCGTTGGCGTGCTCGAAACCCGCCCCGGCGCCGGCCCCTGTTCCCGCGCCGACTCAGCCCGCGGCTCAGGCTCCGAATGCGGGGCGGGGAGTTCCGCCCACTGGCGGCATTCCAACCGGGTTGCCCGGACAGGGCGTCGATACCACTGGCGGTCGAGGCGGGCTCACTCCGCCGAACCCGGCGGCGCCGCGTCCATACAATCGCGTGGTGACGGCCGAGGCGAAGACGCGGGTGGGGATGTTCAAGGTGCACCGCGTCGGCGACAGGTTGCTCTTCGAGATTCCGGCCAAGGAGCTCGACAAGGACGAGCTGATGGTCGGCCGACTGGCGCGCGCGCCGGCGGGTAACCAGACGCCAGGTCCCGGCAATCCGGGTTTCGGCGACTACGCGGGTGACGAGTTCGCGTCGCGCACGCTGCGATGGGATCGCGTGGGCAATCGCGTGATCCTGCGTTCGCCGTCGTACGCCATCACCGCCGACACGGGCAACGCAGTCTATCGTTCGGTGCAGAACTCGAACTACGCGCCGATCATCGCGACGTTCACCGTCGACGCATACGGTCCGGACAGCGCGCCGGTCATCGACGTGACGCGTCTCTTCACGACGAACGTTCCGGAGTTCGCGGCGATTCGCAGCAACCTTCCGACGGCGGTCGATCCGACGCGTTCGTTCATCGAGCGCGACATCGCGTTCCCGGACAACATCGAGATCGAAGCGACGCAGACGGGCACGCCGGGCGCGAACGGTCCGGCATTGCCGGGCGCGCTTCCCGCGGCGCGGCCGGCGCAGAGCGTCGTCGGGCACTGGAGCATCGTGCGTCTCCCCGCAAATCCGATGAAGCCGCGCTACGCCGACGAGCGAACCGGGTTCTTCACGGTCGGCACGGTGGACTTCAGCACGAGCGAACAGGTCGCCAAGCGGAAGCGGTTCATCACGCGATGGCGGCTCGAGTGCTCGGACCGAAAGGAGGGCAACCTCTGCTATCCGAAGCAACCGATTGTCTACTACGTCGACGCGGACACGCCTGATCAATGGAAGCCGTGGATTCGCAAAGCGATTCTCGACTGGCAGCCGGCGTTCGAGGCGGCCGGGTTCAAGAACGGCATCATCCCGGGCGAAGTGCCGAAGAACGATCCGGATTGGTCGCCGGAAGACATCCGCCACACGATGGTGCGGTGGCTGCCGTCGACGGTCGAGAACTCCGTCGGGCCGAGCGTGCAGGATCCGCGCACGGGTGAGACGCTCAACGGCTCGTCGATGATCTTCCACAATCTCATCGAGCTGATGGAGTACTGGTATTTCACGCAAGCGGCGCAGGTCGACCTGCGGGCGCGGACGATTCCCTTCCCCGACTCGCTGATGGGCAAGCTGCTCGAGTTCGGCGTCGCGCACGAGATCGGCCACACGCTCGGACTCCAGCACGACCAGATCGGCAGCTCGACGTACCCCGCCGATTCGCTGCGCAGCCCGTCGTGGACGCACCGCATGGGCCACAGCCCGAGCATCATGGACTACTCGCGCATGAACTACGTCGCGCAGCCGGAAGACAAAGTGGCGCTCGACGACATCCTGCCGCGCGTCGGTCCGTGGGACAAGTACTCGATCATGTGGGGCTATAAGGAAATTCCAAACGCCAAGTCGCCCGACGACGAGCGCGCGACGCTCGAGAAGTGGTCGGACATGCAGGATTCCGTCGCGTGGTATCGCTTCTCGGCCGGCAATCCGTTCGGCGGCTACGGCACGCTGAGCGAAGCCGTCGGCGACGGCGATCCGGTGAAATCGACGGGGCTCGGCTTCAAGAACATCGCGCGCGTCATGAGCTACGTCGCGTCGGCCGGCACTCGTCCGGGGGACGACAACTCGCTGTTGCAGAACTTGTACGATCGCACCGTTGGGCAGTGGGCCACGGAGGCCGCGCATCCGGCGACGATGATCGGCGGCGGAACTGTCGTGTACAAGTCGGGAACGCAGAAGGGCAACGTGTACACGGCGATCTCGAAGGCTCGGCAACAGGGGGCGATGCGCTTCCTGAACGACAGCGTCTTCACCACGCCGACGTATCTGATTCACCCGGAGATCGCGGCGCGGATCGAGCCGGGCTCGATGCTCACGCGCATCGGCAACGCGCAGAGCCGCGTGCTCGCGCAGGTGCTCGTCGATCAGAGGCTCAACTTCCTGCTCGAGGGCGCGGCGACGGCCAAGAATCCGGCGGACGTCTACACGCTGGCCGAGATGCTGGACGATCTTCAGCGCGGCGTCTGGTCGGAGTTGAACGCTCCGGCGCCGAAGATCGATCCGTACCGGCGCACGTTACAGAACAACTATCTCAACCAGATGAACGCCAAGCTGAATCCGTCGGCGGCACAGCTGGCGCAGATTCAGCAGCTCGCGGCACTCGGGATCACGATCACACCGCTCGCGGAAGATGCGCGGTCGGAGATTCGCGGCGAGGTTGTCGCGCTCAGAGAGCGGGTGCGCGGGGCGCAGGCGAGGACGACGGATCGCGAGACGAAGCTGCATCTCGCCGGCGTCGATCACCGGATCGGGGAGATTCTCGACCCGAAGAGATAGCCTGCCTCGTTGTCCTCCGCGGACCAGTTGCTCGGCCGGAGGCTCGGGGTGGGGCTCGGGGTAGGACTGTCCTCCGCGGACCAGTGCAGTATTGCCGACACTGCCCGGCAATACTGCCTCGGCTCCGCTCCGGACAGCCCCACCCGCTCGCTCACTCGAATCGGCGAACGACAGACTGCGTGCGTGCGTCGCCGCGCATTGCCTCGGCGCGCGCGCAGACCACTGCGGCCGCGTGCCCCGCGATCGAGCTACACGCAGCGGCGCGCGCGCACACGGAGGCAGCGCCGAGACGGCCCGGGGTCTGGAGCGCGAGCCGAGGCAATACTGCCCAGCTGTATCGGCAGTATTGCACTGGTCGCGCGGAAGACCTCGGGCGGCTCGGCGCGTGTCACCTCGCGCCGAACTCCGAATTACATCGGGCGCTTGCTGAGGCCTGCGCGCTCGGCGATCGGCGGCGCGGAGAAGTGCAGGTCAGATGGGGCCGGCCACGCCGTGTCGGGCGGCGAGTGCAGAAAACGAATCGCGGCGACCAGTTCTCCGGAATCGAACGGCTTGCAGAGAAACGCGTTGCAACCGGCGTCGATTGCCGCGGTTCGAGTGCGGGGTGTCGCGTCGGCGCTGATCGCGATGACGGGCACGCGGCTTCCGGCGGAACGCAGCGCGCGCGTCGCCTCTAGGCCGCTCATCACCGGCATGAGCAAGTCCATCACGATGACGTCCAGTGTCGATCGCTCGGCCATTTTGATGGCCTCGCGTCCATTGGCCGCCTGCGCGAGCGTGGCGCCCTCGAGGGTGAGCACGCGGCCGATGGCCATTCGCAAGTCGGCGTTGTCTTCGGCCAGGAGAATCTGCAGACCACCGAGGGCCGCGGCGCCGTCCGGCTGGCGATGCGAGTCGTGCGGCGACGCGTGATGGGCGTCCGGGACGCCTGTGTCGCTCGCGTCGATCGTGATCCTGAACGTCGTGCCGCGGCCAACTTCGCTCGAGACCAGAACCAGCGAACCGCCGAGTTGCTCGGCGAGGCGACGAGAGAGGGCGAGGCCGAGTCCAGTTCCGCCGTGCGCGCGCGCCACGGCATCCGCCTGACCGAACGGCTCGAACAGCCTCGTTATTTGATCGCTCGGGATACCAATGCCCGTATCCGCGACGTCGATCGTCAGACGCTCGCGGCCCGCCGCGAGACGAATCCCCAACGATATTTGGATTTCACCTTTCGGGGCGGGCGTGAATTTCACGGCGTTGGCGATCACGTTCACGAGAATCTGCCGGAGTCGCAGCCGGTCGGTCGAGATCGTCGTCGCCGAGCCCCCGCCCATCTCGAACTGAATCCGAAAGGCGATTCCTTTCGCGCGGGCCTCCTGCTCGAGGCTTCGGACGACCTCCTGAACCAGCTCCAGCGGCGAGACCGGTTCGAACGCCAGCGCGATCTTGTCGGCCTCGATCCGCGAGAGGTCGAGGACGTTGGCGACGAGCGACAGGAGTGCCCGGCAGTTCGCTCGCAAGCGCGCGATGATGTCCGCGCGGTCGGATTCGCCGGCGGGATCGCGGTCGAGCAGATCGACGAGCCCGAGGATGGACGCGATCGGCGTGCGAATCTCGTGGCTGGCCGTGCGCAGAAAGACGTTCTTGGCCTCGCTGGCCTGCGCGGTCGCCCACCGGAGCTCGTCCGCCAGCACGTTGATGCCGTGGCCGATCGCGTCCAGCTGGTCGCGCGCCGGCGAGAGCGGGATTGTCTCGGTCTCGTCGCCGGCCGCCATCCGCTCCAATCGCTCCAGCAGCGCGGCGACGCGGCTGGGGTCGAAGACCATCGTCGGCCTCGAATCGCTCAAGCGATGTGTTCCCTCAACCAGCGAGTTGCGTCGTCGGCGTTGGTGAAGAGTCGCGTCGGAATGCCCGGACGAGCGACGCGAAAGTAGACGTTTCCCATCATCAGGCCAAGAGGACTCGCGTCGACGAGGAGGCCGAGCGCGGTGAATCCGTCGACCAGCACCTGACCCGAATAGTAGTGTCGCACCTCGGCTTCGAGCGGTTGGCCGCCGCGGATGTCGATGAGGAGCGGCCGCCGTTTTCCGTCGCGCGTGTCGAGCGCGGCAGCCAGGTTTTCCTTCGCGTTGTCGAGCGTCTGTTTCGCCGCGGGCTGAATCGAGACCGTGATGACACCGTCGTCGCCGAGCGCCACGCGTCCCGTCTTCGTGTCACGCATGGCAGCGTCCTACTTTGGGTGCTTGCCTAGGACAATGGTGTGTTCGGGGCCGGTGATTGTGATCGTGCTGCCGTCTTCAGAGATCTCATACTTTCCGTGGCCGACGACCTGGCCGTCCTTCGTGGCGACCGTCTCGAACGAGCGGGGGCCTCGCCATTCCGCTTTGAGCGCGTAGCCGTTTTCGGCGGTGCGCGCCTTGCCGTCGACTTGAATCCGCGATTCGTCGTCCTGGCGTTCGCCCGAGGCGTCGACGTAGCCGTGTCGCACGGTCACAATGTCGTCGGCGACAGCGAACTCGATCACGGCGCGCTGAGGTTGGTTCGCCGGGTGGCGAGTGGAGCGCTCGGCGTCCGCCATCCAGCGGCCGGCGAAGGGGCTCGTTTTCATGTCGCGTCCCGCATCAGTTGGGGTGTGAAACGTCATCGTCTTGGGGCGTGATCGCAAGCGGACGTCGATCGTCCATGCAGGTGGCCACGGACAGGGTGTCTCTGACGGCGCTCCCGAGCTTCGGCCGGGTAAAGGACGCGTTCGCGGCCCCGATCGAGGTGCCGACGGTCCCGGCGGATCTCGCGCCGGTGGTGCGCGACGTGTCGGCGTGGGACGAGCGGGCAAGGCGCAGCTGGGCGAGTTACGAGCGCGACTCCGTATTCGCGCGATCCCTCGGGCTAGGCGTGGCGATCTCGGACGCGATCCGGTTGCAGCGCGCGGTTCGAACCCGGCGGATCGACGAGTGGCTGGCGGCGGCGCCGCCGGACGATGTTGCGCGGTTCGAGGCGTGGCGCGACGCGTTCTTCGCGCGCTGCGACGCGTTGGCCGCGCTCGGCACGGCGGGGCTCGTGGCCAGCGAGCTGTCGATGCCCGACGACGGCGTCCTCAGCATGGCGATCCACAATCCCGCGCGACTCGGCGGCCTGATCGGCGGGCGCCGGTCGCTGTTCGCGACGCTGAGTGTCTACACGGCGACGATCGTTCTCCTCGCTCGGGAGTGGGTCTTCTTCCGTGCATTCGTGGTTCGCCAGCTACGGCGCATGGGCGTTCCGCTGTCGTCGCGTAAGGCGCGCGATGCGACGCGGCGGCTCAACGAATCCGCGGGCCACCTGCTCATCACGCATCGGCACGCGGAGATCCTGCTCGGCGCGTACGACGCGCTCGAGGAGCGAGGCGTCTCCGGCACGGACGCGGACCGTCTCGTGCTCCGCGCGCTGGAGTTCGGGCACAAGACGTCGGGGAAGCCATGGAAGGGTTTGAGCCGGCTCATCGATCTCGCCGTGTACTCCGGCGTCGATCCTAAGACGGCGGAATGGGCGTCGATCTTCGATACGGCATACGCCGCGCCCGTCGACTACACGCACGTCCCCGGGCGGGAGTGGATCGTGCGCGACTATCAGCTCGGCAAACACTTGATGCAGGTCGACGGCAAGATCGCGCCGGGCGATCGATGGGCCGGGCTTCAGCAAGGGCGCGGGTCGCTGTCGACAGGGTATCTGCGCGGCGGTCACGAACGGGTCGAGTTCGGACGGCGATACTCCAAGTCGCTCGCCGCGTTTCTCGACAGCATGGTGGTGGCCGAGGGTACGGATCACCAGCGGTTGAGGAAGGCGTTCCTTCCCTTCTTCACCCAGCCCGCGGTGCTCGCGCAGGCGCCATTCGTCGAGCAAACGGTCGGCGAACTGCTCGATCACGCTATCGCTGTCGCACGGCAAAACGGCGGCGCTTTCGACTTGCGGAAGGACTTCGCGTATCTGTTTCCGGTTCGCGTGATCTGCCGCGTCCTCGAGCTTCCGTCGGAGGATGTCCCGTCGGTGCAGCATTGGGCGGAGGCGTCGGTGAGATCCATGGATACGGAGGCGGGCTTAAGCCTGGCCGTTTCGCGCGAGGGACAGCGCGCGGCCGACGAGCTGCGCGAGTACCTCGAGCGGAAACTCTCACTCGCGCGATCGGGTGAATTCGGCGGTCACGCGATCGGTACTGTCGCGCACGACGAGACTCTGTCGGAAGCCGAACGGGTCGCGAATCTCGGTGTCGTGATCTTCGCCGGGTTCGAGACGACGACGGGTCTCATTTCGAAGGGGATGGAGGCGTTGCTGCGACATCCGGAACAGTGGCGCTATCTGCGAGACGCAATGGTGCCGGCGACCACTGTGAGCGTCGATGGCGCGGTCATGCCAGATCTGGAATGGCGATGGCTGGCGTGGGCCGGCCGGCAATCGGAGCGGAACGTGGACGTGGCGCGCCGCGATCGATTGACGGCAATCACACAACGCTCGCCGGAAGCCAAGGCGCGATTCGAGGCCGTCTATGGCTGGAGGAAGTACTAGACCGAGCTGTGGAGGAGCTACTGCGATGGACGGCGCCGGGGACTGTCGTTCCGCTCACGGCGTCCAAGGACATGGAGGTCACTCTCGAGTCCGCCATGGTCGTGAAGGGGTGTCCGCACGCTGCCGGCGACTCGCTCACGATCAAACGCGGCGAGACGATCGCCGTCGCTGTGGACGAACTGAATCGTCGCTGTCCCGTGGGAGCGGGCAAATTCGACACGGGAGAGCCCGCGTCGTTGGACGTGAGCCGCGGCGACAACACGAGCCACTTGAGCTTCGGCCTCCGCCACAGTTGCATCGGGGCGTTTCTGGCGAAGGAGAACGCGAAGCGCGCGATCGAAGGGATTCTTCGTCGATTTCCGGACCTCGAGCTGGCGGGCGATCCGATTCCGCAGGAGATGGAACTCTTCAGTGGGCTGGCGAGCCTTCCGGTTCGGTCGCGCAGTTGCCTATCTTGAGATCGGTATGAGCGACGGCCAGTGTGCTCCCGTGTCAAACTGATAACGTCGTGCCCGCGTTCCGATGGCGGTCGAGCAATCCGAGCGTGGCAATCGTGGATTCGATCGCGGGGCTCGTTCGCGCGCTGGACACGGGCCGAACCAGCATCGTCGCGAGCCTGACCGTGAATCGAGCCGTGCAAGGCGCGATGGTGCTGACTGTGGTGCCGTAGAGCGGCTTCCGAGGTACGACGCAATGAACTTCGACCTGGCGACAAGCGTCGCCGTCCTCGAGCGGACGCCGAGCACTTTCCGGGCGATGCTCGACGGTCTGCCCTCCGCCTGGACGGACGCGACCGAGGGCCCGGACACGTGGAGCCCCTACGTGATCGTCGGCCATCTCAACCACGCGGAACGCACGGACTGGATTCCCCGCGCGAAGATCATCCTCGCCCAAGGGCCGCAACGGCGATTCACTCCCTTTGATCGCGAAGCGCAGTTTCGCGAGAGTGAGGGGAAGTCGCTGGCCCAGTTGCTCGACGAATTCGCATTTCTCCGCGCCGAGAATCTCGGAACGTTGGCCGGGTGGAAGCTGACCGACGCCCAGCTCTCGCTCGAGGGCGAGCATCCGGCATTCGGGCTCGTCACCCTGGGGCAGCTGCTCTCCACGTGGGTCGTGCACGACCTGGGGCACATCGCGCAGACGGCGCGCGTGATGGCGAAGCAGTACCGCAGTGCGATCGGGCCGTGGCGGGCGTATCTTCCCGTCGTTGATAGGTGAATGGCCGGACGGCTTGACAGCTTGACGGCTTGACGGCTTCACACCGAGGAGGGGCGATGAGCGAACGTCAGAGTCGGCGAGAGTTCATGGGGCTGGCGGCGGCGAGTGCTGCCGGCATTCTCACGCGTCCCGCGTTCAGCGATGCGCAGCCGTTCACTGCGGCGCCGTTCTCTCCCTCGGCACCGCTGGTCGACCCCGATCTGCTCGTCGTCAACGCGAAGGTCTACACGATGGACCCGGCGGCGCCTCTAGCGGAGGCGTTCGCGGTGAGCGGCGGCCGGATCATCGCCGTCGGGAGCACCGCGGACGTGCGCGGGCTCGCTCGCAAGGGAAGCCAGACGTTCGACGCCAAGGGCATGACGATCGTGCCCGGCTTCACCGACTGCCACAACCACGCCGGCGGGACGACGCTTCTCTACGAAGTGCTCGTCGGGAATCCGTTCGAGGTGGAGTTCGTCACGATCGACAGCATCGTCCAGAAGCTGCGCGCCAAGGCACAGCAGACGCCGGCGGGCATGTGGGTCGACGGGTACTTCTTCGACGACACGAAGGTCAAGGACAAGCGGCAGCTCGTCGCGCGGGACCTCGACCAAGTGTCGACCGAGCATCCGGTCGTCGTGCACCACCGCGGCGGACACACGTCGTTCTACAACACGAAAGCGCTCCAGCTGGCGAAGATCGACAAGAGCACGCCGAATCCGCCGGGGGGCACGTTCGACCGCGACGAAAGCGGTGAGTTGAACGGGCGCGTCACCGATCGGGCGCGCAACGTCTTCAACGGCGTCGGCAAGCGACAAACTTTTACCGCCGAGCAGACGGCACAGCGTGAGCGCGACGGGGTCGCGCACATCTCGAAGCAGTTCGTGCGCTACGGCCTGACGAGCGTTCACCACGAGGGCGGCGACCTCGCGGCGATTCAGGAAGTGCGCGCGCGCGGCGAGCTGCTGCATCGCGTGAGCTACGAGTCGCAGGGCCGAGTGCTGGACTCGATGATCACCGGCGGCATCAAGACCGGGTTCGGCGACGAGTGGATCAAGCTCGGCGCGACCGCGGAGCACACGGTGGACGGGTCGTTCTCCGAGCGTACGATGGCCCTTAGCATTCCCTACCCCGGCTTGCAATCGGGCTATCGCGGGAACATCACGGAGACACAGGACGATCTCAACGCGTGGATCGAGCGCGTGCATCGGGCGGGCATTCAAGTGAACTGCCACGCCAACGGCGACGTGGCGATCGACATGTTCCTGACGGCGGTCGAGCGAGCGCAGAAGGCGTTCCCGCGCGCGGACACGCGACCCAAGATCACGCACTGCACGCTGATCAACGACGATCTCGTGCGCCGCATCAAGGCACTCGGCGCCGTCCCCGCGATGTTCACGACGTACGCGTACTACAACTCCGACAAGTTCGTGTTCTACGGCGAAGATCTCATGAAGCGGAGCATGGCGTATCGGACGTTCATCGACGCCGGCGTGTGGGCCGCGGCGGGGTCGGATTTCTCGCCGGGGCCGTTCGCGCCGCTCATGGGGATTCAGGGGATGGTGACGCGCACCGGTTGGGACGGAAAGACGTGGGGCGCGAACCAGCGGATCACGGTGGACGAGGCGCTCCGGGTCAATACGATCAACGGCGCGTACAACTCGCATGAAGAGGCGACGAAGGGGTCGATCACGGCGGGCAAGCTGGCGGACTTCGTCGTGCTGGCAGACGATCCGCACACGGTGAGCGCGGAGAAGATCAAGGACATACAGATCGTTC
>CAWBKI010000002.1:0-307657 GCA_963789315.1 uncultured Gemmatimonadaceae bacterium | reverse complement strand
TAATAAGTGCAAATACATTGCTTCTTTAAAATAACAGCATCGTCATCGTTATACAGTACCTTGTATACATTGCTCCCCGATTTTCTATCGGCTCTGACGAACTTCTTAATTATATTTCTCAGCGATATTTTGGTTTCGCCTGTGTTGATATTAAATAATTCGCTATTTAATCTATCTCGATATTCGGAAATCTTTTTAACCTTGGTAGTATCAATGTAAAGATCGTTTTCTGCTATAAAAGAGCGAGACAACACTAATTCTGTTTTATTCGGTCTTAAAAGAGTGAGGGTGAATTGGACTTGTTCCTCCAGTAGGAAGTTCTTAACTTCAGGATGATCAAGCTTAGTTTCCTCATCCTGATATATGTCCGTACCTTGCGAACCAAGGCAGAAATCAACACTTCTAATAAAAGTAGTTTTTCCAACATTATTCCCTGACTGAATTGCGCCTTCTACAACTGGGGTTGTGTCAACAATAAGGTTGAGTCCTTGCAGCTTGAATGGGATGCTACGGATTATTCCTTTTTTTGAAGATATGACTAGACTTTTTAGTAGCATTTTTTAATTCTAAAGTTAGCTGATAAATCAATTGCGCCTATCAAGTACAGCCAATCTAACGCGTATACAAAATAGTTGTAACTGATTATTATTGGGTGCTGCATTATGTATTTATCGAACAACACACTAGGATCGATAGTGTCGTGTCGTTCGCCTTTAAGTATATCAATTATCCTTGCTCCCATAGATAAAGGCTTTTCTCTGGTGAGATATCGACGGGTAAAATCATAAATTAAATGGATGTTTTAGGATTTTCGAGAACTTTGCAATCTACAAAGGCGTGGCAAACAATAGTTAGGATATAAAAATCAATAGATTCTTTAGAAACATGACTGATTAAATTATTATTGCCTGCAATTTTTCAAGTAAAAGAGAATTAGCTACCTTTTCGATAATTGCATCTGCATATTCACGTATTAGATCCATTGTCGCTTTTTTTGGTAGCGTTTCTTTAACTCACCCAATATTTTTGAATAGATTAACTTTATTGCGCGGAGTAAAGATTTTTTTCTTCCAGGCGTCTCGGAATCTAATGCTTCGTAAGCTTGGTTAATTAAATATCCATTTTCGCTGAAATTCGCAGAGATTATATCCTTGTATATTTGTACATTGTTGAATTCAATTTTTTCGTTAATATCGGGATGATCCGAAGTGGAAACACCGGGACTATTATCATCTTCTTCAGTCGAATTGTGCAATAATAGGACGATTGCATTTAGATCGGATGGATTATTTGGAAGTGCGATTAGCGACTGCAGATAGGATTCAGAGACAGTAATATTAGTGTTGTTGATTGTCTGGGATATTCCTATCCCAAAAGAGCTTTGCTTGTTGTTAGTCATTTGCTCAATTCGAACTAATTTTTGTTGGTAATACTTTGCTGATTACCTTTGCCCTTCGAAGATTGATTGTTAATCGGGCCAGTTGTACTTACGCTGTTGATAGTTATTATTTGTTTTACAGCATAACAACTAAGAAAAAAGCCAACTATTCCTAAAACATCAGCAATTAGAGATACATATTCCATTTTTATTTACGGATTGAGGGTTTCGGTAATATTGCCCTAAATTTTGGATGATTGCATTAGTTATTTTGAATATATACCACACTCTAATTCCCCACCCTATTCTCCCCGAGACCGTTGCAACTACCCCTCAGCTGGTACTAGGTTGCGATTGTTAGGAAACTAATAGAGTCTTTAAGGTAATCAGTTCACTCTGTTTGCTTTTCTTTGATCAATATCATTCTTCATTTTCTCTCCAGTTACGGCAAATGCTGTTAGGAGTAACATTAAAAGGAATAACAAACATGCTACTGTAAATATTATAAGAAACGATTCGGGTCGAGTTGAATTTATCATTAGACCTATGCTTTCAACGATGAACGCGACTAACCACAATACCCCTGCCTGAATACCAAAAAAAATCATACCATATAACGCATATTCAGATTTTTGAGAGAATGATTGTTTCGGGGCTGAATTATTCATTTGATATATACTAAAAAGATTCCAAATGGGACGCGACCAATTAAAAAACCAAAATGGGGACGCGACCAATTAAATAATGGGTAGCGTCCCAGTTTCTCACTATACCAGAAAGCACCTAATTACATTGAGGCAGAGATTTCAACTTCCTTGTATCTTTTAAACATTAGTGTGCTTAACTGTTTGCCAGATAAAGTGGGGAGATTATGACTTCGGATGCCTCGAATGAATCGTGCCCACCTTGAATAGCTACCATAATGCCATTGCCAGTATTCGCAAAGTTAACGCAACCTACATAGGCCTTTTCATAATGACAAATAAGGTCTCGTAACGTTCGATTTTCTCGAGTTGTGTTCGCCAATTGATTGTCAGTTTCTAGAAAATTGGAAACAAGCACATTAATTTTTGCTAAAACTTCAGGATATATTTGTGAGCTGAGAGACGTGACCTTTCGGATGCTATGTAATTGATGTTTTTAAAATAGAATGTTCCGATTGCGATAGCTAAATAGTCTAGAGTTCTTCTAAGAGCTAATATCGCAGCTTCATATTCGAATGTCGGACGAAAAATTCCGTTAATGCTCCACGTGGAACCGGGTGGTACCTCAACGTCCGGAAAATTCTCTTTGATTATTTCATTTAACCTGTCCTCTAGATTTGCAATATTGTGACAATGATACAAGCTTGCATTCCCGCGCGCCAAGGTCTGGATTCAGCGCGAGGAATTCGAGCACCACCTCGACTCGTCGGGCGTCGTGAAAGACCGGGCGATCGACGCCGGCGACGCGAAAATCCTCGCCGGCATCGCCCACGAGGGACGCGTGATGCTCGTCGACGGCAACGGGAAGGAGATCATTCCAGGGATCACCGTGTACACGGGCGGCAAGCACACGTTCGCGTCCCAATTCGCGACGGTGAACACCGCGGTCGGCACCGTCGTGCTCGCGTCGGACAACGCGTATCTCTACGAGAACTTCGCGAAGCATGTTCCGATCGCGCAAACGCTCGACTCGGCGTCGAATCTTCGGACGCAGGCGCGCATGCTGAGCCTCGCGTCGGCCCCGCGGCTGATCGTGCCGGGACACGATCCGGAGGTGTTCGTGCGTTTTCCGACGCCCGGGAACGGGGTCGCGCAGATCCGCTGAGCCGCGGTCAGGCCGGAATGTGATGTGTCGCGTGGTTCGGCCGCTGCTCGGCCGGTCGCGGCGCGTGCTGATGCTCGGCGTGGCCGAGGTTGAAGGCGGTGCTGAGCAGCGCGATGTGCGAGAACGCCTGCGGAAAGTTGCTCACTTGCCGCTGGAGACGCGGGTCGTATTCCTCGGAGAGCAGGCCAAGGTCATTGCGCAGCGAGAGGAGACGCTCGAAGAGGCGCAACGCGTCGTCCCGGCGGCCGAGCAGCACATAGTTGTCGGCGAGCCAGAAGCTGCAGGCGAGAAACGCGCCTTCGCCCGCTGGAAGTCCGTCGTCGGTGTGCTCGCTGTCGTAACGCAGGACGAGGCCGTCGACGAAGAGATGCTTCTCGATCGAACGCCACCGTGCCCGCGACGCGCGGGTCGTCGGCGGGGAGAAAGCCGACGAGCGGGATGACGAGCGTCGCCGCGTCGAGCGATGCGCGATTCGATACGATTGGACGAACGCGCCGATCGACTCGTCATAGGCGCGGCGGCAGACTTCCTCGTGGATCGCGTCGCGGAGCGATCCCCACCGGTCGAGCGGCCCGTCGAGGTTGAATTGCTCGGCGCTCTTGATGGCGCGGTCGAATGCGACCCACGCCATCACCTTGGAATGCGTAAAGTCCTGCGGCGCGCCGCGCGTTTCCCAGATTCCCTGGTCGGGGCGCTGCCAGATCTTCTCGAGTTGGCCGAGCAACGCCTTCTCGAAGGCCCAGGCCTCGGGAGTCTCGGCGAGTCCGCCGCGCCGCGCTTGATGGAGAGCGTCCATCACCTCGCCGTAGACGTCGAGCTGAAGCTGTTGGTGGGCGGCGTTGCCGATGCGGACGGGCTTCGAGTTCTCATATCCAGGCAGCCAGGGGACTTCCCACTCGTGGAGCATGCGTTCGCCGCTCAGCCCGTACATGATCTGCACGCGGTCGGGGCTTCCCGCCACGGCGCGCAGCAGCCAGTCGCGCCAGGCCGCCGCCTCGCGGAAGTAGCCGGCATCCATGAGCGCGAGCAGGGTCAACGTCGCGTCGCGCAGCCAACAGTAGCGATAGTCCCAGTTGCGCACGCCGCCGATCTGCTCGGGCAGGGACGTCGTCGGAGCGGCGACGATTCCGCCGGTGGGTCGGTAGGTGAGCGCCTTGAGCGTGAGGACGGATCGCATGACCGCATCGCGCCACTCTCCGGTGTACTGGCACTCGGCGGCCCACGTCGTCCAGAAGCGTTCTGTGAAGTCGAGCGCGTGGTCGGGATCGACCGGCTTGGGCGGCGAAAGGTGCGACGGTCCCCAGGTCATGACGAACGACACCCGCTCGCCCTCGGAAACAGTGAAGTCGGCGACCGTGGTGAGGCCTTCGCCGCGCACCGGGACCTGTGACTTGATGATGATCATGTCGGGCCCGGCGATCGCGCGGAGCGTTCCGTCGTCGAGTCGACTGACCCACGGCACGATGGATCCATAGCCGAAGCGCAGGATGATCTGCGTCTTCATGGCGACGGAACCGCGCAAACCCACCACCATGCGCACGACATTCGACTCGCCGTCGCGGAGCGGCATGAAGTCGACGACCATAACCGCGCCGTCGCTGGTCTCGAAGGTCGTCTCGAGGATCATGGTGGAATCGCGATAGCGGCGCGCGACCTTCGCGCTCGCGTCGGCGGGGGCGAGAAGCCAGCGTCCGTGGTCGGGCGCCGCCGAGGAGCGCGGCGAAGCAGGCGTGCGAATCGAAGCGTGGCCAGCACAGCCAATCGATCGATCCGTCGCGCGAGACGAGCGCGGCCGTCTCGCAGTCACCGATGAGCGCGTAATCCTCGATTCTGGCGGGCATTCTAGGGTGTTGCGATTGCATGCCGTCGAGACTGTAGATGAATTCGTGCCACGACGGCCACGTTCATCGAGACGAGCCGAGCAATTGCTTCCGCTAGTTCGAGCACACGGGGGCGCGACCGCCGCGGCCTGCGGTCGCGGGCGATGTGAGCGGCGCGCCACGCGGCCACACGTTGTCGCTCGGATCGCGGTCGGGGAAGCGACAGTGGGGATCGAGCACGATCTTGGCGATCTTGCGAGGGCCGAAATCGAGCTGGGCGTCGAACGTCTTGCCGCCGCCGAACCAGACGTCGACTGGATAGCTGACGACGGCGGTGTCGCCCGTGACGACGGCGTTGCTCGCCGCGTGAATCGCGCCGGCGCCGGGCGCGAACTCGACCTTGAGAACCACGGGCGCGGGCATCTGCCCGTCCTGGCGAACGGTCACGGTCGTGCGCGAACCGTTCGTCGTCACGCGCTGAATCGATTCGTCGACCGACTCGGTCGTGAAGAGCCAGTAGTACCAGAACCAGCTGAGGTCCCTGTGGAGCGCGTTGCTCATGAAGAACGCGTAGTCCCAAGGCGACGGGTGCTTGAAGCGCCACGCTTTCGCGTATTCGCTGTGCGCGCGCCAGACCGCGGTGTCGCCGACGATCCCGCCGAGCATGGAAAGCATGAGCGGCGTCTTGCTGTAGGCCTGGAACGAGTACAGCGGCCCCCCGTAGTTGGCGTCCCACATCAGCGGCGCCTCGTGCTCGTCGCCGCTCGTGCGGCCGTAGCGACTGTCCGTACCCGTCGAGATTGGGCGGCCGATGCTCGTTGTCGGCGGCCGAGAGAATGTTCATGTACTGGTTGAACCCCTCGTCCATCCAGCCGTACCACGTCTCGTTGCCGCTCACGGTCATCGGCCACCATTGGTGGCCGGTCTCGTGGTCGGCGGGGCCGTCGTTCGACATGACGAACATCGGGTACTCCATGCCGTTGTCGGGGCCGTCGACCATTGTGTGCTGCGGGAAGGGGTCCGCCATCCACAACTTCGAATAGAACTCCAACGCATGACGCAGGATCGGGCCGGCGTCGGCGTAGGAGGCGGCGTGGCCGGGGAGATAGTAGAAGTTGACGGGAATCGCGCCGCGTCCGGGGATCGTGGCGCGCGTCGCCTGCCAGACGAACTGTTTGGCGGTCGCCCAGGCGAAATCGTTCACTGTGTCGGCGACGAAGTGCCAGATGAGCCGGTCGCCGGCGGCGGTTGCCTGACCCGGGCCGATCTCGGTCGGTCCGACGATCGTGCGCGTGGAGTCGGATTCGAGCACGTGCGCGAGGCGTTCGCGCGCCGCGGGCGTGAGCACCTGGTCCGGATTCTCGAGCACGCCTGTTGCGCCGACGATCCAGCCCGCGGGCAGATCGAGGCTCACGTCGAAGCGGCCGAAGTTGTTATAAAACTCTGAAGGGCCGAGATATGGATCGGTGTCCCAGCCGCGCAGGTCGTCGTATACGGCGACGCGCGGATACCACTGGGCGACCTGATACAGCGTGTCGCCCCAGCGGAAGGTCATGCGGTGCCCCTGGCCGGGACCGCCGGCGAGCTTGTAGTGCCACTCGACGTCGAGCGTCGCGTCCGACTTGGGCGCGATCGGGGAAGGGAGGACGATGCGCGCCGACGTTGTGTGAATGCCGACGGCGACGGGTTCGGTGGGCGCCGCGCCGCCGCCGCGTCCGCCGCGTCCTCCCCTGCCGAAGGCGGGCGCGTTGAGGTCGACCGGCCGGCCGTTGAAGGCCAGTTTCGTAATGACGAACCCCTCGGTGTTCTCGGCCGGCACCGAGGCGCCGCGCGGGACGTCGCCCCGGAAGATGTTCTGGTCGAGCCGCATCTGAATCGACGAGAGCGCGGAATCGCTGGCGTTGTGCAGCTTGATCGTCTCGCGGCCGGAGAGCATCGACGTCTCCGCGTCGAGGCGCGCCGCGATGGTGTAATCCATCCAGGTCTGCCAGTAGTTCCGGCCGGGGCGGCCGGTCGAATCGCGCGTGCCTTCGGCGAAGGCACGGCGGATCATGTTGGTGAGCGGAATGTCGTGACGAATCGCCCGTTCGGGCGCGCGCGGCGCGCTCTGCTTGCTCTGCGCGCGAAGCGACGGTGTCAGGCTGCAAACGGCCAACGCCGCGAACGCGGCGAACGAACGGCGAATCATCGCGGCTCCTGTCGAGGTCGAAAACGCGTGGCCGGCCCGAACGGCCTATGGGGCGTCGGGAGTCACGCGCGGACTTCCGGCCTGCTTCGGTCCCAACTCGTACTCCTTCGGCGGCTCGGCGCCGAGGAGATTCTTGACGAAGTAGTCCCAGCGGCGGCGCATCATGTAGTTGGATTCGGCGCCGTAGCCGTGCGGCTGGTTGGGCAGCATGAGCAGATCGAAATCCCTGTTCGCCTTGATGAGCGCGTCGACGACGAGCAGCGTGTTGTTCGGCGGCACGTTGTTGTCGAGCGTGCCGTGCGCGAGCAGCAGCTTGCCCTTCAGGTTCTTGGCGAGGTTCTGGTTCGCCGCGGCGTCGTAGTTCGTGGCCGTCGTCGAGCCCCTCGTATCGCTCGCCCCAGTCGTCCTCGTAGACGCGGTTGTCGTGGTTGCCGGATTCGGAAATGCCGACCTTGAAGAAGTCGGGATAGCGGAACATCGCGTCGGCCGTGGCGAAGCCGCCGCCCGAGTGGCCGTAGATGCCGGCCTTGTCGATGTCGATCCACCGGTAGCGCTGCGCGAGCTCGTTCATGCCGGCCACCTGATCGGGGAGCGTGTTGTCGCCCATGTTCGCGTAGTAGGCGTCGTGAAATGCCTTCGACCGCCACGGCGTCCCCATGCCGTCGATCTCGACGACGACGAACCCGAGATCGGCGAGCGCCTGCGCGTCGCCGCGCGCCGGGTTGAACGTGCGTCCGCCCACACGGCCGGTCTGCGGCCCCGGGTAGATGTGGTTGACGATCGGATATTTCTTGGTCGAGTCGAGATTGGTCGGCGTGAACATCAGGCCGTAGAGGTCCGTCTTGCCGTCGCGCGCCTTGACGGTGATCGGCATCGGCGGCTTCCACCCCGCGGCGACGAGGCGCGAGATGTCGGCGTTCTCGACGGTGACGAGGAGCTTGCCGTCGAGATCGCGTACGACGGCGGTCTGCGGCGTCGTCGGCGTGCGAGTACGTGTCGACGAAGTACTTGCCGTTCGGCGAGAGCGACGCGTCGTGGTCGGCGTTCTCCGGCGTGAGCAGCGTGAGCCCTTTGCCGTCGATGCCGATCTTGTAGAAATGGCTGAAGTACGGATCGCGCCCCGCTTCTTTGCCGACGCCGATGAAGTAGACCTGCGCGCTTCGGCTCGTCGATGTGCACGAGCTGCGTCACGTTGCCGGCGCCGCCGGTGATCTGGCGATCGAGCTTGCCCGTCGTGAGATCGTAGAGATAGAGCTGGCCCCAGTTGTCGCGCTCGGAGAACCAGATCACCTCGTTCGACGCCGGCAGCACGTGCCAGTTGACGCGGCCGTTGCCGGACTCGAACTGCGTCGTCGCCGTTTCCTCGAGCACGTCGCGAATCGCGCCGGTGGTGGCGTCGGCGATTCGCAACGCCTCGTGCTTGTGGTCGCGCGACGTCGACACGAACGCGAGGTGCGAGCCGTCCGGATACCACTCGACGTCGGACCAGGAGCCGCCGCGGCAGGCGATGTCGTCGCAGAGTGTCGAGCGGTGCTGGTCGGCGGGCATCTGCAGGCGAACCATGCGCGGCGCGGCGCTGTCGACGTCGATGATCACGCGCTGGATCATCGTGACGACGCTGTCGCCGGGCAGCGGGTACTTCCAGGTGCGCAGCTCCGGGTGGCCGACCTTGGTGCTCACCAGGTACAGCTCGCCGACGTCGCGCTGGTCCTGCTGGAACGTGGCGACCTTCTTGGAATCGGGCGACCAGAGCAGAATGGCGCGATCGCTGTGCGTCCAGCCGGCGTTGTCGGTCGCGTAGCCGAAGTCTTTCACGCCGTCCGTGGTGAGCTGCGTCTCCTTGCCGGTGGCGACGTCGCGCACCCACAGGTTCCAGTCGCGAATGAACGCGCCGGCCTTTCCATCGGGCGACATCGTCTCCGGCGCGCGGCCGCCGCGTCCTCCTCCACGACCACCTCCGCGACCGCCGAGGCCCCCGCGTCCGCCTCGGCCGGCGCCGCTGTCCGCCGGAAAGTCGATGCCGCAGTGGTTGGGCGCGTTGTCGCAACGCGTGCGCGTGGCTTTGGCCGGATCGACGAGAATCGTCTCGCCGCCCGTCGGCGTCAGGTCGCGAAACCAGAACCGCTCGTCCGGGAGCCATGTCGGTCTGACCGCCGTACCGAAGACGAGCGGGGTCACGTTGTAGCTCATGAACTTTTCCGCGCGCGCGTAGTCGGCGACGGTTACAGCGCGCTGCTGCGCCGTTAGCGGAAGAGGGGGGCCGATCCGGCGGCAAGAAGCGCCGACACGGCAAGAAGACGGGTTTGCATGGATCCTCGACGGAGTTTCAGCTCGCGCTGAAATTGCCGTCGGGGAGACCGGCGGGCAACCGTGCCCGCCGGTCAGCGCCGCGATCAGTGCACGACGACGCTCACTGATCCCGCGATCTGGACGCCGGTGGTCAGCGAACCCGTGAGGTCGAGCTCAGTGCTGGAAGGCGTGAGCACGCCGGCGTCGATGAGTGCGCGCCGGGTGAAGTTCAGAATCAACGCGTTTCCGTGCAGCTCGGACTGGAAGCCGCCCCCCTTCGGCGTGACGCCGACTGTACCGAGTCTGATCGATGAGACGTCGACCAACGAAACATCGACTCCGTTGCCACCGGTCAGCGTGAGCGCGACGTCGCCTTTCCCGTTCCCGTTGAGGTTGATCGTCGGCGACTCGATGCTCGTGGGAACGGGCCGTCGAGCGACGTTCACGGTCAGCGAATTCGCGACTCCTTTCGCGCCGTCCTTGTCGGTGACGGACAGCGTGACCGTGAAGCTGCCGAGCGCGAGGAAGGTGGACGATCCGGTGATCGCCGCGCCGGACACGTTCAGCGTGGCGGGTGTCGTAGTGCCGTTCCCCCAATCGATGAGCGAGTGCCACGCGGCGTCGCTCCCCGGGTCGGTGAAGCTGCCCGACACACCGACGGCGTCGCCGGAGAGGATCGACGTCGGGGTCGTCGCGGCAAAGGTCACGGTGGGCGTGACGTTGGCGACGGTCACGGTCTGCATCGAGCTCTTTTCCCAGCCGAAGGCGTCGGCCACGGTAAGCGTCGCGGTGAACAATCCGTTGTCGTGGAAGACGTGATACGCGACCTTGCCCGAAGTCCGGCCGCCGTCGCTGAAGTGCCAGTAGTAGGTGAGCGCCTCGGTGCGTCCGAGATCGGCGCGCCCGAGGTCCGGATCGGTGCTCGCGGACGCGTCGAACTTGAGCGACGAACCCTCGTTCGGGGTTCCGGTCACCGAGTAGCTGGCCACCGGCGGACGATCACCCGCTTCAACGGCGTCCTGGTACGACGTCTGGAGCAAAGACAGGAAGTCGTAGCCGGTGGCGGCCTCGATCTTGTCGATCGTGGTGAGGTACTTCTGCCACGGATCGTTCCGAACGCCAGCGACGTTGGGCATGTTGACGGCGAGCACGGTGAGCCCGGCGAGGTCGTCCCACGTCTGAACGTCGGTGAGCTTGAACGGCACGCCACCGATGCGCGGGCCGATGATGGCGATTTTCCAGGTGCTGTCGGGGACCGCGACTTTCCCCTCGTTTTTCAAGAACGTGAGTCCGTGCGTCTTGCTGTACAGCGGACCGGTGATGATGTAGACGGCGCGGCCCTTTTCGGCCGAATCGCCGACGAAGTCTTCGAACTGCGCCCAGACGCCCTGATTCAGGTCCGCCTGCTGCGGCACGACGTTCGTCAGATAGAAGGTCGTGGCGTTTTCGAGGTTCGCCGTGGTGCGATCGGCGGAGCGGGTCATGTGACCTCGATCGAAACCGCCGTTGGTGTAGTCGGAAGTGAAGATCTGCTTGTCACCCGGCAGATTCGGGTCGGCCGTGAAGCAATTGCATCGGTCCTGGGGTCCGAATTGCCGACTGTCGAGCTCATACGAGACCCAGTTCGGAGTGCCGCGCGATTCGTTGTACGAGACGACGTACTGGTTTCGCGAGATAAGCAGGTCGTTCGGATTCGAGTTGCTCGCGGGAGTCGGGTCTCCGAACTCGTCGTTGTTCGCGTAGATCGAAGCCGGCGAACTGACGGGAACCTCGACGGGAATGGACGTCGACAACCCGGTGGTGAAGATGTCGGGTGTGCCGCCGCCGACCGGCGTCGCCGTAATCTTGAACCTCGGCCTGGTCCCTGGAATCGCCGGCGGGGCGATCGCGTTGACGATGAATCCGCTCGGGAGCGCGATCACCGTGGCGATCGTTGGATCGAGCGCCTCGACGGTGAAATTGGCCGGCACGATCGTGCCGCCATTCGAGACGCGGGCGGTGAGGAACATCTGCGCCTGAAATCCCGGCGGCATGCTGTCCGCGGAATAGCTGACGTCGATGAAGTGGATCTCCGGAGTCGTCACGGTGACCTGGACGCTCGCCATCACAGTGATAGCGTTGTCGGTCGCTGTCGCGGTGATCGTGACCGGATTCGGATCGGCGACAGCGCCCGTCACCTTGCCCGTCTGATCGACGCTCGCGACGGCGCCATTGCTCGATGCCCAACTCACGCTCGCTGTGGGAACAGTCTGATTGTTGGCGTCCTGCGGGTTCGCTACGAGGGTCGCCGTGCTTCCCGCGGTAAGTGTGACGCTCGCCGGACCACCAATCGACACGTGATCGAGGGGTCCGAGCGGCAACTGTCCGGGACACACGTGGACCGGCGATGAGCTGTTGCGGGGGGTGAGGGGCTGGGTAACTCTCGTGAAATCGGCGCTCGGACTCGCGGTGTACGCGCAGCCGCCGTCGTTTCGGGTGTCCGAGGTCGCGGCGGTGAGAGCAGGCGCGGAATTGGCGTTCGGCGCGGCGGGGCAATTGCCCGCCCCGTAGCTGACCAGGTCGAGGGCCGTTGGGCAAGAGCCGGTGAGCGCCGTCTGGGACTGAACGAGCGCCACCTTCCCGTCTGTTGCCGACATGGCGATGCCGAGACCAGCGCCGATTGCGTCGGGTGTGGGTAGAGGCGTGGCGTTCATGTTGGCGCCCGCCTGCTCCTGCACCAGATAGTAGGCGCCCGGCTGGATCGTCCCCGACAGGTTCGTCACCTGCCACGTGGTGCCAGTCTGCGACGCGTACTGCACACTCCATCCCGCAACCGAAACCGCGACTCCGCCGGGATTGAACAGCTCGATGAAGTCGTTCTTCAGCGTCGCGCCGGAGTTGCCGCCACCGCCGTAGATCTGGCTGATGACGATCGACGGGCGGGTGGCCGACTCGTCCAGGCGCGCGGCGCCAGGCCTGATCCTCGACGGCGCGATGGGGTTTTCCGAACAGGAGAAAAGGCTGAAGCCAACAACTAGTAAAGCGATTGTATGACTCGCGGCTCGACGTCGCATCTCGGTCTCGATCCCTATATGAATTGGGAGCAGTATTCGGCCGCGAATCTGCGTCGACCCGAGGTCCGGCGCGTGAACCTACGCGTGTCGTCGAGTTCGACAATGTCCGCGGGCAACGGGAACGCTTCGACCGGGTAACATTCGCCATGTCCAACACCCACCCATCCATCCGCATCGCTACGGCCGCGCTCGTTTCCCTGGCCGCCATCGCGCCGTTGGGCGCACAGCAAGCCAAAACCCAGACAGGCCTCGCGGTCGCGCCGCCGGCATCCTCGCCCCTGCCCACCGATCCCAAGGTCAAGGTCGGGACGCTGCCGAACGGCATCCGCTACTACATCCGCGTCAACCACAAGCCCGAGAAGCGCGCGGAGCTGCGGCTCGTGGTCAACGCCGGCTCGGTGCTCGAGAACGAGAACCAACTCGGCCTCGCGCACTTCGTCGAGCACATGGCGTTCAACGGGACGACGCATTTCAACCACAACGATCTCGTGAAGTACCTGCAGTCCATAGGTGTACGCTTCGGCGCGGACCTCAACGCGTACACGAGCTTCGACGAGACCGTCTACATCCTGCCGATTCCGACCGACACGGCGCGCATCGTGGACCAGGCGTTCACGATCCTCGAGGACTGGGCCCGCGGGCAGCTGTTCGACTCGAGCGAAGTCACGGACGAGCGCGACGTCGTGCGAGAGGAGTGGCGTCTGGGGAAAGGGGCGAGCGACCGCATGCTGCACCAATGGCTGCCGATCGCGCTGCGCGGATCGCTCTACGCCGAGCGTCTACCGATCGGCAACGAGCAGAGCATCATGACGGCGACGCCGGCGCGCGTCCGCTCGTTCTACAAGACGTGGTATCGCCCGGACCTTCAGGCGGTGATCGCCGTCGGCGACTTCGATCCGGCGGCGATCGAGGCGGAGATCAAGAAGCACTTCGCCGGAATCCCCAAGGCGGTGAATCCGGCCAAGCGGCCGACGATCACGGTACCACCCAACAAGGAACCGCTGATCGCGGTCGCGTCGGATAAAGAGGCGCAGGGCTCGGACGTGAGTCTCATGTTCAAGCTGCCGCTCGAGAAGACGAAGACGGTCGGCGACTACCGCCGCGACCTGATGGAGCGCCTCTATCTCTCGATGTTGAACGCGCGGCTCGAGGAGATTTCGCAGAAGCCGGACGCGCCGTTCCTCGGCGCCGACGCGTCGAAGGGTTCGTTCATCGGGCGCGAGAGCGATGCGTTCACGCTCTCGGCGAACGTCAAGAACGGAACGATCGACAAGGGGCTCGAGGCGCTTCTGCTCGAAGCCAAGCGGGTCGACCAGTTCGGATTCCTGCAGAGCGAGCTGGATCGCGCGAAGCAGAACATGCTCCGCGGCTACGAGCGAGCCTACGCCGAGCGTGACAAGTCGCAGTCCGGTTCGTACGTGCAGGAGTACATCGACAATTACCTGAACGGCGAGCCGTTCCCGGGCGTCGAGTACGAATACAAGCTCGTCCAGCAGCTGGTGCCGACGATCACGCTCACGGAAGTGAACAAGATGGCGAGCGCGTGGATCACCGACGAGAATCGCGTGATCATCGCCGAATCGCCGGCGAAGGACAGCGTGAAGGTGCCGACCGCCGCGGAGCTGAAGGCGGTGTTCGAGCGCGCGGGGAAGACGCCGGTCGTCGCGTACACGGAAAATCTGTCGGGCGCGGCGCTGGTGACGAGCGACCCCGCGCCCGGCAAGATCGTGGCGACGAAGACGACTCCAGCGGTGGGCGTCACCGATTGGACGCTGTCCAACGGCGCGCACGTGCTGGTGAAGCCGACCGACTTCAAGGACGACGAAGTGTTGTTCAGCGCCTCGGCGATGGGGGGTTCTTCGCTCGCGTCCGATCCGGATTACATGTCGGCGGCGTTCGCGTCGAGCGTCGTCGGGCTGAGCGGGATCGGCGATTTCACCGCGGTCGATCTCGGAAAGAAGCTCGCGGGCAAGGCGGCGGGCGTCAGCCCGTCGATCAGTGAAACGGGCGAAGCGCTGAGCGGCCACGCGTCGCCGAAGGACCTCGAGACGCTTTTCCAGCTCGCGTACCTCGACTTCACGGCGCCGCGACTGGACACGTCGGCATTCGGCGCGTGGAAGAACCAGGCGGCGGCGTTCTTCGCCGACAAGGGGAACGATCCCGATCAGGTGTTCGGCGACACGGTGAGCTGGACGATGGCGCAGCACAATTTCCGCGCGCGTCCCCTGACGGCGCCGGTCTTCGGCGAGCTCGATCCGCACAAATCGTTGGCGTTCTACAAGGACCGGTTCGCGGACGCGAGCAACTTCACGTTCCTGTTCGTCGGCAACGTCGACACGGTGACGCTCAAGCCGCTCGTCGAGAAGTACATCGCGTCGCTGCCGTCGACGCACAAGGACGAGACGTTCCGCGACAACGGCGGATCGCCGCCGAAGGGCATCGTCGAGAAAGTCGTGCGCAAGGGCGTCGAGCCGAAGGCGAACACGCTCATCGAATTCACCGGCGCGTGCACGTACACGCCCGAGACCCGCTTCGCGTTCCGCGCGTTGGTCGAGTATTTCCGCATCAAGCTGGACGAAACGCTGCGCGAGAAGCTGGGCGGAACGTACAGCCCGAGCTTCGGCGGAGGGTGCGGCCGCATTCCGCGCCAGGAGTACGACCTGACCGTTCAGTTCAACTCGTCGCCGGAGAACGTCGAGCATCCTGACGCAAGACCGTGTTCGCGATGATCGATTCGCTCAAAGCGAACGCGCCGTCGGCGGGCGACGTCGCCAAGGTGAAGGAGCAGCTCACGCGCGCGCGCGAGGTCGAGGTCAAGCAGAACGGCTACTGGGCGGCGAACATCATGGCGCGACGACAGGCGGGCGAAGACGTCGCCGGATTGCTCAAGCCGTACGACCAGATGTTGGCTGGGCTCACCGCCGCGCAGATTCAGGACGCGGCGAAGAAGTACTTCGACACGACGAACTACGCGCGGTTCGTGCTGCTTCCGGAGAACGCGAAGGTGAATCCATGACGGGCAGGGTGGCCGCGATCCTCGCGCTCGCGGCGATGCCGGCTGCGGCGCAGATCAGCCAGCGCGAGTTCGCCGCGAGGCGGGAGGCGTTGGCGAAGCGGATCGACAGCGGGTTCGTGATTGCGTTCGGCGGGCGCACGCCGATCACGGATTTCGGCCCGTTTCATCAGCTGCCGGGCTTTCACTATCTCACGGACTTCGACGAGGCCGACGCGGCGATGGTGATGGTCGTGCGGCGCGGCGCCGGGACGACGACGCTGTTTCTCACGCCGGCAGATCCACGCGCCGCGTTCTACTACGGCTGGCGGCCCGATTCGACGTCGGTCGAGAAAACGCTCGGCGTGCGGGCACGGTCGTTCGCGTCGATCGGAGCCGTCGCGGACTCGTTGGTCGGCGCGGGCCTTCCGCTCTACACGCTCGACGACTTCGAGGACGCCGATTTTGCGCGGGCGGACTCGCTCACGCGAGGACGCGTGTTCACGCGTTCGCTTGTCGCGAAGCACCCAGGGCTGGTGGCGAAGGACGCCGCGCCGCTCGTCGACCAGCTCCGCGCGAAGAAGAGTGCCGCGGAGATCGCGCTTTTGAGAAAGGCGGCCGAGATCAGCTCCGAAGGGCATCGCGCGGCGATGACGGCGCCGGTCCCGTCGCACGAGTACGAGCTCCAGGCAGTGCTCGAGTACACGTTCACCCGACTCGGCGGGTCGCGTCCGGCGTACGGTTCGATCGTCGGCTCGGGACTGAACGGAACGCAGCTCCACTATATGAAGGACCGCGGCGAGACAAAGGCGGGCGAGGTGGTCGTGATCGACGCGGCGACGGAGTACGAAGGTTACGCGGCGGACATCACGCGGACGATTCCGGTGAGCGGCACGTACACGCCCGAGCAGCGCGCGATCTATCAGCTCGTGCGAGACGCTCAGGCAGCCGCCGAGAGAAACGCGCGGCCGGGGAAGGCCGCGGCCGCGGCGCAGGACTCATCCGTCGCCGTCCGCGCGCGCGGGCTCGCGAAGCTCGGGCTGATCGAAAGCGAAGACGCGACCTTCGATCCGCCCTGGCAGGCGAACTGCGAGCGCGCACCGTCGTCGTGCAAGCAGGGAATGCTGTGGATGATCCACGGCATCAGCCACGGACTGGGGCTCGCGGTGCACGATCCGGCGCAGTTCTCGTACGGCGACCGCGTGTATCAGCCGGGCGACGCGTTCACGATCGAGCCCGGGATCTACGTGAGCGCGCGAATGCTCGACGCGCTTCCCGACACGCCGAAGAACCGGGCGTTCATCGCCAAGGTGAAGCCGGCGGTCGCGCGCTACGAGGGAACCGGCGTCCGGATCGAAGACGACTACCTGATCACGGACACGGGTCTCGAACGATTGAGCAACGCGCCGCGCGAGATCGCGGAGATCGAGGCGCTGATGAAGAAGCGGGCGCGCCCCGTGGTCCCCTGATCGAGCACAATTTCAGAAGAGTATTCCAAACGTGACGGGCACGGACTGAATCGAGCTCTTCCTGGCGAGCCCGCGTTCCGCCGTGAAGACGTTCTGAATCCGACCCTCGGCGAACGCCGACAGACGCGCAAACTTGAGCTCGACGCCACCGCCGCCGTCGATACCGAAGTTCGTGTTGGCGATCGTCGTTTGGGCGCCGCTCGTCAAGTTGACCAAGTCGCGCACGTTGAAGGCGCCGACGCCCGCCATCACGAACGGACGGACCGGTCCGGGGATGAGATGAATTTTGACTCCGGCCGTGCCGCCGAAGATTTGGCTGCTCCCGGGGTTGGAGGTGCTGGTGGAACCGACGGCGCTGTTCGCGGCTGCCGGCTTGTAGTCGAAGCGATCGTAGGTGAACGCGAATCGCAGCGCCGGCAGGCCTTCGCCGAACGCGTTGACGAGCACGAAACCGCTGCCGTTGACGCCGTTCTGGAGCGCGTTCCTGGCGTCGGACACGGGAACGGTCACGCCGCCGCCGAAGCCAATTCGGACCATCGGATCGCCACCGCCTCCGCCGCCGAACTGCCCGAGGGCTGGAGCAGTCTGCGCGAGCAACGCGACAATCGCGAGTGCGGCGCCGCGAGCCAACGCGCGCCCGCCGAAGATCGGGTTCCGCATGACAACTCCTCGAAACAGGGTGAGCCTGGAAGCGCCGCTCAGTCTAAGCCTCGCGGCCGTGCGCGCCAGAGAATACGCCGTTGCCGACGGAGAAGACGCGCGACTGCACCGCGCCACCGAGCTCACCAGTAACCGGATCGTATGCCAGAATAGAGAAGGTGCCCGTCGGCCACGGCTCGGGTGCCGCGGGACGCCCACGCGGACTCTGCGACGCCGGGGCTAGCGGTAGTAGCGCGAGACTTGCCACTGTCAGGAGGATTCCGCGGATGAGTTTCATGGCATCTCCAATCGAGGAATGCGGCCACTCATGCACCTGCTGATCATTCGCCATGCGATCGCGGAGGATCGCGACTCCTTCGCCGGGTCAGGCAAGTCCGACGACCTCAGACCGCTGACCGACGAAGGGCGGACCAAGATGGAACTGGGCGCTGTGGGACTCCGCGCCTTGCTGCCTGACATCACTCTTCTCGCCGCGAGTCCGCTCACTCGAGCGCAACAGACGGCCGAAATCGTCGGCAAGGAGTACGGTCTCGAGATCGGCGCGACGACGGATTCGCTTCGGCCGAGGGCCGCGTTCGCGGACTTCGCGTCATGGATCGCCGAGCGCGGGGGGGGACCCCAGGACGTCGTCGCCGTCGTAGGACACGAGCCGCATCTGAGCGCGTTAGCGACGTGGCTGATCTGCGGGACAAAACACTCGCGCATCGAGCTCAAGAAAGGAGGCGCGTGCCTCATTTCGTTCGCCGGCGCGCCGAAAAAGGGCGACGGTACGCTCGAGTGGGCGCTTCATCCGAGTCATCTGCGAGCGGTGGCCAGGCAGGGTTAGGGTTTGGTCGTCGGGCGGTAGTTCACGTCGAGCGCCTGGAGCCGCGCGAATTCGGCGGGGAGCCGCGCCGAGAATTCAGTGAAGTCGCGCCGCGCCTTTGGAGTCCAGAGCACTTCGGCCAGCGCGGCTTCGCGCGGGAAGGCCATGTATTCGACGTTCTTCGGGCCCTCGATGTACTCGGTCCAGATTTGTCCCTGCGCGCCTAAAATGTGCGGCGCGAACTGCGGCTCGAGCTCGGCGGGCACCGGTTCGTACGCGTAAACGGAATCGAGCGGCAGAAAGCCGCCGATGGCGAGCGGCTCGGTCGCCGTGCTGCGCGATTGATAGTGATCGAAGTAGGTGTAATCGCCCGGAGTCATGATCACGTCGTGACCGGCGCGCGCGGCGGCGAGACCGCCCGCGGTACCGCGCCAGGACATCACGACGGCGTTCGGCGCGAGTCCGCCCTCGAGGATCTCGTCCCAACCGACGAGCCGTCGCCCGTGCGCGGTGAGAAAGTGATCCATCTGCGTCGTGAACCAACTCTGCAACTCGTTCTCGGCGCGGAAATCACGCGGATTCGCCGAGTCGTCGGGGGAAATGCCGAGCGCTTTGATCTTCGCTTGCGCGCGCGGGCTGGTCTTCCACTCCGGCTTTATCGCTTCGTCGCCGCCTATATGAATGAATTCACCGGGGAAGAGGGCCATGACCTCGGTGAGGACGTCCTGCATGAACGCGATGGTGGTGTCGGACGGATTCAGGATGTGCGGCGTGACGCCCCAGCGCGGCCACACGGGAACCGTGTCGCCGAAGTTGCCGAGGCTGGGATAGGCGGCGATCGCGGCCTGCGAGTGGCCGGGCATTTCGATCTCCGGCACGATGCGCACGAATCGCTCGCGCGCGTACTCGACGATCTCGCGCACGTCGTCCTGCGTGTAGAAGCCGCCGTGCGGCTTGTGGTCGTAGACGTCGAGCGTCGAGTCGCGTTGGGCCTTGCCGACGAGCGTCTGTGACCGCCACGCACCGACGGAGGTGAGGCGCGGGTACTTCTTGATCTCGATCCGCCAGCCTTGGTCGTCGGTGAGATGCCAGTGGAAGGAGTTCATTTTGTGCAGCGCCAGCAGGTCGATGTACTTCTTCACGAACTCCTTCGGCATGAAGTGGCGCGACACGTCGAGGTGCATTCCGCGCCAGGCGAATCTCGGCCGGTCGACGATCGTGACGGCGGGAATCGTCCACTTCATTCCGGCTATCGGCGCGTCGCGGAAGATCTCGGACGGCAGGAGTTGCCGGAGCGACTGGGTGGCGTAGTATGCCCCCGCCGGCGCGGCGGACGTGATCGTGATCACGTTGGGCGTGACGGAGAGGCGGTAGCCCTCGGGTCCGAGACTCGTGTCGCGCGCCGCACGAACGAAGACGATCCGGTTGCCACTCGCCGACGCTCCGACGCGGACGCGCAGATCGAAACCCGTGGCCGGCGCGATGTCCTGCGCGAAGCGGCGCGCAACGGCGCTGTCCTCGCGGTCGGCCCACAGCGCCGTGCGTGCTGACATCTGGAACGTGCCCCGTCCGACGGACACTGACGCGGGGCGAGGGATGATCGGGACGTCGGTGGCGGTTTGCGCCGCGAATGGAGTCGCGCCGGCGAGGAGCAGCGCGAGAGGGATTCCGGCTGTTCGCATGCGCGTCAAGATAGCTCGCCGTGGGTGCGCGCGAAGCGGGTACCACCATTGCCGCGCCCTGAGCGTCCGGCCATGTTTTGCGGCGTCACGACTCTGCTATCGAAGAGGATATGAAGAATCGACGAAGCTTTCTCGCGACGCTCGGCGTCGCGGCGCTCGGTGTGTCGGCGCGACGCGCGCTAGGAGAGGGGATCGGGCAGCTCGCGGACCTCGCCGAATCGCCCTTGATGCCGACCAAGCTTGCTCGCGTCGGAATGGAGCTGTACACGGTCCGCGGCAAGGTCGCGGCGGACATGGCGGGGACGCTCGCCGCGCTGGCGAAGATCGGCTACAAGGAGGTCGAGTTCGCGGGGTACTACAACCACGCGGCGACCGAGATCCGCGACATGCTGAAGGCGAACGGCCTCACCGCGCCTTCGGCGCACGTCGGCATCGAGGCCATCGAGACCAGCGGGACGCAGACGTTCGCGGACGCCAAGGTGATCGGCCACGAATTCATCACGGTCGCGTCGTTGCCGCGCGGCGCGAAGACGACGGCCGACGATTGGAAGCAGGTGGCGGCGCGATTCAACAAGGCGGGCGCGGCGTGCAAGGCCGCCGGGTTCCGCTTCGCGTTTCACAACCACAACGACATCGTGCGAAAAACCGGCGACGTGCTGCCGATCGACATCCTCATGAAAGAGACGGATCCGGCGCTCGTGTCGTACGAGATGGACATCTACTGGGCGGTGAACGGCGGCGCGGATCCGCTGCAACTTCTGGCCGCGTATCCGGGGCGCTTTTCCATGTTCCACGCCAAGGACTCGATGGGACCGCCGGACCACAAGATGGCGGACGTCGGCGCGGGCGTGATCGACTTCAAGACGATCTTCGCGCACGGCAAAGGAGTCGAGCACACGTTCGTCGAGCACGACAACCCGCCCGATCCGATGGCCAGCGCCGAAGCCAGCTACAAATATCTCTCGAACCTCGAGTTCTAGTGTTCGACGGCCGAATTCCACGTTTGAGTCCGACGACCCGCTTGCTCGCTGCGGCGCAACTCGCGATGCTGTTCGTCGCGCCGCTGGGCGTGCTGCCGCTCATCGCCGCGCGAACTCCGCCGAGCGATCGCCACCTCGTCGCCGCGCCGGCGGATCTGCGACGAATCGCGGCGGTCTACTACGACTCCGTCAAGGTGAACTATCCCGTCGGGTCGAGCGGCCAAGGGCTGCACACGTGGGACGACCGTCTCACGGACTACCGTCCCGACGCCATCGAAGCGCGACGCGCGTACGTGCGTCGCCTGCTCGCCCAGGTTCGCGCGATCGACACGACGAAGTGGAGCCGCGACGACCAGGTCGACTGGGTGCTGTTCAGGTCGCAGCTCGAGTCGGCGGAATTCTTCAACCGCGTGCAGGATGCCGAGCACGTCGATCCGCAGACGTACGTCAATGAGATCTCGAACGGCATCTTCTCGCTCCTGACCAAGGACTACGCTCCGGCGCGCCAGCGAGCGCTCGCGGCCACGGCGCGCCTGCGCGCGACGCCGGCGATGCTTCGCCAGGGCGAAGCGAATCTCACCAAGCCGGTCTCGCTCTACGCCAAGCTCGCGATCGACGCTGCCCGCGGCGGCGACGAGCTGTACACGGTGAGCCTGATGACGCTCGCCAAGGATCTGTCGCCCGCCGAGCGCGCGGCGCTGGTCTCGGCGCGCGACTCGGCGGTTGCGGCGCTGCACTCGTACGCCGACTGGCTCGCCGCGCGGGAGAAATCGATGCCGCCGTGGCGCGCGATGGGGACGGCGAACTATGAGTACATGCTCCACCACATCTACCTGCTGTCGCTGAGCGCCGATCAGCTCAACACGATCGGCCAGACGGAGCTCGCCAGATACAGGTCGCTGGAGGCGATGCTGCCCGATCCGCGGCTCGCCAACCCCGATCCCGCGCGCGCGCCGCGCATACCGAAGGATCAGGCGGATTTTCTCAAGACGTACCAGGCGCGCGAGAAAGAGGTCATCGACTTCATCAACGCCAAGAAGCTGGTGACGCTGCCGTCTTATTTAGGGCCGTTCTACATCCGGCAGCTTCCCGAGGCGTTCAAGCCGACGAGCCCCGGCGGCTTCATGAACCCGCCGGGGTTGTACGACAAGGATCCGTCGGGCTTCTACTTCATTCCGACGTACGACCCGAAGAGCAAGAACTTCTACATCAGAGCCGGAATCGAGGATCCGCGGCCGCTCATCGTTCACGAGGGATTTCCCGGCCACTTCGTGCAGCTCAGCATCGCCAACCATCTCTCGGACGAGATTCGGCGCCAGCAGGGCGACGGCGTCTTCACCGAAGGTTGGGCGCTCTATCTCGAAGAGGTCGTGCTCCACGAGGGCCTGATCGCGCAGAATACGGGCGGTCATGGACAGGTCTTGCGCCTGTCGCGCTATCGAGCGGCGCGCGTCGGCGTCGACGCGAACCTTCACACGGGCAAATGGACCTTCGAGCAGGCGGTTCAGTATTTCATGAACGAAGGCGGGCTCGATCGCGAGGCGGCCGAGGGCGAGGCGGCGGGAGCGGCCTCACAGCCGACGCAGAAGATGACCTACATCGTCGGGAAGCTCGGCTTCATGCGGCTACTGGGCCGATATCGCGACGCTCATCCGAACGACTTCCGGCTCGGCGCGTTCCACGACCAGGTTATCAGCTACGGCAGCCTGCCGCAGTCGGTGGTCGAGTGGCTGATGTTCAACGATCCCACGGCGGTGAAGCAAGCCACCAGACAGGACACTCCATAAATGCGACAACGACCGGTTTACGACGTCGCGATCATCGGCTCGGGGGCGGGCGGCGGCATGGCCGCGTACGTCCTCACGAAAGCCGGCGCGCGCGTCGTCATGCTCGAGGCGGGCCCGCGATGGTTCGCGTCGAAAGACTCGAAGATGCTGGTGCCGAGTTACGCGACTCCTCATCGCGGCGCGTCGATCCACGGACGGCCGTTCGGCGAGTTCGACGCGTGCGACGGCGGTTGGGAGATCGACGGCGAGCCGTACACGCGCGCGCCGGGGACGCAGTTCAGTTGGTGGCGGGCGCGCATGCTCGGCGGACGGACGAACCACTGGGGCCGCATCTCGCTGCGTTTTGGGCCCGACGATTTCAGACGCAAGTCGTTAGACGGACTCGGCGACGACTGGCCGATCAGCTACGACGACGTGAAGCCGTACTACGACAACGTCGATCGGTACATCGGCCTCTATGGATCGAACGAAGGCCTGCGAAACGCGCCGGACGGAATCTTCCAGCCGCCGCCCAAGCCGCGCTGTCACGAGCTATTGGTGAAGAAGGCGTCGGACAAGCTGAACATCACCTGCATTCCGGCGCGGCTGTCGATCATCACCCAGCCGCTGAATGGACGGATGGCCTGCCACTACTGCGGGCAGTGCAATCGCGGCTGCCAGGTGAAGGCGAACTTCTCGAGCGGTGACGTGCTGATCGCGCCGGCGCTGGCGACGGGCAAGCTCACGCTCATCACGAACGCGATGGCGCGCGAGGTAACGGTCGGCCAGGATGGGCTGGCGAACGGCGTGTCGTACATCGACAAGAACGCGAGCACCGACGAGCACGTGCAAGCAAAGGTCGTCGTGCTCGCGGCGAGCGCGATGGAGACCGCCCGGCTCCTGCTGAACTCCAGGTCGACCAAGTTCCCGAACGGGCTCGCCAACGCTAGCGGCATGGTCGGCAAGTATCTCACGGACACGACCGGGGCCGGCGTGTCGGGACACATCCCCGCGCTCGAGGACCACGTCCCGCACAACCACGACGGCGTCGGCGGAATGCACGTGTACATGCCGTGGTGGCTCGACAACTCGAAGCTCGATTTCCCGCGCGGCTACCATATAGAAGTGTATGGCGGCGCCGGGCAGCCGTCGTCGGGTTCCGGCGGCGGAATCCAGCGCCTCAACGGCGGCGGGTACGGCAAGCAGCTCAAGACCGACTACCGCAAGTACTACGGCGCGTCGATCGGATTCGACGGACGCGGCGAGATGATTCCCAACGAGAACTCGTACTGCGAGCTCGACCCGACGACGGTCGATCGCTTTGGTATCCCGGTGCTTCGCTTTCACTGGAAGTTCACCGACTACGAGATCAATCAGGCGAAGCACATGCAGGAAACCTTCCGCGCGCTGATCGTCGCGATGGGCGGCACGCCGTCGTCGCAGATGCCGTCGCGCGAGCAGAACTACGGTCTCGCCGCGGGCGGGACGATCATCCACGAGCTCGGCGGCGCGCGCATGGGCGCGGATCCAAAGACATCGGTTGTGAACGCGAACTGCCAGGCGCACGAGGTGAAGAATCTCTTCGTCGCCGACGGCGCGCCTTTCGTATCACAAGCGGACAAGAATCCTACGTGGACGATTCTCGCACTCTCGTGGCGGACGAGCGACTACATCGCGCAGCAGCGCGCGGCGGGGGCGATATGAGCGCGAAGAGCGACGACCGCGATCTCGAAGGCTCGGGCACGAGTTCCTCCGACGCAACGATCTCCCGCCGGCGCATGCTCCAGGTGCTCGGCGCCGTGCCGGTCGCCGCGGCGCTGAGCCCGGCGACCGCGCTCGAGCAAGTCGGTGCGCAAGCGACGTCTCAAGCCGCCGCGCAGGCCGCGCCGCGGTTCTTCACGCCGCACGAATGGAAGACGGTGCGCGTGCTCGTCGACTACATCATCCCACGAGACGACGTCTCCGGGAGCGCGACCGATGCGAAAGTGCCCGAGTACATGGACTATCTGCTCGCCGAAAAGGACGCCAGCCTGGCGACACAAACCGCGATGCGGGGAGGGCTCGCCTGGATCGACACCGAATCGCAGGACCGATTCGGCAAGACGTTCATCGCCGCGTCAGACGCCGAGCGCCGACAGATTCTCGACGAGATCGCGTATCCGCAGAAGGCGCCGCCCGACATGTCGCAAGGCGTCGCGTTCTTCAATCGGCTGCGCGACATGACCGCGTCCGGCTTCTACTCGAGCGCCATCGGGTGGAAGGATCTCCAGTACGTCGGCAACGTCTTCAATCCAGGCTACGACGGCTGCCCACCCGCCGCGCTCGAAAAGCTCGGCGTGAGCTACGATGTCATGACCACTCGCGTGAGCCCGCAAGAGCGATGAGCCCCAAGAAGACAGACGCGAAGCCGGGCAAGCGGCTCGGCGTCGCGTTCATCGGAAGTGGATTCAACGCGCGCTTCCATCTGCAGGCGTTTCGCGCGGTGCGCGACGCCGACGTCCTCGGCGTCTGGAGTCCGCACAAGAAGAACGCGGCATCGGCCGCGCAGCTCGCCCGGGACCTCGACGTCGGCAACGCGAAACCATATGCGTCGATCGCCGACATGGTCGCCGACCCGGCGATCGACGCGATCTGGCTCACCGGGCCGAATCACGCGCGCGTCGAGAACGTCGAGGAGATCGTCGACGCGCTCGAGCGCGGCAAAGGCGCGCTCGCCGGAATCGCGTGCGAGAAACCGCTGGCGCGGAACGTCGCCGAGGCGATCGAGGTGCGCGATCTCGTGAAGCGCACGGGAATCCGCCACGGCTACCTCGAGAACCAGGTCTTCGCGCCGCAGGTCGAAACCGGACACCAGCTCCTGTGGGCGCGCGGCGCGGCGACGACGGGACGTCCGTACCTCGCGCGCGCGGCGGAGGAGCACAGTGGTCCGCACATGCCGTGGTTCTGGCGCGGCGAGCTGCAGGGCGGCGGCGTGCTGAACGACATGATGTGCCACTCGGCGCTCGTCGTGCGGCATCTGCTTACGAAGCCCGGCGCGCCGCTCTCCACGGTGAAGCCCGTGCGCGTGACGGCGCACATCGCGAGCCTCAAGTGGACTCGCCCGGAATACGTGAAGCATCTCGCCAAGACGTTCGGGCGCGACGTGAACTACGCCTCGGAGCCCGCCGAAGATTTCGCGAGCACGACGATCGAGTTCGAGACCGACGACGGCTACACCGTGATCGGCGAGGCGTCGACCTCTTGGAGCTTCGTCGGTGCCGGGTTGCGGTTGTCGGCCGAGTTGCTCGGGCCCGAGTACTCGATGTCGTGGAACACGCTCGACAGCGGGCTCAAGCTCTTCTTCTCGCGCGCGGTACAGGGAAAGTCGGGCGAAGATCTCGTCGAAAAGCAGAACGCAGAGATCGGCCTGATGCCGGTCGTCGCCGGCGAGGCGGCCGCGTACGGATATGAAGCCGAGGACCGCCACTTCGTGCGCGTCTTCCTCGGCAAGGAAAAGCCGAAGCTCACCTTCGACGACGGCCTCGAGGTCGTGAAAATTCTGATGACGGCGTATCAGAGCGCCGAGGAGCGGAGAACGCTGGCGTTCCCGCCGCTCGGGCTGGACACATTCGTTCCGGCGGTCGCGCAAGGGATCTGGCGCCCCTGAGCACGCGCTAAGGCGGGTAACAGAACCCCACCCCCGGACAGAGGCCATGCGTCTCCTCAGGCGCTCTTGCTGTGGGCCGCCCCCAAGAGGTTTCTTACCACCTGCCACCGCACGCTGCATTAATACACCACGCGGAGGCCGTTCGACACCGGACACCAACCCACTGCGCGGGACCAAGAATGTCAAAACCCGACGACCGAATCACACGCCGCGAGTTCGTAGCTGACGCCGGCAAGGCGGTGCTCGGCGCGGCGATCACCGCCAAGGCGCCGATGATCGTGCCGAGGCACGTCCTCGGAGGCCCGGGATACCGAGCCCCAAGCGACGTCGTGAACTTCGCCGTCGTCGGATTCGGCGGCATGGGCTCCGGCAACGCCCAGGAGCTCGCGAAGACCGAGAACTTGTGCGCCGTCTGCGACGTCGACATGAACTTCTCGACGACGAACGTCACGAGCAAGCTGCGTCCGAATCGCGACGGCGTCGTCAATCCGGCGGCGACCAAGCTGCAGGAGCAATTCGACAAGGCGGCGAAGTACTACGACTTCCGCGAGATGCTCGACAAGCAAAAGGGAATCGACGGCATCATCGTCGCCACGCCCGATCACAACCACGCCGTCGTCGCCAAGGCCGCGATGGATCTCGGCAAGCACGTCTACGTGCAGAAGCCGCTGACCTGGTCGGTGCACGAAGCGCGCGTGCTTCGTCAGACGGCGCTGGCAAATCCCAAGCTCGTGACCCAGATGGGCAATCAGGGTCACTCGAGCGAAGGCGCGCGGCTGATCAACGAATGGATTCAAGCGGGCGTCATCGGGCCTGTGCACGAGGTGCACGTCTGGACGAATCGTCCGCTGGGCTACTGGCCGCAGCCGGTCCCGCGGCCGCAGGCGCCGAACCTGATCATGCAGGCGGGTTCGACTTCGTTCGGCACGTCGTGGAACCAGGGCCGAGTGAATCGCACGCTCGCGGAAGGGATGGGCGCGGGTGCAAATCCGATTCCCGAAGGGCTGCACTGGGACATCTACCTCGGTCCGGTCGCCGAGGACATTCCGTATCACCCGATCTACCATCCGTTCAACTGGCGCGGGTGGACGGACTTCGGCATGGGCGCGCTCGGCGACATGGGCGCGCACCTGATCGACCATCCGTTCTGGGCGCTCGGGCTCGACGTATCCGACGAGCATCGAAGCGACGTCGACGCCGTGGGGCACGATGACGATTCCGGGCGATCCGAACGCGCCCGCGGGATCGCCGGCGTCGCGCAGCCGGCAGCGGCCCGTTTCGTATCCGGCCGCGACGAACGTGCACTATCAGTTCGCGGCCCGCGGGTCGATGCCGCCGGTGAAGCTGTTCTGGTACGGACGGCGGCCTGTACCCGCCGCGCCCCGACGTGCTGCCGGACGACGTCACGCTCATCTCGGAAGGCGGCGTGATCTTCGTCGGCGAGAAAGGGATTCTGATCAACGACACGTATGGATCGAACCCGCGCTGCTATCCCGGCCGGGTTGATGGAAGCGGCGGCGAAGGTTCCGAAGACGATGCCGCGCATCACGTGGAGCCACGAGCTGAACTGGGCGAAGGCGATCCGCAGGAGAGACCAAGGCCAGCTCGCCGATCGAATACGCCGCGCTGTTCACCGAGACGATGCTGCTCGGCGTCGCCGCGCTGCGCGCGGGACAGGGGAAGAAGGTCATCTACGACGCGACGAAGATGGAATTCACCAACGCGCCTGACGCGAACCAATATCTCACGCGCGAATACCGCGCGGGGTGGGCGATCTGACGATGCGAGCGAAGACGTTTCTGGGAGGCGCGAGCGCGCTGGCCCTGGTGTTCTCCAGCGGGTGCATGCATCGCGCGCTGTCGACGCAGGATCACGTCGCGACCGTGACGCAAGCCGCGGCCAGCGGATTTCGCGTTCTCGACCTGACGGCGTTCCGCGGCTACGAGAGCGAGACGGTGCCGGCGGGATGGACGATCTCCGGCAACGAGATCACGAAGTCGCGCGGCACGGGCGACATCATGACGAAGGACCAGTTCGCGAACTTCGAGCTCGAGCTCGAGTGGAAGATCGGCAAGGCGGGGAACAGCGGGATCTTCTACCGCGCGACGAAGGAGTACGACCACATCTACTGGAGTGGCCCGGAGTATCAGCTGCTCGACGACGTCGAATGCCGACGACGGCAAGAAGCCGCTCACGTCGGCGGCGTCGGCGTACGGGTTGTACGCGCCGCCGCGCGGCGTCGTCAAGCCGGTCGGACGAGTGGAACACGACGCGCATCGTCGTGCGGGGCGCGCACGTGGAGCACTGGCTCAACGGACAGAAGGTCGTCGAGTACGAGCTGTGGAGCCCTGATTGGAAGGCGAAAGTCGCCGGCGAGCAAGTTCAAGGACTGGCCGAATTACGGACTGGCGAAGCGCGGCTACATCGGCATCCAGGGCGACCACAACGGAACGCTCTCCCTCCGCAACATTCGCATTCGGGAGCTGCCATGAGCGGGACGAGCGGCGTCGCGTGGGGGCGTACGCGACTCTCTCTCATGATGTTGCTGCAGTATTTCGTGTGGGGCGTCTGGTTCGTGACGATGGGCACGTACCTCGGCCAGACGCGGCACTTCACGGATACGCAGATCGGCGCGGCGTACGGCGCGATGGCGATCGCGGCGATCGTTTCGCCTTTCTTCATGGGCATCGTCGCGGACCGTTTCTTCTCGAGTGAGAAGCTGCTCGCGACTCTGCACATCGCGGGCGGCGTGCTCATGTGGTTCGTGTCGTCGCAGACGTCGTGGAGCACGTTCTACCCGCTGCTCCTGCTCTACGCCCTCTGCTTCATGCCCACGCTGTCGCTCACCAACTCGATCTCGTTCCACAACGTCAAGGACCCGGCGCGCGACTTCCCGATCATTCGCGTGCTCGGGACGATCGGCTGGATCGTGGCCGGGATTCTCGTCGGCAAGGTGCTGCACGCCGACGCGCTCGCGACGCCGATGCGAATCGCCGCCGGAGCGTCCGTCGTGCTCGGGCTCTATTCGCTCGCGCTGCCGCACACGCCGCCCACGGGAGCCGGCGCGCCGTTCAGCGTGCGCGACGCGCTCGGGCTCGACGCGCTGAGCCTCCTGCGCAACCGCGACTTCTTCATGTTCGTGCTCGGCTCGTTCCTGCTCTGCATTCCGCTGCAGTTCTACTACACGTTCACGAATCTCTTCCTGAACGAGATCAAGGCTCCTGATCCGGCGTTCATCCAGACGTTCGGCCAGATGTCCGAGATAGGCTTCATGCTGGTGCTGCCGTTCGCGCTGCGTCGATTCGGCATCAAGGCGATCATGCTCGGCGGCATGCTCGCGTGGGCGCTGCGGTACTTCGCGTTCGGCAACGGCAACATCGGCGGCGGCATGTGGCTGCTCTACGGCGGCATTCTGCTCCACGGCGTGTGCTACGACTTCTTCTTCGTGAGCGGCCAGATCTACACCGATCAGCGAGCGGGCGAGAAGGTGCGCGCGGCGGCGCAGGGGTTCATCAACTTCGTCACGAACGGCGTCGGGTATTTCGTCGGCGCGTCGGTATCGGGGCGGGTCGTCGCGATGCATGCGACGCCGAGTCCGTCGTGCGGGGGCGCGGCCGCGTGCACGCAGGTCGTGCACGACTGGCACGCGATCTGGATGGTGCCGGCGATCGGCGCGTTCGCGGTGTTCCTGTTGTTCGGTCTGTTGTTCAAGCCGGCGAAACAGGCCGTAAGCCCGGATGTCGTGGAGCCGGCGACGGCGATGGCGTAGATCCGCGACGGGGGCGGCGGCGCCCGTCCCAAAAAACCGTGGAGTCGTCACACGACGACTAGCGACATCGCGCGCGTGAAGCGACCTATGAGTCGCCCATGACGCGCGATTTCGTTGCCGCCGCCCGCGCTCTGCGACGAGAGCCGACGTTCGTCGCCATCGTCGTCCTGACGTTCGCGCTCGCCATCGCCGCGAACGCGGCGATGTTCGGGCTGGTCAACCGGCTCATGCTCTCGCCGCCGCCAGGTATCGCCTACGCGGACCGGGTCGCGCGGGTGCGACTCTGGCTCAACGAAGAAGGCGGCGAGTCGTTCCCCATGAGCACGACGTCGTACCCGGCGTTCCAGGAGCTGCGCGCGTCGAACGGTGCGTTCTCGGGCATCGCCGCGACGCGGCCCGACACGATGCTCGTCGGCCGCAGCCCCGACGTCACGCGCGTCGCGGCACTCGGCGCCACGGGCGACTACTTCACGACGCTCGGCGCGACGCCGGCGCTCGGCCGATTCTTCGGCGCGTCCGACGACGCGCCGCCGGTCGGCAACCCCGTCGTCGTGCTCGGCGACGCCTACTGGCGCCGCGCGTACGGCGGCGAGCGCTCGGCGCTCGGCCGGCAGATCGTGATCGGCGAGCAGCCGTTCACGATCATCGGCGTGGCGCGCGCCGGGTTCAACGGCGAGCAGTTGGCCGCGGTCGATCTCTTTCTGCCGCTCTCCGCGATGATGCGCGGGAGCGGCACTGAATGGACCACGAACCACGGCATGAAGATCGTCTCGCTGGTGGTTCGCCTTCGCGACGGAGTATCGCTCGCGACGGCGCGCACGATCGCAACAGCGTCGATTCGCGGTGAGTCGCTATCGGAACGCGCGACGCTGTCCGTCGACTTCGATCCTGTCGTTCCGGGCTCGTCCTCACGGCAGTCGGCCCAATCGCGGATCGCGCTCTGGCTCGCCGCTGTGTCGCTCATCGTCCTGCTCATCGCGACGGCGAACGTTGGGACGCTGCTCTCGCTTCGCGCGGCGCGGCGCCGGCGCGAGATCGCAGTGCGAATCGCCATCGGCGCGGGGCGCGGCCATCTCGCGCGACAGCTCGTGAGCGAGAGCGTTCTCCTGGCCTCGGGCGGCGCGGCGACCGGGATTCTCCTGTCGCATTGGTTTTCCGGCATCATCCGATCCACCCTGCTGCCGAATCTCGCCCCGACCACGGAATTCATCGACGCGCGAGTGCTCGCGGTGTCGATCTTTGCCGCTGGAGCGGCTGGCGTTCTCGCCGCGCTCGCGCCAATCGCGCAGGTGGGCGTCGGCAACCTTGCGTCGGAACTGCGGACGGGCGGCGCAGGCGCGTCGCCGCGGATGCGGTTCCAGAACGCGCTCGTGACCATCCAGGTCGCGCTCTGCACGCTGCTCGTCGTCGGCGCGGCGCTCTTCGTGCGAAGCCTCGAGCGCATCCAATCGCAAGACCTCGGCTTCTCGGCCGAGCACCTGCTCTATGTGACGCTCGACTTCCACGGATTCGTCTCCGGTTCCGAGCGCGACGCGGCGTACTTGGCCGCCGTCGACCGCGTGCGCGCGCTCGCCGGCGTGACCGGCGCGACCGTCGCCGCCGGTATTCCGTTCGGCCCGCACAACATCCCGCCGATGAGCATGCCGAATCTGGCGTGGCCGCCGGTCAACGTGCAGATCCCGATCATGTACGCGGCGACGCCCGACTACCTCGACATCATGCGCGTGCGACTGGTGAGCGGGGGAGGGCGTCTCTTCACGGCGCGCGACACCCGCGGCTCGCCGCAGGTCGTGCTGGTGAACGAGACGCTCGCGCGCACCGCGTGGCCAGGCGCGTCGGCGCTCGGCAAATGCATCCGCGTGGGCGGCATGCCCGCCGGGGGGAGCGACGAGAATCCGTCGGCGTCGCAGCCGTGCCGCGAGGTCGTCGGCGTGGTGCGTGACGCGCGCGCGCGATCGCTGCTGCCCGAGCGCAACGAAGATCGTTTGATGCAGTACTACGTGCCGTTCGACCAGATTCCCGACCCTCCCTTCCCGGACATCCCGCGCGTCATGGGCCTCGTCGTGCGCGTCCCCGGCGATCCACTTCGCATGGTTGGCCAGGTGCAACGCGCGATCCAGTCGTCGAGCACGCATCGCGTGTTCGCGCTCATCCGTCCCTACCAGGACCTCATCGACCCGCAACTTCGCTCGTGGCAACTCGGCGCGACGCTCTTCTCGGCGTTCAGTGCCATCGCGCTTGGCATCGCGACGATCGGGTTGTTCGGCGTGATCTCGTACGTCGCGACGCAACGCACGCAGGAAATAGGCATTCGCCGCGCGCTCGGCGGGAATGGATGGACGGTCGCGCGGCTCGTCGTCGGCGACGCGCTGCGCCGGACGGTCGTGGGCCTCGCATTCGGTGTCGTGGCAGTGCTCCTCGCGGGCCCCGTCGTCGCGGCGATGCTGTTTCAGACGTCGCCCCGCGATCCGGCGAGCGTCGCGACAGCGGGCGTCATCCTCGTCGTGGCGACTCTCGTGGCCGCGAGCTGGCCTGCCCTTCGAGCGACGCGCGTCAACCCGATGGTCGCTTTGCGCGCGGAGTGAACGGGGCGTAGTGTCGGAGTCATGAGGACGCCCGCTCCGGCAATCCGCGATCAGGCTATCACACCCCCTCCGCGCGCCGCCGACCGGTTGTTGCGCGCCGCGGTGATCGCCGCGCTCGCGCTGGCGGCGCTCACGTTCGTCGCATCGCGATTCGTCACGCCGATTCCCGGACCGCCTGGTGCTCGCCTACTGCCTCGCGTGCCCCGTGCCCCGACGAACGCGGGCGACGTACTGCGCATGCTGGGCGTCGGTTCGTTCGTCTGGTACGCGGCGTTCCTCTCGGCGCCGTTGTTCGTCTGGACAGCGCGCCGGATCCCGCCCGAACGCCGCCACGCCGCGGCGAGCGTCGCCGTCAACGCGTCGCTGATCGTCGCGCTGACCGTGTTGACGTCGTGGGCACAGCACGCAGTCACGTATTCCGGTGCGTCGCTCGCGCCGCCGTTGGGCGACTATCTCCGGCTGGGGCTCATGACCGGGATGCTGCCATTTCTCGCGGTGGACGCCGTCGCGCACGCGGCGGTAGCCGTGTCGCGGGCGCACGAACGCGAAGTGGAGGCGGGACGAGTTCGAGCGCAACTGGCCGAGTCCCGGCTGACGGCGCTGACGGCGCAGTTGCAGCCGCACTTTCTGTTCAACACGCTGCAGGGAATCTCGACGCTGATCCAGCGCGACCCGCGCGCCGCCGACGCGATGCTGGCGAACTTGAGCGATCTGCTGCGCGAGGTGCTTCGGCGCGGACAGCAGCGCGAGGTCGAGCTCCAGGAGGAGCTCGCCGTCTTGCAGCCGTATCTCGAGATCTCGCGCCAACGATTCGGCGACCGCTTGTCGGTCGGAGTCGCGTGCGACGACGACGCGCGGCGCGCGCTCGTTCCGTTCTTCATCCTTCAGCCGCTCGTCGAGAACTCGCTGCGCCATGGCATCGAGGCACACGCGGGCGCCGGCTCGATCGCGGTCGACGCGCGCCGAGCCGACGGCTCACTGATTCTTACTATCACCGACGACGGGCCGGCGGGGAGCGCCGCGGCGGACGAGAATGGCCGCGGCTTGGGGGTGGGGCTCACGAACACGACCGCGCGGCTTCGCGAGCTCTACGGCGACGCCCAATCGCTCGTCGTTTCGCGCCCCGTCGCCGGCGGTTATCGAGTGCGCGTGACCATTCCCTACCGCGAGCGACGACCCAAGTGACGCTTCGAACGCTGGTCGTCGACGACGAGCGCCTCGCACGAGAACGCGTGACGAGTCTCGTGCGCGATCGCCCCGAGCTGACGCTCGTCGGCGAAGCGCAGGACGGCCGCACGGCGCTCGACCTGATCGTCGAGCACCGGCCGGATCTCGTCTTTCTCGATGTCCAGATGCCCGAGCTCGACGGTTTTCAGATCATCGGCGCACTGGACGGTGCGGAGGGGCCACTGCCGGCCGTCGTATTCGTCACGGCGTACGACGCCTACGCGTTGCGCGCCTTCGAGGTGGCGGCGATGGACTACCTACTCAAGCCGGTGACCGCCGAGCGATTTGCCGCCGCCGTGTCGCGAGTGCTCGCGCGGACCGGGCAGCGATCGGCTGGTGTTTCGCTGCACGCGTTCGCCGAGCAAGCGGCGGCAGCGCGCGCCGAGCGGCCGACGCGATTCGTCGCCCGGCGAGGGACCAAGCACTACTTCATCCGCGTGGCCGACGTGGATTGGATCGAGGCCGACGGGAACTATGTCCGCGTCCAGACGGGCGACACAGCGCATCTCATCCGCGACACGATGCACGGCGTCGAGGCGAAGCTCGATCCGGAGGAGTTCGTCCGCATCCATCGATCGGCGATCGTCGCGATCGACAGAATTCGGTCGATCGAGGCACGCGAGGCGGGCGAATATCTGGTGACCCTGCGCGGCGGCGCCAAGCTCGTCTCGAGCCGCGGCTACAGCGACCGCGTCCGCGCGTTGCTGCGCTAGGCGGTTCGCGCCAAGATCTCACCTTGCGCGACGCGGCTCCGGCGCGTCGAATTCGTTGCCATCCAGCGTAGGAGAGGCGTGCCCTTGAGCCCGACGCGCGACAACCAAGCGAATCACTTCGAGCGATGGCGTCGACGGTTGCTCGCGACCGCGGTGATGGTCGTGTGTGCCGCGTCGTCGTCGGCGCAGGCGGCGCCGTTCAACAAGCGGCACGTCACGTTCAAGAGCGGCGACCTCACGCTCGCTGGCTACATCTATCAGCCGCCGGGTCGCGGTCCGTTTCCCGCCGTGCTGTGGAACCACGGGAGCGAGCCCGATCCGGGCGGCGGTCCACAGTTCGATTCGGTCGCCGCCGTATTCGTTCCCGCGGGGTTCGTCGTCTTCGCGCCGATGCGTCGAGGACACAGCGACTCGCAAGGCGAATACATCCGAGAGTCGATTCAGCAAGAGTCGTCGCTCCACGGGCAGGCGGCGGGGCTCCGCCTCGGCGTTCACCTTCTCGAAACGTCGCAGGTCGATGACCAGCTCGCGGGCCTCGCGTTTCTGAAAAGGCAGGCGTTCGTCGACACGACCCGACTCGTGGTGTCCGGGTGCTCGTTCGGCGGCATTCAAACGATCTTCGGCGCCGCGCGCCACGTCGGCTATCGGGCAGCCGTATCCATCTCGCCGGCCGCGTTGAGCTGGAACAACAGCCCCGACCTTCAGGCACGACTCAAAGACGCTGTATCGAGGATCGACATTCCTGTTTTTTTGATCCAGCCCGCGAAGGACGCCAGCCTCGAGCCGGCAAAGGTCCTCGGACCGATCCTCACGCGGCGAAACTCGTCCAACCGGGTGAAGATCTTTCCCGCCGCCGGCCCTGAAGCCCAGCAAGCGCATTGCTTCGGCGGCGCGCCCGGCATGCACATCTGGGGACCCGAAGCCATCGCGTTCGTCGACGCGGCGCTCAAGTAGCGCCCGAGAAACCGCAAGTGGCCGAAATCCGGCCTCGCCGAACAAAGAAGGCGAATGCCAGTTACCGAACCATCGCGGGCGCGGTAGCATAACTCGCTAAAGGACGGCCACATCGCGACGGTTGCAACTTCGCGGTCTGGTGCTCCGTTGTATGTCTGTCTGGTTGTCGGACCTCCACGAATTCCCGAACGATGGATCTCTACATCTCGAGCATGGTGCTGGGCGCGATCGGCTTCACGGCCATGGCGCTTGGTGGCCTCGGGAGTCGGGGCGGGGGCCACCACGGCGGCGCGACGCACGGGCACGGCGGAACGACGGGCCACGTTCATGGCGGAACGACGGCCCACGTCCACGGCGCCCATGGTCACTCGCACGCCGTCGCTGGACGCGGCAGCCATGCGCATACGAGCGGCGTGGCGGGGCGCACGTTCTGGCTCATCACGTCGCCGCGTTTCTTGTTCAGCCTCATGCTCGGTTTTGGCGCGACGGGTGCGATGCTGCACGCCGTGCTGCCAAGTCCGCTTCTCCTCGGCGCGGCGGCGGTCGGCGCGGTCGCGTTCGAGCGTTTCCTCGTAACGCCGCTCTGGAACTTCGCGATGCGATTCGCGTCACGTCCGGCGTCGACCCTGGAAAGCGCCGTGACCGACGAAGCCGTCGCCGTCAGCTCATTCGACGACAACGGACAGGGGATCGTGTCGCTCGAAGTCGACGGGCAGGTGCTGCAGATTCTCGCCACGTTGCAGCCGCAGGACCGGGTGCTCGGCGGTCGCGTTCGCGCCGGACAGCGGCTTCGGATCGATGAAGTGAACGCGGCCAAGCAGAGTTGCACCGTCTCAATTCTCTAACACCTTCTCGTCTCCTTCGGAGATTCGCGTATGTCAGGCCTACTCACTACGCCCATGCTCATCGGGCTCATCGTCGTCGGGTTCGTGCTCATCGTCATCCCGACGATCGTCGCCAGTTTGCTGCGCAACGTCGAAGCGGGCACGATCCGCCTCGTCAGCTGGCTGGCCGGCGGCACGGTCATCTATCGTGGACCGGGCAAGTCGAAGGAAATTCCGCTGTTGACGACCGGAACGACGATCTCCAGCAAAGTCATCAACATCGACCTGGACATCACGGACCAGACGGCTGACGTCGACTCGGGCGGCACGCCAGCCCCGATCAAAGTGCGCGTGCTGGCGAGCGCCATCGTTTCGGTTGGTGACACGGACGCGTTGATCAAGACCGCGGCGAACCGTTTCTTCTCGAAGAGCGACGCCGACCAGCTGAGCACACTCACCGACCTGCTCTCCAGCTCGGGGCGTCGTGCGATGAACCTGCTCACGCACGACCAGCTCTTCTCCGCCAAGGCGGCGCCGCTGCACGCGCTGCCGCCGGGAGAATCCGCGGCGGTCGTACCGGTGCGCGTGATCCCGACGGCGCTGATCGCGGGCGAGGCCGGGGCGATCGAGGACGAGGACGATCCGCTGGCCGTAATCATTCGCAAAGCGTGCTCGCGCGAGTTGACCGACCTTGGACTCATCTTCAATTCGCTGAACATCAAAGTCGTACAGTCGGAAGTGGCCGAGGCGCGACGCCGGCAGTCCGCGGCGGTGGCTCAGGCGAACGCCGACATCGTCGCGGCGACCCAAACGCGCCGCGCCAAGGAAGCGCAGCTCGAGGCCGAGCGCGCGATCTCGGACAAGACACGCGAGCTCGAACAAACCAAGGCGAGCAACGCGGCGCTTGTCGCGCAGGCCGAAGCAAAGCGACAGGAAGCCTCCGGCCTTCAGCGCACGGCCGAACTCGATGCGACGCAAATCGCGCAGGCCAAAGCCGATGCGGCGCGGGTGCGCCTCGAGGCCGAGGCGGGCGCGGACGCCGAAGCGATTCGCATTCGCAAGATCTCCGAGGCGCAGGCCGAGGCAATCCAGAAGGTGAATCAAGCGATCGCCGTGGGCGGCGAGTCGTACTTCCGCTACCGGCAGATCGAAATGCTGCCACAGATCGCGCCAGTCATCGCCGCCGCGCTGGCCGACGCGAAGATGGTGACGATCTCCGGCGGTGGTGAGGCCGGTGGGGCGGCGACGGCAACGACCAACAACATCACGAGCGTGATTCAGACGGTGCTCGCGGCGCAGCTAGTGTCGCGCGGGCTGTTGGACACCCCGGCACCCAACGCTCCGGTTGCCGCGCCGACGCCGCAAACGGACGGGAAACAAACGCTGCCATCTTCCTTCCCGTCGTCTCCGGCAAAGCGGTAAGCCTCGCGGACCAGCCTCATGCAGAAAGCGCGCGCCGGCACGATGCGGCGCGCGCTTTCTTTCATGGTTGGTGAGCTATCGAAATCAGTCCGAGCGAAGCGCGATCAGCGGATCGACCCGCGTTGCGCGGCGCGCCGGCACCAGCGTCGCACCGAGCGCGACGGCGACGAGCAGCGCCGTCACCGCGGCGAACGTCCACGCGTCGAGCGGACTCACACCATACAAAATGCCGCGCATCAGCCGCGTGAGCGCGAGTGCCGTCGCCAGACCGACCACCGCGCCGATCGAAGCCATCGTAAGCCCCTCGCCGACGACCGCGCGCATCACGGACCCGGGTTCGGCGCCGAGCGCGATCCGAATGCCGATCTCGTGGGTCCGTCTCGACACGGCGTACGCCATCACGCCGTAGATCCCGACCGCCGCGAGGACGACGGCGATCGCGGCGAACGCGACGAGCAACAGCAGATAGAAGCGCGACTCCGCGGTAGCGGTCCGGGCGAGCGCGCTGAACGTGACCACCGCCGAAATCGGCGCGTTCCGTTCGACTGATCGAATGGCGCCGCGGATCGGCGCGACGAACGCGCTCGCGTCGCACTCGATGCGCGGACAGGCGACCCGTGCGACCAGCGTCATCGTTCGAGAGGCGCCGCGCCCCATCAGATACGCGGGCCGTTGCGCGAACGGAAGGAACATCTCCTCCTCGTGCGGCGCGGACAGCGATTCGCGCACGTCGTCCTTGACGATGCCGACCACGGTGAGCCAGGTCGAGTCGTCGAGCGTGATGCGCCGGCCGATCGGGTCCAGGCCGGGCCAGTGCGTCTTCGCCATGAACTCGTTGATCACGACGACGCCCGGCGCGTCCAGCCGATCCGTCTCCGCGACGTCGCGGCCGCCGAGGATCGGGATTCGCATCGCCGCGAAGTAACGCGGGAACACGACGCGAAAGATCGCCGTCGGCCAATCGCCGGGTCGGGGATGCGGCGCTCCCTCGAGACGAAACTCGAACCCCCACATGTCGCCGTCGAACGGCCGGTGGTTGATGTAGCTCGCCGACTCGATACCCGGCAGGGCGCGAACGCGCGCCAGAGAATTGACGTAGAACGAAGCGTGATGCCCGCTGTCCGCGGCGGGTGTTCCGGCGGTCGAGACGATCATCGAAACGACGTTGCGCGGATCGAACCCGGGGTCGATTCGCTGAAGCGCGATCAACGTGCGAATCATCAGCCCAGCGCCGATCAGCAGCACGAGGGCCAACGCGAACTCCGATGCGACGAGCGCGTTGCGAACGCGCGCGCGGCCGCGTCCATCGCTCGACGCTCGATCGCCGTCGCGGAACGTCTCGGCCGGATCCACGCGAGCCGCCTTGAGGGCAGGCAGAAGCCCGAACGCGATGACGGTGGCCGCCGAGATTGCGACCGCGATCGCCAGAACGTGGCCGTCGAGCGTCACGGAAGCGACGCGAGGAATGATGGCGGGACTCGCCGCCACGAGCGCGCGAATTCCCCACGCCGCCAAGGCGAACCCGGCGCCGCCGCCGAGCAGCGCCAAGACTACGCTCTCGACAAGCATCTGAACGATGAGGCGCGACCGCGTCGCGCCGAGCGCGGTTCGCAGCGAGAGCTCTCGCTGCCGGGCCGCGGCTCTCGCCAGCAACATGTGCGCGACGTTGGCGCACGCCGTGAGCAGGACGAACGTCACCGCCACGAGGAGCGTGAGGAGCGGCGTGCGAATGCTGCCGACGACTTTCTCCTTGAGCGGCGTGAGGACGACGTTCCTGTTGCTCCCCGGATCTCTCGCTTCGAGCGCCGCCGTCACGGCGCCGAGATCGGCGCGCGCGCTCTCGAACGTGGTGCCCGGCGCGAGACGCGCGAAGATGCGAAGGCTCTGTCCATCGTTGAGGCGGCTCGACAGAGCGAGCGGGGCCCACACCTGCGCGTTGGTGCTCCAAAAAGGCGCGAAGACAAACGATTTGGGCATCACGCCGATGACCGTGTAGATCGAGCCGTCCAGGGACACGGTCGAGCCGAGGACGCCGCGGCGCCCGCCGAACATGCGCTGCCACAGCCCATAGCTGAGCACCACTACGTGGTCATTTCCGGGCTCTTCCTCCGCGGCAGAAAACACGCGTCCAAGCAATGGAGCGACGCCGAGCATCGGCAGCATCCGGCTCGTGATCCGCAGCGCCGGGACCTGTGTCGGATTGTCGCCGCTCGTCAAGTCGGGCGACCAGTATTCCGCCGCCGCCATGTCGGAGAAGCTTCGCGTCTGCGCGCGCCAGTCACGAAAGTTTCTCGGCGACGCCGGGTTCCGCCCGTCGTGCAGGATGACGGCGAGGCGATCGGCGTCGGCGTACGACAGCGGCTGAACGAGCACGGAGCGCACGACGCTGAGCATTGTCGTCGTCGCGCCGATTCCGAGGGCCAGCGCGACCACGGCGACGACCGTGAACATTGGCGTCTTGCGCAGTGTCCGCGCGGCGAAGCGACAATCGCGTAGCAGCCCGTCGAGCAGGGCGCCGGTCCGAGCGTCGCGCACGTTTTCCTTGACGACGTCGTAGCCGCCGAGCTCGAGTCGCGCGGCTCGCTCGGCGTCGCGAGGCGACATGCCGGCGCGTACTTTTTCCGCGACGATCCCGGCGACGTACGCGCGAAGCTCTTCGTCGAGCGCATCGTCGACGCGAGTGCGGTGAAAGAGGTTGCGCGCGAAGGCGCCGGCACGCGCCACGATCCGGACGATGTCCATGTGCCGTCGCTCAGCTCGACCGGAGCGCCAGCGTCATCGCCGCGGAGACACGCTTCCACTCGTCGGTCTCCTCGGACAATCGCCGTCGGCCGGCCTTGGTCAAGCGGTAGAACTTGGCGCGCCGATTGTTCTCCGACTCACCCCACGTCGACACGACCCAGCCGTTCTCCTCGAGCCGATGGAGAGCGGGGAAGAGCGAGCCCGGCTTGACGTCGTACGCGCCATCCGTGATCTGCGCGATTCGGCGCGCGACGCCGAGGCCGTGCATGTCGGTCAGCGTCAAGCACTTCAGGATCAGAAGGTCGAGCGTACCCTGGAGAAGCGGTGTCTGCGAAGGCGACATGCTCGTATAGACATCCGATACGAGCAAAGGGTTGGCTACGGCTCGGCGACCTTGGGAAGTCCGTAGACCTTCTTGAGATCCTCGAGATACTCGGCGTGGAGCCCGCGAATCGTGTCGAACTCGTGCTTGACCATCGTCCGATAGTCGGCTCGCGTCGCGAAATCGTAGAGCAACGCCGCCATCGCCTGCGCGTCGGTCACGAACCCGCGATGCCCAACCGGCGACGTGGCGTCGGCGAGCATCTCGTACGTGTGGTTCGGCGCCGTCGACGTCATGGCGCTGAACTCTCCGCCCGGGACCGCGCTCGAGACGCTCCCCGTCTCCTCGTAGCCCTGCGGCTTGCCGGGATCCGCCTGCACGTTCTGGCCGCCGTACTTCTTGAGATATCCGAACGCGACCTCGTTGATGGACCCGATGCTCACGCCGTCGCGGGCCTCGCCGTAGTGGTCGATCTTGACCTTCGTGCCGGTCGCGAGCGCCGCCGCGCGGGCGGCGTCGTCGACGATCTGCAGCTCCTGCGCGAGATACACCTCGTCCGGATAGCGAACGTAGAAGTCCGCCGCCGTCTTGTCGGGCACGACGTTGGGCGCCGCGCCGCCTTCGGTGATCACGCCCTGGATGCGCGCTTCGGGGCGCATGTTGCTGCGCATCGCGTCGATGTTGTCGAACAGATGGATCACCGCCGTCAGCGCGTTGCGGCCGTTCCACGCCGTGAGCTGGTGCGCCGGCGCGCCGCTGAACGTGTACTTCACGCCGTCGATGTTCATGCAACACGTCCCGAAGCCCGCGGCCGGACGACTGGTCACCGTCGTCGAATGGCTGCGCACCAGGATGTCCACGCCGTCGAAGACGTGCGAGTTGAACATCACGGTCTTCGCGTTGGGCGGCATCATCTCCTCGCCCGGCGTGCCGAACACAGTGACCGTTCCCGGCGTCTTTGTCTTCGTCAGATACTCGGCGATCGCGACGGCGGCGGCGATGCCGATCGGCCCCTGCGTGCTGTGCTGGTCACCGTGAAACGCGCCCTTGGTGCCGCGCAGCGCGTCGTACTCGAGGATGACGCCGAGGTTCGGCGAGCCTGTCGACTTGGTATAGCGCGCGACGAACGCGGTCGGCAGGCCCGGCGTTCCCATTTGAACGGTGAAGTCGTGCTTCTTGAGATAGTCGACGAGGATCTGCACCGACCGCTTCTCCTCGAAGCCGATCTCGGGATGTCTGGTGATGTCGTCGCCCATCGCGAGGAGCTCGGTGTCCATGAGCTCCTTGGCGCGCGCGGCGACCTGGTCGCGCGCCGCGTTCGGGCCGGTGAGCTTGGCGACGAGCGCGGGAAGGTTGAGCGTCTTCTCGAGTGAATCGAGCTTGCGGACGACGTCGCGAGCGGCGTCGCGTTCGGTGGGAGTTTCCTGTGCGGCCGCCGCGGACAGGGCCGTGACGCACAGGAGAGCCGCGCAGCATCGCGAGCGAATCATTCGAGTGCCCTCGTGTGAAGGGTGCCGATCAGACGTAGCGCGCGATGGCCATCGTGATCACGGCGATGAGGAGCAGCGGCAGCACGATCCTCGCGGCGGAGCCGACCTTGCCTCGGAGCGCCGTGAGCTCTGCGGTCTGCTCGGCCGTGGGCGGGCCGCCCTGCGCGTCGACCGCCCGGAAGATCGTCGCCATGCCAGCCGTGGCGCGGCCGACGACCGCACCGCCGAAAATCAATGCGATGACGCCCGCCAGTCCGCCGACCCCGAGCGTCATCCCCATCGGCGACGAGTAGAACGCGCCGTTCGATCGCGACGCGTCCCACCAATACATGAAGATCCCCGACAGAACCGTGAGTCCGGCCAGCGCCGGGAAGTATGGACCGAACTTCGTCTTCACCAGCAGGAACTTCATCACGCCGGCCCCCGCCGGACCGCTGCCCACCACGGCGGGAAGGATGAACCACGATAGCATCGCCACACCGCCGACCCACAGCACTCCGGAAAAAATGTGAAAAAGACGCAAGACAATCATCATCGGTTGCATGCGTTCGACTCCAGTCAGGTGGGTGAGTTTCTCAGATTCGATCGAACAAGACGATCCCCGAAAACCGTTTGAACTTCTCCTGCACCTGTCGCGAACGGAGCCGCCCGAGCAGGCGCCAGAGCCACATCATCGACATCTCGCGATCCAGGCGACGGGCTTCCTCCATCGACGAACGGAACTCCACCTCGCGCCAACCGAACGGCTCGAAGAATTTCGTGTTCTCGTCCGGGGCGAACAGGAAAGGCGCGTTCACGTTTCCCTGCGACTTGCCCCACATCCGCTGCATCATCGCCAGCAATTCGGGCCGGGCGAGGTCGATCAACCAGGAATGGAAGCTCGGAGGGCGATGCAGGTCGGCGGCGAGGGCGCCGACCTGATCCGGCGTGAGGTAGATGAGCAACCCCTCGGTGACGACCAGCGTGCGCCGCGACTGCGCGCCCAACCGCGTGAACAGTTCTTCGCGCACCGCCGGTTCTCGCAGATCCGCGCGGATTCCCTCATACCGGCAGACCGGCGTCTCGCCGCGCATCGTCTCGAGCTTGTAGTCGAGGATGCCCGGGAGGTCCACGTCGACCCAGCGGAGGTCGGCCGGGAGCTTCATGCGCCAGGGACGGGTGTCGAGCCCAGCCGCGAGATTCACGATCTGGTCGGCGCCGGCGCGGATCTGTGCTTCGATGATCTCGTCGAAGACGGCGGTGCGGACGATCATCGCCCACGCCATCTGGCGTCCGCGCTTCATCGAGTCGACGATCGCCTCGCCCTTTTCGCCGGCCAGGCGGGCGGCGAAGGGGTCCCGGAAGATCGCGTCCGCGCGAGCCGTCTCCATGGCGCGGTAGACGGCCACCCACCGGGCGGTGTCGGAGACGTTTTCGATGTGGGACATCCCGGGGAGATTGGCCTGGTCGACCCGCAGCGTCAACCGGCCCGGCGGCATTTTGGGCTGGACGGCCGAGGGTACGGACGCGATGCTTAGCCCGTCCCTTTCCCCAAGACCTATGCGTCGCTCCTCCATGAAGTTCGCGGCCGCGATCGCGGCCTTCGCCGCGCTCAATGCCGGTGCCCAAACGCGCATGCTGCGCACCCCGACCGTCAGCAAGACGCAGATCGCGTTCGCCTACGCGAACAACATCTGGGTCGGTCGACAAGAGCGGCGGTATCGCGCGCCGCCTCACGAGCTTCCAGGGCACGACCGAGAATCCGAAGTTCTCGCCCGACGGCAAGCTGATCGCGTTCAGCGCGCAGTACGGCGGCAACGTCGACGTCTACGTCGTCCCGGCCGAGGGCGGTGAGCCGAAGCGTCTCACCTGGCATCCGGGCGCGGACGTCGTGCAAGGGTGGACGCCCGACGGAAAGATCGATCGTCTTCAACTCGTCGCGCGCGACATCGGCGCCGAGCGCCGCGCCGCGCTTCTGGACCGTGCCGGTCGAAGGCGGCGTGGAAACGCCGATGGCGCTCCCGCGCGCGTATCAGGGCAAGATCTCGCCCGACGGCCGCCGCGTCGCGTATCGCATGAACAACTCGTGGGACGAAGAGCGTCGCAACTATCGCGGCGGTCAGAATCGTCCGATCTGGATCGTCGATCTCAAGACGTTCGACCTCGAGACGACGCCGAACGGCACGACCGATCTCGTCGTCGCGCAGGCCGGCTCGCCGCGCGGCTCGTCGCACTTCTCGGCGCCGACGGCGCCCGAGTCGAAGAACATGGACCCGGTGTGGGTCGAGCAACGACGTCGTCGACTTCGTCTCGGATCGCGACGGCGTAGCCAACGTGTGGAGCTACGACACGAAGTCGAAGAAGCTGACGCAGGCTCACGAACTTCACCGACTACGACGTGAAGGCGCTCGACGCGGCGTCCGACGGCAGCGCCGTCGTGTTCGAGCAGGCCGGCGACATCCACCTGCTCGATCCGAAGTCCGGGCAGCGAGCACGTCGTCAACATCACGGCGACGGGCGACTTCCCGTGGATGATGCCGCAGTGGAAGGACGTGACGGCGAGCATGAGCAACCTCGCGCTGTCGCCGACGGGCAAGCGCATCGCCGTCGAAGCGCGCGGCGAGATCTTCACGATTCCGGCCGACAAGGGCGACGTCCGCAATCTCACGAACTCGAGCGCGTCGGCCGAGCACGAGCCGGCGTGGTCGCCCGACGGCAAGCAGCTGTCGTACTTCAGCGACGTCCGGCGAATACGCGCTCTACATCGAGTCGCAGGACGGTCTCACGCCGCCGCGCGAGATCAAGATTCCGACGACCGGCCACTTCTACACGGCGGCGTGGTCGCCCGACGGCAAGCGAATCATGTTCCACGACACGAACCTGCAACCTGTGGGTCGTCGACGTCGCGACGGGCCAGGCGAAGATCGTCGGCAACGATCCGTGGATGGTGCCGACGCGCACGATGAATCCGGTGTGGTCGCCGGACGGAAAGTGGATCGCGTACGCGAAGCATCTGAACTCGCTCTACAAGGCGATCGAAGTCGTGAACGTCGAGACGGGCGTCGTCGAAGCAGGTGACCGACGGTCTCGCCGACGCGATGTCGCCGGCGTGGGACGCGAGCGGCAAGTACCTCTGGTTCCTCGCGTCGACCGACTTCGGTCTCAAGTCGCAGTGGCTCGACATGACGAACTACGATCACACCGAGACGTTCGGTCTCTACGCGGCGATGCTGCGCAAGACGCGATCCGTCGCCGTTCCTGCCGGAGAGCGACGAAGAGGGTGCGCCGGCCGGCGCTGCGCCTGGCGGCTTCGGAGGCGGCGGTCGAGGTGGCCGCGGCGGTGCGGCGCGGTGGCGCAGCGGGTGCCGACAGCGCAGCAGGCGGTGAGCAGGCGGCCCGTCCCGCGCCGCGCGCGCCGATGCCGACCGTCACGATCGACTTCGACGGACTCGCAGCATCGCATTCTCGCCGTGCCGGGAATTCCGGAACGCCAGTACTCGAATCTGAAAGCCGGCGTCGCCGGAATGGTCTACTTCCTCGAGGCAGCTGCGGTGGCGGCGGCGGCCGCGGCGGCGCGGGCGGTGGTGCGACGTTGCATCGCTACTCGCTGCGCGACCATCGCGACATCTGCCGTTCGTCACGGGCGTGGCGGACTACGACGTGAGCCTCGACGGGCACAAGCTCGCTGTATCGCGGCGGCGGCGGTGGCGGCGGTCGCGGCGGCCGTGGTGGCGCGGCGGGCGCCGGCGGCGGCCCGCGCTCTTCCTCGTCGACGCCGATCGCAATCCGCCGCAGGCTGGCCAGGGTCGCGTCGAACGCCGACCTGCGCGCGTACATCGATCCGAAGCAGGAGTTCAAGCAGATCTTCGACGAAGCGTGGCGCAATCAGCGCGACTACCTCTACGTGACCGAACGAGCACGGCGCCGACTGGCCGAAGGTGAAGCAGATGTACAGCGCGCTGCTGCCGTACGTGAACCATCGCGCCGATCTGAACTATCTCATCGACATGATGGGCGCCGAGATCTCGATCGGACACTCGTACGTGCGCGGCGGCGACATGCCCGACGTGCCCGCCGCGGTGCCGGGCGGTCTGCTCGGCGCCGACTTCGTCGATCGAGAACGGGCGCTACAAGATCACGAAGATCTACGACGACGAGGAGTGGAACCCCGATCTGCGCGCGCCGCTCGCCGCGCCGGGCGTCGACGTGCGCGTCGGCGACTACATCCTCGTCGATCAACGGGCAGGACCTGAAGGCGCCGGACAACATCTATCGTCTGCTCGACGGCACGGCGAATCGACAGACGTCGCTCGTCGTCAACGCGACGCCGACGGCCGACGGTGCGCGGCACGTCACGGTCGTTCCGGTCGCGAACGAGCAGGCGCTGCGCACGCGCGCGTGGATCGAAGCGAACCGGCGCACCGTCGATTCGCTGTCGCACGGCCAGCTCGCGTACGTGTACCTGCCGAACACCGGGCAGCCGGGCTACACGAGCTTCAACCGTTACTACTTCGCGCAGCAGGACAAGAAGGGCGCGATCATCGACGAGCGCTACAACGGCGGCGGCCAGGCCGCGGACTACATCATCGACGTGCTGCAGCGCGACTTCGACGGCTACTTCAACAACGTCGCCGGCGATCGCATGCCGTTCACCAGCCCCGCGGCCGGCATCTGGGGTCCGAAGGTGATGATCATCAATGAAATGGCGGGATCGGGCGGCGACCTGATGCCGTACATGTTCCGCTATCGCAAGATCGGCACGCTCGTCGGCAAGCGGACGTGGGGCGGCCTCGTTCACACTGCCGACACGCCAACGTTCGTCGACGGCGGATCGGCGATCGCGCCGCGCGGCGGATTCTTCGCCCGCGACGGCAAGTGGGCGGTCGAGAACGAGGGCGTCGCGCCGGACATCGACGTCGAGAACACGCCGAAGGAAGTGATCGGCGGTCACGACCTGCAGCTCGAGGCGCGCGGTCGCCGAAGCGTATGAAGCAACTCGCGGCGCACCCGGTGGATCGCGCGACGAAGGAGCCGCCGCCGCCGACGTGGGGCAAGCGTGTGAAGCCGCCCACCTGAGTATGACGCAGGCTCGATGAGCCTTCGCGACGAGCTCCAGCTCTCGCTCGGTGGTGCCTACACCATCGAGCGAGAGCTCGGCGGCGGCGGCATGTCGCACGTGTTCGTCGCCACGGAAACCGGGCTCAGTCGCAAGGTCGTCGTGAAGGTATTGCCCTCGGAGTTGGCTGTCGGGTTGTCCGGCAGCCGCTTCGAGCGTGAGATCCGGCTCGCCGCGGGCCTGCAGCAAGCGAACATCGTTCCGCTCCTGTCGACGGGCACCTTCGATGGCCGCCCGTATTACACGATGCCGTTCGTCGAGGGCCTGTCGTTGCGACAGCGCCTGCTGGTGGGGCCGCTTCCCATCGGCGAGGTGATCAGCGTGCTGCGCGACGTGGCGCGCGCGCTGGCGTACGCGCACGAGCGCGGCGTCGTCCACCGAGACATCAAGCCCGACAATGTGCTGCTCTCCGGCGACGCGGCCGTCGTCACCGATTTCGGGATCGCGAAAGCGTTGATTCGCGCCAGTACGATGACACCCGACGACGACTTGCCGAACGAGGCGTCAGTCGTCACGCAAATCGGCACGGCGATCGGGACGCCCGCTTACATGGCGCCGGAGCAGGGTGTCGGCGATCCGAACACGGATCACCGTGCCGACCTGTACGCCCTCGGATGTCTGGGGTACGAGTTGCTGTGCGGTGAAACGCCGTTCCACGGCCGGCCCGTCCACCAGACGTTTCTCGCGCACGTCAACGAGACCCCGGCCCCGATCGGCGATCGGCGACTCGACTGTCCTCCCGGTCTCGCGCGCTTGGTGATGCAGTGCCTGGAGAAGGATCCCGCGAAACGGCCGCAGGCGGCTCGCGAGGTGCTGCAAGCACTCGATTCCGTCGGCACGCCGGCAGCCATGGCCGGCCGCTTCCGTCGGCCGACGCCTGCGCGATTCGCCGCGATCGGCGCCGTCGCGCTCGCCGTGCTGGTGGCGTCGACGATCCTCGTCGCGCGCCGCCTCCCCCAGCGGAGCTCGAGCGCCGCGGTGGTGGCCGGTGTGCGAACTCTCGCCGTGCTGCCGTTCGCGAACGTGGGCGGTGACTCGGCACGAGAGTATCTCGTCGATGGCATGACCGACGAGCTCGCGACCGCGTTCGGCAAGCTGCCCGGCGTGCGTGTCGCGGCGCGAACGTCGACGTATCGATTCAAGAACCAGCCTGCCGTAGACGCCCGCGAGGTCGGGCGAGCGCTCGCGGTCGGCTTCGTCCTCACCGGATCCATCCGATCGGCGGGCCAGCGGTTGCGCGCGTCGGCGCAACTCGCCGATGCGACGAACGGCCAGGAGATCTGGGCGGAAACGTTCGACAGCGACGCCAAGGATTTGTTCGCGCTGCAAAGCGAGTTGGCGCGCGCGATCACCGCGGCGCTCGCGCCGCGCCTGTCGAGCGGCGCAACCCTTGCCGCGCCGGCGCAGGTCGCGCAGGGCACGGCGAATCAGGCCGCGTATGACCTGTATTTGCGCGGACGCTTCCTGCTGTTCGCGCGTCGCACGCTGCCGCAGGCGGTGGACCTGTTTCAACAGGCGATCGACAAGGATTCGTCGTATGCGCGCGCCTACGCCGCCCTCGGCGAGACGCTCGAGTATCTGCCGTACTTCAACGGCGTCTCGTCCGTCAGCGTGCGCGAACGGTCGATGCGCGCCGCGCAGCACGCCTTGATGATCGACAGCACGTTGGCGCAAGCGCACGTCGCACTCGGCTTGGCGCACATGCACGCCTACGAATGGAAGGAGGCCGGTGACGAGTATCGCCGCGCGATCGCCGTCGATTCCAACGACGCGGCCGCGTTGACGCAATACACCCGATACCTCCTCTACGTCGGCCGACCGACGGAAGCGCTGGTGACGATCACGCGCGCGGCCACGCTCGAACCATTCTCGCCGATCGTCGCGGCGTGGAAGGTCTGCTCGCTGTCGCTGCTGGGGCGCCACGACGATGCGATCGCGGAATCTCGACGTGGACTCGAGATCGACTCGATGTCGCCGCCGCTCGTCCAGATGTCGACGCTGGCGTATGTCGCCGCGGGTCGCCTTGCCGAGGCGAAGCGAATCGCGATACGAAATGGAACGCGGCCACCTTTCGGGGCCGAGGTGGCCTACGCCGTCGGGCGTTCCGGCGACCGGGCTACGGCGTTGCGAATGGCTCGTGAGTTCGAGGCGGAGATACCCGCGTGGTCCGCCGCCTCGACCGCCGCGGTCGCTTATCTCGGGGTGGCCGACACAGCCCGCGCGCTGGATGATCTGCAGCGGGCCACGGACGCGCGCGAGATCTGGCCGTCGTTCACGGCGCTGTGTGACTACTCGTTCGACCCGATCCGTGGGAGCAAGCGATTCGCGGCGTTGATTCGCCGAGTCGGCCTCGACGAGGAGCTCCTGACACGGCCCGGAGCTTGCCGAGTCGACGTTAGGCGCTGATCGCACCGCCCACGTGGGCCGTGATGCGCGGCGCGCATCACGACAACCCGCTGAGGTGGCCCGTGCAACTAGCGATCTTGTTGATGAACCTCGCCTACGCGGCGGCCGGCGTCGTGCTCATGTACATCAGCTTTCGCGTGATTGACAGGCTCTTGCACGAGGTCGAGCTGCCGAAGGAACTGCAGCGTGGAAATATCGCGGCGGCCATCTTCGTCGGGTCGCTCTTCGTTTCGATCGCGTTGATCATCGGCCGCGCAATCGCGTAAGCGACCGCGCCCGAACAGCGCGAGGCGTCTGCCGTGACCGGAGTACGACGAGCGGTCGTCCTCGCCGCGGTTTTCCTGGTCGCCGCCAGGATGGAGTGCGGCCAAGGACCGCAGGCGACCGCCGCCGCGCAGCCCCCGCCCAAGCAGGGCCTCATGGCGAGGATAGAGGACGCGGCGGGCGCTATCCTCGCGCGAAAGATCAACACGCAATACGACGAGACCTTCGCCAAGTACAGCAAGCAGTACTTCGGCCCCTCGTTCGACTGGCGCTGGTTCAAGGCACAAGGCTTCGCGGAGAGCAGACTCGATCCCCGCGCGCGGAGCTGGGTCGGAGCGCGCGGCTTGATGCAACTGATGCCGACGACGTATCACGAGATCGTGTCGCAGAACCCCGACTTCGGGCCGATCGACCAGCCGCAGTGGAACATCGCGGCCGGCATCTACTACAACCGCCGCCTCTGGGATTTCTGGCACCTCGTGCCCTTGGACGAACGGCATCGTTTCATGTTCGCGAGCTACAACGCCGGGCGAGGGCCGATCATCAAGGCGTACAAGCTCGCGACGTCGCAGTGGCCGGCTGATACGACCTGGGCGAACATCGCGCGCGTCGCTCCCAGCATTCATCCGTGGATATACAAAGAGACGCTGGGATACGTGAGTCGCATCGACGCCACGCACGCCCTACTGACCAACGCGTCTGTGCCGGCTTCCGTCATCGACACACTCTGATCCGGTCGCCGATCGGCATCGGTGGGCTCCAGCCTTCGCTCTAGTCGAGCTTCAAAGGGCTCGCCCCGCTCGACGATCGGAATTGAAACTCCCCCGCTCGAACGTCGTCTTGTGATGAGGCCGGTTGAACGGTCTCCGAGACCAACCACGGGGGAATTCTGCAGATCGCGATCCTTGCGCTGAACCTCGTCTACGCTGCCCTGGGCGTGGTGCTCATGTACGTGAGCTATCGAATCATCGACCGGCTCATGCCCGACGTCGACTTCCCCCAGGAGCTGAAGCGCGGGAACATCGCCGCCGCGATCTTCATCGGTGCGCTGTGGGTCTCGATCGCGCTCATCGTCGGGCGCGCCATCGGATAGCCGCCGATGCGCGGGGTACGCTCGCTGACTTGGCTGGTGCTGGCAGCCTTCCCGGCCGCCGCGAGCGGACAGGGCGGAGCGTCCGCGACGCCGCCAACAAACGCTCTCGAGCGCGTCGCCGAGGCGCGGGCGGCGAAGAAGATCAGCCAGCGCTTCGATCCGGCCTTCAAGAAATACTCGAAACGATACTTCGGCCCCGCCTTCGACTGGCGCTACTTCAAGGCGCAGGGATTCGCCGAAAGTGAGCTCAAGCCCAACGCGACGAGTTGGGTCGGGGCGCGCGGCGTGATGCAGCTCATGCCGTCGACGTACCAGCAGATCGCTTCGCACCGGCCCGAGTTCGGAGCGATCGACCAGCCCGACTGGAACATCGCCGCCGGCATCCTCCACGACCGCGACCTGTGGCAGCTCTGGGCAAACGTTCCGGAGGCGGAACGCTACCACTTCATGTTCGCGAGCTACAACGCCGGCGAGGGGCCGATCGGGCGCGCGCTGGCCATGGCGAAGCAGACGTCTCCCGAGCCGGCGTGGTCGAGCATCGAGCTGATCGCCCCGCGCGTGCAGCGGTGGCGATACGGCGAGACGCTCGGGTACGTGCGACGGATCGACTCGACCTACTTCAAGCTCACGAATCCCCGTTCGCGCCATAACCGTCGCTAAACGGGCCGCTCGATCGACGGACTCCTTGGCGTGAACATCTGCGGACCGCTTTCGGTGATGTGCAGACAGTCCTCGAGGCGAATGCCGAACTCGCCGTAGATCGCGATCGTCGGCTCGTCGCTGAAGCACATGCCCGGCTGAATCTTTGTCGTGTTGCCCTTCACGAAGTTCGTCCACTCGTGGCCGTCGAGGCCGATGCCGTGGCCGGTGCGGTGCGGCAGCCCCGGCACCTTGTAGCCCGGACCGAACCCGGCGTCGGTGATCACCTTTCTGGCGGCGGCATCGACCGACTCGCACGCGGCGCCGACCTGTGCGGCGTTGAACGCGGCCGCCTGCGCGCGCTTCTCGACCTCCCACACGTCGCGCTGGCGCTGGGTCGGTTTGCCGAACACCGTCGTGCGCGTGATGTCTGACACGTACCCGTCCACGGTGCAGCCCGCGTCGACCAGCACCACGTCGCCGTCGCGCAGCGTCTGCGGCTGGACGCTTCCGTGCGGAAACGCCGTGTACTTGCCGAAGATGACGAGCGCGCCGTCGCTCACGCCGCCGAGCCGCTGCGTCGCGGAGGCGACGCTGGCCGACACGTCGTGCTGCGACATGCCCGGCTTGCAGCGCCTTGAACGATCGCCCCGATGGCCTGGAGCGTTATGTCGTTCGCGTGTTGCATCAGGGCGATTTCGGCCGGTGACTTGATCATGCGGCACCCGGCCGTCACCGGCGTCGCGATCACGTACTGCGCGCTCGGCAGGCGCTGGCGCACGCCGTCAGCGATGAAGAAGCGAACGCGCTCCTCCATGCCGACCTTGCCCGTTCGCAACGCCGCGATCCTTGAGGATGCCGCGCGATGACTTGAAACGGACTTTCGTCCTCCTGCCAGACGCGGACGTCGTTCGAGAACTTGATCAGCTCGCGCGCGCGCTCTTCCTCGAACGCCGGCGTGACCCATGCGAGATCACCTTTGGCGGGTATGACGACGCCGAACGTGCGCTCGCTGTTCCCCCAGTGCACGCCGGTGAAGTACGTCATGCTCGATCCGCCCTCGAGAAACATCGCGTCGATGCCGTTCTCCGCCATCAAGCGACGCGCCTTCTCGATCCGCGCTCGCCGCTCGTCGTCGGTGATCGAGGCGGGCCTTGGCTGAACCGTGACGCCCTCGAGGGATGGCACGTCGAACGCTCCGGTTCGCGCCGCGGCGATGGCGCCGAGCGTGGTGGCCGAGCGAGAAACGAAAGACCGTCTGTCCATTGGTGGGATTGAGAGAGAAGAGTCGTGATTATCGGCCGGCGCGTCCGGCCTGAACTGTTTGCGTGGCGTTTCGCTCCGGCGGCTCGACGCCGATCAGATGGTGCACGAAGAAGTCGTTGCGCTTGCGAATGCCGTACGGGCCGCCGTTGGTGTGATCGGCGCCCGGGATCACCAGCAGGTCGAACGTCTTGTTGGCCTTGATCAACGCGTTGACGACCTGCATCGTCGACGACGGATCCACGTTCGTGTCGAGCTCACCGACGATGAGCATCAGATCGCCTTGCAGCTTCGACGCATTGTCGACGTTCGACGACGCCGCGTAGTGCGGTCCGAGCGGCCAGCCCATCCACTGCTCGTTCCACCAGATCTTGTCCATGCGGTTGTCGTGGCATCCCGCCGCCGACACCGCGGCCTTGTAGAACTCCGGATGGAAAAGCATTCCGCCGAGGGAGTTCTGTCCGCCGGCCGACGTGCCGTAGATGCCGACGCGCGTGATGTCATACCACGAATACTTCGCCGCCACAGCCTTGTGCCAGAGAATACGGTCGGGGAAGCCGGCGTCGCCCAGGTCCTGGAACGCGACGTCGTGAAACGCCTTCGACCGGTTCGCCGTCCCCATGCCGTCCATCTGCACGACGACGAACCCCAGCTCCGCGAGATTGCGCATATCGTTCGTGACGCCGAACGACTTTGGCACGAACGAACCCTGCGGGCCGGCGTAGATGTTCTCGATCACCGGGTACTTCTTCTTGGGATCGAAGTTCGTCGGCTTGAAGATCACGCCCCAGATGTCCGTGGCGCCGTCGCGCCCCTTCGCGACGAACACCTCAGGCGCCTTCCACCCGGCGGCGGACAGCGCCGAGACGTCGCCGTGCTCCACGTCCATCGCGACATGCTGGTCGGACGCGCTGTGAATGTCGAGCGCCGGCGCGGCGTCGACGCGCGACCAGAGGTCGGCGTAGTAGCTGCTGTCGCCCGACCACGAGATGGAGTGCATCCCGTTCTCGGGCGTCATCGGCGTGAGGCCGCTGCCGTCGAAGTTGACTCGGTAGTAGTGGAGGAAGTACGGATCCTCCTTCGGGTCCATGCCGTTCGCCGTGAACCAGATCTGGCGCTTCGCTTCGTCCACGCGCTGCACGTTGTGGACGACCCAATTTCCCTTCGTAATCTGGTTTTCGACTTTCCCTGTGGCGCCATCGATCAAATAGAGCTGACTCCAGCCGTCGCGCTCCGACATCCAGATCATCTCTTTCCCGTCGGCGATGTCGTAGCGGAAGCGTCGGCCGGAGTCGGTGATCCCGTCGGTGGCCGTGCGATAATCCACGAACGCCTTGGACTCCTCGGAGACGATCGGCCGCGCGGCCCCCGTGTTCGCGTCCGCATCGATCACGCGATACACCTGGTGCCCACGCTGATTGTACTCGAACGTGAACGATCGGCTGTCTTTGCGCCACGTGAGTTGGAGCAGCTGGTACGGATTCGGGAAGAGCGCGTGATCGACGTGAACGACACGCTTCGACGCGACGTCGATGAGCACCGGATCCCGCTCGTCGAGGACGTCGCCGGGTTTCGCGTAGACGCGCTCCATGTACTTCGGCTGCAGCTGATCCGTGGGCGACGACTCGACGTAGCGCACGATCCGGCGGTATCCCGGCGTCACGCGATACACGGCGATCTTCGCCGAGTTGGGCGACCACGTGAGCGATTGCAGCGTGTACGCGCCCCCCTCCGAGCCGTCGTAGGTGAGCGGCGCGCCCGTGCGTGCGCCTGTCGCGCGCACGAAGACGTTGAAGTTCTCGATGTACGCCTCGTGTTGCCCGTCGGGCGAACGGCGAACCGCGCTGTCGGCGGGAGGACGCGGCGGTCCCTGTTGCCGGGCGAGCCGCTGCGCGATCACCTCGTCGCCAAGCGCCTCGATGTCGTCCCAGGGGCCTTCGAACGGCACCATGTCGCTCTGTTCGTCGTCGGCGATCGGTCCGGCGCCGCCCCTGCCCCCGCGGCCGCCTCGTCCACCGAGCGCGACGGGTCCGACACGCTGGCAGGCGTAGTCGGTGATCGTGCACTTCCAGTTGAAGCCCGTGGCCACGAACTCGATCGCGTGCTCGTCGTCGGCGAAGTTGAAGTCGGCGAACGGGAGGTTCGTCGCCGAAACGAGCGTCGGCGTTCCCGGTGCCGCGCCGCCCCCCCCACCCCGACCTGCGGCCGGTACTTCACTGAGGCCCGCGCGAATGATCGCGGCGGCGAGCTTTGTATGATCGAATGCCGGCTGCTTGGTCTTGGCCGCGACGTCGACGACAAGGAACTCGTAGCCGCCCTTCACGGTGCGGCGGTACCACAGTCGCGGCGAGCGTCCGATCCACGTCGGGCGGTCTGGGGTGTTGACGGCTAGCCCGTCGTAGCGAGCGTTGAGCTGGTCGGCGCGGGAGTAGTCGATGGCCGTGCCCTGAGCGGCGACGACGCCGGCGGCGAGGGGGGTCGTGAGGACCATCGCGGCTAGAAAACGCGTCATTGTCATTCTCATTTCCAGGGTTCCGCAGGGTGTGGCGGTGAAGTTCCTAGCGCAATTCGCGACCAGTCATCGGGCGACGCGCAACTTCCATTCGATATCGTGAACTGTCCATTCGACGCCATGAATCGTTCATCCGACGCCGTCAACCGTCCATTCGACAAAAACCAACGTAGACCTCAATCCCGCGACCGAACGTCCCGCGGCTTTCACCGACCGTCCAGCTTCGTTCAGCGAACACCCAGCTTCGTTCACCGACCACCCAGCTTCGTTCACCGACCACCCAGCTTCGTTCACCGAACATCCAGCTGTGTTCACCGAACATCCAGCTTCGTGCACGGAACGTCCCGCCGCGTTCACCGACCATCCACCTTCGTTCATCGAACATCCAGCAACGTGTACGGGGCGTCAAGCGGTTCTCACCGAGCATCCAGCGAAGTGTACTGAACATCAGTCGGTATTCACCCAGCATCCAGCGAAGGGTACCGAACATCAGTCGGTATTCACCGAGCATCCAGCGATGTGCACCGAACATCAGGCGGTTGTGATCGAGCACCCAGCGACGTGTACCGGACGTCGGGCGGTCGTCACCGTACGTCCGGCGACGCGCACGGAACATCCCGCCGCCGGATTGCCACGTGCGATGCCGGCATCCTAACCTCGAGGGGACGCCAGCCCGCGTCATCCGTCGCCCGACGCTCGCCAACCGCCGTTCAAACCCGTCCGCTGCACACAAAAGGACGTCAACCCGCGATCAAGAAGCCGAAACCCGACGCCAACTCGTTTCGAATCAAGCACCAGGGCGTCTCAACGCGGCCACAACTTACCGACGATCCGCATCAAACGCTCTGCTTCGCAAGTGAACCGATACCACGTCGCGTTTCACCGCCGTCGCGCGCATACTAAGGCAATCTGAACGGATCTGACCCTCCGAGGAAAACGTCATGCGCTCAGCGTTCGCTCTTGTCGCTGTCGTCGTTCTGGCGGCGGCTCACAATACGGGAGACACGCCGACGGTCGCCGGCTCGCCAAGAACCGTTGCCCCCCGCGGCCTCGCCCCGACGCCGCCGATGGGCTGGAATAGCTGGAACAAGTTCGGTTGCCGCATCGACGAGAATCTCATTCGCGAGACGGCCGACGCGATGGTGTCGTCCGGCATGCGCGACGCGGGCTACAGGTACGTCAACATCGACGACTGTTGGGAAGCGTCGGCGCGAGACTCGCTCGGCAACCTGACCACCGATTCGACGCGCTTTCCGCACGGCATGAAGTCGTTGGCCGACTACGTCCACTCCAAGGGCCTCAAGATCGGCATCTACTCGTCGGCCGGCACGATGACGTGCCAGAAGCGACCGGCGAGCATCGACCATGAAGTGGCGGATGCCAACACGTTCGCCGGGTGGGGCATCGACTATCTCAAATACGACAACTGCAACAACCAGCTGCGCCCGGCCATCGAGCGCTACCAGGCGATGGGCGACGCCCTCGCCGCGACGGGGCGGCCGATCGTGTTCAGCCTTTGCGAATGGGGTCAGAACAAGCCCTGGGAGTGGGGACGTTTCGTGGGCGGGGAGCTCTGGCGGACGACGGGCGACATCCGCGACAATTGGAAGTCGATGCTCTCGATTCTCGACAAGCAGGTCGGCCTGGAGAAGTACTCGGGCCCGAACGCATGGAACGATCCGGACATGCTCGAGGTGGGCAACGGCAAGATGACGAACACCGAGTACGTCGCGCATTTCAGTCTGTGGGCGTTGCTCAACGCGCCGCTCATCGCCGGGAACGATCTCCGGTCGATGAGCGACTCGACGCGCGCGATCCTCACGAATCCCGAGGTCATCGCTGTCGATCAGGACTGGGGGGGTTCGCAGGGCTACAAGCTCAAAGGCGACAGCGTGACGCAGGTGTGGATCAAGCCGATGTCGAACGGCGATCGGGCGGTGGTGCTCCTCAATCGCGGCGAGACGACGGCGACCATCTCGGCGACGATGCCGGAGATCGGCCTGCCGGCGGGCAAGCATCTCGAGCGCGACGTGTGGGCGCATGCGGAGCGTACCGCCGACGGCATCGTCTCGGCGAATGTTGCCGCGCATTCGGTCGCGATGTACGTCGTGGGGAAGTAGCCGCGAAGAGGGCTCCCACCCGCGATCGACCCGCCCCTCGCTACTTCATCGACAGGAACTTCGGGTCCACGTCGGTGAAGCCCCACGTCTTCAGTTGGCGCGCCCACTCGCCAAGGTTGTCCTTCGACACGCGCACGAGATCCATCTGCACGTGTTCCGGGACGTCCTTGTGCAGGTACACGTGGTCGAAGATCGTCTTCACCGAGACGTAGCCCCAGAGGTACGTCGGCTGCGCGAACAGCACGGGCGCGAGTCCCTTGTCGACGTACGGCAGCTCCACCGGCAATGCATCGACCGACACGATCTTCACCTTCTTTGGATCGAGATCCGTGAGCAGCGCCGGCGTGAACAACGCCCAACCGCCGATCATCGCCCAGCCCTGGATGTCCGGATACGCGTTCTGAGCGCGCACGACTTCCGCCGCCGCGTCCTGCGGCGTCTCGGCGTGGTAGAAGGTGTTGAGGACCGTGATGCCGGGGTGCTTCGCCGCTTCCGTTTTCACCCCCTCGACGCGCTTCTGGAGGTTCGGCGCGTTCTGGTTGCCGGCGAGAATGGCGATCTTGCCCTTGTCGCCCATCTGCTTCGCCAACTCCTGCATCACCTGCGTGCCCATCAACACGTCGTCGCCGCCGTAGAACGAAAACCGCTTGGAGCCGCCGACGTCGCTGTCGAAGGTCATCACCGGCACGCCGCGCGCGACGGCTTCATCCACCGCGCCGACCAGCTTTCCCGCGTCGCTGGCCGAGAGAAGAATCGCGTTCGCGCCCGCGTTCACCGCTTCGCCGATGCGCTGGGCCTGGAGCGTCGGGTCTTCATCGGGTGGCGTGAGCCAATCGATCTTCACGTTCACTCCGTTCGCCTTGGTCAGCTCCGCCGCCGCCGCCTCGGCCCCTTGTCTGCCGGAAAGGAAAACGGGGTTGGTCGAGCTCTTGGCGATCATGGCGATCGTGAAGGTCTTGCTTCCGCCGGCCGCGGACGCACCGCCCGCCGCCGCGTTCGACTTGTCGGTCTTTGCCCCGCTGCACGCGGCAAGAAGGGTCGCAAGAAGGAGAACGCCGAGTTGGCGAGGCGCGCGATTCATTCAGCTCTCTGGGGTGAGGGTTCCGAGCGAGGCGAAACAATGACCCCGCTGGCGCGAGGTGTCAACGCGACGCCCTTCCGGCCGCCGCGCACGCCCGATATGCTCTACCGGCTCGCCCACGTTTTCTCGAAAACCGTCCTCTCCATGCGCATTCAACTCGAATCCAATGTTGGCGGAAAGCTGACGGCGAAGCACGCGGCCCAGGCGGAGAAGCGCGCCTCGCGACGGCCACCGGTCGAACGCGTCACGCTTGGCCTGCTCGTTGGCAACCGCGGGTTCTTCCCCGGCCACCTCGCTCGCACGGGCCGCGACGAGATGCTCCGCGCGTTCGCCGAACAAGGCATCGACGCCATCGCCCTGGAGCTTGACGACTCGGTGCACGGCGCGGTCGAAAGCCGGGACGAGTCCAAAGCCTGCGCCGCGCTCTTCCGAAAGCACGCCGACAAGATCGCCGGCGTCGTCGTCACGCTGCCCAACTTCGGCGACGAGCGCGCGATCGCCGAGACGCTGCGTCTCGCCGGCCTCAACGTGCCGGTGCTGATTCACGCGACCGCCGACGACCCGGCGAAGATGGCGAATCGACGTCCGGCGCGACGCGTTCTGCGGGAAAATGTCGGTCTGCAACGTTCTGACGCAGTACGGCATACCATATAGTCTGACGTCGCTGCACACCCAGCGCCCGGAGTCCGACAGCTTCCGGGCCGACCTCCGCCGCTTCGTCGCGACCTGCCGCGTGGCGCGCGGTCTCAAGACGGCGCGCATCGGCGCGATCGGCGCTCGGCCCGCCGCCTTCAAGACGGTCCGCTACAGCGAGAAGATCCTGGAGGCATCCGGGATCGCAGTAGAACCCATAGATCTCTCCGAAGTGCTCGGCCGCGTGAACCATCTCGCGAACGACGACGCCGACGTTCTCTACAAGCTCGGGGAGATGCAGGAGTACGTGCCGACCGACGGCATCCCGAGCGACGCGTTGATCAAGATGGCCAAGCTGGGACTGGTCATCGACCGGTGGATGCGCGAGACCGATGTGAACGTGAGCGCCGTGCAGTGCTGGACGTCGCTCGAGGAATTCTTCGGCGTGGTGCCGTGCACGATCATGAGCATGATGAGCGACGTGAACATGCCCAGCGCGTGCGAAGTGGACGTCTGCGGCACGATCAGCATGTACGCGTTGACGCTCGCCTCACAGACGCCGAGCGCGCTGCTCGACTGGAACAACAACTACGGCGACGACCCGGACAAGGCCGTCTGCTTCCACTGCAGCAACCTGCCGAAGTCGTTCTTCGAGGACGTGAAGATGGACTACCAGGCGATCATCGCCGGTACTGTCGGCCGCGACAACACGTACGGCACCGTCGTCGGCAAGGTGCGATCGAGCCCGATGTCGTACGCCCGATTCTCGACCGACGACCGCACCGGCAAGATCCGCGGCTACGTCGGCGAAGGACGATTCACCGACGATCCACTCACCACGTTCGGCGGTGCAGGTGTCGCGGAGATTCCTCGCCTCCAGGAATTGCTGCGCTTCATCTGCACGAACGGCTTCGAGCATCACGTCGCCGCGACGATGGCGACGGTCGCCGACGCGGTCCACGAGGCGACGACGCGGTACATGGGTTGGGACGTACTGCGGCACGCCTGAGCGCGAGACCAACGTGGCGGTGGTAGCGGGAGTCGACTTCGGCACGCAGAGCGTGCGTGTCGCGCTCGTCGACAGCGAGCGCGGGCCGATCGGCGCCGGCACCGCCGAGTACCCGGTGAACCGCGACCGCCGCGATCCGGATTTTGCGACGCAGTCGCACGCGTCGCACATGGCCGCGCTCACGCTGGCGACGCAGCGGGCGCTGGCCGACGCCAAGCTCGATGGCCAGAAGGTCGAAGCCATCGCGCTCGACACGACCGGGTCCACGGTGGTTCCGGTCGACGAGCACCTCGCGCCGCTCGACGACTACTACCTGTGGGCGGATCATCGCGCGAAGGACGAAGCGGCCCTCATCACCGAGGTCGCGCGGCGAGAGAAGCTGCCGGCGATCGAGATGTGCGGCGGCGTCTACTCGTCCGAGTGGGGGTTCGCCAAGCTGCTCCACTGGCTGCGCCACAACCCGGACAAGCGCGCGCGCGTTCGCGACGGCGCTCGAGCACTGCGACATGGTCGCGGCGGTGCTCACAGGGGAGACGAGCGCGGAGAACGTTCCGCGGTCCGTGTGCGCGATGGGACACAAGTGGCTGTGGAGTGAATCGAACGGCGGCTTGCCGCCCGAGGATTTTCTCATCTCGGTGGATCCGTTGTTCGCCGGAGTTCGCGACAAGCTCGGCGGTCGCTATCGCACGTCCGACCACATCGCCGGCCGGCTGAGCGACGAGTGGTCGTCGCGGCTCGGGCTGCGCGCCGGGATTCCCATACCGGTCGGCGCGTTCGACGCGCACTGGGATGCCGTCGGAGCGGGGATCCAGGAAGGGGACGTCGTCAACGTCGTCGGAACGAGCACGTGCATCATCGCGATCGCGAAACGGCCGGACTGCGTGCCCGGAGTCTGCGGCGTCGTTCCCGGTTCGGTGCATCCGGAATATGTGGGTGTCGAGGCGGGCCTGTCCGCCGTCGGTGACATTTTCGAAGCGATCGCGCGGCGCGCCGGTACGACGGTTCGCGTCCTCTCGAACGGTCTCGAGGAATACCGGGCCGGCCAGACGGGACTTCTCCGCCTCACCTGGGACAACGGCGACCGCACGGTGCTCGTCAACCCGAACCTCGGCGGCGTCACGCTCGGATGGAACCTCAATCACGACGCGCGGGATGAACTCTTCGCGGCGATCGAGGGCACTGCCCTCCACACGCGCGTCGTCTTCGAGCGAATGGCCGAGCACGGTGTGCCGATCCGACGCGTGATCAACGCCGGCGGAATTCCGCAGAAGAGCGACGTCTTGAATCACGTGTACGCGAACGTGTTCGGCGTGCCGGTGCTGGTGCCGGAGCGGTCGATCACGGGCCTCGGTTCGGCGATCTTCGCGTTCCGCGCGGCCGGAACATTCGCGACGATCGAGGATGCCCAAAAGGCATTGTGCCCGCCGTACCGGGTGATCGAGCCGGATCCGGACCAACGCCGGGTGTACGATCGGCTGTATCCGATGTACAGAAATCTTTATTACGGGTTCGGCAGTGCCGGCGCCGAGGCGACGCAAATCGGACGGATCCTTCCGGAGCTCCGGCGAATTGCCGCCGAGGCGCGACCGTAGACTGTGCGATGCACCCATGACATCTTCATGATGAGTCTTGCCTTGGAGAAGCGGTCGTGAGCTGGTCGGTTGCTCGGTCGGGTTGGTCTGGCCTCCTATCGGTTGCGGCCGCCGTGGTGAGCGCGGGCTCGCAGCAGCCGGTTCATCCTCCACTCACGATCAACGTTCGTGTGGTGGACACCGGTGTCGTCGCGGTGGCCGGAGCCGAGGTCGCCGTGGTGCAAGGGCTCAACGACACGCGCGCCAGCGGGACAACGGACGGGCGGGGCGTCGCGTCGTTGACGATCTCCGACGCCGACGGGAACTATCAGATCGTCGTCCGCAAGATCGGCTTCATCCGCGCGGCCGAGTTCTTTCACGCGCGGCCCGGCCCGCTGACGTTCCAGGTCGTGATGCATCGCGCCGTCCAATCGCTCGCGCCTGTCGAGGTCAACGCGAAAGAGGACGTGACGCGGAAGAGCTATTTCATCGACGCCGACGAGATTGCGAAGCACGCCGACGTGTTGATCGACGCGACGGACATCCTGAAGAAGCTCAGGCCGGACATGATCTGCGGACGGTCGTGCTCACCGCTGGAAGCCGCCGGCGCCGCGACGCGAGCACCCGTGCGCACATGTCCGACCCTGGCGTTCACGCCGCGCCGCAGGTGCCCCGTCGTCGACAATCCGAATCCGTCCCTGGCGTCGAACGTCTGGGTCAACGGCGTTTGGATCCGCAGCATCTCCACCGACACCGTGTGCCAGGTCGGCCGTCGCGGAATGCTCGCCGGCCTGTTGCCCGGGTCGATGCAGGTGCTTTGCGAGATTCAACCCGAGCACATCGAGCAGATCACCTACGCCGACGAATTCAACACGACTGTCGGAAAGCCTCACAGCGACAGCGCGATCTACATCGTGCTGAAGCAGGGGGTCGCGTACCAGCCCGGAGCAAAATCCTACGTCGTCGATGAATCCGCAGAGCCGGGAAAGAAAACCGCCGCGGCTCGCCAGGCGGGCGCGACGAACACGTCGAGCGACTCGGCGGGCTCGCCGCGCGATTCGGCGGCGGCGCTGCCGACGTACCGGTATCGGCTTCTGGGCGTGTTCGACGAAGACACGGGTGAAGCGATCGCCGGCGCGCGCGTGACGGAAGCGAAATCGGGCGACTACGTGACCACGACAGCAACGGGAACGGTCAGCCTGATCTTCCTGCCCGAAGGCAGCTCGCTGTTGAAGATCACGCGGCTCGGATACGCGGAGCTCGACTTGTCGGTCGACATTGGGCCAAACGCGACGACGGCGCTGACGCTGCTCATGAAGAAGGCCCCCGGGCAGCGATGAACGCGTTTTCGACCGTTGGACTAAAGCGGTTCACCAGCGTCGCCGCGACGAGATCGCCCGTCACGTTCAGCACCGTCGCGAACGTGTCGGGGAGCGCGTCCACCGCGATGAGAATGCCGATCCCCTCGACGGGCAATCCGATCGCCAGAAAAAGCGGCGCGAGCATGATGAACGCGCCGCGCGGAATCCCGGGCGCGGCGAACGCGAGAAACACCGCGGCGAACGCCACAGTCGCCAATTGCTGGGCGTGCAAGGGAATCCCGTAGAACCACCCGACGAAGAGCGCGCCGACAGTCCACGACACGGGCGCGGCGATCTTGAACAACGACACGGCGAGCGGCAGCGAGAATCCGGCAATCCGGTTCGGAATGTCGAGACCCTGCTCGGCGCTCTCGACCAACGCCGGCAGCGACGCGATCGACGAGCTCGAGCTGAACGCGATCAACTGCGCCGGCAGCGCGGCTCGCGCGAAGCGTCGAAGCGGAACTCGCCCGACGATCACCGCCGCGGGATACAACAAGAGCGTCACGGCCACGCACGCGACCGAATACGCCACGATGTACAAGCCGATCGCGCCGGCGACACTCGCGCCGAGGTGCGCCGTCAACGGCAGGACGAGCGCGAAGACGCCGATCGGCGCCAGCGCCACGACCCAGCGCACGAGCACGAGCATGGCCGCGCAGAGCGACTTGAAGAACGCCGCGAGCGGCTCGCGCGACGCCGGCGGAATGCGCAGGATCGCCAGCGCCAGGAGCATCGAGAAGACGATCAGCGGGACCATGTCGCCGTTCGCCGCCGCGGCGATCGGGTTCGGTGGAATGAGCGACGTGAGCCAACGCGCGAACGTCTGCCCCTGCGCGCCCGCGAGCTGGCTCGCCGCTTCGGCCGCGCCGGCCGGCAACGCGGGATGCGCCCCGGCGCCCGAAGGAAACGGCAGCAGCGCGAAAAGGCTCGGCGCGAGCGGCACGACGACAGCGGCGACGCATGCGAGCAGCAGTCCGAACACGAGCAGCGTTCGCCCGCCGAGTCGCCCGATCGACGCGACGTCGGCCGTCGACGCGATTCCCGTCACGAGCAGAGAGACGATCAGCGGGATCACCGTCATCCGAATCGCGTTCACCCACAACGTGCCGATCGGTGCGATGGCGTCGGCCGCGTTGAGCGCCGTACTGCTCCCGACGCCGCGATGGCCACACCACCGACGACCGCCGCGCCCAGCGCGACGACGATTCGCGTGCCTTCTTTCATCTGGAGAGGGATTGTCGTGTGTGAACCGGCCGGCCTACATCATCAAGTCGCCGCCGGATATGTCGATCGACGTGCCGGTCATGTAGCCCGCTTCTTCGGAGGCGAGAAAGCAGATCAAGTCCGCGACTTCGATCGCGGTGCCGAGTCGCGGAATCGGGAAGCTCGCGGCGAGCCGCTCCAACAATTCGGACGATGCCGTCTCCTGCGTCAGCTCCGTGTCGATCATTCCGGGACAAATCGCGTTGACCGTGATGCCGAACTTTCCGATCTCCTTGGCCGCCGCGCGCGTCAGACCGAGCAAGCCCGCCTTCGACGCCGTGTAGTGCGCTCCGCCGAGTGTGCTCACCGTGCGCCCCGCGGTGGACGAGACGTTGACGATCCGGCCGTAGTGCTGCGCCCTCATCACCGGCAGCACCGCCTGAATGAACAGAAACGGCGCCGTCATGTTCACTTCCATCGCTTGGCGCCACTCCGCGGCGGTGAGATCCGGAAACCGGGTCGAGCGGGCGTGCGCCGCGTTGTTGACCAGGACGTCCACCCGCCCGAAATGGGTCATCGTCTGTTGAACGATTTCTTCGGGAATGCCGTCGACGGTCACGTCTCCCGGCACTGCCAGCAGACGCTCGCTTCCTCCGAGCGCGGCAACTGTCGCCTCGGCGCGCGCTCGGTCACGCACGTTGACGGCGACGCTTGCTCCGCGCTCGAGAAATCGCGCCACCGCGGCGCGCCCAAGCCCGCGCGCCGCGCCCGTGACAATGGCGACGCGATCGGTGAAATCCTTGTGGCGTGGGGTCTGATCCAATGGGTGTTTGCTGTGGCGCGCCGAATATGGCCAAGCCGGGTGATACGGGATAGAGTTGTCGCATGAAACGACGCGCGTTCGTTCAGGCCATCGGGTCAGCGGCAGCCGGCGCGTTCGTCGCACCGCTTCGCGGCCCGCTTGTGGGACCGAGGCGAGCGGCGAAGCTCGAGCGCGTCGGCCTCGAGCTCTACGCCGTTCGCCGAGCCATGCGCGCTGACCCCGAGCGTACGCTCGCGGCGGTGCGCGCCATGGGGTACGACGACGTCGAGCTTCTGTGGTCGTTCGACAACTTCGGCCGCACGCCGCAGCAGGTCCGCGCGACGCTCGATCACGAAGGGCTCCGGGCGCCGTCGGCGCACATGGCGCCTGAAGTCATCCTGAAAGACTGGGACGAGAGCCTCGAGAAGGCCCGCCTACTCGGGCACCAGTATCTGGTCGTCCCCAGCCTTCCCGACGAAACCCAGCATTCGCTCGACGCGTGGCGCCAATGGGCGGACCGGTTCAACACGGCCGGTGCCGCGGCGCGGCGCGCCGGAATCTGGCTCGCGTTCCACAACGAACCCGATCACATGAAGCCGATCGACGGCGTCGTGCCGTACGACGCATTCATCGCGCGACTCGATCCGGCCGCGGTGCGTCTCCAGCTCGACGTCGGCAACATGCTCATGGGCCACGGCGATCCGATGCACTACCTCACGGCGCATCGAGATCGCTACTGGAGCTTTCATTTGAAGGACGTCGTGGCGGACGGCTCACGCGACGTGGAGCTGGGAACAGGCACGTTCGACTTCGCCCGTTTCCTCGCCGCGGTGCCGGATCTCTCTCATAAGCCGTGCTACGTGGAGCAGGAAAATCCGTCCGACGAGCTGGCGAGCGCGCGGGGGAACTGCACCTATTTGCGTCGGCTCACGTTCTAAACGAAGCCACGCTTTTGGGAAAGAAATGGAAACGCAGATGACGCAGATCTGGAACGGCGATGCCGCAGATGAACCACGAACCAGTTTTTTCATCTGCGTCATTGCTATTCGGATCTGCGTCATCTGCGTTGAGTTCCTGCCGGCCTTTCTAGTGGCCAAACCCGCCAACTCGCCAAGACGATGTCGAACTCCGTCTCTCGTCGTGAAGCTCTAAGACAGCTCGGCGTCGTCAGCGCCGGCCTGGCCATCGCCCCTCGTCAATTCCTTGGCGGCGAGGCCAAGGAGATCGTCGTCGCCGGCCAGCCCGTCGAGATCTCGGTCGCGTCGCTGAGCCCGGCCACGGCGCGAATTGCGCTGCAGCCGGTTCACAACGGCGCCGCCGATCCGTTGCCGGTCACGGGTGAACTGGTCGCCGAGAAGCTCGGACGGACGATCACGCAGTCACGTGCATCGTCGTCGCTGTCGCGCGTTCGCGCGGGCGACCTCGTCGTCAAGTTCACGGACGCGCCGCCGACGCTCACCGTCGAAACGCGAGCCGGCGTCGTCGTCCAGAGGCTCGTCTTCGATGCCGCAGCGCCGGGCATGTCCTTCCTCCTCGGCGACGGGCCGCTTCTCGGACTCGGCGAGGGCGGACCGCAGTTCGATCGCAAGGGTTCGGCCGATCGCATGATCATCGGTCAGGGTGGCTACCACCTCTCGACGCACGGCACGCGCGCGCCGATTCACTGGCTCGTCGGCACCAACGGCTGGGCGATGTTCGTTCACCAGCCGACTGGCGAGTTCGACTTCACGGGCGAACTGGGGAAGTTCACGCCCAAGGATGCGCCGCTTCCACTCGACGTGTTCGTCGTCGCGTCAAAGGAACCGGCCGTCATCATGCGCGAGTACGCGCGCATCACGGGATTGCCGGAGATGCCGCCACGCTGGGCGTTCGGGTATCTGCAGTCGCACCGCACCCTCGAGGGCCCTGAGCAGATCGCCGGCATCGCCCGCACGATGCGCGAGAAGAAGCTTCCCTGCGACGCGCTCATCTACCTCGGCACCGAGTTCGCCCCGTCGGGTTGGAACACGCGCAACGGCGAGTTCACCTGGCATCCCGCGAATTTCCCGGAGCCCGCAAGCAGCTCGCCGCGCTGCACGACGAACACTTCAAGGTCGTCGTGCACGTCGTCATCGAGGGAAAGCATCTCACCGGCTCCGTCACCGACCAGTGCACCGCGGCGCCGTTGCCGAGCGGCCGAACGCCGGACAACAAGTGGCCGCCCGATCGCCAGGTGTCGTGCTATTGGCCGTTTCACAAACCGTGATGGACGTCGGCGTCGACGGCTGGTGGCCGGATCAGGGCGACGGCTTCGACGGACCGTCGGAGCTGAATCGGCACCGGATGTACTGGGAGGGCACGCAGCTCTATCGGCCGAACGAGCGCCCGTTCGCGCTGCATCGCAACGCGTCGGCCGGCGTGCAGCGCTTCGGCGGGTTCATCTGGTCGGGCGACGTTCAGTCGCGCTGGGAGACGCTCAAGACACACGTTCCCGTCGCGATCAACACCGGACTCTCGGGCCTTCCGTACTGGGGCACCGACATCGGCGGATTTATTCCGACCGCGGAATACACGGGAGAGCTGTACGTACGCTGGTTCCAGTTCGCCGCGTTCTGTCCCCTGTTTCGTTCGCACGGCCGCAACTGGCATCTGCACCTGCCGTGGGGTTGGGACGGCGGCGACGGCGGTCCGCCCGAAACGCAGAACTTCAAGGCCGATCCGGCCGAGCTGCACAACGCGCAGGTCGAGCCGATCTGCCGCAAGTATCTCGAGCTGCGCTATCGGCTGATGCCGTATCTCTACACGGCCGTGCGCGAGACGCACGACACCGGCATGCCGATCATGCGCGCGCTCTGGCTGCACCATGCAGACGATCCCGCGGCCGTCGCGCGCGGCGACGAGTATCTCTGGGGGCGCGACATGCTCGTCGCGCCGGTCGTCGAGAAAGGTGCCACGACCCGACGTCTCTACTTGCCTCGCGGCAAGTGGTTCGACTTCTGGAAAGAGGAGCTCGTCGACGGCGGCAGAGAAATCGATCGCGCCGTCGATCTCGCCACGACTCCGCTCTACGTGCGCGCCGGCGCCGTCATTCCGATGGACCCGGTGAGACAGTACTCCGACGAGCCGGTGACCGACCCGACGACGCTCGTCGTCTATCCGGGCGCCGACGGCGAATCAACGTGGTACGAGGACGACGGGAAGTCGTTCGACTATCGCCGCGGGGACGCCATGCGCGTGATCATGACCTGGCGCGACGCCACGCGTCGCTTGTCACTTCGCCTCGCGCCCGGCTACAAGCTGCGCTCGCCATCTCCGCGTCGCATCAACGTCAGAGTCGCCGGCTCATCCGCTCTGAAGACCGTCGAATTCACCGGCCGCCCTCTCGACGCGAGTCTTTGAGCGAGCGATCCGTCTGTCCGTAGTACGCGTCCGGTCCCTGTTTCCGCAGGAAGTGCTTGTCGAGCAGCGGCGCCGGGATGGGATCAGCCGCCGCATTCAGCGTGATCGTGTCGTACGCCATCCGCGCGACATCCTCGAGGAGGTTCGCGACCTCCACCGCCCGCGCGACAGACGCTCCCCAACAGAAGCTCGCGTGGCCGGCCACGAGGCACGCCGGCATGCGCAGCGGATCCAGCCCGAGACGCTCGAAACGGCGCACGATCGCGCGGCCGGTGTTCGCCTCGTAGTCCTGCGTGATCTCGAGACTCTCGAGGTGCGCCGTGACCGGCACCGGCCCGTGAAAGTAGTCCGCGTGTGTCGTGCCGAAGCAGGGAATCTCGCGTTGCGCCTGCGCCCACACGGTCGCGTAATGCGAATGCGTGTGCACGACGCCGCCGATCGCACCGAACGACCGATACAGCTCGAGGTGCGTCGCCAAGTCTGACGACGGTCGCAAATCGCCGTCGACGACCTTCCCGGCCCCCACCAGTTCGACCACCACCATCGACTCCGGCGTGAGATCGTCGTACGGAACGCCGCTCGGCTTGATCGCCACGACGCCCAGCTCGCGGTCGATCGCGCTGGCGTTGCCGAAGGTGAAACGCGCCAGCCCGCGCCGCGCCAACTCGACGTTGGCGCGGCACGCGGTCGTGCGGAGCACGGTGAATTCGCTGGTGTCCGGTTTCACGCGATGCCCGCGCGTTCCTTCGCCTTCTGGATGATCGCGGCCATCACGTCGCGGTGCTTCGCGAACGTGTCGTCCACGACCTGCAGCGTCGGGATCGCGTTCGGCGACAGCGACAGCGTCTCGGTGTTGAATCGTCCGAACCCCGACTCGTGCACACCGCTCGATCCGCGACCCGCCGCCGGGCTGCTCAGGTGCTGGAAGAACTTGCTGTATTTCTGCCAGCGCGGCCCGCCGCCGGCGTGGTACATCGGAATGAACCCGTGGAGCGCGTCGTACGGCATCTCGCCGACGCAGAGCACGTGCGGATACTTCGTGCGAAGATCGGTCACGAGCCGCTTCGTGCCCTCGTGCATGTCGCCGTTGGTGCTGTTGACGTGTCCACCCGCGATGTCGAGGAAGTACGCGTCGACGCCATATCGATCGATCATCTCGGCGATGCGCCCCTCGAGGTGATTCCGCCACGAATCCGCGCCGAGGTTCATGTAGCCGAGCCAACCATCCTGGTGGCGGTCGTTGTTCCAATCCACCCAGTCCAGGTTGTACGCGTTTCCGTCGACCTTCTGCGTGATCGAATCCGAGATCTTGGACCAGCTCGGCAGTTTCTTGTTTGCCGAGTTCATGCCGTACATGGGCATGATCTTGAAGCCGAGCTTGTGTCCCTCGTCGATGAGTTTTCGGAAGCCGGCCTCGCCGCCCATCCGATCCGACACGCGATAGGTGGGATAGTCCCAGTAGTACCGCCCGTCCCACGCCGAGATGAATGCGAGCACACGATCGCCGGGAATCTGCGTCGACATCCAGCGCAGAGTCTCGAGCATCTTCGCGTAATCGTTGAACATGTAGCCGGTGTAGTGCATGCCGTGCAGCGTCGTCACCATCGCGATGTTGCGCGTCCACGCCGGCACGTCGGCGCGCGTCTCCCACGCGGGAATCGCGTACGCGCGTTCGAGGTGCGCCATGTGCAGATTTACCGCCTCGTCGGCCGACGACACTCGGCCGAGCCGCCACGCCGGGACCTGGACGCGATTGTCGTTTCGCCACGCGTCGTGTTCGTGGATCGCTTCGACGCGATAGCTCGTGTCGCCGGGCGCTAGATAGAAGCGCTTCGGTCGCACGCGGTCGTCGAGCGACGACATGTAGAACACGTCGGACGGTGTCTGAATCATGAGGAGCGGCGTCCCCATGCTTCCCGACGCATTGAGATCGCCGCCGCCGAACGGATAGCCGACCAGGCTCTCGCCGTCGTTCTGTTGTTGAGGGAATCCGCCCCCGCCGAAGGACACAGCGCCGCGAGGCACGCCGCGAACGATCGTCGTGACCGTCTTCACCGGCCGGCTCATCTCGACCGTGGCGGTCCACTCGATCGTGGAACCGTTTCGTCGTAGCGAGGCTTCGAGTTTTCCCGGCGCGTGCTCCTGCCCGCCCGCCCACACGAACCGATCGCACGTGATGCGCATCGAGTCCCCGTTTCCCTCGGCGCGAAGCGCGGAACGGTCGAGCCCGTATGTGTTCTCGTCGGTGAAGACGAGGAAGCCGAACCGATAGTCGCCGAACACGACCGACGGCTCGGGAAAATCGTAGCTGAACTTCTGATAGGAGCGCCCGCGCGCCGGGACGAAGATCTCGCTGGTCGAGACGAGCTCGACGATCTCTCCCGGCGGACCAACCGGCGCCGGCAGAGCCGCCGGTGTCACGGTACCCGCCGTTTCAGCCAATACTGCATCCGACGCCACGATGGCGCCTGCGCCGACGACTCCGACGGTCTTGATCCAGTCGCGTCGTGATATGGGCTCGGTCATGGACGCTGTTTGTTGGGGGCGATGGTAGCGCGCTCGGAATCCAAATAGAAACGCGCGACGCTGACCTCGCCAGACGCATCACCGCCGCCCTCCGCCCCCGTCCCAGCTCTCCGCACCCCGCCGCCGCCCTCGTTCCAGGTCTCCGCACCCGGTCTCCGCACACCACCGCCGTCATAGCGGTCATCCGACGCGCGCCACATACTAAAAGCCTGACTTTTCGGAGCTCCCACCGTGAAACGCACCCGCCCCCGGTTCCTCGTCCTCTCGTTCGTCGCACTCATCGCCTCGTCCGCATCAGCGCAACGTCCGATGACCTTCCTCGACGCGCAGAACATGCGGCAAGTCGCCGGGCAGGACGTCAGTCCCGACGGCAAGTCGATGCTCTACTCGCTGAGCACCCCCGACTGGCAGTCGGCTCGCCGTCAATCCGACATCTATCTCGTGTCGCTCGACGGCGGGCTTCGGACCACTCGGCAGCTCACGTTCACGAAGGACAAGAACGAGACGAGCCCGAAGTGGTCGCGCGACGGACACTTCATTGCCTTCCTCTCCGATCGCGACGCGGCGACTCCCGCGGCGGGCGGAGCGGCCGGCGGTCGCGGCGGCGCGGGCCGTGGCGGGGCCGGCGGTGAGGGAGGCGGCGCACGCAATCAAGTCTTCGTAATGCACACCGACGGCGGAGAAGCGCTCCGAATCACGGACGCACGCGAGGGCGTCTCCAACTTCTCGTTCAGCAAGGACGGACAGTCGATCGTTTTCACGTCGGGCCGAGCCGGCGACGAGCAGATCTACGTCATCCCGATGACGACGATGGACGTCCCGAAGCCGACGCAGCTCACGCGTCACGCGACGGGCATCAGCAGCTGGCAATGGTCGCCCGACGGCAAGCGCATCTACTTCGTGTCGCCGGACAGCATCGACCGCGACGATCGCGCGCGGACCGACAAGCAGTTCACCGTGAAGCCGAGAAACCCCGCGACGTCCGTCGCCAGCCTTTGGGTCTACGACCTCGAGTCGCGGCAGGAGCGCCGGCTCACGAACGATCCGAGCTACAGCGTCGGCGAGTTCACCATCTCGCCCGATGGCAAGTGGATCGGCTTTCACGGTATGTCGGCGAACCGCTACGAGCGCGGAAACCTCGAGCAGAACGACTACGCCGACCTGCGCCTGCTCAACGTCGCCACCGGCAACATCGAGCGCCTCACGAAGAACACGGACATCGGCGAGGGGCCTGTGCTCTTCTCGCCGGACAGCAAGCTCCTCGCCTTCTCGGCGCCGGACGACTTCAAGTACATGCACAACGAGCGCATGTACGTTCGGCACGTCGACCAGCCCAGCGAGCCGCTGCGCAAACTCGGCGGCAACGTCGACCTCGACGTCCGCGCCGGCGGTCGCGGCGGGGGCGGCGGCAGGGATCGAGAGCTCCTTCTGGTCGACGAATGGCGACACGATCTATTTCGGCACGGGCGTGCGCGCGACGACGCAACTCTTCTCGCTCGTCGTCTCGACCGGCCAGGCGAAGCAGATCACCGACGTCAAAGGCACGATCACTGTCGCGCGCGACGACGAGACGGGCCGCTTCCTGATCACGTATGCCGATCCGCACACGCCGCCGGCGAACTACAGCGTCGCCGCGCTGCGCGACGTCAACGACCGCTCGAAGTGGACGCAGCTCACCGACCCGAATGCGTGGGTCAAGCGCGACGTCGCACTCGGCGAAGAGGAAGAGATCACGTGGAAGTCGAACGACGGCACGAAGGTGTCCGGCGTTCTGATCAAGCCGATCGGTTTCCAGGCGGGCAAACGCTATCCGCTGATCGTCGCGATTCACGGCGGACCGGCGGCCGCGGACATGCTCAGCTTCAACGGCGGGTACAACGCGCAGGTCTACGCGGGCGCAGGCTACGCGGTGCTGCTCCCGAACTATCGGCAGTCGACGCAGTACGGCGAGAAGTTCAAGATCGAAAGCCAGGGCGACTACTTCACGAAAGGATTTCAGGACATCATGACGGGCGTCGACTACCTGATCGCACAGGGACTCGTCGACAGCACGCAGATGGGCGCGCTCGGCTGGAGCGCCGGCGGCCACTACTCGAACTGGATCGAGACGCACACGACGCGCTTCAAGGCAATCAGCTCGGGCGCCGGCGTGGCGAACTGGGTGTCGATGTGGTCGCAGAGCGACACCCAGCGGCTGCGCCAGTGGTACCTCGGCGACAAGATGTACTGGGAGCCGGGGCAGCTCGACGTCTGGATGAAGCAATCGCCGATCACGTACATCAAGAACGCCAAGACGCCGATGTTCATTCACGTCGTCGACGGCGATCCGCGCGTGCCGCGTCCCCAGAGCGAAGAGATGCACATGGCGCTCTCCAAGCTCGGCGTGCCGAACGAATTCTGGGTGTACCCGGGAACGACCCACGGCATTCCCGACGTGCGCAACCAGTACCTCAAGGCGGTCGCCGAGAAGGAGTGGATGGACTTCTACGTGCGTGGAAGCGGCAAGCAGTTCGCGTGGAGGGACGTGATGACGTCCGTGGAGGCGGGCGGGCCGCAGCTCGCGGGAGAAACGCTGACGCCGCAACCGTAACGGCGACTTGTCCGCGATCGAGAGGATTGTCTTGGCGTACGAAGACTCTAGTCGTCTGCTTGGGTTGATCGTCGCGTCGGTACTGATCTGCCCCTCGATCGCGGTCGCGCAGCAACCGACGCGGCTTCCGGCCGTCGTCGTCAACGCGGCGCCGGACCGGCCGGGGCCGCGCAAGGTGGCTGGTGTCGTGCGCGATACGGCGGCCGTCGCGCTGGACAGCGTCGAGGTGTCGATCACGTCGTTGCAGCGGCGCGTGTTCAGCAAGGCCGACGGGACCTTTCTTTTCACGGACGTCGCGCCAGGCACGTACGAGGTGCGAGCTCGCAAGCTCGGATACGGGCCGCAGATTCGCGAGATGGTCGTCGACAGCGCGGGCGGCACGGGGATGTTCTCGCTCTTGCCGCTCGCGTACGTGCTGCGCCCAGTGGTGACGACCGTCGAGCGCGGCGGATTGAGCGGCGTCGTCGGCGACACGGCGTTCAACGCGCTCGGCGGCGCCGAAGTGCGCGTGCTCGGCCACGACGCGCACACGACGACCGACTCGACCGGCTCGTTCTACATCCCGCTCAGGGCGGGGAGCTATCTGGTCGCCGTGAAGGACGCGGGTTTCGCCGATCGGTTGGTGAGCGTCATCGTGCCACCGGACAGCGGGGAACGCATTCGTGTGACCCTCGCCCCTCCCACACGGGCGCCGACCGTGCGAGAAGTCCACAACTTCGACGACCTCGGCCAGCGTCTCGCGTGGCGCAATACGCAGCACTCGCGCGTGTACACGCACGCGGAGCTCGTCGCGATGAGCATCGAATGGATCCCCGATGCGGTTCAAAGGGGTTTTCGCGAGATCCACAGCGGGCCGCCGGGCCTGCTCGACACGGATTGTTCGGCCGTGGTCAACGGTGGACCCGATGTCGTTCAGATCGGCAAGCTCACCATCGACGACGTCGAGACGGTGGAGATCTACGACGGTGGCCCATCGCGGCCAACGAACCGCCGCCCGATCGCCAAGATGCCGATGTCGAACGCCGAGCGCGCGTCCTTCGCAAACTTTGCCAAGCCGTGCGCTTCACTAGTCTACGTCTGGCTTCGCTGACGGTTACCTGACGCTTGTCGCTGACGCCTGCCGACTGCAGTGCCCGGTCCCGCAGCGATCCTATTGGTGCGGCGCCCCTCGCTTTGGTATCTTGCCGATTAGTGCGCTCCGGGGCGCCACCTGTCCGCGGCAAGGGAGCCTGCTCCCACCCTGATGGTTCGCACGTCGCTGTGAACCTTCTTCCGGCCTGTGCTCAGCGGACTTCAGGCGTTCATGGAGGAAGGTATGACCAGGAAACTCACGCCCCGGAGTACGCTCGAGAACCTCCGGAAGGAAGCGAAGCGCTGGCTGAAGGCGCTTCGCGCGAACGATGCCGACGCGCAGACGCGATTGCGGCGCGCTCTCCCCGACGCCGGCGCCGAGCCTCCGCTGCGCGACGTGCAACACGCGCTCGCCGTCGAGCATGGCATGTCCGGATGGATCGAGCTCACGGCGCGCGTCGCCGAGGTCGCGAGCCTCGACAACGCATCGCTCGACGCGCTGACGTCGCTCCTCGACGCCGCCGGCCGCGGCGAACCGGCGCGGGTCACCGAGATTCTCGACGCCCACCCGGACCTGGTGAGCGAGCGCGGATTTCTCCGCGGCAACACCGGACGCCGAACCGCGCTCCACTACGCCGTCGGCGGCTCACACGCCGACGTCGTCCGGCTGCTTCTCGATCGCGGCGCCGATCCGAACGTGCGCGACGATGGCGACAACGCGATTCCGCTCTGCTTCGCTTGCGAAAAAAACGATCTCGAGATCGTTCGCCTCCTCGTCGAGCACCTGGCCGACGTGAACTCCACGGGCGACATGCACACGATGGACGTCGTCGGATGGGCGACGGTCTTCGGCGGCGCGCGTCCCGAGATCGTCGACTACCTCTTGAGCCACGGCGCGCGGCACAACATCTGGTCGGCGGTGACGATGGGCGACGTCGCGGCGATTCGCGCGATCGTGGGCGCGGATCGCTCGCGTCTCGATGCGACGATGGACGACGCGAACCATCGCCGCCATCCGCTCCATCTCGCGATCGTCAAGCGTCGTCCCGAGTCGCTCGCCGAATTGCTGTCGCTTGGCGCCGACACCGAGCTTCGCGACGCGGCGAGGCTCACGCCGCTCGACCAGGCGGCGCTGAATGGTGAAAGCGAGATGGCGCGCATGCTTCTGAACGCCGGAGCCGATCTCGATCTGCCTGCGGCGATCCTCCTCGGCCAGGATGACGACTTCGAGCGGCTACTCCGTCGCGACCCCGACGTGCTGAAGCCAGGACATGCGTGGGGAACGCTCATCATTCGCGCCGCGGCCCAGTCGCCGGGAGGCGTGATCGATACGCTTGTTCACGCGGGCGCCGACGTCGATGCGATCGACGATCCATCGACCGCCGTCGACAGCACGAACGGCTACACAGCGCTGCACGAGGCGGCGTTTCGCGGCAACCGCGACGCCGTCGCCGCGCTGCTTGCCCACGGCTCGAACGTGCGAAAGCGCGACTCGAAGTACTGCGGCACGCCGGCGAGCTGGGCGAACTATGCGAGACACCCGGAGATCCGCGATCTCATCCTCTCCAAGGACATCGACGTCTTCGACGCGATCGATTTCGCGCCGCAGCGGATTTTGGACATCGTCCGTCGCGAGCACGCATCGCTGGAGCGGCCGATCGGAGCCCTGCTCGACTCACCGCCGAAGCCCGACGATTGGACGAAGCCCTGGTGGACGCCGCTCGCCTACGCGGTCGCCCGCGGCAACGCCGAGGCCGCGCGCACGCTGCTCGACCTCGGCGCCGACGCTCACATCCACGATCCGGAAGGAAAGACTCTCGCCGCGCTCGTTGGAGACTCGACTGACGAATCGATGCGAACGGCGTTCGCCGACTCTTGATGCCTAGTCACGGCCGCGCGCGACGGTCAGCTTCCGCTTTCTGGAAGCTCGATCGGCCGCTCGCGGTGCAGGATCACCCAGTCGCCGTGGTCACTGAGCGATTCTTTGCCCAGTTCGATGATCAGCGCGCGACGCTGTTCTGTGTTGCCGGCGTCGCGCGTGGTTCGCAGCAACTCGGCGCCGCGGTGAAAGATCGCCGCCAGCCGCCCGTAGCGCCGAGCGTGTTCGGCGAACGCTCGTACCTGCGAGTGCGCGTGGAGCAACCCCCCCGCGAGTGCCGTGACGCCGAGCGAGAGGAATAGCCATTGCACCGGCTCGTGGGGCATCCATCGGGGCAGGTAGGGAAACCACCAGGCAGGAATGCACACCATGAAGGCCGCCGCCCCCAGGCCCGCGGCGAGTCCTACGATCTGCGCCGCGATGTTCCACCACTTCGAGTCGTACTCACCCCCGGAGGCCGCATGATCTCCTCCAAACAGCTCGAGCAGCTTGATTCCCGCGTGCGCGATGAGTAGCACGACGACGGGCAGAAGCACAACGAGAAGCAAGGTCGACCCAGCTGACACGCGCAACGCTAGGATGAAACTGATGACGAGGCTGGCGCCCAGCGCGCCACTCCCCGCGTGTCGCCACCGCAGGTTGTGCTGCGCGTGAGCGCATGCGTTCGCATAGTACGCCGCTTGCCGTGCCGCCCATAGAGTGTGCACCTCGTCGAGCCGACCATGCGGCATCGGCGGCGCGACGGCTCCACAGGCGCGCGCGACGCGCGGGATCCAGGCGAGATCGTCACGCTGATGCCGAACGTAGTAGTCCGACGCCGCATGTTCGAGTCCCGCGAGACGCCAGTAGAATTGCACCCGGAGTCCCTCGGCGATCGCGCGATAGTCCTGAAACTTGTCCTGCCAGCGGCCGAGCTTGACGACGATGAAGATCGCATCGGCGAATGCGAACAGAACGGCGTACGTTCCGATCGGAAGGGGTGACGCCTCACCCCGAGACGCGAATTCGTGTGTGAACAGCGCGAATGCGACGCCGCCGACGAAGATCGATGCGAAAATCCAGAGGAGCGCGTTGTTGAGCCTTTGCTGATAGCGAACCGCCAGCGCGTCGGCCAGCGCGAAACTCCGCCGCAGGGACGCAAGCCCCCGCGGCAACGTCGATCGTGTCTCTCCCGGAGGCGCGTCCGTCGGATAGAGATCCTCGGCGAGCGCACCCACAGTCTTGGCGTGCCTCCGCTCGAACTCCTTCGCCGCGTCGCCGAGCTCGCGGATCCGCGCGTCGGCGCCGGCAACCGACTCCGCGTGGGCGCCGCCCTTCGTCTTGTCGCCGAGGCCGGACGGGGCGACGGAATACGGCGGCAGAATCGCGCGCGCGAACGCGGCGTGGGGCTTCGGCGCGTCGCGCCGCGGCGTGACCACGTGGTGCACAGACCCGACGTGCGGAGGCGCGAGAAGGTCGTCGAGCAACGCGAACGGCGCGGCTACGTCGGTGAAGCACTCCGCGATCGCCGCGTCCACGTCGAAGGTCCCGGCGCGACGGTAGTGAACCACCTGCGCCGTGCCGCCGACAAGATCGGACGGCAGCCCATCCCAGAGAGCGATGAGAGCGTCGGCGTGGTCCGCGATGTACGCGCCGGCGAGGGCGTACTGCAGCGACCTCCGGGCTTTGGCGTCGAGGTGATCGGCCTTCCGGCCCACCGTCGGAATGACGACACGCCGGAGGACGTGCCGATCGTAGAGCAGATCCAGGAAGTCGTCGCGCGCCGGGCCGGCGAAATCGCGCTCGTAGTCGTCATGCGCCATCGGCAGCACGATGACCAGGTGCGCCCCAAGCTCGAGCGCGATGCGCGTGACGAGCGTGTCGGCGCCCTCGGCGAGCGCGGTGAGGAGCGCGAGCGGGCGTCCCGGATTGGCGGCTTGCAATTCGACGAACACTTCGCGGACTGTCGCATCGAGCAGCTCGCGGTCCGCGTCTTCCAGGTCGCGATGCCCCGTGACGCCAACGAGGAATGGAACCACCCCGACACCCGATCGCGCGTCCGGCGTCGCGTCATCCCGCGCTCCACGGGCGTAGGCCTCGAGGCGGCGTTCGGTTAGCGCAGCCGTGTCCATGTCGTGACGCCGAAAGGAGGACCGTTGAGCGTCATGTTGGACTTGTCGGCGACGATGTAAGTGCCGTTGGCGGTCACGCCGCCCAAGGTCCGCGACCGCGTTGTCCACTGTCCGTTTCGCGCGTCGATCGAACCGTCGTCGACGCTGGTCGACGTCAGGTGGTACTGCCACTGGCGCTCTTCGACTTTTAGCTCCACTTGCCAGGTAACGCCGTTCGTCACGGCCGTAGAGCGCCAATCGCCGACGATCGGATAGCGGCTGTTCGTCGGGAACCCAACGCGCGTCCAGGTCTGCGTGCCGAGCGGGCCGGTCAGCACCATGCGCGACGCGTCGATTCCCGAGTCAGTGAGATCGATGTTGCCGCCGCCCCGCGGCATCATGCGATACCCGTGAGCGCCGGTCACGAAAAACCGTCCGCTGTCGGCGATGACGTTATCGATGTGGTACCCGCCGTCGGTGGCGATCACCATCTTCGTCTGCAACAGTTGACCGTTTGCGTTGACCGTCGTGCTCCACGTGCCGACGAGTCCGCGGTCAACGGCTCCGGATGCACCCTGCTGAGCCGGCGCCGCGCCGGCCCCCGGCGAGCCCGGCAGCTTGTTGAGCAGCGAATCCATGCCCGGGTCTCCGCTGCCGCGCCGAACCGGCGCGCCTCCGCCTCCTCGCAGCTGATCGCCGAATCGTCCCCATGCCCACGCGCCCGTCCCCACGACGGCGAGCGCGACGACGCCTATCGCGGCCAGTCGCGCCTTTCGCTTCAACTCCGTCCAGCGATGACGACTCTCGCGCTGCACACGGATCTTGTCCGTTCCGCCGCTGGCTCCGACGTGGCGTTCCAGCAGCAGTTGGACGGTGTCCGCGAGATACTGCAGATGCTCCTCGAGCGGGGGAGTGAGCGCGTCGAGCCAGTGCGGCGAGCTAATGAAATACTCGAGCGCCTTCGACAGCGGCACGTCCTCGATGCGGAACGGAATGATCGGCAGTCCGTGGTTCACCCCGCGCTCGACCTCGCGCTTGATCTGCGGCGACCCGTTCGCGTGGGCCGACAGAACGAGTACCATGACCTTCGATCGCTCGATCGCGTCCACGATCGCCTCGCTCCAATCGAGCCCCGGCGTGATGTCGCGCGGCGCGATCCAGCAGCGGATACCGCGAGATTCGAGCACCGCGACGGCCGCGTCGGCGACAGTCCGGTCGAGATTCGAGTAGCTGATGAAAGCGTCGTGCGCCACGCGCCCGGGCCTCGAGTAAAGGGAAGGGGCGATCACCGCCCCGAAAATGCAGGCCAGTCGTAGCAGAGCGCAAACGAAGGGGTCGGCGCATGCGCGCCGACCCCTGGGTGTTCCTGCCGCCTGCCGCTGCCGCCTGCCGCTAGAGTGCCCTCATCGGCAGCGGTCCCCATCAGTGCGGGGCAGTGCGCCCGTTAAACGGGGAACAGCATCTCCCGGTACTTCGGCAGCGGCCACATTCGTCGCTCACCGACAGCTCGAGCGCGTCGCAGCAGCGCCGACCTCCGCCATCGCGTCCGCGCCGTCGCTGCGTGAGCAGCTGCGCCTGCTTCACCGATCGCGTCGTGCATCCCCTCGGCCTTGTCGATCACCTTGCTCAGCGTCGGCGCGATGCTTCTGCAGCTCGGCGATCATCGCGCCGAGCTCGTTCGCCGCGTCGACCTGCGGAATCGGCTTGATCCCGGCCGCCTTCGCGCTGCGCCGCCGACGCGGCGAGCGCTGCCCGAATACTCGAACGCCGCCGGCAGCACGATCGTGTCGACCATCTCGCGCAGCGTGTGCAGCTCGATGAGCATGTCCTTGATGTAGCGCTCGAGCCGGACGTGATAGCGCGAGTCGCAGCTCTTCGTCGCTCAAAATGCCGAGCGACGTGAGCAGCTTCGCGCGACTGCTTCGTCACGAGCTGCGCCAGCGCTTCCGGCGTGCGGCGCAGGTTCGGCAGCCCGCGCTTCGCGGCTTCCTTCACCCACTCCTCCGAGTAGTTGTTGCCCTCGAAGCGGATCGGCGGCGTCTCCTTGAAGATCGGACGCACGACCTTGAGCACCGCGTCGTCGACCTTCTTGGTCTTCTTCAGCTCCGCGCGGAGCGCCGTCGGTGATCTCGCCGATCGCCTCGGCGACCGCGGCGTTGAGCAGCACGATCGGGAATGCGATCGACTGCGACGAGCCGACCGCGCGGAACTCGAACTTGTTGCCGGTGAACGCGAACGGCGACGTGCGGTTGCGGTCCGTGTTGTCCTTCTCGATCTCCGGCAGCCGCGCCACGCCGAGCTTGATCATCTGCCTGCTCGGCGCTCGTCGCGCTCTTCCCCGTCGGCGATCGCGTCGATGACCTTCGTCAGCATGCTGCCCATGAACACCGAGATGATCGCCGGCGGCGCTTCGTTCGCGCCGAGGCGATGCTCGTTGCCGCTACGTGCCGATGCCCGCGCGGAGCAGGCCCGCGTGCTTGTGCACGCGCGTGCAGCACCGCGGCGAGGAACACGAGGAAGCGAATGTTCTGGTGCGGCGTCTTGCCCGGCTTGAGCAGGTTGTAGCCGTCGAGCTCCGGGTTGTCCGCCGCGATCGACATCGACCAGTTGCAGTGCTTGCCCGATCCGTTGATGCCGGCGAACGGCTTCTCGTGCAGCAGCGCCTGCAGGCCGTGACGCAGCGCGACGCGACGCAGCGTCGCCATCACGAGCTGGTTGTGGTCGACCGCGACGTCCGTCTCCTCGAAGCGCGGCGCCATCTCGAACTGGCTCGGCGCGACTTCGTTGTGTCGCGTGATGATCGGCACGCCGAGCTTGTAGAGCTCGTACTCGACTTCGGCGATGCACGCCTGAATGCGCTCCGGAATGCCGCCGAAGTAGTGATCCTCGAGCTGCTGTCCGCGCGGCGGCGGCGCACCGATGAGCGTGCGGCCGGCCATGACGAGATCGGGACGCAGCGCGAAGTGCGCGCGGTCGATCAGGAAATACTCCTGCTCGGGTCCCATCGTCGTGTACACGCGATAGCACGCCCGTGTCGCCGAGCAGCTCGAGCAGCTCGATCGCCTTCGCGGAGAGGACGTCGGAGCTGCGGAGCAGCGGCGTCATCTCGTCGAGCGCTTCGCCGTTGTAGCCGACGAACACCGACGGAATGCACAGCGTCTTCACGCCGCCCATCTCGGCGATGAACACCGGGCTCGCCGGATTCCACGCCGTGTAGCCGCGCGCTTCCCACGTCGCGCGCAGTCCGCCCGACGGGAAGCTCGACGCGTCCGGCTCGCTCTGGATGAGCTGCGACGCGCCGAACGACTCCATCGGCTGGCCGTCGTCGAACGAGCAGGAAGGCGTCGTGCTTTTCGGCGGTGAGCCGGTCTGCGGCTGGAACCAGTGCGTGAAGTGCGTCGCGCCGCGACCGATCGCCCACTCCTTGATCGCCTGCGCGACGCGCGGCGCGATGTCGACGTCGAGCTTCTTCCCGTTGCGAACGGCGTCGAGGAGCTTGGCGTACGTGTCGCGCGGCAGCTTGTCGCGCATCTGGCGCACGCCAAAGGTGTTGATGCCGAAGTACTCGGACGTGCGCGGCAGCGCGCCATGATCGCCGAGAGCATCGGTGCGGACTTCGCGTTCGGTGATCTCTCGGATGACGGTTTTTCGGGCTGACAAGTTGGTCTCGGGCATGAGCGGGACAACCTCTGGACTGGAGTTCGGCGGCTGCTACGAATGCCGAAATGTACTCACGATTCCTGCGAAAACTGCAATTCTGAAGCGACGTTTCTACGAAAAATGGCCCATTCTGTTGCTGTTGATGGTTAGTTCGTGCCAAAGGATGCCAAAGGCACCAACTGGGACCAGTTCAGGCCCCCTGCGGACCGGCGAGGGCAGTTGGCGGCGTTCCCGTCGGGGTCAGCTCGTCGATTCGGCCCAACCGTCGGAGCCGCGGCACCCAGAAGCCGATCGTCACGACCACCCCGAGCGACGCCAGCCCGCCCAAGACAACCGACGGCACCGTCCCGAGCAGCTTCGCCGCGACGCCCGACTCGAACGCTCCGAGCTCGTTCGACGACCCCACGAAGATCGAGTTCACCGACGTCACGCGGCCGAGCATCGCGCGATGGGGTGAGCACCTGCAGCAGCGTCGACCGAATGAGCACGCTCACATTGTCCGCCATGCCGCTGATCGCGAGAAGCACGAGCGACAGAATGAAGCTGCGCGACAGGCCGAATCCGATGATGCACAGCGCGAAGATGGCGACCGCGTAGAGCAGCGTTCGTCCGGCGCGCTTGAACGGCGGCCGATGGGCGAGAAACACAGACGCGACGACCGCGCCTGCCGCCGGCGCCGCGCGCAGCAGTCCGAGTCCCTGCGGACCGACGTGCAGAATCTGGTCGGCGAAAACCGGCAGCAGCGCCTCGGCGCCGCCGAGAAGCACCGAGAAGAGATCGAGCGTCAGCGCCGACAACAGCACCGACTCCCTGAACACGAACTTCAGCCCGGACCCCAGGCTTTCGCCGATCGATTCGGTGACGTCGCGGACGGGACGGTGCTCGTAGTCGATGCGCGAGAACGTCACCAGCGCGACGACCATCATAATGGCGTCGGCGACGTACGCGACCCGCGGCGAGGAGAAGCCGTAGATCAGACCGCCGAGCGCCGGGCCGACCACCGCCGCCGTCTGCCACGTCGACGATCGCCACGCGACGGCGTTCGCGAAGAGCTTTCGCTCGACGATCTCGGCACCCAGCGCCTGTCGCGCCGGCTGGAGGAAGCTGCGCGCGACGCCGCTCACGAAGATCACGGCGTAGAAGGGCACGCGCGCCGTAGCGTGGGAGGAATCCTGGGATGAGGTTGAATACCAGGAGCGACACCGAGCACGCGAGCAGCACGCCGAGCGCGGAGATCGAGATGCGGCGCCGGCTGAAGCGGTCCGCGACGTGTCCCGCGAAGAGCGCAATGCCGATGAACGGCAGCGCTTCGGCCAGTCCGATCAGGCCGAGCGACAGCGGGTCGCGCGTGATGTCGTAGATCTGCCACGCGACCACCACCGCCTGGATCTGCGACGACAAGGTCATCGTCAACGTCGAGACGATGAACCGCCGGTAATTCTCTACGCGGAGGGCCGCATACGGGTCGTGAGCCACCTAGTCACAATTTAGCCCCCCCTCCGCAACTGCTGAGATGGCGAGGGGTTGGCTACGCCGGTACATTCGCGGCGATGAATCCGGTCTCGAAGTCGGAGACGTATCCTTCCGCGATGGCGAGCGAGTCCAGCTCAACCGACGCCGCCGCGCGCGACGCCACTGCGGCACGCGCCGCGGTGGACGCCGAGTTGGTGCGCCGAATGCGCGCGAAGGACGAGCGTGCGCTGGGCACGTTCTACGACCGCTGGTTCCCAGTCGTCCATGGCGTGGTTTCGCGAATGCTCGAGTCGCCGGATGACGTGGAGGACGTCGTGGAAGAAGCGTTTTGGCAGGCGTGGCGACAGGCGGAGCGGTTCGAGGTCGAGCGCGGCTCGGTGCAGACGTGGCTGCTCACGATCGCGCGCAGCCGCGCGCTGGACCGCCTTCGCGCTCGTCGCCGCCTGCGCGAAGATCCGCTCGTCGATGCGACAGCGAGTGAGGCCGACACGTCCGCCCCCACGCCCGCCGCGCCGAGCGATCCGTTGGCCGACGCCGAACACGCCGAACGAAGCCGGATCGTGCGCGCCGCGCTGGCCGACCTTCCCGCCGAGCAACGCGAGGCGCTCGAACTGGGATACTTCAGCGGCTTGAGTCAGTCGGAGATCGCCCAGCAAACCGGGCAGCCGCTCGGCACGATCAAGACGAGGATGCGCCTCGCGCTCCAAAAGCTGCGCGAGCGCTTGAGTCCTCTGCGCGAGGCCGTCACGTGAGCCGCGAGATGACGCACGACGAAGCCTTCGCGGCGCTCGACGCGCTCGCTCTCGACGCCCTGGACGGCGCCGAGCGCGACGCCGTGATCTCGCACGTGTCGACGTGCATTCCGTGCCGCGAGGAGTTGGCGGCGCTTCGCAACACGACGGCGCAGCTCGCATACGCCGCGACGCCGTCGATCGGAACCGCCGGCGCGAGCCGGCAACGGATTCGTTCGCGCCTCATGGCGCGTGCGGAAATCGAAAAGGAGCACATCCGCGACAGGTCGGCCGTCATCAGCTCATTGGCATGGCGCCGCGCCGAATGGGTCGCCGCCGCCGCGAGCATCATGCTGGTGGTGAGCGCCGCGGTGCTCGCCTGGATCGTTCGCGACCGGCAGGGCCTGCGCGAGACGCTGAGCAGCCAAGCCGCCCGCGTCGCCGTTGCGCAACGAACGACCGACTCCCTGCAACGCGCCGTGCTCGCGCGCGACAGCATATTGGCCGCGATCACGGGGCGCGACGTCGCCGTCATGACGTTGACGAAGAGCGGCGCCAACGCGCCGTTCGCGCGGATGTTCTGGGACAAGACGAAGAACACGTGGACGTTCGTCGCGCACGACATGCCGGCGCTGAAGCCTGGGCGTACGTACCAGCTCTGGCTCGTCACGGCGGCCGGCGCGAAGATCAGCGCCGGCACCTTCGATCCGGCGGGCGGCGAAGCGGTGGTGCGGGCGACATATCCGCTGGCGCGCGACTCGCTCAGCGCCGTGGCCGTTACCGAGGAGGCGGCGGGCGGCGCGCCCCAACCGACGACCGCGCCGATCATTGCCGTAGCAGCGGCGGCGGGAGCCGGCACGAAGTAGCTGCTCCGGCCCGCCTTGCGGTCGCGTCGCGCCTGCGGCAGACTGATCGCATGGGTCCTCACAATCGTCGCGAATTCCTTCAGTCCTCCGCGGTAGCCGCGGCCGCGCTCACGCTCGGTCCTCTCACGCACGAATCGCGTGCGGAAACGATCGCGCCAAACACGTCCGGCGCTTCCGGTCCGGGCGCGAGGGAGATCGAAGACAAGCTTCTTCGAGCGCGGCCGGTTCCGCTCACCGACGTACGCGTCACCGGCGGACCGGCGAAGCTCGCGCAGGAGGCCGACGCAAAATATTTGCTGTCGCTCGAGCCGGACCGCATGATGGCCTTCTATAGAGTGCGCGCCGGCCTGCCGCAGAAGGCCGAGCCATACGCCGGCTGGGATGGCGGGGGACGAAACCTGACCGGGCACATCGCGGGACACCATCTCTCTGCGGTGAGCCTGATGTACGCCGCGACGGGCGACGATCGATTCAAGCAGCGCGCGCAATACATCGTTCGCGAGCTGAAAGACGTGCAGGACAAGAACGGCGACGGCTACCTCTCGGCGCTCGAGCACGGGCGCGAGTCGTTCGCGCAGGTCTCGAAGGGCGAGATTCGTCCGGGCGCGTTCGACCTCAACGGCCTCTGGTCGCCGTGGTACACGTTGCACAAGACCTACGCCGGGCTGCGCGACGCCTATCGCTACACCGGCGACAAGACCGCGCTCACCGTCGAGACGAAATTCGCGGCGTGGGCCGAGGGCGTGCTCGCACCGCTCTCCGACGCCCAGGTTCAGAAGATGCTCCTCACGGAGCACGGCGGCATGAACGAGGTGCTCGCCGACCTCTACGCCGACACGGGCGACAAGCGGTGGCTCGACCTGTCGTATCGCTTCGAGCACCGTGCGTTTACCGACGCGCTCAAGCGCGGACAGGACAACCTCGCGGGCAAGCACGTCAACTGCCAGATCCCCAAAGTGATCGGGTCGGCCGCGCGCTACGGCTACACCGGCGACACGGGCGACATTCTCGCGGCGTCCACGTTCTTCGACCGTGCGGTCGAGCATCACACGTACGCGACGGGCGGGCAGGGCAACGCCGAATACTTCGGCCCGGCGGACGTTCTCGGATCGCGCGTCGACGGGCGCACGTGCGAATCGTGCAACTGTTACAACATGCTCAAGCTGTCGCGCCGGCTCTTCTCCTTCCGCCCCGACCCGTTCTACGCCGACTTCCAGGAGCGCGTGCTCTTCAACCACGTGCTGGCGTCGATGGATCCGGCGAACGCGCGGATGTCGTACATGGTTCCGGTTGGCCGCGGCGTGCAGCAGGAATATCAGAACATGCAGCAGAGCTTCACCTGCTGCGTCGGTACGGGGATGGAGAACCATGCGCTGCACGGCTACGGCGTGTACTACGAGTCCGACGACACGCTGTGGGTGAGCCTGTTCATCCCCTCGACGGCGAAGTTCAAGCTCGCCGGCGCGCAAATCGCGCAGGAGACGACGTTCCCCGACGGCGATTCGGCCACGCTCAAGCTCACGCTTCCCAAATCCGCGAAGTTCACGCTGGCCGTACGTCGTCCGACGTGGGCCGGAGACGGATTCGTCGTGAAGGTGAACGGAACGCCGGTCGAGGTTCCTGCTCTCGCCAGTCTTCGCCCCGGCGCCGCCGGCGGACGCCTGATGGGCAATGAGGATTCTCTGCCGCAGCCCAGCTCGTTCGTCGAGATCTCGCGCACGTGGAACAGCGGCGACACGATCGAGCTCACGCTGCCGAAGACACTGCGGCTCGAGGCGACGCCGGACGACAAGCGCATCGCGGCCGTCCTATGGGGACCGCTAGTTCTTGCAGGAGACCTTGGTCCTCGCCGCGAGTCACGCGGCGAGGGCGCGCCCGGCCAACCCGTGCCGCTCCTCGTCGCGGCCGAACGTCCGGTGTCCGAGTGGGTTCTTCCCGGCGCGCGACAGGGCGATTTCCAGATCAAGCAGGTCGCGCGCCCGATCACGCAACCGGAGCAGGCCGAAGACGTTTCGCTCACGCCGTTCTACCGGACGCACGAGCGCACGTACAGCGTCTACTTCGACGTCGTCACTCCGACCGAGTTCGACGCGCGCGTCGCGGCGCTGGCGGCCGAGCGCGAGCGCATTCGTCGCATGGAGGCCGCGACGGTCGCATACGTTCGGCCGGGCGATCAGCAAGCAGAACCGAACTTCGGCTACAAGAGCGATCCAGCCGACCGACCGGTGGCGCGCACGAATGGCCGTCCGTCGCGCGCGGGCACGGGGTGGTTCTCGTACGACCTCGCCGTGAATCCCGCGTCCCCGACCGCGATCGTCGTCACGTACTTCAACGAGATCGGTCTCCCGCCGGTGCTTGGCAACTTCGAGATCGACGTCGATGGAACGTCGCTGGGCAAGTTCGAGCCCAACCGTGCCGCGACGGGATTCTTCGACGCACGCTACGACGTACCGGCGAATCTCGTGCAGGGGAAATCGAAGATCACCGTGCGATTCCAAGCGAACGGGAACGGACGGATCGCTCCGGTCTTTGGCGTCAGGGTGGTTCGCTCGAACGAGCTCTGATCAGTCGGTCGCAGTCGCGGGTCGCGGCGAGAAATGGAAACGCAGATGCCGCAGATTTGAACGACAATTGCCGCAGATACAACCCTTTGGTTGTCATCTGCGGCAATCGCTTTTCAAATCTGCGGCGTATCCGCGTTCCCACTGTCTCGACTGGCGTAGGGAGGGGGTAATGCACGACCACAGCCAATCTCCCGCCCGGCGTCTCGAATGCTTACTTTTGAAGGCCCGCCACGGCGCGGTTTGGCCGTCACGGCGGCGCGGTAGCCAAGTGGTAAGGCAGCGGTCTGCAAAACCGCTATTCGCCGGTTCGATTCCGGCCCGCGCCTCTCCTAGCCCTTTGGTGCCATCAGCGCCTTGAACGGCGCAAAGTCTCGCAACAGCTGGAACTCGGGAGCGCAATGCCATTCGTGGCGGAACGGCGCCCCGCCATTCAGCGCGAGTTGCAGAAACCGAACGGCATCGTCGTTCCGCCCGAGCGCGGCCGCGATCCTCGCTTCTTGAACGAATGGTCGTCCGTAGGCGTATGGAGCGTTCGCGAGCGAATCGACCACCCGCATGGTTCGGAGTGCTGCCGCACTGTCGCCTTGTCGCGCCGCGGTGATCGCGAGCAGAATCCGCGCACCAGTGTACGAGGTATCGTGCACCGCGAGCTTGGCCCAGATCGGGCGCGCCGCGTCGAACTTCCCGGCGAGCATGAGCAATTCGCCCAGCGAAGTCTGAGATACTTCCGACTTTTCGTCGTCGCTGGCGGCGCGGCCGGCGTGCCACGCCAGACCCTTCCTGACATAGTCCGTTGCTTCGCGACGCGATCCGTGCGCTGATAACTCGAGTGCAGCCACATTGTACAGCTGAGCAGGGTCGGTGGCCGCTTTATACGGAAACGAGCCGCCGCGCTTCGCTGGATTCCAGGTCGCGACAAAACTGTCGACCTTTTGGCGCAGTCTGGACGTGTCACCCAGCGCGGCGAGGGCTCGCACTTGCCGATCGAACAACCACGACTGGTCACGGCCGCCCAGCCGTGAACGTCCGGCTGTCGCGACGGCGAGCTCGGCCTGGAAGTGCGAAAGCGCGTGATCGGCGATCGCCATCTTGTTCCAGTGGGCCTGCGGAAGTTTCGTCGGTCGATCGAGTGTCGCGTCGGCTCGCGCCTCCTGATTCTCCTGTAGGACGACGAGCGCCTCCTGCGGTTGATTGACATTGAGCGCGCCCATCGCGACTCCGCCGGCGTTCCCGTAGGTCGAGTCACGCTTGAGCAGCATGCGCGATGCGATGAGATCTCTCTTGCTGTCCGAGTGAGCGTACCCGTCGATCGATGCCAGCAGCTCTTGCTCGACCGGTGAGAGGCGACCACGCCGCGCTGCCAGAACCTGAACCACCGAGTCAGCGGCTTTCCACTGTCCGTGATCGGCGTAGGCTACGCCGAGGTAGTACAAAGCCAGCGTGAACGTCGTATCGAGTCGGGCAACCTCGATCAAGCGCGGTAGGGCGTCTGATCTATCGAGGCCGAGTTGGCTCGCGCGAATGAATGCTTGGTACGCGGCCAGGTTTGGGAGATGGCCGATCGATCCCACCACCGTCTTGGCCGCCGACGCCTCCAGCGCCGTGAGCACCTTGTCGCGCAGCGTTTCGATCGCTGCGTTCGGTGCGGCCATCGCGGCGATCACGGGGTCGAACGTCTGCTCGATTCGGCCGTCTCGCGTGTCGATGATCTTCGCGAGAATACGAAGCGAGTCTCCTTCTAGAGAGTACGATCCCCAGATCACACGCCCAGCTCGCGTCTCCTCGCCGATGGCGCGCACGGCGCCCTCGCTCGTTGGGCGCCGCAATTTCCCGTTACGCTCGGCCATCGTCGCCTGTGACGACACGAGGGTCACAGAATCGAGTTGGTCCAGACCGACCGACACTGCCTCGGCGATCCAAAAGCCGAGAACATCGCGCGTACTATCGCCCGTAAGATTCTCGAACGGAGCGATCGCGACGCGTGCCGGGCTCAGTTGATCGGCGCTGTGTCGGCTCAGCGCGAACGCGGCGATCACACCGGCCACGAGGAGGACTCCGACGGCGAAACCAGCCACCCGCCTCTTTCGTACTGGCGCGGTGTTCACCGCCGACACGCCCGAACCGACTGAGCGCTCGGCTGTCTCGAGCGCGGCCAGAACGTCGTCTGCGGATTGTGGCCGGTCGGCCGCGCGCTTCGCGAGGCACTGCATCACGAGGGTTGCGAGCGCGTCTGGAATCGCCGGACGGTCCGCCGCCTACGGGCTTTGGAGCTTCCGTAAGGTGGGCCGCCACCAACTCCTGAGGCGAACGCCCGACGAATGGTGGACTCCCCGTAAGCATCTCGTACGCGACGGCGCCGAGGGCATAGAGATCGGCTCGACGATCGATTTCCGGGTCCGCGGCCAGCTGTTCCGGCGACATATACGCCGGCGTGCCCAATACCACTCCCCTCTGCGTGATCGCCGGGGCGGTCCCGCCGCCGTCGGCGCGCGCGTCGCCGAGCGCTTTCGCGATGCCGAAGTCCGTGACGACGGCGGCGCCTCCCGACAGTAGGATGTTGCCAGGCTTGATGTCGCGATGCACGACGCCGCGTTCATGCGCATACGAGAGCGCGCGCGCGACATCGCGCAGCACGTTCACCACGTCGCGAATAGGGAGTGCTCCCTCTCGCGCGAGCCGTTCGCGAAGAGAGCGTCCCTCGATGAACGGCATCGTGTAGTAGGGAGCGTTCCCCGAGCGGCCAGCAGCGAGCACTGGGACGATGTTCGCCTGTTGTAGCGACGCGGCCAGCGCGATCTCGCGCTCGAATCGTTCGCCGTTGAGTCCTGCCGCGAGCGTCGGCGCCAACGTTTTGACGACGATCCTGCGGCCGAGCGCGGGCTCGTAGGCGACGAACACCCGCGACATTCCCCCACCGTCCAATTCGCGCTCGAGCACGTAGCCCGCACCAAGCGACGACGCCAACTGCGCCATGACGTCCTCCGCAGCGTCCTCCTCAAACAATTGCGGAAACAGCGCGACCGCCGTGACATCGCGCCCAGTATTGCTGCGCTCGCACTCGGCGACGAACTCCCTCACCTCGTCGCCGAGCGTGCGGTTCTCCGACGTCAGTCGAGCCAGATACGCGCGCCGCTCTTCGACGGAGAGGTCGAGCGCGGCGTCGATGAGCGACTCGAGCTGGGCCCATCGTTCGGGCGTCATCGGCGTCGATGGCGCGCGGCGATCCGTCACGAAGCCAACAATCGCTGGAGGATCACCCTCGCCTTCACCCAATCGCGTTCGACCGTGCGTGCGGTGACGCCGAGCGCTTCCGCGATCTCTTCATTCGTCAATCCGCCGAAGAAGCGGCACTCGACGACCTGGAGCAGCCGCGCGTCGATCGCGCCGAGGCGGTCGAGCGCGTCGTTGTATTGCAGCAACGCCTCGGGCTGGTCGTTTGAGGCGAGCAATTGTTCGTCGAGCGTTATGGGTCGCTGCGCGCCGCCACGCTTGACCGCGACGCGCGCCTTCGCCCGATCCGCGAGGATGTGCCGCATCGCGACCGCGGCCAGCGCCAGAAAGTGCGCACGGTCGTTCCAGGACGCGCGCGACTGATCGACCAGATTGAGATATGCCTCGTGAACGAGGCCGGTCGTGTCGAGCGTCCCGTCTTTGTCTCGCAACCCGCGTTGTCGACGCGCGATTTCGCGCAGCTCGTCGTACACGACGGCGAAGAGATGGTCGACTGCCTCACGTCGACCGCCTCGAAGCTCCTGGAGAACGTCGATGGCGCGCCCGGCAGTGGTCATCGCTCTCCTGATCGGGCATCTCGATCCGTGATGTCGGATGTCGGCCGTTTTCGTCGCTTTCCGTGGTGGAGATATGGAGACGGACGCGACTCGCACCTGAACATGCGCCGTCGCAAACACCATGGCAACCAGTGAGGAGCACGCGATGCGACGCCCGGCCATCAAAGGATTCTCACGGCACTACCGAATACGCGGTCGCCTCGAGCGGATGGGAATGCTGCTTCTCATCGGCGCGGCGGCAGGCGGCTGCGCCGGCCGGACGCCCGTGTCGCCGCAACCCGACGCGTCGCCGCTGACCAACGTCGCCTCGTCGACGCGTCCGGGCGGCGCCATTCTTCCACCAGAGCTTCGGGGTGCATCCGGTTTGAGCGCGTACGACGCCATCCTCAAACTTCGTCCCGGTTTCTTTACAGGGAATCGTTCGATTGGCTCGAGCACCGCGACCGTACGTCCTTCGGTGGTTCTGGACCGAGGGATCCCGGAATCCCTGGACGTCTTGCGACTGATGTCCGCCGACGCCATTGCGGAAATCCGCTTCGTCGAGCCGCAGGAGGCAACCCTCCACTACGGGCCGGCTTATACCGCCGGAGTGATCGTCGTTCGTTTTGTCTCGAGGCCCACACCCTAGAACTAGGAATGTGTCGGCCGCCCGTATGAGAACGCTATCGTCCGCGTCTCTGTCAGTGCACCCCGCCCATCAGCCCGCGCACCGGCTTGATGATCAGGAACGCGACCACCGACGCCGCCAGGCACACGCCGCCGATCACGCCGAAGAGTTGCGGCATCGGCGCCGAGGAGATGAAGCCCGCGGCCAACCCCGCGATCTTGTTCCCGACTGAATCGGCGAGGAACCACACGCCGAGCATCAATCCGACGATCTTGGCCGGCGAGAGCTTGGTGAAAACCGAGAGTCCGACCGGTGAGATCGACAGTTCGCCGAGCTCCTGAATGAAGTAGCAGCCGACGAGCCAGAACGGGCTGACGCGAATCCCCGGGGATGCCTGAAGCCGGAACGCGGGCACCAACAGCAACACGAACGAGAGTCCGACGAAGAAGAGTCCGATGGCGAACTTGGCCGGCGTCGATGGCTCGTTCTCGTGCTTGCCGAGCGTCGTCCAGAGCCACGCGAAGACCGGCGCCAGCAGGATGACCAGAACCGCCTGGACGCTCACGAACCAGCTCGATGGAAAATTGAATCCGAGAATCGTCGTGCGCGTGTAGCGGTCGCCGAACAGGTTGAGCGTGGAGCCGGCCTGCTCGTACGCACCCCAGAAGATCGCCGCGAACACGAAGAACACGGCCATCGCGGCGAGGCGTTTCCACTCCAGCGCGGTAAAGCCGCCGCGCGTTGGGCCAGCAGGAGCCGCGGATGCCGTGCGCGCAGCGGGTGCCGCCTCTTCCTCGCGCTCCGCGCGTCGCTGGCGCGCGAGCCGATCGATGGCCGGCTGCAAGTGCCGGCGGCCGAGAATGTATTGAATGAGGCCGAAGGTCATCCCGACGCCGGCGCACGCGAAGCCGACGTGCCAATCGACGCGCTGCGCGAGATACCCGGCGACCAACGGCCCGAGCGCGGCGCCAAGGTTGATCCCCATGTAGAAGATCGAGAACCCGGCGTCGCGGCGCGGATCGTTCGTATCGTAGAGCGAGCCAACGATGCCGCTCACGTTGGGCTTGAGCAGGCCGGTGCCGATGGCGATGAACGCCAACCCAGCGTAGAAGGACGGCAGCGCGTGAAAGACGAGCGTGAAATGGCCGATCGCGATGATGATGCCGCCGATCAGCACGCTCTTGTACTGGCCCAACCATCGGTCGGCGATGATGCCGCCGAAGATCGCCAACGCCCACGCGCTCGCGGTGTACGTGCCGTACACGGAGCCCGCGTGCTTGTCGTCGAAGTTGAGCGCGTGGACCATGTACAGGATGAGAAACGCCCGCATCCCGTAGTAGCTGAAGCGCTCCCACATCTCCGTGAAGAAGAGCGTGGCGAGCCCGCGCGGATGACCGAAGAAGCCACGAGCTTCCGCGTCAGGTGGCGTGTAGTCGGTGGCAGGTTCGCCCATTGGTCCCGCGGAGACTCCGTTCGTCGGCATCGTCGCTCCGTTGACGCCTGATGGTCGTCGCCGGGCGACCGGCCGTCAACCGGCCGGATGTCAGAGTGTGGCGGCCGGGCCGCGGGCTTGGCTGCGTGCGCGGCCGGGAGTAGTGTCAAACTCGGAGCCGCATCGCACCGCTTCCTCTGGCGTCTCATGACCACACCCATCGAACTCGCCGCCGCCAAGACCGCGCTCGTCGTCATCGACCTTCAAGCGGGAATCCTCGCGCGACCGACGGCGCCGCACACGAGCGCCGACGTCCTCGAGCGCTCGGCCAAGATGTGCGAGCGCTTTCGCGCGGCGGGGGCGCACGTCGTGTTGGTACGCGTGTCGTTCGCCGCCGACGGGTCGGACGTGCTGTCGCAACCCAGCGACGAGCCGATGCCTCGCGGCGCGCGGCCGGAGGGCTGGGACGTGTTGTCGCCGGCGCTCGGATCCGGCCCGCGGGACGTCCACATCACAAAGCACCAGTGGGGCGCATTCTATGGAACGGAGTTGGATCTCCAACTCAGGCGCCGCGGTATCACCACTCTCGTGATGTGCGGGATCTCGACAAACATCGGCGTGGAATCCACGGCGCGCGACGCGTGGGAGCGCGGCTACGCGATCGTTTTCGCGGAAGACGCCATGGCGAGCTTCGACGCGGCCGCGCACGCCTTCGCGGTGAAGAACATCTTCGTCCGTCTCGGGCGCGTGCGCTCGACGAGCGAGGTGCTCGGAGCGCTTGCGGCGGCGCGGGAGAACGGATGATCACCGGCGAGCTGCTGACGCAAATCCCGCTCTTCGCCGGCCTGCCGCCGAACGAACGCGAGTCCCTCGCGTCGCGCGCGGCCGACGTGCGACTCCGCGCCGGCGAATGGCTGTTGATGGAAGGACAGGAGCCCGCGTTCTTCGCGCTTCTCGAAGGGGAGCTCGCCGTCTTCAAGTCGTTGACGGGACGGGACACGCGCATCCACACTCACAAGCCGGGCGCGTATTTCGGCGAGGTGCCTTTGCTGCTCGGCGCGCCGTCGATCGCCAGCGTCCAAGCGACATCGCCCTCGCGCGTCGTGCGGTTCGACGCCGGCGACTTCCACGAACTCGTAAGCCACTGCCGCGTGCTCAACGGCCAGATCATGAAAACGATGGCCGAGCGCGTCGAGTATCTGCAGCGGATCGCGACCGACGAGGCTCCCGTGACGGCCACGCTGATCGGCGACCGCACGGATCCGGCGTCACACGAGCTGCGCGATTTCCTGGCGCGCAACCGAGTGGCGTGCTCGTGGCTCTCGTCCGACGACCCCGAACTCGAGGCGCGGATTCGTCTCATCGCGCCGGGCGCGGGCGGCGAAGCACAGATCAAGGGGCTGGATCTGTCGAAGCTCCCCGTCGTCGTGCTCGCCGACGGGAGAGTTCTCGTCGCGCCGAGCAATCGGCAGGTCGCGGGCCGCGTCGGCCTGCAGGTCGAGCCGGCCCACGACGAGTACGACGTCATCGTGATCGGCGGAGGTCCGGCGGGTCTCGCGAGCGCCGTCTACGGCGCATCGGAGGGCCTTCGAACGTTGCTCGTCGAGCGCGAAGCGTGCGGCGGGCAAGCGGGCACTTCGTCGCGTATCGAGAACTACCTTGGCTTCCCGGCCGGGCTTTCGGGCGACGAGTTGAGCGGCCGCGCGCGGCAGCAGGCAACGCGCTTCGGGGCGGAGCTGCTCGTCACTCGCTGGACCGACTCGCTCGACCTGGCGTGCGAGGCCGGCGAACCTGTGCACGTGGTCACGCTCGACGGCGGCAACGTCGTCTCCACGCGCGCCCTCGTGCTGGCGACCGGCGTCCAGTGGCGGCGCCTCGAGATTCCGGGTATCGAGCGATTCGTCGGGCACGGCGTGTTTTACGGGGCCGCCCTCACCGAGGCGCAGAGCCTTCGCGGCGGACGGGTTTATCTCGTCGGCGGGGGCAATTCAGCCGGCCAGGCGGCGCTCCTCTTCTCGGCCTACGCCGAGTCGGTCACGATGCTGGTCCGCGGGCCATCGCTCGCCGCCAGCACGTCGCAGTACCTCGTCGAGCAGCTGTCCACCAAGGACAACGTCACGATCGAGACCCACGCCGAGATCACGGGGGTCCACGGGGGCGACCGGCTCGAGGCGATAGACGTAAAACGTGCCGAGTCGGAAAAAACTGATCGGCGACCGACGGACGCATTGTTCGTCTTCATTGGAGCGCACGCCGCCACGGAGTGGCTTCCTCGCTCGATCATCCGGGACAAATGGGGCTATGTCTGCACCGGTCGCGACGTCATGGATCTCGTTCATGAGCAAGGAGCGGACAAATGGCCGCTCGAACGGGATCCATATCTGCTCGAGACGAGCGCGCCCGGCGTGTTTGCGGCCGGCGACGTTCGCCACGGATCGATCAAACGCGTGGCGTCGGCGGTCGGAGAAGGAAGCATGTCGATCGCGTTCATCCATCAATATCTCGCTGAGCCCGCGAGTGCGCGGCGATGAGGCGGTAGGCGCCGATGCGTAGAGCCGGCGCGCGGTTGACGCGCGCGTTCCTTCCCGCTGGGCTGGCGATCATCATCGCCGTGGCCGTGGTCTCCTGTGGCCGCGACGGAACGGCGAAAGCGCCATCGAAGTACGTCCCGCAGCAGGTCGCCGAAGTGGCCGGTGTTTCCGCCGAAATGGTTCAGGCCGCGATCGTCGCGCGGATCGACAGCGCCGGCCCTCCCAGCTGGGTGACGCCGGACCGCTGGAAAAAGGTGCAGGCCCTCTACGCGCACTATTCGAACGCGCCGCTCTGGATCCAGTCGGGAGGCATCAAGGAGCGCGCGACCGCGCTGCTCGCCGCGCTCGACTCGGCCTCGACGCACGCGCTCAAGACCGACCGCTATCCGACCGATTCGATCCACAGGGTCGTCGACGTGCAGAAGATCGACAGTGGCGCCACGGCGCGCGACCTGGCCAACGCCGACGTCCTGCTCACCGCGGCGTACGTCGGATACGCGTCGGACATGCTCGTGGGTCAGGTGGATCCGCGCACCGTCTCGCAGTCGTGGTACATCCCCGCGCGCCCCGCCGCCGTTGACTCGGCCCTCGTCCACACGCTCGAGGATTCGTCGATGAGCCTCGGGCTCGAGCAGATGGCGCCGCAGGACTCGGAGTACGCTGTGCTTCGACGCGACTACACGCGGTATCGCGGGTACGCGGCGCAGGGCGGCTGGCCGCAGATCTTCACCGGCGTGAGCATGACGGAGCTGCAGTCGCGGCTCGAGGCGGAAGGCTTCTCCGTCAACGGCGATTCAGTCGTGGCCGCGCTCAAGAAGTGGCAGGAGCACCACGACCTCGTCCCCGACGGCAAGATCGGCAAGGCCACGTTCGCCGCGCTCAACGTGTCGGCCGAGGAGCGGGCCGACCAGATCGCGACGAACATGGAGCGTCATCGCTGGCTGCCGCGCGCGCTCGGTGAGCGCTATGTGTACGTGAACGTTCCGTCGTTCCGGCTCGACGCGTACGACTCCGGGCAGCGCGCGCTCTCGATGCGTGTCATCGTCGGCGCCGACTACAAGGAGAAGTCGACGCCGGTGTTCAGCGACGTGATGCGGTCGGTCGTCTTTCGCCCGTACTGGCGCCCGACGACGGACATCATCAAGAAGGAGATCCTGCCGAAGTTGAAGACCGACACGACCTATCTGCGCCGGAACGACATGGAGTGGGCGAAGGAGAACGGCTCGCGCGTGCTTCGCCAACGCCCCGGCCCGCGCAACTCGCTCGGGCTCGTGAAGTTTCTCTTTCCGAACGACTACAACATCTATCTCCACGACACGAACGAGAAGTCGCTGTTCGGAAAGAGCGTTCGCGCCGAGAGCCACGGCTGCATTCGCGTCCAGCACCCGGATTCGCTGGCCGAGTTCGTGCTCGGCTGGTCCGCGGACAGCGTGACAGCGGCGATGCAAGCGGGGAAGGACAATCGCGCGGTCACGCTGCCGCAGAGGCTGCCCGTCTACATCGTGTATTTCACGGCGTACGCGCGGGACGGCGATCTGCACTTCGCCACGGACGTGTACAAGCGCGACTCGGTGTTCAAGGCTCCACTTCCGACCGCGCCCTAGGGACTTCCGCGCGTCGTCGGGGCGGGGGAAATTGGTGGGCCGACATCCCACCGCTCCCCTCGAGGTCTCCATGCGATTCGTCCGCTTCGCCGCACTTCTGGCCGCCGTCGTGCTGCCCGCGTCGCTGTTCGCGCAGAAGCAGTCCGTCACCGCGCCGGGCATGAACGCCACCGCGACGCTCACGCCGGGCATTCGCGAAGGGAACATCCTGTACGTGTCGGGCCAGCTCGGCACCTCTCGCGACGCGCCCGACTCCACGATTCAGGGGCAGACCAAGCGCGCCCTCGAGAACGTGCAGAAGATTGTCGAAGCCGCGGGGAGCACGATGGCGAACGTGCTCAAATGCACCGTGTTCCTCGCGGACGTGAAGGACTTCGCCGGAATGAACAGCGCGTACACGCAGGCCTTCCCGAAGGAGCCGCCCGCTCGATCGACCGTCGCCGTTGCGGCGCTGGTGAGTCCAGCCGCGAAGGTGGAGATCGAGTGCATCGCGGCGGTGCCTGGCAAGTAGCGCTTGTCGAACCGCATATACGACGAACTGCAACTCCTCGACGCAGAGACGCGGAGGACAACAGAGAGGCGCGGAGGTTCGTCGGAGCAGGGCGAGCTCCATTCGCACGAGCCGGATGAAATGCTTTTGTTACAGCCGCTCAGGAAGCGTCTGTAGCCGGCTCGGTATTGCGGTGGCATCCCGAGCGGCCTTCACAAGAATTCCCGGCCGTTGCGGGCCGACGCGAGGCTGGTGTGCTGTCCTCTGCGACTCCGCGGCTCTGCGGTGAAGCAGTTCCCCAACTTCACCCGATAGAGGAGCCCGACCCTCTAGTTGAGCGCCGCTCGACTCTGATCGGGCAACGCGAATACGACGGCTGCGGCGGCGAGGTAGAACAGCGACGTCAGGCTCAGCGCGGACACGATGCCGACCCTCGGAATCGCGGCGAGGACGCCGATGACGTAGGGCGCGAGCGCGCCGAGCAATCTCCCCGAGTTATATCCGAGGCCCTGACCGCTGGCGCGGACGGCCGTGGGGAAGAGCTCGGACATCAGCGGCGCGGCGACGCTCCAGTACGCGTGGCCGGCGCAACCCAAGACGGGACTGAGCAGAAGCAGCAGCGTCGGGTGGTGCACGAGTCGCCCGTACACCGGCACCAGAATCGCCGAGGCGCACACGAACGCCACGAACACCCGCCGCCGCCCGAACCGGTCGGCGAGCGGACCGAATGAGAGATATCCGATGAAAGCGCCGGCCTGAATCGGGATCAACCAGCCCGTCGACTTCACCACGCTCATCCCCGCGCCGCCTTTCTCGATCGGCGAGGCGAGGAGATTGGGGAGCCAGAAGAACAACCCCCAGTACGCGAACTGCAAGAGCGAGGCGAGGAGACAGGCGAGCAGCGTGCGCTTGCGAAGCTCGGCGCCGAACAGGACGCGATATGGATTCGTCTTCGCGTGCGGCGACGCGCGAGACGCGCGCCAGATCGCCGGTTCCTCGACGCGCCGTTGGGCCCACAACGTGAAGAACGCGGGAAGTCCGCCGAGCGCGAACAGCACGCGCCACGCCTGGTCGCCGAGGGGAAGCACGTCGAGCACGAGACCCGCGAGAACCGCGGCGAGAATCGCGCCGAGCGCCCACGTCGATTGCATCGCGCTCGTCGCCTTGTTGCGCAGCTCCGGCCGCAACGATTCGGCGACGAGCACCGCGCCCGAGGCCCATTCGCCGCCCATGCCGAGGCCGAGCAGGGCGCGCCAGATCGCGAGCTGCACCACGCTCTGCGACGTCGCGGCGCCGAGCGAGCAGATCGAGTATATGAGAATGGTGATGTTGAGCGCCCGCACGCGCCCGATGCGGTCGGCGATCACGCCGAACGACAGGCCGCCGACGGCGGCGCTCACGAGCGTCAGCGTGCCGAGCAATCCGGCGGTCGCGTCGCCGAAGCCGAAGTACGATTTGAGTCGCCCGATCGCCAACACGTAGATGAGAAAGTCCATCGAGTCGAACATCCAGCCCAGGCCGGCCGCGATCAGAACGCGTCGCTCCGCGAGGGTGAGCGAGCGAAGCCACGACCCGCTCGCGGCAGCTAAGCCCAGCGGCGGGGCGGTGGTGGCGGGGGCGCCGGCGGTCGACTCAGTCACGAGCGGAGCGGTTGGCGATCGAGGCGGGCAGGAGCCACACGGAGTTCTCCACCCAACGAGATTTTGGTGAGCGCGCGGCGGGCGTCGCGCCGGGTAGGCGCGATGATTGTAGCATCGGGAGGGTCGGTCAGCGACCCGACGCGCCGAACGCGAACCTCACACCGGTTGGATTAGATGGCGACATCGGCTGTTGGCAAGAACGATCGCACGATGGGAACACGCGGCGACGCGCAGGAACAGGAGCAGGGCGATCAGTACCGGTGGATCATCCTGCTCGGCCTGATCACCGCCGCGATCATGGAAGTGCTCGACACGACGATCATCAACGTCGCGCTCCCGCAGATGGCGGGAAACCTCGGCGCGACGATCCAGGAGATCGCGTGGGTCAGCACGGGGTACATCCTGTCGAACGTCGTCGTGCTGCCGATGACGGCGTTCTTCACCGCCACGTTCGGACGCAAGAACTACCTCACGGCGTCGATCATCATCTTCGTGACCGCGTCGTTCCTCTGCGGGACGTCGCACAGTTTGGGCGAACTGATATTGTGGCGCGTGGTGCAGGGCGCGGGAGGTGCGGCGCTGCTCTCGACCGCGCAGGCGACGCTGCGCCAGATCTTCCCGCGCGAAGAGCAGGGAATGGTGCAGGCCATCTTCATCCTCGGTATCATCGTCGCGCCGACGCTCGGGCCGACGCTGGGCGGATGGATTACCGACAACTACAACTGGGGCTGGGTCTTTTTCATCAACGTGCCGATCGGCATCGTGGCGATGTTCCTGGTCACCGGCTTCCTGCACGATCCGCCGGGCATGCGCAAAAAGCCACAGTCCATCGACTGGGCGGGCATTTCACTGCTGACGATCGGTCTCGCGTCGCTTCAGTACGTGCTGGAGGAGGGGCGGGAGAAGGACTGGTTCAACGACGCGTTGATCATCAGGCTGAGCATCGTGGCGGGTGTGTCGTTGGTGGGAATGCTGTGGTGGGAGCTCTCGACCGCGGAACAAACACCCGGTGATCGACTTCCACGTGCTCAAGAATCGCGACCTCGCCGGCTCGATCTTCCTGTTCATCGCGCTCGGGTTCGGATTGTACGGCGGTGTGTTCCTCTTCCCGCTGTTCACGCAGAACCTGCTGCACTTCACGCCGACTCAGACCGGTCTCACGCTCATGCCGGGCGGCATCGCCACGGCGGTGGCGGCGATCGTGTGCGGACGATCGCTCAGCGGCGCCAAGCCGCTGGTCGACGCCCGAATCCTGATCTACATCGGCATGACGCTGTTCGTCGTCGCCATGTGGCGGCTGGGACATCTGACCGTGGACGCCGGAGAGCCCGAGGCGCGATACGCGCTGATCATCCGCGGACTCGGCCTTGGCTTCCTGTTCACCCCGATCAACAACGTGGCCTACGCGAACCTCAAGCCGAGCCGAGGCACAGCAGGCATCCGGATTGATCAACCTGGCGCGTCAGTTGGGCGGCTCGTTCGGGATCGCGATCATCACGACGTTCCTGGACCGCCAGGTCGCCATGCACCGGGCGATGCTGACCGCGAACACGTACATCGAGAACCCGCAGCTCGTCGCGCGCCAGAACGCGACGATCGCCGGGCTCATCGCGAAGGGCTACAGCGCCTTCCAGGCCAAGCAGGGGGCACTGGCGATCCTCGACGCCTCGGTGATGCGGCAGGCCACGATGCTCAGCTACAACGACGCCTGGATGTTGATCCTGGCGACCTTCGTACTTGTGGCTCCGGCGGTCCTGATTCTCAGGAAGCCGAAGAGCAACGCGCCGGCGCCGGCGGGGCACTGATGACCCGTGGACCGGTCGGTGGACCGTTAGACCGGCAGGAGAGCTAGACCGCGAGAAATCCGAGGTCGAAATCGGCCGCCGGACGCCCAGATTTCTCCCCTGGGGCCGATTCGCAGTCTCCCGGTTCGCGGGTCAACACCTCCCGCTTCCCACGCGTACCACCAATAGATGAACGCGGCGGCGCCTCCGTTCGGGGGCGCCGTTTCGTTCCAATCCGCTCTCCGGCGCGTAAGTTTTCCCCGTGCCCTCGAGCGTCTCCCCACCGAAACCCATGCCAGTTCGACGTATACCGTTCCTCGCCGTCGCGTCCGCCGTCGTGGCGATCGCCGCCTGCGAGAACAAGAAAGCGGAACAAGCGCCGCTGCCGACCACGGCGGTCACGCGCGGCGACATCGCGGTCCGCGTTCAGGCGACCGGGACCGTCGAGCCCATCAATCCGGTCGACATCAAGTCGAAGGCGGGCGGCGCGATCATCGAGCTCCCGGTCGAGGTCGGATCGGTCGTGAAGAAAGGGCAGGCTGATCGCCAAGATCGACCCGCGCGACGTGAAGAACCAGTTCGACCAGGCGGTCGCCGACGACGTCGTCTCGTTCACCAGCGCTTCAGACCGACGCAGACGCGATCAGGCGCGACAAGGACTCGCTGTTCGCCGCTCACGTCATCACGGCGTCCGAGCACGACAGCAGCAGGCGACGCTGACGGCGGCCCAGTCGGATCTCGTGCAACAGCCGCGCCGCGCTCGACCTGCGCCGGCAGGTGCTCGAGGACGCGACGGTCGAATCGCCGATCGGCGGTACGATCGTGAGCCGTCCGGTGACGAACGGGTACGATCATCACGTCGCGCGACGTCGGCCAACGGCGGCACGACGCTGATGACGATCGCCGACCTCGGCCGCGTGCGCATGCGCGTGACGATCGACGAAGTCGAAATGGGCGAACGTCCGCGTCGGCGAAACGGCGACGGTCGCTGTCGACGCGTTCCCGGACCACGTTTTCGACGGCATCATCGAGAAGGTCGAGCCGCAGGCGGTCGTCACGCAGGGTGTGACGTTCTTCCCGGTCGCTGATGACCATCGGCAACCAGGAAGGACTGCTGATGCCCGGCATGAACGGCGAAGTCACGATCCGGGCCGCGGACCTCAGCAACGTGATTCAGCTGCCGATCGACGCGATTCGCGCGACGAACGAGCTCGCGCCCGTCGCGCGGATGTTCGGTCTGTCCGGTCGACTCGATCACGAATCAGATGCGGCGCGACCTCGTCGGCACCGAGGGAACGACGGCGATTCCGGGGCGCTACGTCGTCGTCGCACTCCCCGACGGCACGCTACGAGATGCGTCTGGTCAAGATCGGTCCGACGGACCTGCGCGTTCAGCAGGTCCGGACGGCGTGAAGGAAGGCGACAAGGTCGTGATCTTGGGCGCGATCATCACGGCGAAGCCGGCTGATGCCGCCGACGCTCCGGCTCGCGGCCAGTATGCGCCGCGCGCCGATGCATCGCGCGGCATCGCCGCAGGCGCAGGTTGGAGCGACGGAACACAGGCAGGACGCCCGCGGCAGTCGAGCCAGCCGAAGCCGGCGGCTGCCAAGCCGAGCGGCGGAACCGACGCAGGCCGCGCAAGCGGGATCAACCAGGAAACCGTGAAGCGCCAACGCCGGATCGCTACTCGCATTCTCTTATCTCCTGGCGACCGGTACGGCGTGCGTTCATCCGCACGCCATCGATCGACGGGTCGCGCCGCGTCACCGGCCACCGCGGCCACGCTCTGGAGCCCTTCGTCGAGCGTCGTCAGCGCGGCGGACCGTGACGCGAGGCACCCGGTCCGCCCCATCGTCGGCGGTCCGAGCGCCGAGGCGCTGCAAAAGCTCACGCTAGCCGAAGTCGTCGACATCGCGCTGCGCAACAGCCCGGCGACTCGCAACACGTGGCTCCAGGCGCGCGCCGCGCCGACGTCTACGGCTCGAGCGAGGGCCGCCTCTACCCGACCATCACGGGCGGCGCGACGGTGAACAACTCGCGCGTGCTCGGCACGACAGGCCGCCCGTCGACGACGCGATCGCAGTACGGCCCGACGCTCACGCTGACGTACACCGTGCTCGACTTCGGCGGGCGCTCGGGCTCGATCGACGTCGCGCGTCAAACCGCCGTCGCCGCCGATCTCGCGCACAACTCGACGGTCGAGAACACGATTCTCCAGGTCGAGGGGGCGGCGTTCAGCTATCCTCTCGACGCGGGCGCAGCGCGACGCCGCAGAAATCGTCGGTCGACCTGGCGACGACGGCGCTCGACGCGGCGAACGAGCGGCATCGTGTCGGCCTGGCGACGATCGCCGACGTGCTGCAGGCGCAGATGGCGCGGTCGCAAGCCGAGCTCGACGCTCGCAGACGCTCGAGGGTCGGTGCAGGTCACGCGCGGCGCGCTCGCCGTCGCGATGGGTCTCCCGGCGAACACGGCATTCGACGATCCCCGACGTCCCGGCGACGGATTCAGTGCATCTTCGTCGCACAGTCGGTCGATTCGTTGATCGACTTGGCGGTTCGGAATCGGCCGGAGCTGGCGCACAGCGCGCGCGCAGGCGGCTGCGGCGTAGTCGCAGATCAGGGTCGCGCGATCGGGGTATTTGCCGGCGCTGTCGCTTCACCGCGATCGGGCGGCAACAGCGCGTCGAACGTCTCCGGCTTCGCGGGTAATTCCTATTCAGTCACACTTCGGCGTTCAGATGCCCGTGTTCACCGGATTCTCGAATCAGCTACGACGTGGCCGCGGCCAACGAGCAGTATCAGGCCGCGCTCGCGCGCACCGAAGTCACCAAGACAGCAAGTCATTCAGCAGGTGTTCACGTCGTACTACACGCTTCGCACGTCGACCGATCGCGTGCGCACGTCGCGCGATCTCCTCGCGAGCGCGACGCAGTCCGAATCGGTCGCCCGCGAGCGGTATCGGAAGGCGTCGGCACCATCGTCGACCTGCTTGTCGCGCAGATCGGCGCTGGCCAGCGCGCGCGCGCAGGACGTCGACGCGCGATGGCAGTGGCGCACGTCGCTCGCGCAGCTCGCCCACGACGTCGGTGTGCTGAACGCGCGCGGTGACACGACGCTTTGCGCCGCTCACCCCGCTTCCGAACGTGAGGCCTCGATGATGATGCGCACGATCGGCATACTCGCTTCGCGGCGTGTTCGCCACGTCGTGGTCGCCGCGGCCTGCTCGAAGCCGCCGGCGCAAGCAGGCGCCGCCGGTGCCCGTGCAGGTCGCGTCGGTCGAGCAAGATCTCGGCGCCGCTGACGCTCGACGCCAACGGCGTCGTCGAGCCGATGCAGACCGTATCGGTTCTGGCGCAGGTCGGCGGCACGCTCGACACCGTGATGTTCAACGAAGGCGACGACGTCCAGGCCGGACAGGTGCTCTTCCAGCTCGACCCGCGTCCGTTCGACGGCGCGCTGCGCCAGGCCGAAGCGGCGCTCGCGCGCGACGAGGCGCAGGCGCAATCGCGCAGCGCGACGCCGAGCGATACAAGACGCTCGCCGAAAAAGACTACGTCACGAAGTCGCAGGCCGATCAAGCGCAGTCGGCGGCGGAAGCGATGCAGGCGACCGTGCAGGCGGACACGCGCGGCGGTCGACAACGCGCGGCTCAATCTCAGCTACGCGACGATTCGCGCGCCGATCGCCGGACGCACGGGTCGGCTGCTCGTTCGGCGCGGGCAACCTCGTGAAGCGCGAACACGGATCCGCTCGTCGTGATCAACAGCTTCATCCGATCCTCGTGCGCTTCCCGATCGTGCAGCACGACTTCCCGGCGCTGCAGCGCCGCACGGCTCGCGGCGGAAGCGTGCCGGTGCGTGTCGTCGACGGCCGACAGCGGAGGGGTCGACGAGACGGGCACGCTGGCGTTTCTCGACAACGCGGTCGATTCTCTCACGCGGAACCGTGACGCGCCAAGGCGCGATTCGAGAATCAGCGAACGTGCTGTGGCCGGGCGAGACGTGCGCGTGAGTGTCGAGCTCGAGGTGCAGGCCGAGCGTCGTCGCCGTGCCGACCCGCGCGGTGCTGGCCGGTCAGCAAGGGCAACTACGTGTTCGTCGTCGGGAACGACAAGATCGCGAAGGTGCGGCCCGTATCGGTCGGGCGATCCGTCGGCTCGGTGACATGACGACGATCGACAAGGGGCTGGAGCCGGGCGAGCAGGTCGTGGTCGACGGGCAGTCGCGGCTGACGCCGAACGCGCGCGTCGACGTGAAGGCGGCGCCGAGCACGTCGGCGTCGGCGGAAGCGGTCCAGGCCGGGAGAGCGGCGACATGAATCTCTCGGAACTGTTCATTCGGCGGCCCGTCACGACGGTGCTCGTCATGACGGGCATTCTCTTCTTCGGCATCACGGCGTACCGGCGGCTGCCGGTGAGCGATCTGCCGACGGTCGACTTTCCGACGATCACGGTGAACGCGAGCCTGCCGGGCGCGAGTCCGGAGACGATGGCGTCGGCGGTGGCGACGCCGCTCGAGAAGCAGTTCTCGACGATCGCCGGCATCGACAACATGACGTCGACGTCGAGCCTGGGCGCGTGCAACATCACGATTCAGTTCTCGCTCGACCGGAACATCGACGCGGCGGCGCAGGACGTTCAGGCGATGATCGCCAAGACGCTCAAGAACCTGCCGCCGGGCATCATTCCGCCGTCGTACCAGAAGGTGAATCCGGCCGATCAGCCGATCGTGTTCTACGGCTTCACGTCGAACCTGATGCCGATCTCGCAGCTCGACGAGTACGCCGAGACGTTCATGGCGCAGCGCATCTCGATGATCCCGGGCGTGGCGCAGGTGAACGTGTACGGCTCGGCGAAGTACGCCGTGCGGATTCAGCTCGACCCGAGCGCGCTCGCGCAGCCGCCAGATCGGCATCGACGAAGTCGCGGACGCGATCAACGACCAGAACGTCAATCTGCCGACGGGCGTGCTCAACGGCCCGAACAAGACGTACACGGTGCAGGCGAACGGCCAGCTGCACGAACGCGGCGTCGTTCCGCCAGCATGGTCGTCGACGTATCGCAACGGCGCGCCGGTGCATCTGGGCGACATCGGCCAGGTGCTCGACGACATCCAGAACAACAAGTCGATCGCGTGGTTCGCGCGAAGAACGACTCACGCGCGGCGTCATCCTCGCCATTCAGCGCCAGCCCGGGCACCAACACCGTCGCAGTCGCCGACGCGGTGAAGGCGACGATGAAGCAGCTGCAGAAGCAGATTCCGGCCAGCGTCAACATGACGCTGATGTACGATCGCGCGGCGACGATTCGCGAGTCGGTGCGCGACGTGAAGTTCACGCTGGTGCTGACGCTGTGCCTCGTCATCGCCGTGATCTTCCTGTTCCTGCGCAACGTCTCGGCGACGCTGATCCCGAGCCTGGCGCTGCCGATCTCGGTGATCGGCACGTTCGCCGTGATGTACCTGCTCGACTACAGTCTCGACAACCTGTCGCTGATGGCGCTCACGCTCGCCGTCGGCTTCGTGGTCGACGACGCGATCGTGATGCTCGAGAACATCGTCCGCCACATGGAGATGGGAAAGCCGCCGATGCGAGCCGCGATGGACGGCGCGGCGGAAGTCGGCTTCACCATTTTGTCGATGACGATCTCGCTCACCGCCGTCTTTATCCCGATTCTGTTTCTCGGCGGGATCGTCGGACGACTGTTCCACGAGTTCGCCGTCGTGATCGCGGTGTCGATTCTCGTGTCGGGCTTCGTGTCGCTGACGCTCACGCCGATGCTGTCGAGCCGCTTCCTGCGGCCGCACGAGCACGACGAGAAGCACGGACGCGTGTACAAGATCACCGAAGCCGGCTACGACTGGCTGCTCGCGAAATACGAGAGCAGCCTCGAGTGGGTGATGAACCATCGTCCGCTCGACGATGGTGTTCTCGTTCGCGATCCTGGTCGGCACCGTCGTGCTCTTCATGCTCATTCCGAAAGGGTTCATCCCGAGCCAGGACACGGGCAGCTCTTCGTCACGACCGAAACGGCGCAGGGCACGTCGTTCGACGACATGGTGACGCACCAGAAGCAGGTCACTGCCATTCTCTCACGCGGACACGAACATCGCCGGCTTCTAGTCGGCGATCGGCGGCAGCTCCACCGTCTCCGGCACGAACCAGGGGCGTCTGCTCATCGGCCTCAAGCCGCGCGACGAGCGTGTCAACGTCGACGAGATGATCAAGGAGCTCCGACCGAAGCTCGCGAAGATTCCGGGCATCGTCGTCTACATGCAGAACCCGCCGCCGATTCAGATCGGCGGACGCGTGTCGAAGAGTCTGTATCAGTTCACGATGCAGAGCTCGGACATCGCGACGCTGTATCCGGCGGCCGACGCGCTGGTCGCGCAGGCGCGTAAGTCGCCGCTCTTGCAGGACGTCACGACCGATCTGCAGCTCGGCAATCCGCAGGCGAGCGTCGAGATCGATCGCGAGCGCGCGGCGTCGCTCGGCGTATCGGCGCGGCAGATCGAGACGGCGCTGTACGACGCGTACGGCTCGCGTCAGGTCTCGACGATCTACACGCCGAACAACGAGTACTGGGTGGTGATGGAGCTGCTGCCGCAGTACCAGCTCGATCTGTCGGCGATGAGTCTGCTGTACGTCCGCTCCAAGACCGGCACGCTCGTTCCGCTCAGCGCGCGTCGCGCACATCACGCAGACCGCCGGCGCGTTGAGCGTGAACCACTCGGGACAGCTGCCGTCGGTGACGCTGTCGTTCAACCTCCGACCGGGCGTCGCGCTCGGCCAGGCGACCGACGAAGTGCAGAAGATCGCGAACCAGACGCTGCCGTCGTCGATCAGCACCGGCTTCTCGGGCACGGCGCAGGCGTTCCAGTCGACGCAGGCCGGCATGCTCGCGCTGCTCGGCATCGCGATCTTCGTGATCTACGTCGTGCTCGGCGTGTTGTACGAGAGCTTCATCCATCCGATCACGATTCTCTCCGGGTTGCCGTTCGCGGCGTTCGGCGCGCTGCTCACGCTGCTCGATCTTCAAGATCGACCTCAGCGTGTACGCGTTCGTCGGCATCATCCTGCTCGTCGGTCTCGTGAAGAAGAACGCGATCATGATGATCGACTTCGCGCTCGAGGCGGAGCGCAGCGAAGGGCGCGCGCCGGCGGACGCGATCGTGCACGCGTGCCTGATTCGCTTCCGTCCGATCATGATGACGACGATGGCGGCGCTCATGGGCACGCTGCCGATCGCGATGTCCACGGGCGCGGGCGCGGAGTCTCGTCGTCCGCTCGGCGTCGCGGTCGTCGGCGGCCTCGCGTTCTCGCAGCTGATCACGCTGTACGTGACGCCGGTGTTCTACACGTACATGGATACGCTCAGCGAGCGCGGATCGCACTTCTTCGCGCGCTTCGGCAAGAAGAAGCGCGTCGACGACGGGCACGCGCCGGTGCCGGTACCGGTGCAGGCGACGGCGAACTTGATCGCGGTCGACGGCCAGCTGGCCAAGTCGAGCGGGGACGCGGCTGACTGAACTGCTAACTGCAACCGCAACGACTTCACCGCAGAGACGCAGAGGACGCAGAGGACGGCCGCAGAGGGACGCTCCATCGCGCCACGAGCCGGGATGTTTTTGTTGAAAGCCGCTCGACCTGCCCCTCGTTGCACGTCGGCCTCCATGGCACGAGTGGCTTCCCGAGCGGCGTTCACAAAAAAACCAGGCTCGTTGAGCATCGGTCTTGGCCGCCGGGGCTGTCCTCTGCGTCCCTCTGCGTCTCTGCGGTGAAGTAGTTCACGAGCCCCCCGATAGAGGGGCCGCGCTTGCGTTCGGAGTCAGTCTCCGTATCGTCACTGCATGCGATCAATCGTTGGATTCCTGGCCCTCGCACTGGCGACACCAATCGTCGCCCAAACGGCGCCGAACACGTTGACGCCGGCCGAGCGAGCCGCGGGATGGCGGCTGCTCTTCGATGGCGGGACACTGAAGGGGTGGCGCGGGCTCGGGTATGACTCGGTTCCGACGGCGCACTGGCGCGTCGTGGATGGCGCGATCGAGAAGATTCCGAGCGGAATGGTGGCCAAGATCGCGGACGGTCAGCCGGCGAACGGCGGGGACCTGATGACGATCGACACCTTCGCGCGACTTCGAGCTGTCCTTCCAATGGAAGGTCGCGCCCGGCGCCAACAGCGGCGTGAAGTACAACGTGTCCGAGGAGTTTTCGCTGGCGCACGCGTCGAATCACGCGGCGCTGGGCTTCGAGTACCAGGTGCTCGACGACTCCCTCAGCGACGACAACAAGATTCCGTCGCACCTCGCGGGTTCCCTCTACGACCTCATCCCGACGAACGGCGCGAAGCAGCTGGTGCCCGTCGGCCAGTGGAACACGTCGCGCATCGTCTTCCACGGGAATCACGGCGAGCAGTGGCTCAACGGAGCGAAGGTCGTCGAGTTCGACCTCGGCACGCCGCGAATGGATTCGTTGCTCGCGAAGAGCAAGTACCGGACGATCCCCGGTTTTGCCGATCGCCGATCGGGACACATCGTCCTGCAGGATCACAACGACGAGACGTACTTCCGCGACATCAAAATTCGGGAGCTGAACGCCATGACGCCCGACGATAACGACGTCGACCGCCGAGAATTCCTCAAGACCGCGTCAGTAGCCGGACTGGGACTGGTCATGACCGTCACACGCGCCGATTGCTGCGCAACATGCTCGCCGAACGATCACGTGTCGGTCGCCGTGTTCGGTCTGAACGGCCGCGGCATGGTGCACGCGCAGAATTTCTCGCGAGCTCGAGAACTCGTCGGTCGCGTACATGTGCGACGTCGATTCGAACGTGCTGGCGAAGGTGAGCGGCGAAATGAAGTCGGCGGCGCGGCAGCCGAAAGCGATCGGCGACTTCCGCCGCGCCCTCGACGATCCGACCGTCGACGCCGTCTCGATCGCGACGCCGGACCACTGGCACGCGCCGATGGCGATTCTCGCGCATGAAGGCCGGGCAAGCACGTCTACGTCGAGAAGCCCTGCGGCCACAACGCGCGCGAGGGCGAGCTGCTCGTCGCGGCGCAGCGCGAAGCACGCATCGCGTCGTGCAGCATGGGCACGCAACAGCGCTCGTCGGCGCGGACCATCGAAGCGCTCCAGCGAATCAAGGACGGCGTGATCGGCAGGCCGTATCTCGCGCGCGCGTGGTACGCGAACACGCGCGTCGGCATCGGCCAGGGCAAGGTGGCGCCGGTTCCCGAGAATCTCGACTACGAGCTCTGGCAAGGGCCCGCGCCGCGCACGCCCTATCGCGACAACGTGATCCACTACAACTGGCACTGGTTCACGCACTGGGGCACCGGCGAGATCTGCAACAACGGAACGCACGAGATCGACATCGCGCGCCTCGCGCTCGGCGTCGAGCATCCGACGCGCGTGCTGGCGACCGGCGGCCGGCATCACTACGAGGACGACTGGCAGTTCCCCGACTCGCAGGAAGCGACGTTCGAGTTCGCCGGCGGCAAGACGATCGTCTGGCAGAGCGAGAGCTGCAACGGCTGCAAGACGTTCGACCGCTCGCGCGGCACAGCGGTCTACGGAACGAACGGCACGCTCGTCGTCGACCGCGACGGGTACGTCGTCTTCGATCTCAAGGGAAAGGAGACGACGCGGAACATCGAGCCGAAGATGGGCGACGGTCTCGAGCTGACCGGCGACGACGCGGCGACCTCGGTGCACATGGACAATTTCCTTGACGGCATCCGCACCGGTGGCAAGCTGCGCGCGCCGATCGAGGACGGGGCGACGACGGTGCTCCTCTGCCACCTCGGCAACATCGCGCAGTCGACGGGACGGGCATTGCGCACGGATCCTGCGAACGGTCACATCGTCGGCGACGCGGAAGCGGCGAAGCAGTGGTCGCGGACGTACGAGCCGGGTTGGGGAATCTGACGGGTGGACCGGTGGACCAGTGGACCGGTAAGAGCGACTAACTGAGAGCGCATCGCGACAATGCCCTGTCTCCTCGTACTCATCGCGCTGTTCACGCCGCGGCTCGTCATCGTGCTGCTGTGGTTCTTCACGGCCTGGTTCCGCGGGCTGTTCAACACCGCTCTTTGGCCGGTCCTCGGCTTCATTTTTCTGCCGACGACGTTCCTCTGGTATACGGCGGTCATTCACTGGTATAACGGCGTGTGGTCGGCCGTCCCGATCATCGGGATCGTGATCGCCCTCATGATCGACCTGTCGCCGGCCGGCCACCGCGGCTTCAGGCGGCGGCGGATCGTGGGACCCGGGGAATAAATCGGGGGCTCCGAGGGTCTGGTCATGGGTCCGAGGTTTCTGATCTCTGGGAACCTCCTGAGACCAGAGACCTGACGCCTCAGAAATGCCCGCGAACGACATCCAGCGCTTCGAGCGAATCGTGTTGCCGCATCTGGACGATGCGTACACTCTCGCTCGCTATCTGCTCCGCGACCAGCACGACGCCCAGGACGCGGTGCAGGACGCGGTGTTGCGCGCGCTTCGCTACTTCGAGACGTACCGCGAGGGCGACGCGCGAGCCTGGCTGCTGGCCATCGTTCGCAACTGCTGCCTGACTCGACATCGGAAGGCGCAGGCCGAGCGGGCGAACATCGCGTTCGTCGAAGACGTCGACGTCGTGCACGAAGCGGCGGGGCGCGCCACGGACGCTCGGGCGGTGGAGCAATCAGAGCGCGCGGCGCTCCAGCGAGCGCTGGACGGACTGCCGGCGGAGTTCCGCGAGGTCATCGTGTTGAGAGAGGTACAAGGACTGAGCTACCGCGAAATCAGCGACGTCGTCGGCGTCCCGATCGGGACCGTGATGTCCCGTCTGGCGAGAGCCCGCCGCCGGTTGGCGGCCACCTTGGGGTACGATGCGAAGGAGGCGGGCTGACATGACGTGCGCTCAATGTCGCGAGCTACTCGACGCGTACATCGACGGCGAGCTGCCGAACGAGGACATGGCGACCGTGCGTGAGCACATCACGTCGTGCCCGGAGTGCGCCAACGAACACGCGTCGCTCGTCGCGACGTCACGGCGAATTGGAGAGACGCTCGTGAAATACCAGGCACCCGATGTGCTCAAGGCGCGCATTCGAGTCGCGCTCGCGCAACCGGGCCCGCTGGCGCCGGACGCACCCTCGGTGACGACGATCCCGGCGAGGCGCCTTGCGCTCGGCGGTATCGGCGTCGCGATCGCGAGCAGCATCCTGACATTCGCGCTCGTTCGCGGCGTGGCACCGGACCGCTCACTCACCGACGAGGTCGTGTCGAGCCACATCCGCGCGCTGATGCCGGGACATCTCACCGACGTGGCGTCGACGAACCAGCACAACGTGAAGCCGTGGTTCAACGGCCGCGTGGATCTGTCGCCGCCCGTGCCGAGCCTGGACTCGATCGGATTTCCGCTGATCGGCGGGCGCCTTGACTACGTGCAACAGCGCGCGGTGCCGGTCGTGGTGTACGGCCGTCGCCAACATCTCATCGACGTGTACGCGTGGCCGGACACGCGCGAACGCGGCGGCACCGGACTGTCGGAGTCGACGCGCAACGGGTACAACGTGATCGGGTGGCACATCAACGGGCTGTCGCTCGAGGCGGTGTCAGACCTCAACCGCCCCGAGCTCGAACAGTTCGTCAAGGCGTTCAACGCCGCACGATGATCTTGCCCTGCATCTTCGGATGCAGCGAGCAGAAGTAGTCGTACGTGCCGGCAGTTGGTGAGCGTCGTCGAGAAACGCTGATCGGTGTCGAGCACCGGCGACTGCTCTGAACGCGCGCTGCACGTTCACGATCAGATGCGGCACGTCGTCGTTGTTGATCCAGGTGACCTTCGTGCCCGGCTTTCACGGTCAGAACCGGCGGGCGTGAAGTTGAAGTTGTCGATGCCGATCTCGTTGTCGGCGAGCGTGATGCTGCGGCGTTTCGTCTGGCGTTCCATCATGGCTTCGTGCGAGGCCTCGTCGAACGCCGGCGGTTGCCCCGACAGCGTCGCGTCGACGATCGCGAGCGAGCTGCGCCCCGGAATGAAGGTCACGTCGGCGATGCCGAGGACGCTCTTGAGCTTCTCGGGGTCGACCTTCATCGGCCCGGGCGCCGGCGCAGTGCCCGGCGTCGGCTGCGGAAACGCGGTCGACATCGCCGTGTGAAACGACACGTTCCCCTCGACCTTCTGCATGATCTGGTGGATGTGGCCGTTGAGCACGGTCACCGAGCCGAAGCGCTTGAGCAGCGCGAGCGCCTGCTCGGAATCGTCGGTCCCCCAGCCCCATTCCGGGTACACGGTCCACAGCGGCACGTGGGCGAAGAGCACGATCGGCGTGCTGGCGGCGAGACGTGACGACGTCCCTCTTCAGCCACTCGAGCTGCTCGGCGCCGAGCGAGCCGAGTCCGCCGGCCTTGAGATTCAGCACGTTGACGAGGCCGACGAAGTGCACGCCGCTGTGGTCGAAGCTGTACCACCCGCCGCCTTTCGTTCCTTTGCCGTAGCGCTGGAGATACGACGCGCCGTTGTCGGTGGCGACGTCGTGCTCGCCGGGCACGTAGAAGACTCGCTCGCTCTTGACGCCGTTGAGCACCTCGTCGCGCGGTGTCGAACTCCTCGGGCTTGGCGAGCTGCGTGATGTCGCCGGTGTGGAGCACGAACGCGGGGCCTGCGGCAGCGCGTTCAGCTTGGCGACGGCGTCCTGCAGCGTCGCGGTGACGTCCTTGTTCGCTTCCTTGCTGAAGCCGATGTGGCTATCGCTGATCTGCGCGAAGAAGATGCTCTTCTTCTGCGGCTCGGTGAGCGAGCCGATCCGGCTCAACGGAATCGAAAGCGGAAGTCCGCCCTCGAGGGCCCAAACGACGCCCGTGCCTGCCCACGCCATGCAGCGCAGGAACCCGCGCCGATCGATGCCGTCGTCGCTCGGATCGTTGGTGATGTAGTTGCTGCCCGTCGGTCTGGTGTTGCCATGCGTGTCGAATTCCGCCGCATCGCGATCGCGATGTGAGGTCATGATGAAAGCCTCCGTGGTTTTACACGGAGACCTTCGTTCGCGCCGGATTATTCCCGGCGGGTCAGTCGACGCGCAGCGTCGTCATCGGGTCGGCGCGCGCGGCGCGGTTTGCCGGGCCGATGCTAGCGGCCAGCGTCCCTACGGCAAGCAGTCCCGCCGCCGCCAAATAGATCGCCGGGTTCCCGGTGCCGACCCCGTAGAGCGTATGCGACAGCCAGCGGGCCGCCAGGAACGCGCCGGCGAGCCCGACCAGCGCGCCGGCGATCGCCATTGCCGCGCTCGATCGAAGCACGAGCGCGATCAGCCGCGCCGGATCCGCGCCCAACGCGACGCGCAACCCCAATTCCTGCGTTCGCTGCGACACGAAGAACGACGTGACCGCGTACACGCCCATGGTCGCCAGCAGGAGCGCGATGAACCCGAAAACGATCATCAGCGACTCGAAGGTTCTGCGTCCGGCGAATTGCTGGTCCACCATGTCGTGCGCCGTCGTGACGTTGTAGATCGGCAGCGTCGGATCGATTTCATGGACGACGCGGCGCAGATCGCCCGTGAAACGCGTCGGATCGCCGGTGGGTGCGCGTACGACGAACGTGAGCGTCGTGATGGGCTTCTGGGTCAGCGGGCGGTAGAACTGCGGTCCGGGCGATTCGGTCAGCGTGATCTTCACGTCGCGCACGATGCCGACGATCGTCGCGTGGTCGCTGCCATCCTGCACGAGCCGGCCGAGCGCATCGCCGTCGGGCCAGAAACGCCGCGCGAACGATTCGTTGACGACCATGACCGGTGGCGTATCGGCCGCATCCGCCTGTGAGAACGCTCGGCCGCGCACCAGCGGGATCCCCATCGCATCGAAGTAGCCGGGCGTCACCGAATTGCCGGGGACCATGAGTTTCTGGTCCGCCGGCCTGGGTTGCCCGTCGATCGCGAGCGCCCATTGTGAGCAACAGCGGAAGGGCGGAAGCGACGTGGCACCTGCGGCGCTCACGCCGGGCAATGCGATGGTTCGTCCGATGACAGCATCGGCGAAACGCGCGCGCTCGCCCGCCACCTCGTACCTCGGCGTCTGCAACATGGCGGTGAACATCAACGCGCCGCGCTCGTCGAAACCGAGGGGCAGCTCCTCGAGACGCCGCACGCTCTCGATCGACAATCCGGCGGCGACGACAAGCACGATCGACAGCGCGAGTTGGACGACGACGAAGATCTGCTGCAGTCGGCCGTGGCTCGGACCGAGCGCGCTTCGTCCACCGCGCAGAGCGTCGGCTGGATCGACCCGCGTGAGACGCATCGCCGGCGCGACGCCGAACACGATGCCGGTGAGCATGGAGATCGCGACGGCGAAGGACAAAACACGTAGGTCGAGCGACGGCATGAGCCATCGCGGCGACTGCCCCAGCACGGAGATCTCGGCGAACTCGGAAAATCGATAGGCGAGCGCCGTTCCAAGCACGCCGCCGGCCAGCGCCAGCATCACACTCTCGGTCAGCAGCTGACGAAATACGCGGCCGCGACCGGCGCCAATCGCCGAGCGAACGGCGATCTCGCGAACGCGCGACGTGGCTCGCGCGAGCTGGATGCCCGCGACGTTGGCGCACGAGACAAGCAGCACGAGAATCGTCGCGGCGATCATGGCGAGCAGGGTGGCGCGCGCCGAGCCGACGTAGACATCGCGGATCGGGGTGATCTTGGTCGTCAGACCTGCGTCGTTCTCTGGATACTCGCGGACAAGCTCCGCTTCCAGCGATTCGAATTCCGCGCGCGCCTGACCGACCGTTGCGTTGGGCGCGAGCCATCCAACCACCTGGAGGCCGCGGTTCGAGCGCGTGAGGCTCGATCGACCCGGCAAGAGCGAGCGATCCAGGTCTCGAGGGAGCGGCGTCCACAGCTCGCCGCCGATCGGAATCGCGCGTCCGTCGGGGATGACGCCCACGACAGTGCGCGGAATTCCGCGAATCGACACGGTGGACCCCACGGCGCGATCGACTCCTCCCATCTCGCGCTCCGCGAACCCATGAGAGACGATGGCGATGGCCGGTCCTTCGATCTGGTCTTCGCCGTCGGCGAACAGGCGCCCCCGCTCGGGAACCACGCCCAGCGCGCGGAAGAAGTTCGCGGTGACGACGGCGCCGATCGCGCGCACCGGACGTGCAAGCACGACCGAGAAGCTCGTTTGCCCGAACGCCGCCAGCTCGGTGAATGAGTGCTGCCTCGTGCGCCAGTCGAGATAGTCCGGGTACGATGAGACATCCGCGTCGCGTGCCCGGTCGCGCGTCGTCGCGACGAGGAAGAGCCGGTCTCCGGTCGCGAAAGGCAGCGGACGAATCAGCAACGCGTCGGCGACGCTGAACATCGCTGTCGTCGCGCCGATACCGAGCGCCAAGCAAAGCACGGCAAGCGACGCGGTCGCCGCTTGTCGCCGCAGCAGGCGCGCGGCGTATCGGACGTCCTGGCCCAGTGACGCGATCGACGCGCCGCGGCTCATCGCCCGCGCCGCGGTCTCATCGATCGAGATGCACTCGGCGCGGGCTCTCTGCTCGTCGCCGAAGCGGCGTTCGGCCAGGCGGCGCGCGTCGGCCAGAGACATGCCGCGCGCCGTATATTCGGCGACCCGCATTTCGAGGTGAAATCGGAGCTCCTCGTCGACGTCGCTTTGGACGTTCGAGCCCCAGAACCGGAGGTAGCGTCGCCACGCGGGTGTGCTCATCCGGCGTTCCTCACGCGGGCTCGGGCGGCGCTTCGAGCGCGGCGAACACAGCGTGGGCGAAGCGCGTCCAGGTGGCGGCTTCGACTCGGAGTTGCGACCGCCCCTTGGGCGTGAGCGTATAGAACTTTGCGCGCCGATTGTTTTCCGACGCGCCCCACTCCGCCGAGATCCAGCCGCGTGCCTCGAGACGGTGGAGCGCGGGGTAGAGCGAGCCTTCCTCGATCTGAAGCACGTCCGCCGTTGCCTGTTCGATCCATCGGGCGACCGCGTAGCCGTGGGTCGGTCGCCAGCTCACGGCCTTGAGGATGAGGAGATCGAGCGTGCCGCGCAAAACCTCGACGTTGGTTTCCGTCATCGCCGCCCCATAGAAAGTCTAGGTGAGGCGAATGTGTGAGCCTTCCCCTAGAAAGTCAATGGGACGCGGCCTGGGCATCTACTTGGGCTCCCTTGTCGATTGGAACTCGTAACGTCCCCGATCGTCAATGGACAGGCGCCTGCACGGCTCGTAAATCCAAGCACAAACTGCGCATAACACCCGCGTGTTAGAGAAACGGGGGGCGGGGCACCGGGAGGCGCGCGCTTAACGACGGCTTCAGCGCTGTCGTCATCCGTTCATTTAGTGCTAAGTCGCGCGATGAAAACCGTTTCGCCTGGTTTCGTGTCCAACTGTCCACCTCGTCCCGCGCGTTCCCGAGCGGCTCCGACGAGCTCACCGAGTCAGCCGACCCACGTCCGATGAAACTCTCGCCTCGCCAGGCGCAGCACGCGCCACGCCGATCCAGGCTCCGCGCCGGATTCACCCTGATCGAGATCCTCGTGGTGATCGTGGTGATCGCGATCCTCGCCACGCTTGTCGCGCCGAACATCTTCCAGCACGTCGGCGCGGCCAAGAGCGCCACGGCCAAGTCGCAGATCGAGATGCTCGGCGCCGCGCTCGACGCATACCGCCTCGACAACGGCCAATACCCGACGACCGAGCAAGGGCTCGCCGCGCTCTGGGAAAAGCCGACGGTCGACCCGCCGAACAACTGGCGCTCGCCGTACCTGCGGAAGCCGGTTCCGCTCGATCCGTGGGGGCACGCCTACCTGTACTTGTCTCCAGGACAGGTGAATCAGCAGGGGTACGACCTCCAGACCTACGGCGCCGACGGCAAGCCCGGCGGCGAGGGCGAGGACGCGGACATCACGAGCTGGAAGTAGACACGGACCGAGCAGAATGCCGACCTTCGCGTATCAAGCCGTCGACGGATCCGGGAAACGACTGCGCGGCCACGCGCAGGCGGTGAGCTCCGGAGCGTTGACGCGTACGCTCGAGTCGCGCGGCCTCTTCGTGCTCGACGTCGCCGAGTCGGCGGACGGCGAAGGCGGCGGCCGCCGCGGATTCCGTCTCGGCCGGCGGCGCGAAGTACTGGAAATGACGCGAGCGATGGCCGCTCTTCTCCCGGTCGGCATGCCGCTCGCGCAAGCGCTGAACGCGGCATCGGGCGTGGCGAGCGGCGACGTGAAGGACGCCCTCCGCGAAGTGAAGGGACGCGTCGAGCGCGGTGAAACGCTCTCGAACGCGCTGGCGGCACATCGCGCGCTGTTCTCTCCGCTCTACGTCGGACTCGTGCGCGCCGGCGAAAAGAGCGGCGATCTCGACGCCGCGTTCGCACGCCTCGCCGACCAGCTCGACCGCGACGAGAAGCTGCGAGGGCGCATCCTCTCGGCGTCGATCTATCCGATCATGCTGGCGACGGCGGGGTCCATCGCCGTCACCGTGCTTCTGTTCTTCGTGCTGCCGCGGTTCGTGACGCTGCTCGAGGGGAGCGGCGCGACCTTGCCGCGCTCCACCGCGACGCTGCTCGCGTTCTCGTCGCTGTTGCACCGCGCATGGCCGGTGTTGCTGCTCATTCCGTTCGCCATCGCCGCGTTCGCCGCGTGGGCGACGAACACCGAGGCCGGACGCCGCGCGTGGTCGGCGACCATGCTGGGGCTGCCCGGCGTGCGGACGCTGCGCCGCTACGCCTTGTCCGGGCGTTTCGCCCGGCTCGTCGGCGTGCTGCTCGGCGGCGGCGCGCCGCTGCTCACCGCGCTCGACGACACGATCGAATCGATCGGCGATCCGCTCGCGCGCGACGACGTCGCGCGCATCCGAACGCGGGTGCGCGAGGGCAGCTCGCTCCGCGCCGCGCTGGCCGACAGCGCGCTCTTTCCCGAGCTGCTCGCGCAGTTGGTCGGCGTCGGCGAGGACGCGGGACAGCTGCGCGTGTTCCTGATGAAGGCCGCCGACATCTTCGAAGAGCGCACCGAGCGCGCGACGCACCGGCTGGCCACGCTCGCCGAGCCGGCGATGATCGTGATGTTCGGCGTGATCGTCGCGTTCATCGCGCTGTCGCTGCTCCAGGCGATCTACGGCATCAACGCCAACTCGTTCAAGTGACGCCGACGAACGCGCGGGCCACACGGGCGCAGCGGCGCACGGGCTTCACGCTGTGGGAGCTGACCATGGTGCTGCTCATCATGGCCATCGCCGCGACGTTGGCGGCGCCGGCGCTCGCGCGATTCGGCACGGAGCAGCCGCCCGGCGGCGCGGACGCGATGATCGGCCTGCTCCGCGACACCCGAAAGGCGGCGATCCAGTACAACGCCACGGCGACGCTCCGTCTCGATCCAAAGACGTTGAGCTACGAAGTGGACACGGCCGGCGCATTCGGGATGGCGCCGCTCGCGCAAGGCACGCTCGACCTCGGCATGGCGGCGTCGATCAAGACAGACCAGCCGCGCCTGCAATTCGTGTTCGAGCCGACGGGCGCCGCGTTCGCGGACACGGCGGTGATCAACGGCGGAACGATCCCGCTCATCGTACGCGTGGACCCCTGGAGCGGAGTGGCGCATGCGGATTCTCGCTAAGTCGCGCCGAGGGATCACGCTTCTCGAGGCGGTCGCGGCGATCGCGATCGTCGGGATGACGTCGGTCGCGGCGCTCGAGGCCGCGGGCGGCGAGATGCGCGTGGCCGAGCGCGCCCGTCGCGCGATCGAGGTCGAGGAGCTCGCGACCTCGCGTGTCGAGTTCATGGATCTGCTCACGGACGTCGAGCTCCAGTCGCTGCCCGACTCGGTGGCAAAGGGAAAATTCCCGGCGCCGTTCGACGGGTACACGTGGACCACGACGTCCAATCCGATTTCCGATCCGAATGGCCTGTACGACATCCACGTCACGGTGAATTGGGCGAACGGGTCGTATCTGGTGCGGACGTATCGCTACATCACTCCTCGACTGGCGAGTCGCCAATGATGCGCGCGCGGCGAGGGATGACGCTCATGGAGCTCGTGATCGGCTTGGCGATCACGAGCATGATGACGGCCGCCGGCGCGGGCGCGTTCGAGTCGCTGATCAGCCACCGGAAAGTGATTCGCGACGCGGCCGTTTCGACGGAGCGCGCTGTCGCGCTGCGCGAGATGATCCGCCAGTGGCTGTCGACGGGCCAGGTGCAGATCCAGCAGGGTGGCGGCCCGCGCGGACTGTCGCGCGGCGCGGCGACGACCGCGGCACCGGGCATGAGCAACAGCACGTCGTCGGTGAGCGCGGCGCAGGCCGCGGGGGACGAGATCTCGTTCACGACGAGCGCGGCGAACCCGGCGCTCCTCAGCATCGTCCGCATCAGGATGTTCATCGACGCGGACAACAACACGCCGGAGAAGGGTCTCACCATCGAGTACCAGCCGAACGCGCAGCAGCCGATCGTCCGCAAGATGCTCGACTCGACGATCGACACGCTGAACGTCGAGTTCCTCGACGACCGCACGCACCGGTGGTACCACTCGTCGGAGGCGGCGACGATCACGCCGACCGTCGTGCGCATCACGATGCTGTCGGGCGAACACCATACGGCGCCGCCGATTCTCTCGGTGCCGATGATCTACCCGATCGCCAACGCCCGCCGGGTGGTGGCCCGATGAGACCGCGTCGCGGAGTCGCGCTGCTCGCCGCACTCTGGCTCGTCGTCGCCATCGCGGCCGTCGCGCTGCAGTTCAGCATGGAAGCCAGAGAGCGCCGCACGCTCGGCATCATGGCATCCGAGCGCGGGCAGCAGCGCGCGCTGGCGCTCGGAGCGCTCGCCTACGCACAGGCGAAGCTCGAGTACGCGATCCGCGTCGCGCCGTCGAGCAGCAACGTTGCAATTACGCGTCTGGCCGCCAGCGATCCCTGGTATGACGTCGACTCGCTCTACACGGGAACGGTGCAGATCGACAGCACGCCGGTCAGCATCCAAGCGCACGACCTCGGCGAGAAGCTGAACATCAACACCGCGACCGAGACCGAGCTTCAGCAATTCTTCAGCTTCCTGTTGAGCGACTACAGCAAATCGACGCAGCTCTCGCAGTCGATCATGGATTGGCGCGACGCCGACAGCGTGAAACGGCCGAGCGGCGCCGAGCGAGACGACTACATCAAGGCCGGGATGCTCGCGCTCCCAGCGAACACGCTGTTCAACGACGTGAGCGATCTCCAGAACGTGATGGGAGTGACGCCGGAGATCTACGCGCAAGTCGCGCCGTACCTCACGACGCGCGGTGCCGGTCAGATCAACCTCAACGACGCGCCGGTGCCCGTGCTTCGCTCGCTGCCGGGCATGACCGATGCGACGCTCAACCAGATCCTGCAGCTCCGGTCGCAGGGTCGGCGAATCTCGAGCGTCGCTCAGATCTTTTCGTCGCCTGCCCGCGGCGGGCGGCCGCTGCCGGGGCAACTGGCCAGCACCGCCGCCGTCAACGCGCTACAGGGGCGGACCGAGGTGAACGTCTCGCAGGTCGAGCTCACGATCACCGCGCGCGTCGGTCCGCAGGCCCAGCCCACGGTGTTGATCGCCGTCCTCCGCAACAGCGGCACGACGGCCGACGTCACTACCAAGAAATGGTGACGCGCGCATGGTGAGCCAGCCTCGCGCCGACAGCAGCGCGCGCCGCGCACAGCGCGTCATGGTCGCGATCTCAGCGAACGAGCTCACGGCCGTCCATCCGGACCTTCGGTCCGGCGACGGCGTGTGGCGCGTGCAACTCGAGCCGCTGAGCGAAACAAACGGATGGCCGTCGCTGGCCGTCGCCCTCGCCGAGTTGGCGCGTGCGCTCGGCGGCGCAGGCGCCGTGGGCGCGCAGAACGGCACGCTCCTCGTCTCGCTGATGCCGCCGCTCACCGAGGTTCGGCGCCTCGACCTCCCGCCGCTTCGGGCGGACGAGCTCCAGCGAACGCTCGCGCGAGACGCGTCGCGCTACTTCGTGCAGGCGCGCGGGCCGCAGGTGGTCGGCGTGTCGTTGCCCGCGCGGCGTCCGCGCCGCGCGCCCGTGCCGGTGGTCGCCGCCGCTGCGCCGGCTCGGCTTATCGCCGCCATCCGTGGCGCAGCGCAACAGACCGGATGGGCGCTCGACGCGATCGCGCCGGCTGAGACGGCGTGGACAGCCGCGGCGTTCGCCCTCTGGCCCGTGCTGGCGAAGCAGGGCGGGCACGCGCTTGTCGCGCAGGACGATCGGACGGACCTACTGCAATTCGAAGGCGGCCGCTTGTCGGACGTGCGCCGCTTCCGCGCCGGAGCGTCCAGCGCCGCGTTGATCGTCGATACAATCGGCGGCCCGAGCGCGCGCGTCGGCGTGCTCGGCGCGAGCGGGCCTGCGCGAGATCTCGCCGCGGCGCTCGCGTCGCTCGGTCTCTCGGCGGTGCGCGCCGGCGACACGGGCAGCGCGTCAGACCGCCCCGACGTTCTCGCCGCGCGATTCGCCGGCAGCGACGCCGGCCCCAAGCTCCGCGGCGAGGACTCTCTCGCGCTGGAGCAAGCCGGCGCGCGGAAGGCGGCGTGGATCGTCGCCGCGGCGGCGCTCGTGTTGTTCATTGCGTCAGCGGGGATCGAGCTGTGGGGCGTGCGCCACCAACTCGCCGAGGTGCGCGCCGAGCGTGAAGCGCTGCGCCCGCAGCTCGCCGAGACGATGGTCGGCCGTACGACGGTCGACGCCACCTACAAGCACCTCGTGACGCTGAGTCAGATCGAGTCGGGGTCTCCACGGTGGTCGTCGGTCATCGCGACGTTGAGCCAGTCGGTGCCCGAGGAGGCCTATCTGACGGCGATTCGCGCCCGTCAGGATTCGCTCATCGTCGACGGACTTGCCGGTCACGCCGCGCGCGTGTTCGACGCGCTCGAGCGGACGCGCGGTTTCATCGACGTGAAGTCCGCCGCGCCCGTGCGGCGCGAGAATCAGGAAGACGGACCGGCGCTCGAGCACTTCACGATCGCGGCGCGTGTCGAGTCCGTCCGTGCGTCGCAAACCGCGCCAGCGTCCAACGCGACGCGAACGCCGGCGACGCGCGGTGGAGAGGTGCGCCGATGAAGTGGAGCACCCTGAGCGCGCGCGAGCGCCGGACGGTGACGCTAGGCGCGGTGATCACGATCGTCTCGCTGTCCGCGCTCTACGTCGTGCGTCCGTATCGCGCCGCGCTGGCCGACGCGCAGGACCAGTTGGTCGCGGAGCGCGCTACGCTCGGTCGCGAGCGCGCGGCGGTCGCCGAGTCGCGCCGGAATCCGGAGCTGCGCCGCGCGGCTGATTCGGCGATGCAGAACACCAGGTCGCGACTCTTCGAGGGAAAAGACGACGTGATGGCGAGTGCCGAGCTTGCATCGTACCTCGGAGACGTCGCGCGGAAGACGCGCGTGTTCCTCCAGGACGCGGGCACTCGCCCGGCCGCGCCCATGCCGAGCGGGATACGAACGTTGCGCGTCGAGATTCGCGCCGAGTCAGACCTGCTCGGGACGTTGCTCTTTTTGCAGGCGCTCGAGCGCGGCGACAAGCTCGTGCGCGTCGATCGGCTCGACATCACGCGGTCGGGAAGAGCGGGCGACACCGACATGGAAGTGCTCTCGATTGCCGCCACGATCTCGGGATTCGCGGTGCCGGAGTCGGCGACCGCGTCCAGGGATAGCGCGGCGCACACAGTAGCCGTGTTGCCGGCTTCGGACGGAGGCTCGCGCCGATGACGAGCGACGTTCGGGGTTGGCTCGAGACGCCGGCGATGCGGGGCGCGATCGTGCTGCTCCTCGTCTCGATCGCCACGCTTGCTTGGACTCTCGTTCACGCCGTTCGGGCGGACCCGCTGCCGGAAACGCCGCCGTCGGCGAACGGCGCGGAGCCGATCAAGCGAGCGGTTCCGCCAGGGCCGGCCGACGTGCAAGCCGCCGTCGAGAGCGATCTCTTCGCGTCGGACCGCAGCGCGCCGTCGGCCCCGTATCGGCTGCCCGGCGAGAAGTCGGCCGAGGTGAAGCAAGCCGCCGAGCCGCCGAAGCCCGTCGTGCTCGGAACGGCTGTCGCGAACGACGGGAAGAGCTTCGCGACCCTGCAATTGGGTGAGGACCGGCCGACCCTCGTGCACGTGGGCGACAAGATCGGCGAGTGGGTCGTTAGGGCGATCGACCGAGGCAAAGTGACGATAATCAACTCATCGGGTGGACGAGCCGATCTCGTCGTGCCGAAGCCAGGATCCTGACCAAATGCACACCATCGAAAGGGTACTCATCGCGTGCGCCGTCGCCGGCGCCGTAACGGCGGCGCCCCGCATCGTGCGCGCTCAGCGGGGCGGAGCCGGCGGCCAGAAACCGCCCGCACGTCAGACCGCCAAGCCGGACACGTCGAAGAAGGCGGCGGCCGTCTCGCTGGACTTCCAGGATCAGGATCTCAAGGTCGTGCTCGACGCGCTGGCCGCGGCCGGCGAAATCAACGTGTCGCTCACCAACATCCCGGCGCAGAAGACGACCGTGCACATGGGCCGTCCGGTCACGCGCGAGGGTATGGTCGAGCTGCTCAAGACGGTCGCCGAGTCGAATGGCCTGAAGGTGACGGAAGGCCCGTCGCTGATTCAGATCTCGGGTCCCACTCCGGAACCGGTGAGGCAGCAGCCCACGCCCCAGCAGCTCCTGGCGCAACAACTGGCACAGCAGAATCAGGCGCAGCAGATGCACGTGTTCACCTACCGCCTGCGACACGCGAGCGCGGTGCAGTTGGCGCCGGTGCTGTCGAATCTGTTCACGGGCTACAACTCGACGTTCGGTGGACGCGGAAACACCGTGACAATTCCGAACGCCAACGGCGGCTTCACGACGTTCTCGACGCCGCCGAACAACATCGCGACGCCCGTCACGGGTGTCGGCGGCGGCGGGGCGGGCCGAGGCGGCCGCGGAACTTCGGCGCCGCGGGTGGCGGCGTCGGCGACAACAACAACAATCCCGGAAACGCCGGTATCGCGAACAACGCGGTGGCCAACGCGCTCGCGACGGCGTTGCAGTCGGCGTCCGGCGGGCTGTCGTCGCAGGCGGGCGACATTCGCATCATCGCCGAAGAGTCGAGCAACTCGCTGCTCGTCCGCGCGACCGACACGGATTGGGCGCTGCTACAACAGATTATCGGCGGGGTGGATCTGCGGCCGCTGCAAGTGCTGATCGAAGTCACGATCGCCGAGGTGCAGCGGAACCGATCGATCGACTTTGGCGTGTCGGGCGTCTCGAAGCGCGACAACAAGACGGGCAACACGCGCCTCGATCACCGGGCCGTCGCAGTCCAGCGCGCTCGACCTGATCGCCGAGCTCACGGGCGGGCACGGCGCCGTCAGCTACGACGTCGCGCTCAACGCGCTCGAGCAACGAGGCGACGTGCGAGTGCTGTCGCTGCCGGTCATCATCGCGCAGAACAATCGCCAGGCCGTGCTGAACGTGGGGTCGTCGCGGCCCTTCGTGCAGATCTCGCAGACCGTGCCCAACGATCCGACAGGGCGCGTGCAGACCGTGCAGTACATCGACGTCGGCACCACGCTCACCATCACGCCGACGATCAACCCGGACGGATATGTCAATCTGCAGGTGTCGCAGACCGACAACAGCGCCACGAACGAAGTCGAATTCGACGCGCCGGTGATCGACAAGCGCGAGGCGACGACGCAGATCTTCATTCGCGACGGACAGACGACCGTGATCGGCGGCTTGGCCGACAACACGCGCCAGAACAACCAGTCCGGCCTGCCGTTCATCAGCCGGATTCCATTCATCGGCGCACTGCTGTTCGGCAACTACTCCAAGAGCGACGCGACGACGGAGCTGTTCCTCTTCCTCACGCCGCACATCATTTCGAGCGACGACGACATCGACAAGCTGCGCGACGCGGTGCGGGAGGGCAGCGACCTTGCTCAAGCAAGTGAACATCGGTCCGCACATCCAGCCGAAGCCCGACACGCTCAACATGCAGACGAAGCCGATCGTGCCGGGCGCCAAGCCGCCGGCCGACTCCGTCAAGCAGCAAGCCGACTCGCTCACGCGGCTTCGCCGTCGTCCGCCGGCGTCTCCGGACTCCACACCCGCGCCCACGCCGCCGCCGGTCGACACGCTGGCGGCGCCCAAGCCGCCGAGCGCGCCGCGATGGCGATAGCTGATCGTCCCGAGACCGAACACTCGGCGACGGAGCTGCTCGAGGTCGAGCGGCTCACCACCGTGCTGTCCGCCGATTGGCTGGAGCAGTACGGCGTGCTGCCCGTTCGCCTCGGCGACGACGAGCTGACGGTCGGGACGTGGCTCGACCGCGTCGAGCCGCTGGCGCTGGACGATTTGCGATTGATCTTCGGCGCGCACGTGTCGCTGGCGCGCTTCGCCGAGCACGATCTCCGGACCGCGATCAAACGCGTCTACGCGCCCGAGGCCGCGACCGCCGAGGGGCTCATCGCCGGCATGTCGGGCGAGGCCCAGGTCGTCGACGTCGACGAGATCCCGCTCGACGACCTGCTGCACCTGGCGAACGAGGCGCCGGTCGTCCGCCTCGTGAACCTGCTGCTCATCGAAGCGCTCGACGCGCGCGCGTCGGACGTCCATCTCGAGTCGTACCAGGACGGACTGCGCGTGCGCTACCGTGTCGACGGCGTCTTGCAGCCCGCGCCGTCGCCGCCCGTGCACCTCACGGCGGCGATCATCAGCCGGTTGAAGATCATGGCCGAGCTGGACATCGCCGAGCGGCGCCTGCCGCAGGACGGACGCATCCGGCTGCGGCTGCAGAACCGCCAGGTGGACGTGCGCGTCTCGACGGTTCCGACGCTGCGCGGCGAGAGCGTCGTGCTGCGACTGCTCGACAAGGAGCGCGGACGCATTTCGCTCGCCGAGCTCGGAATGGCGGCGGACACCCTCGAGCTGTTCACGGAAGTCGTGTCGCGCCCGCACGGAATCGTGCTCGTCACGGGACCGACGGGGTCCGGCAAGACCACGACGCTGTACGGCGCGATCGAGATGATCCGCACCGGGCGTGAGAAGATTCTCACGGTCGAGGACCCGGTCGAGTACGAGCTGGTCGGGCGTTCCGCAGGTGCCGGTGAACGAAAAGGTCGGTGTGACGTTCGCCGCGCGCGCTCCGCTCGCTGCTGCGACAGGACCCGGACATCATCCTCGTCGGCGAGATTCGCGACGCCGAAACGGCGCAGATCGCCACGCAGGCGGCGCTCACGGGACACCTCGTGCTGTCGACGCTGCACACGAACGACGCGCCGACGGCGCTCACGCGTCTGCTCGACCTCGATGTCGCCGCGTACCTCGTCGCCAGCACTGTCGACGCCGTGCTCGCGCAGCGGCTGGTGCGCGTGATCTGCGCGAACTGCAAGACCGAGACGCGGCCCGACAAGGCCGCCGCTCGCAGGCTCGACGTCGAAGCGCTCGGCCTCACGCGCGTGTGGAAGGGAGCCGGGTGCCCGGAGTGCCGCGGCACCGGGTATCGCGGACGCACCGGCGTGTACGAGCTGCTGGTCATGGACAACGAGCTGCGGCTCGAGATCCAACGGCGCCGCGGGTCGGAGGAGTTGCGCGCGATGGCCGTCGCCAAGGGCATGCGTACGCTGCTCGACGACGGCGTCCGCGCCGCCCGCGAGGGCGTCACGACGCTCGACGAAGTGCTCCGGGTCGCGCGCGCCTAGCGCGTCACCGGCCCCGGCCGCCCTCCGCGCTCGGCTCGACGACCGCTGTTTGTCCGAAGCGTGTCAGAAGGCGCGCAATCGACCGACACATCCCGTTGCCGTACGTGCGCGCCGACCGGCAGATTGCGAGTGATGGCTTCGCCGGATCTCGCCCCTCATCGACCGCGCGGTCAGCGGTCGCGAACGCTTCTCCTCGCGTCGTTGCTGGCGTGCACGCTGGTGCTCGCCACGATGCTCGCCTACGAGGCGTACGAGGCGGCGGCATCGCACCGCGCCACGGCAGAGCGGGCCCTGCACGACTACGCCGCCGTCGCGGCATGGGAGTTGGTCGCCGGCGTGAACGACGAGCTGCAAACCACGCTCGGTGCCGCGCTGGCGCCGATCACACGCTCCCGCGCGACGACGCCGTACGAACTGATTCCCGGGCCTAGCGTCCTGACCTCGAGCGCCGACGGCGTCCTGCGGTGTCCGGCGGGCGCGGACTCTTCGCGATTCTACTTCCGAATCGACTTTCGCGACGGATCGCTGGCGACCGCGGGAGCGAACGTCTCGAACGCGATGCGTCGGTGGCTCGCCGACACGATCGCCAGCCACGTGGCGCAGCGTCTACCAACCCGACTGGAACTACGCGGTCATACTCGCCACGCTCCCCAATGAAACGTCCGATCGCCATCGCGTATTCGGTGAAATACGCGGAGCACCGTGCACCGATCGCTGCCTACGGCATTCGCGCGTGCGCCAACCCCGTCGGCGAGTCGATGATCGCCGACGTCGTCGCCAGGCGGGCGCTGCTCCCCGTGTCCGCCACCGGCGGTGCGCCGAACGATTCGATCCTCTCGATCAGTGTCTTCGATCCCGGCGGCCGTCCCGTGTTCCAATCGCGCGGCGGCGCCGCGGCATCGCCCTATTCGGCCAACGTCACGCTTCGAGCAGGTGGGCGGGCTCACCGTGCACGCGGCGATTCGCCCGCGCGCTGTCGAGCTGCTCGCCCTCGGCGCGCTCCCCGAGTCGCGTGTGCCGATTCTCGTCGGACTTCTCACGCTGACGGCGGCGATGGTGCTGTTGACGGTGCTGCAGCTTCGGCGCGAGCACGAGCTGTCGCGGCTGCGCTCGGATTTCATCTCCAGCGTCTCGCACGAGCTGCGCACGCCGCTCTCGCAGATCATGCTCTTCGCCGAGACGCTCAACCTCGGCCGCGTGCGCACCGACGACGAGCGTCGCGCCGCGACCGGCGTGATCGTGCAGGAAGGCCGCCGGTTGATGCACCTCGTCGAGAACATCCTGCACTTCTCGCGCGCCGAGCGGCAGATGACGCGCCTGGGTCCCGAGCCGATCGACCTGAATCACGCGGTGCAAGAGATCGTCGACGATTGGATGCCGCTCGCGGCGTCGGCGGACGTTCGTCTGGCGACCGACTTCGCGCCCGACGTTTTCGCGATGGCCGACCGCGACGCGCTGCGGCAGATGGTGCTCAACTTGCTGGACAACGCGGTGAAGTACGGCGGTCGTCCGCAGACCGTCACCGTCGGCACCGTGGCCCGCGGCGATCGCGTGCGAGTCTGGATCGACGACGAAGGGGAGGGAATTCCCGAGCGCGACCGAGAGCGCGTGTGGACGTCGTTCTACCGGCTCGATCGCCACGCGAACTCCGCCGTCGCCGGGAGCGGGATCGGCCTCTACGTCGTCCGCGAGCTCGCGCGGTTGCACGGCGGCGACACGTGGATCGAAGACGCGCCGCGTAAGGGGGCGCGCGTCGTGATCGAATTGAACGCGGCGCCACGTGCGGCCGGGTTCACGGATGAGCACCGGGTGGACAGGTGGACGGGCGGACCGGTGGACCGGCGAACGGCGCGGGCACGCAGTCATCCAAACTGCCGTCCGTCCACCCGTGACGCGCGTCCTCGTCATCGAAGACAACCGCAACCTGGCGACGGGACTGCGCAACAACCTCGAGATCGAGGGCTACGAGGTTTCGGTCGCGGCGGACGGACAAGCGGGGCTGTCGCTGGCGCGATCGTCGACGCCGGACTTGGTCATTCTCGATCTCATGCTGCCCGGTGTCGACGGCTACCGCGTGCTCGCCACGCATGCGCGAGGAGGGGATCGATTCGCCGGTCCTCATCCTCAGCGCTCGCGGCGAGGAGGCGGACAAAGTGCTCGGCTTTCGCCTCGGCGCGGACGACTACGTCGCCAAGCCGTTCGGCCTTCTCGAGCTGTTGGCGCGCGTCGACGCGCTGCTGCGGCGGGCGTCGGCAGCCGGGTCGGGGGCAAAGCTCGCCGCGCCGGTCTCCTTCGGCGACGTCCAGGTCGATCCGCGCACGCACACCGTGCAGCGCGCGGGGAGCGCCGTCGCGCTGCGCCCGAAGGAGTACGACCTGCTGATCGCGCTGCTCCAGCGGCGCGGGCAGGTCGCGTCGCGGACCGAGTTGCTCGAGGAGGTGTGGGGCTATTCGGGCGAAGTGTACAGCCGCACTGTCGACACCCACGTCGCCGAGCTGCGGCGCAAGCTCGAGGAGAACGCGGCGGAGCCGCGCCACATTCTCACTGTTCGGAAGACGGGCTACCGAATTCAAGACTGACTCGGCTCTCGGCTGAGGGCCGCGTCCAGCCACTCGCGCACCGACGGGAAGCGCGGCATCGTCTACGCGTGAAAATCACTCGCATACGCTCGGCCGTCGCGGCTCTCGCCGTGCTATTGCCCGCGCTGCTCGGCGCGCAGCAGCGCGTCGACATTCTGATTCGCGGCGGCACGGTCGTCGACGGGACCGGCGCGCCGCGCGGCGGGCCGATGTCGGCGTCACGGGCGATCGCATCGCGTTCGTCGGCGACGCGGCGGCGAGTCGTGTCACGGCGGCGCGAACGATCGACGCGACGGGGCTCATCGTCGCGCCGGGATTCATCGATCCGCACACGCACACGCAGGCCGACCTGTCGATCGCCGGAGCGGACACGCCAACCTCGCGTATCTCATGCAGGGCGTCACGACCGTCATCACGAACAACGACGGCGGCGGACCGATCGACATCGGGCGCACGCTCGACGGATGGCGCAAGAGCGGCATCGGCACGAACGCGGCCGTGTACATCGGGCAGGGCTCGGTGCGCGGCGCGGTGCTCGGGATGTCCGCGTCGGCGCCGACGCCCGCGCAGGTCGATTCGATGCGCGCGATCGTCGCGCGCGGCATGGACGAAGGCGCGATCGGCATGTCGACGGGTCTCTACTACGCGCCGGGCAGCTACGCATCGACCGAAGAGGTGATCGAGCTCGCCAAGATCGCGGCGGCGAAGGGCGGTATCTACGACTCGCACCTGCGCGACGAGAGCTCGTACACCATCGGGCTCGATCGGCGCGGTGAACGAAGCGATTCGCATCGGCCGCGAGGCGCACATTCCGATCCACATCTCGCACATCAAGGCGCTCGGCGCCGACGTCTGGGGCCAGAGCGACACGCGTGATCGGCATCATCAGGAAGCGCGCGCGCGTCGCGGCGTCGACGTCACGGCCGAGCCAGTATCCGTACACGGCGTCCGGCACGAGCGTCGGCGCGTCGCTTCTGCCGCGCTGGGCCGAGGCGGGCGGACGCGATTCGCTGCGCGCGCGCGTCGCAGGACCCAGCGACGCGCGCGCGGCTCGTCGCCGAAATGGAGGAGAACCTGCGCCGCGGCGGATGGCGCGCATTCGCTGCTCATCACCTCGACGCGCGACACCAGTTTGCTCGGCAAACGTCTCGACGAGATCGCGCAGCGCGCGCAACACGACGCCGGTCGAGGCGGCGCTCGCGATCATCCTCACCGGCGGATCCCGGCGTCGCGTCGTTCAACATGAACGAGAAGGACATCGAGAACTTCATGAAGCAGGACTTCGTCGTCACCGGCTCAGACGGCAGCGACGGCCACCCGCGCAAGTACGGCACGTTCCCGAAGCTCTTCCACGAGTACGTCGAGCACGAAGCACGTGCTCACGCTGCCGCGGCCGTGCAGCGGAGCAGCGCGGAGACGGCGCAGATCCTCGGCTTCAAGGAGCGCGGCCGACTCGCGCCGGGCACGTTCGCCGACGTCGTCGTGTTCGACCGAACGACGTTCGCCGACCGCTCCACGTACGAGCAGCCGACGCTGCTCGCGGCCGGAGTGCGATACGTCCTCGTGAACGGAACGCCGACCATCGACGAAGGACGCTTCGCCGAGTGTTCGCCGGACGCGTGCTCACCCGCCGATAGCGTCCGTTGCTCGCGCGAGAGCCGGTGTAACTTTCCGCATGGCTGAGCCCGACTTCGGCACGTTCTTCGTTCCGGGCCCGACGGAAATCCGCCCCGAGATTCTCGCGCAGCTCACGCGCCCGATCATCGGGCATCGCGGACGCGAGTTCGAGGCGATGTTCGCGCGCATCGAGGCCGGGTTGCGCGACGTGCTGCTCACCGCGCGCCCGGTGTACGTCGGCGCCACGTCCGCGACGGGGTTCATGGAGATGGCGATCCGCAACCTCCGCGAGGGCGCGATCCTCTCGCTCGTCAACGGCGGCTTCTCCGAGCGCTTTGCCGCGGTCGCCGAGTCGTGCGAGCGCGACGTCGAGCGCGTGGCGGTGCCGTGGGGCGAGACCTTCGACGTGAATGTCGTCGAGAGCGCGCTGCACCGCCGCGCAGTACGCCGCGGTGACCGTCGCGCACTCGGAGACGTCGACCGGCGTGCTGACCGACGTGCGCGCGGTCGCGGAGCTCGCGCACCGGCACGGCGCGATGGCGATCGTCGACAGCGTCTCCGGCGCGGGCGGCGCCGAGTTGATGGTCGATGCGTGGGAGCTCGACTTCGTGCTGACCGGATCGCAGAAGGCGCTCGCGCTTCCCGCCGGCCTCGCGTTCGCCGTCGCGTCGCCCGACTACGTCGCGCGCGCCGCGTCCGTGCGCGATCGCGGCTTCTACTTCGACGTGTTGCAGTACGAGAAGTTCGCGAACACAACCAGACGCCGAGCACGCCGGCGACGTCGCTGCTGTACGCGCTCGAGGCGCAGATGGGGGACATCGGGCGCGAGGGGATCGAACGTCGCTGGGAGCGACACCTAGCGATGCGCGACGCGACGATCGAATGGGTCGAGGGCGTCTCGCGACGGCGCGGATTCGACCTCGGCGTCGTCGCGCCGGAGGGCGCGCGCTCGCCGACGGTCACAGTGATCTCCCTGCCGAACGGCATGCGCGGACCGGAGATGATCGACGCCGTCAAGGCGCGCGGCTTCACGATCGGCGGCGGCTACGGCCAGTTGAGCGAGACGACGGTACGCATCGGCCACATGGGCGATCACTCGGTCGAGGGCGTCGAGGCGTGCCTGCGCGAATTCGAGGACGCGATCGTGGAAACGGCCGAACGGCGCCGGCTCGTGCGCGTCTAGCGAGTAAGACCCAACGGCCCGCGGTCCGAAGCGGTATAGAAAGGTCCGGCTCGCCATGGCCTCATGCATCCCACCGAAAAACAGACCCTCAGGCAGCACCGCCTCCTCGTCGCGTTCACCGCGATCGCCGCTTCGATCGCCGGCGTGCGCAACGACTTCGCCTACGACGACATTCTCGTCATCCTCCACGACGATCGCATCGTCGACGTGGGGCGTTGGCTCGAATTTCTGACGACCCATACTGGGCGGCCCCGCACTCGCCCGACCTGTATCGGCCGATCGCTTCTCTCTCCCTCGCGCTCCAATACGTGATCGGGGCGGGAGGGCCGCTGGTCTTTCGACTCGTCAGCATCATGCTGTACGCGCTGGCCGCGCTGCTCGTATTCGCGCTCGCGTCGAGAGTCATGTCGCGCGGCGCGGCGCTCGCCGCGGGCGTCCTCTTCGCGGCGCACCCGGTTCACGTCGAAGCGGTGGTGCAGGGAGTGAACCAGGGAAAGCTGCTCGTCGCGATCTCTCACTCGTCGCGGTCTGCCGCTACGTCGACGCGCGCCGTGCCGGACCGCTCGGCGCCCGCGATTGGTGCGTACTCGCGGCGCTCTACTTGCTCGCCATTCTCACGAAAGAGAACGCGTTCGTCCTCCCGGGACTTTTCGTCGCCGCCGAGCTGTTCTCGTTCGCGACGAGCCGTTCGCGAAGCAAGTCAGCGCTCTCTGGCGCGGATACGCGATGCTCGGCGCGATCGCCGTCTGCTGGTAGGGGTTCGCACCCTCGTTCTCGCCGGCCGCGTCGTCGGTGCGTTCACAGCCGAGGCGCTCGTCGGTGCGAGCCTCGGCGGTCGGATGCTGACGACGCTGCAGGTCGTGCCGAAGTGGTTCCGGCTGCTCCTGTGGCCCGCCCACCTCAGATCGACTACTCGCCGAACGAAATCGTGGCATCGACGGGCATGGGCCCGCACGAGTGGGTCGGCCTCGCGCTGATCGTCGCGACCGTCGTCGCGATCGTCGCGGCGAGACGGCGCGCTCCGGGTGTGAGCTTCGGACTCTCGTGGTGCGCCGTGGCGCTCTTTCCGGTGAGCAACATCGTCCCGACGAGCATCGTGCTCGCCGAGCGGACGCTGTTCCTCCCGAGCGTCGGCGCATGGTCATCGCGGTGTGCCTGCGGGGCCGCCCTTCTCGCGCCGGCGTTCGCGCGGAGTCCAAAGGTGACGATGCGCGCCCTCGCCGCGGCATATTTGTGCCGTTCTCGCGATCCTCGGTGTGCGGGGCGCAGCGCTGTGCGCCACCGTGATTGGCGAAACGCCGCGCACATCTGGATCGTGAGCGCGCACAACGCCCCGCGGAGCTTGCGCGTGCAGCAGGCAAAGGCCGCGGCGGCCGCCGACCTCACCAAGGCATTCGATCAGTTCCTCCCCGGTGCGCCGGAAACGTGGCGCGTGCACTACCAGCTCGGCATCTTGCTTCGCACGATGGAGGAGATTCCGCGGCGACGTCGCAGCTGCGCCTCAGCCTCGAGCAGCAGGCGCATCAGCCCGACGCGGCGAGGGAGCTGGCCGAAACGCTCGTCGAGGAAGGGCACTACGCCGACGCGAAGGTCGTGGTGAGCGACGAGATCGCGGCGGGCGATTCGAGTCAATCGTTCGTGAGGATCGGCCGCACGGCGGATAGCGCGCAGGCGGCGTCCGCACCGCCGGGCAGCGTCAGCCTACACCTTCACTAATCAGCCCTTCGCCCGGCGCGTCCATCTGGCGGCGGACCATTTGGCAGTAGGCGCCGCGCGCCTCCATCAATTCGATGTGCGTGCCGCGCTCGATGACGCGGCCGTCGTCCATCAACAGAATCAGATTGGCGCGCCGGACGGTGGACAACCGGTGCGCGATGACGAACGTCGTGCGTCCGGCGAGCAGCGTCCCCATCGACTCCTGAATGAGTTGCTCGCTCTCGGTGTCGAGGTTGCTCGTCGCCTCGTCGAGGATCAGGATCTGGGGTGACGCGAGGATCGCGCGCGCGATCGCGAGACGCTGGCACTGTCCGCCGGAGAGCTTGACGCCACGTTCGCCGATGAACGTGTCGTACAGCTCCGGCAGCCGCTCGATGAACTCGTGCGCGTTGGCGCGCCGCGCGAAGGGCTGATTAGTGAAGGTGTAGGCTGACGCTGCCCGGCGGTGCGGACGCCGCCTGCGCGCTATCCGCCGTGCAGCAGATCCTCACCGAACGATTGACTCGAATCGCCCGCCGCGATCTCGTCGCTCACCACGACCTTCGCGTCGCGCTGATGCCCCTCCTCGACGAGCGTTTCGGCCAGCTCCCTCGCCGCGTCGGGCTGATGCGCCTGCTGCTCGAGGCTGAGGCGCAGCTGCGACGTCGCCGCGGAATCCTCCTCCATCGTGCGAAGCAATATGCCCGAGCTGGTAGTGCACGCGCCACGTTTCCGGCGCACCGGGGAGGAACTGATCGAATGCCTTGGCGTCGGCGGCCGCCGCCGGCCTTTGCCTGCTGCACGCGCAGACCACGGGGCGTCGTGCGCGCTCGCGGATGTCAGATGTGCGCGGCGTTTCGCCAATGCGCGTGGCGCACAGCGCTGCGCCCCACACCGAGGATCGCGAGAACGGCGGCGGGGGTGCAGCGGCGAGGGCGCGCATCGTCACCTTTGGACTCCGCGCAACACCGCGCGAGAAGGGCGGCCCCGCAGGCGCACCGCAATGACCATGCCGACGCTCGGGAGGAACAGCGTCCGCTCGGCGAGAGCACGATGCTGCGGTCGGACGACGTTGCTCACCGGAAAGAGCGCCACGGCGCGCCGCGAGAGTCCGAAGCTCAGCACCCGGAGCGCGCCGTCTCACGGCGACGATCGCGACGAGGGCGCGACGATCAGCGCGAGGCCGACCCACTCGTGCAAGCCCATGCCCGCCGATGCCACGATTTCGTTCGGCGAGTAGTCGATCTGGAGGTGGGCGGGCAGCAGGAGCAGCCGGAAGCCGCTTCGGCACGACCTGAAGTATCGTCAGCATCCGACCGCCAAGCTACACCCCGACGAGCGCCTCGGCTGTGAACGCACCGACGACGCGGCCGGCGAGAACAGGGCGCGAACCCCAACCAGCACGACGGCGATCGCGCCGAGCATCGCGTATCCGCGCCAGAGAGCGCTGACTCGCTCAGCGAGCGGCTTGTCGCGAACGAGAAACAGCTCGGCGGCGACGAAAAGTCCCGGGAGAACGAACGCGTTCTCCTTCGTGAGAATGGCGAGCAAGTAGAGCGCCGCGAGTACGCGCCGATCGCGGGCGCCGAGCGATCCGGCACGGCGCGCGTCGACGTAGCGGCAGACCGCGACGAGTGAGAAGATCGCGACGAGCAGCTCTCCCTGGTTCACTCCCTGCACCACCGCTTCGACGTGAACCGGGTGCGCCGCGAAGAGGACGCCCGCCGCGACATGACTCTCGACGCGAGCGCGAATACGAGCAGCGCGGCCAGCGCATACACATGAGATGCTGACCAGCATCGCCGGCGGTGCCCTCCCGCCCCGATCACGTACTGGAACGCGAGGGAGAGAGAAGCGACACGCCGAATACAGGTCGGGCGAATGCGGGCCTGCCTAGTATGGGGTCGTCAGAAACTCGAGCCAACGCCCCACGTGGACGATACGATGGTCGTGGAGGATGACCAGAATGTCGTCGTAGGCGAAGTCGTTGCGCACGCCCACGGCGATCGAAGCGGCGATCGCGGTGAACGCGAAGGCGGTGCTGCCTGAGGGTCTGTTTTCGGTGGGATGCATGAGGCCATGGCGAGCCGAGACCTTTTCTATACCGCTTCGGACCGCCGGCCGTCGGGTCTTACCCGCTAGACGCGCACGAACCGGCGCCGTTTCGCATTTCCCACGATCGCGTCCTCGAATTCGCGCAGCACGTTCGACGCCGCGACCGAGTGGTCGCCCATATGTCCGAACGAGACGTCGCGTCGCGCAGCTGGCCGTATCCGCTGCCGATTCGTGAATCCGCGCGCCTTGACGGCGTCGATCATCTCCGGCCCGTGCATGCCTGTCGGCAGGAGATCACTGAGACCCGTCGGCGATCGCGCGCCCTCCGGCGCAACGATGCCGAGATCGAACCCGCGCCGTCGCGCCACCCCCTCGACCCAGTCGATCGTCGCGTCGCGCATCGCCAGGTGTCGCTCCCAGCGTCGTTCGATCCCCTCGCGCCCGATCTCATCTGCGCCTCGAGCGCGTACAGCAACGACGTCGCCGGGGTGCTGGGCGTCTGGTTTGTGTTCGCGAACTTCTCGTACTGCAACACGTCGAAGTAGAAGCCTCGATCGCGCACGGAAGCGGCGCGCTGGACGTAGTCGGGCGACGCGACGGCGAATGCGAGGCCGGCGGAAGCGCGAGCGCTTTGCGCGATCCGGTCAGCACGAAATCCAGCTCCCACGCATCCACCATCAACTCGGCGCCGCCGGCGCCGGAGACGCTGTCGACGATCGCCATCGCGCCGTGCCGGTGCGCGAGCTCCGCTACCGCGCGGACATCTGTAAGAACGCCGGTGGACGTCTCCGAATGCGCAACGGTCAACGCCGCGTACGCGCGGCGGTGCAGCGCGCTCTCGACGACATTCAAGTCGAAGGTCTCGCCCCAGCGGCGACCGTCACGCGATCGACGTCGCGCTCGCACGACTCGGCGACCGCGGCGAAGCGCTCGGAGAATCCGCCGTTGACGAGAGAGAGGATCGCGCCCTGGCGGAGGTTGCGGATCGCCATCTCCATGAACCCTGTGGCGGAGGTGGCGCCGACGTACACCGGGCCGCGCGGTGAACAGCACGTCGCGCAACCCGGCCTCGATGCGGGCGAACATCGCCTCGAACTCGCGTCCGCGTGCACGATCATCGGGCGGTGAGGTGCGCGAGAATCTCGGGCGGATTTCCGTTGGGCCCGGACACGAAGAACGTCCCGAATTCGGGCTCAGCCATGCCCAAAGTTACACCGGCTCACGCGCGAGCAACGGACGCTATCGGCGGGTGAGCACGCGTCCGGCGAACACGTTGGCGAGCGTCCTTCGTCGACGGCGTTCCGTTCACCAGGAGATAACGCACTCCGACCGCGAGCAGCGTCGGCTGCTCGTACGTGGAGCGGTCCGCGAACGTCGATTCGTCGAACACGACGACGTCGGCAAACGAGCCCGGCGCGATCGGCCGCGGTCCTTCAAGCGAGGATCTGCGCGGTTCCGCGCTGCTCCGCTGCACCAGCGCGCTCGAGCGTGAGCACGTGCTCCGCCTCGACGTACTCGTGGAGAGCTTCGGGAACGTGCCGTACTTGCGCGGGTGGCCGTCGCTCCCGTCTGATCCGGTGACGCACGAAGTCCTGCTTCATGAAGTTCTCGATGTCGGCCTCGTTCATGTTGAACGACGCGACGCCGAGATCCGCGGTGGTGATGATCGCGAGGGCCGCCTCGACGGGCGTAGTGTTGCGGCGCTGGGCGATCTCGTCGAGACGTTGCCGAGCAACTGGTGTCGCGGGTCGAGGAGATGAGGAGCGAATGCGCGCCGTTCGCCGCTTGATGTTCGCCTCCATTTCGGCGACGAGCCGCGCGCGAGTCGCTGGGTCCTCGCGAGCGCGCGCAACGAATCGCGTCCTCCCGCCTCGGCCCAGCGCGGGAGGAGCGACGCGCCGAGGCTCGTGCCGGACGCGGTGTACGGATACTGGTCGGCCGTGACGTCGACGCCGGCGCGCGCGCGCTCTTGATGATCCCGATCACGCTGTCGCTCTGGCCCCAGACGTCCGTTCCGAGCGCTTTGATGTGCGAGATGTGGATCGGGAAGGTGCGCCTCCCGGCCGATGCGAATCACTTCGTTTACCGCGCCGACGAGCCCGATGGTGTACGAGCTCTCGTCGCGCAGGTGCGAGTCATAGAGCCCTGCCCTTCGCCGCCGCGATCTTGGCGAGCTCGATGACCTCTTCGGTCGACGCGTAGCTGCCCGGCGCGTAGAAAAGACCCGTCGACATGCCGATGGCGCCTTGATCCATGCCGCGCGCGACGATCGCGCGCATCGAATCGATCTGCGCGGGGGTCGGCGCCGACGCGGACATCCCGACCACCGCCCCGCGCACCGAGCCTTGCCCGATGTACACGGCCGCGTTCGTGCCGATGCCGCCCTTCCGCCATCCGTCGAGCGTGCGCCCGATGTCGATCGATCCGCCGCCGTCGTTGTTGGTGATGACGGTCGTGACGCCCTGCATGAGATACGCGAGGTTGGCGTGTGTCGCTGCGGCGACGACAGGTCCGCCTGTGTATGCGTGTGCGGATCGATGAATCCCGGCGCGACGATGAGCCCCGTCGCGTCGATCGTTCGCGCCGCCGTGACACGACTCGCCGCCGCGTCGCCGACGAAAGCGATTCGATCGCCCGTGACGCCGACATCGGCCCGCCGTCGCGGGCTCCGGTCCCGTCGACCACCGTGCCGCCGCGAATCAAATGTCCACGCGCTGCTGCCCGCCGAGCAGCGCGGGCAATAGCACGGCGAGAGCCGCGACGGCCGAGTGTAAGCGAAGTGATTTTCACGCGTAGACGATGCCGCGCTTCCCGTCGGTGCGCGAGTGGCTGGACGCGGCCCACAGCCGAGAGCCGAGTCAGTCTTGAATTCGGTAGCCCGTCTTCCGAACAGTGAGAATGTGGCGCGGCTCCGCCACGTTCTCCTCGAGCTTGCGCCGCAACTCCGCGACGTGCGTGTCGACAGTGCGGCTGTACACCTCGCCCGAATAGCCCCACACCTCCTCGAACAACTCGGTCCGCGACGCATTGCCCGCGCCGCTGAAGAAGTGCGCGGGGAGCGCCGTCGCGCTCCGGCCGAAGGAGTACGACCTGTTGATCGCGCTGCTCCAGCGGCGCGGGCAAGTCGCGTCGCGGACCGAGTTGCTCGAGGAGGTGTGGGGCTATTCGGGCGAGGTGTACAGCCGCACTGTCGACACGCACGTCGCGGAGTTGCGGCGCAAGCTCGAGGAGAACGCGGCGGAGCCGCGCCACATTCTCACTGTTCGGAAGACGGGCTACCGAATTCAAGACTGACTCGGCTCTCGGCTGAGGGCCGCGTCCAGCCACTCGCGCACCGACGGGAAACGCGGCATCGTCTACGCGTGAAAATCACTCGCATACGCTCGGCCGTCGCGGCTCTCGCCGTGCTATTGCCCGCGCTGCTCGGCGCGCAGCAGCGCGTGGACATTTTGATTCGCGGCGGCACGGTGGTCGACGGGACCGGCGCGCCGCGACGGCGGGCCGATGTCGGCGTCACGGGCGATCGAATCGCGTTCGTCGGCGACGCGGCGGCGAGTCGTGTCACGGCGGCGCGAACGATCGACGCGACGGGGCTCATCGTCGCACCGGGATTCATCGATCCGCACACGCACACGCAGGCCGACCTGTCGTCGCCGGAGCGACACGCCAACCTCGCGTATCTCATGCAGGGCGTCACGACCGTCATCACGAACAACGACGGCGGCGGATCGATCGACATCGGGCGCACGCTCGACGGATGGCGCAAGGGCGGCATCGGCACGAACGCGGCCGTGTACATCGGGCAAGGCTCGGTGCGCGGGGCGGTGCTCGGGATGTCCGCCTCGGCGCCGACGCCCGCGCAAGTCGATTCGATGCGCGCGATCGTCGCGCGCGGCATGGATCAAGGCGCCATCGGCATGTCGACGGGTCTCTACTACGCGCCGGGCAGCTACGCATCGACCGAGGAGGTCATCGAGCTCGCCAAGATCGCGGCGGCGAAGGGAGGTCTCTATGACTCGCACCTGCGCGACGAGAGCTCGTACACCATCGGGCTCGTCGGCGCGGTGAACGAAGCGATTCGCATCGGCCGGGAGGCGCACCTTCCGATCCACATCTCGCACATCAAAGCCCTCGGAACGGACGTCTGGGGCCAGAGCGACAGCGTGATCGGCATCATCAGGAAGGCGCGCGCATCCGGCGTCGACGTCACGGCCGACCAGTATCCGTACACGGCGTCCGGCACGAGCCTCGGCGCGTCGCTTCTACCGCGCTGGGCCGAGGCGGGAGGACGCGATTCATTGCGCGCACGCGCGAAGGACCCAGCGACTCGCGCGCGGCTCGTCGCCGAAATGGAGGCGAACCTCAAGCGGCGGAACGGCGCGCATTCACTCCTCATCTCCTCGACCCGCGACACCAGTTTGCTCGGCAAACGTCTCGACGAGATCGCCCAGCGCCGCAACACTACGCCCGTCGAGGCGGCCCTCGCGATCATCACCACCGCGGATCCCGGCGTCGCGTCGTTCAACATGAACGAGGCCGACATCGAGAACTTCATGAAGAGGGATTTCGTCGTCACCGGATCAGACGGGAGCGACGGCCACCCGCGCAAGTACGGCACGTTCCCGAAGCTCTTCCACGAGTACGTCGAGGCGAAGCACGTGCTCACGCTCGAGCGCGCGGTGCAGCGGAGCAGCGGGGAAACCGCGCAGATCCTCGGCTTGAAGGACCGCGGCCGAATCGCGCCGGGCTCGTTCGCCGACGTCGTCGTGTTCGACGAATCGACGTTCGCGGACCGCTCCACGTACGAGCAGCCGACGCTGCTCGCGGCCGGAGTGCGTTATCTCCTGGTGAACGGAACGCCGACCATCGACGAAGGACGCTTCGCCAACGTGTTCGCCGGACGCGTGCTCACCCGCCGATAGCGTCCGTTGCTCGCGCGTGAGCCGGTGTAACTTTGGGCATGGCTGAGCCCGAATTCGGGACGTTCTTCGTTCCGGGCCCAACGGAAATCCGCCCCGAGATTCTCGCGCAACTCACGCGCCCGATGATCGTGCATCGCGGACGCGAGTTCGAGGCGATGTTCGCCCGCATCGAGGCCGGGTTGCGCGACGTGCTGCTCACCGCGCGGCCGGTGTACGTCGGCGCCACCTCCGCCACAGGGTTCATGGAGATGGCGATCCGCAACCTCCGTGAGGGCGCGATCCTCTCTCTCGTCAACGGCGGATTCTCCGAGCGCTTCGCCGCGGTCGCCGAGTCGTGCGAGCGCGACGTCGATCGCGTGACGGTGCCGTGGGGTGAGACCTTCGACTTGAATGTCGTCGAGAGCGCGCTGCGCCGCCGCCCGTACGCGGCGTTGACCGTTGCGCATTCGGAGACGTCCACCGGCGTTCTTACGGATGTGCGCGCGGTCGCGGAGCTCGCGCACCGGCACGGCGCGATGGCGATCGTGGACAGCGTCTCCGGCGCGGGCGGCGCCGAGTTGATGGTGGATGCGTGGGAGCTGGATTTCGTGCTGACCGGATCGCAAAAGGCGCTCGCGCTTCCCGCCGGCCTGGCGTTCGCCGTCGCGTCGCCCGACTACGTCGCGCGCGCCGCTTCCGTGCGCGATCGAGGCTTCTACTTCGACGTGTTGCAGTACGAGAAGTTCGCGAACACAAACCAGACGCCCAGCACCCCGGCGACGTCGTTGCTCTACGCGCTCGAGGCGCAGATGGGAGACATCGGGCGCGAGGGGATCGAACAACGCTGGGAGCGACACCTGGCGATGCGCGACGCGACGATCGACTGGGTCGAGGGGGTGGCGCGACGGCGCGGATTCGATCTCGGCATCGTTGCACCGGAGGGCGCGCGATCGCCGACGGTCTCAGTGATCTCCCTGCCAACAGGCATGCACGGGCCGGAGATGATCGACGCCGTCAAGGCGCGCGGATTCACGATCGGCAGCGGATACGGCCAGCTCCGCGACGCGACGGTCCGTATCGGACATATGGGCGACCACTCGGTCGCCGGCGTCGAGGCGTGCCTGCGCGAATTCGAGGACGCGATCGTGGAAACGGCCGAACGGCGCCGGTTCGTGCGCGTCTAGCGGGTAAGACCCAACGGCCGGCGGTCCGGAGCGGTATAGAAAGGTCCGGTTCGCCATGGCCTCATGCATCCCACCGAAAAACAGACCCTCAGGCAGCACCGCCTCCTCGTCGCGTTCACCGCGATCGCCGCTTCGATCGCCGGCGTGCGCAACGACTTCGCCTACGACGACATTCTCGTCATCCTCCACGACGATCGCATCGTCGACGTGGGGCGCTGGCTCGAATTTCTGACGACCCCATACTGGGCGGCCCCGCACTCGCCCGACCTGTATCGGCCGATCGCTTCTCTCTCCCTCGCGCTCCAATACGTGATCGGGGCGGGAGGGCCGCTGGTCTTTCGACTCGTCAGCATCATGCTCTACGCGCTGGCCGCGCTGCTCGTATTCGCGCTCGCGTCGAGAGTCATGTCGCGCGGCGCGGCGCTCGCCGCGGGCGTCCTCTTCGCGGCGCACCCGGTTCACGTCGAAGCGGTGGTTCAGGGAGTGAACCAGGGAGAGCTGCTCGTCGCGATCTTCTCACTCGTCGCGGTCTGCCGCTACGTCGACGCGCGCCGTGCCGGATCGCTCGGCGCCCGCGATTGGTGCGTACTCGCGGCGCTCTACTTGCTCGCCATTCTCACGAAGGAGAACGCGTTCGTTCTCCCAGGACTTTTCGTCGCCGCCGAGCTGTTTCTCGTTCGCGACGAGCCGCTCGCGAAGCGAGTCAGCGCTCTCTGGCGCGGATACGCGATGCTCGGCGCGATCGCCGTCGTGCTGGTAGGGGTTCGCACCCTCGTTCTCGCCGGGCGCGTCGTCGGTGCGTTCACAGCCGAGGCGCTCGTCGGTGCGAGCCTCGGCGGCCGGATGCTGACGATGCTGCAGGTCGTGCCGAAGTGGTTCCGGCTGCTCCTGTGGCCCGCCCACCTCCAGATCGACTACTCGCCGAACGAAATCGTGGCATCGACGGGCATGGGCCCGCACGAGTGGCTCGGCCTCGCGCTGATCGTCGCGACCGTCGTCGCGATCGTCGCGGCGAGACGGCGCGCTCCGGGTGTGAGCTTCGGACTCTCGTGGTGCGCCGTGGCGCTCTTTCCGGTGAGCAACATCGTCCCGACGAGCATCGTGCTCGCCGAGCGGACGCTGTTCCTCCCGAGCGTCGGCATTGTCATCGCGGTGTGTTGCGCAGCCGCGCTTCTCGCGCAGGCGTTCGCGAGGAGTCCGAAGGTGACGATGCGCGCCCTCGCCGCGGCATGTGCCGTTCTCGCGATCCTCGGCGTGGGGCGCAGCGCTCTGCGCCACCGAGATTGGCGAAACGCCGCCCACATCTGGATCGTGAGCGCGCACGACGCCCCGCGGAGCTTGCGCGTGCAGCAGGCCAAGGCCGCGGCGGCCGCCGACCTCACCAAGGCATTCGATCAGTTCCTCCCCGGTGCGCCGGAACCGTGGCGCGTGCACTACCAGCTCGGCGTCTTGCTTCGCACGATGGAGGAGGATTCCGCGGCGACGTCGCAGCTGCGCCTCAGCCTCGAGCAGCAGGCGCATCAGCCCGACGCGGCGAGGGAGCTGGCCGAAACGCTCCTCGAGGAAGGGCACTACGCCGACGCGAAGGTCGTGGTGAGCGACGAGATCGCGGCCGGCGATTCGAGTCAGTCGTTCGTGAGGATCGGCCGCACGGCGGATAGCGCGCAGGCGGCGTCCGCGCCGCCGGGCAGCGTCAGCCTACACCTTCACTGATCAGCCCTTCGCCCGGCGCGTCCATCTGCCGCAGGACCATTTCGTAGTAGACGCCGCGCGCCTCCATCAGCTCGTCGTGCGTGCCGCGCTCGATGACGCGGCCATCCTCCATCAGCAGGATCAGGTCGGCGCGACGCACCGTGGACAGCCGGTGCGCGATCACGAACGTCGTGCGGCCCGCGAGCAGCGTCGCCATCGACGCCTGAATGAGCTGCTCGCTCTCGGTGTCGAGGTTGCTCGTCGCTTCGTCGAGGATGAGGATCTGCGGGCGCGCGAGGATCGCGCGCGCGATCGCGAGACGCTGGCACTGTCCGCCCGAGAGCTTCACGCCGCGCTCGCCGATGAACGTCTCGTACCGCTCCGGCAGCCGCTCGATGAACTCGTGCGCGTTCGCGCGCCGCGCGGCGTCCTCGATCTCGGCGTCGGTGGCGTCGTGCCGGCCGTACGCGATGTTGTCGCGCACCGACCCGTCGAACAGGAAGACGTCCTGCTGCACGATCGCCAGCAGGTCGCGATACGTGCGGAGCTTGAAGTCGCGGATGTCGGTGCCATTGACGAGGATGCGGCCGCGCGTCGGATCGTGGAACCGCGCGACGAGATCGGTGACGGTCGTCTTGCCCGCGCCGCTGCGGCCGACGAGCGCGACCACCGAGCCGCCCGGCACCGTGACGCTGAAATCGCGCACGACCGGCTGTCCCGGCGCGATACTCGAACTCCACGTCCTCGAAGCGGATCTCGCGGACGACGCGCGGCGCATCGCGCGCGTCCGGCCGGTCGGGCTTGTCGGCCTCCATCGCAACACCTCGAACACGCGCTCCATCGCGGCGAGCGACCGCTGCAGCTCCGAGAACGAGTTCACGATGTTCCAGACGGGATTCAGCAGCAGGAACGTGTACCACTGGAACGCCATGATGTCGCCGATCGACGCGCGTCCGGCGATGTTCAGCTAGCCGCCGTACCACACGATCACGACGTTCACGCTGCTCAGCAGCAGTCCCCACGACGTCCAGAGCACCAGCTCGCGCCGCTGCGCGAACAGCTCCTTGCGCAGCATCGGTGTGGCGGCCGCGCATGTACTCGAGCAGCTCGGCCGTCTCGCGGCGGAACGCGCGCACGACGCGAATTCCCGAAAACGTCTCGCCGACGCGGCCGTCGATCAGCTCGGCGTCCTTGCGCAGCGAGCGGTAGATCGGCCGCACGCGCCGCGCGAACGTGAAGCTGATCAGCATGACGCCCGGGATGATCGCGAGCGCCGTGAGCGCGAGCCGCCAGTTGAGCGTCAGGAGGACCGCCGACGGCGATGACCAGCCGCACGACCGAGATCGAGCGGCGACACGATCGCCATCTGCAGCAGCCCGGTGGTCGTGTCGACGTCGCCGGTGAGGCGCGACAGGATGCCGCCGGTCTTCATGTCCCAGAGCTTCGGCAGCGGCAGGTGCAGCAGCCGGTCGAACAGCGATCGGCGCAGCGACAGCATCACCTGCACGTTGAGCAGCCGCTGGCGATAGTCCTTGAACGCGTTGAGCAGGTTCGACACGATGATCACGGCGAGGAACGTCGAGCCGGCGAAGTTGCAGGCGGACGAACCGCGCCGCCGTGTCGAGCATCGCGTTCAGCAGCACGTGGTCGACGATGAACCGCATGAAGAGCGGCTCGATCATCTGGAGGCCGGCGCGCACGAGCGCGAGCGCGAACACCACCCCGATCGCGACCCGGTGCGGCCGCAGCCAGTGCAGATACGCGCGTACGTACACGCGGCGGGCGGCTTTCTTTTTCGCTCGCTCGTCTTTCGGCGGTTTCTCCTCGGGTCGCGCGGCGCGGTTTGGCGCCGTTCGCCTCAGTCGACTCGTCGAGCCGGCGAAGCCGATAGTCGTCGACGAAGCCGAGGTAGCGCTCGCGCGACGTGCGAGGGTGCTTCGCCATGTTCGCTACCGGATTTCCTCGATTCGAGCGATCACGTCGCCCTCGAGGACCCCGTCCACGACGTCCATCCCCTCGACAACTTCACCGAACACGGAGTAGTCGCGGCCCAGACGCTGATTGTCACGCAGGTTGATGAACCATTGTCCGTCGCCGGTGTCGTGGCCGCGCGTGCTCATCCCCACCGTGCCGCGGGCGTGGGGCACCTGCCCCAGCTCGTCGCGGAAAAAGCGCGAGTAGCCGACGTACTCGTTGTCTCCACGACTCGGCCCCTGAATCACGAAGTCCGGCTCGACGCGATGCCACCCGTAGCCGTTGTAGTAGCCCGACTGCACGAGCGCGAGGACGCGCGCGACCATGATCGGCGCGACGTCGCCCCGCATGCGCACGACGAACGAACCGCCGCCGGCCTCTCGCGCCATCGTGACGCGCACGCGCGCCTCCGCTCCCAACGCGAGCGCCACCGCGCGAGCCGGCAGGTCCACGCTGGTCGTCGGCGGCCGATCGTCGCTGGCCGGGCGCCCCGCGGCCGCCAGGAGCGCGACGCGCGCGTCCTTCGCCGACGCGTTGTCGCGCGCGACCCATCGCGCGAACGCGGCGTTCTCCGCGGCGTGCGCACCGGGTTCCGCCGAGCCGAGCAATGCGCGCGCGGCCGCGCGCACAGCCTGCGCGCCCGCGGTTGGCGAGTTGACCACCGCGAGAAAAATCTGGTCGTCGCCGTGTCCCGTGAGCGCGCTCAGCGCGTCGATCGCCCGTTCCTTCACGTTGTCGTTCGCGTCGCGCGCGAGCTTTCGCAGATGGCCGGTGTCCGAGAGCACTCCGGCCGCCCGCGCGGCGTACATCCGCAACTGCCATTGACGGTGCTCCGCCAGGGTCGGAAGTCGCCGCCGCGCGTCCGACGGATCGACGTGGGCCAGCGCCACGATCGCGTGCGCCGCCGCCTGCCACGCCACACCGTCGCGGACGCGTTGCGACGCGTCGGCCGGGACGAGCGCGATCCATTGATCGAGGATCTTCGCGACGGCGGCATCGCTCGCGCACGACGGGCCAGCCAGATCCGCGGCGTGAAGCCGCACCTGCCACGTGCTGTCGGCGAGCGCGGCGCGAATCGCGCCGCAGTTCGACTGTGAAGTCAGCGCGCGATACCGAAGTCGCCACGCCGGTTCCGGCCACGGCATCGGCGCTCGCGGAGGCGGCAGCGAATCGCGCGCGGCAAACCGCGGATCGCCGATCCGCCCGATCGCCCGAAGAGCGAGCACGCGAATGCGCTCGTTCGAGTTCTCGCGGCCTTCCTTGAGCGCGACGTCTCCGGCGTCTCGCCGATCCTCCGCGGACAGGATGCGTCGCACGAGAGCGGAATCAGCCCTCGAAACCGTCGCGCCCTGCGCGATCGAGGCCGATGGCAGCCCGAGGAGCGCTGCCCCGACTGCGACCGACGCGCGCATCGTCCGTCCCCCCCAAATGAGTGACATGAGCAGAATCGACGGCCAAGTTCCGCGAGTCGCAAGGCGAGCGCGCGGAGCGAACGGGGCCTGCTGGCCATCGCGAAAAGATGTAAGGGTTACGGGGGGCTCACCGCCACGTCGCATCAGGCGCTGTCAATCCGAACACGAGGTGCGGCAGCCCGGCAAACTCCGTCTCACCGATGATCGACATGCCGAGCCGTCGCGCCACGGCCTGCGACGGTTGGTTGACGGCCCGGATGAGCGAGATCACCTGGTCGTAGCGCCGTGCGCCAAACGCATAGTCGCGCACGCCGGCGGCCGCTTCGGTCGCGAGCCCGCGGTGCCAGAACGGTCTGTGCAGCAGATAGCCGATTTCCGGATAGCTGCTCCTCGGCAGTCCCTTCAGCTCGTGCATGACGAGCCCGACCTGTCCGACGGGTTCGTCCGTCTCGCGATCGAGAACGAGCCAAAGCCCGTGTCCGTCGCGCGTGTATCGCATCTGCTGGCGTTCGATCCACGCCAGCGACGCCGCGCGGTCGAGGCGTTGCGGGTAGTACCGCATGACGTCGGCGTCGCCGAGCATGGTGGCGACGAAATCCAGATCGCTCGCCGCGAGCTCGCGCAGTCGGAGGCGCTTCGTTTCGAGGATGACGTTGGACATGTGCCGAGTACCCGACCCAACTTACCTTCTAATCGACCATCCCTCTTCGTTCCGCCACGTGCTCGCGTATCTCAACGGCCACTTCCTGCCTCGCTCCGCCGCCTCCGTTCCTGTCGACGACCGCGGCTTCGTGTTCGGCGACGGCGTATACGAAGTATGGCGCGCCGTCGGCGGTTCGTTGTTCGAGCACGAGCGCCACGTGGCGCGGCTCCATCGCGGGCTGGACGAGCTGAGAATCCCACGCCCCGACGCGGCCACGCCGGATCGGCTGCACGATATCGCCCGCCGGCTATTCACGGACTCGGATCTCCTGGACGGCGACGCGACGTTTTACCTCGAAATCACGCGCGGTGTGGCGCCGCGGACGCACCATTTCCCGAAGGGCGGTGTCTCACCCACGGTCTACGCGACCGTGAACCGCCTCACCACGCCGGAGGACGTCCGCGTGCGTGGCGCCGAGTGCATCACCGTGCCCGACGTGCGCTGGCTCCGATGCGACATCAAGTCGGTTCAGCTCCTACCCAACGTGCTGGCGAAACAGGCGGCCGAGGACCGACACGCGATCGAGGCGATCATGGTCCGTGACGGCGTGGTGACCGAGGGATCGCACACCAACGTCGTCGGCGTGCTGGACGGGGTGCTGCGCACGCACCAGACGAACCACCTCATTCTGCGAGGGCGTGACGCGCGACATCGTCCTCGACATCGCGCGGTCGCTCGACATGCCCGTGCACGAGGAAGCGTTTGGCGAGCGCGACCTTCACCGACTGGAGGAGTTGTTCCTGCTGGGGACGACGACCGACGTCATGCCCGTCGTGCGAATCGACGGCAACCCCGTCGGCGACGGCACGCCTGGGCCGATCGCGCGTCGTCTGCAGGCCGAATTGCGCGCGCGACTCGATGCGCTGCGTCCCGCGGATCCGCCCGCGGTCGCGTCGATCACGCCCTGAATCGCCTTTCCCCTCCTCTATTCCTTCCCCCCCGAAATCGGCTCGAGGGCGACGACCATTTTCGCGTTTCTGCAGATCGCGACGAGGCATCCGCAGGCCATGGCCGCGCTCCACCGGCTGTGGGCGTACATCACGCTCGGGGTGAGCCCCATAGTCACGGAGGAGGCGACGCCGCTGATCGGCGGGCTGATGGCGCACGACCGCTATCTCCGGCTCTCCAGCGTGATCTTCTCGATAGCGATCGGAACGTGGCTCGTCGACCTGGGGTTGTACTATGTTGGGCGCTGGCAGGGCCGGTGGGCTCGGCAGCGGTGGCCGCGGCTCCGCGAATGGATGGTCCGGACGTTCAAGGTCGTCCGACGGCATCCCTGGCGTGCATCCGTTGCGGTGCGGTGGGCGTATGGATTGAGGTTGACGCTCCCGATCGCCTGCGGAGCGGCCCACCTGCCGCTGCCGGTGCTATTTGATTGGAAGCGCGATCAGCTGCTTTGACCTGGGCGGTCGTCTTTACGGGGATCGGGTGGGCGTTCGGCGAAACGACGTTGATCGTTCTCGGACACGTCCGCCGTTATGAGAACTATTTGGTCGGGTTGTTCATTCTGCTATTGGTCATCGGGTTCTGGATCGTTCGGGCCAGGCACGTTCCCGATGAAGTTGTCGAAGTGCTGGCGTCCGGCGACACGTCGGAGATGCGGACGTCAGGGGGGCCCGAGGACGGAGAAAGCGATTCGGTCGAGCGGAAGGAACGCCGTTGAACGACTCAAAGGAACGGAGGGTGGGATCATGATGCGAAGTTTGACTCGCGGAATCATCGCGGCCGGTTTCGTAGCGGCGGCCTCGGCCACGACGGCGATGGCGCGCCCGAGCGTCGCGCCGCCGAAGACCGAAACGGTCGTGTTCGCCGGCGGCTGTTTCTGGGGCATTCAGTCGGTGTTCCAGCACGTGAAGGGAGTCATCAGCGCCACGTCTGGCTACGCCGGCGGGACGAAGGATCATCCCGACTACGAGCAGGTCAGCTCGGGGGCGACGGGCCACGCCGAGTCCGTGCGCGTGGTGTTCGATCCGTCGCAGGTGACGTTCGCCGACCTGATGCGCGTCTTCTTCAGCGTCGCGCACGATCCGACGCAACTCAACCGCCAGGGGCCGGACGTCGGCACGCAGTATCGGTCGGCGATCTTTTACCAGACGGACGAGCAGAAGGACATGGCCGAGGCGTACATCGGACAGCTCAACGCGTCACACCTGTACTCGAAGCCGCTCGTGACGCAGGTGCAGAAGCTCAAGGCGTTCTATCGCGCCGAGGACTACCACCAGAATTACGCCGAGCTGCATCCCGATGATCGGTACATCGCGATAAACGACGCGCCGAAGGTCGTGAATCTCAAGAAGAACTTCCCGCAATTCTTCACGGACAAGCTCGCGTCGCACGAGTAGCGACCTGGGAACCGCAGCAAATCGAGAACGGCGTCAAGCGCGATGAGTCCGACTCGCCTTTGACGCCGTTCTCGTTTTTCGGGCTTCCGTCTTCAGAAGCTCCCAGGCTCTCGCGACGTGCTTCTCCTCGGTCCGAATGTTCCCGATCGCGAACCGCAATACAAACCTTCCGTTCAGCCGCGTGTGAGACAGATACGCTTCGCCGCTCGCGTTCACGGCCTGCATGATCGCCTCGTTGACCCCGTCGAGCTCCTTCTCGCTCGCGCCTTCCGGCGCGAAACGAACGCAGACGAGTGAGAAGTCGACCGGCGCGACGACCTCCCACCCCGGTTCCTCTCGAACCCATTCCGCGAGCTTGCGCGCGAGCGCGCAGTGCGCGCGCAGGCGATCGATCAGCCCCTCCACACCGAACGCGCGGATGATCATCCACAGCTTGAGCGCGCGAAAACGGCGCCCGAGCTGCACTCCGTAGTCCATGTAGTTGACGACCTCTTCCTGCTCGCGCGTGACGAGAAACTCCGGCACCAGCGAGAACGCGCGCTTGAGCACGTCCGCGCGCTTGAGGTAGAGCACCGAGCAATCGAACGGCGTGAACAGCCACTTGTGCGGATTCACGACGAAAGAATCCACACCGTCCACGCCGTCGAGCACCCAGCGGGACTCGGGTGCGATCGCCAACACGCCGCCGTACGCGCCGTCGACGTGCAGCCACACGCCTTCGCGCCGGCAGATTTCCGCGATCGCGGGAACGGGATCGATGCTCGCCGTGCTCGTCGTCCCCACGGTCGCGACGCACGCCAGCGGCACGAATCCCTGCGCGCGGTCGGACGCGATCGCCGACGCGAGCAGGTCGGGGCGCATTCGGAACACGTCGTCGCTCGGCACATGGACGAGATTCTCGAGCCCGAGGCCCAACGCGATCGCCGCCTTGTCGATCGCCGAGTGCGCGTGCTCCGACGCGTAGACCCGCAGCCGCGGCAGATCCGCGCGCCCCGCCATGCCCCGCTCGCGAATCGCCAGTCCTGGGTGCGCCTCGCGCGCGGCGGCGACGGCGAGCATCGTCGACATCGACGCCGTGTCGGTCGTCATGCCGAACCAGCCATCGCTCAAGCCGAGCATCTGCCGCAGCCAATCCGTCACCACCTGCTCGAGCTCCGTCGCGGCCGGCGACGTCTTCCACAGCATCGCCTTCACGTCGAGCGTCGCCGTCAGCATCTCGGCCAGAATCCCCGGCACCGCCGCCGACGTCGCGAAGTAGGCGAAGAACGACGGGTGGTTCCAATGCGTGATTCCCGGGACGATCGTCGTCTCGAAATCGCGCAGAATCTCGTCGAGCGGCTCACCCGCCGCCGGCGGCGAAACGGGGAGCTTCGCGCGAATCTCACCCGGACGGGCGCGCGACACGACCGGATAGCGCTCCGGCGTGTCGAGGTAGTCGGCGATCCAGTCGAGCACCGCGCGCCCGTGCTCGACGAGCTCCTCGCGCGGAAGATCGCCTCCGCCCGTCATCGCCACCGGAAGATCCGCAGCGCGATCGCGAAGCAAACGATCATCCACGCGACGAGAATGAGGAGCTGCGGCCAGAGCGCCGGAAGCGCTACGCCGCGCAGCATGCTCGCGCGCAACGCGTCGTTGGTCGCGGTCAGCGGCAGGATCTTGATGAACGGCTGCACCACTCGCGGAAAGTTCTCGGACGAGAAGAACACCCCCGAGAGCACCCACATCGGCAGCATCGTGAGATTCATCAACCCCGACACGCCCTCGATCGTCGTCGGCCGGGCGGCGATCAACAGTCCGAGTCCGCCGAAGGACATCGCGGCGAGGATCATGATCACGGCCACCGCGACCGGCCCGCCGCGCAACGGCACTCCAAACAGCAAAAGCGTCGCGCCGAGAAGCACGATGCCCTCGATGGCCAGCAGCACCAATCGCGAAACCAGATACGACGCGAGATACTGGGCACGCGACATGGGCGTCGCCACGAGTCGCTTGAGCAGGTTTCGCCGCCGCTGGTCGACGATCGAGAATCCCAACCCCCAGATCCCGCCGCCCATGATCGTCATGCCGAGCAAGCCCGGGACAACGAAGTCGATGTAGCGAGACCCGGCCTCGCGAACGTGTCGCTCGCTCGCCGACACCAGATCCGTCCGTCCCGCGCCGCGCTGGATGTCGTCGTCCACCATGAGGCGCGCCGTTCGCGCATCCGGGCGCGTGTCGTCGTATTCGTAGGCGACTGTGTGATCGCCGCTCGGTTCGACGACGACAGCCACGCGTCCGGCGCGCAGCGCCGCCCGCGCGCTGTCCAGCGGCATCGATTCCGCCGCCAACGCCGAATCACGCCGCAACGACGCGGCGATCGTGGCGGCCTGCGGCGAGCCGTCGGCCACGGCCACGTGGACGACGTCCGGCGGTTTCGCGCGAAACGCGATCCCCAGACCGATCGCCAGGAGAATCGGAAACCCGAACGACCAGAAGAGCGCTTCCGGTTCGCGCGTGTATTCCTTGAACCGAACCGTGATGAGCTGAACGAGAGGGTTGTCGCGCTCGGCCACGTTCTCAATCCTCCCGGAGCTGGCGGCCGGTCAGCGACACGAATACGTCTTCGAGCGTGGCCGAGTGCGTGGTGAGCTGCGCCAGCTCGAGCTTGCGCTCGGCGAGAAATCCGAGGAGCGCCGGGACCGTGCGGTGCAGCTCGCCGACGTTGAGCTCGTAGCCGCCGGCGCGCGCCCGAGCCGCGCGCACGCCGCCGATCGAACGAAGCGTGGGCTCGTCGAGCTGCGCTCCGTCGGCGCTCAACGCGAAGTCGACGACGTGCTCGGCGCCGAGCGAGCGGATCAACTCCCGCGGAGTGCCGAGCGCGATCACCTTGCCGTGGTCGACGATCGCGACGCGGTCGCACAGAATCTCGGCTTCGTCCATGTAGTGCGTCGTGAGCAGGATCGTTCGGCCGTGCGCCTTGAAGTCGGTGATCAGATCCCAGAGCTGACGTCGCGACTGCGGGTCGAGACCGGTGGTGGGCTCGTCCAGAAACAGCAGGTCGGGGTCGCCGACGATCGCGCACGCGAGCGCGAGCCGCTGCTTCTGGCCGCCCGACAGCTTCCCCACGCGCCCGTCGCGCTTCTCCTCGAGCTGGACGAGGCGGATCACCTCGTCGACGGTGCGGCCCCGCTCGTAGAAGCTGCGAAAGAGGCGCACGACTTCGGCGACCGTGAGCTTGTCGGCGAGCTGCGTTTCCTGGAGTTGGATCCCCAGTCGCTGCCGCAACTGTTTCTCCTCGCGGTCCCAGCGCAGTCCGAGAATCTCGACGCGGCCTGAATCGGGAAAGGTCAGGCCCTCGCAAATCTCGATCGTCGTCGTCTTGCCCGCGCCGTTCGGCCCGAGCAGCCCGAAGCATTCACCGGCGCCGACGTCGAGGTCGAGCCCGTCCACCGCGCGCACGTCTCCGTAGTACTTGCGGAGGTCCTGAACCAGGAGCGCCGATGACGGATTCGCCGGAGCCGACATAGGGGCTGAAACCTACTGCCTCTTGCCGGTCATCGCGCGCGACCCTAGCGTGCGATCAGTCCTCGCCAGATCGAGAGATGTCGAGACGAGCGCATCCCACCCGCTTCGTCATGTATTGCGCGATGCTGCTCGCGCCGACCCTCGTCGGCGCGCAGCGCAGCGCGTCGCGCGCGCGTCTCGAGGGTTTCGTGCGCGATTCGTCCGGCGCGCGGATTCCCGACGCGGGTGTTGCGATCGCCGGAGAAGCCGCAACGCGATCAGTGAGCGACGACTCGGGCGCCTTTCGTATCAGCGGGCTCTCGCCGGGCCGAACCACCTTCGTCGCCCGCCGTCTCGGCTTCCGTCCCGAGACGCTCACGGTCGATGTGCTCGACGGCCGCGCGACGCGCGCGGACTTCACGCTTCGCCCAGCGGCAATACAGCTCGCCGGGCAACTCGTCTCGGCCGACTCGCTGCGGGATTTCAAGATGGGCGCGTTCAACAAACGACGCGGACGGGGGATCGGTGTGTTCCTGACCCGCGCGGACATCGAGAAACACCACTCCGCGTCGGTCAGCGAGCTGCTCAGATATGTGCCCGGCGTGACCATTTCACAGCGCATGGCGGGCGAGCCGCAGCCGGTCCACATGCAGCGGTCGTCCAATCCGACCAACCAGGCGAGCTGTACAGTGGCGCTCTACGTCGATGGGAACCCCTATCCCAACGGCAGCGTCGACGACTTCCCGCCGGGATCGCTGGAGGGGATCGAGGTGTACCGAAGCGCTTCGGAAATCCCGGCCGAGTTTCGAACACGCGATTCGATGTGCGGGTTGATCGCGCTGTGGACCCGAGACCCCGAGGCGGCGCGCCGGCACCCATAGCCGGGGTCGCCCGACACCCGGGGCGGGAGCGAAACCCGGGCTGGTTCGGTCTCGTATCGCTTTGAGCCTCTCGCGTCCCGGGGTCTTGTGATCGTCCTCGTTCTTGGCGCCGTCGCGGCGCTGGCATTTCAAGGCTCGCCGCCACCGACCCCACCGACGCAACCCACGCCGCCGGCGACCCCGGCGCAACAGGGTGGGCGCGCTCCGGCCTGCACACAGCGGTGTGAGGGCGGGCGAGTTCGCACACCGGTCGTCAAGGACAGCACCAGCGGTGACTCGACGGACGCGCCGAACGGCCGGCGTCGGCACCAAGGCGTCCGACGCCCGGTCACGGCAGAACTTCAAGCGAGCGCGTTCAAGGACGTGACGGCGAAGACCACGCTGCTCGCGGCGCGCGCGGCGAGGCTCAAGCAAGACTCGGCGCTCGTCGCCTACGACGCGATGACGTACGAGCGCATCTCGGTCGGATTCGGATTCGGAAGCATCGGCCGCGACCGGCTTCTCTTTCGGCACGAGGCCGCGGCCCACGTCCGCTGGCAACAAGGGAAGGGCGTGTGGGTGGACGTGAAGGGAGCGCGCAACGCGGCGCCGATGGTCGGGAAAGAGGCGCGCGTGGAGATCGACAACGAAACCAACGATCCCGACTTGATGGGCGAGATCCCGTACTACCCGGGATACGAGCCGCTCTGGGTGGGCGGCGGCGACGTCGCGCGTGCGCAGGTCGACGAAACAGAGATCGTGCACCCGATCGCCGACGGCGCCGAGGCGTATTACACGTACGAGACCGGTGATTCGGTCAGCTTCAAGTTGCCCGACGGAAAGGTCATTCAGCTGCGCGAGCTGCGCGTGCGGCCGCGACAGCCGAAATGGAATCTCGGCGTCGGCTCGCTCTGGTTCGACACGCGTTCGGGGCAGCTCGTGCGCGCGGCGTACCGGCTCTCCGTGCCGATGGACATCTGGGCCGTCGCGACCGAGGACGATCCGAAGTCGATGGACGACGTGCCCGTGTGGGTCAAGCCGCTGATCACGCCGATGAAAGCCGAGGTGTCGGCCATCGCCGTCGAGTACAGCTTGCACGAGGGACGCTTCTGGCTCCCGCGTCTCCGCTACGCCGAAGCCTACGCGCAGGTGAGCTTCATGCGCGTGCCGGTGAAGATCGAGGAGAGCTTCAAGTACGCGAGCGTGAATGGGACGGACACTCTTCCGACCATCCCGCTTCCGCCGCCCCGCCTGCAGCCGCCCGATTCACTGAGCGAAGACGCACGCATCGCGTGGCGCGATTCCGTGCGCACCGCCTCCCGCGTGCACTCTCGTGCGGCGCGTGACTCGATTCGCAAAGGGCTCAAGAAAGTGGAGCCGCGTGTCACGCAGTGTGACACGTCCGGCTTCCGGGTCTCGACGAGCCGCCGCTACGAAATGGCGATTCCTGTTGCCATGCGCGTGCCGTGCGACACGGCCGCGCTCTCGCACTCGCCGGAACTCCCGCCGTCGATCTACGACGCCGGTGAAGAAGTTTTCGACTTGAAGGATCTGGAAGATCTCAAGGCGCAGGCGCTTTCGCTCGCCGCGCAGGCGCCGCTGCAGTTCAAGCTCTCGATGCTGCCGCCGCCGACCATTTCGTACGGGCCCTCGTTGATGCGGTACAACCGCGTCGAAGGCTTATCGGTTGGCGCGTCGGTCGAGCAACAACTCGGCGGCGGCTACAGCGGGTTGGCGATCGGTCGTCTCGGATTCGCCGACTTCGAACCGAATCTCGAGTTGTCGCTCGCCCGCTCGAATCTCACGAAGACGATCCGATTCACCGCGTACAATCGTCTCGTCTCGGCGAGCGACTGGGGACACCCGCTCACCTTCGGCAGCTCGTTCTCGGCGCTCATGTTCGGACGCGACGAAGGGTTCTACTATCGCGCGTCCGGCGTCGACCTCACGCGTACGCTCGACGGCGCGTTCGGCGGAGGCGCACAGATGGGATGGCGTCTGTTCGCCGAGCAGGAGCGCACCGCGGCCGTGAAGACGAACTTCTCAGTCGATGGCGACGATTTCCCGGCGAACCTCGTGGCGCAGCGCGGCGGCTACGCGGGCTTCTCCGCGCACGTCGACGACCAGATGGGCCTCGATCCGGAAGGACTGCGCGTGTTCTCGAGCCTGCGGTTGGAGAGTGCGATCGGACCCGCCGATTCTGCGTACGGTCGCGCCGCGTTCGACGTGACGGCGTCGCATGGGCTCGGCCGCGTCGCGGCTTCGCTCACGCTCTCGGCCGGCGGATCGGTCGGCCAGTTGCCGCCGCAGCGTCGTTGGTACCTCGGCGGGTCGACGACCGTTCGCGGTCAGACCCCCGACACGGCCCAGAGCGGCAACGCGTTCTGGCTGACGCGCGCCGAGCTCGGCTCCAACGACGCCGGCGTTCGCCCGTCGTTGTTTGCCGACCTCGGTTGGGTCGGCGATCGCACGAAGCTGGGTCAGATCGGCCGGCCGATGAGCGGCGTCGGAACAGGTGTCTCGTTCCTTGACGGCCTGTTTCGGTTCGACGTCGCGCGCGGCTTGTATCCGCGGAAACAGTTCCGCGTCGACCTGTATCTCGAATCGAAGTTTTGATTAAAGCGTTACGTCAAGATTGTGTAGCGAGCCTTGACGACCTTGCGGCCAGCCTTACCTTCTTTCGCATGAGCGCCGCCCGGGCCATACACTGCTGCCAAAACATGTGCTGCTGCTGCATGTGTATGTGTCCCATGTGTCAATCGACATGTGAGGCTCCGGGCAGTCGCGTCTAGCACAGCTCTTTAGCAGCGACTCGCGCTCCGGTCCTCACCAAGGATCGGGGCGTTTTTGTCGTCAGACAGTCGCCGCCGGTCCCGAGTGAACCAGCGAGTCGCATCACCCGCGACCCACACTCTGGACAGCCATGCAACCGATCGCCGTTTTCCACGAACACCCGGACTGGTTCAAGCCGCTCTTCCTCGAGCTCGAGCGACGCGGACTGCCGTACGAGCGGGTCGACGCCGCGTCGCACGTCTTCGACCCGTCCGAGGACGACGTCCCCTACTCGCTCGTGTTCAACCGCGCGAGCCCGTCGGCGTATCTGCGCAACCATCGCCAGACGACCTTCCACACGCTGCACTGGCTGCGCCATCTGGAGCGGATCGGCGTGCCCGTCGTCAACGGGGCGCACGTGTACGCCTACGAGTTGTCGAAGGCGTCGCAGCTCGACCTGCTCGAAGAGCTTGGGCTTCCGTATCCGCGCGCGCGCGCGATCAACGATCCCGCGCTCGCATTGAAGGCCGCGAAGGATCTTCGCTATCCCGTGCTGGTGAAGGCGAACATCGGCGGCAGCGGCGCCGGCATCGTTCGCTACGAGACGGAAGCGACGCTCGCCGGCGCGATCGAACGCGGCGAGGTCGAGCTGGGAATCGACGGCGTCGCGCTCGTGCAGGAGTCCGCTCCGCTTCGCGACGGTCACATCGTCCGCGTCGAGACGCTCGGCGGGAAATACCTGTACGCGATCAAGGTCTTCCCCGCGGTGGGTTCGTTCGATCTCTGTCCGGCTGACGCTTGCCAGACAGCCGATGGCGTCGAGCTGGTGCGCGGTGCGTGCGCTGTCGACGCGCCGAAGACAGGGCTCAGAGTCGAGGGTTACGACGCGCCGCCCGCGATCATCGAACAGGTCGAGGCGATCTCTCGCCGCGCGGGGCTCGACGTCGGCGGCATCGAGTACCTCATCGACGACCGCGACGGCAAGCACTACTTCTACGACGTCAACGCACTGTCGAACTTCGTCGCCGATCCGGTGAACGTGATCGGCTTCGATCCGTGGGCGAAGCTCGTCGACTATCTCGTGTCGCGGAGCGCGCCCGCGCGGCGGGCGGCGGAGCGCAACAAGGAACGCACCACGTTCCAGGCGAGCCTGCCATGAGGTACGGCTACTGGCTACCCGTCTTCGGCGGCTGGCTTCGCAACGTCGACGACGAAGGAATGGCGGCGTCGTGGGACTACGTGCGCCGTCTCGCGCAGCGCAGCGAAGAGATCGGATACGATCTCACGCTGATCGCCGAGCTGCTGCTCAACGACATCAAGGGAATCAAGGCGCCGTCGCTCGACGCGTGGTCGACGGCGGCGGCGCTGGCCGCCGTCACCGAGCGGCTCGAGCTGATGGTCGCGGTGCGTCCGTCGTTCCATCCGCCGGCGATCCTGGCCAAGCAGGCCGCGAACATCGATCGCATCTCGAACGGCCGGCTGGCTCTCAACGTCGTGTCGGCGTGGTGGAAGGATGAAGCGCGCCGTTTCGGCGCGGCGTTCGACGAGCACGACGACCGCTACGGGCGCACGCGCGAATGGCTCGACGTCGTTGACGGCGCGTGGCGCGAGCCGGCGTTCAGTTACCACGGAAAGTTCTATAACCACGACGACATCGTGCTCGAGCCGAAGCCGGCGTCGAAGCCCGGTCGGCCGCGTCCGACGATCTACGCCGGCGGGGAATCCGAGGCCGCGAAGACGCTGATCGCCCGCCAATGCGACGCGTACGTGATGCACGGCGACCCGCCCGAGCGGATCGCGCCGAAGATCGCCGACATGCGAGCCCGCCGCGAACAAGCCTCCGAAGCCCTGGGGATCGACCTGCCGCCGATGCAGTTCGGCGTCGCCGCATACACCATCGTGCGCGATTCCGAGACTGAGGTGCGAGAAGAGATCGAACGCATCACCAACGTCGCGGCCGGATCGCCGGGCTACGAGAACTACCGCGATTGGATCGCGAACACGAAACTCGAGCAGCAAGTCACGCTTCAGGATTACTCGGTTTCCAACCGCGGTCTCCGGGCCGGACTCGTCGGCACGCCGGAGCAGGTTGCCGAGCGAGCGGCGCAGTTTGCCGAAGCGGGGGTGGATTTGCTGCTCCTCCAGTGCAGCCCGCAGCTCGAGGAGATGGAGCGATTCGCCGAAGAGGTGATCTCGGCGCGGGTCTGACCGGCCGATCCTCGTGATCGGGGCGCCGGGGCTCCCTTTAGGGGGTTGCCCCGGCGCTTTGCTGTGTCCCAGGTCGCGGCCAAAACCCGGCGAGGCGCACAGAATGGATGGCGGGTCGCCCCGATCCCCGGGATCGGGCCGCCCAGGGTTGACAGCGCCGGGCAGCCGACAGACTTGCGGACGTGCTTAAATCAGTCCAGTGCAAAGAGTTGGACAGGCTGCATCAGTTGTTGGCCCTTCGGCCGAAACTTAGACGTGGACAAGGTGTTTCCGGCGCGCGACACGCCGGCCGATGCACGTTCTCCCGGTTCATTTTCGAGTGAAACAGGACACACTGGATCCCGCACGCGCCAACGCGGACGTACTGCTCTGGCAGGCGCCCGCCCGCATCGCCATCGCGATGTTTCTCGGGCTGTTCGAGTTGCTCTTTCAACAACTCGACATCCTGGGCGGCAGCGACCTTTGGGTGGCGATCACGCTCGTCGGTTACGTCATCGCGATCAGGCTGCTCAGCCACCGCATGCGCGAAGCGGGGACGGCGGGGAATCTCATGGTCGCCGCCACCGTCCTGGCCGACCTCGCGTTCATCTTCGGGTCGACGATCGCGTCGTCGCCCGTCGCCTACTACGAGAGAATTCTCGTTCTCTCGTTCTTCGTCCTCCATTCCGTGGAGTCGTACTTCGGGCGCACGCACGCCACGCTGACGCTCCTCGCGGTCGTCGTCGGATATCTCGTCGCCGTGCGTGTGGGCGCGCTGATGCTCGGAACGGCGCAGGACCCGATCGAGGAGATCTGGTCAATCAGTCTGTTCACCACGGCCGCCCTGTTGCTGATCGTGCAGTTCGGGAACATCCAGCGGCGCCTCGAACACATCGTCGAGCTGTTCGAGTGGGCCGAGGAGGGCGACTTCAGCCGCGCGTACGACGTCAACACGAACACGAACCCCGAGTCGATCACTCGCGTGGGCCGGGCGTACAACCGGGTGCGCCTGCAGCTCGCCAGCATGGTGTTGACCGATCCTCTCACCGGCTGTCTCAACCGTCGCGGGTTGGACCAGGTGCTGGCGCGCGAGATCGCGCGGTCGGGACGCACCGGGCAGCAGATCTCGCTCATCGCCGTCGACCTCGATCATTTCAAGAAGGTCAACGACACCTACGGCCACATCACTGGTGACGTCGTGCTGCGTGAGCTCGGGATGTTGTTGGGCCAGGCGGCACGATCGGGGGACATGGTGGCGCGCACCGGTGGCGAAGAATTCTCGATTCTTCTGCCGCAAACCGGCCCCGAAGGCGCGTACCGCATGGCCGTGCGCATTTGGGAGACCGTACGAAATCACGCGTTCATGGTGAACGGAACGCGGCTCAAGCTGACCGTCAGTGCTGGCGTCGTGACCTCGCCGGGCGTCGGCGGCGACGCGGTGGCCGCCAGCCTCAAGGAGCGTGCGGACGTCACGCTCTACGCCGCGAAGCGCGGCGGACGCGACCAGGTTCGGGAATGGGACGACGCTTTCGCTACGTCGCTCACGCCTTCGGACGACGTCCCGCTCGTCTCCAACTCCCGCTCGTAACCTCTCGGTTCGCGGGCGGCCGTCGTTCGGCCGCGGTCCCTCGCGCATGGGCGCGAGGGACGTTCGCGCTTGTTAGCGGCGGGTAACGGTGACCTTGCCCGACTTGCCCTTGGCCGGCCGAATCACGATATCGATGTCGCGGCCAAGCCGAGCGAGCATTCGAATGAGGCGCTCGGTGGAAAAACCGCGCAGTTTTCCCGTTACCACGAGGGAGATCTGCGAGGGCGCATCCCGCATGATGTAAGCGGCTTCAGTCTGCGTCAGCTGTTGATCGTCGAGAATGCTCGCGATTTCCTTGGCGAGGACATTCTTCGGGATCACGGATTCGGGGACCGCCCGGGGGCGGCGCAGCGCATGGGATCTAGCCACGGTTCGTTGGGTCGAAGGAGGATTTCCTGCAACATTAGAGCGCTTTAATCTTAGCGAAACCCGTGCCGGGCGAAAGGGTGAAAGTCTGAATATCCGTGAGCGGATTCGGGTGTTCTTTGTGTCCAATTCATGTTTGCACGCGACGGACCTTCGAATCAATCCGTAGTACGAATCGAAATATCAAAACGCTGGCTGATGAACGCGCAAATTATTGTGTGTGCGACTTTCTGAGAACTAGATGACCGACTTCGCGGAACAACTGCAGAACGCGCTCGGCACCGGCTACCAGCTCGAGTCCGAGCTCACCGGCGGCGGCATGAGCCGAGTGTTCGTGGCCATCGACCGCGCCCTCGGCAGAAAGGTCGTCGTCAAGGTGCTCCCGCCCGAGCTCGCGGCCGGCGTCAATCGAGAGCGCTTCCGCCGCGAAATTCAGGTCGCCGCCCAGCTCCACCATCCGCATATCGTGCCGCTCTTGTCCGCCGGGGAGCAGGGCGACCTTCTCTGGTACACGATGCCGTTCATCGACGGTGAGTCGCTTCGCACGGCGCTCGAGCGGAAGCGGCCGTTCGGCGTCCGCGAAGTCACGCGCATCATGCACGATGTCGTCGACGCGCTCGCGTTCGCTCACGCGCGAGGCGTCATCCACCGCGACATCAAGCCGGGCAACATCCTGCGCCAGGGGGCGCACGCGCTCGTCACCGACTTCGGCGTCGCGAAGGCGCTCAGCGCCGCCATGCCGATCAGCGGCGTCACGTCGGCGGGCATCGCGATCGGCACGCCCGCCTACATGGCACCGGAACAGCTCGCTGGCGACGCGGCCGCGGATCACCGCATCGACATCTACGCTGTTGGGCTTCTTGCTTACGAATTGCTGACAGGTTCCTCGCCGTTCACCGGACCCTCACCGCGCGAGACACTCGCCGCGCAACTAACACGCGACCCGAAGCCGCTTCACGAAGTGTCGCCCGAAGTTCCGCGGACGCTCTCGGCGCTGGTCATGCGCTGCCTCGCCAAGGATCCGGCGGCTCGGCCGCAGCGCGCCGAGGAGATCCTTCACGAGCTCGACGCGATGACGATGCCGCTCGGGGTCACGCCTCAGAGCGGAGGCGTCGACGCCGAGCCGCCTCGCCGGTCGACGGCGATCCTTCTCGCAAGCGCGGCGGCCCTCGTCGTCGTCGCCGCCATTTACGGACTAACCCGACGCGGTCCGGCGTCGAGTCCAAAGCCCGATTCATCCGCCGCGACTCGGGCGGCGGTCAAGTCCACTCCGACCGCGCCGGCGGCCCCGATCAGTCCAGCGCAGTCCGGCGGCGCGCCGGTCGTGACGCCGCCGGCGGTGGCGCCGCCGGTGAAGCCCGTCCCGATCAAGCCGGTCATCACGCACGAGGACTCCATCCGCATCGCCGAGGTGGTGCGAAAGCGATTCGCGGCGGCCAAGGCGCGCGACTCGATCACCCAGGCGCGCCTCCAGGCGGAGGCCGAGCGCAAGATGATGGATTCGATCATCGCTGCAAACGGTGGCGCCGCGTCGTCGTCCATCGGTCCGCGGCGACTCGTCATCACCGAGGCCCCGCCGTTGCGTCAGTGGCCCGAGGCCGCTCTCCTCGGACGTGCCGTCGCGGACAGCTTGCGGCGCATGCTGCGCGCCCGCCCGAAACAATACACCATCATCGACCCCGATTCCGTTCGCCTCGCCATGACGACGTCTCGCGACCTCGGCGAACTGACGAAGAACCTGTCGAGCGACCTCGCGGTCTCAATTCGCATCACCGTCATGCCGCACGACTCGGCGTTCCTCTTCTTCCAGGTCAGCGACCTCGGGGCGATCACGTCGTATCGCAGCCGGGTCGCGTCGTCTCGCGCCGTGCCGAAGAACGAGGTCCTCGGCACTCTCGATCAAATGCTGCTGAGCGTGTTGACGTTCCTCGACGAGATGAGCCGCGCGCCGCGCCGCGGGAGCTGAACGGGGGGGCCGGCGTTCAGCGCTTGCTGACGATCGGGATGACGCGGCGATGGCCGTCGTTGTCGGAGATGTTGAGCAGCCCGATCTGCAGGCCGTGGAGCTCGCGCGCGTAGTTGATCAATCCGATCGTCAGGCCGTGCTGCGCGCCCTGGATGTTGTTTACAGAACTGATCGAGCCCCCGTCGAAGCGCCCTGCCTCTTCGATCTTGAAATAAAGTCCACTCACGACGAGCGCGTGCGCGTTCAACGTTCCGGCGGCGATCGGCGTGAGCACCACCCCGCTGATGGCGGGTGCGCCGACGCCGACGCCGGCGATCGTCAGGCCCTTGATTCGTCCGCCGGCGCCGATGCCGAGGCCGCCGATCATGATGCCTGTCGCGTCGCCGCCTACGCCCATCCCGATGCCGCCGATGCCGATTCCCTTGAAGTCGCCGCCGCCGCCGATGCCGATACCTCCGATCGCGAGCCCCGAGAGTCGTCCACCCGAGCCGACGCCGATGCCCCCAATCGTGATTCCGCTCACGTCTTGCCCGCCGCCGACTCCGAGCCCGCCGACTTGCAGGCCGCGCAGTCTGCCTCCCGTTCCCACACCGAGGCCGCCGATCGTGATTCCCTCCGCGCTCCCGCCCGTGCCGACGCCGAGGCCGCCGAGCATGATGCCATGAAGGTCGCCGCCGGACCCGAGACCCAGGCCGCCGACTCCGAGACCGGTGATCGAGTTGTCGACGCCGAGGCCGAACACGCCGACCGCGACGCCCTGGATCCGATTCGCGCCGGTGAGCGGCAGTCCAAGCGCGAACCCGTTCACCGAACCTGTCACCGGTTTTCGCGGGCTCCAGATCGTGATGTTCGCGCCATTGATCCTCTCGAGGTGAGAGTCGCGGAAGTTGATCCGCAGTCCCGTCATCGTCGGCTTGTCGCCGATCGCGAGGCCGACGTCGTGAATCGTGAGGTCGATGACTTGGGCCGGCAGCGACGGAGCAACGGCGGCCAACGAGAGCGCGGGGAGGATGACGCGAAGCGTTTTCATTTCGGTCCGGAGGCGGGTCGCCTTGAAAGATCGGCGAGGGGCGCGAAGCGCGCTGCGGGAATTACGCCCCGTTTGCGTGTAAGGTTTCGTCGCGCGCGCGGCCGGGCGGCTTGCCCGTGATCTCCGCACGACGCGATCTTGCGGCACTCTGACGCGACTCTCATGCAAATCGATCGACCGTTGACGCGCCTGGCCCACGTCGTCGCCACCATCACCCTCGGACTGGCGGCGGCGTGCTCGCATCCGGCCAGCGCGCCGACTCCCGCGAGCCCGAACCCCGGCACTTCCTCCGCGGCGGCTCCTGTCGCCACGTCCGCCGCAATCACGGTGGGCGACCTCGAGTCGCGCCTCACCGCGTTCGCGCACGACACGATGATGGGGCGCGAAGCCGGCACGATCTGGAACGTCAAAGCCACCGACTACGTGGCGTCGCAGTTTCAGCAGCTCGGTCTCCGTCCCGCCGGCGAGAACGGCGGCTACTTCCAGACGGTGCCGAACATTCGCGTGCGCGACCCGATGATGCCGCTCGGCCCGGCGCGCAACGTCATCGCGGTCATCCCCGGCAGCGATCCCGCGCTGCGCGGCGAGTACGTGTCGATCAGCGGCCACAACGATCACGTCGGCTTCAACCGCCGGCCCGTCGATCACGATTCGATTCGGGCGTTCGATCAGATCATTCGGCCGCTCGGCGCCGACAGTCCGCCGCACACGCCGTCGGCCGCGGAAGCGGCGCAGATCCGGACGATCCTGGACTCGCTGCGCCGATTGCACACGCCGCGGCTCGACTCGATCTACAACGGCGCCGACGACGACGGGAGCGGAACGGTCGGCCTGCTGGAGATCGCCGAGGCGTTCGCGAAGAGCGGCGTGCACCCGCGCCGGTCGATCCTCCTCGTGTCGCACACCGCCGAAGAGAAAGGTCTGCTCGGCTCGGCGTGGTACACGGATCACGCGACGGTGCCGCTCGATTCGATCGTCGCCGAGTTCGACATCGACATGATCGGGCGCGGCGCGGCGTCGGACCTCCCCGCCGGCGGGCCGACGTATCTCGAGGTCGTTGGACTGCGCCGGTTGTCGAAGGAGTTCGGCGACTGGGTCGAGTCGGTGAACGCGAAGGAGCCGCAGCCGTTCGTGTTCGACTACGAGTACGACGTGCCGGGCCATCCGCTGCAGTACTACTGCCGCGCCGATCACTACAGCTACGCGCGCTACGGCATTCCCAGCGTGTCGTTGTCGCGCGGCGAACATCGCGACTATCACCAGGTGACCGACGAGTCGCAGTACATCGACTACCCGGACTACGCGCGACTCGTGCAGATGGTATTCGACGCCGCGCTGTTCGTGGCGAACGCCGATCACGCGCCGCGGCTCGACGGGCCGAAGCCGGCCGACCCGCACGTGCGCTGTCGCCAGTAGTGCAGCCGCGCGTCGCGCTCGCGACGTACGAGGCCGCGCCCGATTTCGCGCCGGACGACCAACTGCTCGCCGCCGCGCTCGAGCGCGCCGGCATTCGCGCGAGCCCCGCGGTCTGGTCGGATCGATCCGTCGATTGGCGCCCGTTCGACGGCGTGGTGATTCGCTCGTGCTGGGACTACCACCGCCGTCACGGCGAATTCGTCGCGTGGCTCGATGCCCTCGACGCGTCGCGCCGGCCGGTGTGGAATCCGACGCCGATGGTGCGCTGGAATTCCGACAAGCGATATCTGATCGATCTTGGCGCGCCGCGGCGTGGCCACCGTGCCCACGCGAATCGTCGAGCGAGGGTCGCCGGTCCGCGTGCACGACGTCGCCGCGACCGAGGGCTGGACGCGATTCGTCGTCAAGCCGGCGGTGTCGGCGAGCGCGCACGAGACGCACGCGCTGGGCCTGCCGCTCGGCGCCGAGGATCGCGCGGCGATCGAGCGCGTGGTGGCGCACGGCGATGCGCTCGTCCAGCCGTTTGTCGACGAGGTCACGACCGACGGCGAGCTCTCGCTGATTTTCTTCGACGGCGTGTTCAGTCACGCCGCGATCAAGCGATCGCGTCGAGGTGATTTCCGCGTGCAGACGGAACACGGCGGGACGGTCGCTCCAATAGATGTGGTGCCGTCAATCGTCGCGGAGGCAAGGCGATCGCTCGATGCGCTCGACGAAATGCCGCTCTACGCACGGGTCGATGGGGTGGGAGATGAGCGGTCGTTCCGGCTGATGGAGCTCGAGCTCATCGAACCCAACGTGTTTCTTGCCGTGGCCGACGGCTCGGCGGATCGGTTCGCGGCGGCGATCGCGCGGCGGCTCGGTTAGTCGCCGCGCTTCTCTGGCGGGAGCCGCGGCAAGCGAGCTCACGCATTGGGCGGCGCCCTTCTCGCCGGACGCGACCGGCCGGCATATGTTGTTGCCGCCGCGCCGAAGCGGTCGCATCGCGACCCACCCGCGCGATCGCGTGATTTGCGTTCGTGATCGTTTCGTGATTCGAGTGTTCGATCATGAAGCGCGCTTCCGTCGCGTGACGTCGGCGGAAGGCGCGCGCAACGCGTGACGGCGACGCCGCCGATGCCAATTTTGGGGGCATCACCTTCGAGGAGTATCTCCTCATGTCGAGATTCGACTCTGCGCTCTCGCTGTTCGCTGCTGCCGCCGTTCTGACGATGACGCTCGCCGGTTGTCGCGACGCGTCGATACCGACGAGGCTCTTGAGTCCGAACTCTCCGTTACGAACCGAGGTCGCCACGACGCCCGTGGTGAACTCGCTCGCCGACGACGGCGACGGCACGTGTACGGACACAAAGTGCACGCTCCGCGACGCAATCGCGTTCGCGAACCCGGGAGCCACGATCACGTTCAGCGTCACGGGAACGATCGTTCTTGCTCACGGAGAGCTTCTGATCGATAAAGACCTGACGATCGATGGCGCAGGCGCCCCCCAGCTTCGAGTGGACGGGGCAGGGAGTTCGCGTGAGTTCGAAATCGCCGCCGGCGCGACCGTGAGCCTCTCCGGCCTGACGATGCAGGGCGGACACGTGCCCGACTCAGCCGGCCCCTTCGGTGGTGGGATCCGCAACTTCGGAACGTTGACTCTCACGAACACTGTGGTCACGAACAACGGTACTCTCGGCGAGGGTGGCGGGATCCACAACACCGGAGGCGTGCTCACCATCGTCGCGAGCACCATCTCCAGTAACTTCGCTGGAAACGGCGGCGGCATCATGAACGAAGGCGACGTCTCGATCACGAACAGCACTGTGTCCGGCAACTTCGCCGGCTTGGGCGGCGGGATCCAGAACATCGGTTCCATGACGATCATCAACAGCACGATTGCCGGTAATAGCGTGGGGTCGCAGGGCGGACTCGGCAGCGGCATCGCTAACACGGGTCTCCGGACGACGCTCATCAACACGATCGTCGCGAACGACACGGCCGGCGGCAACTGCTATCAGCCAATCACGACCGACGGCGGCTACAACATCCAGGACGGCACGACGTGTGGGTTCACGGCAGCCACGTCACACTCGAACGCGAACCCCGGACTCGATCCCGCCGGCCTGCTGAGCAACGGCGGACCGACGCCCACGATCGGGCTGTTGACCGGAGCGCTGGCCGTGGATCTCATCCCCACTGGCGTCAACGGGTGTGGCACGACGATCACGACCGACCAGCGCGGTGTGGCACGTCCGTTCGGCAGCGGATGCGACGTCGGCGCCTACGAACTCGACTTCAAGGGCTTCCTGCCGCCGATCAACAACGTCAGAACGAATCCGATTCATCCGGGGAAGGGCGTCCCGATTCAATTCAGCCTTGGTGGCGATCACGGGCTCGCCATCTTTGCCGCCGGCTCGCCGAACTCCGTCGGGATCACCTGTCCGCTCTCGCAGGGCTCCGGTGACGTGCTTCTCACCGATACGCCGGGGAACAGCGGGCTCTCGTACGATCCGAGAACGGACACGTACACGTACGTCTGGAAAACAGAAAAGGCGTGGGCCGGAACGTGCCGGCGCCTTGTCGTGGGCTTCGCCGACGGCAGCGTGCGCACGGCCGACTTCTCTTTCACGCCGTGATCATGCGCCAGCCGCCATCGGTGAACGAGCTGGCCATGTCGGCGGGCGACGCGGCGCGGCTCGAGCAATTGTCGGCGCTCGCGGGGGCCCGACGAGCGCCTATGGGGGCCAAACGCGTCGGCCTGAAGCTGCTCGTGCACGGCGGAGCGTTGCTGATCGCCTTCGCCTGTTTCGCCGCCTACGGTCACTTCAAGCTGGAGGGCCAATCGACGGCGGCGATGGTGAGTCTCGCGTCGGCGGCGGTCTTCGGATTCGCCCCGCTGCGCGACGTGCTGCACATCGTATTCCGAGTCGAGGGAAAGGCGCTGCACCTCGCGCACGGCTTGGGGAGTCTCGCACTCATCGGTCTACCGGTGAGCGGCGTCGTCACCGGTAGACCCCTGCTCACGCACGCATGGATGGCTCCGTTCGCGATGATGGGCGCCGCGCAAGCCGTCATGCACCAGAACAATCCGCGCAACGCGAAACAAGCGGCGGCGCTGCAGCAGTTCGCCGTGAGCCTGCCCCAGGTCGCGCAGTTCGCGAACTCCAAGGATCTCACCTCGCCGGCCAACGCAAGGCGCGCCGTCGCGGCCCTATCCGACATCCTCGCAAAGGCGCAGGCGTTGGGTGAAACCGAGCTCGAATCCGATCCGGGGTTTCAGAGCGCGCTCCGAGAGGTGTCCACACGGTTCGGCGCGAGCCTTGGCCTCGATGCCGTCGACGTCGCGCTGCGCAATCTGTCGGGGAATCCGGCCGCGCAGGGCGCCATCCCTGATCTCCAAAAGCGACTCGCGTTGGCCCGGAAGACGATCGCAGGCTCGGCGGCGAAGTAGCGCGAGGAGCAAACGACTAGCGAACGCATGGACGGTCGGCTATTTCGTACGCCTCCCCCCACGCCGACGCGTGCATGCAGAATCAATCGCAGTCATCGACTCCGCGCCGCGAGTTCCTGGGTCAGATCGCCGTCTCCGCGCTCGCTCTCGCCGGTACAGCCTGTGCTGTACCCGCAGCCCAGACGGCGCCGGCTCCCGCGGCGACGCCCAATCCCACTGCTCGAGATACGAGCATCCCGACGCACTGGGACGATTCCTGGTTCGGCCGTCTCACCGCGAAGCACAAAGCGGTGTTCGACTGGCCGAAGATCGACGACGGCTCGGCGATCGACCACGCGACGTCCTCTCCGCTGGAAGGCTGCCGCGACGCGCTCGGCGCCGCGCCGGGCGACGTGCAAGCCGTGATCGTGCTCCGACACGTGGCAGTCGTGCTGGCGTTCAACGACGCGATGTGGTCGAAGTACGAGACTCGGTAAAGACACGAAGATCAAAGACGTCGCCACCGGCAGTGGGCGATGCGACAATCCGTACCTCACACGGCAGCGCGGCCGCGGATGATACGCCGCCGCGGCGAGCGGCCCGGATGCCCCCGCCGACGACCTCGGCTGGTTTGCGCAACACGGTCACACTGCTGCTCGCCTGCGACCTCGCCACGCGCGGAATGCGTCGAACCTCGCCGGAACTTCAAAGGTCAGCAGCGCGCGTGTACGAAGAGCTCAAGGCGAACCTGATCTCCGGCTCATCCTGCAGCCGTCGGGCATCTACGCGGCACCGCGGCGCAGGAAGCGGGGTGCGCTTACATCGGCGTGATCACGTGCGCTGATCAGCCGTTTGGCGCAGCGCGGGCCGGTGTGCGTCGTCTCCGCGCTGGCCGTCGCGCAGCGCGATCAGCGCCGTTCACGATCACGGCGTCGATCCCGACCGGATACTGGAACGGATCGTCGTACGTCGCCGTGTCGATCACGGTCGCCGGATCGAACACGACGACGTCCGCCGCCATGCTCGGCGCGAGGCGGCCGCGATCGCGCGAGGTGAATCGCGCGACGCGGGCAACGCCGGTCATCTTGTGAATCGCCTGCTCGAGCGTGAGCGCTTTTCGCTCGCGCACGTAGCGGCCGAGGACGCGCGGGAAGGTGCCGAGTCCGCGCGGGTGCGGGTGGCCCGCGGCGCGACGGTCCGTCGACGGCGAACGCGCCGCCGTCGCTGCACACCATTCCCTGCGGATGCGCGAGGATGCGATCGAGATTGTCCTCGCTCATCGCGAATCCGACCATGCCGACGTTGCCGCGATTGCGCTGCAGCAGCGCGATCGCCGTCGCGTACGGATCGGTGCTCGTCCTCGCTGCGTAGGCGCCGAGTCGCTGTCCTTCGGCGGCGCGATCGGCGGCGTTCGACGACGTTGGCGATCATCACGTTGTTCCAGCCGCCGATGAGCTCGACCTTGGCGAGCGTCTCCGCTCGAATCCGGTCGGCGGTGGCCGGGTCGCCGAGTCGCGCGAGAAACGCGTCGGTGCTGCCGTCGCGGCTCCAGACGGGGAAGAGATTGGTCGAGCCCCGTCTGGTAGGCGATGTACGGATAGCGATCGAACGCCGCATCGCAGCCCGCCGCGCGCGCCGCGGCAACGCGCGCGAACGCGTCGTCGAGCTTCGCCCAGTTGCGCGGGCCCTGGGTCTTGAGGTGAGAGATCTGGAGCGGACAGCCCGCGCCGCGCGCGACGGCGATCGCCTCATCGATCGCCTCGATGACGCGGTCGTCCTCGTTGCGCATGTGCGTCGCGTACGGAAGCCCGTGCCGCGCGAGCGGCTTGCAGAGCGCGATCAGCTCGTCGCGCGGCGCGAAGGCGCCCGGCGTGTACTCGAGTCCCGTCGACGACGCCGCACGCGCCATCGGCGAGCGCGGCGCGAACGAAGCGCGACCATCCGCGCCAGCTCGTCCGGCGTCGCCGGACGATCCTCGCCGCCGACGACGACGTCGCGCACCGTTCCGAGTCCGACCATCGACGCGACGTTGACCGACGGGCTGCACGCGGGCCAGAGCGCTCCAGAGATCGCGAAGCGAGTCGAACTGGTTCGCGCGAGTCGTCTCCCTGTCCGCCGCCGCGCACGCGCGGCGCGCGCGACGAGCCGTCCTGTCCCACGACGATCGTCGTGACCCCCTGGCGGACCAGCGACTCGGCGCGAGGGTCTTCCCACAACGAGCCGTCGCCGTGCGAGTGGATGTCGATGAATCCCGGCGACACCGCGAGTCCGCGCGCGTCGATCTCGACGGCGCCTTTATCCGTCGAGCGACGCGTGATGGCCGAGATCTTTCCGGCGGTGATCACGACGTCGGCCTCGCGTCCGGCGGCGCCGGTTCCGTCGAACACAGTTCCGCCGCGCAGAATGACATCGGCGTCGGCGCGCGAACGCAGATGAAGCGCGGGACCGCCGGCCAGAACCGCGGCTGCGCCGGTCGCCTTTCGAAGGAAATCGCGTCGTGTCGTCATGAAGGTCGGGGGTGACGGCCGGACGTTGTCGTCCGGCCCGTCATCCCGCAACCATCAGTCGCGCGTTCGGCTATGCGACGAGGCTATTCCTCTCGAAGCGCCACGACGGGGTCGACCCGCGTCGCGCGCATGGCCGGCACCAGCGTCGCGAGGAACGCGACGGCAACCAACAACACCGAGACGAGCGCGAACGTCACCGGATCCGTCGCCCCGACGGAGAAGAGTTGAGTGGAGAGGAACCGCGTGAGCGCGAACGCCGCCACCAGTCCGATCGCCACTCCGATGAACGCCAGCGTCATCCCCTGACCGACGACAAGCGCCAGCACCCGCGACCGCGCGGCGCCGAGCGCCATGCGAATGCCCAGCTCACGCGACCGCTGCGTCACCGAGTAGCTCATCACGCCGTAGATGCCGATCGACGCCAGCACGACCGCGATGAGCGAGAAGAGTCCGAGCAGCATCATCGACAGCTTGCGCTGTCCGACGGACGACTCGACGAGCTTGTCCATCGTGTTCACGACCGACAGCGGCAGGTTGCGGTCGATCGAGTGCACCGCTTCGCGCGCGGCGGAAAGGAGCGCCGTCGGATTGCCGGTTGTCCGCATCGCGACCGTCATGTTCCCGATGCCCGTTTGGCTCATTGGGAAGTAGTACTGGATGCGCGGTTCGGCATCGAGCCCCTCGTGCGCGGCGTGTCCCACGACGCCGACGATCGTGATCCACGTCGAATCGGTCGAGCCGCGCCGAGCGCCGAACGTGATTCGCTTGCCGATCGGATCGACGTGCGGGAAATACTTCTTCACGAACTGCTCGTCGATGATCACCACCTGCGGCGCCGTACTGGCGATCGCTGTCGTCGAAGTAGCGACCCTTCTTGAGGGGAATGCGCAGGGCGTCGAAGAAGCGGGGCGACACGATCCGTATGTCGCCCCACGGCCCGTTCTGCCCGGGGGCACGCTCAGCCCCTCGATGCTGAAGCTCGCCGTCGACCAGCCGCCGCCGAACGGGAATCACCGACGTCGCGCCGGCCGCCTTCACACCGGCAATCGCGTTCAGGCGCGGCATCAACTGCTGCTGAAAAAGAATCTGCGCCGTGTCCGTGTTGTACTTCACGCGCGGCAAATTCAAGTTGAACACGAGCACGTTGTGCGGATCGAATCCCGGGTCGACGCCCTGCAACTGCGCCACGCTCTTGATGAGCAGCCCCGCGCCGACGAGCAGCGTGAGCGACAGCGCGACCTCGGCGATCACCAGCCCGCGTCGCACGTTGCGTCCGGCGAAATCGGCCGAGCCGCTTCGACTGCCGTCCTTGAGCGTTTCCTGAAGATTCGCGCGCGACGTCTGCAGCGCGGGCGCCAGTCCGAACAGCAGGCCCGTCACGACCGACAGAGCCGAGCGTGAACAGCATCACGTGCCGTCGACGCCGACTTCGCCGGCGCGCGGCAGGTTCGGGTTGAGCGCGACGAGCGACGCGACGCTCCACCGCGCGAGCACCAGACCCAGCACGCCGCCGCCGAGCGCCAGCATCACGCTCTCCGTGAGCAGCTGCCGCACGAGCGACGCGCGGTCGGCGCCGAGCGCGGCGCGAATCGCGATCTCTTTGATGCGAATCGCCGCGCGCGCGAGCAGCAGGTTGGCGACGTTCGCGCACGCGATCAGCAGCACGAAGCCGACCGCGCCGAGCAGCACGAGAAGTGCGGGGCGAATGCGCCCCGTCGAGAGATCGTCCAGGCTGCGAACCTTGAGCGTCCACGTCGGCGAGAATTGGTTCGGATTCGCTTTCTTCAGGTTCTCGGCGAACAGTCTTCATTTCCGACTGCGAGCGCTCGAGCGTGGTACCCGGCCTTGAGTCGCGCGACGGAGTTCAAGTACTCGTTGGTGTAGCCGCGAGTTGAACGCGGCCGGCGCGAGCGCGAGCGGCACGAACAGGTCCGCCGTTCGCGAGTAGAATCCGCGGAACCCGGCCGGCATGACGCCGATGATCTGATACGATTCGCCGTTCAGCTCGATCGTCGACCCCACCGCCGACGGCTTGCGCGCGAAGAGGCGCGTCCACAGACCGTCCGTGAGCACGACGACGTGCTCGTGTCCCGGTTGGTCGTCGTCGCGCTGGATCGATCGACCCGTCTGCGGCGCCACGCCGAGCACATGGAACCAGTCGCCCGAGACGCGCTCACCCGGCACGCGCTCGGCGTCGCCACCCGTGCCCGTCAGATTCGCGCCGAAATTCGACTCGACGGCGACCGACTCGAAGCTGCTCGTCTTGTCGCGATAGTCGCGGAAGCCCGCGGCCGAAACGGGCGCTTCCATGCTGTTGAGCGACGGATAGAAGTGCTCGATCGACACGAGCGCTCCGGGGTCGCGGAAGGGCAGGGAGCCCAGCAAGACCGTGTTGACGACGCTGAAGATGGCCGTGTTCGCGCCGATGCCGAGCGCCAGCGTGACGAGCACGATGGCCGTGAAGACCGGACTCTTTCTGAGTCGCCGGAAGCTGTAGGCGACGTCGCGAAGCAGAGCGTCCATCGATACCTCGAGGGCAGGGTAAAAACACGGACACGCCAGAGACGCCCTACGCGGGCGGGCGCCGTGTGGGTTCGACAGCGAGTCGCCGCGGATGGTTCACGGATGAAGGCTGGACAGCTAGACAGCCCGACAGCTGGACGGCCAGCTTCGAGCCGTCACGCGTCTCAATCGAAGTCGACGACAGTCACGTATCCGCCGGCTGGCACCTTGCCCTGGCGGATTCGCGGCTGTGGGCGGCCCGCGCCGCCCGCGGCCTCCACGACGCGGAGGCTCAGCGCGAATCCTCGCGGCACTCCGCAGGCGAAGTAGCCGCCTCGCTGATCGATCGGCGCTGTTCGCGTCTCGTGAACGGTAACCGCGGGACCGCCGCCCAATCGCGCGTACGGCATGTCCCACGAAACCTCCACACTCGCGCCCGCGGCATCCGGGACGCGTCCCCGTACCGCGCCCTCGTTCCACTCGAGCGAGGTGTCGCCGCAGCGTGTCGCGAAGGCTTCCTGCGCGTTCGGAACGCGAACGGCGATCGGCTCGAACGGACGATCGGGGATTGTGATCGCGGCCAGCGTGAGCGGAGCGTCGAGCGAATCGAGCGCCGGGACGTGCACCATGAGACGCGCGGGACCGGGCAGAACGCGGTCGAACCGCACAACGCCGTCGTCCGCCGTCGCCGCGCTGCGGGCCGTGTCGTTCAACGAGACCATCGCGCGCACGGCGGCGCCCGCCGGGTCGGTGACGCGGATCGCCACGCTGACGCGTCCGCGCTCCCACCACATCCCGCCGCCTCGCCGCAACTCGAGGATGTCGCCGCGCGATTCATGGACGCCGATCAAACGCTGGCTCGTCCGCTGGCTCGGCGGCGCGCCGGGAACTGTCGACGGTTCGCGAAAGATCGTCGTCTCGACGATCGGCGAGCGGATCCACCAACGGCCGACGGTCCAGCTTCCATCGGGGAGACGCAAGAACTCGACGTGGCCTCCCGCGCCCGCGTGCTCGACGACCGACGCGACGTTCACGTACGTGTAGTCGAGCGATCGAAGCTCCGCGCTGTGCCGATCGATCCACAACACGCCGCGAACGTCCACGTGCCCGCGTTTCGCGTCGGCGGGCTCGAACGCGACGCCGAGCACGCCCGCCAACGAGCCGGTGTCGGCCGGCGGGAGCTCCGGCCGAATACAATGCGTCGACGCGAACGATTCGGAGAGGAGCACGTTCGCGTCGGGTCCCCAGTACGTGGTGCCGCCATGGTCGTCGTTCGTGGTGTAGCCGCCTCGCGCGAGAGAGTCCGGTGTCAGCGTGACGATCGGCTTTCGCGACGATCCGTCCGCGGTGGATGCCGAATCGACGAGCACCTTGGCGCCGCTCGCGTCGAAGGTGCGTTCGTCGTGCGTCAAGCGAACCCCGAGCGGTTCCGCTTCCGTGAGCACCGTCGCCAGCAGCGCGATGCGCGCCTCGTCCCAGAGACGAAACGCGATCGCCGTGGAGTCGGGATGGACTTGGCACTGCCCGCGGTCCGTCACTTGAACGGGCGGGAGCAGCCACACGCGTCCCGACAGGGCAACGTCGCGGCGAATTGTCGTCGCGGCGTGCAGCTCGACTGGTCCGGCTATCGTTGGCCGAAATCCGATACGAAGAACGCGAATCGTGTAGCTGCCGTCGCGCGCCGCGTTCACGCTGAAACTGCCGTCCTCCTTCGACACCGCCCGCCCGGCGACGGAGCCGTCGCCGCCGACGAGCATCACGATAGCGCCGGGCACGCGCGCGCCCTGGTCGGTGACGGTCCCCGTCAGTCGCTGGGCGCCGGCGAGCCTCGTGCCGAAAAGCGCGAGGCTCGCGGCGACGACGAAACGCGCGAGACGATCAGGGCGCACGCGGCGCCTGGTTGCGCGTCCAGATCATGACGACGCCGCACGGCGCGTCGGGCTGCACCGACGAGAACTCGACGGGAATCGTCGCCGCGCCGATGTACGCCTCGATGCCGCGGATCGAGTTGACGGGGATCTCGTCGACGGAAAAAGACGGATCCATCAGCGACCCATCGAGGCCGACGCGGAGCACGCATTTGCGCGCGTCCGCCGTCGGCCCGCTCGCCGAGTCGATGAACGCGAATTGTGCCGGCGCGGTACGGCCCGCGGGCGGCGCGCCCCTGACATTCGCCGTCCCTCGTCCGCCCGTGCCCGGAGTCGTTGCGGTCCCCGACAACGAAGCCCGTGGGCCGCGGCTGGATACGAGCTGCAGCACGCCGCCGCTGTCACGGACAGAAACGCCGAGCATCGTCGCGAAGAGATCCGACGTGCGGACCGGGTGACGCTTCGCGATGTCCGCCTCGGTCAGGAAGACGCCACCCGTGTGCTTCGCGACTCGACGATCGAAGTCGGTCGTGCCGTTCGACGCGACGACTTTCGTCGCGCCGAGCGCGGCGATGGTGTTGGCCGACGTCGACGTCATCGCGACGCGCAGCGGACTCTGGCCGGCCGCTGCGTCAGTCGTGAGCGAGTCGGTTCGGTAGCCGGTGAGCGCGAAATGAAAAACAGTCCGCGCCGCGCCGATCGCACCCGACACGGCGAACGTTCCACCCGTGTCCGTCTGCGCTCGTCCGATCGTGTCGCCGCCGACCGTGATGACTACGACGACAGACGGAAGCGGCCGCGTCGTGCGCGCGTCGATGACGCGCCCGCGAAGCGTCGCCCGCGCAGAATCCGCTTGCGCGAGACCAACCGCCGGCACGAGGGCGAGGAGCGATGCCGCAACCAGTCGGTCGCGGCGCGTGAGGCACCGCATGGGGACTACTCTAGCATCAGAACGGGGTCATGTGAAAGGACACGTTCAGCGAACCCGGCCCCTCCGAGCTCAGAACACGCGAACCGACCACCCAAGCCGACACCTGGTGCTCCGTCGCGGCCAGAAACGAAGAAGGGCTCCTCTCGGAGCCCTTCGTTTTTCCAAAAACTCAGCGCGTACTAGGGCCGCCCGCGGAAAATCGGAGTGCGACCGATACCAGTCGGCGGACGCGCGCTGCTGCCGATCGGCCCGCCGGCGCGCGGCGGGTGCCGCGGATCGCAGTGGTCGTCGTCGCCAACGATGCCGCCGCGGATCACCGCGCCGAAAATCCCGCCGAGCACGGCGCCGACGCCGTTTCCGCCGTTCTCAGGAATCGGAGCGGCCGACGGATAGCTCGGAGCGGGCAGCGGCGACGGCCGAGCAAGCGGCGGCGCATCTGACGGCCCCTCGGACGGCATCGGTGACGTCGCTGTGGACGCCATCACTTGGGCCGGAGGCAGTTGGGTCTTCAACTCGGCGGTTTCGACCGGATTCGCCGACGCCTTGCGCGTCGGGTGCTCGCTCCGGATCGTGCGCGGCCCGTCAGGCGCCTTCTTCGGCTTGAGCGCGATCTCCTGATGGCTCCGCGGCGAGATTTCGTCCGGGCTGATCTGAATCGCCTGCGACTGCGTCGCCAACTGCAGGTCGCGCTTCAGGTCTTCATTGACAGCAGTCGCGTTCGACTTGGTTTTGCCGCACGCGAGCGCCACGATCGCAGTCGATCCGAGCGCCAAAGACACGAGTTTCCGCATCATAGCCCCCCAGGGCGGGACGACTTCGCGCGTCGGGCGCGCGACAGCCGAATGCTGACAATGGCACACCACGCGCCAGTTGTAAACCGTCAATACGGAAACTTGGTACCCGACAGGCGTCCCATGCGGCGGACGCGCGCGTCCGAGTGAGAGGACACGCGCCGCAAAGGGCACCCTCACGATCCGACCCCTGCAAGTAGGAAACCTGTTAGAATGGTCGCCACCGCCGAACGCGCTCGGGAGGCATACATGATCCGCTCACGTACCCGCCTGCTTGCCGCGCTTGCCATCGCAGGCGCCATCGTCACCGGAAACGCCCGGGCCGGCGCGCAGGCTCCGCCGAAACCGGGCGCCGACCCCGACCACGCTCGACTCGCCGCGATGAGCGGCACGTGGGACGTCGATCTGACGTTCTGGTTTCAACCCGGCCGGCCCGGCATTCCCGCCAAAGGCACGTCCACCATTCGGCCCATCCTCAACGGACTCTTCGTCGAAGAGAAAATCGAAGGAACGGTGAATGGCGTGCCGTTCACGACCTTGGCGTGGACCGGGTTCAATGCCGACTCTCACAAATACGAAGCCACGCGCATCTCGAGCACCAACACGAGCCGTATCGCCGAGACGGGCAGCTACGACGAGAAGACGAACCAGTTCGAGTTGAAGGCGGATTATCCGCTGGGCGGCGACACGTGGCATCAACGGACCGTCATCCAGCAGACGTCGGCCGCGGCGATGACGGCGGCGAGCTATCTGAGCTTCGGCGCGGTGCCGGAGTGGAAGGCCGTCGAGATCAAATACACGGGGAAGAGATGATCCCGCTGCTGGCGCGCGGCCGCGATCGGTCTGGCGCTCATGACCGCCGCGTGTACGTCGTCGACGCTCTCGGCCGACGATCGTCGCGAAATCGCCGACTCGCTGGCGCGGCAAGTGAAGGCCGCCTACGACTTGTCGAAGCCCGATGTCTCCCAACGCATGCTGAGTCTCTATCCGCCGGCGGGTCCAATCGTCTCGGCCTCGGCCGGGCGCATGACGACGTCGCGTGATACGCTGGCGATGGGCATCAAGGCGTTCTGGGACAACGTCGGCGTGAACATGCGGCAGCCGCAGTGGGTCTGGGACAAGATGGTGGTGGACGTCCTCGCTCCGAACGCCGCGGTCATGACCGCCACGTACCACATTCCTCATCTCACCCCTCAGAACCAGCCGCACGTGATCGCCGGCGCCTGGACCGCCGCGTTCGAGAAACGAGGATCGCGCTGGTACGTGGTTCAGGAGCACCTGTCCGACGTTCCCACCGTTCCCGATTCGACGGCGCAGCCGGGCGCGACGATGCCGGGAATGACGATGCCATCCAAGCCCGCGACACCGGGCGCGCCGAGGCGAGGAACGAAGAACCCTCGGTAGCTCGTGTCGCGGCGTCGCGGTCGGCCTACGGAATCGCGCCGGCCGCCCCCGCGCGTCGCGGATCGGCGCCGGCGGTAACGTGCCCGCCCTCGATACGCACCGCCGCGCCGTAGCCCTCGCGCAGTTCACCGGGCAGCGAAACGAGCTGGGTGCGATATCCGAGCTCGCCGAGCCGCTTCATCACCTGCGGCGAGAACCCGTCCTCGAGCTGGATTGTCGCTCCGGTCGGTGCCGGGAGCGGGCGCGCCGCCTCTGCCGCCCCCCCGACCTCCGCCCCCGCCGCCTCCGCCCACAAGGAAACGCGGCAGCTCGAGCGCCGCCTGTGGACCGAGGTGCTCGTCCATCATGCCGATGAGCGTTTCATAAACGGCCGACGTAATCCACGCGTTGCCGGCGGCGCCGACGGCCATCACGGCGTGTCGCGACCGTCCGTTGCCCTCGAAGACGATCGTCGGAGCGATGGTGCTGCCGTGCCGCGCGAAGGGCACGCGCGAGCCGTAGCCGCCCGGCTCGGTTCCGTACGACGACAGCTTGTCGTTGTAGATGAATCCCAGCCCCGGCGACACGTAGAAATTCCCGCCCCACGTGCCGAGCGTCTGCGTCGCGGCCACGACGTTCCCCGCCGCGTCGGCGACGACGAACGCCGTCGTTCCCGCGGCTCGGCACGACGCGGCCTGGTTGGCGTCGTAGCCGTGGGCGATGCACTCGGGCGGACGCGCCAGCTCGACGCTCGCCGTCTTCACGCTGTCGCCGCAGCGGAGCGTGTCGCTGCGCAGCGTCGCGAGGCTGATCGCCTTGTCGCGGTCGAAGCAGCGCCACCGCGCCCGCGCGGTGTCCTTGTTCGTGAACGGCTCCACGTTCGTCGACCAGAGCCCCGGGTCGGCGATGCGGTTGCGCGTCGACGGCACGAGCTGCCACGCGCGCAATCATCGCGTGCAGCGAGGTGGCGTCGTCGGGATACGGTTGCAGCGAGCCGAACGCTTCCAGCGAATTGAGCTTCGCCGCCAGCTCGGCGCCGCCGGCGACAGGCGGCGCGCTCGAGAACAGCGTGTATCCGCGATACGTGCTCGACACCGGCTCGCGTTCGGCCGCGAAGTACCGCGCGAGGTCGCTCGCCTTCATCACGTTGCCGTGCGCGCGCAGATCGGCGACCATCTTCGTCGCGATCTCGCCCTTGTAGAACGCGTCGGCTCCGCCGCGCGCGATCTGCTCCAGCGTCCAGGCGAGGTCGGGATTCTTGACCGTGTCGCCGGCGTGCAGCGGCTCGCCGTCGCGGAAGAAGAGCGCGCGGCTTCCGTCGTACTTGAGGAACTGCTCGCGCTCGGTGGCGAGCGTCGTCGCCAGCCCTTCGCTCACGGCGTAGCCGTCGCGCGCGGCGCGGATGGCCGGCTGAAGCAGATCGGCCCACGGAATTTTCTTGCTGCCGAATTTCTGCCACGCGAGGTACATCGCGGCTACGGTGCCGGGCACGTTTGCCACAGCGGGGCCGCCGTCGGGCAGGCGCCCGTTCGTGAGCAACGACGTGTTGGTCAGACCGGCGTCTTCCGGCACGCGGGTCATGAACTCGATGAGCTGCGGCTTCTCGAGCCCTTGCGTGTAGACGAGCATCTGGCCGTAGCCGCCCGGGCCGCTCGCGTCGGGTTCGACGACGCCGAGCGCGAACGAGACGGCGACAGCCGCGTCGACAACGTTGCCGCCCTTCGCCAGCATCTCGACCCCGGCCGCCGTGGCGACGGGATGCGCGCTCGACACAGCGGCGCGGCCTGTTGCCGCCTGCTTATACGGTGGATGTTCGCGCAGCAGGTCGTGCAACACCGATGCGAGCTCGTCGTCGGTCTTCGCGGCGACGGCCCGCGGACGGTACTTCGCCTTGAGCGATTCCCATTGCGCGCGCCGCGGCGCCGCGTCGGGCGACGAGTAGTACAGCGCGGCCGTGCGATCCCACAGCTGATCGAACGTGTCCGCGTTGTGCATCGCGCGATCGATTGCCGGCGACCCTTGCTGCTCGACGAGCCCCAGGTCGGGCGAGATCGGCGCGGCGATCGTCCACATGCGCCCGCCGACCGACGACAGGAGATTCGCTTCGCGATCTCCGGTGCGATCCGGGTCGCCGTTGTAGCCGACCGGGGCGATCGGCTCCGCCGGCGGCAGGTCGACGACCGTCATCGTTTTTCCGTCGGGATTCCACGTTGACTCGGCGTGCCGAGCGCTGGCGACGTTGACGTAGTGGCCGTCGAGCGGCGAAACGTACACGGCGCCTCGCGGGCCGGTCGCCGTCCAGGCGAGTCGGTCGCCGGCCGGCGACCACGTCGGACGCTCGACTCTGGCGTCGGTCAGCACGGTGCTGTCCTGCCCGTTGTCCACCGTGAGCACGTGAAGTTTTCTCGACGCGGCGGCGATCGAGACGTACGCGATGCGCGCGCCGTCGGGCGACGCCGCGGGCCATTCCTCGACGGCGGAATCCTTCGTGAGGCGGGACTCCGAGCCGGTGGTCGAGCGAACCCAGAGACGAGCCGCCCCCAGTCGGCCTCGGACGAACACGATGCGTCCGTCGCGCAGCACGGTTGGCTCGGCGTCGGCAAGCGAGGACGACGTGAGTCGCTCGGGGGCCTGCTCGGTGCCCTGGTCGGCGCGCATGGCGACGCGCCAGAGATCGAACTTCCCGGATCGATCCGACGAGAAGACGATGGCCGCGCCGTCGGGTGTCCAAGCCGGCTCGCGGTCCCACGCCGGCCCCGACGTGACGCGCTGCCACGCGCCCGACTTCGCGACGACCCAGATGTCGCCCGCGACGCTCACGGCGAGACGGCCGTCGCGCGAGAAGGTGGGGTTGCGAACGCCGCTGGAATCCGGCGCCGGCGTCGAGGAACCTTGCAGCAGAGCCGTGGCGAGGATCAGGAACAACATCGACTGCGCTCCGTTTCACGTTGATGAGGCCCGATGAAGCTCCGTGCGGTGCCGCGCATCGTCAATGGCCGGCGATGATCGCCGCGTCGAGGCACGGGCGGCACGACGCGTGCGAGTGCACGTCCCTCGATCACCGCTCGCCAAATTTCTGGACGGAATTTCAGGAGGACATGATGCCACGAAGCGACAAGAGCTCGCACACGAACAAGCAGAAGCGCCAGGCCGAGCACATCGAGAAGCGCTACGAAGGACGGGGCGCGACGGCGAAGGAATCCGCGCGTCGCGCGTGGGCGACCGTGAACGCCGAAGCGCAGAGTGGCAAGAGGTCGGCGTCCGCTCGCGGCAAGGCCGAAAACCACGAGCCGGCGCGCAAGGGCGCCCGCAGCGCCGCGTCGGCGAGCGAACGCAGCCGCGCCGCCAAGAAGGGCTTGGAAGCGCGCCGCTAGCAGCGGCTCGAGCGTCGAGAGCGGACGCCGACTAGTCCGCTCTCAACGCTTGGTTCGGATCCACGCGAGCCGCCCGGCGCGCCGGAAGCCAGCTCGCGATCGTCGCCACCGCGACGAGTATCGCCACCACGCCGACGAGCACCGGCGGATCCTTCGGCGACACCTCGAACAGCAGCGGCGCGATCCACTTGCCCGCCAGCAGTGCGAGCACCGCTCCCAGCGCGACGCCCGGCAACACGATGCGAAGTCCTTCGCTCACGATCAGGCGGATCACGTCGCGCGCCTGCGCGCCGAGCGCGACGCGCACGCCCATCTCGTGCGTGCGCTGCGTGACGTTGTACGCGATCACGCTGTAGAGGCCGATCGCGGCGAGCACCAACGCCAACGCGCCGAAGATCGAGAACATCAGCGCGCCGAGTTTCCACGAACGGATCTGGGTGGCGATGATCGTCGTCATCGGGGTCACGGTCACGTATGAGCCGCCGTCCATGAGCGGCTGGAGCGCCCGTCGCACCTCTTCGGCTTTGTTCGCCGCCGACCCGCGCGTGCGAACGAAGAGTCCGCCCACGTTCGGTTGGAACTGGTCGGCCGGCATGTAGTAGTGCATCTCCGTCTCGGCCATGCTCTGCCGCCGGACGTCCTCGGCGATGCCGATCACTGTGGTGCAGGGCGCCGTGTCCGCGTTGATGCGCACGCACTTGCCGATCGCGTCTTCGTTCGGCCAGAGCTTCTTCACCATCGATTCGCTCGCCACCATGACACGCGGCGCGTGCTCGCCATCGGTCGCGTTGAACGAGCGGCCGCGAAGAATCCGCGTCCCCGTCGTCGCGAAGAAATCCGGCGAGCCGGCCTGCAGCGTGAAGCTGCCCAGCCTGGTCACCGAATCGATGCCGGCTACATACAAGGAAAAGTCCCACGTCGACCGGAACGGAACGGTGAGCGCCAGCGTCGCGTGGTCGACGCCGGGAAGCGACTGCGCCTTGGCGAGCAGCGCGTGCCGCAGCGCGATGTTCTGGAGCGAATCGCGCGTCACCCCGCGCGCGTTCGCGCCGACGTACAGCAACCGGTCGGCGTCGTAGCCCATGTGCACGTTTTCGACGTTCGAGAGGCTGCGCAGAAAGAGTCCGGCACCGATCAGCAGCACGACAGAGAGCGCCGCCTGCGCGATCAACAGCCCGGCGCGGAGACGCGACCGATGTACGACTCCCTCTCGCACGCCGGCCTTGAGCGCCGACGCGACGTCGCCCCTGCCGGTCTGAAACGCCGGAACGAGTCCCGTCAGCACGCCGGCGACGAGCGCGAGCGCGGCGGCGAAAAACAGAATCCGCGAATCAGCAAAGGCCGCTGGTCCGGAATCGTCCTGGCCGAGCAGCAATCGCCGCATCGCGAGCCCGCCCCATTGCGCGATCACCAGTCCCAGGGCTCCGCCGAGGACCGACAACAACAGACTCTCGATGAGCAGTTGCATCAGCAGTCGCGCGCGGCTCACGCCGAGCGCGATGCGGACGGCGATCTCGCGGCGTCGCTTCAGCGCGCGGGCGAGCAGAAGGTTGGCGACGTTGGCGCACGCGATGAGAAGCACCATCGCCGCGACGCCGATCAGCCAGCTCGCGACCTTCGGCGTCGCTTCCCTCGTTGGGCCCGCGATCGCGAAGCACGGGTCCGACCATCGCGTGCGGCTTGGCGATCGGCGAACGGCGAGTTCTTCGGGTTCAGCGCGACCTGTTTCAGGTAGCTCTGTCGATACGCGTTGGTGAGGTCGGTTGTCGCGGCGGCCTCGGTGATGCCCGGCTTGCGACGCGCGAAGACCTCGAACCACGTCATGTTGTACGTGCCGTACCACGGGTTCTTGTCGCCGCCGCGTGCGGACGCAGCATTCTCTGCCGAAATCGGAACGAACGCGACGACGGGGTCGAGGTCGAATCCGTTGAAGCCCTCCGGAGCGACGCCGACGATCGTGTACTTCGCCGGGCCGATGTCCATCAGCGTGCCGAGTGCCTCTTTGCGGCCGCCGAACTCGGTTTGCCAATACGCGTAGGAGAGCACCGCGACGCGCGTTCCCGCCGGCGGCACGTCCTCGCCCGCCGTGAAGAAGCGGCCGATAACCGGTTTGATGTCGAACATCTTCCAGAGGTCGGTGGCGCTCACGGCGACGCGCATTTCCGTGGTCGATTCGCCCGTGCCGACGGCCGCCTTGTTCACGTAGTAGGGCGTCATCGCGTCGAACGACGTCGTGGTTTCGCGCAGATCGAGATAGCGGCGGTAGCCCGTGTAGCTCTGGGCGCTCTCGGTGCCCCTGATCGACCGCACCAGATAGATCCGCGTCTCACGCGCCGGGCGCGTTCAGGAACGTCGGCGGCCGGAAGAGCAAGCGGTCGACGATGCCGAACATCGCCGCGTTGGCGCCGATGCCGAGGCCGAGCGTGAGAATGACGGCGACGGCGAACCACGGCTTGAGCCGCAGGCCGCGCAGCGCGTACCGGAAGTCCTGCGCGAACGCGCTCCACCACTCGGCGCGGAGTTCCTGTCCGACGCGCGCGCGGTCGATCGTCGTGAGTCGTTCGCGCGTGCGCTGAACGTCGCCAAAGCGCCGCTCGGTCTCGCGGCGCGCGTCGTCGGGTGTCATTCCGCCGGTCATGAGCTCCCTCACCGTCATGTCGAAGTGGAATCGCAACTCGTCGTCGACCGCGCTGTCCACGGTCGCGGCTCCGCGTTCGATGCGCAGGAGCCGTCTCAATCCGGGAAATCGGCGAATCATTGTCGTCAGTCCGTCCGCAGCACCTGGAAAACCGCGCTCGCGTACTCCGTCCACACGGCCGTCTTGGATCGCAGCTGCCGCCGGCCCTGCGACGTGAGTTGGTAGTACTTCGCCTTGCGGTTGTTGTCGGAAAGCCCCCATTCGGCTTCGATCCACGCGCGCTTTTCCATTCGATGGAGGGCGGTGTACAGGGCGCCGTCCTCGATCTGGAGCCGTTGTTGGGTCGTATCGCGGATCCACGACGCGATCGCGTAGCCGTGGCGCGGGCCCCAGGTCAGGGTCTTGAGGATCAGCAGGTCGAGCGTGCCCTGCAGGAGCTCGAGGTCGGTGTTCGCCACGTTATCCCCGCGGTGTCGGCGCCAAGTGTCGTGTCGCTCCCCTGAGGCGTTGAGGGAGCTTTGCCCATCAGACACCGGTCGCGGGAAAACGGTTGACACAGCGCTTGGCCTAGCCCGAGTCGCGGCCGGGTAGGCTGCTGCACCCGGCGCGCGCGTCGCTTCACCGCTCGGGTGGGACGCGTCACCTTTGGCGTCGGACGTGTCACCGTCCACGAAAACTGTTGCACCGGTCGCCCGAGTCGTTTCACCGTTGGCGCCGGACGCGTCACCGTCCAAGAAAACTGTTGCACCGGTCGCGCGCGTCGGTTCACCGCTCGCGCTGGCCGCGTAACCGTCCGCGAACACTGCTGCACCACTCGCCGCGAGCGAGAACTCTTCGCGTGCGACCCGTGACTCCGGCGGCGTGCAGTCCGGCACGGGACAGTTACGGCAGGTTCACGCTGCACCATTGTCGTGGACCGGACGCGTCACGCTGGTGCACGGTCGGCGTCCACCGCCGAACGGGCGCATCGTACCGGTGTACGGTCCGCGCTCACCACTGAACGGTACGCTTCGTAGTGATGTACAGTCCGCGCCGACCACCGAACGGACGCCTCGTAGTGGTGCACGGTCCGGCACTGACCATTGAACGGGCGCTTCGTAGTGGTGCACGGTCCGCGCTGGCCACCGAACGGGCGATTTGTAGTGGTGCACGGTCCGCCCCTACCACCGAACCGTGGCCGCCGTAGTGGTGTGCGGTCCGCGCGCCCTGCCGCCGAGACGCGTCAGCCAGGTGACCGAGCGCGCACTGCGCCAGCCGGGCGGCGCATGACAACTGTACGTTTCTCGACATGCCTGAGCTGCCGGACATCACGGTCTACGTCGAGGCGATCCGGGCGCGCGTCGTCGCGCAGCCGCTGCAGACGGTCCTCATCCAGACGCCCTTCCTGCTCCGCACCGTCCAACCGACGCTCGACGCCTTCGTCGGGAGGCCAGTACTGGGCGTCGATCGGCTGGGAAAGCGGATCGTCCTTGGCTTCGACGACGAGCTCTTCATAGTCCTTCATCTGATGATCGCCGGACGCCTCCACTGGATCCCGGCCGGCAAAAAGGGACCGAAAAAGAGCGATCTGGCCGCGTTCGGATTCCCCAACGGTTGGCTCACGCTCACCGAGGCCGGGTCGAAGCGGCGTGCGTCGCTCTCGCTCGTGCGCGGCGGCGACGCCCTGGCCGCGATCGACCGCGGCGGGCTGGAGGTTCTCGACGCGACCGTCGAGCAGTTCGCCGCGCGCCTCCGCTCGGAGAACCACACCATCAAACGGTCGCTCACCGATCCGCGTCTCTTCAGCGGAATCGGCAACGCCTTCTCCGACGAAATCCTCCATCGGGCGCGCATGTCGCCGGTCAAGCTCACCGGCCGCCTGTCCGACGACGAGATCGCCGGTCTCTTTTCGGCGACTGTCGCGACGCTTCGAGAGTGGACGGACCGTCTGCGCGCCGACGCGGGCGGCGAGTTCCCCGAGAAGGTGACGGCCTTCCGTCCCGAGATGGCGGTGCACGGCAAGTATCGCCAGCCATGTCCCGTATGCGGCTCACCCGTTCAGCGAATCCGCTACGCCGACAACGAGACCAACTATTGCGCCACCTGCCAAACCGAGGGCAAGCTGCTCGCCGACCGCGCGCTCTCGCGTCTACTCGGGCAGGACTGGCCGCGAAGTCTCGACGAAATGGAAGAGCGGCTTCAAACCTGAAGTCGCGTGCTACGCGGCGAGCGTCAGGACCTCGGCGCCGCCTTCACGGATCACGATCGTGTGCTCGTGGTGCGCGGCGAGACAGCCGTTGGCGGTGCGAATCGTCCAGCCATCGTCGCCTTCGACGAGCGCGGTCGGCCGCTCGCTGATGATCGGCTCGAGGGCGATCACCATCCCCTCCGCGAGGCGGCCGGGGATGAACGGGCTGTAGAAGTTCGGGACGGCCGGCTCCTCGTGGAGCGCGCGGCCGACGCCGTGCCCCGTCATGTCGCGCACGACCGAGTGTCCCCAGCGGTTCACTTCGTCTTCCACCGTCCGTCCCAGCTCGGCGATCCGAAGCTCCGCGGCGGCGCGAGAAAGAGCGCGGTCGAACGCGGAGCGCGCGCAACGAACAAGCCTCAGTCCGCGGGGTGAGACCGGTGGCACGAGAACGCTGATCGCCGAATCGGCGATGAGTCCATCGAGCTCGGCCGTCACGTCGATCTTCACGACGTCGCCCGGGGCGATCCGGCGCGGGCCGGGCACGCCGTGCACGATCTCGTCGTTCACGCTGATGCAGTTGAAGCCGGGAAAGTTGTACGTCAGCTGCGGCGCCGATCGCGCGCCGTGCTTCCTCAGAAAGGCCGCGCCGACGTCGTCGAGCTGTGCGGTCGTCATCCCGGGGCGGAGCGCGTTCTTCATCTCCTGAAGGGCGCGGCCGACCAGCCGTCCCACCGCTCGCATCCCGGCGAGGTCTCCCTTCGACTCGATCGTCACAGCGTCATCTCCCCCTCGCAGACCAACACCGTCTGTCCGCCGACGCGCGCGGCTGTCGTGCGCCCGGCCTTCTTGTCGGCCTCGACCTCGAGAATGCTCGGCCGGCCCATCTCGAACCCCTGTTCGACGACCCATCGCAGCGTGCCGTCGGTTCGGGGATCCCGTGCCGCAAGATACCCGCCGAGTGCGACGCAGGCGCTTCCGGTGGCGGGGTCCTCCGTCACGCCGATGCCGGGGGCGAACATCCGCGCGCGGACGTGATGCCCGGGGTGCTCGGGGTCCATCGCAAACAGGAAGACCATATCTGTCACGTAGCCCGACAGCGCCGCCTCCCAGAGATCGCCGCGGACGCGCGCGCGCGCGACCGCGCCGCGGTCCCGCAGCGGAACGAAGAGAAACGGCGTACCGCATGAGACGGACTCGGGAGGCGTGGCGCCGTCGAGTACGTCGGCGGCGGCCAACGACAGCATTTCCGCGAGTGTTTCTCTGGACGGGGGGGGTGGCCCGACTTCGGGCAACTTGGCCGCCGACAACTGTGCAAACGACGGCTGGCCGTTCGTCGCCCGTATGGTGACGGGCACAGGGCCCACGCCCTCCTCGAAAACGATCCGGGTCTCGGGTCCCTTCAAAGGAATGACGCCGGTCGCGGCGAGCACGTGCGCGGTGCCCACGGTGGGATGGCCGGCAAACTGCAACTCGCCGCCCGGGGTGAAGATGCGCACCTTGGCGGTATGGCTCGGGTCGTCGGGCGGGAGCACGAACGTCGTTTCGGAGTAGTTGAACTCCCGCGCGATGTTCTGCATGAGTCCCGGCTCGATGTTTCGGGCATCGGGAAAGACCGCGAGCTGGTTACCGCCAAAGCGGTGGTCGGTGAAAACGTCTGCCGTGAGATATCGGGCGCGCATGTAGGGAAAATGTAGTTGCTCGGGCGAAGGAACTGGCGGTTGTGTGCGCGTGTCTCAACCTTCTTAGCAACCCTCGTCTCGTCCATTGTTAGAAGCCGTCTTCCAATTCCTGTTCAAGTACCGGCCAAGCGAGTTCGCCAACGGCAATCTGGCGTTGGGCGTTCCGTTTTCGGTGCTGCTGCTGCTGCTCGCGGCGGCCGCCATCGGCGTGCCCGCCGTTCTTAGCTACGCCGGCGTGCGCGCCAAGAGCACTCGGCGCGATCGTTGGGTACTCGGTGCGTTGAGAGTATCCGCCCTCGTCGTGCTGCTGGTCTGTCTGATGCGGCCGATGCTGCTCCTTTCGGCGGCCGTGCCGCAGCGCAACTACGTCGGCGTCCTGATCGACGACTCGCGGAGCATGCGCATCGCCGACCGCAACGGCCAACCGCGCAGCGCGTGGGCCGAGCACGCGTTCGGCGGACCCGATAGCGCGCTGCTCGCGTCGCTGCGGAAGAAATTCCAGGTCCGCGTTTTTCGTTTCTCATCAGGCGCGCAGCGGATCGACAGCGCATCGGGTCTGACGTTCGACGCCGGCGAGACGCACCTGGGCGACGCCGTCGAGCAGGCGCGTCAGGAGTTGGACGCGGTTCCGCTGTCGGGGCTCGTCGTCGTGAGCGACGGCGCCGACAACTCACGCGCTCCGATGGGCGACGAGCTGATGGCGCTTCGCGCGAAATCGGTTCCGATATTCACCATCGGCCTCGGCGCCGACCGGTTCGACAAGGACATCGAGATCCAGCGGGTCGAGACGTCGCCGTCGGTGCTCCGCGGCGGGACGCTGGTCGCCGACATCATGGTTCGCCAGCGAGGCTACGCGGGGCAGAAGGTGCCGCTCGTCGTCGAGGACGGCGGGCGCATCGTGTCGCGCGATTCGATCACGCTGCCGCCCGACGGCGACGTCGCTCCGGTGCGCATCAGCGTCGCGGCGAACGACCCCGGCGCGCGGTCGCTCACCTTCCGAATCCCAACGCAACCGGGCGAGCAGGTCACCCAGAACAACGCGCAACAGGCGCTCGTCGACGTGCGCGACGACCGCGAGCGCGTGCTGTATTTCGAGGGCACGCCGCGGCCCGAGATGAAGTTCATCCGCGCCGCCGTCGAAGCCGACTCGAACCTCCAGATCGTCACGCTCCAGCGGACGGCGGAGAACAAGTTCTACCGCTTGAACGTCGACAGCGCGAACGATCTCGTGACACGGCTTCCCGAAGACCCGTGCCGAGTTGTTCCGCTATCGCTCGATCATCCTCGGCGACGTCGAAGCGAGCTTCTTCACGCACGACCAGCTCGCGATGCTCGCCGATTTCGTCAACGTGCGCGGCGGCGGTCTCCTGCTGCTCGGCGGCCGGCGCGCGTTCGCCGAGGGCGGGTACGCCGGGACGCCGCTCGCCGACGTGATGCCGGTGGTGATCGCGGGCGACGCCGTGCCTGATTCGCTCACGTTCTTCGCCAACTTGAAGGTCGCGCTGACGCCGGCCGGCGAGAGCCACGCGGTGGCGCAGATCGCCGCGACGCCGGCGCGATCGGCGGAACGCTGGAAGTCGCTGCCGCCAGTCACGACGGTGAACCGCATCCGCGAGGTGAAGCCGGGCGCCGTCACGCTCGTCACGGGGTCGGTTGCGCAGGGCGGACGCGCCGGGATGCCGGGCGCTCCGGTGCGGAGCTACGACCAGCCGGTGCTCGTGTACCAGCGGTACGGCCGCGGGTTGTCGGTGGCGTTCCCGATCCAGGACTCGTGGGTCTGGCAGATGGATCCGAATACGGCGGCGGACGACGACACGTATTCGCGATTCTGGCGACAGATGCTCCGCTGGATCACGACCGACTCGCCGGGGCGCGTCGTCGTGTCGCTGCCGACCGACAAAGCCAATCCGCGGTCGCCGATCGCGATTCGCACCACGGTGATGGACAGCATCTTCATCGCGCGCAACGACGCGAAGGTCGTCGCGCACATCACGAGCGACAGCGGCGTGTCGCGCGACCTGCCGCTCGACTGGGCGATCGACCGCGACGGCGAGTACCGCGGCACGTTCACGCCGGACCAGGGCGGGATCTACTCGATCCACGTCACCGCGACGCTCCCGAACGGAGTGTCGGCCGGCGACACGACCTACCTGCGCGTCGCCGATCTCAACACCGAGTACTTCGACGCCGAGATGCGCGCGCCGCTGCTGCAGCGCATCGCGACGCGAGACCGGCGGTCGCTTCTACACGCCGGCGACGGCGTCGACGCTGGCGGAAGACGTCGCGATGAGCAAGCGCGGCGTCACCGTCGTGAATCAGATGGATCTGTGGGACATGCCGGCGAACTTCCTGCTGCTCGTCGCGCTGCTCGCGAGCGCGGAGTGGGCGTATCGGAAGTCGCGGGGGCTCGCGTGAGGAGCGCTGGACGGCTGGACGGCTGGACGGCCCGACGGCGTCTTCAGGGACATGCGGCGCGCTTTGCGCTCACGCTCTCGTTGCCGTTCGGAGCGGCACTGCGCGCAGACGCACCTCGTGATCGTGAGTGGGCTCGGCGGCGAGGCGAAGTACATCGCCGAGTTCAACAACCTGTCGCAGGCGCTCGCCGACGCGGCGAACAAACGGTTCGGCATTCCGCGGCTGAGATTCAGTGGTTCGGCGAGGACAGCGTCTCGAAGAAGCCGCTTTTCCGCGGGCAGTCGACGAAGGTCGAACGTCGAGCACGCGATGTCGCAGCTCGCCGCGAGTGCGGGCGCCGGCGACCAGATCGTGCTCGTTCTCATCGGCCACGGCAGCGGCGAGGGGCCGGAGTCGAAGATCAGCATTCCTGGCCCCGACCTCGGCGCGTCGGACTTCGCGCAGCTGCTCGCGAAGTTCCCGACGCAGAAGGTCGCGTTCATCAACCTGACGAGCGCGAGCGGCGACATGCTGCCCATCGTGTCCGGCGCCGAATCGCGTCGTCATCACGGCGACGAAGAGCGGCTTCGAGCGAAACGAGTCGCACTTCGCGCAGTTCTTCGTCGACGCGTTGACCAAGGACGTCGCCGACATCGACAAGGACGGCCGCGTCTCGCTGCTCGAGGCGTTCCGCTACGCGGTCGCCGAGACGAAGCGCTTCTACGACAACGACACGAAGCTGCAGACGGAGCACGCGCAGCTCGACGACGTCGGCGCGAAGACCGGCGTACGCGATCCCGACGGCCGCACGGCGCAGGGCGTGCTCGCGCGTCGGTTCTTCCTCGACGGCGGGATCAGCGACGACGGCGGCGCGAACGATCCGCAGCTCGCCGCGCTCTACAAGGAGAAGTTCGCGCTCGAGGATCAGATCGACCAACTGCGCGGTCAAGAAGCCGACGATGACGGCCGACGCGTACGACGACGCGCTCGAGGTGCTGCTCGTGCAGCTCGCGCGCAAGTCGAAGTGCGATCCGCGAGCTGGAAGGGAGGAAGTCCGGATGAAGCGATTCGCTCTCCGCGGCTCAGCGTCGCTCGCGTTTGCGTTGGCGCTGTTCGCGCCGCGCTCGATGGCGGCGCAGGACGACGGCCACGACTTGCTCCGCGGCGGCAAGTATCAGCAGGCCATCGCCGCGCTGAACAAGGTTCCGGCGAGCGACAGCGATTGGGCCGCGTCGCAGCGCGATCTCGTCCGGGCCTACGCGACCATCGGCAAGTACGACGAGGCCGAGGCGGCGGCGCGCCGCGCGGTGCTCTCGCCGAAAGGGCGCGCATCTCTGGAATCCGCTCGGCGAAGTGCTGATCGACGCGGGGCAAGCGCGCGGCGGCCGAGAGCGCGTTCGTCCGCGCGCGGCCGACGCCGGACAGCCTCATCGCCGCCCTCAATCTCGCCGTGCTGCACTTCGATCGCGGCGAGCGCGACCGCGCGATGAAGGAGTTCGACCGGTTCATCGACGTCTACAACCGATCGCTCGGCAACGATCTGACGAGCGACGACCTCATCGCCGTCGCGCATCGCCGTGCGAATACCTCGGCGAGAACGACCCGCAGCTCTTCAAGGACGCGCTGAAGGCGTACGACCGCGCGACGACGGTCGATCCGTCGAACGACGCGGTGAAGATCCGCCTCGGCGAGCTGTTCTTGCGCAAGTACAACTTCGAAGACGCGCAGAAGACGTTCGACGAAGTACTCCAGACAAACCCGAACGATCCGCGCGCGCTGCTCGGCGCGGCGCGCCGGCTGCAGGCCGACGGCCAAGCGGGCGGCGACTCGCTGCTTCGCGCCGCGCTGACGGTGAATCCGGAGTACCCGAGACGCGCACGTGCTGCACGCCGAGGTGCTGCTCGGGCTCGAGGACTACGCCGCGGCGCAGGTCGACATCGATCGCGCGCTGAAGGTGGATCCGGTCAACGAGCGCGCGCTCGCCGTCGCGGCGGCGATCAAATACCTCACGCACGACCAGGCAGGGTTCGAGACGCTGCGGCAGCGCGCGCTCGCCGCCGATCCGCGCGACGCCGAGTTGTACGCGACGCTGGCCGAGTTGGCGGCGGACGTGCGGCTCTACAAGTCCGCCTCGGATTTCGCGCGGCAGGGCGTCGCGCTCGACGCCAAGGACTGGCACGCCTGGAGCGTGCTCGGCATGAACCAGCTGCGGCTCGGCCAGATCGACACAGGACGCGCGAGCCTCGACAAGTCGTTCAAGGGCGACCCGTACAACGTGTGGGTCAAGAACACGCTCGACCTGCTCGACACGTACAAGAACTACGATCTGACGACGAGCCCGCGCTTTCAGTTCATGATCGAGAAGGACGAGTCGCCGATCCTCTCGATCTACCTGCGCGATCTCGCCGAGCAGGCGTACACGACGTTCGAGAAGAAGTACGCGTACTCGCCGCCGCCGCCGATCCGAATCGAAGTCTATAGAAGTCACGCCGACTTCTCGGTGCGCACGGTCGGTCTCGCCGGACTCGGCGCGCTGGGCGTGAGCTTCGGGACGACGCTCGCGTTCGACTCGCCGGCCGCGAAGGACGCCGGTCCGTTCAACTGGGGCTCGACCGTGTGGCACGAGCTGGCGCACACGTTCACGCTCGGCAGCACGGACAACAGGATTCCGCGGTGGTTCAGCGAAGGGCTGTCGGTGTACGAGGAGCATCACGCGCGGCCCGGCTGGGGCTTCGGCGTGACGCCCGATTTCCTCGCGGCGTACAAGGCGGGCAAGCTGGTGCCGGTGAGCCGGATGAACGACGGGTTCATGCACCCCGCGTATCCGGAGCAGGTGCAGTTCTCGTATTACCAGGCGTCGCTTGTGTGCGAGCTGATCGCGCGCGACTTCGGCGAGCCGGCGATCCTGCGGATGCTCCAGGCGTACAAGGACGGCCAGACGACGGACCAGGTGTTCCAGAAAGTTCTCAACACCGATCTCAAGTCGTTCGACAAGCGGTTCGACACGTACTTGAACACCCGTTTCGGCCCGGTGCTCGCGTCGCTGACGAAGGCCCCGCCGAAGATCGGGGCCAACACGCCCGTCGAGACGGCGATCGCGCTGGCGGAAAAGTCGCCGAGCGATTTCGGCGTACAGCTGTTCACGGGCGAGGTTCTCATCGCGCACAACGACCTCGACCGGGCCATACCATATGTAGAGCGCGCGCGGGAGATCTTTCCCGAGTACGGCGGAGACGACAGTCCGTACGCGGTTCTCGCGGCGCTCTATCAGAAGAAGGGCGACCAGCGCAAGGAAGCCGACGCGCTCGCCAAGTGGACGTCGCTCACCGAGACGAACCTGAAAGCGCTGGAGCGGCTTGCGACGCTGCTCGAGCAATTCGGCGACGCGAAAGGCGCGGCGGACGCGCTCGATCGCGCGATGTTCGTGAACCCGTTCGACGTCGGCATGCACCAGAAGCTGGCCGAGTTGTCACACGCGGCGGGGGACAAGCAGCGCACGGTGCGAGAGCGGGCGGCGATCGTCGCCCTCGGGCCGGTGGACAAGGCGGCCGCGTTGTACGAGCTGGCGCTGGCGCAGCACGAGGCCGGCGATGATGCGCATGCGCGCACGAGCGTGCTCCGTTCGCTGGAAGACGCGCCGAATTTCGAGAAGGCGCAGACGTTGCTGCTGACGATCTACGATGCGCGGACGAAGCAGGCCGGAGAGAAGCGACCATGAATCGATGGCGAATCGTGGGAATCGCATGCGCGCTGGGCGGCGTCGCGCTCAGCGCCGGATTCGCGCAGACTCGGCCGCGGCGAGGTGGAGGCGGATACTTCGGCAGTCCGGACGAGATGTACCAGCCGCCGCAGTTCGTCGGGAACGTTCCCTATGATGGTCGCTTCACCTTCGCGCGCGTTCGCTACACGGGTTACGACCATTGGGCCGGGCGCGAGGGGCCGGGGTGGTCGCACGACTATCCCGACGCCGAAGAGAATTTCGCGAAGATCCTGCGCGACATCACCATCATTCGTCCGTTCATCGAGCAAGGGCCGATGGTGGGGAGCGTGTTGGTCGCGGTCGACGATCCGCTGCTCTTCAAGTACCCGGTGAGCTACCTGTCCGAACCTGGCGGTTGGCACCCATCGGACAAGGAGATCGCGGCGTTCCGCTCTTATTTATTGAAGGGCGGCTTCATGATCTTCGACGATTTTCGTGAAGGTTGGAATGGCAACAACGACTGGACGCACCTCCGTGAGATCATGGCCGCAGCGATCCCGACCGCGAGGTGGGTCCAGCTCAACGGCGACGAGCCGATCTTTCATTCGTTCTTCGACATCGACATGAAGTCCGCCGTCGTCTGGCCGTCGACGTCGGCCTACGGAACTCGGCCTCCGACGTACTGGACGATCTATCAGGACAACGACCCGAAGAAGCGCATGATGGTACTCGCCAACGTCGACGACGACATCGGCGAGTCGTGGCAGTGGTCCGCCTCGGGCTTCGTGCCCGTCTCACAGGCGAACGAGATCTACAAGCTGGGTATCAATTACGTGATCTACGCGCTCACGCACTGACGACAAGCAACAGCATTTACCGCAGAGTCGCAGAGGACGCAGAGGATTCACAGAGGACTTTTTTGGAACTGCCCCAGAATTGACTGAGAATGCCCCACAATTGAATTGGTAGTCCTCCGCGCTCCTCTGCGCCTCTGCGGTAAAGCAGTTTGTCGTTTTGTTTGGTACGGGTAACCACTTCAACCGAGATTTCTCTTGGCCTCGACGATCTCGCCTCTTCCGAAGGCACCGGCACTCGAATCCCACGACGACATCGCGCTCGCGGACCGGCTGAAAACCGGACGTGACCAGATCACTTCCGAGCTGCACAAGCTGATCGTCGGCCAGGAGGACGTGATCGAGCTCGTGCTGCTGTCGCTGTTCACCGGCGGCAACAGCTTGATCGTCGGCGTGCCGGGTTTGGCCAAGACACTCTTGATCAACACCGTGTCGCAGGTGCTCGATCTCAAGTTCTCGCGCATCCAGTTCACGCCGGATTTGATGCCGAGCGACATCACGGGCACGGACATCATCCAGGACGATCCGGAAACTGGCGGACGGCGCCTCGTGTTCACGCCGGGGCCGATCTTCGCCAACATCGTCCTCGCCGACGAAATCAACCGGACGCCGCCCAAGACGCAGGCCGCGCTGCTCGAGGCGATGCAGGAACACCGCGTGACCGTGCAGGGAAAGACGTACACGCTCAAAGAGCCGTTCCTCGTCTTCGCCACGCAGAACCCGATCGAGCTCGAGGGCACCTATCCGCTGCCCGAGGCGCAGCTCGACCGGTTCATGTTCCACATCATCATGGACTATCTGCCGGAAGACGACGAGGTCCGCGTCGCCACGACGACGACCGCCGTGCAGAATTACCGTTTTCAGCATGCTGTTACGGGCGCCGACATCGTCGCCTTTCAACAACTGATACGGCGCGTGCCGATCGCCGATCCGGTGGCGCGCTATGCCGTCGCCCTCGCGCGCACGAGCCGGCCCGGCCCCAACGCGCCGGACTTCATCAAGCAGTGGGTGTCGTACGGCGCCAGCACGCGCGCGCCGCAGCACCTCATCCTCGGCGGCAAGGCGCGCGCGCTCATGGACGGACGCTACAACGTGAGCTTCGACGACATTCGCGCGCTGGCCAAGCCGGTGATGCGCCACCGCGTGCTGACGAACTTCCACGCGCAGTCGGAGCACGTCACGTCGGATCAGATCATCGACAAGCTGCTCCGCGCCGTGCCGCTGCCCAAGTCGGGGATGTGACCGTGGCAACATCCGTCGCGACGCAGCCCACCAGCTTTCTCGATCCTTCGGTTCTCGCGAAGATCGGGAATCTGGAGCTGCTCGCGAAGGTCGTCGTCGAAGGCTTCATCAACGGCCTCCATCGGTCACCGCACCTGGGGTCATCTACTGATTTCGCCGAGCACCGCGCGTACATGCCGGGCGACGACATCCGCCGCATCGACTGGCGGCTCTACGCGCGGACGGACCGCCACTACGTGAAGGAGTATGAGGCGGACACGAACACGAACTTCCTCGTCGTGCTCGACGTCTCGCCGTCGATGCGGTACGGCGGCGACACCGGCGCCGGCGAATCGGGGCGCGTGTCGAAGCTGACGTACGGATGCTATCTCGCCGCGTGCCTCACGTACTTCTCGAGCCTGCAGCGCGACCGCGTCGGTTTCGTCGCGATCGAACGCGACATCATCGACTACGTGCCGCCCTCGGCCAAGCACCTTCAGCTCGTGCTGCACGCGCTCGAACGGATCGAGAGCGGTTCGCGCGGCGCCCAGCCGGCGCCGGGGCAGACTTTGCTCCACCCGCCGCTGAAAAAGCTGTCCGAATCGCTGCGGCGCCGGAGCCTTGTCGTCTTGATCTCGGATCTGTACGAAGATCCGGACGACGTGCTTCGCGCGCTGGCGAATCTCCGCGGTCGCGGAAACGACCTCATCGTGTTTCAACTGCTCGACCCGCGCGAGATCGATTTCTCGTTCTCCGACGCCAGCAATTTCATCGACATGGAGACGGGGACGAAGATGCCGATCATCCCCGAGTACCTGCGCAAGCAGTATCGGGAGCTCGTGCAGCAGCACACCGACGCGCTCTCCAAGCGCATCGGTGAATCCCGCGCCGACTACGCGTTGTTCGACACGTCCAAGCCGCTCGACAAGGCGCTGTTCGCGTTCCTCGCGTCGCGGCAGAACTTCAACCGGGTGCGATAAGGGCCTCTCGTGAATTTCCTCGCTCCCGCGTTCCTCGCCGGCCTCGCCGCGATCGCCGTTCCGGTGATCATCCACCTGATCCATCGCGAGCGGCGCGTCGTCGTCGAGTTTCCGTCGCTGATGTTCCTGCAGCGGATTCCGTATCGGTCCGTTCGGCGACAGAAGCTCCGCCATCTGCTCCTGCTCATGCTGCGATGCGCGGCGCTCGCGCTCCTCGTCGCCGCGTTCGCGCGACCGTTCTTCCAGCGGCATTCGGCGGCGGTCACGACGAGCGGCGCGAAAGAGGTCGTCGTCCTGCTCGACCGTTCGGCGAGCATGGCGTACGGCGACCGCTGGTCGCGCGCGCAGGCGGCCGCGCGCAAGACCGTGCGAGCGCTCTCCGGCACGGACCGCGCGACGCTCGTCCTGTTCGACGACGACGCGATCGTGGCGAGCGAGCCGATGTCGACGGCGGACCGCGTGTCGGCCGCGATCGGCGCCGCGAAGCTCGGCGACGAAGGAACGAAGTACGCTCCCGCCCTCAAGCTCGCCTCGCAGATCATCTCGGCGTCCACGCTTCCTCAGCGCGAGGTTGTCGTCGTCTCCGACTTCCAGAAGAACGCGTGGGCGAACCACAACGAGATCGTGTTTCCGCGCGGCACGAGCATCACGCCGATAGACGTCGGCGGCACGGCGGCGGCGGACGTCGCCGTCACGCAGCCGGTGACCGACCGCGACAGCAACGGCGTCCGCGACCACGTGACCGTGGCGACGCGGCTCATCAACACGGGGAAGGCCGCTCGGCCGGTCGCGGCGACGCTGTCGGTCGGCGGACGGACGGTGCAGACCCAGCACGTCAACGTGCCGGCGAGCGGCGCGCTCCAGGTGGCGTTCACGTCGATCCCCGTGCCGAACGCGCCGACGAAGGCTTCGATCAGCATCACGCCCGATTCCCTGACGCTCGACGACGTCAGCAACTTCACGATCGCGCCCGACGCGTCCGTCCCAGTGCTCATCGTCGAGCCGAATTCGCCGCGGACGAACCAGAGCTTGTTCATGAGCCGAGCACTGTCGATCGGCGACAGGCCGAGCTTCCGCGTGGACGTCAAATCGATCGGCGCGCTCACGCCGAGGGATGTCGATGGACGCTCGCTCGTCGTGCTCGACGAGGTGGCGCCTCCGTCGCCGACCGGCGCGGTCGGCCAACAACTGAAGGCCGTACTGGACGAGGGCGGCGGGATCGTGTTCGTGCCCGGCGCCGAGCGAACCGAGACGTGGGCGCAGGCGTGGCGGGCGATGCTTCCCGCGACGATCGGCCCGGTCGTCGACCGGAGCTCGGATGCGGGCGGAAGCTTGTCGTCGATCGACTACGCGAGCCCGGTGTTCGAGCTGTTCAACGCTCCACGCAGCGGCGACTTCACCACGGCGCGATTCTATCGATATCGTGCACTGACGGCGTCGCCCGGCGCGTCCATCTCGGCGCGCTTCGACGACGGATCGCCGGCGCTCGTCGAGCGGGCGGTGGGCAGCGGACGCGTCGTCGTGTGGGCGTCGACCATCGACTCGTACTGGACGAACTTGCCGCTCCAAGCGGTCTTCCTGCCGTTCGTGCATCAATTCGGCAAGCACGTCGGCCGCTACATCGACCCGCGGCCGTCGTTCGTGACGGGAGAGGTGCTCGACCTGTCGCGGCACGGTGAGCTGACCGCGCCGTTTCTCGGTGGACGCACCGCCGATAGCCTGACGGAGCTGACGCTCGAATCGCCGTCGGGGGTGAAGCAGCGCGTGACGGCGACGGGGCCCAACCATCTCGCCACGCTCCACGAGCGCGGGTTCTACGAGTTGCGGGGCCGTGACACGCCCGTCGGCAGCGGACGGCCGATCGCCGTCAACATCGATGCAGCCGAATCGGATCTGTCGCATCTTGATCCGCAGGACATGGTCGCCGCCGTGACGTCGGCGAGCGCTCAGCAGCAGGCAGGGAGTGACTTCAACGCCGCGACGCCGCAGGATCAGGAGCGTCGTCAGCGGCTGTGGTGGTATCTCTTGCTCGTCGCGGTACTGGTGCTAGCCGGTGAGACGGCGGTCTCGAATCGCCTCTCGCGCGCGACGAGCTGACGAAGGAGAGCAGGAACTGGGGGGACGGACCATGGAAAGCGTTCACGGGTCAGGTGGCGAGCAGTCGCAGCTTCTCGGTGTGGTGCGCGACGTGCGCACGCGCTATCGCGCCAAGCTCGCGCTGAGGGGCGCGGCCATCACCATCGCGGCCGGATGGGCTCTCGTCGCGCTCGGCGGCGTGTTGATGAACGCGTTCCACTACGCCGACGGCGTCGTCCTCGCCGTGCGAATCGTGGCGATCGCGACGATCCTCGGCATGACCGCGTGGTTCATCGTGCGGCCGCTCCTGCCCAAGCTGCACGACGAACAGGTGGCGCTCTATCTCGAGGAGCACGAGCGGTCGCTCAAGGCGACCGTCATCACGGCCGTCGAGATGCAGAACAGCGCGCGCGCCGAGAGCATGCCGATGCGGTCGCCGGCGCTCATCGACCGGTTGACGCGCACCGCGCTCGAGCGCGTTCGTCTCGCCGGGGACGGCAAGGCGATCGACGCGGGCGAACTGAAGATGAACGGCGGAATTCTCGCCGCGGTGCTCGGCGCGGCGATGCTGCTCACGATTTTCGGTCCCCCGGCGCTGAGAAACGGCCTCAAGCTCGTCGCCGTTCCGTGGCGCGGCGACGCGGCCGCGACGCTGTTCAGCATCTCGGTCGAGCCGGGCAACGCCACCGTCGCGAAGGGTGGCGACCAGATGATCTCGGCGAACCTGCGCGGCTTCCAATCGGACCGCGTCGAGCTGCTCGTGCGTCCGGCCGACTCGACGGCGTGGACGCATCTGCCGATGACCGCCGATTCGAACGGCGTGTTCGCGTTCCGTCTCTTCGACATCGGATCGAAGACGCAGTACTCCGTCGAGGCGAACGGGATTCGCTCGAACACGTACACGCTCGACGTCTCGAACCTGCCCTTCGTCAAGCAGATCGACCTTCAGTATCGATATCCGGCGTACACGCAGCTCCCGCCGAACGACGTCGACAGCACCGGCGACATCGCGGCGCTCAAGGGCACGCTGGTCCGCGTGCGCGTCGCGCCGACCGTGCCGACGACCGGCGGCCGCATCGTCGTCGAGGGCGGCGACACGCTCAAGCTCGTGCCGACTGACGACGGCAAGCTGATGGCGATGCTGCGCGTCAACCAGCCCGGCTTCTACAAGGTCGAGTTGCAGGGACCGGACGGGCGCATGGTCACCGGTTCGCTCAACTACACGATCGACGTGCTCCCCGATCGCCCGCCGACGGTGCAGTTCACGAAGCCCGGCCGCGACTCGAAGGTGCTCTCGGTCGACGAGGTGTACACCGAGGTCCGTGCGCAGGACGACTACGGCGTCGCGAAGGTCGACCTTCACTTCTCGGTGAACGGCGGGCCCGATCAGGCGATGTCGTTGCACGACGGCGTCAAGGCGATCAAGGACATCTCGGCCGGCTACACGTTCATGCTCGAGGGTCTCAAGCTCGAGCCTGGCGACGTTGTCTCGTACTACGCGCACGCCACCGACAACAACGCGGTGACGGGCGCGCAGGGCGCGTCCACCGACATCTACTTCATGCAGGTTCGCCCCTACGAAAACGACTACCGTCAGCAGCAGGGCGGCGGCGGAGGCGGCGGCGGAGGCGGGCAGCAGAACGACGCGAACCAGCTCTCACAGACTCAGCGCGACATCATCGCGGCGACGTTCAAGACGGCGCGCGACAGCGCGCAGACCGACAAGAAGTCGCTCGACGAGAACCTCGCGACGCTGCGTCTTTCGCAGCAGCGCCTGCGCGAGCAAACGAGCCAATTGGCGAGCCGGCTCGTCGAGCGTGGCATCGCGCAGGGTGACAGCGCGTGGAACAAGATCGCGCAGATCCTGCCGAAGGCGGCCGCCGAGATGGACACGGCCGAGAAGAATCTCTCGAAGGGATCGCCGTCGTCGGCGCTGCAGCCGGAGCAACGCGCGCTGGCGCAGCTGCAGCGCGCCGAGGCCGTGTTCCGCGAGATCCAGGTCTCCATGGGCGGAGGCGGCGGAGGCGGGGGCGGCGGCGGCTAAGACCGACGCGAAGGACCTCGCCGACATCTTCGAGCTGCAGAAGGACAAGCTCCGCAATCAATACGAGACCGTTCAGCGCGGGCAGCAACAGCAACAGCAGCAACAGTCCGACAATCAAGTCGACGAGACGGCGGAGAAGCTGCGCCAACTCGCCGCGCGCGAGCAGCAGGAGAACGAGCGCGCGCGCGCCAAGGCCGACAGTCTCTCGCGAATGGGTCAGTCCGGCGCGTCCGGCGGGCAGGGGCAGCGCGACCTCGCGCAGCAGACGGAAGACGAAGCGCACAAGCTCGAGCGACTCGCGCGAGAGCAGCAGAACCAGTCGCTGGCCGACGCCGCGCGGCGCCTTCAGGACGCCGCGGACGCCATGCGTCGCGCCGCGGCGAACGGAAGCCGAGGGTCGGGTGACGCGGCGCAGGCCGATAAGGCACTGAGCGACGCGCGTCGTCTGCTCGACCAGGAGCGGAACGGCCGCGGAGCGCGCGATCTCGACGCCGCGATGAAAACGGCGCAGCAGCTCGCCGACCAGGAAAAGAAAGTGCAGTCCGACGAGCAGAAGCTCACCCAGGCCCAGAGCGGAGCCGCCGGAGGTGCCGCCGGTTCGCAGCAGCAGACGAAGGATCTCCAGCAGTCGATCGCCGATCAGAAGGCGGCGATGGCGAACGAAGTGAAGGATCTCAAATCGCAGCTCGATCGCATGTCGAACGACAGTCGGCGCGATCAGAAGGACTTGTCGCGCGCGCTGGGCGGCGCGGCGGACACGCTGCGCGGACGCAAGACGGAGGAGAAGCTTCGCTACTCGAGCGGCGCGGCCCGCACCGCGCCGGCGGAGTGGCTCAACTCGACCGAACCGCAGATCGCAGGGGACATCGCCGATCTCGGTCAGCGGATGCAACAGGCCCAGTCGGCCGCGCAGAACGGCAACGGACAGCGACAACAGGCGCAGGCCGCGGACAAGACGCGCGATTTGGTGCGCGGCCTCGAGTCGATGGACGAGCGCATGCGGCAGCGCGCCGACCAGGGCGGTGCCGCCGGTCAAGGCACCGATCAGGGTCGTCGGCTACAGCAGGGACAGTCGGGTCAGCAGGGCCAAGGCCAAGCGCAGGGACAGCAAGGTCAGAAGGGTCAGGGTCAGGGTCAGGCCCAGGGCCAGCAAGGGCAGCAGGGCCAGCAAGGCAGCGCGGCAGGGTCAAGCCAGGGTCAGCAGGGCAGAGGGTCAAGCACAGGCCAGCAAGGCCAGCAAGGCCAGGGGCAAGGCCAAGGTCAACAAGGCCAGCAGGGACAGGGTCAGGGTCAGGGTCAGCAGGGACAACAAGGGCAGGGCGGCCAAGGCCAGGGCCGCGGACAGCAGCAAGCCAACGGCGCCGGACAAGGCAACGGCAAGCCCGGCTCGCAGCAAGTGAACGGTGGCATGGGCGGCCCGCTGAATCCGAATGGTGTTCCCGGCGGCGGCGCGCCGAACGGACGCCTCTCGCCCGACGACGCGCAGCAATTCAGCCGCGAGGCGCAGCAGCGTCTGGCCGACGCGCAGGCCCTCCGCACGGAGCTGCAGCGGCAGGGGCTGGCGACCAAGGAGCTGGATCAGGCGATCGACAACCTGCGCCAGCTCACCAACGCGCACACGCTCGAGGATACACGCAGCTCGACGGACCTGCGCGCCAAGACCATCGAGGGCTTCAAAGATTTCGAATTCGGCCTTCGCCGGAAGCTCGGCGAGTCCGATTCGACGCGCGTGCTGCTCGAGCGGTCGGGCGACGTTCCCGCGGCGTACAAGTCGAACGTCGAGGAGTACTACCGGTCGATCGGCAAAGGGGCTAAGAAGCCGTAGCGGTTGCCGGGCATCCGGCGTGGTCGTCTTCGTCGAGAGGCGGCGCCTGTTGGCGCGCCTCGCCGTCGGACGAACCCGCCACGCCGATGCCCTCGTCGCTCAACTGCCCCAACTGCGGCGCAGCAGCCGCAACTGACGCGACCCGCTGCGACTACTGCGGCTCACGCCTCGCGGTCGTCGCATGCCCGTCGTGCTTCGGCTCGATGTTCGTCGGCGCGCAGTTCTGCCCGCACTGCGGCACCAAGATCGAGTCCCCCGAGGCGGCGGAGGGCAAGACGCTCAAGTGCCCCGGATGCGCCGGCGACATGCACCCCGTGCGTCTCGGTGCGACGCCGATGCACCAATGCGATCAGTGCGGAAGCGCGTGGCTCGCGCCCAACGACTTCGCCTCGCTGTGCAGCAATCGCGAAGAGCGCGGAACGGTGATGACGTCGCTCGGCGCCGGCGGCGTCGCCGCGCGGGCGCTGGACCAGGGCAAGGTCCGCTACGTCCACTGCGCGGTCTGCGACAAGGTCATGAACCGCGTGAATTTCGGAAAGATGTCGGGCATCATCATCGACGTCTGCAAGAACCACGGGGTGTGGTTCGAGCGCGACGAGCTGCGCGGCGTGCTGCAGTTCGTCGCGAACGGCGGCATCGATCGCATGCGCGCGACAGAAGCGGAGCGCAAGGCATCGCAGCTCTCCGCGATTGGACTCGATCCCGGCATCGCGGTCAACACGTCGACCTTCTCGTCGAACTTCACGATGCCGCTCCCGTCGGCGGGCGGCTCCAACGCTCACTCCGACGACCTCGCGTCCGCGACGCTGCGCTTTGTTCTCAAGACCCTCTTCTCGTAGAAACGGAATCCAGCCATGACGCTGCGCGAATTCATCTCCGGCGAACTCATTGACGTCATCGAATGGGTCGACGACACCGACGACACGATGGCGTGGCGCTTCTCGCGGCCGAACAACGAGATCAAGAACGGCGCGCAGCTCATCGTGCGGCAGTCGCAGGTCGCGATCCTCGTCGACCAGGGCCACATCGCCGACGTGTTCATGCCGGGACGTCACGTCCTCTCGACCTCGAACCTGCCCGTGCTTTCGCGCCTGCAGGGATGGAAGTACGGATTCGAAAGCCCGTTCAAGGCGGACGTCATCTACCTCAACACGCGCCAGTTCATCGGGCAAAAATGGGGGACGTCGAATCCCGTCATCGTCCGCGACGCCGAGCTGGGACCGGTGCGCTTGCGCGCGTTTGGCACGTACTCCGTGCGCGTCACCGAACCGGAGCGTTTCGTCGAGGAGCTGGTGGGGACGAACGCGACGTTTCACGTCGATCAGACGACGGAGCAGCTTCGCGACCTCGTCGTCGCCAAGGTGAGCGTCGTGCTCGCGGGCGGAAGCGTGTCCATCTACGAGCTCTCGTCCAAGTACGGCGAAATCGGTGCGCGCGTTCAGGAGCAGGTCGCGCCACAATTTCAGCAGTACGGCCTCCAGGTCGCGCAGCTCGTCATCGAGAACGTGTCGCTGCCGCCGGAGGTCGAGGCGACGCTCGACCAGAAGACGCGCATGAACATGCTCGGCGATCTCGACCGGTACACGCGGCTTCAGAGCGCCGACGCGATTCGCGACGCGGCGCGCAATCCCAACGGCGCCGCCGGCGCGGGCATGGCGATCGGCGTTGGAGCCATGGTCGGCCAGCAGGTCGCGGCCGCGAGCGCCCGCTCCGCGTCGGAACCGCCGCCGCTGCCGGCCGTCACGTGGTATTACGCCGTGGGCAGCGAGCGTCGCGGTCCCGTCGACGAAGCCGGCCTCCGCGCGTCGGGCGCGATCACCGGCGCGACGCTCGTCTGGAAAGCGGGAATGGCGAGTTGGGCGGCGGCGAGCACGGTTCCGGAGTTGGCCGGGCTGCTGGCGAAAGCGTAGCTCGAATTACAAGGGCAAACGGCGACTGGCGCGCGACAGCCGTTGTTGGTTTGGGGTCTCGGTTCTCGGTCGTGAGTGACTGATGTCGTGACAGGCTCGGTGTTGTGGGAGTCGCGCCGTGCAAGACCGTCGCTCTTGTCCCGGCCTTACGCACAGCCTGTCACGTCATCAGTCACCGAGAACTCACGACCGACGACCCTTCACCAACAACGGCAGTCGCGCAAATCCCGCCGTTAGCCGCCGTTCTCGCTCAGAATCTCGACGAGCGTTTTCGTATCGATGTTCCCGCCGGACACCACGCATACGATCGTGCCGGTTCCTGCGCGCCCCGCGAGCGCCGCGGCGACAGGCACCGCGCCAGCCCCCTCGGCGACGACGCGCGTGCGTTCCGCCAACAGCCTGATTGCCGCGCGCGTCTCGGCCAGCGTCGCGACGAGCGCGCCATCGACCAGACCAGACACGATCGGCCACATCTCCTCGAGCACTCCTCGGCCGCCGATGCCGTCCACGAAGCTCGGCGTTCGCTCGACGACAACCGGATGTCCCGCGGCGAGCGCCGCGGTCAGCGGGGTTGATGTCTCGACTTCGCACCCATAGACGCGCGCGCGGGGTTGAAGCGCGCGCACCGCGGTTGCGATTCCCGATACGAGGCCGCCGCCGCCGAACGGCACGAGCACGGTGTCCACGTTCGGCAAATCCTCGATGATCTCCAGCCCGATCGTGCCGTTGCCCGCCATCACGTCGCGGTCGGCGACGGGATGGATGAATCGGCCGGCCATTCCCTCGCGCCCGTGGTCGCGGAGCGTCTGCCACCAATCGTCGTACGGAAGCGGGACGATGCTCGCGCCGAGTCGCTTGACCGCGTCCACTTTCGTCGACGGCGCGTTGTCGGGCATCACGACGGTGCAGGGCACGCCGAGGTCGCGCGCGCCCCACGCGACACCCTGCGCCATGTTGCCCGCACTCGCCGTATACACGCCGTCCGCGATGACGCTGAGCGGGAGCGAACGGATCGCGTTCGTCGCGCCGCGCAGCTTGAACGACCCGATCGGTTGGAGGTTCTCGAGCTTCAAGTAGATCTGGGCCGGACCGTCCACGTCGAGGCGGACGAGCGGCGTGCGTCGCACCGCCGAAGCTATCCGCTTCTGCGCCGCGCGGACGTCGTCGATCGTGATCGGTTCAATGTGCCTCAAGTCGCGCCCCGCCGAGCTCGACTTCCACGCCGGCGCCAACGCGCCGCGCCGCGTCGTACACGTATGACGCGGCCGCCAGGTCTTCGATGGCCAGCCCGAGCGACTTGAAGAGCGTGATCTCACGCTCGTCGCGCCGTCCCTCGCCTCGGCCGATCGCCAGCTCGCCGATCTCGGCCACGATGTGGTCGGGCGTGATCGCGCCTTCCTCGAGCGGCACGAGCGTGTCGCCTGGCTCCTTGAGCGCCGACTCGCGCCGGTCGACGTAGAGACGCGAGCGCACGACGCACTGCGTGTCGAGCTCGCGCGCCGAACGCTGCGACGCGCCGATGGCGTTGATGTGCGTGCCCGGCGTGAGCCATTCGCCGAACAACACCGGCGCGCGAGCCGACGTCGTCGTGCAAACGATGTCCGCATCGCGCACGGCGTCGGCGCACGACGGCGCGATCGACGCGTCGAGGTTGAACCTTGTGCGCGCGACGTCGATGAGACGTTCGGCGTTGGCCGCCGTTCGGCTCCAGACGCGCAATGACGTGATCGGGCGGACGGCGCACATCGCCTCCAGGTGCGCGTGCGCCTGCACGCCGGCGCCGACTATCGCGAGCGACGACGCGCTCTGCCGCGCGAGAAGCCACGTCGCGACAGCTGATACGGCGGCAGTGCGGATCGTCGTCACGGACGTCGCGTCGAGCAATGCGGCGAGGCTGCCGTTGTTCGGATCGAACAGCAACACCGCGCCCTGATGCGAGTCGAACTGCGTGCCGTGATTGCCCGGGTACACGGTGATGATCTTCGCGCCCATCGTCTTTGGCGACGCGATGTACGCGGGCATTACCGCGAATGCGTCGTTCGTGTCGGGAATCAACACAACGGTGCGCAGCGGCAGAATCGTCTCGCCGCGCGCGAGCGCCGAGAGCGTCGACATCATGAGGTCGATGCACTCGCGCATCGGCAGCAGATCGATGACGGCCTGTTGGTCGAGTATCAACATGGGTCAGAAGAATACGGCCTCAGCGGCGTGCCGGGGCATTTCCCTTGCCCTTGATACGGTCGAGGCAGCACGACAAACGGCCTCGACAAAAGGAGGAATCATGGACGAGAAACGCGACGACCTGAAGAAACAGGGCTTCAAGGATTCGCTCGAGGGCAAGGCCGACAAGCTCAAGGGTCACATCAAGGATTCGGCCGGCGGTCTGACGGGCGACGACGAGCTTCAGATCCGCGGCAAGATCGACGAGCTCAAGGGGAAGGTGAAGGACGCGATCGGCAAAGCGGAGCGCAAGGTCGACGACTCGAGCGACCGCTTCTCCGACAGCGACCCCGATCGTTCGCGCGACGACGACCTCTAGGCGCGCCGCGTTAGTACCCGCGCGCCGCTAGGACGCGCGGGCGTTAGGGCTCGGGGTGGGACTGTCCTCCGCGGACCAGTGCACTATTGCCGACACTACCCGGCAATAGTGCCTCGGCTCCGCTCCGGACAGCCCCACCCGCTCGCTCACTCGATCGGCGAACGGCAGACTGCGTGCGCGAGTCGCCGTGTGTCGAGATCTCCGCGCGTGGGCACACACCCCGGCGACCGCGGCGCTTCGTGCGGATGACGCCTCACGCAGAGCCACAGACGTGCACGGAGGCAGCGCCGAGACGGCCCGGGGTCTGGAGCGCGAGCCGAGGCAATACTGCCCGGCTGTATCGGCAGTATTGCACTGGTCGCGCGGAAGACCTCGGGCGGCTCGGGCGCGTGTCCGCCCGAGCGCGCGAACGCAGTGAGCGGGTCGAGCGCGCGGGCGCTACTTGTCCGCCATGAACGGATACGTGTAGTCGAGCGGCGGCGAGAACGTCTCCTTGATCGCCCGCGCGCTCACCCAGCGCACCAGGTTGAGCTTCGATCCGGCCTTGTCGTTCGTGCCCGACGCACGCGCGCCGCCGAACGGCTGCTGGCCGACCACCGCGCCCGTCGGCTTGTCGTTCACGTAGAAGTTGCCCGCCGCGTTGCGCAGCGCCATCGACGCCTCGCGCACCGCCGCGCGATCGTTCGCGAACACGGCGCCGGTCAGCGCATAGGGCGACGTTCGATCGATCACCTCGAGCGTCTCGTTCCATTTGGCGTCGTCGTACACGTACGCCGTCACCACCGGGCCGAAGATCTCCTCGCACATGAGCCGATACTCCGGCGACTTCGCCTGGACGAGCGTCGGCGACACGAAGTAGCCCTCGGTGCCGTCGGTCTTCCCGCCGGCAATGATCGTCGCGTTGGCGCGCGCGTCTTCGACGTAGTCGCTGATCTTCTTGAACGCCTTTTCGTCGATCACCGCGCCGACGAAGTTGCGGAAGTCGGTGATGTCGCCCATACGCATGTCTTCCATCATCGCCACGACGCGGTCGCGCACGTCCTTCCACAACGACCGCGGGATGTACACGCGGCTCGCCGCCGAGCACTTCTGCCCCTGGAATTCGAAGCCGCCGCGGGCGATGGCGACGGCGAGCGCCTGAGGATCGGCCGACGGATGCGCCAGAATGAAATCCTTGCCGCCCGTCTCGCCGACGATGCGCGGATACGTCGCGTACTTGTCCATGTTCGCGCCGATCGTGCGCCACATGCTGTTGAAGACGCTCGTGCTCCCGGTGAAGTGCACGCCCGCCAGATCGCGGTGCGAGAGCAGCACGTTCGAGACTTCGGCCGCGTCGCCCGGGACGAAGTTGATGACGCCCGGCGGCAAACCCGCCGCCTCGAGGAGCCGCATCAGGTAGTACGCCGAGTGCATCGCGCTCGACGCGGGTTTCCAGATGACCGTGTTGCCCATGAGCGCGGGCGCGGTCGGCAGGTTGCCGCCGATCGACGTGAAGTTGAACGGCGTCACCGCGTACACGAATCCCTCGAGCGGCCGATAGTCGAGCTGGTTCCACATCGCCGGCGTCGACAGCGGCTGCTCGGCGTAGAGCTCCTGCGCGTAGGCCGGATTGAAGCGCCAGAAATCGATCAGCTCGCACGCGGAATCGATCTCCGCCTGAAACACCGTCTTCGACTGGCCGAGCATCGTCGACGCGTTGACGGTGGATCGCCACGTCGTCGCCAACAGCTCGGCTGCCCTGAGGAATACAGCGGCGCGATCTTCCCACGCCCAGTTGGCCCACTCGCGGCGGGCGTGACGGGCGGCGTCGATGGCCGCGCGCACGTTGGCGGCCGACGCCTTGTGGTAGTCGGCCAGCACGTGACGATGATCGTGCGGCATCACCGACGTCGCCGTCTCGCCCGTGCGAAACTCCTTTCCGCCGATGATGATCGGGATCTCGATCCGTTCGGCTGCCATCTCCGTCAGGCGACTCTTGATTGCCGCGCGCTCCGGTGTCCCGGGCGCGTAGGTCTTCACGGGCTCGTTCACCGGCGCCGGAACGCGCCGCGTTCCGTTGTAGCCGGCGATCGCGGGGGCGTGCGGGTGAACCGCCTCGACGGCCTGCGAGGATTCGGCGGCGGCGCGAACGGCGGGGGTCGGAGCTGCGGTCGTTGACGACATTGTGGCGAGGGAAGGAAGTGCCGAAAAGTTAGCGCCCTTCTGCCCCCTTCGCGTCGGCGCTAACGTCACTTCACATGCGCGCTCATCATGGTGCCCGACTCGTCTGCGCGGCCGCGCTCGCCGCGGCGGCGGTTGGCTGCGAGCAAGCTCCTATCGAGTGGAAGGATCCCGTCGAGTTGGCGGGCAACGATACGATTGGACGGCTCAGGGTCGATTCGGCGGGGCATTCGAGCGTGGTCGCCGTGGCGCCTGCGCCGGCCGCGATTCCCCCCAACGAGGCCGCGCTGTGCCCGGCGTCGGTACGAAGCGTGAAGGGAACGGCGCATGTCTACGCTGCCTGGTGGGGAATGCGAAAAGACAGCGCCGCGACGCTGTTCGTGTCGAGCGCCGCGACGCCCGGCGACTGGGCGAAACCGCTCGCCGTGGACACGACCGACATGAGCACAACCGGCTGCAACCGCCCCGCTCCCTCCGTGACGGCGGTCGGAGACGACGTCTTCGTCGCGTACTCGCTTCACGCGCCCGAGGGGCGGGGCGTGTTCTTCGCGCACACGATGGGCGGCATGGTGCACGAGCCGGTGCCCGTCGTCTACGGCGAACGCGTCGTCCCGACGGCGATCGCGGCCCAGGACCAGCGCGTCGTCGTCGCGTACGAAGAACCAAACGGATCGAAGCGGCGAATCGACGTCGCAATTTCCGAGAACCAGGGGCACACCTTCGGTTGGCACGTCGCGGCGTCGCGCGACGTCGACATCGGCCGCAAGCCGGACATCGCGCTCGCCGGCGACGCGCTCGCCGTGTCGTGGATGGCGGCCGGCGGCGGCGGCGCCGACTCGGCCGCGACGCGCATCGTCCGCCGAGGGCGAATCAGATGACACATCTCTTCGGCGCGCACACGAGCAACAACGGCGGCCTCCACATGGCGATTCGCCGCGCGGGCGCCGGCCACATGCGGGCGATGCAGCTGTTCACGACGCTGCCCATGTACTACGGCGACAAGGCGTCGATCAAACCGGATCGCGTCGAGCGCGCGAAGGCGGCGTTCGCCGAGACGAAGATCGATCCCGCGAACGTGATCGCGCACGCGGCATACGTGCTCAATACGGCGACGCACGAAGAAGAGAAGTACGCCCGCGCGAAAGCTGGTCTCGCCAAGGAGCTCGAGCGTTCGACCGCGCTCGGACTCGGCGTCGTGTGCTTCCACCCCGGAGCGGCGCTGGACGACGACCGCGAAGTCGCCGCCGAACGAGTCGCCGGAGCGATCGTCCACGCGTTGGAGCACATGCCGCAGGGCAAGACCCGCGTGCTCGTCGAGAACACGGCGGGCGCGGGGCGCACGTTCGCCAAGACGGCCGCCGAAGTGGCCGCCATTCTTCGCCACGTGCCCAAGGCGCTGCGCGGCCGGACAGGGTATGGTCTCGACACGTGCCACCTGCTCGCGTCGGGCTACGAGATCACGGCGAAGGACGGCGTGACGCGCGCGCTCGACGAATTCGAGCAGGCCACCGGCGAGCCGCCCGGATTCGTCCACCTGAACGACAGCGCCAATCCGCTCGGCTCGAACAAGGACCGTCACGCGCTCATCGGCGAAGGGCACATCGGCGTCGAGCCGTTCCGGGCGTTGCTAAAGGACAAACGTTCGCGGGGGATCCCGCTGGTGCTGGAGACGCCACAAGAGAACGAGGAGATCGACGGCGAGGATCCGTCGCCTGATCCGTACGACGTTCGGATGATGGCGCTCCTGGAGGAACTGGCCGGCTAGATGGCTCCTCGTGGCGAGCGGGCGTTTTGCGACCAAGCCGACACTACGGCTCGGTACTGCAACGATTTCGCGAAAGGGGCGGATTTCGCGGAGTACGGCCAACGACGAAGGAGCTTTGATTGAACGACCTCGGGACGCCACAGAGTAGCGCCGCGAGGTCGTTCCAAAGGAGTTGCGGTTTCGCTGTTAGGTGTACTCCGCGAATTCCGCGGACTCCGCGAAATCGTTGCAGTATCAAATCGTAAAGGCCCGCTTGGCAAAGCGACCTCATTTCGCCGAGACGGACCCCATCCACAAACCGTGACACCTCGCCTGGAAACAGGAGACTGCCAAATGAGATTGCCCGCCCTCCGTCCGGCGACGATTCTGTTGTCCACGCTCGTGGCGGCGGCGACTCAGCCGCTTCGGTCTCAGGAACCAACGCCCGAGCGGGCGTCCTTCTACCTGCTGCTCCGCGGCGACACGATCTTCGAGGAGCGCGAGAATCGAACGCCAACGCAACTCTCGGGCGAGTTTCGCGATCGGCTGCGCAACGTGCGCGTCACGTACGACGCGACCCTGAACGCGTCGGCGCCTCGTCACACACGTCGACCTTCGAACCTTTCGGTCGCCGCAGAGCGCGGGAGACCCCGCGAGCTTCACGATCGACGCCGACAGCATCGTGGCCAAGATCGGCGACGCGGCGCCGGCCAAGATCCCCAGCATTTCCGGGGCTGTCGCCGTCGTGAATCCCGCGGTGGGCTTCATCGAGCAGATCGTGCTGCGTGCCCGCGCGATCGGCAACGATCCGGCGTCGGTCATGGTCTTCGTCATCGGCGGCGCCACAGCCGCTCGCCGGCACCGTGACCCGCCTCGGCGCGGATTCCGTGCGGGTGCAGTACGCGAGCGCGTCGATGGATCTCGCCGTCTCGCCCACGGGACGCGTGCTGGGCGGCGTGATCCCGGCTCAGGGGATTCGCATCGCGCGAGGACCGGCCGTCGGCTCGCTCAGCGCCGCTCGCGCCACGGACTACTCCGCGCCTCCCAACGCGCCGTACGTCGCCGAGGACGTCGTCGTCACGACGTCGAGCGGGCTGCACCTCGCCGGGACGCTCACGATTCCGCGCGTCCGTACGGGCGGGAAAGCGCCGGCGATCATCACGATCACCGGCTCGGGGCCCGAAGATCGCGACGAGCAGTCGGGCGCGATCCCGGGCTATCGGCCGTTCCGCGAGCTGGCTGATACGCTCGGCCGCAGGGGAATTGCCGTGCTTCGTCTCGACGATCGCGGCGTGGGAGGGTCGGACACGGGGCCGATGTCCGTCACGAGCGCGGACTTCGCCAACGACGTTCGATCCGGCATCATGTATCTCCGCAGCCGTCCGGAGATCGACGGGAGCCGCGTCGGCATCGTCGGCCACAGCGAGGGCGGGATCATCGCTCCGATGGTCGCCGTCGGCGACCCCAATCTCCGAGCGCTCGTGCTCATGGCGGGGTCGGCGACGAGGGGGCGCGAGATCATCATGGAGCAGAACCGCTACGTCATCGACAGTGTCGCTCGCCTGACCGGGCCGGCGCGCGATGCGGCGCTCGCCAAGGCGGGCGCGCTCGGTGGACTCGCTGGGCGCGCTCGGAGGATGGCTGGCCTTCTTCCTCGCCTACGATCCCGCGACAGCGGCGCGTCAGGTGAAGACGCCCGTGCTGATCGTCCAGGGCGAGACCGACCGGCAGGTGCCGCCGCCCAGGCGCAGCTGCTCGCGAACGCGTTCCGCTCGGGAGGGAACCGCGACGTCACGGTGCGCATGTTCCCGGCGACGAACCACCTCTTTCTCGCCGACTCGAGCGGCGCGTTTGCCGACGCAACGGGAGCGCTGCGATACACCAAACTCCCCTCGCTGCACGTGCGGCCGGAGGTGCTCGGAACGATCGCCGACTGGCTGAGCGATCGTCTCAAGTGACGCCGTTCCCTCTGAAAAATGCCGATTCTCAGAGGAAGAACGGCTGTTCTCAGAGGGAAAACGAGCGAGTTCCCTATTGCGTCCTGCGCCGAGGATAATACTTTTCGCACTCGAAGGCGGGCGATTTTCATAGGAGAATCGCCCGTCCTCGTGAGGACGATCCTCTCCATTCCATCTACCGGGAGTGAGAATGGCTGCAAAGAAGAAGGCGAAGAAGGCCGCGAAGAAAGCCGCGAAGAGACCGGCCAAGCGTGCGGCGAAGAAGCCGGCGGCGAAGAAGCGCAAACCGAACGCCGCGTTCATGAAGCCGGTGCAGCCGGATGCGACGCTCTCGACGGTCGTGGGCGGCAGCGCGATGCCCCGCACCGAGATCACCAAGAAGCTCTGGGCCTACATCAAGCAAGAACGGCCTCCAGGACTCCAAGAACCGCCGCATGATCAACGCGGACGCCAACCTGAAGGCGGTGTTCGGCGGCAAGGGCCAGGTCTCGATGTTCGAGATGACCAAGCTGGTCAGCAAGCACCTGAAGTAGCCTTCGCAGGTTTCAGCCAGGGGGACGAACTCGCTCGCGAGCTCGTCCCCCTGCTGCTTTCCGTCGAGCGGTACCGCTGGAGGAAACGGCCGGGGCGCGCGCGGCGTACGGATCACTAGATTCGTGAAGCCGCCACCACTGCTCGTCGCTCATGGCCAAACAGCCCTCATCCTCCGCTGCCAAGTCGTCCTCCCGCAAACCGGCGCCCCAGCCGGGCGGAAGCAAAAGGAACGTCGTCGCCCAAGCGCGCGACGGCGGCGGAAAAAAACCGTCGCGCCCCGCCGGGCAAGTGTTCTGGGAGAACTTCAAGTCGATCCTCGGCGCGGTCGTGATCTACTTGTTCATCAAGACGCTGTTCGTCGAGGCGTTCCGCATTCCGTCGGGGAGCATGATTCCGACGCTGCTCGTCGGCGATTGGCTGTTCGTCAACAAGCTCGCGTACGGCCCGACCATTCCTTTTACGAACTCGCATTTGCCGGGCTACACGAGCCCCAAGCACGGCGACGTCATCGTCTTCGTCTCGCCGTACCAGGCCGACAATGCCCCCGACTTCACGCCGACGCTCGTGAAGCGCCTCATCGGGATGCCCGGCGACACGCTCCTCATGCGAGAGGGCGTGCTGAGCCTGAACGGCGTTCCCCAGCGGCAATCGTTCGCGGATTCGAACCCGAAGGGCGACAACAATTCCCAGGGCAACTTCGCGTGGCAGCACAGCATCGAGCTGAAAGGCTCGCGCTTCGGACCGCCGCCCGATCAGCCTACGCTCGGCAACTGGGGGCCGCTCGTCATTCCCGCCGGTCGCTATTTCATGATGGGCGACAACCGCTACTGCTCGAAAGACAGTCGCTACTGGGGCGTCGTCCCACGGGACAACATCAGGGGAAGACCGCTGTTCGTGTATTACTCCTACGTACCCGGCCCGGGGGAGCAGCCCGATCCCTGTTCGGGCCAGGAGAGCGATCGCCCGCTTCCCGGCATTTCGGACATTCGCTGGTCGCGCATCGGACACTGGGTGAAGTGACCCTGTCCGAGGCGGCGGCGGTCGGCGCAGATTTGCTCGCATGACGGGCATCTCGCGCCGGCGATTCCTCGCCTCGCTCGCGGCAGTGGTTCCACTGAGCATCGTGGTGCGGCGCGCCCACGCCGCGGCCGTCCGCCATCTCGAGTCCGACCCCGCCACACTCGACGCGCTCGGCGAAGCAGTCCTGCCGTCGCAGTTGGGTCGGGCCGGAATCACGCGCACCGTCACCGCGTTTCGCGATTGGGGCAAGTACTACCGAGCGAACGCGGAGCTCGTGCACGGCTACGGCACGTCCCGTCTCCGCACGACCGGCCCGACGCCCGTGACGCGCTGGACGTCGCAGCTCGACGCGCTCGACTCCGCGTCGCAGGCAAAGCACGGGCGCGCATTCAAGTCGGCGACGACCGCGCAACGCGCGGACCTCGTTCGCGAGGCGCTCAAGGGGGAACGCCTCGATCGGATGCCGAGCGTCGCCGAGGCCAACCACGTCGCCGTCGCGCTCCTCGCGCACTTCTACGAGAGCTCGGCGGCCGCCAACCTGTGCTACGAGGCGCGCATCGGCCGCGAGACGTGCCGTCCGCTGGCGCAGCAGTCCCGAAAACCGCTGCCGCTCGCCGCAGAGCCGACGCGATGACACGCCGCGTCGTCGAGAGCGACGTGTGCATCATCGGCTCGGGGATCAGCGCCGCGATGGTCGCCGACCGGCTCGCGCGCACGACCTCGGCGCGCATCGTCGTCGTCGAGGCGGGCGACAACACCGTTCCACTGTCCGCGCGCGCCGCGGCGCGCGATCGGTTCACGCGTTACGGCGAGAATCCGTGGGGACGCGACCACCTCGAGGGATATGAAATCGAAGGGCCGCTGCAGTCTCGCTCGATGCAGGTCGGCGGGCTGGCGATGCACTGGGGCGCGGTGACGCCGCGCTTTTCGCCCGAGGACTTCAAGCAGCACACGCTGTACGGCGTGGGCACGGACTGGCCGATCGACTACGACGAGCTCGATCCGTTCTACCAGGAAGCTGAAGAGGTCATGGGTGTGGCGGGAGAACAGGGCCCGCACGACCTGGACCCGCGTCAAAAGCCGTTTCCGCAGCCGGCGATTCCCCTCACGTACAATCTCGAGCTTCTGAAGGCGTGGGCGGCAAAGGCCGGCATCCCGATGTGGAGCCAGCCCTCCGCCAAGAACTCGACCGCCTACCGCGGGCGGCCGCAGTGCTGTCGCAACGACACCTGCTCGCCGATCTGTCCGATCGGCGCGAAATACTCGCCCGATTTCACCTGGAACACGCTGCTGGGGACGAAGCGAATCGAGCTGATGCCGCGAACGCTCGTCCGGAAGCTCGTTCTCGAAGACGGCGGCAAGACCATCTCGCACGCCGTCGCGTCGAGTTTCGATCGGCCCGATGCGCCCGTGGAGTTTCACGCGAAGACATTCGTCGTCGCCGCCGGCTACGTATGGTCCTCGCACCTGCTGCTGCTCTCGGCGCAGAGCGGCGCGTCGGATGGTCTCGCGAACAAATCGGGGCTCGTCGGCAAGTATCTCTCAGGGCATCGAAACGTGGGCGGCTACGTCGACTTGCCGCTGCGGCTCTATCCCGGCATGAACGAACAGCACAGCCTCGTGACCAAGCAGTTCATGCGCACGCGGCCCGGCACGCGATTCGTTCGGCACGACCTGCGGATCTGGGAATCGTCGGTCGGCAAAGCGGCAAGGCTCGTCGACGACTCGGGGGCGCTGCTGCTCGGCGACGCCGTTCTCGACGACTGGCGCAAGCGAACGGCGACCGGCACGGCGCGCGTTCGCGCGTACTACGAGGTCATCCCCGACCGCTCGAGCGAGTTGACGCTCGACTCGGGCAAGAAGAATCAGTGGGGCGATCCGTTGCCCAAGCTCTCGTTTCAGGACGCGCCGGAGTCGGTGGCCGAGCGCGGCGCGACCGAGGAGTCGATTCGCACGCTGTTCACCGAGATGGCGCGCGCCGGGAAGGGAAAGGTGCTTCGCACCAACGTCGACAATTTCCAGGATCACCCCGCGGGCGGTTGTCGCATGGGCACGGATGGGTCGGCGAGCGTCGTCGATTCGTGGGGACGAACGCACGATCACGAGAATCTGTTCGTCGTCGGCGCGCCGACGGCCGTGAGCGGCGGCTGCGCCAACGCGACGCTTACATTCTGCGCCCTCGCGCTGCGATCGGCCCACGAACTGGAGCGCGGTCTGCCCAAGCGCTGAATCCCGGTGCAGAATTAGGCGGCGCCTCCCCACCAACCCGCCGTCTCCATGCGATTCGCCGCGCGACGTTCCGCACCGCTGGCATTGGCAGCCGCTCTCGTCGCGACCGATGTGCCGGTCGGCGTCGCGCGCGCACAGATGGTCGAGTGGCCCGCGTTCGGCGGCGACCTCGCGTCGACGAAGTTCTCGAAGCTCACCGACATCGATCGCAGCAATGTCGCGCGCCTGACGAAGGCGTGGGAGTGGGCGACGGGCGAGACGACGAAGCCGGAGTTCCGCACGCGTCCCGGCAATTTCCAGGCGACGCCGCTCATGCTGGGCGATACGCTTTTTCTCAGCACGTCGTACAATCGTGTCGTCGCGCTCGACGCGTCGAGCGGCAAACAGTTCTGGGAGTACGATCCCAAGCCGTACGCGGCGGGTCAGCCGTCCAACGGGACGGGCTTCGTCCACCGCGGCGTCGCGACGTGGACCGACGGCAAGCAGCGGCGGATCTTCATCAACAGCCGCTGGAATCTCGTTGCGATCGATGCCGCGACCGGACAGCCTATTCGCACGTTCGGCGACACCGGCGTCGTCGACCTGACCGCGCGTCTCGAGCGGAACGGCAAGAAGGTGAACAAGCTGCACTACACCGAGACGTCGCCGCCCGTCGTGTGGCGCGACCTCGTGATCGTCGGCAACGGCGTGGCCGATCGCCTCATCTACCCCAACGATCCACCGGGCGACGTCCAGGCATTCGACGTTCGCTCGGGAAAGCGCGCGTGGAACTGGAGCCCAGTGCCGCGCGACGATCGCGACACCGCGAGCAGGACATGGGACAAAGAATCCTGGAAGATCACGGGCCACGCGAACGTGTGGGCGCCGTTCACCGTCGACGACGCGCGCGGGTTGGTCTATCTCCCGGTGAGCACGCCGAGCAACGACTGGTACGGCGGCGCTCGGCTGGGCAACAATCTCTACGCTGAATCAGTCGTGTGTCTCGAAGCCAAGTCGGGAAAGCTCAAGTGGGCGTTCCAGACGGTGCATCACGGACTCTGGGACTACGACCTGCCCGCCGCTCCGGTGCTCGCGTCGGTCACCGTGAACGGAAAGTCTCGCGACATCGTCGCCGTGCCGGCGAAGACCGGATTTCTGTTCGTGTTCGACCGCGTTTCGGGCGAGCCGATCTGGCCGATCGAAGAGCGATCGGTGCCGGCGAGCGACGTGCCGGGTGAGAAGGCGGCGCAGTCGCAACCGTTTCCCACCAAGCCGAAGGCGTTTGCCAAACAGGGATTCGGCTACGCCGACCTGATCGACTTCACTCCGGAGATCAAGGCGCGCGCTCTCGAGGAGACGAAAAGCCTTCGCTTCGGCCCAATCTTCACGCCGCCGTCGCTTGCGGGAACGATCGTGATGCCCGGCGCGATCGGCGGCGCGGGGTGGGGCGGCGGCGCGCTCGATCCGTCGTCGGGAACGATCTACATCAAGGCCAGCAATTCGCCGGCGATGTACAAGATCGTGCAGCCCGCGCACTCGGACACCGTGGACGCCGACTACTCGGCGGACCTCTCCGCGTCGAACCTGCGCGTCGCGATGCCGCCGCGCGACAGTGGGCAACGTGTTCCGCCGCTGCCGATCAACCGCCCGCCGTACGGCACGCTGACCGCGATCGACCTCAATACGGGCGACACGAAGTGGACGGTGCCGCTCGGCGACACGCCGGGCGTTCGCAATCATCCGTTGCTCAAAGATCTCAAATTGCCGCCGCTCGGCGTCGCTGGGTCGCCGGGGCCGATGGTGACGGCTTCCGGGTTGATCTTTGCCACGGGAGGCGGTTCGACGCTGTATGCGATAGACTCCCGCGACGGCTCCACACTCTGGTCCGCCGACCTCGAACAAAACGGCTACGCCGTGCCGATGACCTATCGCACGAAAGCGGGCAAACAGTTCGTTGTGATCGCCACGGGCGCGGCGAACGGGGCCAAGCTCCAGGCGTTCGCGTTGCCGTAGATTCGTAGTCATGCCGCTCGTCTTTCCGTTCGATCCGGACATCCGTCGCGCGTCGACCATCCCCGCGCGGTTGTATGTAGACCCGGTGTACCTCGAGCTCGAGCGCGAGCGCGTGTTCGCGCACACGTGGCAGCTCGTCGGCCGCCTCGATCAAGTCGCCGAGCACGGGACCTTCTTCACGACCGAGATCGGCAACGATTCGATCGTCGTGCTGCGCGACGGCGACGTGCTGCGCGGTTTCCACAACGTGTGCCTCCACCGCGCGGGCCCCGTCGCCCATGGCTGCGGCAAGCGCCAGACGCTGCAGTGCAAGTATCACGGCTGGACGTACACGCTCAAGGGCGAGCTGCTGCGCGCGCCGGAGATGGAGGACGCGGAGTTCTTCAATCGCGACGAGATGCGCCTGCGCGGCGTGGCGGTCGACGCGTGGGGGCCGCTCGTTTTCGCCAACCTCGACGGCAAGGCGCCGCCGCTCGCCGAGATGCTGGGGACGATTCCGGGACGCGTAGCGGCGTTCGGGTGCGAGTCGATGCGCTACGTGATGCGCAAGGAGTACGAGCTCGCGTGCAACTGGAAGGTCTACGTCGACAACTACCTCGAGGGGTACCACATCCCCGTCGTGCACCCGACGCTCAACAAGGAAATCGACTACGACAGCTACCGCGTCGAACCGCAACGATACAGCTCCATCCAGCACGCGCCGCTCAAGCCGGTCACCGAGGCGAGTCCGCGATTCTACGATCCGTCGCTCGCCAAAGTGCCCGAGGCGGTCTATGGCTGGGTGTTTCCGAACATCATGCTCAACGTCTATCTCGGCCAGATGCAGACGAACGTCGTCGTGCCGGTCTCGCACGACAAAACGATCGTCGCGTTCGAGTGGTTCGCATCGAATCCGCCGGCCGATCCGGCGACCGATCCGGCGTGGTCGCGCCTCGTGAAGTTCAGCGACGAGATTCAAGACGAGGACATCGAGATCTGCGAGCGGGTGCAGCGCAACCTTCGCTCGCGTGTATACGACCGCGGCCGCTACTCGGCAAAGCGCGAGAACGGCGTGCACCATTTCCACTCGCTGCTGCACGAGTTCATGACTTAGGAAACCGCGCCGTCACGCCCGCAACCCCCTCAAATGGCCCTCGCCGCCTCGTGCCGGCCGCGAGAGGTTGCCACGCTGAGAGCGGTTCGTTTGTCTAAGAGCAGGTCCCCACCATGTCGCAATTCTTCCCCAGAAAAACAACCGAGATCCGGATCCGGGAGCCCCGCGCTTTCCGGCGGCTCTCTTATTCGTTGATCGAGATGGCGCTGGTCACCGGCGTCGTCGTGCGCACGTATCGCCTGCTGATCCTCACGCACGGCGCCAACAACTGGCTCTACTTCGGGGCGAGCTTCGCCGTCGGCGCCGTCTTGCTTCTGGGCATGGTGACCGCGCACCTCGCGAACTTCCCGTTGCACCAATACATCTGGCGGGCCCCGGCGTTCGCCGGCATCGAGGTCGCCGCGGAGATGGTCACGAGCGCGCTGCTGATCGCGATCGGCCACGAGGCCAACGGTACCGTCCGCGCGCATTGGGACGACTGGATCGGGATGGGTCTCAACGCGCTGCTCATCCGCGGAATCGCGATCGTCGTCTGGTCGTCGATTCTCGCCGGTTCGGTGCAACTCGTGCGGCGCACCGTCGTGCACGAGGACGAAGACACCAAGAGAGTCGCCGCGCCGTAGACGGCGCGGGACGTTTCAAAGGCGCTACGGGCGCTTCGCCCAGTGCGGCGCCGACGTCCACGTCGCGACGTCGAAGAGGCTCGCCGGCAGATCGACGTTCACCTTCCAGTCGCGGTACTCCTCGGTCTGCCGCGGCACGCCGCCCTGCAGCATCGTGATCTTCGACGCCAGCCACGTATTGTCGATCGGCACGTAGCCGTCGAGATGAATGTCGAGCACCGGCATGTTGGCCGCCGGACTCAGGATCGCGCGCACTGCGACGTTGCGCTCCGCGTCGATCCAGATTTGTGGGGTCGTCGTATCCGCCGCCGACGACACGCCGATGATCCACACGCGCCGTCCGTCGGAACGCCCTTCGGCTACGCGCGACATGTCGACCTTTGTCGACGCCAGCTCGCGCATCGTCTGCGCGACGGGATTGAAGTACACGCCCTCGATGAGCGGCAGAAACTCGTTTCCGTCCGCGCTCGCGGTCGTGAGCTTCCCGGCGCGTACTCGCCAGGATGAATCCGCGGTGTACAGCACGCCGTTTCCAGCGGATAGATCGCCCATGTCGATGCGCAGCTGTGTGACGCCGTCCACCTGTCGCAGGCTCTCGTACCACGTGCTGACCGAGTCCGTCCCGTCCCGGCGCCGCTGCGTGGTCTTCTGCACGAACGTCAGCGTGCGATACCACTTCCCCGCGTACGCGTCGTGCATCCGCTGAAACACCTCGGCGCCGGTCTTCGGAACGGCTTGAGCGCCCGCGGCGACGCCGCCTGTCGCCGTGAGCGCGAAGACGCCCGCGATGAACTTCGATCGAATCACTGTGGCCTCGTGAAAATCGCCGTCATGCCACCGTCGGAAACCCGAGGTTCTTCCCCCTCAAGCTCGGATCCGGCCACCGCGCCGTCACGACTTTGCCGCGCGTGTAGAACTTCACGCCTTCCATCCCGTGCACGTGCGCGTCGCCGAATAACGACGCCTTCCATCCGCCGAACGAGTAGTACGCCATCGGCACCGGAATCGGCACGTTGATCCCGACCATCCCGACCTGCACCTCGTTCTGGAAACGCCGCGCGGCGCCGCCGTCGTTGGTGAAGATCGCGACGCCGTTGGCGTACGGATTCGCGTTCACCAATTCGACTGCCTCGTCGTACGACGCGGCGCGAACAACCGACAGCACCGGTCCGAAAATCTCGTCGCGGTAGATCGACATTTCCGGTCGGACGTGATCGAACAAACACGGACCGAGAAAGAACCCGCGCTCATCCGACGCCGTCTCGCGCCCGTCGGCGACGAGCGACGCGCCCGCGGCCACGCCTTCGTCCACGTACCGGCGCACCCGCTCGAGGTGCTGCTTCGTCACCAGCGGCCCCATGTCGTTCTTCGGATCGAGCCCGTCGCCGACCCTGATCGCGCGCATTCGTTGCGCGACGAGCGGAACGAGCCGGTCCGCCGCGTCGCCCACCGCGACGGTCACCGAGATCGCCATGCATCGCTCGCCCGCCGAGCCGAACGCCGCGTTCACGGCCGAATCAGCCGCGAGCTCCATGTCCGCGTCCGGCAGCACGATCATGTGATTCTTCGCCCCGCCGAGCGCTTGCACCCGCTTCCCCAGCGCGGTGGCGCTCTGATAGACGTGGTGCGCGATCGGCGTCGAGCCCACGAAGCTCACCGCCGCGATGCCGGGATGCTCGAGCATTCGTTGGACTGTCGCCTGATCGCCGTTCACGACGGTGAACACGCCCGCCGGCAGACCCGCCTCGCGCCACAACTCGGCCATGAGCATCGACGCCGACGGATCCTTCTCCGACGGCTTGAGGATGAACGCATTCCCGGCGGCGATGGCGACAGGGTACATCCACATCGGCACCATCACCGGAAAATTGAACGGCGTGATGCCCGCGACGACGCCGAGCGGTTGGCGAATCGAGTAGCTGTCGACGTTCGTCGACACGTTCTCCGAGAACTCGCCCTTGATGAGGTGCGGGATGCCGCACGCGAACTCCACGACCTCGAGCCCGCGCTGCACTTCGCCGCGCGCATCCGCCAGCACCTTGCCGTGCTCGCGCACGATGCAACGTGTCAGCTCGTCGGCGTGCCGCTCGACCAGCTCGCGGAACTTGAAGAGCACCGTCGTGCGTTTGCCGAGCCCGGCCCGGCTCCAACCGGCGAACGCTCGCGTCGCTGCTTCGACCGCGCGATCGACGTCCGCCGCGGCGGCGAATCGAACGCGCGCGCTAGGCGCGCCAAGCGCGGGGTTGTAGACCAGACCAAATCGGTCGGACGTGCCGGGATTCGCGGCGCCGTCGATCCAGTGGTCGATCGTGGGGAGCGCTGTTTCGTGAGCGGGGCCCCCCCCGCGTCAGGCCTCGTCGCGGTCGCGGTCATCATGCCCTCGTGAGTGTCACGAGGCTAGAACTTAATGCGAACTCCGCTCATGATCGTCCGGCCCGGGATGATCGTGATGTTGTCCGGCTCGCCGAGCTGGTAGTTCAGCAGATTGTCGCCCGACAGCTCGACGGAGAAGTCGCGCCGAATGTCGTGCGACACACTCGCGCGCAGGTGCAGGCCGCCCGTGTACTTCCGCCAGTAATTGCGAAGGTCCGGTCCCACCATCTGGTGGACCGATTCGGTTCCGGAGAGCCACGTCCGCGCGAGTGCCACCTCGTCGTAGTTGACCCAGTCGAACGCTCGCGTTCCACCCACCGACGCGGACCACGTCTCCGCCGTCCACGTCCCGCCGAGGCTCGCGGTGATCGCGGGGACCTGCAGCATCCGGTCTCCCGTCGCGAGGTCGCCGATGTATCCCGGCGCCAGCTTGCGGACTCGGCTGTCCACCGCCGCGAACGACGCGTTCATCGTGACGCGCGACACCGTACTCGTCGCGCCGAGCTCCCATCCGTCGTTCGAGATCTCGCCGACGTTCTGCGCGACGTACTGCATTCGCCGCCCGGTCAGCGCGCTGTCCGACGCGAACGGCACCTGCTGGATGAGTCCGGAGGCGCGCTGGTCGAAGCGAGTCAGTTGAACCGTGAGCAGTTGGCGAAGCATCACGTCCAGGCCGATCTCGGTGCCCGATTGGACTTCCGGCCCGAGCGCAGCCTGCTCCGCCGACTGCGGCTGCCACAGCTGCCAACGTTGCGTCGTGCTTGGCGGGCGGATCCCGCGTCCGTAGGCGGCGCGCAGCTTCATCGTGAACGGACCGATGTCGTTCACTCCGGCCACACCGAGCATCGGAAGCGTGGCGAGACGATGGCCGGGCGCGAGCCGGCTGTCCTCTTCGAGGCGAACGCCGCTCGTGAAGAACAGCGAGTTGTCGATCGCCGCGTTCGCCTGCGCCGTCACACCGGTGCTGTTCTGCCAGGTGACCAGCGGCGTCAGCAGATCTTCCCGACTGTCGCCCCCGCCGGGGCCGCCCGGGCTGCCGGGACCACGGTTCCCCGACCCCGACACGAACGCCGACGACATCATCGTCGTTGCGCGCAGGGTCGCGTGCTCCGCCGACAGCGTGATCGATCCGCGTGTGGGATCGTCCGCGTTGAAATGGAAAACGCGGCTCGCGCGAAGCGTCGCGCGATCGGCGCCGCCCTGCGCGGCGCGTAGCGCGGAATCCACGATGCTCGGCACGGGCGTGTAGTTCGTCTGCACGTTCGCCAGGCGATATCCGTCCACGCCGACGACGAACGAGTCGACCCAGGTCGACCCGGGCGCACGCAGCGCCGTAGCGCCGAACGTGTACTCGGTGACTGTCTGCGGCGCGCCGTTCTGCGCCGACGTGGTCGCCGGACCGCCGGGCGACGACGACGACGGGCTCTGGATGAGAGGGCTCGACGGGACGCCGGCCTGCTCGAAGAAGAGCCGCGCGGTGGTCGTCAAACTGCCCGTGTTCCCCACGATCCGTCCGCCGCCGGACGCCATGATGTCGCGGCTGTACCCGTTGGGCACGAACGCGCCCATCGTCGATCCGCTCACGTTCAGATCCATCGACCGCGTGCTCGTGCCGGTGACCAGAGAGAACGCGTGATCCTGCGTGACGACGTTCTTCGTGAACGCGCTCTGAGACACGCCGGCGCTGGAGCGAATGTCAGCCTGCGGGCCGTCTCCGTTCGCGCCGTCGTGCCGCGTCACGATGTTCACCACGCCGCTGATCGCGTCCGCGCCATAGAGCGCTGCCCCCTGCGGTCCGCGAATCACCTCGATGTGATCGATCGCGCCGGGACTGAAACGGCTCAGCAGCAGCGGGTTCGCCACCTCGATGCCGTCGATATAGATCTTCGGATAACTCAGCCCGAACGAGCTCGCGCCTCTGATGCTGGCGTACGAGCTGAGCATGTTCGACGGCGATTGGGCCCACGACCATACTCCCGGCACGTACGAGTCGAGCGCGTCCGAGATGGTGTTCGTGTTCTCGCGCGCGAGCGTGCGTCCGTTGAGCACGTCGAGGCCGACGGACAGTTCCTTCGCCGGCGCGCCGCTGGCCGTTCCCGTGACGACAACCCGATCGAGGACGCCGAGCGTCGGCGCCATGGCGGGTCCGTCGGCATGCGTGCCCCGCGGACGCGGGGTGAGAACGACCTGGTCGGTCCCAACGACAACCGCCGATACGTTGCTTCCCGTCAGCAGATCGGCGAGGACGCGGCCGGCCGGCGCCGCGTCGGCCGAAACGCAGACGGCGCGGTCGAGCGGCACCTGCTCCGAGCTATAGGAAAGCCGAATTCGGGCGGCCGTCGCAACGCGATCCAGCGCTTCGCGTAAGGAAAGATTTGTGGCGCGCACCGTGATCGACCGGTCGAGCGGCGGCGACCACGTGGCTTCACCACTCGAGACTGGAATCGACGACCGACGTCGAGCAGACGTGCGGCTGAGCCGGCAGGGCACGCGAAAGCGCGAGCACCATTGCGGCGCTCGCGCCCACGCTGCACACCCGCCCGAGCATCGATCTCACCGGGTCGGTGGCGTGGCACTCCGCCCGGTCACGACGACCGCCGAGTCACCATGACGCTCGATTTTCACTCCTAGCGAAAGCTCGATCAACTGAAGCACCTGATCGACCGGTTGGTTCGTGTAAGACAGTGCGTCGTGACGTGTTGCGACAACATCGACGGATCGCTGACGTGAATTCGAACGCCGTACCAACGATGAACCTCGGCCACCACGCGGGACAACTGTGCCTCGCGGAAGACGAGCTTGCCCGTCGTCCAGGCCACGTCATCGTCGGGATAGGACGCGCGCTCCGTGCTGGTACGCCCCGCGTCGTCGATTGATCCACGCTCGCCGGCAGCAAGAACGACGCCTGTGCCGGACCCAGACTCCGCGGCGCGAAGACGCACACTACCAGTTACGACCGTCACGACGGTCGCGTTGGCGTCGTCGCTCTCGACCATGAACGTCGTGCCGACGTCCTGGATCAGGGCCGAGCCGACACGGACCGCGAACGGGCTGGCCGCATTGTGGCGGACGTCGAAATACGCGTCGCCATGGAGCTCGACGGCCCGCGAGCCGGAGCCGAAGCCCGGCGGTACGGTCAGACGGCTGTCCGGTCCCAGAACCACGCGCGACCCGTCCGAGAGCGTGATCGAATCGCGCTTGCCCACGGTCGTCGAAAAAGTTTGCGATGCCACGGTCGTCACCGACCCGGCCGGCGACCCTGGCGGGCGGCGCACAACCAAAGCGACGATGGCAGCCGCGGCGAGAAGACTCACGAACGCCAGAGGCTGCCAGCGGCGCTTTGCCCGCGCCGAGGCCGGCGACAAGGCGACGGCGGGTCCCCGCTCTTCCATTCGAGCGTGCACTCGAGACAGCGCGGCCTCGACGTCGATTCCGGCCGCGGGAGCCGCCGCGGTGACCTCGCTCAGCCGCTCCAGCAACGCGCGCTCAGCCGGGTTGGCGTCCAGCCACTTGCCGACCTGCGACATTTCGTCCGCCGAGCCTTCGCCGGCGACGAAACGACCGAGCGTGTCCCAGTCCGGGACGAGGTCGGGCGGGCCGGACGGGCGGGGAGCGTCGTCGGTCATGCCCTTTCGACACGTCGGAGAACGTATACCCTTATGCGAATCATGGCCTCGATCACGACAGTTCCACTGAGCCGGGAGTATACGGAATTCCCACGTTCCGGGACAACCGCCGGATCGTCATGGTCGCCCCGGAGGGTGCGGACCCTGCCTCGGCATGGATGATCGAGCGTTACTCGACCGCCTGAAGAACGGCGACCAGGCGGCCTTCGATGAGGTTTTCCGAGCACACTATCCGGCCCTCGTCATCCTCGCGCAGAGCCTCCTCCACGACCGGAGCGCCAGCGAGGACGTGGTCCAGGAAGTGATGCTCGAGCTATGGCGCCGCCGCACGGCGGTGACCATCCAGGAGTCGCTGCGAGCCTACCTCGTTCGCTCCACGCGGAATCGCGCGCTGAATCAGATCCGCCACGCCAACGTTCAAAAGCGCGCCGAGCCTCATTTGATCGGCGAAGAAAGCGTCGCGGCGGCCGGCACGTCGGGGCTCGTCGCGGCGGAGCTTCGCGACGCGATCACCGTCGCCGTGGCCGAGCTGCCGCCCGCCTGTCGCGAAGTGTTTCGCCTCAGCCGCGAGCAGGGACTGCGCTACGCGGAGATCGCCGAGACGCTCGGCATTTCCATCAAGACCGTCGAGTCTCAGATGGGAAAGGCGCTGAAACATCTGCGCACGCGTCTCGCGGCGTGGTTGCCGGAGACGACGGCGATCTAACTCCCGTTTCCGGCGGTTGGATCGGGATTTTGTTTTTTTTGTTAACGCCGCGCCGGTCCGGACGACAAACTCAGGGTGGCCGACGAGCCACGTGTCTGCCTTTGGACTCGAACAGGACCTGAGACATGAAAAAAATTGTCACACTCGCCTGCGCCGCCGTTTGCGCGGTCGTTGCCGCTTCGTGTAGTGAATCCAGTGGACCGAGCGGAAGCTCCGTGCTGCTGGACGCGTCGTCGGCATTCACGACGGTGCCCTCCGGATTCTCCGACCTGAACAGCAGCTTCGCCGCGTCGGAAACCGACGGCGCATTCCAACCGCTGTTCGACGGGCGCGGACCTGGTGGGCCCGGCGGGCGCTGGTCGTTCGGCCGCGGCCCGGGCTTCGGGATCGGCTTCATGGGTGGACTGGGCGGACCGTTCCTCGGCCTCGGCCTCCTCGACTTCTTCCACGACGGGTCGTGCGCGTTCTCCAGCAGCACGGGTGTCGTCACCTGCGGGAAGCAGACGCGCGGCGGGTTGACCATCTCGCACACGTTCAAGTACACGGACGCCGGCGGGAATCCACAATCGAAGATCGACACGACGACAAACACGATCACGAGCACTGTGTCGGTCGTCGGGACGGTGACGCGCCGCGACAGCGTGAAGAGCGACATCAATGAGTCGAGCGGTCAGACGATCAGCGGCCTCGCGAAGGGAAGCACTCAGCGGAAAATCGACGGAGCGTCGGCCGGGTCGGAGAACACGAGCGGGACGTCCGCGATGGGCGCGTTCACCGCACAGCGCTCGGCCGGCGACACGATCACCGGTGTTGTGATTCCGGTGGGCACGGCCGCGGTGAGCCATCCGCCATATCCGACGGCGGGCACGATCATTCGATCGATGACGGTGACGGTGACGCTTTCCGGCCAGTCGCCGGCGACCTCGTCGCGCCGAGAAGTCGTCACGTACGATGGTTCGGCAACAGCGAAGGTCGTCATCACCGAGGACGGCAACACCCAGAACTGCACCCTGCCGCTCCCGTTCGGCCGTTTGAGTTGTCAGTAATTCTTTACGCGGGGTGACCCCAACGCGCGTGTCTTAGCAGTTGTACTGATCATCGCTGGACAATCTGCCGTACGCTTTCGTTGAGGTTGCGTTGACTCGGGTGGGGGTCGGCCTGATCTCCGAAAGCACAATCAGCGGGGTGGCGCCGGGTATTCGACGGCTTCCATCCCGCTGATCTTTTTTGGGCCGTAGACTAGAGCGCTCTAGCCCGCGTGGGCGCCGCGAGCGATTGTTTGCGCCGTGACCGAACCCGGCCGGCCCCGGCAGTCCCTCGTCCAGATGCTCGGCCTGACCTTTGGCCTGGCGGTGACGATCGGAAACACGATCGGTGCCGGGATTCTTCGCACCCCGGGCGACATTGCCGGCCTCCTGCCGACCGCGGCGGGATTCATCGGCATCTGGGTCGTCGGCGGCCTCTACGCGCTCCTCGGCGCGAACGCGCTCGCCGAGCTGGGGACGATGATGCCGCGCAGCGGCGCGCAATACGTTTTCGCGCACGACATCTTCGGCGATTACATCGGCTTCGTCGTGGGGTGGATGGATTGGATCTCCACGTGCGCGTCGATCGCCGGCATCTCGATCGTGATCGGCGAATCGGCCGTCGCTCTCGCGGGTCTATCGGCCGGAGCGGCCTCCATCGCAATGGCGGTCGTCGGCGCGTTCACTCTTTTGTTGCTGAGCAGCACCAAGCGCGGCGACCGCATTCAGCGAGTAACGAGCTTCGTCAAAGCGATCGCGCTCCTCGCGCTGGTCGTCGCGTGTTTCGCCTTCGGCAACAACGGCCCCCTCCACGAAGCCGCGCGTTCGCCAAGCGCCGGCCCGGTCGGCGCCGTGGCCGCAACGGGATTCGCGGCGTTTCTTCTCGCCGCCCAGTCGGTGATCTATGCGTACGATGGGTGGAACGGGCCGTTGTACTTCTCGGAGGAATTGAACGATCCGGGGCGACAGATCCCACGCGCCATGTTCTACGGGCTCGCCGGAGTGGCCGCCATCTACCTCCTTCTCAACCTCGCCTTCCTCTACGCCGTGCCGTTGCCCGCGCTCGCCGGATCGAAGCTGGCTGCCGGCGCCGTGGCGAACGCGATCTTCGGCCCAAGCGGCGAACGCATCGTTCGACTGCTGGTCATCGTGTCTTTGCCGAGCGCCGTGAACGCCAATGTCCTGATGGGGTCGCGCGTGCTGTACTCGATGAGCCGCGACGGGTTGGGAATTCCGGTGGCGGCGCGCCTCAACGCGCGAGGCGCGCCATTCGTGTCGATCGTTGCGACTGGGCTGGTCGCCATCGCCTTCCTTGCTACCGGCACTTTCGAGACGATCATCGCGATCGCGGCCTTCTTCTTCGTCGCCAACTATGCGACGTCGTTCGTCGGCCTGATTCGGCTCCGCATACGAGAGCCGCGGCGCCCGCGCCCCTATCGGACGGTCGGTTTTCCCTGGACGACGGCCCTCGTGCTGCTCGGGTCGTTGGCGTTTCTGGCGAGCGCCGTCGTCGCGGACCGTCGAAACAGCCTGTTTGCACTGGGGATTCTAGTCGTGAGCTATCCCGTATTCCGGTTCACGCGCCCCCGTCCGACCGCCCTTGTTCCCGGCGAGTAGCTTTCCGTGGATCGGCCAGAGTACCTGCGTCAGGAGCGACCAATGATCAAGCGAGACAAAGAGCTCATCGTCGTCGGCGACCGCGTTCTGGTGCGCGTCGAGGAAGGCGAGGAACGCACGACCGTCGGATTGTATCTGCCGCCGACCGCGATCGACAATCAGGCGGTGCAGGGCGGCAAGATCGTCGCGACAGGCCCTGGTCTGCCGATGCCGAGCCCCGACTCGTTCGGCGACGAGCCGTGGCAAGCGGGCGAGCGTGCGACGCGGTTCGTGCCGATGCAGGCCCGCACCGGCGACTACGCGCTCTTTTTTCGCAAGGCGGCCGTCGAGATCACGTTCGAGGGCGAGCGATATCTCGTGGTCCCGCAGGCGGCGATCCTCGCGCTCGTCCGCGACGAGTGACCCCTCCGGTCGCTCGGCTGTCCATTCTCTGAATTCAACTCAGTGACCCTTATGCGGCTTCCCCAACAGATGTACGACGAGCGGCTCGTGTCGCCGATGCGGCAGGAGCTCACCCGGCTGGGCGTGAAGGAATTGCGCACGGTCGACGAAGTGGATCGCGAGCTCAAGGCCGCCGACGGAACGACGCTCGTCGTCGTGAACTCGGTGTGCGGCTGCTCGGCTCGCATGGCGCGACCCGCGGTCGCGATCGCGCTCGAGAATCCGATAAAGCCCAACAGCCTGACGACGGTCTTCGCCGGCCAGGACGCCGATGCCACGCAGCGCGCCCGCGAATACTTCACCGGCTACCCGCCCTCGTCGCCGCAGATCGCGTTGTTCAAGGACGGCGATCTGGTGTTCATGCTCGAGCGCTGGCAGATCGAAGGCCGCCACGCCGAAGAAATCGCGCACGACCTGGTGAACGCGTTCAATCGATACTGCGCGGCGTAGCTCAAACGAAACTGCTTTACCGCAGAGACGCAGAGGACGCAGAGAAAAGCCGCAGAGGGCCGGCTCTGTCGCGCAACGAGCCGGATGTTTTTGTGAACGCCGCTCGGGATGCCTGGATGTGGCGGCGTAGGCCTCCTCGGAGTGAGTGGCTTCCTGAGCGGCAGTCCCTAAAAAATCCGGCTCGTTGCGCAGAGGACTTGAGCTCCGCGACAGTCCTCTGCGCCTCTGCGGTGAAGCAGTTCAGGTAACGCGCTCCGGCAGAGTGGCCCGGCCTATTTCCCCGACGCCGGTTCGAGATTTCTAATCCAGATGTTCCGAAATCGCACGGGATTTCCGTGATCCTGCAGCGATAACGGCAGCGCATCGGGGTGCGCGTGGTACGGTGGCCGATGCTGATGCGCCGTCGGGCCGCTGAGGATCACGTTGTCTTGCGCCAGCAGGCCGTTGAAGAACACGGTGATTCGCGCGGCGCTGGCGAGGCGTCCTTGCGCGTCGAAACGCGGCCTGTGCCAGACGATGTCGTACGACTGCCAATCGCCGGGCGGACGAGCCGCGTTCACGAGCGGCGGATATTGTCCGTACACCGCCGCCGCCTGGCCGTCGGCGTAGGTGATGTTGTCGTACGAGTCGAGCACCTGGACCTCGTACATCCCCATGAGAAAGACGCCGCTGTTGCCGCGCTCTTGGCCCTCGCCCTTGGCGGGCGTCGGAGCGCGCCACTCGATGTGAAGCTGGCAGTCGCCGAACGCGTCGCGCGTCTCGATGCCGCCGGTGCCAGGCGCGATCTCCATGTAGCCGTCGGCGACCTTCCATTTCGCCGGTCCGTGCGTGGTGTCCGACGACCGCCACTTGGCCAGCGACTTCCCGTCGAACAGCACGATCGCGTCGGATGGCGGCGCCGCCGACGCGAAGGCCCCCGGCTTCACGACCGGGGGCCTCGGGCGGTCCATCGAGTGCTGCGGCCACTGCTGCGACACCTGAGCGCCGGCGGACGCGGACGCGATCACGAGCAGAGCGACAGCGACCCGCGTCATCGCGCTACGACTTATGGCTCAGCGAGTAGACGTACGCGGCGACGGCCTTGACCTGATCGTCGGTCAGCGGCGTCTGGCCACCGCCGCGCGGACGCATCGGCTGTCGGTGCGAAGGGTCCTTGATCGAATCGGCCGGCACACCGCTCATGATGACGTTCAAGAAGTCGCTGTAGCTGCCGGTGCCCTTGATGTGCAGGAACGTCGGCCCGGTCAGGTTCGGCCCGTTCGTCGCGCCTTTCGCATCGGGCCCGTGGCAGCGCCGGCAACTCGCCGCGTGGTAGATCGAGTCGCCCATGGCGATCATCGCCGGGGTGACGGCGGACGCCATCGGCGCCGCCGCGGTCGCGGCATTCGTGGCCGGTCGCGCGCTCGCCGATGCCGCCGGCGCCGGTGCCGACGTGGTCGTGGAGGAGCCGCCGCCTGAACTGCACGCCGCAATCGCTGCCGCGGCCACGATGAACAGCGTCGGTCGGACGATAAGGCTGTGATTCATGGCTCTGTCGGGAAGAAGGGAGTCAACGAATGCCACCACGGCATCAACGTACGACGGGCCCCGGACGCTGTCCACGAACTCCAGCACCCCCGGGATCGTTTCCCCCATCCCAACGACCCGCGGTCAGTGCGGCGTTATCACGCGCTCCGGAATCCGCTTCCCGCCCGCTCCGGTCGATCGCTCGGCGAGCGTCAACGCCGTGAACCGCTGGGCCTCGGAGATCCGCTCGACCTCGATGGCGATGGCGTCCACCGCCTGCACGACATGCGCGACGTCCTCGCTCAGCGCCTCCGGGCTGCGCTGGGTCATCTGGGAACGCAGCGCACGTTCCCGCGCGCGGACCCACAGGACGGCGAACAGCACCGTCGTGGCGAGCAAGGCGGGCGCCGCGACCAGGAGGAAGTTGAGCAGGTCTTCGTCGGTGAACATGGGGAAAGTCCGTATCCGTGGTGGCGTGTCGAACGCTGTGCGTGCGAACACACTACGAGGCGCGCCCGCCGCAGGTTGCGGCGGGCACTCACAGACAGACCGGGTCGGCGGGAATCACACCCACACTCGGCGACGTTGGCCCTCACGGTCCCGGCTTTCGGCCCATGGGATGATCGTGCGGCGCCGCCGTGCTCCTGTACTCCTCGAGCTCGACCCGGACGGCGCGCGGCTAAAGCCCATACGCGCCGGTAATCGACTCTCTCGCGCTCTCTTGACGTGTTAAACGAAGGCTCGGCCAGGCAGCGGACGCGTGCCGGATAGGGGAGTCGCGTGTCCAGCTACCCGAGCGTCATGCCTGGTCGGCCGTTCGTTGCATTGTTCCCATCAGGACGTGCCTCCTTCCGAGGTTGAGCCAGCCCAAAAACGAAACCGCCCCGCCGTGCGCTTTGCGCAGGCGGGGCGGAGTTGCTTTGCCCGAGTCGAGACGGAGCGCGCTATCGCGCGAAGGCTCCGGCCCAACCGCCTGCATCAGTTGTGGTTCGCTGCGAATCGACCGTGGAGATCACGTCTTCGACTCGCGGCAGCCGACCGACCTTCGCCGGCGCGTGCCAACGATCGGCGAGCGCGGCAAAGCCGGACAGGCGCGTGACGGCGAGGTCACGAATCGCGGGTTGGCTCATCGAAGACAGTGAGTTGGTTGAGGTTCGGAAAACAAAAAGTCGCGCCGCCGATGTTCAGAGCGATGCACCTTGCATCGATCAGGCCGCTCTCCATGCCGAAACATGTGAACGACGAACAACCATCGGGACGCGACTCCCAGGGAAATCATTCTAATACGTGAATGGTGGAGCTGTCAAGGATTAGACGACTCCCTCACGAACCCGGCTCGTCGCAGGCGATGCCTGTGACGGGGATCACCTCGAACTGCCCCACCGTGGCGTCGGCGCGCCACGCCTGCCGGATCGTCATCGAGCGCCCGGTCGAGTCGACGGCCGCACTCTGGCCGGCAACGACGATGGCGACGACGCGCGGATCGAGCTTCCCGTCCACGCTGCACGAAGACATCACCAGCCGCTCGTCGGCGGCGAGCGGAGGCACCTTGAGCTCGGCGCGCACGATCCGCGTAGGACGCCCGCGTTGCGACACCGCGACGATCGAATCGAGCCAGACCATCTGTCCGCGCGGAGTGCGCACGAGGTCCAGGTCGAAGCCCACCGAGTTCGCTCCGGGAGCGATCGGGATCAACGAACCGGAAACGAAAGTGAATTTCGGCGGCAGCGAGTCATAGCGGATCCCGACGTACTTCGCCGCCGAGTTGAATTCGGCCGCGCTCACGACGATGCCGGCGCTCGCGCCCGAATCGCGCGAGGGCTTCCCCGTCTCGCCGGAGCATGCCGCAAGCCCGACGACAAACAAGAGCGCGTACTTCATGGTCAGCTTCTCGTCTTCGCGTAGAGGTATTGGTCCATGATGCGCCCGTCCTTGACCGCGCTCCGACGCATCGTTCCCTCCCGCTGATATCCCGCTTTCTCGAGCGCACGGCAAGATGCGACGTTCGTGGTGAACGGAACGGCGAACACTCGCTCCAGCCGCCGCCGCGTGAACGCGTAGTCGGTCACGAGCCGAATCGCCGCCGTCGCCACGCCGCGCCCCCACAGCGATTCGCCGAGCCAGTAGCCGATCTCGGCGCCGATGCGCTCGACGTCCGCGCCCGGGTGCAGGCTGATGCCACCCGCCGCTTCGCCATCCACCTCGATGGCGAAGCTCGGCTCGTCGTTGGCGGCGAGCAGGTGGGCGATGTACGCGGACGCGTGCGCTTCCGAGTACGGGTGCGGGAAGCGATCGCGCAAGTTCTCCCAGATGCGCCGGTTGTTGCCGTGGCGCGCCAGGCTCGCGGCATCCTCGGGGCGAAAGGTGCGGACGACGCACTCGCGCGATCGCAGATCGATCATCGCGTCACCCGTGGCCGCCCGGAGGATCGGCCGTGCAGCACCCGACGGCGCAGCCGAACCACGCCGGTGGGCCGAGGTCGCCCTGCAACATCGCGTTTCGTCTGAACGAGGCCGGCCGCAGGTTGTCCGCCTGCTCGCACGTCTTGAAGTCCGCGTGCGGCCCCCGTTGGAACGCGTGCTTCGGACACTCGCGGACCGCGCCCGACGAGATCATCCGGTGGGAACGCGAGCCGGCGGTCGTCGTGAGCTCCTCGAGGCGCCACGTCGCGCTGGCGCTGTTCGGAACCGGCAGCACGATGAGATAATTCTCATACTGTGGTCCTGGCTGCGTGTTGTACATCGAGTCGGCATAGGATCCGACGTTGAGCGCGCGAAGCGCGAGCACGCCGTTCACGGGCAGCGTCGCCGCGCTCAACGAATCGTCGCCGACGATCCCCTCGACCTGGATGCGCGTGGAATCCTTCGGGTTCGCGCCGCGGCAACCGGCTCGGCCGCGACAGCGCCGGCCGTGCGCTCCGCCGCCGCCGTACTGAAGCTGGTGCGTGAGGGCATAGAACTCGTCGCCGGAGTACTGGTCGATCGGCTTGGTGAGAGTGCCTGGCGGCGCTGCGGGTGCGGCGGCCGCCGCGGCGCTCGTCTCACTCTTGGCCTTCTCGCTTCCTTTGCCACACGACACTGCAAGTGCGATTACACATCCTGCTGCCAACGATCGCGCGACGGTCCTGCCGAGTTGCAGCCTCACTCTGGCTCCTTGCGTGGAAGTTCTACGGTCCGACGTCGAATGGACGTCGTGCCCCGCGGCGGACTGCTCGTGTTCGCGGTGAGCCGGACGCCGCCCGCCGCGTCCGCTAATACGAATTATCGTACGGGGGAGGAGAGCGAGCGCAAGCGCTCGATCGACGGAGCGAGCGAGGCGTCGGCGTGGCGCCAAACGACGAGGCCCTGCCGCGCGCGAAGCTGCTGTTCCGCCGTGTCGCGTTTCGCGCGCGCCAACTCGGCGCGAAGCAGGAACCCGCGGCCGAGCGCCGCCGACTGCGCCTCTTCCCGCATGGCGAATTGCGAAAGCGTGGGCAACGCGCGCAGCACGCGGTCGAGCTGTCGAATCGCGCTCGTCGTGTCGCCAATCGACGCCCGGACCTGGGCCTCCTGCACGACATAGTCGAGCGCGATCTCGCCGGGCAAAAAGACTTGGCGCACCGCTTCGACCGAGTCGAGAATCGCTGCCGCGCGGCGCCGGTCGCCGCCTTCCGCGGCTCGCTGCGCGACGTCGAGCGGCAGTGCCGCCGGCAATCCGTCGAACGCCCGCATCCCGCGGCACGGGTAGGCGAGCGACATCGGGCGGGTGATCAGCTCGCGACGGAACTGCGCGCGGCGGATCGGCTGACTGTAGCTCTCGAGCAGTGTGTCGAGTTGGCGTCGAAGGGCGAACAGGGAATCGTCGCACACGCCACTCGCGGCGCGCGCGAACAACCGGCTCGCCAGAGACGTCAGGGGCGGGGCGATTCCCAAGGCGGCGTTCTGAGAGGTGAACGCGATGGCTCGAAGCTCCGCTTCTCGCGCGATGCGCCCCGTGAGCGACGCGAGACCAACGAGGTGACCCGCTTGCTCGCGCGATGGGTTCGCGTCGCTCGCGGCCAATAGCGAGTCCGCGAGATCGAGCGCGGGTTCGAGCTCGCCTCGTTTGACGCGTACGCGCACGTGAGCGGCCGCGAGACGCAACCGATCGTTCGGCGTCCGCGCCAGCGACCGCGCTCGCCGGAGCGCGCCGTCGGCGCCGTCCTCGTCGCTTCCCAACTCACCGCGCGCCTCGAGTCCGGCTGCCAACGCCTCGAACGATTCGGGATTGTCCGGGAACGAAGCGGTCCAGCGACGCGCGGCGGCCACCAACAGGTCGCGATTGCGGCGCAGCGCCTCGGGAAGCGATGGAGACAGCACCGCCGGTTTTCCCGCCACGATATCGGCGAATGAATACGGAACGAATGCGACTGAATCGCCGTCGGCCGACGGATGCGCGCCAAAGTACTGTCGCGTTCCGTCCGCCGCGCGCCCGATGCGAATTTGCGCCGGCGTGAGCGGAAGAAGAGTCGACAGCATTCGGTACTTGAGCGCGTGGTTCGTCGCCGGTGCCAACGTCGCGGCGTGGACGTACGCATTCGCCGCCGACGCCCAACTCGTGCGGAACCGCCAACCCGAAGGGCTTTTCGGGTCGTGCACGACCGCCGAGTCCATCGCCTGACAGTCACCGAGTCCGTACCACGCGAGTGCGTCCAGGGAATCCGTGGTGCGGAGCCGCCCAAAGCTCGCGCACGCGTTCTGGTACTCGCCGTTCCCCAGGGCGATCAACCCCTCGGCGTACAGCGAATCCCGTCCCCGCAGAATCGCGCGCACTTTTCCGAGTCGCGCCGCGGCGAGCGCGAATGGCTCCGTCCCGATCTGGCGGCCGAGTTCCAGCTCCTGAACCGTCCTCACCTCGGCCAGCGCCGCCGCGCGCGCACTCGCGGCGGCTCGATTCTTCGCGACCGCCGTTCGAATCGGCGGTGCGGCGAGCGCGGAAACGGCCAGCGCGAGCGCGATCGCCCCTGCCCAAACGAACGGTCGGCGCACCCCTCGCGTCGTGACGCGCCGCCTCGCGGCCGCCCGGCCGGTCGAGATCTCGAGCCGCGCCTCTTCGATCGCCGACGCCAGCTCATGAGCACCTTGAAAACGGTCTTCCCGCTTCCTCGCGAGCGCGCGCGTCAACAACGTGTCCACCAACGCGGGGACGTCGGTCCGATGTTCCCGCACCGGAGAAGGCGCCTCGGCGAGCCGCTTTTGCAGCAGCTCTCGCGGCGTCTTTCCCGAGAACGCGTGACGTCCGGCGAGCATTTCGTACAACACGCACGCGAGCGAGTACACGTCGCTGCGGCCGTCGAACTCGCCGTCGCTCAACTGCTCGGGACTCATGTACGCCGGCGTGCCGACCACCATGCCGTGCGCCGTGACGCGAACGTCGATCTCCTCCATCGCGCGCGCGAGGCCGAAATCGGCGAGGCACGCGTGGTCGTGATAGAAGAGGATGTTCTCGGGCTTGATGTCGCGATGAACGATGCCGCGATCGTGCGCGAACGCGATGGCGACCGCGAGTTCGTGCGCGTAGCGCAGCGCCTCGTCCACCGGTAGACGCGGTTCCTTGTCCAGCCGCTGGCGCAACGATCCGCCCTCGACGAACGGCATCACGAAGTACAACCGGCCGGCGGCGATTCCGGAGTCGTACGTCGGCAGAATGTGAGGATGCTGCATTCCCGCCGAGACTTCGATCTCGCGGAGGAAACGCTCGCCTGCGACGGCGCTCACGTCGGGATTCAACGCCTTGAGCGCGACGGAGCGGTGGTGCCTCAGGTCGCGCGCGAAATAGACGACCGCCGATGCGCCTCGTCCGGCCTCGCGTAGGATCTCATACTGGCCGCGCAGCGCCTCGACGAGATCCGGCGAGGCGTCAGGGCTTTGTGTGGCGTTCAAATCGGGGGGCGGCGCGGACACGAGCGAGGGTCTGGGTTGACCCAGAAGCTTGCGTCGGGCTCATCCTCTTGTCCAGCGAACGCGGCCGCTGAGAACGCCGAATCTTCAGCGGTCTCCAGTGGCCTCGCGGTCGACCGCAGCCTGTCGCTGCATTGCAATTCTCCAATCGACCGACGGCGCCACTTCTTCATCCGCGAGATCGAGGCTTAGCCGCGCCCGCTCGACGACCGGCGCGCCGAGATCCGACGCCAGCGACAACCCGAATTCCAGCTCGGCCCGACGGCACATGCGTTCCTCGCGGGCGGGATCCCTCGATTCGGGACGGACGCCCATCCCGTGCACGCGCGCGTGCACGCCCTCGTGAAGAATCGATGCCGCGACCGGCGCCGGCGAGATGTCGCGCCGCGCGAGAAACGTCAACTCGGTCATGCATTCGCGCGTGTGCGGAAAGAAGGCGCCGCGGCACGGATAGCGGATCACGAGAAAACGGGACACGTCCTGCCGCATGTGCGCCAGCCGCCACGGCTGCGTTTCTTCGATCAGCGCCAGCGACTCGTCGAGTCGTTCGAGGACGGCCCGCGTTTCGATGTCCGGACGCGTGTTGTCGACGAACACCGTGAAGCCGCGAATGCGATGCGTCTCGCCGCCGTCTGATGCCGCCGCGGCGCCGGCAAGCGTCTGTCGCAATCGTCGAAGAAGGTTCATCGAGGAACTCGGAAGCCGCGCGGTGCCGAGCCCTCCCGCGGATGAGCTCAGGCGAATTTCACGAAGCGCAACGCGACGGAATCAATGCAATAACGGAGCCCCGTCGGCTTGGGACCGTCGTCGAAAAGATCGCCGAGGTGCGCGTCGCAGCGCCGGCACGTCACTTCGCTTTCCGTATACCCGTGGCTCGGCACGCCGTGACGAACGTTCTCCTCGGCGATCGGCTGCCAGAAGCTCGGCCAGCCCGTGCCGGAGTCGAACTTCACCGCCGACGCGAACAGCGCCGTTCCGCAGCACACGCACCTGAACATGCCGTGGTCGTGCAGGTTCCAGTACGGTCCGGTGAACGCGCGCTCGGTGCCGTGCTGCCGCGTGATCTCGTAAGAAATCGCCGACAGCTGGCTCCGCCACTCGGCGTCCGACTTCACCACTTTCGGCACGCGCACCGTTCCCTGGCGGACGCCGGCGTCGTTGAAGTCGATGATCACGACCTCCTCGAGCGAGCGAGCGGCGGCGGACTGCGCCGAGTATCGGAAGCGCGACGATCGCCGCGACGAAATCGCGGCGCGTGAGGTTCGATTCGGCCATCGTCATGGTCTCTTTCCCGACCGAGGTCAGTCGTACCCGACTTGCTTTGCGGCGGAGTCGGCGGCGGCGAGCATCGCCGTGGCGTTCACGAAACGATCCGACGGGTGAAGCGCGATCGATCGGCGCAACAGCCCCATCACCTCGTCGGGAAGATTCGGCGGCAGCGGCGTGGCGTCGATCGGCAGCAGCGGCGCGTGCTTCTTGATCGCGTCGCGCAGGCCGTTCGGAAACGGCGGACGGCCGGACAACATTTCGTAGAGCACGCATCCGAGGGAAAACAGATCGGAGCGCGCGTCTTCGAGCACCCGCGCGGTGAGCCGCTCGGGACTCGTGTACTCCGGCGTTCCCATGATGTACTTCGGTTTCTCGTGCCAGGCGTCGGCCTGGTTGAAGCTCGGCGCCCGCGCAATGCCAAAATCGAGCAGCCACACACCGGTCGGCGACAACATGAGGTTGTCGGGCTTCACGTCCCGATGGATGATGCCGTTCTCGTGCACGTGCGCGAGCGCGTCGGCGACGTCGCGCGTGAAGAGCAGGGCGTCACGAACCGAGATGTGATCCTTGCGCTTGAGCCGCGACCGGAGGGATTCGCCTTCGACGAACGGCATCGTGTAATACAACGATCCGCCCACGTCGCCGGCGGACAACACGGCCGGAATCCGTGGATGGTTGAGCTTCTGCAGAACCTGCATTTCGAGCAGGAACCGCTCCTCGAGCTCGAGACGCTCGGGGCCGGATGCGCCGCTGAGGCGGTCCACCATCACCTTGATCGCGATGCGCTCGCGCGTGTCGGGCCGCCGGGCGGAATAGATCCGAGACATCCCTCCTTTGGCGACCTCGCCTTCGATGGCGAAGCCGTTCCCCAGGCGAAGCTCCAGGGACGCGACCAGACTGAGGATTGAGGCGGGAGAAGACATTTCGGCGATGACGAATCTGTGTGTAACGCGGACGTTTTACTATAGCGTACTGCGCTGGTCGGCCCCAGGCACGAACCCCCAGCAAACTGGCATGATTCGTTCGAACGACGCGGCGTAGTCGTGGAACGCTCTTGCGGTCCGCGGAACTGTCGTGTATACAATATCGCCGCACCCACCCGTGCTGGGGTTCTGCCCCTTGAAGACGATCGTCGTGCTGTGCGCCGCCGCCTTGGCCGCCATCGCCGCATCGACTAGCGCAACCGCGCAGGCGGTTCCTCGCCCTGCGTCCATCCCCCCGACAATGGCCGTCCGGGGAGTGGCGTACGACAGCATTCGGCGACAGCCCCTCAGAGATGCCTTTGTAAGTATTCTCGGCAGCGGGGCCGACGCGCGAAACACAATCACGGATTCGCATGGCCGTTTTCAGTTCGACAGCGTCCCTCCCGGCGACTACACCTTCGCCGTCCAGCACGCCGAGCTCGACTCGCTCGGCCTCTCGGGGGTGTCGCGCAAGGCCACGGTGGCCGCCGACGGCGACGAGGTTCTGCTCGGCGTTCCCTCGTTCGGAACTCTCTGGCGGATCGAATGCGCCGGTCTTCGCGTCCCGAAAGACAGCGGGTTTGTTTTCGGAACCGTAAGGGATGCCGGAACGATGCGGCCGCTGGCGCACGCCCGCGTAGAGGTCACCTGGGTGGAGTTGGGCCTCAAATCCGGGCACGTGGCCGCGCGGCGGTGGAGGACGGAGGGTCTCGCGGACGACCTGGGCAACTACAGTGTCTGCGACGTCCCCACCTGGGAGGTCATGTCGATCCGGGCCGCCGGAACGGCGGATTCGGTCTCCAGCGGCGAGGTCGAGCTCCTGCCCCGCGGCGGAAGAATCGAGCGGCGCGATCTACTCGTCGGGCCGACGGATTCCTTGGCGTCCCACGTCGGGATCGTGAGCGGCATCGTGACCAGCGTGACCGGCGAGCCGTTCGGCGCCGCCCGCGTCTCCATGCCGGGGTTGCGCGAGGTCCGCACCGACGCCGAGGGACGCTTCGTGCTGCGTGACGTGGCGACGGGCACGCAGCAGATCGAGGTGATCTCCGTGGGAGTGGCGCCCGTCTCGCAGACCGTCGACGTGCTCCCGCGCGACACGACCCGCGTCGCGCTTCAATTCGGCCGGCCGATCGTTCTGACCGGAATGCGCGTCACGGCGAAGCCCGGTGTGCAGGTCATGTCGCAGGAGTTCGACGCGCGCCGGAAGAACGGCACCGGGTATACGCTCGACTCCACCACGATCGCGCGCTATCCCGATTTCATCAACGTCTTCAACGACGTGCCGGGCATTCGAATGTCCCGCCGCCTGGGCAGCGTGGCCCTCACGACGATGGGCGACAAGGGTCACGCCTGCTCGCCGACGATATTGATGGACGGGATCGAGACCTCGGCGAACGCCCTATCCGACCTGCAGGCGCATGAAGTCGCCGCGGTCGAGGTGTACGCCCACGCGCTGATGGTCCCCCCGGAACTGCTTCCGCCCGGCCGGCCCGTCGACTGCGGAATGGTCGTCGTCTGGACGAAATACACCTTCCGCAATCGATAGTCGGGCACGGCGCCATTCGAGGAGCGTCAGCCGAAAGTGCGCTCGTCCGCCGTCGGCCCGTAGATCGACGGAATCGGCACGTCGAGCAGCCGCAGGTAGACGGTGAGCTGGCCGCGGTGGTGAACGAGGTGGTTGATGTGCGTTCTGACCACGACGCCGCGGGGCTCGGTCGAGAGAACGCGGTCGCCCATCTTGAGAGACCAGGGTTCGTCGAAGGCCTCGTCGCTCACCTTGCCCAGCTCGGCGCGCGCTTCGCCGACGTGCTTGTCGAATTGCGCCACGAGGCTGTCGGTCGGTTGGAAGGAGTACCCGCCGCCGCTCTTCAGATCCAGGGTCGGGTTGCGAATCGTCATCGTGATCCAACCGGGCATTCCCGCCACGAGCTGCGCGAGGTGGCCGAGCGCGAACGACTTTTCGTGAGGCTTCCAGGTGCCCTTGTCCGTCGGCACGCGCTCCAGCAGGCGCCGCGTGGTCGCCATCTCGCGGTCGAATTCTTCCAGCATTGATGTTCCGATGCTCATTGTAGTATGCTCCTGGAACGCGGTTCCCGTCGACGTCCGAATGCGAGGAAACAAGCCTACCGCGGTCGCGGTTTCCCTGAAAGCGCGGCGGCGAATCGGTGACCGGACCGTTCCATTCGCGCGCCGGGTTCGGGGGTTGGCCAGCCGGGGCCAGACCTCCGCGGGCGACACACCGTGTCCAAACAACGGGACACGTCCGGTGGGTGGGCGCGGAGCGAAATGAGCGCAACTCGTCATGTTCCAACGGTTTGGCGAAAAACAGCCGTCTGGCCGCCTACGTGCACTCTCGCCCGGGCGACCGATCCCTTTTTCCGGAGTCGCCCGTGCATCGATCCATCGCATTCCGGCTGCCGCAGCTGCTCGTCGTCGCCGGCATCGCCGCCCCGGTCGTCGCGGCGTCTGCGCAACAACCCACCCTCGCGGTCACGCCATTCGTGTCCTTCCTCCCGTCCACCGGCGGGAGCCCCCTGGCAGGGCTGGCGCTGACGCTCGGCGGAAGCAGCGGGCTCGCCTTCCGCGCCAGCGGAAACTACGCGCTTCAGAACGCGAACAACTCCGCCGCGCTGTCGACCGACTCGCGCCCCTGGGGCGCCGACGCCGACGCAATGTTTCTCATCGGCCGGAACGACGGGTTCTCGCGGTCGATCACCCCGTTCGTCTTCGCCGGCGTGGGCATCGAGGGGGTGCAGAACGTGGTGAACACCACGACGCGCAACGATTGGAGCTACGGGCTCGGGGCGAACGTCCCGCTGGCCCATGCGATCGATCTGTTCGGCGAGGCGCGTTGGCGCATGACCGAGTTCGTGCTTCCGACCGCGTATGACGCGCCCGCTCGCACGAACGAGCTACGGTTCGGCCTTTCGTTCCAAGTGGGCGGCAGCAGCGACTCCAGCCCGCCGCGCGGCCGCCGTCGCTAGCGGCACTTGCAGGTCGTAGCGAGGGTGTTCATGATCCGGCGTCCAATCCCCGAGATCATGAGCACCCTCGCTCGCATCCAGACGTATCGTGCCGCCATCCCCGTCGCGGCTCTGTCCACGCTGTTCGTTTTCGCCGCCGCGCCGATTCACGCGCAGCAACGCGGCGGCAACCAGTCCCCGCCGCCTGACACCCTGAACGATCCGGTTCGCCTCATGGTCGCGCGCCTCGACCTCGAGAAGTACAAGGCGACGATCAAGGGTCTCACGCAGTTCGGCGACCGGCGTCAAGGCACCGAACGCAACCGCAAAGCGGTGGACTGGATCGAGGCGCAACTCAAGAGCTACGGCTGCACGACGACCGAGCGGATCAAGTACATCTACACGACGCCCCCGAGGCAGGGACGCGGCGGTGCAGCCGGCGACAGCGCTGGCGCGCGAGGACGCGGTGGCGCAGCCGGCGATAGTGCCGGCGGGCGCGGACGAGGCCGCGGAAACGCGGCGCAGGGTGGCGGACGCATGCGCGGCATCCGCACTCAGACCGGCGTCAACACGGATTCGCTCAAGCAGCCCGACCCGCGCATTCGCGCGCTCGACGCGGAGCCGGCGACCGACGGCCCGCGCGAAGAAGTGTTCTGCACGAAGGTCGGCACGACCCACCCCGAAGAGATGTACATCGTCGGCGGACACATGGACGGCCACGGCTGGGACGAAGCCGCGAACGACGACGGCTCCGGCACCGCGCTGGTCATGGAGCTGGCCCGCGTCTTCAGCAGCCCGGACGTGAAGACCGATCGCTCGATTCGGTTCGTCCTCTGGAACAACGAGGAGACGGGGACCAACGGCGCGCGAGCCTACGTCGCGCAGCGCGATTCACTCCAGGGCAAGGAGAACCCGCCGGGCTCCGGCAAGTATCCCGAGCCGAAGTGGCTCGGCATGATCCAGCACGACATGATGATGTTCGACCACGGCATGCCGCGGCCCGACGGAACAATGAGTCCCGACCAGCGGCCGGAAGCCGACGTCAACATCGAGTTCGCAGGTGACGTCGAAGTTGGCCGAGGGCGCGCAGAAACTCGCGTGGTTCTTCCAGACGGCGAACGAGAAGTACGCGACCGACTATCCGGCGCGCGTCGGGCAGCACATGACGAACACGGACTCCGGACCCTTCCAGGACCTCGTGCCGGCGATCTCACTGCGCGAGAACGAGCGTGGCTGAACAGATCGGCGCGGGCTGGGATCCGCAGTGGCACCAGCCGACGGATCTCTACTCGACGTACAGCGACAAGGATTTCCGGCTCGGCCTGAACGCGGCGCAGACGACGCTGGCGCGATCGCGATGCTCACGGGAGCGACGCTCGTCAAGTAGACACCCGACTCAGACGGCGCTTGGATCGCGGCCACTCTGAGGTCTGTCGTCGCGTGGTTGGTACGGCTGCGGGCTCGAAATCAGTGTCGGACATCTGATATCTGACATCAGACCAGGCGTGACGACTTGGGCTCGAAGCCGTCGCGGACTCCTTCGCACACACGCAGGGTCTGATATCGGGTATCAGACGTCAGACCTCAGACTTCGAGCGCAAAGCCGATCGTCGAACTGGCGCTCGAACGCAGAGTGGCCGATCACCGGTCTGACGTCTGTCAGTTGGAATCACTCCGCTCGCAGAGACTCCGTGGGATCGATCCTCGTCGCCCTCATCGCCGGAATAAACGCCGTCGCCGTCGCCACGCAGAGCACAACGACCGCCACGATCGCGAACAATGGCGCGTTGTAGACGTCGAGCATCGCGATCTCCGACACGAGCAGCACGCCGCGTTTGGTGAGAAAGAGCCCGCCCGCCGCGCCAGCCAGCGCGACGACGACCGACTCGCGCAGCACCGCGTGCAGGATATCGCGCGTCGTCGCGCCGAGTGCCACGCGGACGCCGAGCTCGCGTCGTCGCTCGGCCACGCCGTGCGCGACGACGCCGTAGACGCCGAACCCCGCCAGCGCGATCGCCAGCGCGGCGAACGCCACGAACAATTCGGAGAGAAAGCGGGCGCCTTGGAGCCCAGTCGTGACGCCGAGATAATCGACCATCGTCATCACCTGAGAGACGCTCGCGTCGGGGAACGAGGCGATTTGCTGGCGGAGAATCGTCGGAAGTCGCTCGGGATGGTCGGCAGCGCGCGCTCTGAGAGTGAGCAAGAAAAGCGAGCGCTTCGCTATCGCCGTGTCCTTCGGGCCCGGAAGGTAGAACACGCCGCCGAGGCGCGCGCCCGTCTGCGACTGGTCGCCAGGCATTTCGAATCCCTTCTGTTCGCCGATGACGCCAACGACAGGTATGTACGGCAGATTCGACTTCTTGTCGCCGAGCTTGAGCAGCGCGCCGATCGGGTTGTTATTGGGCCACAACTTGCGCGCCGTCGATCCGTCGATGATCAAGCCGGCGTGATCGCGCTCGCCGTCGAGAAAATCGCGGCCCTGAACGATCGGCCAACCCATCGTACGCACGTACGACGGCGACACGGCGGTGGGGGCGAAGAGCGGTGCGGGAAACTCGCGCACGCCGCCCGCGTCGGCGACGGTCACCGCATTGCCGGTGGCGCCCACCGGCGAGCCGCCGTCGGGAAAGAGCTGCGCCGCCACCGTTTCGTCGATGACGATCGCCCCGACGTCCGGTGTTTCGTCTGACGTGATGAACGTCCGCCCCGCGACCGGCCGCGCGCCGAGCACGTCGAAGTAGTTCCAGGCCACGGCCTGCACGACGCCCTCGGCGAGATGTCCGTCGTGCTGGATCTGTTGCGCGAAGATCGCGAGCTCCGAGCGGGTCACGGACTCGTACGTGTGCGTCCCGGACGACAGCACGGCGTCGCGGGTCGGATTGTCGACGCGTCCCTTGTAGTCGCCGTAGAAGCGGATCCAGTAGAGCTGGCCGGGGTCGCGGACGTCGATGCGCGGTCTGAGGAGCGCGTCGAGCATGCCGTACATCGTCGTGTTGAGCGCGATGCCAAGCGCCAGCGACAGGACGACGACGGTGACGAAGGCGGGCTGCCGGCGGAGACCGCGGGCGGCGGTGCGGAGGGAGTCGAGGAGCATAGGGGGATGGGGGCTCTCGAACGACGAGCCCCGGGCGGGACCAGTCACGCCTTCCCAAGAGGCGATTGGATCACGGCCGTTCTGCGGATGTCTTGCCTCGGAGGACACGGCTGCGGGCTCGAAATCAGTGTCCGACATCGGACATCTGACATCAGACCCGGCGTGACAAGTTGGAGCTCCAACCGTCGCGTACTTCTTCGCACAAACGCAGGGTCTGATTTCCGATATCAGACGTCAGACTTCAGACTTCGAGCGCAAGGCCGGCCCATCCACGGGCGGCTCGAACTCGGAGTGGCCGGCCCACCAGTCCGAGGTCTTCAGAGAAAAAACGGCGCCGCCCGAAGACGGCGCCGTTCACATAGCAGTCGATCAGCCTGTTACCCGCCGAAGAACCCGCCTCTTCCTCCTCCCGCTCGTCCCGGCCTCACCTGTCGAATCGCCTGGTTGTCGAGGAACAGCGCGATGAATGGCGGCAGCTTCCGAACCTGCTCGGGGGTCAGCAGCTGCTTGGCCGCCGGACCGTAGATCGCCATCTGGTCGAGCGACTTGTTCTCGGCCGTGCGCACGCGATCGTACGCCTCGCCGAGGTCGTACTTCTCTTCGAGGCTGGCGAGGTATGCGGCCACCGGCGTCCAGATCGAGTCGATGATCTTTCCGTACGACTTGTTGAGAACCGCGATGCTGTCGGCGGTCTCGTTGCTCAGGCCGAGCGAGTCCTGCTGCCGGAGCATCTGCTCGAACGGATTCGGATAGGTCCGCTCGTACTGAATCTTGATCTGATCGGCCGTGAGCTTGTTCCCCTTGGCGCCGCGGCCGGGGCGCAGGCGGAGGAAGAGATCCTGGCGCTCGCGCTCGGGACCGACGTCGAGGCGCACGTCGAGCGTGAGCTGAGTCGGCGCGAGCAACGCGGCGGTCGCCTGGCGATTCGCGCCGAAGCGCGGGTTGACCGTGTACTGGTACTGCTGCGTCGTCGGGTCGAAGCCGTGCACGAGGAGCAGCTGATTGTCGGCGAATGAAGGCGCGCCCCAACCGTGCAGGTTGTTCGAGCCGTGAACGAGCGCGTCGAGACCGGTGAGCGGGTTGGCGATGCCGAGCGAGATCGTCGCGCGATCCGGAATGACCCTCATCGCCTGCGACACGAGCGAGACGCGCAGGCTGAGCGTCGTGTACCACGGCGCCTGGCAGCTGTTGCGGCCGGCGATCGTGCCGAGCTGCTTCTCGAGGCACGACTTGACCGAGCTCGGGGCGCCGGTCAGCAGGCTTTTCATTCCGGCCGCGAGCGCTGAGTCGGCGACCTTCGACGGATCGTAGATGAACGCGCGGTCGTTGTTGTAGCCGTCGCCGTTGATGTCACCCGACACCATCGGCGTGAACGGGTTGCCCGACTGAACGCGGCCGAGCGCGACGACGCTCACCGCTTGATGGAACGTGTAGCCGACGTTGTACGTGATCTGGTGCCGCGCGTCCTGATTGCCGCGCGCCCACTGGAGCAGGTACGGATCGCCGGCCGTGTTGCCGCCGGCGAAGCCGCGCTGCTCGTCGAGGATCTTCTGCCAGACGTACGTCACGCTCCACTGGAACGCCGAGTTGAACGTGACCGGCGCGAGCCCGATCTGGAACTGCGTCGTGTGCGACTGCAGATCGGAGAGATAGTCCGTGACGTTGGCGAATTCCGGCGACACCCGGGAGTCGTTCTCGATCGTCGTGCCCGTCGTCGGGAAGATCTGGCTCGGATCGACGTAGACGGGACGGCCTTCGTTCGAGAGCGTGAAGACCGGCCTCTGGTTGAAGTTGAGATCGATCTGGCTCTGCTGATTCAGATTGAGCGAGTACGTCGCGCCGCTCGTCAGCCGGAACATGTTGTTGAGGATCGGCGCGTTCCAGTTGAGGTTCGCGCGCCAGCTGCGCTGCGGGATGTAGTCCTTGCGAGAAGAGCGTGACGTTCGGCACCGTGCTCGTGAAGCTCGACACGTCGCCGGTGCACGTCGTCGGGATCATCCCCGTGTTCTCCAGATACTGCAACCAATCGGGCGACGGGACGGCGCTGCCGATGCAGCTCAACTGCTGCGCCGCCGACGGCAATCCAGTCTGGTCCACGGCCGCGGCGATGAGCGGTGAGCTCGGCAGGTTCTGGAACTGTCCGATGCCGCCGCTGATCTGCCCGCGCGATCCGCGCTGCGCGCCCTGGAAGCCGCCGATCTGCGGGTTCGTGCCGTACGTCCAGCTGAACCCGAGACGCGGGCTCACGTAGATGCCGCGCGGCACCGCGTCGTTCCGCAGTTGGTACACGGAATCGATCGCCGGATTGAACTGCGGATTGCCCTGGAAGTGCGAGGCGTCGACGCGAACGCCGTACGTCATCTGGAACCGCGGCGTCGCGCGCCACGCGTCACCGAGCCACGCCGACCCGCCGACGTCGTCGCCGAACCGCTCGTTGACCTGCAAGCGGCGGCTGAAGCTCGCCGGCACGCCGTCCTCGAAATCCTGAATCGAGTTGTACGTGTACGTCCCGAAACGGTTCGTCGTGTTGTCCTGCGAGTAGCGATTGTAGCGGAAGTCGACGCCGAACTTGTAGCGGTGCTTGTTGTCGAGGCTGATCCACGACAGCTCGTTCTGCAGCTCGGTGTTCAGCGTGTGCGAGTTGCGCGGCAGGCTCGTGTTGCCGCCGAACTGGAGGTTCGAGGTGCCGGCGCTGCCGTCGGGGAAGGTCGAGTTGACGCGGACCGTCGCCGACGGAAGCTCGATGTACGGATTGCCCTGCGTCACGCTCTCCTGGATCGAGCCGCTCGTGTTGTCGAGGAAGTTGTCGAAGAAGTACGCGGAGTGGCGACCCTGGAGCGTGCCGCCGTAGCTGCGCGTGTCGCCGCCGTGGTCCGGAACCGCCGTGGTCGACAGGCTGGCGCCGTCCTGTCCCTGCCATCGGCCGTTCACGCGTGACGTTGTAGAAGTGGCCGCCGCTCGGCGCGAAGTCGAAGCTCGAAAGGAACGATCCGTTCTGCGTGAGCTTCGAGCTCGGGATCGCGTCGTTCGTGAGCGGGATCTGCGCCTGGTTCAGCAGCTGGACGAGGTGCTGGACGGAGTCCGGCGACACGCCGACGCGCTCGAGCGCGAGCGCGTCGCTGCTCAGGTTGAGCAAATCCTGAAGGTTGCTGGTGCGGCGGCCGAGCTGCCACGACATCGCGTAGAACGCCTTGTCGAGCACGAACGGGCCCGCGGCGCTGCCGCTGAGCTGCAGGTTCGTGAACTGCTTCCCGAGCGCGCGGCCGACGGCGTCCGTGTACTGCAAGGCTCGGCGAGTCGACGGTCTGGTGCAGCGACCGCGTGACGTAGTTGGTGCCGCTGTTCGTGCGCAGCGAGATCTGCGCGCCGGAGAAGCCGCCGCGCGACGGATCGAAGCTCGACGTCGTCACGCGCTGCTGCGTCGTGGCGTCGCGGGGCAGATCGGTGCCGGCGAAGTTCAGCCCGTTGAGCGTGATGTTGTTCTGGTCGGCGCCGAGTCCGAGCACCGAGAAGCCGTTGGCGGCGCCGTCGGCGCCGGGAATGAGCGTGACGCCGGGCAGCGTCGCCGCCATCGCCGAGAGGTCGCCGAGGATGTCGATCGGCACGTTGTTCGTGTTCACCGTCTGGTCGCGGCCGCCGACGTCGAGCGAGTTGCCGTTGCGGTCGGGACGCTCGCGGCCGGCGTTGATGCGGACGGCGTCGAGCGACACGGCCGTCTTGCTCATGCGTCGCGTCGGCGATGAGAATGTCCTCATCGACCTCGCGCTTCACCTCGAACCGCGTCGGCGCGAAGCCGATCGAGGTGTACGCCATCATGTAATCGCCGCCGCCGCCGTTGAAGATGATCGAGAAGCGGCCGTCCTTGTTCGTCTTCGCGGTGCGCGACGTCTGGTTGACGAGCGACGTCGCGGTGACGGTGACGTTTTCGACGGGCTTCTTGTCCGGGCCGATGACGCGGCCGCGAATGATGTCCGCGTCGCCCTGCGCGTGAAGGCGCGATGGAGCGAACGCGCCAAGGAACAGGACGAGCAGCAGTGATAGCGATCGGCGAGGTGACACGGGGCAGCCTCGAAGGTGTTCGCAAATTGAATTGACACCATCTCTACGCGCGGCGGCGTCCATGGGTTGGGAAGCCGCGCGGTGTGAGGGAGCGCATAGATCCACGTATAGATCTCTTAACGCGGACCCGCGCGATCGATGCCCCCGTCGATCTCCTTACTGCTCGCGTCCGATGTGGCGCAGGCGCAGGCTGATCGTTCCGATCTGGAGGCCCGTCTTGAGCTGCAGAACGGTGCGAGCGGAATCGTCGGCGAGCCAGAGCTCGGCGTGGCCGTCCTTCGAGAACATCCCTTTGGTTTTGATCTCGGGGCGCAGCATGATGGCGGGGAAGCGCCCCGCGGGAACGTTCACGGTGTCGCGACGGACGACGTGCACCACGACCGGGTTGCTCTCCGGCTTGAAGTAGCGGTTGAGCACGTAGCACTGCCCGGGCTCGAGGGGCAGCGTGCGCACGAGATAGACGAGCGACATGTCGTCGAGCGGATCGGCCACCGACGGGTGCATCTCGCCGTCCTTCGTTCGATAGGTCTTGTCGTCCGGGAAGATGTGCGTGTCGCGGTTGGCGCGATAACCCGGGTCGTGCAGATTCTGCGCGAAGCGCAGCGAGTTGAACGTGGCCGAATCGAACCAGGTCACCGTCGTGTCGTGGAAGTGCGCGCCCGGAATGCCGCCGTCGATGATGAACATGGCTTTCCACGCGACGCGGCCGCGGACGGTGTCGCGGCCGGACAGACGCATCTCGCCGTTCCCGACGCGCAGCTTTCCATAGTAGGCCGAATACTGGAGCTGTTCGTTCGACGCGTAGCCGGGACGCGGATCGGCGCCCGCGGCGATCTCGACCCGCCGCTCGCCCGGGGCGCAGCGAAGGCTGTCCTCGGACATCGCGCCGAGAGAACCGGCGTCGGTCCGGGAAAGGGCCACGAGCACGGCAGACAGAAGCGGCAACAACATGCGAGCGGGGGAAGGGCGGGTGGGAGTTTCGCCGACCAAGACAATGTAGCCAGGGACGCCAGCCGGCACACTCCTCTTGACAATCTACAGGTCCGGCCCCCATCGTGCTCCTATTGGTCATCTAGAGGAACAATGGCGCCGCGCAAGACCGACCTGTTGCAGGGCACGCTCGACCTGATCGTCCTTCGCCTGCTGCGCGCGGGGCCGGCGAACGGTTGGGATCTCACCCAGTCCATCCAGGTCGTGTCGAAGGGCGTGCTCGACGTGAACTACGGGTCGCTCTATCCCGCGCTGCGCCGGCTCGAGAGCAAGGGCCTCATCAAGGGACGCTGGGGCACGTCGGAGAACAACCGCCGCGCGCGCTTCTACGAGCTCACCCCCAACGGACTGAAGCAGCTCGACGCCGAGCGCCGCGAGTGGGAGCGCTTCCAGCAGGCGCTCGGCTTGATCCTACGCACGGGATGACCGCCATGCTCGCATCGTTCCTCGTTCGGCTGCGCGCGATGGTGAATCGGCGCGCTGCCGACGCCGACCTCCACGACGAGTTGCGCTACCATCTCGAGCGCGAGACGGAGCGGAACGTCGCGAACGGGATGTCGCCCGCGGACGCGCGCGACGCGGCTCGGCGCTGTGTTCGGCAACCCGACGGTGCACGCGGAATCGGCGCGAGACGCCATGCGGTGGCAGTGGCTCGACGAGTTGGCGCAGGACGCGAGCTATGCGCTCCGCACGTTCCGGCGCGCGCCGACGTTCGTCGTCGGTGTCGTGGCGACGATCGGGCTTGGCCTCGGGCTGCTGACGACGGCGTTCACGCTGTTCGACGCGTACGTGTTGCGGCCGCTCGCCATCCGGGATCCCGGTTCGCTCTACGAATCGAGCTGGTCGCTCACATGGCCGCAGTACCAATCGTTCATCCGTGACGGCGGCGGTGTGTTCGCGGACGTCATCGGAACGCGGCACCTCTACACACGCGTTCGCGGCCAGCCGATGATGGGCGACCTCGTCACGGGGAATTACTTCGACGTCCTGGGCGTTACGCCGGCGATCGGGCGGACGATCGTGCGCGACGATGCGTCGCCGCCGGCCGGGGGCACGGCGATGGTGCTCAACTACGACACGTGGCAGGCGGCTTTCGGCGGCGACACATCGATCGTGGGCAAGACGGTCCTCGTGGACCGCACGCTGATGACGGTCGTCGGCGTGGTGAGGCCGAACTTCGGTGGTCTCGGGCCGGTGCCGATGCAATTCTGGGTACCGATCACGATGGAACCGCTCAACGATTCGACGCCGATCAAGATCACCGGCCATCTCCGCCCGTCGCTCGACTTCGAGCACGCACTGTCGAGGCTGCGCGCGTGGATCGTCGCGTCGACGCCTGCCTCGTCCATGCCTCGCCGCATTGACGCGTCGGGGACGGTGCACATCGAAGCGCTCGACCGTTTCCTGAAGCTGGTTCCCAAGGGAACGTCGGTGCCACTCGACCGCGAGGCGATCGCGGTATTCGCACCCGTCGGAGTCGCGTTTCTTCTCGTCATGCTCATCGCGTGCGCGAACGTTGCGAACATGATGCTGGCGCGGGCCATGGCTCGGCAGCGAGAGATCGGAATCCGTCTTGCCCTTGGCGCCGGTCGCGGCCGAATAGTGAGACAGCTTCTCACCGAGGCGCTCATTCTTTCCGTCCCCTGTGCCGTGATCGCGTTCGCGGTCTCGAGAACGACCGTGCGGTCCGGGGTCTATGCGTTGCTCGCCACGATGCCCCAGGCGTTCCTCGAGCGCTTCCACATGCAACCTCTGGAGCCGGACGGCCGAGTGCTGAGCTTCATGCTCGTCGCGGCCGCGGCGTCGGCGGTAGGGTTCGGGCTGACGCCGGCGCTGCAGGCGACCCGGGCGAGCGTCGTGCAGGCATCGCGGGGCGACTTCGATGCGCCGTTTCGCAAATCAACGCTGCGCGGGTTGCTGCTGTTCGGCCAAATCGCCATGAGCGTTCTGCTTCTGGTCTGCGCCGGCGTGTTGCTGCGCGCCGCGATGGTGCACGGCCAGATCGACGTAGGGTTGCGCACGAAGAACGTCGTCCAAATGTCGATCCGCGACAGCGTCTCGACGCGGGCGCTCGACCGCATCCGCGCGGAGCACACCGTGCGCGGCATCGCGAGCGCGTCGAGTGCTCCGCTCGACGGCGGTCTGGATCAGCTGCTGGTGAAGACAGGCGATTCGACCACGCTCTGGTTCGACGTCAACGTCGTCTCACCCGAGTATTTCGGGCTGCTCGAGCTGCCCATCGTCCGCGGACGCGGCTTCTCGGCCGAGGAAGGGCGAAGCAGCGCGTCGGTCGCCATCGTCACGCAGGCGGCGGCCGCGCGCTTGTGGCCGGGTCTCGATCCGATCGGCAAGGAAGTCGTCATGGCGCCCGTCGACCGCCAGCGAAAGCGACTCGAGCCGTACCATCACGCGACGGTGATCGGCGTGGCGAAGAACACGACGGCGGGCTGGATCGGCCGCAGCTCGGACTGGCCGGTCGTGTACTATCCGCAGCCGGTCGAGGCGAAGAACTCGGTCCTGCTCGTGCGCGTGACGAACGACGCCATCGTCGCCCGCGCGACGCTCGATCGCGCGGTGTCGGCGGTCGACTCGAGCGCGATCGACGACGTGCATACGCTCGAGCAAGCCATGGATATGCAGATCTATCCATACCGCATGTCGTATGCGATCGCGTGGTTCGTCGGCGGCATCGCGCTCCTTCTCACGATCGCCGGCGTGTACGGCGTCCTCTCCTATCTCGTCGCTCAGCGAACGCGGGAGATGGGCGTGCGCATGGCGCTCGGCGCGTCTGGCGGCTCGTTGATCAGACTCATCCTCGGCAACGCGGCGCGGCTCGCGGTCATCGGCACGGCGGTGGGGTCCGTCGCGGCGCTCGGCGTGTCGAAGCTGTTCGCCGCGTCGATGAGGTGGATCGACGTGTACGATCCGGTCGGCTACGCGATCGGGATCGTCGTCGTGCTGACGGCGACGATCGCGGCGGCGTACGTGCCGGCGCGGCGCGCCGCGACCGTCAACCCGGTCGACGCGCTCCGCGCCGATTCCTGATCGGCGGGCTCCGGGGAACCTCCACCGCCGAACTGCAACTGCTCACCGCAGAGACGCAGAGGCGCAGGGAACGGCCGCCGAGGTATAGTCCGGTGCGCAACGAGCCGGGATTTCTTTGTGACTGCCGCTCGGGGAGCCACTCGTGCCGTCGAGGCTCGCGTCGCCGCGACGCAGCATCCCGAGCGGCTTTCAACAAAAACATCCGGCTCGTTGCGCGATGGAGACCGCTCTGCGGTTTCCTCTGCGCCTCTGCGTCTCTGCGGTAAGCAGTTGCAGTGTGCAGCTGGCCATTCGCCGGTGCGCCGCGAGGATCAGAGTTTCCGAACGACGTCCTTCCCGGCGACGGTGAGGAAATCCTCGCCCGGGTTGATGTACTCGTCCTTCTCCGCGCCGTACTGCCGCTCGTAGAGCGAGCGATAGCGCCCGCCGAGCGCGATGAGCTGGCGGTGCGAGCCGCGTTCGACGATCTCGCCGTTTTCGATCACGAGGATCTGGTCGGCGCTCTCGATCGTCGACAGCCGGTGCGCGATGACGAAGGTCGTGCGGCCGCGGCGCAGCGAGCGGAGGCCGTCGCGGATCATCGCTTCGCTCTCGCTGTCGAGGCTCGACGTGGCCTCGTCGAGGATGAGAATTCGGGGATCGGCGAGGACGGCGCGGGCGATGGCGACGCGCTGCCGCTGTCCGCCCGAGAGCTTCACGCCGCGCTCGCCGACGATCGTGTCGTATCCATTCTCGAAGCGGTCCACGAACTCGTCGCAGTGCGCGACGTGTGCCGCGGCGCGCACCTCTTCGTCGGTCGCGCCGGGCTTGCTGAACGCGATGTTCTCGCGGACGGTGCCGTCGAAGAGGAAGTTGTCCTGCATCACGACGCCGACGTGCGAGCGATAGTCGCGCAGCTTGACGTTCGCGATGTCCTTGCCGTCGACGAGCACGCGTCCGCTCTTCGGATGGTTGAACGCCATGACCAAGCCGATGAGCGTGCTCTTGCCCGATCCGCTCGAGCCCACGAGCGCGGTCGTGGAACCGGCGGCGGCGGAGAACGACACGTGCTTGAGCACCGGTACGTCCGGCACGTACTCGAACGAGACGTCCTGGAATTCGACGTTGCCGTCGATGTCGTTCACGGTCTCCTTGTCGGCGTCGGCCTGGTCCTCGGTCGTCATCGCGCGGATCTCGGCGATGCGGTCGAGGCCGGCGAAGGCTTCGCTCACCTGCGTGCCGATCGACGCCATCTGCACGAGCGGCGCGGCGAGGAGGCCGATGAAGAAGACGTACATGAACATGTCGCCGAGCGTCATCGAGCCGTTGAGGACCGACGGACCGCCGATGACGATGAGCAGGACGCCGATCAGTCCCGTGAGAACGGCAGTTCCGGCACCAACGACCGACGTGCCGGTGATCGTCTTGGCGACGTTGCGAAACAGCTTGTGCACGCCGCGCGCGAAGACGAGCCGTTCGCGGGGCTCGGCGACGTAGATCTTCACCAGGCGCACGCCGCCGATCGTCTCGGTGAGGCGCCCCGTCACGTCGGCGTTGATCGCGCCGCGCTCGCGGAAGAGCGGGCGCAGTCGATTGAACGCAACCGTCATCATGACGCCGAAGATGCCGAGCAGCACGAGCGTCGCACTGGTGAGCTTCCAGTTCACGTAGAAGAGCACGCCGAGGGACAGAACGGCGGTCAGCACGCTGCCGACGAGTTGGATGAGCCCGGTACCGACGAGATTGCGGACGCCCTCCGCATCGGTCATGACGCGCGAGATGAGAACGCCGGTCTTTGTCGAGTCGAAGTACGAAATGGGGAGGCGCAGCACGTGCGCCTGCACGCGCTTGCGCATCTCGGTGATCGCCCGTTGTGCCGCGATGCTGACGACCTGGGACAAGAGCGAACGACGTGGCGCCTTGTACGACCGTCATGACGATGGCGAACGCGGCGAGCGGCATCAGCAGGTTGGTCTTGTGCTGCGTGATGACGTCGTCGACGAGGAACTTCGACGTGAACGGGAGCACCAATCCGGCGACGCGGTTTATCAGCATCAGCCCGAACCCGATCGAGAGCGACATCTTGTGCTCGGCGACCAGCTCCTTGGCCTCTTTCCACGCGCGGGTCTTGTCGTACTTAGCCATACGTATCAATATAGCGGCGTGACGTTTACGGCTTTCGTGGGGTTTGATTTGTTATGAAATCGTTGATGGCATTCGGATGCGCCGCGCTGGTCGCCGGCGCCGTCGCCCCGGCGGTTCGGGCGCAGAACCCCGCCACCGACACGGCGGGAAAGAAACCGACCAACTACGCGTACCGGTATCGCTTCCTCGGCGTCTACGACGCGGCGACCGGCGATCCGGTCGAGGGCGCGGAAGTCAGCGACGCGATCAATGGCAACAAGGCGCTCACCACCAAGACGGGAACGGTGAGCCTGATGTTCCTGCCGGAAGGCGGGAGCCTCGTGCGGATCCGCAAGGTCGGCTTCGAGATGCAGACGCTCACGGTGGCGATCTCACCGGCCGACACGACGCCGGTCACCGTCGTGCTGACTCACGCCAGCGCGACGACGCTCGAAACGGTCGTCGTGAACGACACGGCGCCGAAGTACATCGGCGGAGGGCTGAAAAGCTTCGAGGAGCACCGGCGCATGGGATTCGGTCGCTTCGTAACCGAAGACCAATTTCGCAAGGACGATGGCAAGCCGCTCTCCGAGATTGTTGTCGAACACATTCCGGGAGTCATGCGGACCAACGGGCCGCACGGTGAAACGTACATTGTCTCCTCGAGGAAGCCGTGCGGGGGGAGCGCGCTGACCCGTTGCCTCCAGCCGAACTGCTACGTGAGCATCATCCAGGATGGCGTGAGGACGTACGATCGCGCCTTGACCAGGGGTGCGCCGCCGCCCGATTTCTCCAAGATGGACGGAACGAGCCTCGCCGCGGCCGAATACTACGCCGGCGGCGCCGCGTCGCCGCCGGAATACAACGCGACTTCCGAAGGCTGCGGCGTGCTCGTGCTCTGGACCCGCGAACGCTGAGATAGCTTCGTCGTGCGAACGAGCGCATAGCTTCAGGATGCGCTCGAAAGCGATCTACGCGGCCGCGGCGTTGTACGGAACGCTCGCCGCACCCGCCGCGGGACAGAATCCGCCGCCGCGCCGCCCGCGCCGCCCGTGATGCGCGAGTTTCGCGGCGTCTGGGTGGCGACCGTCGCCAACATGGATTGGCCGTCCAAGGCCGGCCTCTCGACGTGGGACCAGCAGCGCGAGCTGCTGACGATTCTCGATCGCGCCACGAGTCTCGGGCTGAACGCGATCGTTTTTCACATCCGGCCGGGGGGCGACGCGTTCTACTCGTCGCCGTACGAACCGTGGTCGCAGTACATCACCGGGCGCCAGGGGCGGGCGCCGGAGCCGCCGTGGGATCCGCTGGCGTTCGCGGTGGACGCGGCGCACAAGCGCGGGCTCGAGCTGCACGCGTGGTTCAACCCGTATCGCGCCGCGTACGTGCACGACACGGCGCTCGCAACGACGCACATCGCCCGCGCGCAGCCCGGGCTGGTTCGTCCGTACGGCCGCTTTCTATGGATGGATCCGGGAAGCGCCGAAGTTCGCCGGCGAACGATTCGCGCGATCGTCGACGTCGTGAAGCGCTATGACATCGACGGCGTGCACATCGACGACTACTTCTATCCGTATCCCGAGACCGACGCGGCGGGCCACACGATCGACTTCCCCGACGCGGATACGTACGCGGGCTACAAGAAGGCCGGCGGCTCGCTGGCGAAAGACGACTGGCGGCGCGCCAACGTCGATTCGATGGTCGCGGCGCTCTATCGCGGCGTCCACGCGGTGAAGCCGTGGGTGAGGGTCGGCATCAGTCCGTTCGGCATCTGGCGTCCCGGCAACCCGCCGCAAATTCGCGGGCTCGACGCGTACGCGACGATCTACGCCAATTCGAAGCTGTGGCTGGAGAAGGGATGGGTCGACTATCTCGCGCCGCAGCTCTATTGGCAGATTCGTCCGCCGGAACAGAGCTTCCCGGTGTTGCTCGACTGGTGGTTGTCTCAGAACTCTAAACACCGCCACATCTGGCCCGGACTCGCCGACTATCGCATCGGCGAACCGGGGGCGAACGGGTCGCGCTTCACGTCGCAGGAGATCGTGGACCAGATCGACACGGTGCGCGCGCGCGACAAGGGCGAGGCCGGCCACATCCATTTCAACATGACGGCGCTGACGAAAGACCCGGACAGCCTCGCCGAAAAGGTGGCGTTGCTGTACCGGGAACCGGCGCTGGTTCCGGCGTCGCCGTGGCTCGGCGCAAAGCCGCCGGCGCGGCCGATAGCAACCGTGGCGCGCGATCCGGAAACAGGGGATCTGCTGCTTCGAATGACGGCGGCTGCGGGGGCGGACTCGCGCGTGTGGCTCTGGACGGTCCGTTCGCTCTCCAAGGGCGTCTGGACGAGCGAAGTGCTGCCGGGGTGGCTCAAAATGCATCGGCTTCCCGATGCGGCGACGGGACGGGTGATCCTCACGGCGGTGAGCCGTACGGGAGTCGAGAGCGCCGAGGTCGCCGTGGACGTTGGAACGAAACAAGCCACCGGAGCGAAAACGGCGGGTGGGCGGGGCGGCCGATCGGGGAGTTGAGGCGGGTGGTCCGGCGCGTAGATTGGTCGGGCCGACGATGGACGACAGGCGTCAGGCGTCAGTTCAACAGCTCGGCTGAGGGTCGCTATGAGACGTCTCGTTCTATTCACCGCTCTATTCGCGACCATCGCGTCGCCGATCGTCGCGCGGCCGCTCACTGCCCAGGATACGTCCGCCGTTCGACAGCAGGGACGCGGCGGCAACCGGCCGGCGCGCGATCCGCATCGCGCGGGGCCCGCCTCGATGTGGCGTGGCGCCGTGGACTCGGCGCGCGAGCGCGAGTTGTACGTGAGCAAGGATCCCAAGGACCTTCGCGGCTGCGCGCCGCAGATCTGCGACCGCGACATCGCCAACAAACACCGCACTGACAGCATTTACGAGGCGAAGGCGCCGGGCAACTACGAATTTCAGAAAATCACGTACAAGAGCCGCGCCGACGGACTGGAGATTCCAGCCTACCTCTTCTCGCCGATCAACCACGGCAACACAAAGCACGTCGCGCTGGTGTGGGTGCACGGCTACGTGCACGGCGACTGGGACACGTCGTTCTACCCGTTCGTCGTCGAGGCGGTGAAGCGGGGTTATGTCGTCCTGACGCCCGACTATCGCGGCAGCAGCGGCTACGGCGACGAGTGGATGAAGAAGATCGACTACGGCGGGAAGGAAGTCGACGACGTGCTGTCGTCGGTCGACTATCTCGCGACGCTGCCGTATGTCGACGCGCAGCACATGGGCGTCATGGGCTGGAGCCACGGCGGATTCATCACGTCGCACATCCTTTTCCGCGACGACAATCCATTCAAGGCGGGCGCGGCGATCGTGCCGGTAACCAACCTCGTCTTCCGCCTGATGGATCATGGGCCGGGATACGCGCGCGATTACGCGGCGGAGACGGGCATCCAGGGGCTTCCCTGGGAGCAGAGCTGCGGTCCAAACCACGACCACGACTGCATCGACGAGTATCTCAAGCGCTCGCCGGTCTTTCACGCCGAGAACCTCAAGGTGCCGATGCTCGTACACGTGGCGACCAACGACTGCGACGTCTTCTTCCGCGAAGACCAGCAGATGGTCTACACGCTGCGGGCGCTCAAGCCCGATCTCGCCGAAACCAAGATCTACGTGAATCCGCCGGAGGGGCCGCGCGGCTGCGGACACACGTTCAGCCAGCGAGTGAACGAGCAGACGCTCGAGCGCGACGACTCGCCCGAGCAGATCGACTCGTGGAACCGCACCTGGGCGTTCTTCGCGAAGCACCTCGGCGCGAAGTAGAGTTCCGGTCCTGCCACTGCTCAACGGCGCTGTGACGCAGAGGACGCAGAGGCTCCGCGAGCGGACTTGTACGACCAAGTCTATTTTTCTGCCGGCTCCGCGTTGCTCGCGAGCGGACTGCTCGCCTCCGCGCGAAAGCCGGTTCTCTGCGTCCTCTGCGTCCTCTGCGCCGTCGCGCCAGCAGCAGTTCAGAAAACGCTAACGAACGTTCTTACCGCCAGTCGTGCCCGCGCGATCGTCGACCACAAAGTGTGATCGAGCCGGCATCTGGACCGCGGGAAGCGACTTCGCGTCGATCACCGTGCCGGGCTGGATGATTCCTTCGCGCTGTAGCAGATACGCCGTGACGGCGTAGTACTGGTCGTTCGTCAGCGAGCGCGGCGCGGTGAGCGGCATGGCGCGCCGCACGTAGTCGAACACGGTCGTCGCGTACGGCCAGTAGTTGCCGATGGTGCGCGGGATCTTGGGATCGCTCGCGAAATTGAACGACCCGCGCGGTCCGCCGATGATCTGCGGGTAGAGTGGCGGCTTGCCTTCGCCGTCGTTCCCATGGCAGGTCGCGCAGTTCGTCAGGAACACCGGCGCGCCTTGCTCCGGCGTCCCTGAACCGGCGGGGAGACCCGCGCCGTCCGGACCGACCTCGACGTCGGACGCCGCGATCTCCGCTGGAGTCGCCGATCGGCCGATGCCGAAGCGATCGGGCAGCTTGTCGCGCACGGCGGCCTCGCGTGATTCCGCCGTGCACGCCGAGACAACGAGGGCGATCGTGCAGGCCGCGAGCTCGAGTCGGGCGCGGCTCATGTATTCGCCTCGAACGACACCGAGCCGTCGCGCGCGACGCGCCAGCCCCGGATCGAGTTGAAATGGTAGTCGGTACCCGGTCCGCGAACGCCGCGCAGCTCGGCGAAGGTCGGTTGGACGTAACCGGTTTCGTCCACGGCGCGGCTCATGAGAAAACTCTGCTCGCCGGTCCACCGCCACAGGCAGCTCGAAGCGCACCTGCGCCTTGGGGGTCGCCGGCGATCGGAGCGCCGCCTCCTGCCATGTTGCTCCGCTGTCCGTGCTGACGTCGACGCGCGTGATCCGACCGCGACCGCTCCAGGCGAGCCCGCGAATGGCCCACCACCCCGGCGCCGACAGACGCTCGGGAAACGCGGGACTCGTGATGATCGACTTGGCGTCCATCTCGAAGCTGAACTGCCGGACTTTTCCGCCCGGAAGCGGATCCGTGTATTTCGACGTTTCCCAGCGTGTCATGAAAGGCTCGGTGCCGAGCTTGATGCGCCGGAGCCACTTCACGTTCGAGTTGCCCTCGAAGCCCGGGAGCAGCAAGCGAATCGGAAACCCCTGCTCGGGGCGGAGGGGCTCGCCGTTCTGCGCCCAGACGACGAGCGCGTCGTCGTTCGCCTTCTGAAAGGGGATGCTTCGCGAAAGCAGGCACGAATCGCCGCCCTCGGCGAGGAACCACTTGGCGCCGGGTTTCACTCCGGCCTCGCGCAGCAGGAGGGCGAGCGGAACGCCGGTCCATTCGCTGTTGCTCATCATCCCGTCGACCTGCTGCGGGGTCATGTCGGGTTTGGGCGTGCGGTACGCCGAGCGGCCATTGCCCGAGCACTCGATGAAGTGCACGCGCGTGACCGACGGGAAACGCTTGATGTCGGCGACGCTGAACGATGTCGGGCGGTCGACGAGACCGTGAACGAGCAGCGTGTGCGCCGCGGGGTCGATCGTCGGGATGCCGGAGTGGATGCGGGCGAAGTGGAGATCCGACGGCGTGATCGTGCCGGCGAGATCCTGGATCGGCGTGAGCGTCGTGCCCGTGATCTCGCCGACCGGCGCGCGCTTGGGCTGGACGAACGGCGAGCGTTCGCCGACGGCGGTCGTCGGCGCGCCGGGCGCCTTTGTCGGATCACCCACGACCGGCGGAGTCGCCGCGGCGGGGGCCGCCGTCGTCTGCTGCGCATCGGCGGGAGGCGGGAGTTTGGAGAGCAGCGCACCGCCGGCCGCGGCGGCGGTGCCGGCGATCAACGAACGCCGGCTGATCGGTCGTGGGCTGAGGCTCATCTCACTCCTGTAACAACTACTTGTGGATGACTGACGGCGGATTCCCGACGATGGCATTGGCCGGGTTCGCGCGCGGGAGCAGCTTCGGCGGGTGAAGGGCTTTGTGACCTCTCGTGTCGTACGGCACGTCGGAGGGCGCGCCGCCGGTGGGCCAATCGGTCTCCTTGCCCGGCTGGTCGGGGCGAGGCATCGACGTGATGTAGGCGGCGATGTCGTACGACTGCTGATCGGTGAGCGAGCCCGGCTTGTCGAACGGCATGTTGTGCCGAATGAAAGACGCCGCTCGCTCGACGCGAGCCATCGACGCGCCGATGCTGAACGACCTCGCGCCCCACAGCGCGGGAACGGGTCCGATCCCCGTGCCGTCGTTGCCGTGGCAACGGGCGCAGTTGTCGGTGAAGAGCTTGTGCCCGGTGCCGGCGTCGCCGAACAGCTTGGGCATCGTGGGGAATCCCTCGCCCCGCACGTGCTCGCCGGTGGGAACGCCTTTCGATATGATACGCGAGATACGCGACGATGTCCTGCATCTCGCGGCTGTCCGAGGGGAGCTTCGATCCGGAGAGGCTGCGGGTGAAGCAGTAGTTGATGCGATCCTCGATCGGCACGACGGCGCCGGCGCGATCGAGGAATTTGGGAAACCGCGCCATCACGCCCATCAGCGGCGCGGCGTTCGGACGCCGGCCCTCGTCGAGGTGGCAGCTCGTGCAGACGAGATTTCCGCCGCCGGCGTAGGCGGGGAGGCTGTCGTGCGTGTGCGTGATCAGCGCCAATCCGCGATAGATCGACGCCTCGAGCGGATCGTCGGGCGTGCTGTCGACGACCGGCGGCTGCCAGGTCTCCGAGTTGCTACCCGCGGTCGCCGTGCGCTGCGCGGACGTCGCCGTCGAATCGGTGCGGCCGGCTTCCTGGAGCGTGCAGCCGGCGAGCGCCGCGAGCGCGATCGCGCCGGTCGTGAGGACCCGACGGCGACCGAACCCGCGGGCGGCGCCCATTCGCGAACTCACTCAGGCGACGGCGCCGAGCGCGTCGCGCACGGTGTCGACCATCTGCTCGATCTGCTCGGCCTCGACGATGAGCGGCGGCGACAGCGCGATCGTATCGCCGGTCGATCGAACGAGGACGCCGGCCTCGAAGCACTTGAGGAACGTCTCGAATCCACGGGCGCCCGGCGCGCCGGGGCGCGGCTCGAGCTCGATGCCCCCGACAACGCCGATGTTTCGCACGTCGATCACGTGCGGCGAGCCGCGAAGCGAATGCACGGCGTCGGCGACGACCGGCTCGAGCGACGCGGCGCGATCGAAGAGTCCTTCCGTCTTATACAAGTCGAGGGTTGCGAGACCCGCCGCCGCCGCGAGCGGGTGACCCGAAGTACGTGTAGCCGTGAAAGAGCTCGATTCCCGCCGGCGCGCCGTCGACGACGGCGTCGTAGATGCCGCGCCGCAGGCAGACGGCGCCCATCGGAACGGCGGCGTTGGTGATGCCCTTGGCCAGCGTCATCATGTCCGGCGTCACGCCGAACTTCGTCGCGCCGAACGCCGAGCCCGTTCTCCCGAAGCCGGTGATGACTTCGTCGAAGATGAGCAGGATGTCGTGACGGTCGCAGATCTCGCGCAGCCGCTCGAGGTATCCGACGGGCGGAACGAGTACGCCCGTCGATCCGGCGACTGGTTCGACGATCACCGCGGCGATCGTGTGCGCGCCGCGGTTGCGAACAATCTCCTCGAGCGCGTCGGCGAGCTGCGCGCCGTTGCGAGGCTGGCCGCGCGTGAACGCGTTGGCGGCGAGGTCGTGCGTGTGCGGGAGATGGTCGACGGCCGGTGGAAGCTGTGCGGCGAACTGACGGCGATTCGTCTCGATACCGCCGACGGCGACTCCGCCGAAGCCCACGCCATGGTACCCGCGCGCTCGTCCGACGAACCGCACGCGCTCCGGCTCACCCTTGGCCTGCCAATAGGCCAGGGCGATCTTGAGCGCCGTATCGACGGCCTCGGAACCCGAGTTGGTGAAGAAGACGTGTTCGAGATCGCCGGGGAGCATCGTGGCGAGTTGCTGCGCGAGCTCGAACGCCAGCGGATGGCCCATCTGGAACGGCGGCGCGTAATCCATGACGCCCGCTTGTTCGCGGATGGCCGAGGTGATCGATTCCCGGCAATGCCCGGCGTTCACGCACCAGAGGCCAGCGGTGCCGTCGAGAATTTGCCGGCCGTCGGCGGCGGTGTAGTACATGCCGCTGGCGGCGACGAGAAGGCGAGGAGCGCGCTTGAAGGCGCGGTTCGCGGTGAAGGGCAGCCAGAGTTCGTCGAGACTGGGAGGGGCTGAGACGAGGGTCGACATAGGGCGAAGGAGCCAAAGGGCGAAGGAGCCGAACCGCGAAGACGCCAAACCGCGAAGACGCCAAACCGCGAAGACGCCAAACCGCGAAGACGCCAAACGGCGAGAAATGCGGTAGCACTGAAAAGCGTCAACGGCGAGAGCGACCGTGCACCAATATGATGGCGTAGGAAGCGAACGGGGAGGATGACGAATGGCGAAGGGGCCGGAAGAGATCGAGGCGATCGAGGAGCGGGTTCGCGAAATCCAAGAGGCGAAGCGGGGGCAGGTTCGGTGGACGGCGTCCCGGCATACGGCCGAGCTCGCGCTGGTGGCCGTGGTCGGCGAACCGAAATCGAAGCGGCCATCGTCCAAAGGGCGTCGGAGGAAGCGAAAAAAACGGCTCCTCTGAGGGCACCCTCAGAGAAGCCGTCTTCGTCCTTCGCGAGCGACGTCGTTTCGAGGTCAGATCCGGCGCCGCTTCCAGGTTCCTCGCTTGAACGCCCACGAACCGGCCAGCGCGTACGTCGAGAACGCGGCCGCCATGGCGAGGAAGACGCCGAACGCGCCGAGCTTGAGCGGGATGGCCAGCACGAACGCGAGCGGGATCTCCCAACACCAGAACACGGCCAGGTTCAGCAGCGTCGGCGTGCGTGTGTCGCCCGCCCCGTTGAAAGACTGCCCGTAGACCATTCCCCATCCGTAGAGCGGATACCCGAACGCCACGACCCGCAGCAGGTTCGTCGCGACGGAACCGACGGCCGGATCGGACGTGAACAAGCGTGCGATCAGCGGAGCGCCGAGACCGAGCAACACACCAACAGCCGTCAGCACAAGCATGTTGTACTTGCCGGCGATCTTCACCGCCTGCTCGGCGCGCTCCGGCTTGCGCGCGCCCAGCGCCTGACCGACCATCGTCGCCGCGGCGTTCGCGACGCCCGACGCCGGCAGGATCGTGAACATGATGACGCGAATGCCGATCGTGTAGCCGGCAAGCGTGTCGCTGCCGAAGGTCGACAGGATTCGCACGAGCGCGATCCAGCTGCCCATGCCGATCAGGAACTGCAGCGCCGCCGACCACGCGAGCTGCAGCAGCCTTCCGATCAACGCCGGCTCGATCCTCAGATGGCGCGCGTGGATGTCGACACGCGACCCAGGCTTGAGCAGTCGTGACAGCGCGAACAGCACGCCGGTTCCCCGGCCGATGTTCGTGGCGATCGCCGCGCCGGCGACGCCGAGCCGCGGGAACGGACCAAGGCCGAAGATCAGGCACGGTCCCAGCACGATGTTGATCGCGTTGGCCAACCAGAGCACGCGCATCGCGATCGCCGCGTCTCCCGCGCCGCGGAAGATCGCGTTGATCAGGAACAGCATGACGATCGTGACGTTGCCGCCGAGCATGACGCGGGCGTAGCCCGTGCCCTGCGCGACGACGTCGGGCGACGCGCCCATCACGCGCAGCGCGTGCGGCGCGAACGTGGCGCCGGCGACGCCGAGCACGAGCGACAGCGCGAGACCGAGCAAAATGCCTTGCGTGGCGGCGCGCGCCGCGCCTTCGCGATCGCGTTCGCCGGTGCGGCGGGCGACCATCGCCGACGTGGCGATCGCCAACCCCATGGCCAGCGCGAACACCAGCGTGACCCAGGACTCGGTGAGGCCGACGGTCGCGACGGCGCCCGCGCCGAGCTTGGAGACGAAGAACACGTCGCAGACCGCGAACACGCTCTCCATGATCATCTCCAGCACCATGGGAATGGCGAGGATCAGGATCGCGTGCGAGACGGTGCCTTCGGTGAAGTCGCGGTGCGTGCCGCGCAGCGCTTCGCGAATCGCCGTGCCGAGGGAAACAGGCGCGTGTGCCGCGTCGTCGTGGGCCGCCGCTCCGCCCACGTCGCCGGAGGACGGCGCCACGGTCGCGCTTTCAGCGGAATTGGACATCGATGTACTCAAGTGAACTCCTGTATCGTTTGGATCGGTGGCGTGGCGGCGAACGCCTGGATTGAAATCGAAAGGGCGGCACCGATCGCGGCGCCGCCCTCGTGATTTCCCGAGCCGTTTATCGCGCGATCAGTGATTGTGAGCGGGGACGATGCCGAAGCCCGTCGGGACGCCCGGAAGGGCGGCCAGGCCGGCGGAGGTCATCGGGTTGACGGGATTGCTCATCGAATCACCAATCTGGTGGAGTTCAACGCGGAGGGCGGAGTCTAAACGCGACGGGATCACAATGCAACTCCCGCTCAGACCAACTGCTCCGCGACTGCCGTTGTTGGTTCTGGGTTGTCGGTTTGGGGTTTTGAGTGACTGATGTCGTGACAGGCTCTACGCCGGGTGCCGTCGAACCGTGTAGAGCCTGTCCAGGTCCATCAGTCACCGATTACGCGCAACCGAATACCCCAAACCAACAACGGCAGTCGCGCGCATCGCCGTTACGCTACGGAATCGGATTTCCATTGACGTCCAGGTGCACGATCGGCGCGATGCTGGTCGCGGCGAGCGGCGCTTCGATCTTCGAGCGATCCCCGACGATCACGATCGCCAGATGCTCGGGGTCGATGTACTGCTTCGCCACGCGAACGACGTCGTCCTTCGTCACGGCGTTCACCGCTCGAGCGAACTGCTGGTAGTAGTCCTGCGGCAGTCCCTGCACGTAGAGCGACCCGATGCTTCCGTTGATTCCGCCGACTGAAGCGAAATTCTCCGGCAGGCTCTGCACGAGGCTCGCCTTCGCTTGCTTGAGCTCGTCGTCGCTCGGCGGACGAGGACCGCGGATGTCGCGCAGCTCCTTCATGAACTCGATCAGCGCGCTGTCCGATTTCGCCGTGACGATGTCGCCGCCGGCGCGGAAGGCACCCGGCCCCTTGCCGAACGCGAGATTTGAGAAAACGCCGTAGCTGTAGCCCTTCACTTCGCGGATGTTGTGATTCAACCGCGACTGGAAGAGCACGCCGAGCATCTCGTTCATGACGCGGAGCGCGTAGTAGTCGGGCGTGTCGCGCGCGGGACCGGGGGCGCCGATGGCGAACGTCGACTGCGCGGCGCCGGGCTTGTCGACGAGATAGATCGTCGTCGCCTTGGGCGCGGTCACGGCCGGGTACGCGAAGCTCGGCATCGACCCGCCGGGCTGCCACCCGGCCAGCTCACGGTCGATCGCCTGCTTCGCCGCGGCGGGCGTGATGTCGCCGGTGACGGTGATTATCGCGCGGCCCGGCTGGAAATAGGATTTGTAGAACGACACGACGTCGTCGCGGGTGATCGACGCGAGCGTCTCGGGCGTGAGCGATACGCCGTACGGATGGCTCGTCGTGTACAGCACTTTCGGGAACACGACGCCGGCGATGCCCGTGGTGCGATCGCGGTTCTGGAGCAACTGCACGTTGAGCCGGCCCTTGAGCCGGTCGAGCGCTTCCTGCGGGAAGCTCGGATTCTCGAGCACGTCGGCCGTGACGGCGAGGGCCTTCTCGAACTTGTCCGCGGTCGACGTGAATCCGATGCGCCCCGATTCCAAGCCGACGCCCGCGCCGATGCCGGTGCCGAGCAATTGCAGATCGTTCGAGATCTGATCGCCGGTGCGATGCGTCGTGCCTTCGGTGAGCATCTGACCCACGATGGAGCCGAGCCCCGTCTTTCCGGCGGATTCGTACTGCGCCGCGCCGCCGACGAAATTGATCGTGAAGGACACGAGCGGGAGGTCGTGCTTCTCCGAAACGATGAGCTCCGCGCCGTCGGTCAGCGTCACCTTCGTCCACGCCGGCACGCGCAGGTCGGGGGACTTGGCGGCCAGGGGAATCTTCGTGCGATCGAGCGCCGACTTCGACGCGGTTCCGGACTGTACGGCCTTCTGCTGCGCGGCGAGGGGACCCGCGAGCGCTACGACTGCAACGGCGGCGACGATCGACGTCGCGCGGCGGCGAATGCCGCGATGTGCGAGGCGCGTCATGGCTTGATCCCCGTGGTCACTTCGGTGAGCGGATCGGTGGCGAGCGTGCTCTTGTTGGCGTGCGAGGCGAGATCGGTCTTGCCCAGCGGCACGTTGCTCAGCACCACGCGCTTGTCGCCGAGGTATTTCGCGGCGACGCGCTTGACGTCGGCCGCGGTCACCGCCTGGAGACGCGGATACTCGACCCGGAACGTGTGGCTCGGGTCGTCGTAGAAAGTCTGATCTTCGGCGAGTTCGAACGCCTTGCCGAGGTTCGACTGCAGTCCGCTGAGGAATTGAAACTGCTGGCCGGCCTTTGCGCGCTCGAGCTCCTCGGCGGTTGGCCCCTCGGCCTTGAGTCGTGTCAGGATCGAATCGATCTGCGTCTCGAGCTCGGTGAGCGTGTGTCCCGGCCGCGGCGTCGCGATGACGTTGAACTCGCCGGCGCCTTCGAACCCGTTCTGGAACGCGTTCACGTTCGCGGCAGACTGCGCGTCGTAAACGAGCGGTTTGGTGAGACGCGCCGTGCGAGAGCCGGCGAGCACGCTGGAGAGAATCCTGAGCGCGGGCGCGTCGGCGCTGGCCTGGTCGGCGGACGGCCAACGAATCGTGAGGCGCGGAATCTGGACACGGTCCTCGAACGTCAACCGTTTTTCGCTTGCCAGCACGGCCGACGAGAACTTGGGTCGCACGATCGGTTTGCCACGCGACAGGTCGGCGAAGTATTTCTCGACCCAAGCCTTTGTCTGCGCCTTGTCGATGTCTCCGACGATGGCGAGCGTGGCGTTGTTCGGCGCGTAGTACGAGGCGGAAGAATCGCTTGACGTCGTCGACCGACGCGCCGGTGAGGTCGCTCATGGCGCCGATGACGGGCCAGGAGTGCGGATGATTGTTCGGATACAGCGCGAGGCTTATGACCTCGCCGTCGCGCGCGTACGGCTGATTGTCGTTACTCTGGCGGCGCTCGTTCTTCACGATGTCGCGCTGCGCCTTGAACTTCGTCTCGTCGAGCGAGTCGAGGAGGAAGCCCATGCGATCCGACTCGAGCCAGAGCGTGGTCTCGAGATAGTTTGACGGATCGGTCTCCCAGTAGCGGGTCCAGTCGTAGTACGTCTGGCCGTTGTTGCTGCCGCCGACGCCTTCGGTGAAGCGGTCGTGCGTTCCGTAGGGGACGTGTCCCGAACCGGTGAACATCACGTGTTCGAACATGTGCGCGAAACCCGTGTGCCCCGGTATCTCGTTCTTCGACCCGACGTGGTAGACCACCTCGACGGCGACGGTCGGAGTCGTGTGGTCCTCGGACAGGACCACGGTGAGGCCGTTCTTGAGCGTGTACTTCTCGAAGGGAATGCTGATCGCCGATTTGCTCGCGGATTTGACCGAGCTTTGGGCGGCGATCGCGGCCGCGGGCACGAGCGACGCGGCCAGGAGACCGAGACGAATGCGTAGCATGGACGCCAACCTGTGGGTGGAGGAGGTCGAGCCTCGACGCGACCCCGCGCCGGGCGAGATCGAGGCGACCGTCGAAGTATGAAGTCAGGGACCGAAAACGCCAACGTGCGAGTGACGAGACGGCTCGCGCAAAGCTCATAGATTCCTTACATGCGCCTGCGACGGCTCGAGCTCTGGTGGCGTCGTCTCTGGATCAAGGGGTTGGTGCGGCTGATGCGCCGCCCGCCGGAGGCGCCACGCTGGAATGCGCATCCCTACCGCGTGCTGTTCCTGCGACACGATCGCGCGGGGGACATGGTGCTCTCGACCGGCGTGCTGCGCGCCATCGCGCGCTCGCATCCGACGATCACGCTCGATGTGCTCGCTTCGCCGCTGAACGCGCCGATCATAGAAGGCGCCGACTATGTCGGCGCCACCATCACCTTCGACAAGCGCGCGATCGGATCCTATATCCCGACGGCGCTCCGGCTTCGTCGAGCTCGTTACGACGCCGTCGTCGACTGCATGGTGACGGCGCCGTCGGTGACGACGCTGCTGCTCGTGCTGGCGAGCGGCGCGCAACATCGCATCGGCATCGCCGGGCGCGGCAACGACGCGGCGTTCACGCTCACCGTTCCGCCCGACCCGCGTCCCGACGGCCACATGGTCGACCGGCTCTCCGCGCTCGCTCGAGCGTTCGACGTCGACCCCGAGACGATGGACCGACGGCCGTCGCTCGACGTTCCCGAGATGGAAGTCGCTCGCGCCGTATCGATGTGGGGCGCGCGCGCGCACGACGGCGCGCGCGTGCTCGTCAACATCTCGGCGGGAACGTCGGAGCGAACGTGGCCCGACGAGAGGTACGTCGCGGTGATGCGCCACATTCGCGAGCGGCATCCCGACGCGGTGTTGCGAGTGATCAGCGCGCCGGCGGAAACCGATCGCGCGACGCGCATCGCCGACGCCGCGGACGCGCGCGTCGTGTCCACGCCGACGATTCGCGCCGCCTTCGCGCTCGTCGCGACCGCCGATCTCGTGATCACGCCGGATACGAGCATCGCGCACGCCGCCTCGGCGCTCCGCGTGCCGGCGATCGCGATGTACTCGAACGAGAAGAGCGAGCGGTGGGGACTCTACGAGAACGCGGGCCGGATGGTGATCCACCCGGCGGCGTCGTTGGAGGGCTTGTCCGCCGACCGCGTCATCGACGCGGTTGACGCGGTGTGGGAGTCAGCGCTCAGCCGGCGCGTTTGACGAGCGACGCGACGACTGATTCGACGGCGTCGGCGCCGGGAACGCTGCCCTGCGCGAGACGGGGCGATCCGCCGCCGCGCCCGCCGACAGCGGCGAGCGTCTCCTTCAGCAGGCGGCCGGCGTCGACACCCGAGTCCTCGGACGACGCGAGCAGCACCGATGCGGGGGCGAGTCAGCGCGCCGACGACTACGACGCGCGGCAGCGCGAACGCCGCCTGCGCGAACGCGCGCAGCTCGTCGATCGACGTCGCGTCGCGTACGACGATCGTCCGCAAGCCGTCGGAATCGGGTGTCGTCGCGTCGTATCGTTCGCGGACGCGATAGCCGCTCAGCTCGCGGTCGAGCTTCTTGCGCGCGTTGTCCGCTTCGCGAAGACGTTCGCTCTGCGTCGCGACGACAGCCGGCGCGTCGTCGAGGGACGACGACAGCGATGCGGCGATGGCGGACAAGGCGTCCATGTCTCGCCGAGCCCGGCGCAGCGCGCGGCGCCCGCAAACGAACTCGACGCGAGTCGTCTTGCGGACTTTTTCCGACGACCGGACGAGCACCGCGCCGATTTCCGCGGTCGAGCGAACGTGCGTTCCGCCGCACGCGCTTCTATCCACCCCCTCGATCGACACGACGCGCAGCGTGCCCGTTCGCTCCGACGCTTTGCGCAGCCCTTGGGCCGCCTGCGCGTCCTCGAACGTCACGACGACCGGCCTCGCTTCGGCGACCAATTCGTTCGCGCGCGTCTCGGCAGCCACGAGCTGTTCGTGTGTCAGTGACTCGACGTCGAGATCGAGCGTGGAAGACTCGGGCCCGAAGTGCACGCTCACCGTCCTGGCGCCGAACATGTCCTCGAACACGGCGGACAGGAGGTGCTGGCCGGTGTGCTGTTGCATGTGGTCGTAGCGCCGAATCCAGTCGATGCGGCCGATGAGCCGCGATTCCGCCCCGCCGAGCGGCGCGGCGAGGACGTGGGCGATGCGCTCGTCCTCGTCTACGACGTCGACCACGTCGACACCGCCGAGCGTGCCGATGTCGTGCGGCTGTCCACCGGACGTGGGGTAGAAGGCGGTCTCGTCGAGGTAGACGCGGGTGCCGTCGCCGCTGCGCTCGACGATTGCCGCCGTGAACTCGGCGCGATAGGCGTCGGTGTAGTAGTGTCGAACCGTCATGGCCGCGTCGCCGCTTGTTCGGCGGGGGCGGGGCTCGGCGTTTGCCCGCGTCCGAACCTGGGCCAGTGCTGCCTCGGCACGCCTCGGATACCGATCACCAGAAAGGCCCAGGCGACGAGCGCGACCGCGGAAAGCTCCAGGAGGAGATCGCGGCTGGCGACGATGGCGGCGCTTCGTTTTCCTCGACGTCCAGAGCGACTTGGAGGATGTTCACCGCCTGCCGCTGGTCGAGCGGTTTTTCACCGCGGGCGACCTGATCGACGAACGCTTTACGGGCGGCGAGGGTATCGCTGGAGCGGGCGAGAACATGGAGCTCGGCGGCGGTGTACACCATGCCGGCGACCACGAACGCCAGCACGATGGCCGGCGCGATCAGGAGAAGCTTCTTGTCGAGGCGCACTCATATAATTAAACGAGAGGCGCCTCTGGAGCGTACGGGAACGGGGGAGTGAGTTCGCTACGGATTGCCGAAGGGCGCGACGACGACGGTCGCGATCGCGAGGTTGAGCGGATCGGACACGAAATTGACGGTGATGGTGGCCGTGCCGGGCAGGAAGGTCGTCACGAGGCCGGTTTGCGACACCGTGGCGATCGACGGATTGCGAGACTCCCATACGAGCGCCGAGGAGAAATTGCCGGCGTTGGTCGAGAGTTGCACGAGGCTTCCGACGTTGACTTGCACGAACGACGGCGAGATGAACAACGACCTGGTCGTCCCAAAGGTCGTATCGGTGACGACGACGGGCCCAACGAGCCCGATCTGATTTCGCGGTGCTGTGTCGCAGGCTGCGCCGGCGAGGGCCGCGCTCGCCGCGATGCTGAATAGGAGGCGCCTTGTCATGACAGGAGCAAGAACAGTTTCCATGCCGACGACCGCCCCGGTGGCGGGCCGTGCCGACGCGGCGCACACAGCGCTAAGAAACGTGAACGGTCGTGCCGGCCAGCGGCCCGCGAGACAGTTTGTGCCCATGGCGACACAGACGGATTTTGCCCCCCAAAGGGCGTCGGTAACGCCGGACGCCGACCTCATTCTTGTCATCGACGACGAGCCGCAGATTCGCCGCGCGGTACGCGACGCGTTGCGCGACGTCACGGCGAAGGTCGACGAAGCTGCGAACGGCGCCGACGGCGTGAACGCGGCGACATCGGCGCGTCCCGATCTCGTCGTCCTCGACCTCGGACTTCCCGACATGGCCGGCGTCGACGTGTGCCGCGAGATCCGCCGGCGGTCGGCGGTTCCGATCATCGTTTTGTCGGCGCGGCATTCAGAGCACGAGAAAGTGGATCTGCTGAACGCCGGGGCCGACGACTACGTGACGAAGCCGTTCAGCGTGCTCGAGCTGGCCGCGCGCGCCAGGGCGCAGATCCGCCGCGCCAAGACGTTCGCGGCGGGGACGAGCACGGCACCTGTCGTCATCGGGTCGCTCGTCGTCGACACGGTCAATCGGCGAGTCTCGCGCGACGATACGCCGATCCACCTGACGCCGATCGAATGGCAGATCTTCGCGACGCTGCTCAGCGCCGCGGGACGCACGCTGACGCACCAGCAGATCTTCGACGCCGTGTGGGACCGCGAATTCGGTAGTCCGCAGCAGTATCTTCGCGTGCACATCACCAACCTGCGACGAAAGATCGAAGTCGATCCGGCGACCCCGCAGATCATCATCACCGAGCCCGGCGTGGGCTACCGCGTCGAGCAGCCGCGCTGAACGTGTCCAGCCCGCGGCGCCAGGCCCTTCGATGGGGTCTGGCGGTCGTCGTCACAACGACGGTGACGGCGACGATGGTTCACTATCGCGGCGCTTTCGATCAGGTACACGTCGTCCTCGTGTACCTGTTGATCGTGCTGTTCGCCAGCGCCAGCTCCGGGCGCGCGCTCGGCTTCACGCTCGCGTGTACCGCGGTCGTCCTCATCGACTACTACTTTCAGCCCCCGTACGGCGAAATCTCGGTCGGCAAGCCGCTCGATTGGTTGGCGCTCTTCGCGTTTCTCGTGACGGCGCTGGTGTCCACGAACCTGCTGGCGCGCGCGCGCACGGAGGCGGAGGAAGCCCGGCGTCGCACGGTGGAAGTTGAGTCGCTCGCGCGGCTCGGATCCGAGACGCTGAGCGCCGGCCGTGCCGAAGATGCGCCGACCCGGATCGCCGAGATCATCAGGACGGCCATGGGCATGTCCGAATGCTCGATCACGGCAAAGCCGGGTGAAACGTCGGCGCTCTGGACCACGACGTCCGGCGGGCTCGTGAAAGAAGTCGTCATCCCACTCAAGGTTCAGGACCGAGTCGTCGGCGCGCTTCGCCTCGCGAACGCGACGCCCGTCGCGCTCGACGGCGCGCAAAAGCGTTTTCTCGACGCCATCGCGTATTACGCGGCGTTGGCGCTCGATCGCGTACGGCTCGTGGCCGAAGCCGAGCGCGCGGAAGCGCTCCGCGAGGCGGACCGTCTGAAGGACATCGTGCTGGCGTCCGTGTCGCACGATCTTCGCACGCCGCTGACGACGATCAAGGCGCTGGCGCAGAGCGAGGCGTTGCAGGGGAGCGAAAACGCGGCGGCGATCGAAGAGCAAGCCGACCGTCTGACGCGGCTGGTGAGCGACCTGCTCGATCTCTCGCGTCTCAAGAGCGGCGGTTTCGCGGCGACGCCGGAGCTCAACACGGCGGAGGACCTGATCGGCGCGGCGGTCCGTCAGACGCGCGGCCTGTTCAGCGGGCGGCCGGTTCGCGCCGTGATCGATCTCGAGAGTCCGGCTTTGGTGGGATTCTTCGACTTCGCGCAATCGCTGCGCGTCCTCGGCAACTTCCTCGAGAACGCGGCGCGATATTCGCCGCCGTCGGAGTCGGTCGAGCTCTCGGCGCGGCGCGACGGCGAGGAGCTCGTGTTCTCGGTGTCGGACCGCGGACCTGGCGTAGACGAGAGCGATCGCGCGCGGATCTTCGAGGCCTTCTATCGCTCGGCGGGTTCGGCGCCGGACGCGGCGGCGCGCGCGGGGCTCGGGCTTTCGATCGCGCGGACGCTCGCGCACATCCAGGGCGGCTCCGTCGGCTATTTGCCGCGGCCGGGCGGCGGCGCGATCTTCGACCTGCGCCTGCCGGCGAGCGAGCTGCGTGCCGACGCGCTCGAGCCGATCGAGCAAACGGCTTGAGCGCTCGTCGGGCAATCGACGGCGCCCTTCTGGCCGTGCCCCGCGCTCTTTCCTAGGTTAAGACGCCTTTGCGACCCCGGCGGTGCGCCCGCGGTCGTTTCTGACGGTGGGGGGGCGGTGGCCGCAGCGGAGCTTCGCGAAAAACTGCAGACCCAACTGGGCGGCGCGTACCAGATCGAACGTGAGCTGGGCGGCGGCGGCATGTCGCGCGTCTTCGCGGCGACGGAGACCGCGTTCGGCCGCAAGGTCGTCATCAAGGTGCTCCCCGCGGAGTTGGGGGCGGGCGTCAACGTCGAGCGGTTCAAACGCGAGATCCAGGTCGCCGCGAACCTGCAGCATCCGCACATCGTCCCGGTGCTCACCGCGGGCGAGATGGGCGACGTGCCGTTCTACACGATGCCGTTCATCGACGGGCAATCGTTGCGCGCGCGTCTGGCCGCCGGTCCGATGCCGATCGACGAGTGCGTTTCGCTGCTCCGAGACGTGGCTCGCGCGCTGGCGTACGCGCACGAGCATCACGTCGTCCACCGCGACATCAAGCCCGACAACGTACTGATCTCCGGCGCGTCGGCGACGGTGACGGACTTCGGCATCGCGAAGGCAATTTCAGCCGCGCGCGCCGCCGACACGCTCGACGGCGGCGGAGGACTGACTCAGCTCGGCATGTCGATCGGCACGCCGACCTACATGGCGCCCGAGCAAGCCGCGGCGGATCCGAGCACGGATCATCGGGCCGACATTTACTCGTTCGGCTGCATGGCGTACGAGATGCTCGCGGGGCGGCCGCCGTTCGCCGACCTGTCGCCGCACAAGCTGCTCGCGGCGCACATGGGCGCGCGGCCGCAACCAGTCTCGGAGCTGCGGCCCGAGACGCCGGCGGCTCTCGCCGAGCTCGTGATGCAGTGTCTGGAAAAGGATCCGGACGCGCGTCCGCAGCGCGCGGCCGACATCACACGGGTGCTCGACGCGGTATCGAGCGGCGCAAGCGGCCCCGTTGCCGCCGCGAACCGGCCGGCGAGCTTCCGCCGCGGGGCGGTCATGTACGTCATCGCGTTCGCCGCGGCCGCGATCCTGGCGAAGGCGGCGGAGGTCGCGTTCGCGGTTCCGGATTGGGCCGTACCGACGACGATCGCGATCATGGCGTTGGGCATTCCGCTCTATCTCGCCACCGCCTACGTGCAACGCGCGTCCCGCCGGGCGGCGGCGTCGACCCCGCGGACCGCGACGGGGATCGCCGCGCCGACGACCCTGTCGACGATCGCCGTTCGCGCCAGCCCATACCTGTCGTGGCAGCACACGAGCCGTTTCATGGCGAGCGCGCTCGGCAGCTTCGCGTTGCTCGTTGCCGTTCTCATGGCGCTGCGTCCGCTCGGGCTCGGCCCGCTCAAATCGCTCATGGCGAGCGGGCAGCTGCACGACCGCGACAAGATTCTCATCGGCGATTTCACGTCGACCGGATCCGATACGACGCTCGGAAGTGTCATCGCCGAGGCGGTTCGGGCAGACCTCGGCCAGTCGCCGGTCATGTCGATCATCACGCCGCAGGCCGTGGCCGCCGATCTGCAACTCATGCAGCGCGCGGCGAATACACGGATCGACTCGGCGGTGGCGCGCGTCGTGGCGCGGCGCGAGGGCGCGAAGGCGATCGTGACGGGCGACGTGCACTCGCTCGCCAACGGCGGATTCGTCGTCACGATGCGCCTCGTCGGCGCGGATTCCGGCCAGAGCCTCGCATCGCTGAGCGGGAGCGCGAGCGGCGCGAAGGATCTCATTCCGACGATTGGCGGATTGACGCGCTCGCTGCGGCGTCAGATGGGCGAGTCGCTCAAGCACGTGCAGGCGTCGGCCGGGCTGGCGCAGGTCACGACGGCATCGATCGACGCGCTCGAGAAGTACACCGCGGCGCAGCGCGCGATGACGCAAGGGGACGCGGACAAGGCGATCCCACTGTTCAAGGACGCCGTCAAGATCGACACGGGCTTCGCGTCGGCGTACCGGGGTCTCGCGGTGGCGCTGTCGAATCGCCGAATGGACCGCGAGGGTCAGATTGCGGCGATAGAACGCGCGTACGCGGATACCGCGCGCCTGCCGGAAACCGAGCGGTGGCTCGCCGTGGCGACGTACTGGACGCAGGGGCCGCATCCGAACGAGGCGAAAGCGGCCGAAGCGTACAAGTCACTGCTCGCGATCCGTCCGGCGCAGTATGCGGCGCTCAACAACCTCGCGCTGCTCTACGCGAATCAGCGGCAGTTCGACTCGGCCGCGGCGTTGTTGCGGCGGTCGGTCGCATCGAATCCCGCGGGGGTCACGAGCTACAACAACTTGATCACGAACGAAGCGGAGCTCGGGAATTGGTCCCAGGTCGACTCGACGACAGCCGCGGTGTTGAAGGTCTCGGCAAACAATCCGCGCGTCGCGATGGGGCGGGCGACGTACTTCTTCGCGCGCGGCCAGTACGACAGCACGATCGCATTCATGGATTCCCTGTCCGCGGCGAATCCGACAGATGATCTCGTCAAGGCGCAACGCAACGGGGTCGTCGGCATCGTGGCGATGACGCGCGGTCAAGTCACCGAAGGAATGCGATTGATCGCGCTGAACACAGCGTACAACCTGGCCCAGGGCAACGGGCAAGTCGCGCTGGGGGCGCCGATCGACTCGGCCATTACCCTGGTGTGGTTCTTCCACGACACGACCAAAGCGCTTGCGATCGTACAGAACGCTCTCAAGCGGGTACCGCTCACGACTTTTCAGCCGCTCGACCGTCCGTACGCCGCGCTGGCGCAAGCGTACGCATTGATGGGCAAGCCGGAACTCGCAAAGTCGATGCTCACGGAGTTCGACCGAATTTCGCCGGCCTACACGCAAGAAGTGGCGGCGGCGACACGCCACACCATCCAGAGCTCGATTGCGATGGCCGAACGCCGCTATCTCGATTCGGCGCACGAGTCGGAGGCGGCGGACATCGGGAATTGCACGATCTGCCGGCTGCCCTCGACGGGCTTCGCGTTCGACCTGGCGCAAATGCCCGATTCGGCGATCGCGACATTCACGCGATACGTGAATTCGACGTCGCTCCTCCAACGCTATGGCCTCGACCGACTGTTCCTCGCCGGTTCGTACAAGCGGCTCGGCGAGTTGTGGGAAGCGAAGGGCGACCGCGCGAAGGCCGCGCACTACTATGCGAAATTCCTCGACCTGTGGAAGAACGCCGATCCCGCGCTGCAGCCGCAGGTGACGGATGTTCGCAAGCGATTGGCTCGCTTGAGCGACGTCGAGGCTCGCTAAAAAACGTTGATACGCAGCGTGTTACGGCGATCGCGGGGCGTCTTTGTGGAATCTTAACCAACAGCGTCGGCGGCCAATTCGTAATTTCATTGCGCGCCGCAGATTGCCCCCCAAACGTCATTCGGCGGCGTGCGTAGAAGGCGACAGGAGTTCTGGTGCTCGCGTGCTGAACGGGTGGGTGGGAAATTCACGCGCGACGCCAGGCTCCTGTTCGTCGTTTCTGTCACTCGCCTGCCCGTAACTGCTTCACCGCAGAGACGCAGAGGACGCAGAGAACCGCCGCGGAGGACCGCTAGGCGTCTTCGCGCAACGAGCCGGGATTCTTTGGGGGACCGCCGCTCGGGAAACCTCGCGTACCGTGGAGCCTTTCGTTGCGCATCGAAGCATCCCGAGCGGCAGTCCCAAAAAAATCCCGGCTCGTTGCGAGATGATGCTCGGATGTCCCTCTGCGTCCTCTGCGTCTCTGCGGTAAAGCGGTTTCTTCTGCTCAGTGCGCGACAATGGGCTCGTCGCGCGCGGCGCGTGTGTTCCCGAGGATCGTGATCAAGATCGCGAACGCGAGGTACGCGACCGCCCAGTGGTAGGGCAGGATCGATCCGGTCCGCCACGGTAGATAGATCCCGCCCGACGGCGTGATCGAGTGGATGAATCCGAAAAACGAGAGCACGGAGCACGCGGCGAATGTCGTCGCCGCGGCGGTGATGCGCCGGTCGATGAGAAACGCGAGCGCGCCGCCCCACAGCATCGCCGTCAGAATGAATCCGTGCGCGAGCATCACCATCACGCCAACGGTCGAAATGAAGTCCGGGTTGGTGAGGCCCGTGGCCTTCATCGTGCCCGCGGGATCGATCGCGGCCGACATCAACGCGCCGTTGTACGTCTGCGACAGGAAGATCTGTACGAGCTGCGCGACGCTCGGAAACACGGCGAGCGTGACCGCGGCGGCGTGGCGCTTTGGTGTCGCGATGTAGCTCTGCTCCGTGATGTCGAGTGCGACGAAGACGAGAATCGGCGCGAGCGCCGGCTTGGGCAACACGTCGGCCATGAACGCGATGTAGCCGAAAATGCCGCCCAGGCCGATGAACAAGCCCGGTGGCGAGCGTGTACCCGGCGCGGCCGCCCATCGCCTTGTACGCCGGGTGCCCGATGTACGGCGTGGACTGGCTCACGCCGCCGCACACGCCGGCGATGAGCGTCGCGACCGCCTCGGTGAGCAGGATGTCGCGCGTGTTGTAGTCGTCGCCCGCGATGCGCGCGCTCTCCGTGACATTGATGCCGCCGATCACCGTGAGGATCGCGAACGGCAGCGCCAGCGGCAGGTAGTCGTGCACGGCGACCGGCATCCCTTTCAAGAACCCTAACGACGGCAACGGGAGACCCATCGGAAAGTTCGCCGTCGGCGTGGCGACCGGATGGACGAGAAGTCCCGCCGCGCCGAGCCCGTAATAGATCGCCACGCCGACGACGACGCTCGCCAGCACCTGCGGCGCGCGCATCGGCAGCCTGATCTTCGCCACGAGCGCGTACAGAATGATGCCGAGCGCCATCATGCCGACGATCGGCTCGCCGTAGATCTCGCCGAGCTGCAACGTGCCGAGGAGCGCGATGCCGACGCCGCCGATGGAGCCGAGGAGTCCGGCCTCCGGGATCGCGCGTCGCACGCGGTCGCCGATGAACGACATCACCAGCTTGAAGACGCCCATCAGTACCATCGTCGCCATGCCGACTTGCCACGCGGCGACGGCCGCGTCGGCGGCGGACAACTTGGTTTTCGCGGCGAGGAACGCGGGACCGAGCACGGTGAGCGCCATGCCGATCGTCGACGGCGCGTCGAGGCCGAGCGGCATCGCGGTGACGTCGTCGCGCCCCGTGCGCCGCGCGAGACGAATGGCCATCACCGTGTACACGACGTCGCCGAACAACACGCCGAGCGCGGTGCCCGGGAACATGCGCGTGTAGACGAGCGTCGCCGGGAACCCGAAGCCCGCCACGAGAATGCCGGCGAGCACCGCGAGATTGACGACGTTGTCGAGCATCAACCCGAAGAAGGCGTTGATGTCGCCCGTCGTCGCCCACTTGTAGCGAGGGCGCGTCGTGTCCACCGCGGCCGCGGTCATGGGCGACGAAGATAGGATGGCGCGACCTTCCGGGCCACCGTAGGTTCAACGCCCCGGACTGACCCTACTCGGTTCGAACGAGGGAACGATGATTCGTCTTCGTGGAGCAGTTGGAGCAACGCTGTTCGCGATCGCCGCGAGCCAACTCGGCGCGCAGGCGCGTCAGACCGAATCCGACGAGTACACGCGCTACGAGCTCCTCGAACCCGGGTCGGCGAAGTTCCGAATCATCTACGAAGTCACCGCGACGACGCCCGGCGCGACCTACTTCTTCAATCCGATCCGCAAGGGCAGCGTCGCGAGCAACGAGAGCGTGAGCGATCGCGCGACGGGGAAGCCGCTCGAATTCGACGTCGTCGGCGCGGCGGTCGCGCGTACCGGCGGCGTGCGCAGCCAGGACTCGACGCAGACGTACATCCGCGTCAAGCTCACGCGCCCGGTGCCGGCCGACGGCGGCGAGGCGCGCGTTCTCATCGACAAGACCTACGAGGACGCGTCGAGCTACTTCCTGCGCGGCGACACGATCGTCTTCAGCCGGCCGCTCGGCATCAAGCGCAACGCCGTCGTGCTGCCCAAGGGGTACGAGCTGGTGTCGTGCAACTTTCCCTCGCAGGTGTTGCAGGAGAACGACGGGCGCATCGGCATCGCTTCTGGAACAACACCCCGTCCGAGGCGCCGCTCACGATGCGCGCGGTGCGCGTCGGGGCGAACGTGTCCGGCGCGACGACGTCGAGCGTCGCGTCGAAGTTGGGTGACCGCGCGCACCAGAATCGCGAGATCGTCTACTTCCTCCAGCAGCCCGAGACGCACGCGTTCGATCTGTACCACGACTACACGGAGTCGCGGCCCGGAACTGGCACTTACATCAACGAGGTGAGGGCCGGCAGCACGGTCTCCAATCCGCGTGCCATGAACCTCGACACCGGCGAGCAACTCAAGTTCGAGATTCTCAAGGGCGACGCGATCGCTCGCGCGAAGCTCGCCGTGAGCAACGTCACGCCGGATCTCGAGGTCGTGGTGTTTCGTTTTGCGCCGGTGAAACAGGGCGAATCGGTGCGCATTCGCATGTTCGAGACGTACACCGACACGGCGCGCTACAAGCTCGCGGGAGACGAGCTCGTCTGGGACCGGAGCTTCGGGCGTCCGTCGAACGCAGTCGTCCTGCCGGCGGGATGGGTGCTCACGAACAGCGCCATTCCCGCCACGGTGAGCACGCTGCCGGACGGCCGCGTCCGCCTCGATTTCATCAATCCACGGCCCGACGAAGTCGCCACGCTGATCACGGCTCGGCGACGCTGAGATCTGGAACTTTGCGGCCAGCGTACCCCTTTTGGGGGTTTCTCGGCTCGCTAGAACGGAATTTGGGGGTTTTTCCGGTATGACGATCACCGACGTCCGCGCCTCGGCGCCGCCGCTTCTCGACCGCGTGATCAGAGTGCGCGCGCAGACGGAAGCGCTTTGTGCTCCGCTCGAGGTCGAAGATTACGTCGTCAGCACGATGGGCGACGTGAGCCCCACGAAGTGGCACCTCGCGCACACAAGTTGGTTCTTCGAGACGTTCGTGCTGGCGCCGTTCGACACGTCCTACGTCACGCCGAACCCGAAGTACGCGTTCCTCTTCAACTCGTATTACGTGCAGGCGGGCGAGCGTCACTGTCGCGCGCAGCGCGGTCTCGTCACGCGGCCCACCGTCGCCGAGGTGTACGCGTACCGCGCGCACGTGGATGCCGCGCTCCAGGCACTGGTCGAGCGCATCGGAGACGACTCGAATCATCCGGCGTTGCCCGTGATCGAGCTCGGGCTGCACCATGAGCAACAGCACCAGGAGCTGATGCTCACCGACATCAAACACGTCTTCTGGATGAATCCGTTGCGCCCCGCGTACACGGCGAAGCGTCCTGGCTCGCACGCGAGCGACACGGCCAACTGGGTTCCCGTCGCGGCGGGGATTCATCGCATCGGTCACGACGGCCAAAGCTTCTCGTTCGACAACGAGACGCCGGCCCACCGAGTGTACGTCGACGAGTTCAGTCTCGCCGATCGGCTCGTGACGAACGCCGATTGGCTCTCGTTCATCAACGACCGGCGGCTACCATCGTCCCGAGCTGTGGCTGTCGAACGGTTGGGCGACGGTGCGCGGCGGCAATTCGGAAGCGCCGTTCTACTGGGAGCGCGCGGGCGACGGCTGGACCGAGTTCACGCTCGCCGGCGTGAACCCGGTCCAGCCCGGCGCGCCGGTGTGCCACGTGAGCTACTACGAGGCTGACGCGTTCGCGCGCTGGGCCGGCGCTCGTCTTCCCACCGAGGCCGAATGGGAGATCGCCGCGCGCGACGAGCCCGTGTATGGCGCGTTCGTCGATGCGCGCAACTTCCATCCGTCTCCCGCCGGACCGTCGCGAGACGGTACGCTGCGCCAGTTGTACGGCGACGTGTGGCAGTGGACGCAGAGCGCCTACACCGCCTATCCCGGCTACGCGCCGTCGGCGGGCGCGCTCGGCGAATACAACGGCAAGTGGATGTGCGACCAGTGGGTGTTGCGCGGCGCGTCGTGCGCTACCCCACGGTCTCATGCGCGCCTCACGTACCGCAACTTTTTCCCCTCGGACGCGCGCTGGCAGTTCATGGGCCTTCGCCTGGCGAAGAACGCATGAGCGCCTCGATGCATCCGCAGCGCGCGTCGCACGGCGCGCGTCCGCTCGAGACGAGCGAGATCCTCGCCGACGTGCTGCACGGCCTCGGCGGCACGCGAAAGACGCTGCCGCCAAAACTGTTCTACGACGACGTCGGCGCGCGGCTCTTCGAGCGCATCTGCACGCTCGACGAGTACTATCTCACGCGCAGCGAGTTCTCGATTCTGCGCGAGCGCGCGGGCGAAATCGCGGACTTCATCGGACCCAGGGTTGCGTTGGTGGAGTACGGGAGCGGCGCCGCGATCAAGGTGCGCTTCCTGCTCGACGCGCTGCGCGATCCGGCGGCGTACGTGCCGATCGACATCTCGCGCGAGCAGCTCGCGCGCGTGGCGGCCGAGCTCGAGGCGGACTATCCGTCGCTCGCCGTGCGGCCGATCTGCGGCGATTACACCCGCCTTCTCCCGCTGCCGGCTCTGCCGCCGCATTCGCGGCGGGCGGCGTTCTTCCCCGGGTCGACGATCGGCAATTTCCATCCGGCGGAAGCGGCCGCGTTTCTCACGCGAATTCGCCGAACTGTCGGCGCGGGCGGCGCGCTGGTGATCGGCGTCGATCGTCGCAAGGACGCCGCCGTGCTGCACGCGGCGTATGACGATTCGCAGGGCGTGACAGCGGCGTTCAACCGCAACGTGCTTCGCCGGATCAACCGCGAGCTCGGGGCCGACTTCGATCTCGCCAGCTTCCGCCACGTCGCGTTCTTCAACGACGACGCGAGCCGCATCGAGATGCATCTCGAGAGCACGCGCGACCAGTCGGTTCACGTGGCGGGCAACACGTTCGACTTCGTGCGCGGCGAGACGATCTGGACGGAGTCGTCGTACAAGTACGACGAAGATCAGTTGGCGACGATCGCCACCGCAGCGGGCTTCCGCGTCGACCGTCTCTGGACGGACGCGGACGATTTGTTCTGGGTCGGCGCGCTGACGGCCGTGCCGTGAGCGACGACGGACCATCGGGCGAAAACAGCCGCGGCTGGGTCGACGTCGGGGAGGCGTCCGATCTGTCGAAGCGTCCACTCACCGGCGTGACGGTCGGCAATCTCAAGGTCGCGATCACGCACGTCGGCGGGGCGTTCGGCGCGCTCTCCGGCGTGTGCAACCACGCCGGCGGTCCGCTGGCCGAAGGCCGGATCGACGGCGAGTACGTCACCTGCCCGTGGCACAACTGGAAATACCACTTCAAGACGGGACTCGGCGAACCGGGGTTCGAGATCGACGCCGTGCCGTCGTACGACGTGAAGGTCGAAGGCGGCCGCGTGCTCGTGTCCCCGGCGCCGGTGACCAAGCGGACGCGCGGATCGCACCCGCCGCATCCGGTCGCCCGGAAGATCGAGCGCGCGCCGGGTCGCGTGCGCGTGCTCGCCATCTCGACGACGAACATGGACGTGGAGAACCCGCGATACTCGACGTCGGACGACCTCCTCGCCGAGGCGATCCATCACGCCGCGACGGAGCTCGACGTCGACACGCAGACGATTCATCTGGCGGGACTGCGCTTCCGTCCATGCGAGGGCTACTACTCGAAGAGCGCGCACGCATGCACATGGCCGTGCTCGATCACGCAGATGGACCCGAAGGACCAGATGGAGGTCGTGTACGAGGCGATCGTCCACTGGGCCGACGTCGTTCTGGTGTCGACGCCGATCCGCTGGGGGAACGCGAGCTCGCTCTACTATCGCATGGTCGAGCGGATGAACTGCGTTCAAAACCAAGTCACGATCGCGAACCGCGTGCTGCTGAGAAACAAAGTGGCGTCGTTCATCATCACGGGCGGACAGGACAACGTCCAGGCGGTCGCCGGTCAGATGCTCGGCTTCTTCGCCGAAGTCGGCTGTCACTTTCCTCAGTTTCCGTACATCGCGCACTCGCGCGGATGGTCGGCCGAGGACATGGAGAACAACACCCGCGCGGTGATGATGAGTCCTGAGTTGCGCGAAGGGGCGCGGAGTCTCGTCGCGCGGGCGGTGGACATGGCGCAACTGCTGCTCGACCATGAGGACGCTCCGCACACGACGGCGCGCGGAGGGCGAAAGGCGCACTCGATGGTGAAGGCGGAGCTCGGGGTGGATCAAGGAGAGGCGGCTGCGGCGGAGCACTGAGAGAGGAACTGCTCGCGCGACTGCCGTTGTTGGTTCGGGGTTTTCGGTTGTGGGTGTTCGGTGACTGATGGGACCTGGACAGGTTCTACGCCGTTTGCAGCTTGCACCCGCGCAGAGCCTGTCCCGACAATCAGTCACTCAAGACCCAACACCGACGACCCTCAACCAACAACGGCAGTCGCGCGCTCGCTATTTGCCGTTCGACTTCTGGATCGCTCTCGCAGCGATGATCGCGGAGTCGAGGAACGCGTGCACCTGCTCCTTCGGCTCCTCGCCCAGCCGTGAGCCCGGGAGCACCGCGCCGACCCACTCATTCGTGTGCCACGTCCCGCCGCCGCCGAGGGAGGCGGTAGCCGCCTCGGGCTTGGGCGACGGCGACGAATTCACATAGAAGTAAGGCTCCCCGTAGTATTGGTCGCCCGGCTCCAATCCGACGCCGATCGTGCGGCCGCCGCCGAGGTCGATGAGCGTCGCGATGTCGAAGTGGTGCGGCCAGCAGCGAACGTCGCTCGCCTCGGTCGTCGAGGAGCGGACGTATTCCAGCGCGCGATTTCCCACGAAGTACCATGCGTCCAGCTGCGCGAACGCGGCGGCGTTCTTCGTGTCGAACGTCGCGCCGTCGTCCACGTCGTGATGCGGGATCTCGTAGTGACGCTTGAGCGTGAGGCGGTCGCCGTCGGCACCGCGTTCGGCGATGCGCGCGCGAAGCCAGTTCGCGGCGTCGTCGATCGTCAGGCCGTGCAGGAGCGTGGACGCCACGATCTGGTTGTCTTCTCCGGCGATCGAGAGTGAGAGGTCGGCGGGTTGGACGACAGCGCGGAACGGCTGCGGCGCGGGGATCACGTGGCCGGCGAGCGCCCGGAGACTTTCGACCCATTCGAGGTTCGTGTGGCTGTCGTCCGGCTGGGCGGGGAGATACGAGATGCCCGTCGCCGTGGCGAGCTGCGCCGCGTGGTGCAGTTGCAAACGCGCGTCGGTCAGCGTTTGGGCCAAACCAGGATCGATTGCGACGGCCACGGCTAGCTCCGCTGTGAGTGGAACGGCAAAGGCCCCCCCGAGATCCGCCGGGGTTCCACGGGCGTATTGTAATCGGATGCCGGCCGCCGCCGGTCGGCGTAACTTATCGAGGGTGGAACCAAACGCCGCGCGGCGCGGTTTTGAAGAGTAGGGAACGACACGCGTTCCGCGCTTTCGAAGGGACCTAACATGCTCGAACGAACTCAAATTGTGCGCATCGCCGGCATTATCGCGATTGCCGCCGCAAGCCTGACGACCCCGGGCGGTCTTTCCGCCCAGACAACAAAGTTGGCCCAATCGGGTAGCCACGCCATGAAAACGTTCAAGAAACCGTCCGACGACAGCTTGAAGAAAGAGCTCACGCCGCTGCAGTACGAGGTCACGCAACACGAGGCCACCGAGCGGCCGTTCCAGAACGCATATTGGGACAACCACGAGCCGGGCATTTACGTGGACGTCGTCTCCGGCGAGCCGCTCTTCAGCTCGACCGACAAGTTCGAATCCGGCACCGGCTGGCCGAGCTTCACGCGCCCGCTCGTGCCCGAGAACGTCACGACGAAGACCGATCGCACGCTGGGCATGTCGCGCACTGAGGTTCGCTCGGCTCACGCCGACTCGCACCTCGGCCACCTATTCGACGACGGACCGCGTCCGACCGGCATGCGCTACTGCATGAACTCCGCATCGATGCGCTTCATACCGGCGTCGAAGCTCGTCGAGGAAGGCTACGGCGAGTACGCGCATCTGTTTACCGGCGCGGCCAAGAAGTAGCAGCTCGGCCCCGCACTCCGCAGTCCGCACCCCGCACTCCTCTCCCCTTGATCATCGGCATCGTCGGCGCGGGCGGAATCGGAAGCTATTACGCCGGAACGTTGAGTCGCGCGGGTCATCAGGTTCGCCTGGTGGCCCGCGGACCGCATCTGGTCGCGATGCGCGAGCGCGGCCTCGAGGTGCGAACGGTGGGGCCCGACGAATCGTTCACCGTGCGCCCAGAGGTCTCCGACGACGGCGCGCTCGTCGCGAACTGCGAGTTCGTCGTCGTGGCGGTCAAGAGCTACTCGCTGAGCGAGGTCGGCCCGTCGCTCGTCGGCGCGGCAAAGAACGGTGCGACGATCGTGCCCCTGCTCAATGGCGCCGACGTCACCGAACGCCTCGTGACGCTCGGCGTGCCCGAGGCGGCGATACTCGGTGGAATCATCCACGCGAGCCTCGTGCGCACCGAGCCGGGCGTCGTCTATCGCAAGGGTCCGAGCGACCGCGTCACGATCGGCGAGTTCGGTCAGCCGTCGAGCGAGCGAGCGAAGAAGATCGTCGACGCGTTCGCGAGCGGCGGATCCAACGCGCGACTCAGCCCCGACATCTCCGGCGACATCTGGCGCAAGTTCGCGTTCATCGTGCCGATGGGAATCGCGTGCGGACTCGCGCGACAGCCCATGGGTCCGGTGCTCGCGTCGGAATCCGGACGCCGGATTCTGACGGACTCGCTGCACGAGGTGGTGATGGTCGCTCGCGCGTCGGCCGGCAGGCTCGACGACGGCGACGAGATCAAGGTGCGGGACGAGCTCTTCGCAATCGGTCCCGCCATCAAGCCGAGCTTCCTGCTCGACCTCGAGCGAGGCGGACCGACGGAACTGGATCTGCTCGCCGGGACGGTGCGCCGTCTCGGGCGCGAGCATGGCGTGCCGACGCCGGTCGCCAACCTTGCCACCGCGGCGTTCGAGGTCGCGCTCGGCGGCTGATGACGGCGGGAACTCTGGTTCGGCCTCGATCGTTCCGTTAGAGATGGCTCAACCGGACGCGCAAGCTTCGCAGCCGACGCCCGAGCGAAATCGCGATCGCGAGTTCGCCGAGCTGGCGCTGCCGCTCCTTCCAACTATCGCGCGCGTCGCCTCGGCGCTTACCAACGATCCGTCCGACGCGGACGACCTGGTGCAAGAGACCTTCCTTCGCGCGTACCGCCACTGGAACACGTTCGTGCCAGGCACCGACTGCAAGGCGTGGCTGTCGACGATCTGTAGGCACGCGTTCGTCGAGCAGCGGCGGCGCGACGCCAAGTCGATCGCCGCCGACGATCAGGAGCTCGAGAATCTCGCGGCGGTGCGGCAGCACAACCGCGCGGTGGCGCACGACCTCGACGGAATGTTCAGCCGGCTCGACCTCGGTCCGGCGATCGCGCGCGCGATTGCCGCGCTCGAGCCGCACTATCGCGACGTTGTCACGCTGGTCGACGTAGACGACTTCACCTACGAGGAAGTCGCGACCGCGTTGGACATCCCCATCGGCACGGTGCGGTCGCGGCTCTATCGCGCGCGGCGCCAGCTTCAGGAATCTCTCATCGACTACGCCATAGACGCCGGTTTTAAGGCATCGAATGCCGCGGCGCCGCCATCCTCACCGCCTCTTCGTCCGATCCCGGAGCGCCGCCATGGTTAGTCGATCAGAGTGCGAACACGTCGTCATGCGGCTGTGGCCGTACCTCGACGGCGCCGTCTCCGAAGACGAGCGCGAACGCATCGTGCATCACCTCGAGGTCTGCCGCGATTGCCACTCGCACTACGACTTCGCGAACGCTTTCCTCGACGCCGTCGCCGCTTCGCGGCCGCACATGAAGGTCGACGACCGGCTTCGGTCTCGCGTGCTGGGAGCGCTTACGGCGGAGGGGTTTCGGGCGGCGGCGAACTGACTAACGGCGAAACTGCCCGCGCGACAGCCGTTGTTGGTTCAGGGTGTTCGGTTGTGGGTGATCGGTGACTGATGGACCTGGACAGGTTCTACAGCGTTCGGCTACACCCCGCGTAGAGCCTGTCCCGACATCAGTCACTCACAACCCAAAACCGACAACCCCAAACCAACAACGGCTGTCGCGCGGACGCCCTTTCTTCACCCGATCTTTTCCCCCATCCACGCCAGACTCTCCCGCACGTGCGCGCTCCAGTACTGCCACGTGTGCCCACCCGGCCACTCGGCGTAGTCGTGCCGCACGCGAAGTCGCGAGAGCTCGTCGTGAAGCGCGCGGTTCTGGTCGAGTAGCGCGTCCTCGGTGCCACAGTCGATGAAAATGGACGGCATGCGTCCGCCGTGGCGCTGAAGCAGCTCCGCTTCCCGGGCCGGATCCGCCGCACGCCAACGCTCGAGGTCCGTGCCCCAGTACGTCTTGTAGCGCGACCAATATGCGGCCGCCGACGGGCGCAGGATGTCCGCTTCCGTGGCGTATTGCGGCGGCGCGACGAACGGGTGCGGTCCGACGTACATCGGCGACACGACGCCGGAGTGGCTCGCCGCCGCGCTGAACACGTCGGGGAAACGCAGCGCGACGCTCAGCGCGCCATACCCGCCCATGCTCAACCCGCCGATGCCCCGATGCGCGCGATCCGCCTGCGTGCGGTAGTGCGAGTCGACGAAGCGCACGACGTCGTGCGCGATGTAGTCGTCGTAGCGCTGGTGCTTCACGCAAAACGCCAGAGGTGCTTCGGCGTGCACGGTGTCGGCGCACGCGCGGTAGTCGAGCTGATTCGCCCACGTCGTGTACCAGCCGTCGTCGCCGTCGGGCATCACGATGATCATCTCGGGCGTGCCGCGGTTGAACAGCGAGTCGGCGGCGGCGTCGATCCCGCCCTTCGCGACCCAATCCGACTCCGCGCCCGAAAGGCCGTGCAGATAGTACGCGACCGGGTAGAGCCGCGACGTGTCACGCGTATACGACGGCGGCAGATACACGACGAGATGCTTCGCGGCGCCGAGCGCTGCGGAGAGGAACAGATCTTCTCGGATCGTACCGTTGGGGATCGTCGTCCGAGGGGACGTCGATGGAGGGACCCAACTCCAGTGTCCGCACGCGCCGGTGAGCACCAACGCGCAGATGGCTGTTGCAACAAACGTTCGTGCTTTGCGCATCCTTGTCGCTCCGTCGGTGACGACGACAAACTGACGCGATCCCGGACATGGCGCCACGCCGCCGACGGCTCGGCCGCCTGCCGGGCACGGCTATCTTCTTGTCATGCACGACTCGAGCGCGCGCGAGCCCGGCGGGCGGAGCTGGTATCCGTGGTACGTGGTCGGCGTGTTGACGCTGTTCAGCGTCAGCGGGAACATCGACCAGCAGATCCTGAGCCTGCTCATTCGGCCGATCGAGCGCGACTTCCATATTAGCGACTCGCAGTTCGGCTACCTCGGCGGTATCGCGTTCGCGCTGTTCTTCGCCGTGCTCGGCCTGCCGATCGCGCGCCTCGCCGACCGCACGAGCCGGCGAAACGTGATGGTCGGCGGCGCGGCGCTGTGGAGCGTGTTCACGTCGCTCTGCGCCGGGGCCAAGACGTTCTGGCAACTGTTCGTGCTGCGCATGGGAGTGGGCGTCGGCGAGGCCACGTTGAACGCGCCGGCCGCGTCGCTTCTCTCGGATTATTTCCCGCGCGAGAAGTTCGCCGGCGCGATGAGCGTTCTCAGTTTGGGAATCTTCATCGGCTCGGGGGCGGGGTACGCCATCGGCGGTTACATCGTGGGCGCGAACTCCGGCGGGTCGATGCGAGAGGTTCCGATTCTCGGCCCGATCCATCCGTGGCAGCTCGTGTTCCTCGCCGTGGGCTTGCCCGGCCTCCTCGTCGCGTTGCTCTTGCTCACCGTTCGCGAGCCTCGGCGCCCGAGCGAGGCGCAGGAGCCGGCGCCGTCGTTCAGCGCGTTGATGGCGCACGTCGCGAAACACCGGCGCACGTTCCTCACGCAGGGGCTCGGGTTCGCGATGTCGTCGAGCGTGAACTTCTCCCTCGTGGTGTGGATTCCGGCCGTCTTTCTTCGGCGGTTCGATTGGAACGAGGCGCAAGCCGGACGGCTCCAGGGGCTGCTCACGATTTTCATCGGACCACTGGGCGTCCTCATCGGCGGCTGGATCGCGAATCGTCTCACGCGCGCCGGCAAGACCGACGCGCCGCTTCGCGTCGGGATGATCGGCGCCGCGGGGATGCTCGTCGCGGCGACCGCGTTTCCTCTCGCGCCGACGGCGACCGCGGCGGGTTGGTGGCTCGCCGTGGTCAACGTGTTCGCGGCGATGCCGTGGGGCGCGGCGTCGGCGTCGGCGGCCGAAATCGTTCCTCGCCACCTGCGAACGCAGGGCGTCGCGCTCTACGTGCTCTTCGTCGCGCTGATCGCCCGCTCGCTCGGACCGAGCGCGGTCGGCTGGCTGGACGACTATGTGTTCCGGGACCCGATGGCGGTCGGACGGTCGCTCGCCATCGTCAACGTCGTCGGGATGACCAGCGCGATCGTGCTATTCGCGGCGGGGCTCGGCGCGTTCCGCAGGACGCTGGCCGAGCTCGACGCCGCCGAGTCGCATTGAGGTCTTCTCGATGCGTCGACGCGTCAGTCGAACTCGGCGCGCGGAGTCGGCTGTTCGTGCGTGACCTGGCCGACGGCGATGTCCGCCCGCGCGTAGTTCTCGCCGCGCACCGGCGCCGCCGCGATGCGACGAAGCATGTTGATCTGCCCGACGTGCGTCAGCGAGTCGGCGACCGCACCCTGAAAGATCTTCATCGCGCCGAAGTGCACCTCGGCGTCGGACGCGAGATACGCGTCGAGCGCGGAGAGCGAGCGGAAGAACCGGTCGACGTCGGCGTTCCAATCGCCGGGCAGAGTGTCGGTCCATTTCTGCTGACCCTTCGCCTGCGTCAGCGCCCAGTCCATCAAATCGCCGAGGTGCGCGAGGATCTGACCCGGAGTCCGCGATCCGTCGGCGACGCTGAACGTCGAGAACGAGGCCGGCGCGCCGCGGACGGCTTTCGACGCGCGGTAGGCGAGCGTGGCCAGCGTGTGGCGAAGCAGCTGCCGGCCGTCGGGCATCGGGGGAACTGGATGCGTCATGGGATTTCGAAGTATGTCGAGTGGCTTGCCGCGCTTGGACCGCAGCTTAAGTCTTCGGCATGAAGAAAGGGAGACTCGAAGCGTTCAGCGACGGCGTGATCGCGATCCTCATCACGATCATGGTGCTGGAGCTCAGGGTGCCGCAAGGCGCGTCGTTGTCCGCGCTGCGCGAAGTCGTCCCCTCACTGCTGAGCTACGTGCTGAGCTTCGTGTTCCTCGGGATCTATTGGAGCAACCACCACCATCTGATCCATCTGGTCGAGCGCGTGACCGGCGGCGTGCTCTGGGCCAACCTGCATCTCCTCTTCTGGCTTTCCCTCGTCCCGTTCGTCACGGCGTGGATGGGGGCGAATCACTACTCGGCCGTGCCCACGGCCCTGTACGGCGTCGTGATGGTCCTCGCCTCGATCGCTTACACGATCCTCGAGTACCGCATCATCGCCGCGCAGGGCCCCGACTCCAAGCTCGCTCGCGCGATCGGATCCAACCGCAAGGGCATCATCTCGCTCGCCCTTTACGTCGCCGCGATCCCGGTCGCTTTCGTGCAGCCGCTGATCTCGGACGCGCTGTTTGTCGTCGTGGCCCTTGTGTGGCTAGTCCCGGATCGCCGAATCGAACGAGCAGCGAGTCTCTAAGCGGTCCACCAGTCCACCAGTCTGCCGCTCCTACGCGTAACGAATCCACCTCGCCAGTTCCGCGAGACTCGGCTTCTTCCCGTACATCAGCATTCCCACGCGGTAGATGCGCGCCGACAGCCACACCGAACCGATGCAGCCAAAAATCGCGACGACGATCGAGCCGACGATCGTGAACGGTGAGACCGTCGTGAGGCCGATGCGCAGCGGGACAATGATCGGCGACGACCACGGCAGCCACGACAACACGACGGCCAGCTTGCTGTTCGGGTTCAGCAGGATCGGATTGACCATCATCCACGTGGAGAGAAGCAGAACCAGCACCGGGATGGCCGCCTGCCGAGCTTCTTGTTCGCTGTTCACCATCGAACCGGCCGCCGCGTACAGGCTCGCGTAGAACACGAATCCGATGATGAAGTAGACCGAGCACGAGCCCGATCGTCGCGATGCTGATCGTCGCGAAGCCGCCGCCGAACTGGTCCGCCGCGGCTGCCGCCGCCTGGCCGCTCAGCCCCTTCGTGAGAATCGGCGTCACGAAGTTCAACAAGTAGCGCGCTGATGCCGAGCCACGCGGCCTGCTGCGTCAAGCCGACGGCGCCGACGCCCAGCACCTTGCCGGCGAGCAGCACCTCGGGCTTCACGCTCGAGATCACGACCTCGGCGACGCGCGACGATTTCTCCTCGACAACGCCTCCCAGGATGTTCTGGCCGTGGAATACGATCGACATGAACAGCAGCACGCCAACGATGATGCCGGCCGAGCAACCCGCCGGTGCCCGAGCCTGACCGCCCGCGCTCCGTGATGCGCTCTGACTTGAGACGGAACGTCGTCGTCGCGATGTCCTTCACCACGTCGGCGCGAACGCCTTCGTGCTGGAGCCGCGCGATCATCACGTCCTGTCGCACGATCGTTCGCAGCTTGTCGACGTCGTTGATCGTCGACGCGTTTCGCCCAGCGTAGCGCGCCGAGTTGCCGTTGAGGGTGCTGTCCGTCAGCACGAGGTAGCCGACCAGGTTGTTCGGCTGCTCGACCTGTGTCTGGAGCTCCCGCTCCTCGGCGGGAAGATCCGCCGTCGTCGTCGACGATGACTCGCGGCGCCACGCTGTCGGCGCGGCCCCCCCCAGCGTCGAGTCGGTCTTGATCGTCGTGGCGATCTGCTCGCCGAGGCCGGCGCCGCTCGCGTCGAGAATCGCGATGTTGCGAAGCGCGCTGCCGACGCGCTGCTCCGCGCCGCGACGTACACGGGCAACAGCATCGCGCCGGAGAAGATCGCCGGCACGAGCAGCGTCATCACGATGAACCACCGCGAGCGAACGCGCTCCATGTACTCGCGCTTCGCCACGACGAACAGCTTGCCGAAATTATCCATGGCCGGTCATCCCCGTCTCGACGCCGGTCGCGCCGACGCGCTCGAGGAAGATCTGGTGCAGCGACGGCTGCACGAGCTCGAATCGTTCGATCGCCGCGCCGGCGTCGACGAGACGGCGCAGCAACGCCTGCGCGTCGGCGCCGGGCGCCAGCTCGACCTCGAAGTAGTTGTTCGAGTCGTCGACTTCTGCACGAGCGCTGGGTCGCGCAGGACCTCGGAGACGCCGTTCTGCGCGCCGCCCCGACGGAGAGTCCGATCGCCACGTTGCGCGTGCCGGCGGCGCGCTTCGACCGCGGTCACGGTGCCGTCGAGCACCTTCTCGCCGCGCGCGATGATGCACACCGAGTCGCACATCGCTCGGCGTTGTCCATCACGTGCGTGCTGAAGATCACCGTCTTGCCGCGCCGCTTGCAGCTCGAGCACCGTGTCCTTGAGCGCCTGCGCATTGATCGGATCGAGCCCGCTGAACGGCTCGTCGAGGATCACGAGCTCGGGATCGTGCAGCAGCGTGGCGATGAACTGCACCTTCTGCTGCATGCCGCGCGACAGCTCGTCGACCTTCGCGTCGCCCCAATTCTGTCTGCGGCGTGACGAGGCCGAACCGCTCGAGCCACTCGTCGATGCGCTGGTCGGCTTCCGCGGCGCGCATCCCCTTGAGCTCGGCGAGGAACAGCAGCACGCGCCGCACCTGCATCTTCTTGTACAGGCCGCGCTCCTCGGGCAGATAGCCGACGCGGTCGAGCACTCCCGACGTCGCGTGTTCGGGCGTGCCGAAGCACGCGTGATCGTCCCCGAGTCGGGATGCGATGATGTCGAGAATCATGCGAATCGTCGTCGTCTTGCCGGCGCCGTTGGGGCCGAGCAGGCCGTAGACCGATCCGCGCGGGACCTGAAGCGACAGGTCGCGCACGGCGACGTGGTCGCCGAAGCGCTTGACGACCTTGCGAATGTCGATTGCCAGATCAGACATGAGTTGGGTTTTTGAGAGAGCAACAGGCTGGGGACCACGACGTAGAAAGATGGCGAAAGTTTCCTCCGTGGCGCGCCCCCCTCGTTGGGGCTTTCTTTAAGCCATGATTGGACTTCTGGCGGCCGCCGACACCCTCGTGCTCTTCGTCGCGGCCAGCTTGACGAACCGCTGCAACCCGTTCTCGACGCGTTTACCGCGCAGACGGGGATCGTGATTCAACGGGAAAGCGGCGCCTCGCTCGAGCACGTGCGCAAGATCACGGACCTGCACCGCATTCCCGACGTCCTGCTCCTGGCCGACGCCGACGTCTTCCCGCGCTACCTCGTTCCGAAGTACGCCACCTGGTACGCCGACTTCGCGCGCAACCGGATGGTCGTCGCCTACACCGCCAAGTCCAAACACGCCGGCGAAATCACGCCGGAGAACTGGACGTCGATCCTCCAGCGGAGCGACGTCGAAATCGGCCGCACCGATCCGAACCTCGCCCCCGTCGGCTACCGCACGCTGCTGATGTTCCAGCTCGCCGAGCGATTTTACAAGAAACCCGGCCTGGCGACGTCGCTGCTCGAGCACGCGCCCGATCGCAACATCGGCCGAACGCCGCCGAGCTCGCGGCGCTGCTCGCCGCCGGAGAGCTGGACTACATCTACGACTATCAGTCGGTCGCCGAGTCGAACGGGTTCCGCTTCGTCGCGCTGCCGCCGGAGATCGACCTCGGCGACGCCCAACGCGAGAAGGAATACGAGAGCGTGTCCGTGCAGGTGCGCGGCGCCTCGCCCGGTACGACGACAACGGTGCGTGGCGAACCGATTCTCTACGGAATGACGGTCCCGCGGGCCGCGCCGCACCCGGCGAGTCGCCAACCGGTTCGTCGCGTATCTGTTCTCGCCCACCGTGCTGAAGCAACTGCGCGACGCGCACGTGGACATGATCGCCAGTCCTGTCGTGCACGGGGCGGGAGCTCCCGCGAGCCTCCGCGGTGGCGACAGCCGCTAGCGTCGGCGAGTCGTCGCCGGCCGCCGCGCGTCGCCCGCTCGTGGCGCGGGGTGCCTTGACGTCGGTAGTCGTCGCCGTGGTCTCGTCCGTCTTCTTGCTGTTCATCTGGGGCCAGTCGTGGGGCTCGTCGGCGCCGGCGGCGCGCGCGGCCTCGCGGCGCTCGCCGGCGATTCGGAGCTGCGCGCAGTCGCTGCTGCTCACGGCGCTCACCGCGACGACGGCGACGTTGCTCGGGATCGTCGGCGGCACGCCGCATCGCGTATCTCCTCGCGCGGCGACACTTCCGCGGCAAGGCGTTTCTCGCGGCGATGATGGATCTTCCGCTCGTCATTCCGCATCCGGTGGCGGGCATCGCTTTGCTGCTCGTGCTCGGCCGCGCGAGCGCGGTCGGCTCGGCGCTCTACGCCGCGGGAATCCGCGTGGCCGGGTCGCCGACGGGAATCGTCTGCGCGATGCTCTTCGTCTCGGCGCCGCTCTACGTGAGCGCGGCGCGGGAATCGTTCGCGCGCGTCGATGCGCGCTACGAGTCGGTCGCTCGCACGCTCGGCGACGACGCGTGGCGCGCGTTTCGCCGCGTGACGCTGCCGCTCTCGGCGCGCGGCCTCACGGCGGCGGCGATCGTGATGTGGGCGCGCGCGGTGAGCGAGTTCGGCGCGATCGTGATCCTCACGTACAATCCGAAAGTCGCGAGCGTGTTGAGCTACGATCGTTTCACCGCGCTACGGGTTGAACGAGGCGCTGCCGGTCGCCGCGGTGCTCGTGCTCCTCGCGCTCATTCCGCTGGCCGCGCTGCGCGCGTTGAGAAGAATCGCACGCGTGGACCGCTGACGCCGGACGGCTCGACAGCGGACGCTGACCGAATGATCTCGCTCCGGCTCGTCAATTCGCGCGTCGGGCAATTTCCACTTGACGACATCACGTTCGACGTCGCCGACGGCGGATACGGCGTCGTGATCGGACCGGCCGGAGCGGGAAAGACGACGCTGCTCGAGACGATCGCCGGCGTCACGCGAGCGACGTCGGGGCAGATCATCCTGCGCGGCGAGGACGTGACGAATCGCGCCGCCCGAGCGCAGGCGGCTCGGGATCGTCTATCAGCACGCATACCTGTTTCCTCATCTGACGGTTCGCGAGAACGTCGAGTACGGTGCGGCGAGCCAGGCGACGCGGACGATGCGGCCGACCGATTCGGCGTCGAGCCGCTCGACGATCGCGTCGGTCGCGTCGCTGAGCGGCGGCGAACGACAACTCGTCGCCATCGCCCGCGCGATCGCGGCGCAGCCCGAGGTGCTGCTGCTCGACGAGCCGTTCAGCGCGCTCGACCCGCGGACGAGGGGCGCGACGCGTCGCCAACTGCGCGCGACGTATTTCGAACGAGGATTTACCGTTCTGCAAGTGACGCACGACTTCGCCGAAGCCGGCGTCCTCGGCGACGTCGCGATCGTGCTGGATCGCGGACACGTGGTGCAGAAGGGCGACCCGGCCGACGTGTTCCATCGCCCGGCCTCGCCGTACATCGCCGACTTCCTGGGTGTCGAGAATGTGTTCGCGGGGACCGCGCGCCCGATCCGCGCCGAGGCGCCCGACTTCCGGGACGCGGCCGAGAACCAGTTCGCCGAGCTTCCGGTCGCGTTCACGACCGGCGGGCTGACCTTTTACGCCCTGGGGGACGTGGTGCCGGGCCCCGCCCACGCGGTCATCCGCGCCGAGGAAGTGTCGCTGTCGGTCGAACCCTCGATGTCGTCTATGCAGAACCAATTCCGCGGACGCATAGTGGAGATCGTCCCGGCGGGCGCATTGAGCAAGGTGACCGTAGAGGCGAGCGGCACCCCGATCGTGGCCGCCGTGACGGCACGGTCGGTCCGGGAGCTGTCGCTGGAGGTGGGACGGGAGATCGTCGCGGGGTTCAAGGCGACGGCCGTCCATCTTTGTTGATTCTGATCTCGGCGATATTTCGGACGGACGTGTCGCGGCGAGTTGCCTAGCGTACCTCGGACCCGACGGGTATTGTGCGACTGAACGGTCCAATCGCCGACGCCGGCTCCCCGCCCCCCCAATGCCTTCGCAGACCCCTCCTTCTGGCACGTTCGCAGGTCGGTACACGATAGAACGCGAGCTCGGCCGCGGGGGAACGGCGACCGTCTATCTCGCGCACGACACGACGACGTCGACGTCGGTGGCGCTGAAGGTTCTGCGCCGCGAGTTGGTGGAGAGCGTCGCGGCCGATCGGTTCCTGCGCGAGTTTCGGATGAACGCCGGGATCCGTCATCCTCACATCACGCCGATTCTCGACTCAGGCCAATTCGGCGCGGACCTTTTCCTGGTGATGCCGCACATGGAGAGCGGCTCGCTGCGGACTCGCATGGAAAAGGACCGACAGCTCCCGGTCGAATCTGTCGTCGACGTCGTGCGCGCGATCGGCTCGGCGCTTCACCACGCGCACGAACTCGGGTTCATCCACCGCGACGTGAAGCCGGAGAACATTCTCTTCTCCGGCGACGAGGCATATCTGTCGGATTTCGGCATCGCGCGGGCCGTCGATCGAGTGACCGGCGACTCGACGACGTCCTCGGGCATCGTGCGCGGCACTCCGGCGTACATGAGTCCAGAGCAGGCGAGCGGCGAGCACCAACTCGACGGCCGCAGCGACCAATTCTCCTTCGCGTGCGTGGTGTACGAGATGCTCGCCGGGCTCCCGGCGTTTCAGGGTCCGACGCAAGAATCGACGATCGCGCTGCGGTTTCGGCACCCCGCAAGGAGTATCAGCGTGTACCGTCCGGATGTGCCGGCGGCCATCGAGCGCGTGCTCGAAAAAGCAATGGCGGTCGTACCGGCAGATCGCTTTGTCGGCATGGGTGCGTTCGTCGCCGCGTTCGAGGGTGGAGAAACAGGAGTGAGGGTGCCCGAGACCGGCGCAGTGATGCCGCTCCTGAAGTCGCGCCGAAAGTCAATTGCGTTGGTTGTCGCGATCTCGGCGTCCGTGGGCCTCGCGGTCTACGCCGCAGCGCACTGGCTCTACTAGAGTCTGTCCGCGACCCGAGACCACAACCCTCCTACTTGGGTAATAGCGCCGCCCCCCACTTTGGCGTCAGTCGCACCCTTCGGAAAACACCCGAAAATGTCACGCGAGCGTCATTCGGAGTCGGACGCGCCCTCCGCGTGACGCTCGCGTGACGCGCGTTTTCGCTCAAGCCCGTTATTTGCCAGTTGAGAGACTGCTGACAAAATGACATGTGACGCCAAAACAGGGGTCGGCGCTATTACCCAAGTAGGAGGGGCTCTCACAGGCTCACAGGTTTGGACCAAAGCGCCTGCCGAGTGCTGAACCACTAAGTAGAGGGGACTCGCGCCGCCGACTTCGCCGAGTAGGCGTGGGTGTAGGGGGCACTACTCGCCGCTCCGCGACCTTTCGCGCGCGTTGACGCGGCGTTCTCGAGGTCGATTGGGTCGCTCGACCATCGCACGCATTCACTCAACCGTGTTCACCGTTCACTCGACGGTCTTCGTCGTTCACTCGACGGCGTACACCGTTCACTCGGCGCGGAACGGTCCGCATCCGGCCGATCTCAACCCCCATCACAAAGGAGGTGCCACGCACTCGCGCGCGAACCGCTCACGTTGGAGCTCGTGAAGACGACGTCGACACGTCTGAAGCGAGCATCAACTCACCGAAACGACAACCAAGGAGGCAAGACAACGGCGTCAATCGTTCGGAAACGCAGTTCAGCGGGACCGCAAGACAGGTCGACAGCAGTTCAGCCAATCACTCATGTGTCGGAGGACACTTGAACAGTTTACAAGAACGGATCTACAACACGGGACGCCGCATCCAGGCGTTCCTGATCACCAACGACGCACTGTTGGGCACCATCAACAGGTCGGGAATGCGCGCCGACCTCGACGCGATCGTCGATGCACTCGGCAACAGCGGCGGCCAACAAGCCGCGGGGCGCGTCAACGCGATCGGAGAGACCGCGAAGCAGCGCGCGCTGCGGCTCGCGCTTCGACTGAATCACATGCAGCCGATCGCGTCGGTCGCGCGGGCGAAGTTGAGGACCGTCCCCAACTTCCAAGCGATGACGATGCCGAGTCCGAACACCCGCATCGTCAGTCTGCTCGCCCACGCGCACGGCATGGCGGAAGCGGCGCAGCCGTACGCGCAGGTTTTCATCGACGCGGGGCTGTCGCAGGATTTCATCGCGACGCTCACCGCGGCGGCCGACGCGGTGAAGACGTCGATTGACACACGGGCCGCGGCGCGTGGTCAGCGTTCCAGCGCCACCGGAACGCTCAAGGACCTCGAGAATCGCGCGCGCCTGGCGTTCAAGGCGCTCAACGACTTCGTCGTCCCGATTCTCTCGGCGGACGTCGCGCACAGCGGCTTGTTGGCCGAGTGGAGGAAGGCGCGGCGGGTCGACTCGAGAGGCGGGCCGGTAGTCGGCGTAGAGCAGGCGGCGCGGGCACTTAGCCCGGCCCCGGCGCCGACTCCATCATCGCCTATCGTGCCGGTAACTGTGACGGCCACGCCGGTCGCACCTGCTGCACCGCCGCCGGCGTAACGGCGGGCAAGGTAGGAGGCAGGAGTCTCGAACCAGGGCTAGGAGCGCAGGCACGGTTTGGCTCCAAGGACCGGGTTCAAAGCCTGCCTCCTACCTCCGGCAAGCCGGACCATGCTTCACCCCGCGCATCCGGCTCGATACGTTGGTCGCATGCACACCTCCCCCCACCTCCCCCTCGCCGCGCTCCTCTTCGCCTCGACGACCGCCCTCGCCCAACTCCCCATCCCCTCGTCGAACGCGAAAGTCCGCGCCGCCCTCGACATCCTCAAGACCGACAACGCCTGGACGCTCCAACAACAGGTCGAGCTGACGGCCATCCCCTCGCCGCCATTCAAAGAATCCAAACGCGGCGCTGAGTTCAAAAAACGCCTCGAAGCCCTCGGCCTCAAGAACATCCGCGTCGACACCGCCGGCAACGTCATCGCCGAGCGGCGCGGCGTCGGCACCGGCCCGACAGTCGTCATCGCCGGACACCTCGACACAGTCTTCCCCGAAGGCACCGACGTCACCGTCAAACACGACGGCACCAAGCTCCGCGCCCCAGGCATCGGCGACGACGACCGCGGGCTCGCCGTCGTTCTCGCCGTCGTCCGCGCGTTCGAGAAAGCCGGCGTGCAGACCAACGGCACCGTCTACTTCGTCGGCGACGTCGGCGAGGAAGGGCCGGGCAACCTGCGCGGCATGCGGAATCTCTTCAGCAAAGAGCTCAAAGGAAAAGTCGACTACTTCATCTCCGTCGACGACGCGGGGCTCGGCATCGCGAGCCGCGCGGTCGGCAGCCATCGCTACCGGGTTTCATACAAAGGACCGGGCGGCCACAGCTACGCCGCGTTCGGCATTCCGAATCCGATCCACGCGCTCGGCCGCGCGATCGCGGGGATCTCCGACATTCAAGTTCCCGCGAATCCCAAAACGACCTTCAACGTCGGCGTGATCCAGGGCGGCACGTCGGTCAACTCGATCGCCGGCGAAGCATCCATGGAAGTCGACATGCGCTCCGAAGACGCGAAGTCGCTCGCGGCCGTCGATGCGCAAGTGCAACGCATCATCCACCAGGCGCTCAACGCCGAGAACGCGCGGTGGCCCGGGCCGCGCGCGGCGGCGGCGAAGATCTCGCTCGTCGTCGACACGATCGGCATTCGTCCGACCGGCGGCCAAGCCGACGCCGCGCCGATCGTGCAGACCGCGCTCGCCGCCGGCAAGGCGCTCGGCTTCACCTCGTCCACGACCGCGTCGAGCACGGACGCGAACATTCCGATCTCGCTCGGCATCCCCGCCATCCGCATCAACGGTGGGGGCGACGCGGAAGGCGCGCACTCGCTCGGCGAATGGTTCGACGACGGGCCGAACGGGTATCTCGGTCCACAATGGGCGGCGCTGCTCGTCGCGGCGCTCGCCGGAGTCCACTCCGGAGTCACTCCATGATCACACGATCGCTCTCCGCGTTGCTCCTGATCGCGACGCCGGCGCTTGCGCAACAGCCGTCGCGTTCCGACTACCACCAGCTCGGCCACGCGATCCTCCGCGAGCTGATCGAGACGAACACCACGGCATCCGTCGGCAACACCACGGTCGCCGCCGAGCAGCTCCAGGTGCGCTTCAAGGACGCCGGCTTTGCCGCTGAAGACGATCAGGTCGTCGGCCCGACGCCGAAGAATCGCAATCTCATCGTGCGATACCGCGGCACGGGCGCGCACAAACCCGTGCTGCTCCTCGCGCATCTCGACGTCGTCGAGGCGAAGCGCGACGACTGGACCTACGATCCGTTCGTGCTGACGGAGAAGGACGGCTACTACTACGGACGCGGCACGCAGGACGTGAAGGGCGGTGCGGCGATGCTCGTGACCGCTCTACTGCGAATGAAACAAGAGAAGTTCGTTCCAGACCGCGACTTCATCCTCGCGCTCACCGCCGGCGAAGAAGGCGGCATGCCGTACAACGGCGTTCAATGGCTGATCGCTAACAAGAAGCCGCTCATCGACGCCGAGTACGTGATCAACGTCGATGCGGGCGGCGGTGAGCTGGAGAACGGCAAGCACACGTTGTTCGACGTTCAGGCCGCCGAGAAGGTGTTCCACTCGGTGTCGCTCACGGCGAGAAATCCGGGCGGCCACAGCTCGCTGCCGCGCAAGGACAACGCCATTTATGAGTTGGCCGCGGCGCTGGGCCGAGTGGGCGCGTACGAGTTTCCGGCGAAGCCCAACGACGTCGTGAAGAAGTATTTCACGCAGGCGGCGTCCACTGTCGCGCCGCAGGTCGCCGCCGACATGCGAGCCGTCGGCGCGGGAACCGCGACACCGGCCGCGATCGCTCGGCTCAGCGCGACGCCTCTCTACAACGCGTTGATGCGCACGACCTGCGTCGCGACGATGCTGACCGGCGGCCACGCGCCGAACGCACTGCCGCAATCCGCCACCGCGACGGTCAACTGCCGCATGCTCCCCGGCGACGACCCCGCGGCCGTCGAACAGGCTCTGGTCCGCGCGATCGGCGACACAGGAGTCCATCTCGTGCCGATCGACACCGCGAGGCCGAGCCCCGCGTCGCCCCTCCGGCCGGACGTGTTCTCGGCGGTCGAAGCGTCGGTCAAGGCTGTCTGGGGGAACGTGCCGATCGTGCCGATCATGGAAACCGGCGCGACCGACGGACTTTTTCTCCGCAATGCCGGCGTCCCCG
>CAWBKI010000001.1:0-9931 GCA_963789315.1 uncultured Gemmatimonadaceae bacterium | reverse complement strand
CCGCCGTGTCGATGGCGCGCGGTTACGGATACCAGCCCGCTCGATAGAGCCTCTCGCGCCAGCGGCTCGAACGGCGCGACTAGCGCCGCGCAGTCGGCGGCCGGCACGAACTGTCGAGCAAGGAGCGCGAGGGCGGCCTCTTCGGCTGCCGCGTGCGCCGCGGCAAGGGCGCGGCGTTCGCTCGGCGTCCAGCGTTTCGCGCGGCTGGCGTAGAACGCCGATGTCTCGATCGCGTCGCACGCGTACCACGCGGCGACGGCGAGGCCGCGACAATCGATCGTCGCCGCAAGCATCGCGGACGCCGTGACGCGCGGCGTGTTCGACGACCGAACGCGCAACAATGCGCGGCCGACCTCGAGCCAGGCCAACGCCGGGAGATCGGCGAGCCGTTCAGCAAACGATTGCGCCGCCTCGAGCCCGACACAAGAGGAAGGGTCGGCGAGCGGGCCTGGCGATGACGATATCGAGTCGGGGAACGCGATCATGCGGGGAATGAAAGGCGACGCTTCGAACGTACGAGTTCGCTCGTAAACGCCGCACAAACTCATACCCGCCGCACCATAAAAAACCCGTAAAGGGTTCGCGCGCTTTGCGGCTTCTTTATGCCGGCGCGTGCGCTCTTTGTGCGCTCCTTGTGCCGCGTCCGGTAGCGTTTCTGGCGTCAGCCATGCTCTTCGATGCGCCTGACCACGCCTCAAGGATGTCACAGATGATCGACCTACTGTACGTCGCTGGAACGGTTCTCTTCTTCGCGCTCATGCTCCTCTACGTCGAGGGGTGCGATCGGCTCGGCCGAGGCGCCGACGTCGTGCGCTCGCCTGACGGGAACGCGCGATGACAATCGAGAGCTGGATCGCCGGCCTCGTCGCCGTCGCCATGCTGGCCTACCTGGTCTACACGCTGCTGCGTCCGGAGAAGTTCTGACGAACCCTGACCATCAACGGCTGGCTTCAGATCCTCTTCTTCTCGCCTTTGCGTGCTGCTCGTCGCGAAGCCGCTCGGGATGTATCTGGTGCGCGTCTACGACGGATCCGTATCGCTGGCTCGCGCCGGTGGAGCGCGCCATCTACCGCGTCTGCGGCGTCGACCCGAGCGAGGATCAGCACTGGACGCGCTACGCGGCGTCGATGCTGATCTTCAGCGCTGGCGTCCATGCTGCTGACGTACGTCGTCCTGCGCCTCCAGCACGTGCTGCCGCTCAATCCGCAGCATCTCGCGGCGGTCGTCCGATCGCCAGGCGTTCGAGACGTCGGCGTCGTTCACGACGAACACCAACTGGCAGTCGTACTGCGGGCGAGACGACGATGTCGTACTTCTCGCAGATGACCCAGCTGGCGTTCCACAACTTCGCGTCGGCGGCGGTCGGCATCGCGCTGGCCGTGGCGCTCGTGCGCGGCATCGCGCGCGCAGATCCGCCGGGCAGACTCGGCAACTTCTGGGTCGACCTCGTCCGCGGCACGCTCTACGTCCTGTTGCCGCTCTCGATCGTGCTCGCGCTGTTCTTCGTGCAGCAGGGCGTGATCCAGAACTTCACCACTTACCTCGACGTCACGACGCTCGAGGGCGCGAAGCAGACGATCGCCATGGGTCCGGTCGCGAGCCAGGAGGCGATCAAGCAGCTCGGCACGAACGGCGGCGGATTCTTCAACGCGAACTCGGCGCATCCGTTCGAGAACCCGACGCCGTGGTCGCAACTTCTGGCAGATGTTCGCGATCTTCGCGATCCCGTCGGCGCTCACGTACATGCTCGGCCGGATGGTGAAGAACCAGCGGCACGGCTGGGCCGTCTGGGCGGCGATGTTCGTGCTGTTCTTCGGCGGCGTCGACCACGGCGTACTGGGCCGAGGCGCGCGGCAACCCGATCCACGCGGCGCGCGGCATCGACCTCGTGACGACCGCGACGAATCCCGGCGGCAACATGGAAGGGCAAGGAGGTGCGCTTCGGCATCGCCAACTCCGCGCTCTTCGCCACCGTCACCACCGACGCGTCGTGCGGCGCCGTCAACGCGATGCACGACTCGTTCACGCCGCTCGGCGGCCTCGTCCCGCTCGTCAACATCCAGCTCGGCGAGGTCGTGTTCGGCGGCGTCGGCGCCGGACTGTACGGCATGCTGGTGATGGTCGTGCTGACCGTGTTCATCGCCGGCCTCATGGTCGGCCGCACGCCCGAGTACCTCGGCAAGAAGATCCAGGCGCGCGAAGTCCAGATGGCGATGCTGTACGTGCTCATCTTCGCCGCGGTCATCCTCATGATGACGGCGATCGTCGGTGCTCGCCGCCGCGGGCTCGAAGGGCTCAACAACGCGGGTCCGCACGGACTGTCCGAGATCCTCTACGCGTTCACGTCGACGGCCGGCAACAACGGCAGCGCGTTCGCCGGGCTCACCGGCTCGACCTACTACTACAACACGCTGCTCGGCCTCACGATGCTCATCGGGCGCTTCGCGATGATCGTCCCGATGCTCGCGCTCGCCGGATTCCTCGCCGAGAAGAAGATCGTCGCCGGCGACCGGCGGGGACGTTTCCGGTGACGCGCCGCTGTTCGTCGTCCTGCTGATCGGCGTCGTGGTGATCGTCGGCGCGCTCACCTTCTTCCCCGCCCTCTCGCTCGGTCCGGTCGTCGAGCATCTGTGGATGAACTGCGGAAAGGTGTTCTGACCATGACGACCATCCCCACCCTTCCAGCCGCCGGCGCCGAGTCGCGCATGGTCGCGCGCCCGGGTGGCCAACGCCAGCCGGCGAGTCGCAAGCGCCCGCTCTTCGACCCGACCATCGTGCGACGCGCGATCCGCGACGCGTTTCGCAAGCTCGATCCGCGCCACATGGTGCGGAACCCGGTGATGTTCGTCGTGCTCGTCGGCACGGCGTACACGACCGCGGTCTTGTCTCAGAGACCTCGTCGAGGGCCGCGGCGACTGGGGATTCACGCTCCAGATCGCCCTGTGGCTCTGGTTCACCGTCCTGTTCGCGAACTTCGCCGAAGCGATGGCCGAGGGCCGCGGCAAGGCGCAGGCCGACACGCTGCGGAAGTCGCGCACGCAGACGCTGGCCAAGCGACTGCTCACGAAGAATGCGCCACTTCGATCGGACCCGCTACGAGGAGGTGAGCGGCGAGTCGCTGCGCCGCGGCGAGCTTGTCGTCTGCCTGCCGGGAGACGTCATTCCCGGCGACGGCGAGGTTGTCGAAGGCGTCGCGTCGGTGGACGAATCGCGCGATCACGGGCGAGACCGCGCCGGTGATTCGCGAGAGCGGCGGCGACCGCTCGGCGGTGACTGGAGGAACGAAGGTCCTCTCCGACTACATCGTCGTTCGCATCACCGCCAACCCGGGCGAGACGTTCCTCGACCGCATGATCGCGCTCGTCGAGGGTGCGTCGCGCCAGAAGACGCCGAACGAGATCGCGCTCACGATCCTGCTCTCCGGCCTCACGATCATCTTCCTCTTCGCCGTGGCGACGCTCCAGCCGTTCGCGATCTACAGCGGCGGCGCGACGACGATCCCGATCCTCATCGCGCTGCTCGTGTGCCTCATCCCGACGACCATCGGCGGCCTGCTCTCGGCCATCGGCATCGCCGGAATGGACCGGATGATCCAGCAGAACGTGATCGCGATGAGCGGACGCGCCGTCGAGGCGGCCGGCGACGTGAACACGCTGCTGCTCGACAAGACCGGCACGATAACGCTCGGCAACCGACAGGCGTCGGAGTTCCTGCCCGTGGCCGGCGTGCCGTCACAACTGCTCGCGGATCGCGCTCAGCTCGCGTCGCTCGCCGACGAGACGCCCGAGGGGCGCAGCATCGTCGTCCTGGCGAAGGATCAAGTTCGGCATTCGCGCGCGCGAGGTCGGGGGTGAACACGACGGGCATCGCGACGTCACGTTCATTCCGTTCAGCGCGAGCACGCGGATGAGCGGCGTGGATGCCGAGGGATATCAGGTTCGCAAGGGCGCGGGCGACGCGGTGCTGCGCGTGGGTCAGGCAGCAGGGCGGCATTACGCCGGCGGACCTCGAGACGACCGTCGATCGCGTCGGCATGGAGGGCGGAACGCCACTTGTCGTCGCTGAAAAGGCGAACGGTGTGCAGGCCAACGGCGCGGCGCACGCCGCCCGCGTCTTGGGAGTGGTCTATCTCAAGGACGTCGTGAAGGGCGGCATCCGCGAGCGCTTCGACCGGCTGCGCGCGATGGGCATTCGCACGGTGATGATCACCGGCGACAATCCGCTCACCGCGGCGGCGATCGCCAAGGAAGCGGGCGTCGACGACTTCCTGGCCGAGGCGAAGCCCGAAGACAAGATGGCGCTGATCAAGCGCGAGCAGGCCGGCGGGCGCCTCGTCGCGATGACCGGCGACGGCACGAACGATGCGCCGGCGCTGGCGCAGGCCGACGTCGGCGTCGCGATGAACACCGGCACGCAGGCGGCGAAAGAGGCGGGCAACATGATCGACCTCGATTCCAATCCGACCAAGCTCATCGAGATCGTCGAGATCGGGAAGCAGCTGCTCATGACGCGCGGGTCGCTGACGACGTTCTCCATCGCCAACGACGTCGCGAAGTACTTCGCGATCATCCCGGCGATGTTCGTCACGACGTATCCCGTCCTTCAGATGCTCAACGTCATGCGCCTGCACTCGCCGCAATCGGCGATCCTGGCGAGCGTGATCTTCAACGCGCTGATCATCATCGCGCTGATTCCGCTCGCGCTGCGCGGCGTGACGTATCGGCCGGCCCCGGCCGCGGCGATCCTGCGCCGCAATCTGCTCATCTACGGCGTCGGCGGACTCGTCGTGCCGTTCGTCGGCATCAAGCTGATCGACGTGCTGCTGGTGATCGCACATCTCGCATCGTGAGCTCGGTGCCGCAACTACTCGCCGCAGAGACGCAGAGGACGCAGAGGACGGTATGAACATGGTTCGCAAGCAGCTTCGCCCCGCGATCGTGATGACACTCGTGTTCTGCGTCATCACCGGCGCCGTCTATCCGGGCGTCGTCACCGGGCTCGCGCAACTGCTCTTCCCGCGTCAAGCGAACGGATCGCTCGTCGCCGTCAACGGCAGGGTTGTCGGAAGCGCGCTGATCGGGCAGCCGTTCACGAGGCCCGAATACTTCCACCCGCGGCCGTCGGCCGCCGGCAACGGCTACGACGCCACCGCATCGTCGGCGGACGAACAAGGGTCCGACCGACCGCAAGCTGGCCGACACGCTCATCGCCCGAGCCGTGGACAGCGCGGTGAAGAACGACGGCGCGATCAAGGGAAGCATCCCCTCCGACATGGTGACGTCGTCCGCATCAGGGCTCGACCCCGACATCTCGCCGGCCAACGCCTACCTACAAGTCGCGCGCGTGGCTCGCGCGCGCGGCGTCGACTCGACCCGTGTGCGCGCGCTCGTCGACGCGCACGTCGAGGGGCGACAGTTCGGATTCCTTGGCGAGCCGCGCGTCAACGTCCTCCTGCTCAACGTCGCGCTCGACAGCGCGTTCAAGAAATGGAACCCACCTCTGCCCTCGCGGGGCTCGCGCTCGTCGCAGGGTTGCAATTCATCGGCTCGACTGCCGGCGCACAGGCCGGATGTAGCACCGACACGACGGGCAAGAAGCCCGACCCATTCTCGTTCGCCGACTTCACCTGGATGAACGGAAACCCGCGAACGACTGACTCGCCGATCAGCACCTCCTACTTCACCGGGGAGTTTCGCGCCGACGTGAGCTTCATCAGGGACTTCAACAATCCGTCGGACCACACGCTCGTCGGCACGTCGGAGTCCGGACGAACGAGTGAGCTGCAGGTCCAGCAGCTCGGCGTCGGCGGCGACTTTCACTGCGGATTCGTGCGCGGTCGTTTGATGACGCAGTTCGGGATGTACTCCACGATGACGCCGCGGAACGATGCCAGCCCGGGGCGCGGCCAATGGCAACTCGACGACGCCTATCGATACCTGTCGGAAGCCTACGGCGGACGCCATTGGAACGCGATGAACGGCATCAATCTCGACGCCGGCATCTTCTTGTCGTACATCGGCCTTTTCAGCTTCTACAACTTCGACAATTGGGCATATCAGCCGTCATACGTGTCGTCGAACACACCGTGGTTCTTCACCGGCATCCGCGCGCAGTTCTTTCCGACCGAGCATCTCAAGATCGAGCCTTGGTTGATCAACGGCTGGCAGTCGTACGGCATGTTCAACTCGAGCCCGGGTATCGGCGCGCAAATCCTGTATCGGCCGAACGGCGCGGTCTCGATGCTCACGAACGACTACTACGGGCACGACTTGCTCGGCGTTCCGCAGCGCCGGCGCATTCACACGGACAACAGTCTCGAGATCAAGTATTACGACGATAGCACGAAAGCCTTCGACAAAGCCGCGTTCTCGCTCACGGCCGACGCCGGGTGCGAGAGCGGCGCCGGTGTCAGCTGCGGCGGGGCGCTGAACAATCCGAGACAGAATTTTCTCGGATACATGCTCTACGACCGCGCGTGGTTCGCGCACGATCACTTTGGTCTCACGCTCGGCGGCGGCGCCATGGACAACCCGGGCCGATATCTCGTGCTGCTACCGCCGATAAACGGCGCCACCGCGTTCTCGGGAACCCCGTACTTCACCGAGAATCCGGGCGACGCGTTCAAGGCATGGGACCTATCGCTCACACTCGACTACATGCCGGATCAGTTCACCACGTTCCGGTTCGAGCTTGATCACCGCGAGTCGAACGTGCCCTACTTCTCGGGACCGGGCGGTGTGACGCCGGTCGGTGGTAATCAGGGACTGGCGGGCTTGTTCGTGCCGGGCTTTTTCCCCGACCTGCGGCGGGCCGAGACGCGCCTCAACTTTGCATTGCTGGTGAAGCTATAGCGGCGGACCCTAGTCTTCGTCCACGAGGCGAGTGTGGCGCACTCCGTAGCCGGGTCGAGCTTGCTCTCGGACACACGGACGCGAGAGCGCCCAGTGGCGGGGCCCGCGCTCGGGCTCGCCACGGTCGCGGCCCTCGGCGTCGTTTTCGGCGACCTCGGCACGAGCCCGCTGTACGCGATGCAGGAGGCGTTTCACGGCCGGCGAGGCGTCGCGCCGACTCCGGAAAACGTGCTCGGCATCGCGTCGTTGTTCTTGTGGTCGTTGGTGCTGATGGTGAGCCTCAAGTACGTCGCGGTGCTCATGCGCGCGGGGAATCGCGGCGAGGGCGGCGTGCTCGCCCTCCTCGCGCTGTTCCTCGGCGACCGAATTCACGTGCACCGGGCGAAGTTCGTCATCACGCTCGGTTTGTTCGGATCGGCGATGCTCTACGGCGACGGCGTGATCACGCCCGCCATCTCGGTACTCAGCGCGGTCGAAGGAATTCGAATCGCGACGCCGGCATTCCAGCGGTTCGTCGTGCCGCTCACCATCGTTATCCTCGTCGGACTCTTCGCCCTGCAACGGCGCGGCACCGGGCGAGTCGGCCGCATCTTCGGTCCGATCCTCGGCACGTGGTTCGTGGTCATCGCCATTCTCGGCGTCCACTCGCTCGCACAGAATCCCGTGGCGCTCGAGGCCGTCAATCCGTGGTACGCCGTGCGTTTCTTTTCGCACGCCGGACCGCGCGGCTTCTTGGCGCTCGGCGCCGTCGTGTTGTGCCTTACCGGCGGGGAAGCGCTGTACGCAGACATCGGACGCTTCGGTCCGCGCCCGATTCGGATCGCGTGGTTCGCGCTCGCCCTCCCCGCGCTGACGCTCAACTATCTCGGCCAGGCGGCCCTTCTGCTTCAGAATCCGGGCGCCGCATCCCGTCCGTTCTACTCGATGGTTCCGGAAGGCGTTCTCTATCCGATGGTCGCGCTCGCGACGGCGGCGACCATCATCGCGTCGCAGGCGCTCATCGCGGCCGTCTTCTCGCTCACACGGCAAGCGGCGCAACTCGGCTTCGCGCCGCGCGTGAACGTCGTGCATACGTCCGGGTCGGCGATTGGGCAGATTTACCTGCCGAGTCTGAATTCGCTGTCGTTCGCGGCGACAGTCGGCGTTGTCCTCGCGTTCCGATCGTCCGACCGGCTGGCCGCCGCGTTCGGACTCGCGGTCTCGACGACGATGGCGGTCACCACGGTTCTCTTCGGGATCGTGGCGCGATCGCGGTTCCACTGGCCGCGGTGGCGCATCGCCGTTGACGCGGGCAGATTCCTCATCGCGGATCTACCTTTCGTCGTGGCGAACGCCTTCAGTTCCTCGACGGCGGATGATTGCCAGTCGTCATCGGCGCGATAGTGTTCACGGCGATCTGACCTGGTACGTCGGCCGCGGCTGCTCATTCGAGTGACGCGGATCAGGGCGTGCCCGTCGACGACTTCTCACGAGCTTGTCCCACGATCCGCCGCACCGCGTGCACAGCGTCACCATGTTTCTCGCGCCCACGTCGATGCGTGCCTCTCGCACTCCTCCACCACCTGCAACACGACCAGGTGCTGCACGAACTGTCGTTCTGCTCAAGGTTTCCACGAAGACGTGCCCCGCGTGCGCCGCACCGATCGACTCGGCTGGCCGGCTGCGGCTCGGTTTCGTCGGTCGTCGCCGACTACAGGTTCATCGAGGAACCGAACGTGCCGAGCATCATCAGCGAGCCGCCCCTGTCGCCGCCAACGGCGCGCCCTTCATTCCGACGACCCGCGGACGACGCGTACTTCTCGGCGGGTGACCGTCGTACCGCCGGCGACGGCGGAGTCGGCCGCATGTCCGCTGGCGCGTGATGCTCTTTCGCTGGCTGAGCGCAACAGCGGAGCGCGACGCTCTACTTCGGCGCTCCAGCGGGCCGAGTTGTCGAGCTCGGAAGACGCGTCGAGCTGTGACGGCGCGATTTCGGTCAATCCTCATTTGCTTCGATCGTGAGCGTGCCCTATTCGGTCGCGCCTCACCCGCGACATAGTACTGTTCCCCGTCTCCGTCGACTTCCCACCATCGCCTGCGCAGCTCCTCCAGCCAGCGATCCCGTTGCGCCTCGTCGATCGCTCCGGACTTGAATGCCTCGGCGACCCGCTCCCGTTCCGTCGTCGCAAGGAGCCGGCGGGCCGCCCGCGCGGTCTCCTCTCCCCCTCCGAGCTGCGTACCCAGCCAACTGAGCGCGTGCTCCGCGCGCCGCAGCCGCTCGTCGTACTCTTCGGCGAGCGCGCGGCGCATCGGCTCGTTCGCCGCGACCATCGCGCCGGTCCGCTCGACATCCTCGAGCGACGAATGGGCGCTGAGCAGCGCCAGCTGGGTGCCGAGGTAGCCGGGGTGATCTCCTTTGTGACCATGGAGTCCGAGCCATCGCAGCGTGGGGCCGACCGTGACTCCCTGGATGAGGATCGAGAGGATCACGACGCCGAACGTCATGGTGATCAACAGGTCTCGCTGCGGAAACGACTCGGGGATGCTGAGCGCGAGGACCATCGACAACGCGCCTCGCAGCCCTCCCCAGGAAAGGATCGCCGTCCAGCGCCGCGGCAGTCTGAGCTTCGGCGGCAGGACGACGGCGACACCCAGGTCATGACCACTCTCGCCACCGTGACAATCACGAACGCCCCGACGATGAGGCGCCAACTCGCGAGCAGCGTCGGCAGCTTCACCATCAATCCGATCGACAGGAAGACAAAGGAGTTGAGCGTGAACGCGGCGTAGTCCCAGAAGGTCGACGTCGCGATGCGCGCGGCGGCGCTCATGCCACGCCGTCCGCTGCGACTTCCGCAGAGCAGTCCCGCCACGACCGTAGCGATGACGCCGGACGCTCCCACCGCCTGGGCGGCGACGAAAGAACCGTACGCGGCGAAAGTCGTGAGCAGGACCTCGAGCCTCGGCTCGGAGACGCGCCGGATCGTTTCCGCCGACGCCGCGCCGATGACTCCGCCAACGACGAGGCTCGCGCCGATGATGTAGAGGAAATCCGTGACGATCGAAGCGGAGATGGCGACGCCGCTTGTGGCGAGCGCCAG